>NZ_JAVDXO010000004.1:0-399286 GCF_031457975.1 Rhodoferax saidenbachensis
GTTGTTGCGCGTGGTCATGGATCAAGCCAATGCGTGCAGGCCGACGCGGTTGCCGTCCAGGTCGGTGATGTGGGCAAAGAAGCCCATGCCCGGTGCCACGCGCTTGAGCGGCGCGGCCTTGCCGTGGCAGACCTGCATATAGCCCTGCTGCGGCACCGCGCAGCCCCGGCGGGCGTGCGCGGCGCAGGCCACGGCAATCCAGTTGTTGCGCGTGGTCATGGATCAAGCCAATGCGTGCAGGCCGACGCGGTTGCCGTCCAGGTCGGTGATGTGGGCAAAGAAGCCCATGCCCGGTGGCAACGCGATGCGCGGCTGGGCGATCTGGCCGCCCTGGGCCACGGCGCGCTTCAGCGCGGCGTCCAGCGAGGGCGATGCGTCCAGGTAGACCAGCGTGCCGCCGGTGGACACCTTGGGCGCCGTGGGCCCCATCATCAGCGCGCCGCCGGTGCCGTCGCCTTCCATGTCGTAGGGGAACACGGCGCCTTCGCTGGGGCCCATGTTCTCGCGGCGCATGGCGCGGCCCAGCACGGCTTCGTAAAAGGCCTGGGCGGCGTCCAGTTGGGTGGTGGGGATTTCAAACCAGCTGATGGCGTTTTTCATGGTGCATTTCCTTGTTGCGTTGAAGAAGCCCTGATGGTGCCGGGGGGCTACTGACAGCGGTGTGTCAGGAGGGTGCAACGCGTGCGTCACCGACTGGCGCCAACGCCACACCCATGTTTGCGTTTCGCGACGCCAACAACCCTCAGTCCATCGCGGCCCTGGTCATGGACATCAGCGAGGGCGGCGTGCAAATCCTCTCCCAAGCCGGGCTCCAGCTGACCGGCAAGTCTTCCCGGTGAGCGAACACGCACTGGCCTGAGGCCAAGCTACTGTTGCTGCGCCCTCCGGGCGTCGGCGCAGTCTTGACCGATTGCGCCACGGCCTCACAAAACAGAAAATAATTTCTAAGTGTTTACACCTAAGTAAATAATTTCCATTGTCACTATAGTCTGCGGAGATCATCACAACCCCATCTCTACCCGATGCGCCCACGCCTGCCCCTGCCCCCCTCCGTCGCCCGTCGGCTGGCGATGCTGGCTCTGCTGGGGCTGGCCTTGGTATTGCTTGCAGTGGGGGCAGCCATGGGGGTGTTGGAACAACGCAGCACTCGTGCACTGGTGGTGAGCGCTGTAGCCGAGCAGGTGCAGAGCATGGTGGCCGTAGCCGACACGGCCGACCAGATCAATCGCGGCATGGTCTTGCGGGCCTATGCCAGCTTCCGCCGTAACTTCGACCATCAACCCCAAGTGGACGAATCCACCGGTGAAATGCAGAGCGGTGGCAGCGTTGTGAACGACGACTTCCTCGCGGTGGACAGGTTCACGAAGGAAACTGCCGGCGTTGCCATGGTGTTTGCCCGCAAGGGTGACGCCATGGTCTGCATCTCCAGTTCTACACGTACGGAGTCAGGCGAACGCTCCCTGGACATACCATTTGACGCACATCACCCGGCCTACGCCACCATCATGGCAGGTCAGCCCTACACCGGCTACGCGCGCCTTTTCGGCAAGTCCTACCTCACCCGCTATGAGCCGCTCAAGGCCGCCGATGGCCATGTCATTGGCGCATTTGGTATCGGCAATGATGTGTCGCTGCAGGAATGGGTACTGGAGCAACAGGTTGCCAAGGTGAAGATTTTCGACACCGGTGGCATGTACTACCTGGATGCCAACGGCGCGCCCTCGGACTTCCGATTCCTCGTCCACCCCACAGCGAAGGGAAAAAAGGTGCTGGCAACAGCACCCGCCGCGGCCAGCTTTCTAGAGGCTTTGGCCCAGGCCCCCGATGGCCATGTGCACGAAGCCTACCCCCTGCTGGATGAGACCACCGGTGCACGCTGGGCCGTGATGCGCAAGACACAGTCCGGCAGCGGATGGCTGGTCGCCGAGGTGTCGGAGGCCGAGTCCATGCGTAGCTACTGGCGCAACATGACCATCATCGGGAGCCTGCTGGTAGCCACGGCCTTGCTACTGGGCACCGGTCTGTTCTACCTGGTGCGCCGTACCGTAAGCGCGCCATTGGGAGAACTCACCAAGGCAGTCACACTGGTAGCCCAAGGCGACCTGACCCAGTCCTTTGCCAGCAGGCGGCGCGACGAAATCGGCACTCTGGTCAGCGGCGTGGAACACCTGCGCAAGAGCTACCAGCTGGCACTGGACAAGGTACGCACCACGTCCGAGGGCATCCGCATCGCCAGCATGGAAATTGCCACCGGCAACCAGGACCTGAGCAACCGCACCGAACACACGGCAGGCAACCTGCAAAGCACCGCGTCCAGCATGGCCCAGCTGATGCACACGGTGCAACGATCCGAAGACGCTGCGCGCCAGGCCAACCAGTTGGCGGCCTCGGCCGTGCAGGTGGCGCAACGCGGCGGCGCGGCGGTGAGTGACGTGGTCGCCACCATGGGCGAGATCACGCAGAGCTCCCACAAAATTGCGGACATCACAGGCGTCATCGACGGCATTGCCTTCCAGACCAATATCCTGGCCCTGAACGCTGCGGTGGAGGCCGCGCGCGCTGGAGAACAGGGGCGCGGCTTTGCCGTGGTGGCCGCCGAGGTACGCAACCTGGCCCACCGCAGCGCCGAGGCGGCCAAGGCGATCAAGCTGCTCATCGACGCCTCGGTGGAACGCGTTGCGTCCGGCTCCCTGCAGGTGCAGCAGGCCGGTGACACCATGCAAGAGATTGTGGGTTCGGTGCAGCGGGTCAACCACATCATTTCGGAGATCGCCGCCACCGCGGCGGCGCAGTCTTCCGACATCTCACGCGTCAACGCAGCCGTGGTAGAGCTGGACCAGCTCACGCAGCAGAACGCGGCACTGGTGGAGCAGTCCACCGCGGCGTCTGAGAGCCTGCACGACCAGGCCAACACCCTGGCCCAGGCGGTCGTGGCCTTCAAGCTGCAGACCACGCCTGCGCTTCCCCTTTAACCCTCACCAAGGCCCCCCTATGAAGCACATCCGTGCGCGAGCGTTGCTCGCACTGGCACTGACTGCCCCATTTGCCGCGCAGGCCCAGAAAATCGGCCTGGCCATGTCCGAAGTCGATGCTTTTTTGTCGCTGCTGAAAAACGGCGTGCAGGTCGCCAGCGCCCGGGTGGGTGCCAGTGTGGTGATGGAGAACGCCCAGACGGACAAGGTCACCCAGCTCAACCAGATCCAGAGCCTGATTGCACAGAAAGTGGATGCCCTCATCGTGGTGCCGGTCGACACCAGCGCCACCCAACGCATCACCAGCATGGCGATGAATGCTGGCATCCCGCTGATCTACGTCAACCGCAAACCGGCAGACTTTGAGCAGTTACCCTCTGGCGCGGCCTTCGTCGGTTCGGACGAAAAAGTGTCTGGCACCCTCCAGGCGCGGGAAGTGTGCCGCCTCATGAACGGCCGGGGCCATGTGCTGGTGCTGATGGGCGACCTCTCCAACGAAGCCGCACGCACCCGCACCCAGGATGTGGAAGATGTGCTGGGTACCGGCCTCTGTAGCGGCATCAAGGTGCTCGACAAGCGCATTGGCAACTGGAGCCGGGATCGCGCTCGCATGATCACCACCAACATCCTGGCTGCGGCCAAGCTGTCGGGCAAGAGGTTCGATGCCATCATCGCCAACAACGATGAGATGGCCCTGGGTGCCATTGCCGCCCTAAAGGCAGCGCAGCAATGGACGCCGGAGTTCATCGTCGGCGGCATCGATGCCACCCCCGACGCCCTGCAAAGCATGCGCGAGGGCGAACTCAAGGTCACCGTCTTCCAGAACGCCGAGGCCCAGGGCGGCAGGGCCGTGGAGGCCGCGCTGCGCCTGATCCGCCAACAGCCGGTGCAGCGTTTTGTGGACGTGCCCTTTGAACTGGTGACGCCCCCCTCCCTGCCCAAGTACCTGGCCAAGAACTAGATCGTTGCCGCCGCTCAGAGCACCGCCGTGGTGAGACGCCGCGCCGCCTGCGTATGCCCGCCATAACCCCAGTCAGTCGCCGACACCTCCCGCACGATGACGTAGCTGGCGGGCTCCAGCCCGTGCCCGTCGCCCAGCTGGTCTTCCAGCTCGGCAAATGCGGTGGCGATGAAGGCGGCCTTCTGCTCGGCCGTGTTCGTGCCCTGGGTGATGCTGATCTCCAGCAGCGCCGTGGGGCGCTGCACATCGCTGCCACCCACGTGCCAGCGCGCGGCGGGCACGTCGTCAATGACAACCGCAGTCACTTCGGCACGCTTGCCCAGTTGTTCGTGGGTGATGCGCGTCAGCGCCTCGGCCAAGGCGCGGTAGCGCGAGGGGTTTTGCAGCGGCGAGATTTTGAGTTGCAGCGTAGGCATGGTCAGGCTTTCGTGGTGGAGGATGTAGAACGGTGGTGGCGGGCCAGGCGGGCCTTCAGGCGATTCGCACTGCGCTGGGCGAAGCCCTGGCTGCGCTGCCACACGGCGTCGGCACCGCGCCAGAAGTCATCCGACGCCTCGCCACGCAGACGGTGGATTTCGGCGCGGGCTTGGGCCTGCAGGCGGGCAATGGCGGTGGCACTGGGCGGGGTGGGGAACATGGTGGACTCCGGTGGGTTCAGGGGCTGAGGCGATGGTCTGAACTTTATTGATACAACCAGCCTTCGGAAACAGCACCAAATCCATATTGGTTTTGCAATATTTGCAAAACCAAGCCAACCCGCCGCACAATGACGCCATGCAACTCCAACTCGATGACGTCGCCCTGTTCACCCGCATTGCCCAACTGGGCACCCTGTCCGCCGCAGCGCGGGAGCGCAATGTGCCCGTGAGCCAGGTCACACGCGCGCTGACCCGGCTGGAAGCCGCCTGCGGCGTTCGCCTGCTACACCGCACCACCCACGGCCTGAGCCTGACCGACGAGGGCGACACGCTCTTGGCCTATGGCCAGCGCCTGCTGGACACCACGGCCGAGTTGGACAGCGAACTCAGTGGCAAGCTCAGCGGGCCCAGCGGCTGGGTCCGCATCAGCGTGAGCCCGCTGATGGCCGAGTGCGTGATTGCACCGAGCCTGGAAGGTCTGTACCAGCGCTGGCCGCTGCTGCACCTGGACATCAACGCCGACGACCGCATTGCCGACATGGCGCGCGATGGCATTGACGTGGCCATCCGCACCGGTGCGTCGGTCAGCGACACGCTGGTGGCGCGGCAGATTGGCGAGTATGGCCGCACGCTGTATGCATCACCGCGCTACCTCGCGCGCTGCGGCACGCCCCAGCACCCGGACGACCTGGCCCACCACCACCTCATTGCCAACAGCGCCAGCCCCGCCCTGAACCGCTGGAGCCGCGCCGGCCAGCCCGCACCACCCGACCTGCTGGTGCCGGGGCAGACGCGCACCGACAACACAGCCCTGCTGCTGAGCCTGGTGGTGCACGGCGTGGGCATTTCGCGCCTGCACGATCTGATGGCCGCGCCCTGGGTGCGCAGCGGCGCGCTGGTGCCGCTGCTGCAGGACCACTTTGCCAGCCCGCGCATCCCCATCTATGCGGTGATGCTGCAAGAGCGCCACCGCCTGCCCAAGATCCGGGCCTGTATCGACTACTGGGCCGAGTGTCTGGCCAAGCTGGCGCTACCGGGTGACATGCCCCAGCAAAGGGCGTAGCGCACACAAAACGCGCTCAAAATCACCACACTGGTGCGCAAATCTTGTATACCAGTGGCACATTTTGTGCTGCAATGGATGCCACATGGCCAACGCATCCGACATCAGCACCCGCATCATTGAAGCCGTTATGGCGCAAAAACTCGCCCCCGGCGCACGCCTGGGCGAACAGCAGTTGGCCATGCTGTTTGACTGCAGCCGCACCATCGTGCGCGAGGCGCTCACGCGCCTTGCGGCGCGCGGCATTGTCACAGTCAGCAGCCGGCGCGGCTGGTATGTGATCGAGCCTTCGCTGAGCGAAGCACGCGAGGCCTTTGAGGCGCGCCGGGTGATCGAGATGGGGCTGATCCGCTGCACCACCGAGGTGAGCAAGGTTGCCATCAAGAAACTCAAAGCCCACATCAAGACCGAAAAAGCTGCAGTGAAGGGCACGGACGTGGGGTTACGCAGCTACCTGCTGGGCGACTTCCATGTGTGCCTGGCCGAGTGCCTGGGCAACAACCTGCTGGCCGACACCTTGCGTGACTTCACCGCGCGCACCACGCTGATCGCCATGCTGTACCAGTCCACCCACGACGCCGCCCACTCCTGCGAAGAACACGGCCGCATCGTCGAGGCACTGGAAGCCTCCGACTGGGTGCTGGCCGAGCAGCTCATGCAGGCCCACATCGGCCATGTGCAGGACGCCCTGCGCCTGCAAGCCCCCAATGGCGACCCGCTGGCCGAGTTGCGTAGCGCGCTCAGCCCTGTGGGCGAAGGCACCAAACCGAAGCCTGTCCGTTTGGCACATGACTTGCATACAAGTCTTGGCGACAAATCTCCCAAAGACCCCTCAACCTACCTTGGAGCCCTGCTATGACCTTCCCCTTGAACAAACGCACCTTCACCCTGGCCGTGGCCGCTGGCGCCGTGCTGGCCGCCGCGGGCGCGCATGCGCAAACCGCACTGGACGACATCATGAAGTCCAAGGTGCTGAAGGTGGCGGTGCAAACCGACTCCGCGCCCTACGGCTTTGTGGGCACCGACCTCAAGCCCATCGGCCTGGACGTGGACATGGCCAACTACATTGGTAAAAAAATGGGCGTGCCCGTGGAGCTGGTGGTGGTGGTGAGCGCCAGCCGCATTCCCGCGCTGCAAACCAAGAAGGCGGACCTGGTGATTGCCACCCTGGGTAAGAACCCCGACCGTGAAAAAGTCATCGACTTCTCCTCGGCCTACTCGCCCTTCTTTCAGGCCGTATTCGGCCCCAAAAACGTCAGCGTCAAGGCTTTCACCGACCTGGGCGGTAAATCGGTGGGCGTGACGCGCGGCGCCATGGAAGACCAGGAGCTGGGCAAGGTGGCCCCCGCCAACACCGACATCAAACGCTTTGAAGACAACAACGCCACCATCGCCGCGTTCACCGCCGGCCAAGTGCAGTTCGTCGCGCTGGGTGCCTCCGTGGCCGGCAACATGATGACCAAGAACCCGCAGCTCTCCAGCGAATACAAGCTCTTGCTGAAAGACAGCCCCAACTTCATCGGCATTGCCAAGGGCGAAGACAAGCTCAAGGCCAAGGTGAACGAGATCATTGCCGACGCCAAGAAAAGCGGTGAGCTGGAAGCCATGGCCAAGAAGTGGCTGGGTCGTGGCCTCGGTGACCTTCCCCAGTAAAACCTGGATAGCACGCAGACCATGCGGATTCAGCTGGACTTTGGCGCCGTGCTGGCGGAGTGGCCCCTGCTGCTCACCGGCATCGGTTGGACCCTGACACTCACGGCCGCCGCCGTGCTGGTAGGCACGGCCCTGGGCATTGGCTGCGCCTGGGTGCGCGCGCGCGGCTTCGGGGCCGAGCACGCGCCAGCCTGGCTGCGTGCCGCGGTGAATGGCTATGTGGAGCTGATCCGCAACACGCCTTTCATCGTGCAACTGTTCTTCATCTTCTTCGGACTGCCAGCCGCGGGCTTCAAGCTATCGGCCGAAACCGCGTCCTTCATTGCCATGGTGATCAACCTCGGCGCCTATGCGACCGAGATCATCCGCGCCGGGCTGGAGGCCACGCCCAAGGGGCAGATCGAGGCGGCGGTGAGTCTGGCACTGACACGGCTGCAAACCTTTACCCGTGTGGTACTGCCCCCCGCACTCAAAAAAGTGTGGCCCAGCCTGGTGAGCCAGATCGTCATCGTGATGCTGGGCTCCTCGGTATGCGGGCAAATCTCCACGCAAGAGTTGAGCTACGCCGCTGACCTGATCCAGAGCCGCAACTTCCGCTCGTTCGAGGCCTTCATCGTGGTCGGCGCGCTGTACCTGCTGCTGTCTTTCGCGGTGCGCCACCTGCTCAACTGGGCGGGAGCCACCTTTCTGTTCGGGAGGCGCTAGGCCATGGTTGATTTTTCCCTGTGGGACATTGTCCGCAACCTGCTGCTGGCCCTGCGCTGGACAGTGGGCCTGTCGCTGATCGCCTTCATCGGCGGTGGGCTGGTGGGCTTGCTGCTACTCATGTTGCGCCTGAGCAAGCTGCCGGGCGCCGGCGTGTTTGTGAGTGCCTATGTGCAGCTGTTCCAGGGCGTGCCGCTCCTGGTGCAGCTGTTTTTGGCGTACTACGGCCTGGGCCTGTTTGGCATCAACACCTCGCCCTGGGTGGCGGCCGGCATGGGGCTCACGTTCTACGCCAGCGCCTTCCTCACCGAAATCTGGCGCGGCTGTGTGGCCTCCATCCCCCGCGGCCAGTGGGAAGCGTCGCAAAGCCTGGCACTCAACTTTGCCGAGCAGCTGCGCTACGTCATCCTGCCGCAGGCCTTCAAGATTGCCGTGGCGCCCACCGTGGGCTTTCTGGTGCAGGTCATCAAGGGCACGGCGCTGGCCTCGGTGATTGGTTTCATGGAGCTGACCAAGGTGGGCAAGACCATTGCCAATGCCACCTACAGCCCGTTTCTCGTCTTCAGCTGTGTGGCCATCATGTACTTTGTGCTGTGCTACCCCGTGAGCCTTTACGCCAAATCCTTGGAGAGGAAGTTGCATGCCCCCCGTTGAAACCAGCGTCACTGTGGCGCCCATTGTGGACATCCGCGCGCTGCGCAAATCGTATGGCAGCAACGAGGTGCTCAAGGGCATTGACCTGCAAATTGCCCCGGGCGAGGTGATCGCCATCATCGGCAAAAGCGGCTCGGGCAAGAGCACGCTGCTGCGCTGTATCAACGGGCTCGAAGAGTTCCAGAGCGGTGAACTCACCGTGGACAGCAAGCCGCTGCTGCACAAGAACGCCGCCGCCATGCGCGCACTACGCCAGCGCGTGGGGATGATTTTTCAGGGCTTCAACCTGTTCCCGCACCTGACGGTTGGTAAAAACATCATGCTGGCGCCCAGCCTGGTCAAAAGCAAAGACGCCGACAGCGCCCAGACCCATGCCCGCGCCCTGCTGGCGCGCGTGGGCCTGGCCGAAAAGTTTGACGCCTATGCCGACCAATTGTCGGGCGGGCAGCAGCAGCGCGTGGCGATTGCCCGTGCGCTGGCCATGGAACCCGCGGTGCTGCTGTGCGACGAGATCACCAGCGCACTGGACCCCGAGCTGGTAGGAGAGGTGCTGCGTGTGGTGGAAGGCCTGGCGCAGGACGGCATGACGCTGCTGATGGTGACGCACGAGATGAGTTTTGCACGCCGCGTGTCCAACCGCGTGATCTTCATGCACCAGGGCCGCGTGCACGAGATGGGGCCACCGGCCGACATCTTTGGCAAGCCGCAAACGCCCGAGCTACAGCAGTTTTTGTCGTCCCTGCACGACTGAGCCAGACGCCCTAAAGACGTCCGCCGCGGCGTCTTCGATAATCGGGGCATGCGTAACCCCGTGACCCTGATTCCGCTGGACACCGTCAGCGGCGCCCCCTTGACTCCTCCATCCTCCCGGCCGACCGCCAAATTCATGTTCGCCCACCCGGCGCATCTGCTGGCGCTGGGCTTTGGCTCGGGCCTGTCACGCATTGCGCCGGGCACCTCGGGCTCGCTGTGGGCCTGGATGGCCTTTGCGGCGCTGCAGCCCTGGATGGGCGACACCGGATGGGCCCTGCTGATTGGCTTGGGCACCCTGGTGGGCTGGTGGGCCAGCACCGTGACGGCGCGCCACCTGGGCGTGCTGGACCCCAGCAATGTGGTCATCGACGAAGTCATCGCCTTCTGGCTGGTGCTGTGGCTGGTGACCCCGACCTCGCTGGTCGGCCAGGTCATGGCGTTTGGCCTGTTCCGCTTTTTTGATGCCGTCAAACCTGGGCCCGTGGGCTGGGCCGACGCCCTGTTCCACCACGTGGACCCGCAAACCGACCGCCGCGCCTGGCCCAAGGCCGGCTTTGGCATCATGCTGGACGACCTGGTGGCCGCGGGCTGCACCGTGCTGGTGGTGGCGCTGTGGAGGTTCATCTGAGTACCGCCAAATCGCTATCAAATCAGGAGCTTCTCGCGCAATATTCACGGGGGCTAGTGGCCGATTTGATGCTCAAACACCAGTGGATGCTGGCCACGGCCGAGAGCTGCACCGGTGGCCTGATTGCCGGTGCCTGTACCGACCTGGCCGGGTCCAGCGCCTGGTTTGAGCGTGGCTTTGTCACCTACTCCAACGCCGCCAAGACCGAGCAGTTGGGTGTGGACGCCGCGCTGATTGCCACCCACGGCGCCGTGAGCGAACCCGTGGTGCGTGCCATGGCGCAGGGTGCGCTGCAACACTCGCACGCGCAGGTGGCCGTGGCCGTGACCGGCGTGGCCGGCCCCACGGGCGGCAGTGCCGACAAACCCGTGGGTACCGTCTGGTTTGGCTGGGCCACCCCTGCCGGCGTGCGCAGCGAGGTGCAGCACTTTGCCGGTGACCGCGCCGCCGTGCGCGCCGCCACGGTACAGCATGCGCTGGCGCGGCTGGTCGAGTTCCTGGCCTAACGCCCCGCGCGTGCAGGCCACATTGCGCGCAATCGGCACCACGTCCAGCCCCGACTCAGTGAAGGAAAACCACCATGCCCACACCCTGGTTTGAACATTTCGAAGAACGTGATTTCGAGGCCCACGGTGTGCGCATCCATGCCCGCGTACCCAACACAGCGCGCGCCGGGCGGCCTGCCTTGCTGTTGCTACACGGCTTTCCGCAAAGCCATGTGTTGTGGCACCGTGTGGCCCAGCAACTGCAGGACCGCTTCTACTTGGTGATGCCCGATTTGCGGGGCTACGGCGACTCGGCCAAACCCGAAGGGCTGGCCGACCACAGCAACTACAGCAAGCGCACCCTCGCCCATGACATGGTAGCCGTGATGGATGCGCTGGGCGTTGACCAGTTCTATCTCTGCGGCCACGACCGCGGGGGCCGCGTCGCGCACCGCCTGGCCGTGGACCACCCCAGCCGGGTGCTGGGCCTGTGCGTGATCGACATCGCCCCCACACTGGACATGTATGCCGCCACGGACTTTGCCTATGCGCGGGCCTACTACCACTGGTTCCACCTGATCCAGCCTAAACCCCTGCCCGAGACCATGATTGGCGGCGCCCCACTAGCCTATCTGCATGCCAAGCTGGGTGGCTGGGGTTCGGGCGGGCTTGGCTACATCGAGCCTCGGGCGCTGGCAGAGTACGAGCGCTGCTTCACCCTGCCCGGCACCCTCCACGCCATGTGCGAAGACTACCGCGCCAGCGCAGAGATCGACCTGGAACACGACCGCGCCAGCCGCGCCCTGCCCGGCACTGGAGGAAAGATTGCCTGCGACACGCTGGTGATTTGGGGCGAACGCGGCGTGGTGCATCGCATGTTCCAGCCCGTGCCGCTGTGGCAGGCGCAATGTGCGGGCACCGTGAGCGCGATAAGCCTGCCCGCAGGGCATTTCATACCGGAAGAACTACCCAAAGAGACGGCGCAGTGCTTGGCAAGTTTTTTCCAGCTCAAATAGCAAATTTGAGAACACAGTTTCGCGAAAAACACAACAGGGTTCACCATGAGCCATTGGAACTATTGAAACAATCCACTTAAAATGTAAGCGGTGCTTCGGAGGGAGTGCCTTCATTTCACAATTCACACGCCAATTACATATGAAAAAAATTCTGATCGCCGCAGCAGTCACCGTCGCCACTTTGGGCGCACCACAAGCCTTTGCACAAGCCAAAAACTTTGAAGGTTTCAGCGTGGGTCTGAACATCAATTCCACCGCAAGCGACACCGACATCTCCAACTCAGGTGGTTCCGTAAAAGCTACGGGCCAAACCTCTGCCAACGGCGCATTCCAAGTCCAATACAACCTGCCCCTGGGAAGCTCTTTTGTACTTGGCTTCGGCGGCACTTACGAATTCGGTGACATTGACATCGGCAGCTCGGCAATATTCTCCGGTAAACGGAAAGAGGCTTCCTCTGTGTATATAGCGCCAGGATTTGCGATCAATGACAGCTGGCTGATCTATGGAAAAGTGGCCAGCATTTCAGCCAAATTCGAGTCCACAGGCGCAGCTATTTTCACCGGCAAAGCAGATGCGACTGGCATGGGCTATGGTCTGGGCTTTCAAAAGATGCTGGGCAAGAACCTGTACCTGCAAGCTGAATACATGCAAAACAAGTACAACGACCAAACCATCGTGACCAGCCTGACAACGCAAGCCAAAGCGGAAGCCCGCACCGTCTCTTTTGGCGTGGGCTACAAGTTTTAATCCTGTAGTTCCAAAAACAAAAAAGCCCACAGCGATGTGGGCTTTTTTTATGCTTGTCGGCTTATACGTCGGCTCCTCAAGCCCCGTGGCACTTCTTGTATTTTTTGCCGCTACCGCAATGGCAGGGGTCGTTGCGGCCGGGTTCGGCTTCTTTGCGCACGGTCTCCACGCGCGGGCCGAAGTTGCGCCATAGCTCGCGCAGGTCGTAGGTGGCCCACACGCCATCGGCAAAGGCGTTGATGCGCTGCTGGCTCACGCTGGGCGGACCGTCATCGTCAAATACCGACAACGTAGCTTCGTCGGTATCGTCTTCAGTCAACGCCACGATGGACTGCAGCGAGGCGTCTAGCCACTTCTCGGCTTCCTTATCGCGCGGCGCTGCCCACTCTTCTGGCCAGCTTTCCACCGCAAACATGAAACCCAGCGCCCACACCTGGGCAAACGATGGCAACGCCTGGTCGGCCATGGCGGCGCGCTCTTCCTCGGGCAGCACGGCCACGGCACCGCGCACGTCCATCACCTCGGGGTGGTAGGCGTTGTCCTCGTCCAGACTTTGCACTTCGGTGTTCAGCCCGCGCACCACATCGTTCCAACGCCGCGTCCACAGCGCCTGGAACTGCCGTGCCTGCTCCACACTGGAGAAGTCCCCAGCTTCACCGTCTGCGGGCATCTCCATGTCCAGCAGTACCGGGAAATATTCGGCGGGTGCAATCGGGCGGCGGCAGCACACCAGCGCAGCCATGAAGCCCTCACAAAACTCCCACTGGGGAGTTTCATCATTGCGGGAGCGCAAGTCGTCGAGGATGGCGTCGATCGCGTCGAACTCATCAGGGGTCAAGGCGTCCACGGGCGCACCGGAGGCGGCGTCAGCAGAGGGAGTTAGGGTAGACATAGGCTGTGCAAAAAGAGAGCAGGCTGGTATTGTCTCTCCGAACAAAGGGTTTCCATGCTGCATACACTCAATTCCATCTTCCCCATCCGCTACACCGTTCTGGGGCTCAGCGCCTTCGCCTTTCTGCTGAGTGGCTTCAGTGTGGTGGTGTTCGGGGTGGCGTGGGGCACGCTGCTGCTGTCGGCCCTGCTGGTGGGGGTGGGGGTGTATGACCTACGGCAGACCAAGCGCTCCATCCTGCGCAACTACCCCATCATTGGCCATATCCGCTTCATGCTGGAGTTTGTCCGGCCCGAGATTCGCCAGTACTTCATCGAGAGCGACAACGAGGCCACACCGTTTTCACGCTCCCAGCGTTCGCTGGTTTACCAGCGCGCCAAGACCGAGCCCGACAAACGCCCCTTTGGCACCCAGCTCGATGTGCATGCCGAGGGCTACGAGTGGATGAACCACTCCGTGGCGCCCACCAAGCTGGCCTCGCACGACTTCCGCATCACCATAGGCGCCGACACGGCCCAGCCCTACAACGCCAGCGTGTTCAACATCTCGGCCATGAGCTTTGGAGCGCTCAGCGCCAACGCCATCCTGGCGCTCAACGCGGGCGCCAAGCGTGGCGGCTTTGCGCACGACACGGGCGAAGGATCGATCTCGGTGCACCACCGCGTGCATGGCGGTGACCTGGTGTGGGAAGTGGCCTCGGGCTACTTTGGTTGCCGCAACGACGATGGCAGCTTCAACCCCGACAAGTTCGCCGCCAACGCGCGAGACCCGCAGGTCAAGCTCATCGAGCTCAAACTCAGCCAGGGCGCCAAGCCCGGCCATGGCGGCATGCTGCCGGGCCCCAAGGTCACGGCCGAAATTGCCGCGGCACGCGGCGTGCCCGAGGGCGTGGACTGCATTTCGCCCGCCGCGCACAGCGCTTTCTCCACGCCCGTGGAGATGATGCAGTTCATCGCGCGCCTGCGTGAGCTCTCGGGCGGCAAGCCCACGGGCTTCAAGCTCTGCATCGGCCACCCCTGGGAATGGTTTGCCATGGTCAAGGCGATGCTGGAGACCGGCATCACCCCCGACTTCATTGTGGTGGACGGGGCCGAGGGGGGCACGGGAGCCGCGCCGCTGGAATTCACCGACCATGTGGGCTCGCCGCTGCAAGAGGGTCTGCTGCTGGTGCACAACACCTTGCGTGGGGCCGGCCTGCGCGAGCGCATCAAGATCGGCTGCGCTGGCAAGGTGGTTAGTGCGTTTGACATCGCGCGACTGATGGCGCTGGGCGCCGACTGGTGCAACAGCGCGCGCGGCTTCATGTTTGCGCTGGGCTGCATCCAGGCGCAGCACTGCCACACCGGCGCCTGCCCCACGGGGGTGACCACACAAGACCCGCTGCGCCAGCAGTCGCTGGTGGTGCCCGACAAGGCCGAACGCGTTTACAACTTCCACCAGCAGACCCTGTACGCGCTCAAGGAACTGGTGCAGGCCGCCGGCGTGCTGCACCCCAGCGAAATCACGGCCCACCACATCGTGCGCCGATCTACCGACCACAAGGTCAAGTCGCTGGCCCAGCTGATCCTGACGCAGCTGCCCAACGGCGCCCTGCTGCACGACAGTGTGGCCGCGCTGCCACTGATTTACCGCCACACCTGGCCCCGGGCCAGCGCGCGCAGCTTTGCATTGCAGGGAGACTAGGTTCCTTTTGCCTTTTGCTTTGGCGGGCTTCGGAGTACAGTCGTTGAAGGACAACCACAAGAGGAGCAGCCATGATGGGTACCAACTTGCGCATCGGCGCCAGGCTAGGCTTGGCATTTGGGGTTGTGCTGCTGATCACCGCCGTGATGGCTCTGACCGGCGTATGGCGACTGGGTGTCCTGAAAGACCAAGCCCACGCCTTGGCCTACACCGAAGTGGAACGCTCCTCGCTGGCCCAGAAATGGGTGGAAAACATCCGTATCAACTGGGTGCGGACCTCAGCTGCACTGCACGCATCGGACCCCAACCATGTGGCCCTGCTGCAAAAGGACATGGACGCGACGTCCAAGCTCATCAGTGATTTACAAAAGCAGCTGGAACCCCTGATTGCCGACGACAAAGGCAAAGCGCTGTTCGCTGACATTGGCAAGCAACGCGAGCTGTACCGCGGCCCGCGCACCGACCTGATGAAAAAGAAACAGGCCGGTGAGGACGTGAATGCGACCGTGGATACCACCCTGTTGCCCCTGGCCACCAACTACCTTAAGTCGCTGGACACGCTGATGGACCACATGGAAGACCAGCTCAAGGACGGCGTGGCCCAGACAGAGGCTGTCGCAAACAGCGGGCAGTGGATTCTGAGCGTCGGGGCTATCCTGTCGGCCGTCATCGGGCTCACACTGGCCGCGCTGGCCACGCGCTCCATCACCCACCCCATCCAGCACGCGGTGAAATCGGCCCAGGCCATCAGCGAGGGCGACCTGACCATCCACATCCAGCCCGATGGCACTGACGAGGCCGCCGAAATGATGCACGCCCTGATGGGCATGCGCGACAACCTGGCGCGCATGGTGGGCGGAGTGCGCACCAGTGCGGAGGGGGTGTCCAGTGCCAGTTCTGAAATTGCTACCGGCAACAACGACCTGTCGGCACGTACCGAGCAGCAGGCCAGCTCCCTGCAGCAGACTGCAGCCAGCATGGAAGAACTCAGTGCCACCGTGCGGCAAAACGCCGACAGCGCTGCCCAAGCGAATCAGCTCGCCGTGACAGCCTCTACCGTGGCGATTCGGGGCGGCGAGGTTGTGAGCCAGGTGGTGCAAACCATGAAGGGCATCAACGAGGCATCCAGCAAGATTGCCGACATCATCAGCGTGATCGACGGCATTGCGTTCCAGACCAACATCCTGGCGCTGAATGCGGCGGTGGAAGCCGCGCGCGCGGGTGAGCAGGGCCGCGGCTTTGCGGTGGTGGCCAGCGAAGTACGGGCCTTAGCGGGCCGCAGCGCCGAAGCCGCCAAGGAGATCAAGACCCTGATCAGCACCAGCGTGGAACGGGTGGAGCAAGGCACGGCCTTGGTGGACCAAGCCGGCAGCACCATGAGCGAGGTGGTGGCCGCCATCCGCCGCGTGACCGACATCGTGGGCGAGATCAGCGCGGCCAGCGGCGAGCAGGCCTCGGGCGTAACCCAGGTGGGCAACGCAGTAACGCAGATGGACCAAACCACCCAGCAAAACGCCGCCCTGGTGGAAGAAATGGCCGCCGCCGCCAGCAGCCTGCGCTCGCAGGCGCGCGCGCTGGTGGAGGTGATGGCAGTCTTCAAACTCACGGCGCCATCCCGCGCCAGCAACGACAGGCTGACACTCACGGCCTGAGCGCTCCTTGGCCTTGCACCACCTGCCCGCAAGCGGCTGTGGTGGCTTGTGTTGCTGTGGGTGCTGATGCTCGCGTCCTACCACGCGGGCATGCTCTGGAGTGACGCGCAGATCGCTGGCGTGCGCGCCCAACTGATTCCAGCAGCCGGCGCGTGATCGTCATCCATGACCAGAGCCGCCCCAACCTGCCACCAGCGCGGGCCGCAAGATGTCCACAAAGCGGCGCAGCTTGGCCGGGTAAAAGTGGGCATAGGGGTAGAGCAGGTAGATCGGCAGCGGCTCGGCCCGCCACTCGGGTAGCAGGTGCAGCAGCCGGCCCTCGGCCACGTCTTCGGCCACCGCCCAGCTGGACGCCACGCACACGCCCAGCCCCAAAAGCGCCGCGCTGCGCAGTGCGTACAGGCTGTCGGTGCTCATGCGCGGTTTCAGCGCCAGGCGCTGCTGCGTGCCGTCGCTGTGGCGCAGCGTGATGTCGTTGCGGTAGAAGGTGCGCAGCGCCAGCCAGGGCAGCGTGGCCAAGTCGGCCGCATGCACCGGCGACGGCGCGTCGCCCAGCACCGCAGGCGCAGCCACCACAATGCGCGGGATCTCCGCCAGCTTGACGGCCACCACCGCGGGGTCGTCCACCGTGCCCACGTGGATGGCGCAGTCAATGCCATCGGCAATGAAGTCCGGCGTGCGGTCGTGCAGCAGCCACTCCACGGCCACACGCGGGTGGCGCTGCAGGTAATCGGCCAGCGGGCCCACCAGCTGCTGCTGGCCAATGGCGTGGGGCACCACCACACGCAGCGTGCCCTCGGGCACCTCGGTGCTGCCGCGCAGGTCGGCCTCGAAGGCGTCCCAGTTCTGCAGCAGCTCCTTGGCGTGGGCGAAGCAACGCTGGCCTTCCTCGGTCAGTTGCATGGCGTGGGTGGAGCGCTGCAGCAGCTTGGCACCCAGCATGCGCTCCAGCGCCTGCAGGCGCCGACTCACCGTGGGCTGGGTGGTGCCCAGCTGCGCCGCGGCGGCTGACAGGCTGCCAGCCTCCACGATGCGCACCAGGGTCTGCATGAGTTCGATGCGATCGGGGGCGGTCTTCATACGCCAAGCGTATAACAATTGTGCTTGCCACGGGCGTTCCCAAGGTATTTGGGCGGTGACACACTGGCCTCCATTGCCAAACCAAGGGTTAACACCATGACTTCGACCACTTCTGCGCATAAGCCCGCCAACGCCCTGCCCGCGGCCCTGGTGCTGCTGCTGGCTACCGGCGCCGGCCTGGCCGCCGCCGCGCTGTACTACAGCCAGCCCATGCTGGGCGTGCTGGGCACCGAGTTCAGTGCCACACCCGGCGCCATTGGTCTGGTACCCACGCTGACGCAGTTGGGCTACGCGCTGGGCCTGGTGCTGCTGGCCCCGCTGGGCGACCGGTTTGACCGGCGCCGCATCATCCTGGGCAAGGCCGCCGTGCTGTGCCTGGCGCTGCTGGCTGCTGCGGCCGCGCCCTCGCTGGGTGTGATGCTGGCGGCCAGCTTGGTGATTGGTATCTCCGCCACGCTGGCACAGGACATCGTGCCCGCCGCAGCCACACTGGCGCCCGAAGCCAGCCGCGGCAAGATTGTGGGCACGGTGATGACCGGACTGCTGCTGGGCATTCTGCTGTCACGCGTGGTGTCCGGCCTGGTGGCTGAGCAGGCCGGCTGGCGCACCATGTTTGTGGCGGCGGCGCTCAGCATTGCGCTCCTGGGGGTGGCCGTGTGGCGCGGCCTGCCACGCTTTGCACCCACCACCCAGTTGCCCTACCTTGCCCTGATGCGCACGTTGGCCACGCTGTGGCAGCGCCACAGCGGCCTGCGCCGTGCTGCCCTCGCCCAGGGGCTGCTGAGCGTGGCCTTTAGCGCCTTCTGGTCTACGCTGGCGGTGATGCTGCATGCCGCGCCGGCCCACCTGGGCAGTGCCGCGGCCGGGGCCTTTGGCTTGGCCGGTGCTGCCGGTGCGCTGGCCGCGCCGTTGGCCGGACGCATGGCCGACCGCCGCGGCCCCGAGGTGGTGACGCGGCTCGGCGCCGCCCTTGTGGTGGCCGCCTTTCTGGCCATGGGCGCAGGCGCGCTGGGAGGCAATAGCCCGCTGTGGTTGCTGGCCGTGGGTGCCGTAGTGTTTGACCTGGGCGTGCAAGCCAGCCTGATTGCCCACCAAACCATCGTCTACAGCCTGGAGCCCGCCGCGCGCAGCCGCCTGAACGCCGTGCTCATGGGTGGCATGTTCGTTGGCATGGCCAGCGGCGCCTGGCTGGGCAGCTTGGCGCTGGCGCAGTGGGGTTGGGCTGGCGTGTGTGGTCTGGCAGCGCTGGCAGCGGCCACCGCACTGGCCGTTCGGCTCTGGCCCGCGGCTGGCGGCAGCGCTGCAGCGCTATCTATTCGATAGCTGCTCGCGCAGCAGCGCCGAGGGCTAGCAGCCGTTTTGCCATACAAAGCACGGCGTGGTCCTTGCTCAGCACCGGGCAGCGCTGGGCCACGGCCAGGTCAATGAATTTCTGGTCGTCCGGGTCTTTGCAGGTCACGCTGGCCTTGGGCGGCACGTCCACGGTCTGCACCTGGGCGTCACGCGTCTGCAGCACCTGCGCTCCTGTCAGGCCATAAAAGGCCAGGCGCTTGGCAATCTGCGGGTAGGCCAGCACACGCTCCAGTTCGTCACGCATGGGGGCGGTGGCCACCCACTGTAGGCGCCCGGCCTGCAAGGCATCGCGCAACGGGGGCGTAGCCGCGTCG
This sequence comes from Rhodoferax saidenbachensis, assembly GCF_031457975.1. Lineage (GTDB taxonomy): Bacteria > Pseudomonadota > Gammaproteobacteria > Burkholderiales > Burkholderiaceae_C > Allorhodoferax > Allorhodoferax saidenbachensis_A. Next base: position 19,251 of record NZ_JAVDXO010000004.1, read on the forward strand.
TTGAAGACCAGCAGGTCCAGCACGATGTTGGTGTCCAGCACGATCTGGCGGACTCCCTCCTCCACCTCGTGCTCAGTCATTCGTTTCGTCAGCAGCGGCAGGCGCAGCACCCTTGGCCAGGCGGCCCTTGACCATGTCGAACTTGAACAGTCGGCACTCCAGTGGGCCGTTCCACATGGGCACGCGGCGCGACTCTTTCAGGCGCATCTTGCTGGGCAGCTTCAGGTCGGGCGTCAGCACCCAGGCGGTCCAGCCGCTGTAGTTCTTCTTCCAGTGGCTGGCCAGCTGGTTGAAGAAGTCCACGCCCTCGTCGGTCTGCGCCAGTTCACGGGCACCAAAGCGCGCCCCCTCGCCTTCGCCGGCCACGCCGCCAATGCCAATGCGCTCGCCATAAGGCGGGTTCAGCACCATCACGCCACCGCCCTCAATCGGGGGCATGCGCTGCAGCGCGTCGCCGCCGCGGAATTCGATCACATCGGCCACCCCGGCGCGTTGCGCATTGCGCTGGGCGAAGTCCACCATGCGGTGGGACACATCGCTGCCGTAGATCAGTGCGGTCTGGCCCGGTTCGGGCTTGACCACGTTGGCGGCGGCCTCGGCCTTCATGTCGGCCCATTCCTGCGAACGGAAAGGCCGGTATTTCTCGAAGGCAAAGCGGCGCAGCGAGCCGGCGGCAATGTTGCAGGCAATCTGTGCGGCTTCAATGGCCACGGTACCGCTGCCACAGCAGGGGTCGTACAGTGGCATCAAGTCGTCGTCGCCCGAGGCCCAGCCGCTGGCGGCGATCATGGCCGCGGCCAGGGTCTCTTTCAGCGGCGCGTCGCCCTTGTCCTCGCGCCAGCCGCGCTTGAACAGTGGTTCGCCCGAGGTGTCGATGTAGAGCGAGCAGCTGTCCGTGGTCAGGTGGGCGTAGATGCGCACATCGGGCCACTGCGTGTTCACGTCGGGGCGCACGCCGTTGGCCACTTCGCGGAAGCGATCGCACACGGCGTCCTTCACCTTGAGCGCGGCGAAGTTCAGTGATGTCAGCGGGCTGTGCTGCGCCGTCACCTCGACCTTGATGCTTTCTTTGGGCGTGAACCACTGCTCCCATGGCACTTGCAGGCCAGCGCGGTACAGGTCCTGTTCGCTGCGGTACTCGGTGTACGACACCAGCACCAGCACGCGCTGCGAGAGGCGGCTGTACAGGTTGAGCAACATGGCGTGCGCAAACGAGGTGCGCACGGCCACACCGCCGCGCTGCTTGGTGATGCAGCCAGGCGGCAGGCCGGTGATTTGCAAAATCTCCGGCGCCAGGTACTCCTCCACGCCGGCGGCGCAGGGGAGAAAAAGGGTCAGTTGGTTCATAGCGCTTTGCGGAGTGAGGCGGGGGCGATCTTCAGGCCCTCGCGGTATTTGGCCACAGTGCGCCGGGCGCATTCGATGCCCTGCTCCTTGAGCATGTCGGAAATCTGGTTGTCGCTCAAGGGCTTTTTGGCGCTCTCGGAGGCGATGAACTGCTTGATGAGCGCGCGCACCGCAGTGCTGGAGGCATTGCCACCGCTCTCGGTGCCCAGGCCCGAGCCGAAGAAGTACTTCAGCTCAAACGTGCCAAACGGCGTGGCCATGTACTTGGCCGTGGTCACACGGCTGATGGTGGACTCGTGCAGGCCCAGTTCGTCGGCAATCTCGCGCAAAACGAGCGGGCGCATAGCCAGCTCGCCGTGGGTGAAAAAGTTTTTCTGCCGCTCCACAATGGCCGTGCTCACGCGCAGGATGGTGTCAAAGCGCTGCTGGATGTTTTTGATAAACCAGCGCGCCTCCTGCAGGCGCTGCTGCAGCGCCGCGTGGCCCGCACCGTCGCGGCCCCCACGGTGGTTGCGCAGCACGTTGGCGTAAATGTCATGCACCTTGAGGCGCGGCATCACCTCGGGGTTGAGTTGCACGCGGAATTTGGGGATGCCACCGGCCTTGCCAATCGCCACCACCAGCACGTCGGGCACCACGATGTTGCGCTCCACATCCACAAAGCGGCGCCCGGGCTTGGGCTCCAGCCGTGCGATGAGCGCAATGGCTTCGCGCACCAGGGTGTCACTGCCCACGCCCATTTGCACCAGGCGCTTGATGTCGCGCCGCGCCAGCAGGTCCATGGGTTGGCGGCAAATGCCCAGCGCCACCTGCAGCACCTCTGCGCGCTCAATCTCGCCCTCTTCCTCGGCCTGGGCCAACAGGTAAGCCACTTGCAGGCGGAGGCACTCGCCCAGGTCTCGCGCCCCCACGCCTACGGGCTCCAGGCTGTGCAGCAGGCCCAGCGCCACAGTGAAGTGATGCACCAGATCCTGCAACTGCTCCTCGTCGCCGGGGCTCAGGCAGCGCGCCAGTTCTTCCAGCGGGTCTTCCAGGTAGCCGTCGTCATTGAGCGATTCGATGAGGAAGCGCAACGCCGCCGCGTCGGTGGCCGTGGTGCGCAGGCTCAGCGCCTGGCGGTGTAAAAAGGTCTGCAGCGACTCGGCCGAGCGCGCAAGCTCAGTGGCGTCCTTCTCTTCGTCGTCACCCAGGTTATTGGCCTTGCCCTTGGCGTCCACACCCCACTCGCCATCATCAGGCGTCATCTCGGTGGTGCCGTCGCCTTCCCAATTGGGCTCGTCGCTGCTGCTCAGCGGCGTGGTTTCTTCGTCATTGCTGCTGGTGCTGGTGGAGGTGGCGTAGTCCGCCACCGCGCTGGGCGCGTAATCGACTTCGCTGCTCTCGGACAAGCGGTCGCCTTCGCTGACCGTGGCGTCCACGGCATTCAGGCCAAAGTCTTCGCGCTCGGCCCGGTCCTCGGTCAGTTCGAGAAACGGGTTTTCGTCCAGCATCTGCTCCACCTCCTGGCTCAGCTCCAGCGTGGAGAGCTGCAGCAGACGGATGGACTGCTGCAACTGGGGCGTGAGCGCCAGGTGTTGGGAGACGCGTAATGAAAGACCCTGCTTCATCACATTTTGAAATGCTCACCGAGATAGACACGGCGCACATCTGCGTTGTTCACGATCTCGGAAGGAGTGCCCTGCGCCAGCACATGGCCGTCGCTGATGATGTAGGCGTGGTCGCAAATGCCCAGGGTCTCGCGCACGTTGTGGTCGGTGATGAGCACGCCGATGCCACGGCCCTTGAGGAAGTTGATGATGCGCTGGATCTCGATCACCGCAATGGGGTCGATACCGGCAAACGGTTCGTCCAGCAGGATGAAGCGCGGCCGCGTGGCCAGCGCGCGCGCAATCTCGACACGGCGACGCTCCCCGCCCGACAGGGCCAGCGAGGGCGACTCGCGCAGGTGCTCCACGCGCAGGTCTTGCAAGAGCGCGGTCAGGCGCGCCTCAATCTCGGCCGACTTGAGCGGGTTGCCTGCGTCGTCGCGCTGCAGCTCTAGCACGGCGCGCACGTTGTCTTCCACATTCAGTTTACGGAATATCGAGGCTTCTTGCGGCAGGTAGCCCAGCCCCAGCCGCGCGCGGCGGTGGATGGGCATGTGCTCAATCGAGTGACCGTCGATGGTGATATCCCCCGCGCTGGCGCGCAGCAGGCCCACGATCATGTAGAACGAGGTGGTTTTGCCCGCGCCGTTGGGGCCTAGCAGCCCCACCACCTCGCCCGTACTTACGGTGAGCGACACGTCCTTCACCACCTGGCGCTTGCCATAGGACTTTTGCAAATGCCGGGCTTCCAGCCGCCCGGTGCTGGTGTCCGGGGCTTCTTGGGTCGGCTCGCTCACTGGGCGGCCTTCTCAAGTTGCGGCGTGGCGCGCAGGGTGACACCGGGCTGGGGTGCGGTCGCGGCTTCGCCCTCGGGCTTGGGCTTGGGCGTCAGCATGGCGCGCACCCGGCCCGCCGGGGCGGCGGCAGTCTTGGGGGCGCCGTCCACCGTGAATTTGTCGGTCAGGTTTTCGTACAGGATGACGGCGCCCGTCACCTCGTCGGCCAGCGTGGCCCCGCGCAGGCGGCGCAGCTGGGCTTTTTTGACAAAGCGCACGGTGTCGGCCTTGCCGTCGTATTCAATGGTGTCGCCGTCGCCTTCAATGAATTCGTCCAGGCCTTCGCGCTTTTGCCGGAAGAACGCGGGCGTGGCGGTCGAACCGGTGACTAGCCCATACTGGTAACCATCGGGGTCCTGGCGCACCTCGATCTGGGCACCGCGGATCAGGATGCTGCCTTTGGTCAGCACCACATGGCCACTGAAGACGCTGACCTGCTTGACGTCGTCGTAGCGCAGGGCGTCGGCCTCCACGTTCATGGGCTTGTTTCGGTCGGCCTTTTCGGCCCAGGCGTGCCCCGCCACGCTGGACAGAGCCAGCCACAAGGACACCGACAAAAGGGTATTTTTCATAAAGGCACGAAACTTGCTCAAAAGCGCTTCGGCCATTGTACCGAGCGCTTTGCGCATTTCGCACCCTGGCCGACTCAGCCGTCGGCGTTAATTTTGGTGATCAGCGCCTGCAACACGTCCGCGGCACGGTCGTTCTCCACTTGGCAGGTGCCCGCATTGGCGTGGCCGCCCCCGCCGTAGCTCAGCATCAGGTCGCCAATATTGGTCTTGGAGCTGCGATTGGTGATGGACTTGCCAGTGGCAAACACGGTGTTTTGCTTCTGCAGGCCCCACAGCACGTGGATGGAGATATTGGTCTGCGGGAATAGCGCGTAGACCATGAAACGGTTCACCGCAAAGATGGTGTCTTCGTTGCGCAGGTCCAGCACCAACAGGTTGCCATGCACGGTGGAGCAGCGCAGCAGCTGCTCCTTGGCCTTGGCCGCGTGCTCAAAGTACAGGTCCACGCGCTCCACCACGTCGGGCAGCTGCAGAATTTCGTCAATGCCGTGGTGGCGGCAATACTGAATCAAATCCATCATCAGCTGGTAGTTGCTGACGCGGAATTCGCGGAAGCGGCCCAGGCCGGTCCGCGAGTCCATCAGGTAATTCAGCAGCACCCAGCCCGTGGGGGCCATGATTTCGTCGTGGCTGAAGCGGGCCGAATCACCCTTGTCCACGGCTTCCATCATGTCGTGGAAGCGTGCCGGGAAGCGGTTGGCACCGCCATAGTGGTCAAACACCACGCGCGCGGCCGAGTCAGCGTCGGGCAGGATGATGTGGTTGGGGCGCTCTCCCGTGTTGCGCACGGTCTCGGACTCGTGGTGGTCAAAGGCCAGATGCACGCCCGGCACGTACGGCAGGTTGGTGGTGATGTCGCGGTCGGACACCTCCACCTTGCCGTCCTGCATGTCTTTGGGGTGAACGAACTTGATGTCGTCGATGAGGTCCAGCTCATTGAGCAGGACTGCGCACACCAGCCCATCAAAATCACTGCGGGTGACCAGCCGGTACTTGGGGTGTGCCATGGGAAGACTCTCCACAAAGGGGGTGAATGACAAATCATTCTAGCCCTGCGGGATCCCTCTGCGGCGCGTGCAGAGGGGCGTTTCTTAGCGGGCGGTGCGCGCCTGGACGATCAACGCGTCCACGATCTGCAGCGCGCGCTGCATGTTGCCGGCGATGGAGCCATCGGTGTAGTAGCGACCGGCCACGCCCAGGGCAGGCACGCCTTCGACCTTGTAGGCGTTTTGCAGTTGCGCCGCCTTGGTGGCCTTGGTGGCTACGCTGAACGAGCTGTACTGCTCAACAAACTTGGCCTTGTCCACACCTTGCTTGGCCACCCACTCGACGATGGCGTCGCCACCGCTGAGGTTTTGCTTCTCGGCATGGATGGCGGCAAACACCTTGGCATGCAGCTTCTCCACCAAGCCCATGGCTTCGAGCGCGTAGTACAGGCGCTGCTGGGGCACAAAGCTGTCCTGGAAGGCCACGGGCACGCGTCGGAAAGACACGTCCTTTGGCAGCTTGGGTATCCAGGCCTGCAGCGTGGGTTCAAACGCATTGCAGTGCGGGCAGCTGTACCAGAAGAACTCGACCACCTCGACCTTGCCTGCGGGTGCTTCCACCGGAGCGCGCGGGTCCACGGGCTGGTAATCGGTGCCGGGCTGAGGGCCTTTGGCCTGCGCCTGGGCACTGCCGACCCACAGGGCGGAGGATGCAAAGGCAGCGCCAGTGGCGGCTTGGGTAAATTCGCGACGTTTCATGGGTTCAAAAGCTCCAAAGTGCCCGGATGTGAGTGGACTGGGCGGGGAAAGTTCCAGCGCCGCTTAGCGCTGCACGCGCACCAAGGCGGTTTCCAGGCCGCTCTTGTCCAGCTTGTCCTTGGCCTTGTCGGCGTCGTCCTTTTTATCGAACGGGCCCACGCGCACACGGAACACGGGTCGGCCCGACTGCTCGCGCTCGGAAATCTTGGTCTCGATGCCGCTGAGCGAGAGCTTGGCGCGGTGGGCCTCGGCGTCTTCGGCCGTGCGGAAGGCGCCTACCTGCACAAAGTACGAAAACGCGTCCGCCTCGGTGGTCGCGGCGCCGGCCTTGGCCTTGGCCAAGTCACCCAGCGGATCTGCCGACACGGCAGGCTTGAGTTCGCCCTTGGCATCGGGCTTGGCTGCGGTCTTGGCGTCTGGCTTACCCTCGGTTTTGGCTTCCGTCTTGGGATCGGCTTTTACGTCAGGTTTGGCTGCCGTCTTGGCACCCGACGCAGAAGACGCCGGTGCGGTGGCCGTGGGCACGGCGGGGGCCGGGTTCTTGCCGTAGAGCAGCGCGTTGGGGTCCCAGTTCTTGTTCTTCTGGGCTTCGGCCGCGTCCTGGTCGGCGCTGCGGCTCTGGCTCTTATTCATGAACGGCACAGGCACCTTCGTGACGTACACCGCCACCGCCAATGCAGCCCCCAGGCCCACTACCACGCCCACAATGAAACCCACAATGGTTCCGCCACGTTCAAACTTCATGCGCTGCTTTCTCTCTCTTAATCGGTGGGGGTCAGAGCACGTTGCCACGCAAGTGGTCTGACCCCCAGGTATTACATCTTTTGCGGGGCACTCACGCCCAGCACAGCCAAGCCATTGTGCAACACCTGCGCCGTGGCCGCGACCAGCGCCAGGCGCGCCAGCTTCACCGCTTCGTCGTCCACCAGGATGCGTTCGGCATCGTAATAGCTGTGGTAGCTGGCGGCCAGTTCACGCAGGTAGAAGGTCACGTCGTGCGGCGCTTCGTCGGCCGCCGCGGCGGTCAGCATCTCGGGGTATTTGGCCAGCAGCAGCATCAACGAAAGCGCCTGGGGACTTTGCAGTACAGACAGGTCTACACCTTTCAGGTCGGCCAAATCACCGCCCCAAGTGGCCAGCACCGAACAGATACGTGCGTGCGCCATCTGAACGTAGTAGACGGGGTTGTCATTTGACTGGGTCAGAGCCAGATCGATATCGAAGAGGAATTCGGTATCGGGCTTGCGCGACAGCAGGAAGAAGCGCACCGCGTCCTTGCTAGTCCACTCGATCAAATCGCGCAGCGTGACATAGCTGCCCGCGCGCTTGCTGATCTTGACCTCTTCACCGCCCTTGACCACACGCACCATGGTGTGCAGCACGTAGTCAGGGTAACCCTGGGGAATGCCCACGCCAGCAGCTTGCAGGCCGGCGCGTACGCGGGCGATGGTGCCGTGGTGGTCAGTGCCCTGGATGTTCACCACCTTGGTGAAACCGCGCTCCCACTTGGCGATGTGGTACGCCACGTCGGGCACAAAGTAGGTGTACGTGCCGTCCTGCTTGCGCATGACGCGGTCCTTGTCGTCGCCGTACTCGGTGGACTTGAGCCACAGCGCGCCATCCAGCTCATAGGTCTTACCGGCAGCCTGCAAGCGCTTCACGGCGTCGTCCACGCGGCCGCTGGTGTACAGGCTGCTTTCCAGGTAGTAATTGTCAAACTTCACCGCAAAGGCCTGCAGATCTAAATCCTGCTCGTGGCGCAGATAGGCCACGGCGAACTGGCGCATGCCGTCGAGGTCGTTGATGTCACCGCTGGCGGTGAATTCGCGGTCGTCAGACTTGACGGTCTTGCCGGCCAAAAAGTCGGCAGCAATGTCGGCGATGTAGTCGCCGTTATAGGCCGCGGCCTTCTCGCCGCTGGGCCATTGGTCATCGCCGGGCTTGAAGCCCTGGGCGCGCAGATGCGTGCTGCTGGCCAGGGTGCCGATTTGCACACCCGCATCGTTGTAATAGAACTCGCGGTACACATCCCAACCCTGGGTTTCCAGCAGGTTGCAGATCGCATCGCCCAGCGCGGCCTGGCGGCCATGGCCCACGTGCAGCGGGCCCGTGGGGTTGGCCGATACAAATTCGACCAGCACGCGCTGGCCGTTGGAGGGCTGGTGGCCAAACTGGGTGGCCTGGCCCAAGACCTCGCGCACAACTTCCTGCTTGGCAGCGGGCTTGAGGCGGATATTGATGAAGCCGGGGCCGGCAATTTCTACCGCATCCACCCAGGCCACGTAAGCAGGGTGGGCCAGCAGGGCGTCGCGCAGCTGCTCGGCCAGTTGGCGTGGGTTGAGCTTGAGGGGCTTGGCCAGTTGCATGGCGGCCGTGGTGGCCAGGTCGCCATGGGCGGCCACTTTGGGGGATTCGAAGGCGGCTTTGGCACCTGCGCCGGGAGAAATGGTGTCCAGGCAGGCGGCCAGCGCCTGCAGGAGTTCGTGTTTGACAGTGAGCATCTGCCGATTTTACGGGGCGGCTCCGAAAACCCGTCTGGTGGTCAACGGCGCTGTCATCTTTTCGTTATAAGCTTCAAACCGTTGGGGTTTTTCTGCAACGGCAGCCACGCTGCCCTCTTTTTGATTGGATGACTGATGAAACAACTGATCTCCCTCATGGCTCTGGGTCTGGCATTGGCAGTGGGTGGCGCGCATGCTGCTGACGCAAAGGCGCCCACAGCACAGCAAAGCAAGATGAAGACCTGCAACGCCGATGCCAAGACCAAGGCCCTCGCAGGCGATGAGCGCAAAGCCTTCATGAAAAGCTGCCTGAGCGCCAAGGCAGAAGCCGCCCCCGCTGCAGAGGGTGCCACCACCCAGCAAAACAAGATGAAGACCTGCAATGCAGACGCCAAGACCAAGGCCCTCGCAGGCGATGACCGCAAGAAGTTCATGAAAGAGTGCTTGAGCGCCAAGTAAGCGGCCCAGCCTGGCCCCGCTAGCGCGGTGGCCTCCAAAGCCCGCCCGGCTCGCCCGCGCGGGCTTTTTTACGCCCCGATGGCCAGCGCCAGACCGACAAACACCGCCAGCCCCACCCAATGGTTCAGGCGGAAGGCCTTGAAGCAGCCGTCGCGGCTGCGGTCGGCTATCAGCGTGCCGTGCCACACCACCTGGGCACCGGCCACCGCCACGCCCAACCACCAGGCCCAAGGGCGGGCAAGCGCAGGCTGCACCAACCAGGACCACAGGGCCAGGTAGACAACATAAAACATCAGCACCGCCGGCACATCCCAGCGCCCCAGCGTGATGGCCGAGGTCTTCATACCGATCTTGAGGTCGTCGTCACGGTCCACCATGGCGTATTCGGTGTCGTAGGCCAGTACCCAGAACAGGTTACCCACCAACAGCGCCCAGCCCTGCCAGGGCACGCTGCCGAGCATGGCGGCAAATGCCATGGGAATGCCAAAGCTGAAGGCCACACCCAGCACCGCCTGCGGCATGGAGACATAGCGCTTGGCATAGGGGTAGACCAGCGCCACGGCCAGCGCGGCAAAGGACCAGGCAATGGTCACCGCATTTGTGGTCAGCACCAGGCCAAAGGCAGCCAGCGCCAGCACGGCGCCCACTAGTAGCGCCTCGCGCGCAGAGATGCGGCCGCTGGTAACCGGGCGCTGGGCCGTGCGTTTGACGTGTTTGTCGAACTCGCGGTCGGCCACATCGTTGACGCAGCAGCCCGCACTGCGCATGAGGATGGTGCCCAGCGTGAACACGGTGATCAGGTGCCAGCCCGGAAAGCCGTCCGCCGCCAGCCACAGCGCACTGAGCGTGGGCCACAGCAGCAGCAGCCAGCCCGCGGGGCGGTTCCAGCGGATCAGGTCCAGGTACAGAGAGAGTTTGGAAAAGAAAACAGAAGGCACAGGATTGCTATGAATAAAGGAGCTGCTTGCGCAATATCGGCGAGGGCTAGCAGCCTATTTGGCTTAAAAATCAGGACAACCGCGTGACACCGGGCAGTTCGCAGCCATAGACGGCGTTACGCAGCGCGGCGATGGCCTCGTAGCGCGTAAAGCTGCGCCGCCAGGCCAGCACGACGCGGCGCGTGGGCGGGGGCAGGCTTTTGCCGTCTTGCACGGGCAGGTACTTCACAAAGGGCTCGTCGCCACGGCGCTTCTTGGTCTCGAAGGCGTCCTTGGGCACGGAGAGACGCGGCACCAGCGTGATACCCATGCCCGCGGCCACCATGTGTTTGATGGTTTCCAGCGACGAGCCTTCAAAGCTCTTGCGGATGCCCTCGGCATCACTGGAGAAGCGTGCGAACTCGGGGCACACCTCCAACACATGGTCGCGGAAGCAGTGACCGTTGCCCAAGAGCAGCATGGTCTCGCTCTTGAGCTCTTCGGTGGTCACGCTGTCTTGCTTGGCCAGCGCATGGCTGGTGGGCACAGCAGCAAAAAACGGCTCGTCGTAGAGTGGCGCCAGCGCCAGCCCCGTGTCGGGGAACGGTTCGGCCAGAATGGCGCAGTCGATCTCACCGGTGCGCAGCATTTCCAGCAGCTTGACGGTGAAATTTTCCTGCAACACCAGCGGCATCTGCGGGCTGTGGGTGATGACCTGGCGCACCAGATCGGGCAACAGGTAGGGCGCGATGGTGTAGATCACGCCCAACTTCAGCGGCCCGGCCAGCGGGTCCTTGCCGCGCTTGGCAATGTCCTTGATGTTGGCGGCCTGCTCCAGCACGCTTTGCGCCTGGCGCACGATCTCTTCGCCCAGTGGCGTCACGGTCACCTCGTTGGCGCTGCGCTCGAAGAGTTTGACGTCCAGTTCCTCTTCCAGCTTCTTCACCGCCACCGACAGCGTGGGCTGCGAGACGTAGCAGGCTTCAGCGGCCTTGCCAAAGTGCCGCTCGCGCGCCACGGCCACGATGTATTTGAGTTCGGTCAGGGTCATGGCGCTATTCTCCTCCCACCCGGCCTGTCGGTTCCACAATCACCAGCGCAATCCCACACACCAAGAGGCCCGCCCCCAGCCAAAAGGCCAGGTCCGGCGCCTCGGCAAACAGCAGCCACCCCAGCGTGGGGCTGAACAGCAGCAGCGAGAAGCTGCCCGCCTCCACCGCCGAGGCGTCGCCCGCGCGGTAGGCAAAAAAGTAGCTCAGGTAGATACCCGCGGCCGCCACGCCCACCACCGGCAGCAGCGGCCACAGCGCCACGGGCACGCTGGGCAGGGTGAAGCCCGTGAACACGCCAAAGGTGAGCCAGCAAGCCACCTGACTCCAGGTCAGCACCGCAATCGGGTGCTCCTGGCCCGAGTACTTCTTGAGCACCACGCCCAGCATGGACTCCATGAGGGCGCCGAACAGCGCCACCAGCGCCGCGGGGTGGAAGGCCTCGGCCCCGGGCTGCAAGATCACCAGCACCCCGCCAAAGCCCACGACCACGCCGCTCCAGCGCAACCAGTGCGGCTGCTCGCGCAAGAACCACACGCCCATGGGCAGCATGAACAACGAGCCCGTCATCAGGTAGGCGCTGGCCTCGGCCAACGGCAGGTGCGACACCGCATACGCCGCACACCAGGCCGAGGTAACGATGAACACCGCGCGCAGCAAATGGATGCGCGGCTGGCGCGTGGCGACGATGCGCCCGCGCGTCCACGCCACCACGGGCGCCAGCATGGCCAGCACGACCGTGGCCTGTAAAAACAGCACTTGCTTGGGCGCAATACCCGTGGCCATGAGCCGCTTGTTGCAGGCGTCCAGTACGGACCAGCAGGCCATGGCCAGCACCACCAGCAGCACGCCGCGGGTATTGCCCGCCAGCGCCAGCCAGCGCGCACGTAATCTTGAAACCATGGGCCCTTCAGCGCAGAGAAAGCGGGCGACTATACCTGCGCAACGACCGGAGCATCAGCGTACCGAAATTTCCCCGCTGCGCAGCTTGTCGCACAAAATCTCGATGCGCTCTTTCCAGGCACGGCGCACATCCGAGTGCGCGCCCTTGAACAAACGGAACACCTGCAGCTCCGGCTCCGCTTCGGACCAGTATTCGTCGCGCACACCGATCTCCAGCTCGGCACCCAGCGAGACCACCGTGGCGCCCAGCAGGTTGGTGTGGATCACCAGCTTGTTCGCATAGAGCGTGATGCGGCCGCGCGTATCGAGGTCAATGAACCAGTCGATTTTGCCGTCCTGGGTGTAGCCCACTTCGCTGGTGCCACTGAATCCGGCCGTCCTACGCCATTGCACGATCTGATCGGCGGGGTCTATCTCGTTCATCGGGGCCTGCGCCGCAGCCTTTTTGGCACGAGCGGCGCGTGCGATTTCGGCCGCCTCGGCGTCCAGCTTCTGCTGCGCCAACTGGGCCTGGTGCGCCAGGTTCTTCTCCAGCTTTTCGACCCAATTGCGCACCTGGCCGGCAAACTGGTTGAAGCCCATGGCAATTTTTTCGTGCACATGGTCCATGCGCAGCGCCGAGCGCTCGCCACCGGTCTTGCCCTGCGCAGTGAACGCCATTTCGTCAGACGCGTGGAACTCGATAGTGCACAGCCCCGTGGGCTGGGCCTCTTCCTGGTCGGGCAGCTTGCGCATGGCGCGCGACACCTCGATGCGCAGACCCGGTGCGGGCAGGGTCACCGTCAGGCTGCCGTCCTGTTCCTGCTCCTCGCCCCCTTCCAGCGCCTGGTGCACATAGCGCCCGCGGTCGGTTTGCACCACCACCTGCTGCGCACCGCGGTGCACCTCCACACTGAAACCATGGGCGCTAAAACGCAGGCCACCGGGAATGGCGGTGGTGCGGGTTTTCAGCAAGGAGGCCTGGTACTCCAGGTAGCCATACAGCCCCCCCACCATGAGGGCGGCGGCGCCCACCAGCCAGATGATCCATTGCCACGACTCGCTCATGCGCGCAGCCCCTGCATGTAGGCAACCAGCTGGTCCAGCGCGGTGCTCCAGCCGTGGGCAAAGCCCATGGTCTCATGCTGCTGGCGGGTGGCCACGTCTTTGTGCTGCACCAGCGCGGTGTAGCGGGTGCCTGTGCCCTCTGGTTGCAGGGTGATGCTGGCGGTGACAAAGGGGTTGTTGGCCGGGCGGTAGCCCGGGCCCAGGGCGTCGGTCCAGACCAGGCGCTGGTGCTCCACGACCTCCAGGTAGCAACCGGTGTGGTTGTTGTCCTGCCCTTCGGGCGAGCGCATGGTGGTGCGGAAGATGCCGCCGGAGCGCAGGTCAATCTCGCAGTCCACCGTGGTCCATGGCGCGGGGGTGAACCAGTGCACCACATGTTCGGGCTGGGTCCACGCGGCCCACACCAGCGCGGGGGCAATGGGCACCACCCGCTCTAGCAACAGATCAAGCTCGGGGTTGAACGCAGGAGTGGCAATGGAAGGCATGAAGAGACTTTCTTGGCAACGACCGTTCGCTATTATTTCAGGAGCTACCGGCGCAGCATGGGCGGGGTCTAGACCCCATTTTGGCAAAAACCGCCACCGCCACCACCGGGATAGCCCTAGCTTAGCGTAGCAGGCCTTGGGCGCGCGCCTCATAAATGGCCTCGGCCTTGGAGCTGACATTGAGCTTTTTGTAGATGCGGCGCACAAAGGTCAGCACCGTGTAGCGCGAGATTTGCATCAGGTTTGCGATCTCGTCCGCCGTGAAGCCCTTGGTGATCAGCTCCAGCACCTCCTGCTCACGCGCCGACAGGCTGGTGAGCGGCCTGGTCTCGTCGGCCCCGTCGCTGCGCTCGCCCCCTGTGCGTTCGCGGCTGGACTGCCGGAACCGGGTCAGCACATGGCGCGCGATCAGCGGACTGATGGGGCTGCCACCACTGAACAGGCTGCGAATCTCGGCGGCCAGGCGCTCGGGCTCGCGGTGCTTGAGCAGGTAGCCGGCGGCACCTGCTTCGATAGAGCGGATCACATGGGCCTCGTCGCCAAAGGTGGTGCTGACCATAGTGCTGCAGTCCGGCCACAGCGTGGCCGCCGCGCGAATCACATCGATGCCCGAGCCGTCGGGCAGGCCCAGGTCAACGATCAGGATGTCGGCGGACGGCCCCTGCAACAGGTCCAAGCCCGCCGAGCGTGTGCTGGCGGTGCCCGCAAGCTCCATATCCACTTCTTCTTGCACGGTTTGGGTCAGGGCGTTCAAAAAGTCCATGTCGTCTTCGACGATGGCGACGCGGATGCTGCTGGCGACGTTCATAGCGGTGCGGGCCGGGAATCGGCAAAAGGAGCGAGCAGTGGCAGCCACAAGGTGGTCACCGCGCCCTGGGGGGAACTGGCCCACGACACGCGGGCGCCAATGGCCTGGGCACGCCGCCCCTGATTGGCTAGGCCTTTGCCCCCGCTTTGCAGGGCGGCCGCAGTGTCATAGCCCGGTCCGTTGTCGGCAATGCAGACGAACACGCCCTCGCCGTCCTGCCCGGTGGACACCGTGATCTCGGTGGCCTCGGTGTGTTTGAAGGTGTTGGTCAGCGCCTCTTGCAGGATGCGCAGCACATGCAGGGCACGCCGCGGGTCCAGCCATGTCACCGGGGGGATGTCCTCCACCCCCCATTTCAGCGCAATGCCAGCTGTCTGCAGGCGCGGCCCCAGGCGGTAGCGCAGGGTGGCCAGCAACAACAGCAGGTCTGCATCCACCGGCTCCATCGAGTCGATGGTGAGGTGCAGGTCGTCGATGCATCCACGCAAAATATCGGCCACCGCCACTTCAGTCACCTGGCCTTTTTCGATGGCCCGCAGCGCGCTGTGCAGCGACGAGCCCAGACCGTCGTGCATGTCCTGCATCAGGCGCTGTCGTTCATGGGCCACGGTTTGCTTGTGCTCTATCTTGCGCAGGCGGCCATAGCTCTCGGTCAGCGCGTTTTCGCGCTCGCGCAGCTTGTGCGCCAGTTCGTGGTTGGCGTGCTCCACCCGCAGCAGCGCGTTCATGTAGTGGCGATGCATCAGGTAGCTGAAGACCATGAAGTTCAGCAGGTTGGCGTAGGGCCCCAAATACCAGCTCTCGGGGTCCAGAAAATTGCTCTGAATGGCCCAGTCGTTCAAGCCAAACAAAGTACTCACGCCTATGCCTATGGCCAACAACATGCCGTCCAGCGAGCACCCCCACGACAAGCGGATACCCACGCCCGTTACCGTCAACCCCGCCAGCATGGCAAACGGGTAAATCAAAGGGGTGATCTGCGGCGAGTTGGGCAAGCCCCCCACCCCGGGCAAGGTCCCCAGCAACACCACCGCAGCCAGCCCCAGCAGACTGCGCGTGAGCCAGGGCTGGCGCTTGCGGTGCAGCAGCATTTGTAAAAAATGCACCGCCGCAATCAACCAGAACAGCGAATTGACGGTGAGCCAGGAAAACCAGTCGTCGTCCACCCGCACATCCACATAGAAATGCAGCGCACGCACAAACGACAACACCGCCAGCAGCGCAAACAGGCCATAGCCCGGCGCACTCTTGCCGCGCGCCCAGATAAAGAATGCAAAAAATCCCACGGCCAAAAATGCCCCCCCGCTCATGGCCGGCGTGTGCAGTTGCAGCCACTGGCGCGCCTCAAAACGCCATTTCAGCGCGGCGCTGGGCCCCAGCCAGACCGAGGCCAGCGCGGTGTGCGTCTGGGCGCTGTGCTGCATGCGGACCAAAATTTCCCGTGGCTGCGTCAATCGGCTGCCTGCGTCAATGGCAATCAGCTGCGGGTCCCAGTACCACAGCGCGCCGTCCAACTGCCACTGGGTGACCCGCACGCCATCCACATACACGGCAATGGGGCCATAGGCCTTGGTGCGCGCGGTGTAGAGCATCAGGGGCGCAGCACCCGGTTCAAAGTCTGGCACGGCCAGCCGGTACCAGGTGGTGCGCGTGCCATGCGGTTGCGTCATGTCGGCCTGGTCCAGCAGGTCCGACGAATGCCCAAAGGGCAGCGCTACGGGTTGCCACAGGCCCGCCAGCGCGTGGCTGTCCACCATAGTGGGGGCGGGGCTTTCCAGGGCCTGCCCCTGCTGCAACACCTCCGCACGCGTGAGGTGAATGGATGCGTTCTGCGCAGGGCGAGCATCATGCGCCGCCCCGTACAACCACCATACCCCCAGAGCCAGCATTAGCACGGCGCAAGCCACCCAGACCACGGCCAGGCGGGGGATCGGTGCGCGTCGCGAAAAAGAAACCATGCGGTGGTTGTAACAAAAGTGGACAGGGGAAGGACCCGCAGTATGTAGCACATACAGGGGACATACAGGACGCGCAGGGTTCTTGAAAATCCGCACTCGTGGTCCTCTGCGGCCCGTTTTCAAGGAGAAGCCCTGTGTGGATACAACACCTGATCGCGCTGGTACGGCGCATCGCCCTGTTCAAAACCCTGGCCGCCGTGGCCCTGCTGGCGGTGTGCGCAAGCGCCGTGCACGCCCAGGACCGACGCCTGATGGTGCTGGACCCCACGTTCTACCTGAACAAGTACCCCGACCTGCTAGCGGCCTTTGGCCCGAACAACACCGAAGCCGCCAAGCAACACTGGCTGAACTACGGCATCAAGGAAGGCCGCCAAAGCAGCTTCGTCTTCAGCCTACCGGCCTACCAGGCGCGCAACCCGGACATCCTGTGGGACCGCAACATCCGCAGCTACGAAGCCGTGTTGAACTACTACGTCAACCAGGGCTTCAAGGAAACCCGTGACACCACGCCACAGGACACCCCCTTTGACATGCCAATGGGGTTTGACCCGGACTTCTACCGCCAGTACTACCCCGACCTCGCCAGAGCCTTTGGCACCAACTTCGGGGCATTGACCCGGCACTGGCGAGAAAACGGTAGCAGAGAAGGTCGCCTGCCCAGCCGCAAGGCACTGAGCGAAGCGCTGGCTTTGGGCGTGGACCCCGAGTTCTATGCCAACCGCTACTCCGACCTGCGCAACGCCTTTCGCCTGAATGCACTGGCCCTGGTGCAGCACTACCAAAATATCGGCCGAACCGAAGGCCGCTTTGCCATGCCGGGGGTGGAAAACGCGTTTGAAGCAGGACCTCCCAGCTCGGGCCATGGCCGCCAGTATTTGCGAAAAGGAGACTGGCTTTCCACCGATCAGTACCTGAGATCCGCCTCGCGGGCCTACATCGCCGTCCAGCAGGGCGACGGAAACTTCTGTGTCTACAAGGTGGGAAGTCCGCAGGACCCTACCTACCCCGGCCTGAACTGGTGCAGCCGCAACGCCCCGGCCCCCGCCGGTCAGTACTTCACCATCTTTCAGGGTGACGGCAACCTCTGTACTTATGCCGGCACTGGCCCGGCCGACAACAAGGGTTTCATCACCTGCCCCTCGGGTCCGCGCAACGGCGACTTCTACCTGATCGTGCAAGACGACGGCAACCTCGTCATGTACCCCGGCAAGAACCCGGCCACCCGCAAGGGCGACGCCAACTGGAACGTGGGCTACTACAAGAACCCCAGGCAATCGCCCGGTCAGTGGATCACCAACGCCGCCAACACCGTGGCCAACGGTACCGTGATGGCCGCCAACACGGTGGCAAACGCAGCAGTTATTGCAGCCAATGCCACGGCCAGTGGCGTCACCAACGCGGCCAATACCGTGGCCGGGGGCACCACCCAACTGGCCAACACCATCGCCAGTGGCACCGTGATGGCCGCCAACACCGTGGCCAGCACCACGGTGGATGTGGCCAACCAGACCGCCGCATTCGCCACCCTGGTGATCGACATGATGCGCAACAACTGCAGCTCGTATTCCAAGTTCTTCCCCGACCCCTTGGCGGGCGGCCTGGTCGGGATGGCGCAGGTGATTAACGCCACGCATAGCAATGCCATTACCGGCGAGGTGACGGCGTGTGCGAGTGAGTTCAAGTCTGGCTTCTACTGCCAGATTCCCGAAGAGATCGTGAGCTTGGTGTCGGATGTCAAAAGCCTGGGTGACGTGGCCAAACGCGCGGCCGAGCAAGCCATCACCAAAGAATGTGCCGCCAGCTTTGCACTCACGGCGCCCCCCATGCTCATGGTGCAGGCGCCTCTGGCCTGCGGCGCCATCAAGAGCATGGTGGAAGACAGCATCAAGATGACCACCTGCCTGATCGCTGCTGAAAAAGACGGTGTGCTGGGTCAGCTAATCTCGGAGTCTGGTGAGGGTGGCGGCAACATCAGCACCGCCCAGGCCTGCCAGGTGGCGGGCAAGGTCACGCTCAAGATCGCCAAGAAGCAGCTGACCAAGCAAATTCCTCCCGGCAGCCAGGCGGCCAAGGTCTGGAGCTATTTCAGCAAAGGTGCACTGGCCAATAAGGCCGGTGGCGAAATCTACACTCGGTTGATGTCCCTGGACGCCTGCAAGGGGATGTAGGCATCACGCACGGTGGGGTCCTCAGGCTTTGAGGTACTCCGCCTTGCCACCCAGCCAGCGCGCCACATGCTTGTGGGCCAGGTGGGGGTAGCGGTCCAGCAGCATGGGGGCCTCGGCACGCGCCCATTCCAGCAATGCGGTGTCGGTGGCCAGATCGGCAAAGCGCAGCATGGCCTCGCCGCTCTGGCGGGCCCCCAGAAACTCTCCCGGCCCGCGGATCTCCAGGTCGCGCCGTGCGATTTCAAAACCATCGTTGGTCTCGGCCATGGCGCGCAGGCGCTCGCGTGCAGCCTCCCCCAGGCGCGGCGCATCGCCCGTGGAGTACAGCAGCACACAGGCCGAGGCCGCCGCACCGCGGCCCACCCGGCCGCGCAGCTGGTGCAGCTGGGAGAGGCCAAAGCGCTCGGCGTGTTCAATCACCATGAGCGAGGCGTTCGGCACGTCCACGCCCACCTCGATCACCGTGGTGCTGACCAGTACCGACATCAGCCCCGCGGTGAAGGCACCCATCACGGCCTTTTTGTCATCCACGTGCATGCGCGAGTGCAGCAGGCCGATGAGCACCGGCTGGCCGTCGGCACTCGTGGCACCCTGCAGCGCCTCGGCCAGGTCGGCATGGGTTTGTGTGGCATTGGTCAGGTCCAGCGCCTCGCTCTCTTCGATCAGCGGGCACACCCAGTAGACCTGCCGCCCTTGGGCAATCTGACCGCGGATGCGTTCAATCACCTCGTCACGCCGGTGGTCGCTCACCACCTTGGTGACGATGGGCGTGCGCCCGGGCGGCAGCTCGTCCAACGTGGACACGTCCAGGTCGGCGTAGTAGCTCATGGCCAGCGTGCGCGGGATGGGCGTGGCCGTCATCATCAGCATGTGCGGCTCCATCGCGTCGTGCTGCAGCTTGTTGCGCAGCGCCAGCCGTTGGGCCACGCCGAAGCGGTGTTGCTCGTCAATGATGGCCAGCGCCAGGTTCTTGAACTTCACCTTGTCCTGGATGATGGCGTGCGTGCCCACCACCAACTGGGCCTCGCCACTCTCGATCAGCGCCAACATGGCGCGGCGCTCCTTGGTCTTCTGGGTGCCGGTGAGCCAGGCGGTGGTGATGCCCAGCGGCTCCAGCCAGCCCAGCAGCTTGCGAAAGTGTTGCTCGGCCAATATCTCGGTGGGCGCCATCAGTGCGCACTGCCAGCCCGCGTCGATGCAGGTGGTGGCGGCCAGCGCGGCCACCACGGTCTTGCCGGCGCCCACATCGCCCTGCAGCAGGCGGTGCATGGGAATGTGGCGCCCCATGTCGTGCGCGATCTCCTCGCCCACGCGCTGCTGGGCGTTCGTCAGGCCAAACGGCAGGGTGGCCAGCAGGCGCGCATGCAGCGTGCCGCCCAGCACCGCCTGCAGCATGGGTGCGCGCAGGGCGGCGCGCTCGCGCCGGCTTTGCAACTGGCTCAGCTGCTGGGCCAGCAGTTCTTCGGCTTTCAGGCGCTGCCAGGCCGGGTGGCTGTGGTCCGAGAGCGTGTCCAGCGACACATCGGGCGTGGGGTGGTGCAAAAAGTGTAGCGCCTGGCGCAGTGTCCATAAGGGCTGGTGGCCGATTCCATGGTGCAACACATCCAGATCGCCGGGCGCAAAGGTGTCCGACAAATCAGACCGCGCCAGCCCTGAGAGGACCGCCTTGCGCAGATAAGGCTGGGGCAGGCCGGCCACCGTGGGGTAGATGGGGGTGAGCGCGGTGGGCAGGCTGCCTCCCGCCGCACGGAACGTGGGGTGCAGCATGGTGCGGCCCAGAAAGCCGCCCTTGACCTCGCCGCGCACGCGGATGCGGTTGCCCACCGCCAGCGCCTTTTGCTGAGAGCCATAGAAGCTGAAGAAGCGCAGCGTGCAGGTGTCCGAGCCATCGTCCACCGTCACGATGAGCTGCCTGCGCGGGCGAAACGTCACCTCCTGGTGCGTCACCACCGCCTCGATCTGCGCCTGCTGGCCCTCGCGCACCTCGGTCAGCTTGACGATGCGGGTCTCGTCCTCGTAGCGCAGCGGCAGGTGCAGGGCCAGGTCGATATCCCGCTTCAGGCCCAGTTTCTCCAGCGCCTTTTGCGCGGGAGATTTGGTGGCCACCGCCCCGCTGGCCGCAGCTTCCCCGGCGCTGTCGTCGGGGCGGGGGGCGGGTTTCTTGGGCATGGGACAATTCTGCCCTGTCTTTTTCCCTTGGAACGGGCCCGTCCGGCCCTCAAGCACCATGCAAGCTTTCTTTCCCGGCACCGAACGTGCCTTCGCCCTGAGCGACTTTGATTTCGAACTCCCCGAAACCCTGATTGCCCAGCACCCCGCGGCCGAACGCTCGGGCTCGCGCCTGCTGGATGGCATGGGCGCCACCTCGGTGGACCGCATCTTCCGCGAACTGCCCAACCTTTTGAAGGCCGGTGACCTGCTGGTGTTTAACGACACTAAGGTCATCAACGCCCGCCTGTTTGGCGAGAAGTCCACGGGCGGCAAGGTGGAGCTGCTGATCGAGCGCGTGCTGGGCGGCAACCAGGTGGCAGCCCACATGCGCGTGAGCAAAAAGCCCGAGGTGGGCGCCACCATCAAGATGACCTGCGCCCCTGGCCATGAAGACGGTCTCTGCGCCACGCTGCTGGGTCGCTGGCCCAACGTGGATGGCCCCATCTACCGCTTTGTGCTGAGCAATGACAAAGGCGACGACCCCTACACGCTGATGGAACGCCACGGCCATGTGCCGCTGCCCCCCTACATCACGCACAGCGACTCGCCCGAAGACGTGCAGCGCTACCAGACCGTGTTTGCCAAGAACCCCGGCGCCGTGGCGGCCCCCACCGCTGCGCTGCACTTTGACGAGGCGCTGTTTGCGCAGCTGGATGCCATGGGCGTGCAGCGCGCGCACGTGACGCTGCACGTGGGCGCAGGCACCTTCCAGCCCGTGAAGACCGAGAACCTGGCCGAGCACCACATGCACAGCGAGTGGTACAACGTGCCCGCCGAGACCCAGGCCGCCATTGCCGCCTGCAAGGCGCGCGGTGGCCGTGTGGTGGCTGTGGGTACGACCACCGTGCGCACACTGGAGAGCTGGGCCAAAACCGGGCTGGCGAGTGGCGACACCACCATCTTCATCACCCCGGGCTTTGCGTTCCAGCTCATCGACGTGCTGGTAACCAACTTCCACCTGCCCAAGAGCAGCCTGATGATGCTGGTGAGCGCCTTTGCGGGCTACGACCACATCATGGGCCTGTACCGCGACGCGATTGCCCGCGAGTACCGCTTTTTCAGCTATGGCGACGCCATGCTGTTGCAGCGCGCGGCTTGACGCGCCCCAACCCCATACCAGACCATACGATCATGCTGAAATTTGAACTCCTGAACAACGACCCCGCCACCGCCGACGGCGCCTACCTGGGCAGCCACGCGCGCCGCGGCCGCCTGACGCTGAACCACGGCGTGGTGGAAACCCCCATCTTCATGCCCGTGGGCACCTACGGCACGGTCAAGGGCGTCACGCCCCAGAGCCTGACCGACATGAACGCCCAGATCATCCTGGGCAACACGTTCCATTTGTGGATGCGTCCAGGCTTGGACGTCGTTGAAAAGTTTGGCGGCCTGCACCAGTTTGAAAAATGGGACAAACCCATCCTCACCGACAGCGGCGGCTTCCAGGTCTGGAGCCTGGGCGAGATGCGCAAGATTTCGGAAGAAGGCGTGAAGTTCGCGTCGCCCGTGAACGGCGACAAGCTGTTCCTGACGCCAGAAATCAGCATGCAGATCCAGACCACGCTGAACTCCGACATCGTGATGCAGTTTGACGAGTGCACACCCTACCTGTCGGTCGAGCCCAAGACCAAGGGCCAGATCACCACCGAGCGGGAAGCGCGAAGCTCCATGGAGCTGAGCCTGCGCTGGGCCAAGCGCTGCCAGGATGAATTTGCGCGCCTGAACAACCCCAACGCGCTGTTCGGCATCGTGCAGGGCGGCATGTTCGAGCACCTGCGCGACGAATCGCTGGCGGGCCTGGAGGCGCTGGACTTCCCCGGCATCGCCGTGGGTGGCCTGTCGGTGGGTGAGCCCAAGGAAGACATGATGCGTGTCTTGAAGCACATCGGCCCCAAGCTGCCCAAGCACAAGCCGCACTACCTGATGGGCGTGGGCACGCCGGAAGACCTGATTGCCGGTGTACAAAACGGCATCGACATGTTTGACTGCGTAATGCCCACGCGCAATGCGCGCAACGGCACGCTGTTCAGCCGCTACGGCGACCTGAAGATCCGCAATGCACGCCACAAGAGCGACGCGCAGCCGCTGGATGTGACCTGCACCTGCTACGCCTGCGCGGGCACCGGCGGCGTTGCTTGGGCCGATGGTGGGCGCGAAGGCTTCAGCCGCGCCTACCTGCACCACCTGGACCGCTGCGGCGAGATGCTGGGCCCCATGCTGGCCAGCGTGCACAACCTGCACTACTACCTGAACCTGATGCAGGAAATCCGCGATGCGCTGGATGCAGGCCGTTTTGGTACGTTCATCCAGCAGTTCCACACCGACCGCGCACGCGGCGTGTAAGCCGAAAAAGCAACCCAGTCGCTCCTGAATCAGGAGCGACTGGCGCATATTCCACGCGGGCTAGCGGCCTATTTTGCTTAAAAAGTTTCCCAATCCTCGTCGCCCCCGGCAGGGGTGATTTTGGTGCTGGTTTTGGGTGCCACGGCGGGCGCTTGCGAAGGGGGTGCTTTGGGCGCGCCCAAGGTCGACTTGACAGGCGCACTGTGATTCAGAACTTTGGGCGCTGGTGCCTTCAATGCAGCACGCGCTGCGGGCTGGGAGGGGGGCGAGCGCAAACTGCTCTGATTGGCGGAAATCTGGAAGACCGCAACACCATCTACCAAATCCCGTGCTTGGGTTTTCAGACTGGCCGCTGCAGCGGCCATTTCTTCCACCAAAGCCGCATTCTGCTGGGTCGCATGGTCCATCTGCGTCACAGCCTCACCGATCTGAGAAACACCGGCACTTTGCTCGGAGCTGGCCGCACTGATCTCGCCCACGATGTCGGTAACCCGGCGGATGCTCTGAACCACCTCTGTCATCGTAACGCCCGCCTTGTCCACCAGCATGGTGCCTTGCTCCACCCGCTCGACGCTGGTGCTAATAAGCAGCTTGATTTCCTTGGCGGCTTCTGCACTGCGACCGGCCAAGCTTCGGACTTCACTGGCCACGACGGCAAACCCTCGCCCCTGCTCGCCCGCGCGGGCAGCTTCCACCGCCGCATTGAGGGCCAGAATGTTGGTCTGGAAGGCAATTCCGTCGATCACACTGATGATGTCCGCAATTTTGCGGCTGGACTCGTTGATGCCCTTCATGGTCTGCACCACCTGCCCCACCACCTCGCCGCCTTGCGTAGCAACCGTGGAGGCATTCATGGCCAGCTGGTTGGCTTGTCGGGCGTTATCGGCGTTCTGCTTGACCGTTGCGCTCAGTTGCTCCATTGAGGCTGCGGTTTGCTCCAGTGCACTGGCCTGGTTTTCCGTGCGTGCGCTGAGGTCCTGATTGCCCTGGGCAATTTGTGTGCTTGCCGCGGCAACGCCTTCCGACCCTTGCCGCACCCCACTGACCACTCGCACCAAGGCGTCTTGCATCGCCCTCAACGCACTGAGGAGCGGGCTGACTTCATCGTTGGCGGAATCCACCACGTGGGTCATGAGATTGCCGTCTCGCACATGTTCGGCGACCACCTGAGCCTGTGCAATGCGGCGACGCAACAGGCCCGCAACGTACAAGGAGAAGCCCAGTAGCCCGACGGCGAGCAATACGACTGCCCCAACGAGCAAATTTCGGGTCACGTGGACATTGCTCTCGATCAGCTCAATCTCCGTGACCAGCTTCCCGCCTTGGCGTTTTTTCTCGGCATCCAGCGCGGACAGGTACTCGTTGCGGGCGGGAATGGTTTTGTCCACCAGGAACGCGAAGGCCTCGTCCACCTTGCCCTCCTGGATGGGCTTCATGTTCTCCACACCCACGGCCCAGAACTTCGCATTCAGTTCATTGGCTTTGGCAATGAACTCGCGGTCCGCCGGCGTCCAAGCACTTTTTTCATAGCCTTTGAGGGCTTCTTCTATGTGTTTTCGCTTCTCGCCTATGTCCGCAAACGCCGTTGCGATTCCCTCCGGGGTTTTGATCAACATGGCATGGCGCAGTTGCAGGGATACACGGGTCACGTCCAACTGAACATCCGCCATGCGCATCAATTGCGGCGCGCGGTTGTCACTGGCCCGTATGGCCAAAACCGCTACCTCATTCAGGGAGACCCACGCCGAAATGGCGACTCCGACCAAAGCGAGGACCAATACCCCGCAGACCAGATAAAGACGCTTTGCGATGCTTAGCTTCATGATCGACTCCTATGTTTTTGTTCTGACTCGTAAATCCATTTAGCGCCACGACTACGCCTGGGTGTGAGACATCGTATCGATGTGGTCGACAAAGGGGAAGCTAAATTGAGGAAACTTTCCACAAAGAATGAGAAAAAAAGTGTTCGTCCGAATAACACCTACAGCCTGAAGATCGCCACCACCTGCACCAGGTCCTGCGCTTGAGACTTCAGACTGCTGGCCGCGGCGGCCATCTCCTCCACCAACGCAGCGTTCTGCTGCGTGGCTTGGTCCATTTGCGTGACGGCTTCACCCACCTGGGAGACTCCGGCACTCTGCTCGTTGCTGGCCGCGGCAATCTCTCCCATGATGTCGGTCACGCGCTTGATGCTGCTCACCACCTCCGTCATGGTGGCTCCGGCCTTGTCCACCAACGTGGTGCCTTGCTCCACACGCTCCACACTGGTACTGATGAGGCTCTTGATCTCCTTGGCCGCCTCGGCACTGCGGCCAGCCAGGGAACGGACCTCGGACGCCACCACGGCAAACCCCCGGCCTTGTTCTCCCGCACGGGCGGCTTCCACTGCGGCGTTCAGCGCCAGGATGTTGGTCTGAAAAGCGATGCCATCGATCACGCTGATGATGTCGCTGATCTTGCGCGATGCGTCGTTGATACCTTTCATGGTTTCCACCACTTGGCCGACCACTTCACCGCCCTGCACCGCAACCGAGCTGGCACTTTGGGCCAGTTGGTTGGCCTGGCGGGCGTTGTCGGCGTTTTGTTTCACCGCAGAGTTGAGTTGCTCCATGGAGGCTGCGGTTTCTTCCAGCGCGCTGGCCTGTTGCTCGGTGCGAGCGCTCAGGTCGTGGTTGCCTTGTGCAATTTCAGAACTGGCCGTGGATACCGACTCGGAGCCGCTGCGCACGCTACGCACGACCTGCACCAGGCTGCCCTGCATCTCTTGCAGGGCGCGCAATAGTTGGCCCATCTCATCGCGCGTGGTCGCCGCCACCGAAGTCGACAAATCGCCCTGCGCCACCCTGGCGGCCAAGCCCAGCGCGGAATCCAGAGGCCCGGTGATGGAACGGGTAATCAGGGTAGCCGCCAAGCCGGCTATCACCAAAGCCACCACCACGGCCACCACCATGGTGGTCTTTGCCATGACGTAGGCATCCGCAGCGGTCTTGGCCGCTTCGTCAGAACCTGTGTGGTTCAACAACACAATTTTGTCCAGCGCGTCACCGGCTTTGTCAAAGAGTACCTTGGAGTCCCCCTCCAGCATCTTTCTGGCGTAGTCGTTGTCGTTGCGGCGTGATGTGTCCACCATCTCGTCATGGACCTTCATATATTGGGTCCAACTGGCTTCAAAAGCCTCATAGAGCTTGCGCTCCTCATCGCCGCTGATCAGGCTTGCGTAAATCTGGCGCTCCTGGTCCATTTTGGCTTTGGTCGCCGCCATGTCCTTCTCTACCGCCGCCTTGGCGGCATCCTCAGTGTTCAGAATGTGCTGCATTTCAAACACCCTGAAATCGGACTTGGCCGTGTTGATCTTGTTGGCCGCTTCGACACTGGGCAACCAGTTTGTCGCAATGTCGTTGGCACTGCCGTTCATGGAAGCCATGCGCCCCATGGCCAGAACCACCACAACCACCAGCACGGCCATCAACAGTGCAAACCCCGCATACAGGCGCGCAGCGATCTTCAGTTTTCCCATACAGCCACCTTCTCAGTTAACTTGCCTGGCTCGCTGTCTAAGCGGCCGTCGTGAACACCGTCAGCACCCCGGTATAGCCAAACACATGGCGGTGGCCGATCTCACCACCCGCAAAAAAACCAACCAGCGGCACATCGCCCAGCGCGCGGCGCACGATGTGCATCTCGGCACTGGGCCCGCCAAAGTGCGGGCCACCGCGGCCCGAGCAGCTCACATACAGCGCGCCAGCGATGCGCCGCGCCGGGTGCGGTGCGGCCTCCGCCTCGCTCTGCTGCAGCGCAGTGGCCACTTCCAGGGTTTGCTCCTGGGGCTCTAGTTCTTCGCGCACCTCGGCGCAAATGCGCATCAGGTCGGCCTTGGCAGCCTGCATATGGCGCTGGCAGAACGCCAACTGTGCGCCCTCCTGCACCTGGTCGGCCACGGCGATGCCACGGCGCCCAGGGTCCAGACCGATGATGTGGCGCACGGTCACGTCGCTGCCAAAGTTACCGGTCTGGCGCACCATGGCGGCATCGTGGGCGACGCCCTCCCGCGGCTGCACCAGCCCTACCAGCGTGGCGCGCACCACCTCCAGCGCTTCCTGTGGCCGCTCCAGCGACACGCCCAGGTCGCGCAGCATCACATCCAGCGCGGGTTCACCATCCAGCGCCACCACCACGTTGTGGGCCGCCTCGGTGACCACGTGGGTAGGCGACACGGGCTTGCAGCCCTGGGTCACGCGCGAGACCAGGTCTACCCCCTCGCCAAACGCCACACCGCTCAGCCCCCCGGTGAACACGCCGCTGGCAGCACCATGGCCGCTCAGGTTGCCATCGGCCGCCACCGCAAACTGCACGCTCTGGGTGCGGCTGCTGGAGAGGCCGCCAAACAGGTAGCCACTGTCGGTGCGCCGCGCCATCTCGTCGATCAGCTCAGCCAGGTCTGGCGTGTCGCCATCGGCATGCACCAACGCGGTATGGGCCTCAAAACCCAGCCCCAACGGTGCAATACCCGAGAACACGCGGTACTGGTGGCTGGGCAGCTCTAGCAGCATCACGGCCAGGGCCGGCTCGTCAAAGTACTCCACGTTGTTCGACGCAATGCCAATGCCCACGGTGCCTGACCAGTCGGTGACCAGAGGCAGCTCGCCACTCAGGTGCTCCAGGATGTCCTGGGCATGGGGTGCGTAGTGGTCGGTGATATAGAGCAGCGCCAGGCACGGCGCCGTGGCGTAGCCGGGCAGCGTCATCTGTGCGCGCAACTGTGCCAGCACCAGGGCAGCGGCCATGGGCCACTGTGGGTGCGTTGCATGGGCGTACGGAAACAGGGACATGCGCCTGCGCCTGGACGACGAGCTGGACGCCTAGCGACCGGTGGTCTTACGGGCGGTGGTTTTGCGGGCTGCGGGCCGCTTGCTCACGGCCTTTTTGCCCGCGGCAGTGGCGGACTTCAATGCTTCCTTGGCCAGGCCGGTGGCCATGTTCTTGGTCATGTCCACCGCGGTCTTGGTGGTGGCCTCTTTCATGGCGCTGGCGGCAATGTTCTGGAACTGCTGGGTCAGCGAACCCCACAGCTGCAGCGGATCCACCAGCCCCGTCGCGCTACCCGCCTTGGCGGGCTTGGGAGTGCCGGTCACATCGGAAAAGGTTTTGGCGGTAGAGGCGGCTTTTTCGGTCACACGCTGCACGCTGCTGGCCACCGAATCGGCCGCCTTGAGCTTGAGGGCGTTGGCCACGTCACCGATATTGAAGTTCATACCCTTGAGCGTGGCCAGGGTCATCTTCTGCACTTCCAGCGCCTGGATGGTGGCGCCCAGGGCGCGGGAGTTTTGCTCCAGCCAGAAGTGCACGTTCTTGAGCTCTTCGATGCGTTTGTCCAGCTCTTCCACATTCAGCGTGGGGGCCACCCAGTTGGCCAGGTTGGGCATCTGCGGGATGTTGGTGGCGGCACCTTTGGCCAGGTTTTGCAAGAAGTCAAAGCCCGGGACAAATTTGCCAAAGCCGGAGGTGTCTGCATCGCTCATGGTTGCTCCAATGGGCCTGTAAAGCAGGCCACTGCGCACAGCTTACACCCAATGTACGGGCCGTGGCCACCGCCACGGCCCGTACCCGCTCAGGGTTTGCCCGGCATGGGCGCGCTGGTGGCCACAGGCACCAGCAGCTCCTTTTTACTCTCCACGCCCTTGGCGTCCTTGAACACCAGCGTCAGCGGTATGGTGGTGTCCTTGCGCAGCGGCAGCTTCAGGTCCATCAGCATCACGTGGTAGCCGCTGGGGCTCAGCGCCACAGCCTTGCCAGCCGGCAGCTCCAGCCCGCCCTGGACGGCGCGCATCGTCATCACGTCGCCCTCCATCTTCATCTCATGCACTTCAGCCACACCCGCTACCGGGGTGGCGACGGCCACCAGCCGCGTGCCCTCTTTGGCGGTGAGCTGCATAAAGGCGCCGCTGGCCTTCTGGCCCTGCACGGTGGCGCGGGCCCAGGCGCCGCTGACGTCCACGGTCTGCGCCAACAATGGGGCGGATACGGTGGCAGCCAGCAGGGTGGCGATCACAAATTTCAAGGATTTCATGGGGGACTCCGTGGGGTTGAAGGGGCTGAATCAGTGGGCGTGGCCACCGGCGGCCTGCACGTCCAGCACTTCCAGCGCAGCGGCGGGGGATTTCAAGCTGTGGGCGTCCTGGCCCGCGGCGGGAATCTCGACCCACTCGGTGCGGCCGACCTCACACACCTGCACCACCTTGAACCACAGCGTGCCGGGCTTGCGCGGCGTGGTGCCGCGCAGCACAAACTCGTCGTACAGCGCGCTGGGCAAGGCGTTCTCTGCGCCCTTGGCGGTCCAGGTGATTTCCTGCACACCCTCGGTGTAGCGCGTGCCGTGCATCTCATAGGGCTGGGCCAGCGGGCCGACCTTGGTGGACACGGCCCAACCGGCTTTCACCATAGGTTGCGCGCCGTTAAAACCGGCGGGGATGGTGACCTGAATGGTGGTGGTGGCCGAACCGGCGCAGCCGTGGCCCACCTGCAGCACTGCGCGGTAGGTGGCGCCGGCCGCAGCGGCCGGATCTTGCAAGGTTACGTGCCCAAAAGAGGCGCTAGCCCCCGCCAACGCTGCGCAAGCAGCTACGAATTGAATAGCAAATTTTGAAGCCATACGGAATACCAATAGTGCGCAACCCACAGCAGGGGCCACGCGGACGAAGCACCGCCCCAACAGACGGTGCTTCGAAAAACAAAAAAAGGGGAGGGGAAAGTTCAGACCAGCGCAGGCGGGCCGCGCGCGGCGGACGCCGCCACGATGGCACCTACGGGGCGCTGTGCCAGCGCGCTGCGCTGCACATGGGCCAGGGCAGCGGGCGCCTGCACCACCACAGGCGCCGCGGGTGGCGCACCGGCCACCATGCACAGCACGCAGTCCAGCGTATGGCCCATGGGCTGGGGCGCATCGCCATCGGTGCCCGCCTTGAGCTGCACCCCCCCCGCGGCAGAGCACACCAGGGTGAGTGCCTGCGGGTTGACCACTGGCGAGGCCACCGCCACCCCCAGCGACAAGGCAAACCACACCAGCATCCAACGGACGATGGTGCGGGCTTCTCGCAGGGTTTGCAGGGACGGCATGGGTGCGATTATCGCCCACCACGCTGCGCGACACTGCTATTCTTCGCCGCACACCATGATGAATTACACCTTCGCCTCGGCGACCATTTTGCTGATCCTGATCACCGACCCGGTCGGCAACATTCCCATTTTTGCCAATGCGCTCAAACACGTGGCGCCCGAACGGCGGCCCAAGGTCATCCTGCGCGAGATCCTGATTGCGTTTGCGCTGCTGCTGACCTTCATGTTTGTGGGCGAGAGCTTTCTGCGCGTGATGAACTTGAGCGAGCTGTCACTGCAGATCGGTGGCGGTGTGATCCTGTTTTTGATCGCACTGCGCATGGTGTTTCCGCCGGCAGCCACGGCCGAGGGCGAACTCACGACGGAGCCGCTCATCGTCCCCTTGGCGGTACCCGCCATCGCCGGCCCGTCCGCCCTCGCGACCGTCTTGCTGTTGGTATCCCAGCAGCCCGACCGGCGCATGGAGTGGATTGGCGCACTGTGCGTGACCATGCTGGTCAGCGCCGTAGTGCTGGTGTCGGCCGAGCGCATTCAGCGCTGGATTGGCACGCGGCTGGTCGTGGCCGTAGAACGGCTGATGGGCTTGGTGCTGGTGTCGGTGGCCATTGAGATGATGCTGCGCGGTATCAAGACCTTTGTGCAACAGGTGGCCGCCGCCACCTGATCACGCCGCGAGGCCCAGCCCCTGCGCGTGGTGGCGCAGGTGGTTTTCCATAAAAGTACTGATGAAGTAATAGCCGTGGTCGTAGCCCGCGTGGCGGCGCAGCATGAGCGGCTGGCCGGCCTTAGCACATGCAGCCTCGAACAGATGGGGGTGTAGTTGCACTTCCAGAAACTTGTCGGCCAAGCCCTGGTCCACCAGGATGCCCTGTGCCAACAGCGGCGCACTGCGCTGTCCCATCAAGGCTGAAGCATCGTGCGCGGCCCACGCCGTGCGGTCCTCGCCCAGATAACCTGCAAACGCTTTGTGCCCCCAAGGACATTGCGTAGGCGCACAGATGGGCGCAAAGGCCGACAGACTCTTGAACCGC
The DNA here is from genome assembly GCF_031457975.1 of Rhodoferax saidenbachensis. Taxonomy (GTDB): domain Bacteria; phylum Pseudomonadota; class Gammaproteobacteria; order Burkholderiales; family Burkholderiaceae_C; genus Allorhodoferax; species Allorhodoferax saidenbachensis_A. The sequence continues at coordinate 50,330 of NZ_JAVDXO010000004.1, forward strand.
GTTGGATGGCGCAGGGCCAAGGTCAGCGCCCCATGGCCACCCATCGAGTGGCCGAACAGTCCCAGCTGGTTCACGTCAATCGGTAAGTGCTCGCCCACCAGTGGCAGAAATTCCTTCAACAGGTAACTTTCCATGCGGTAGTGCTGCGCCCAGGGCGCCTGCGTGGCGTCCAGGTAGAAACCGGCGCCCACGCCAAAGTCCCAGGACTCGGCCTCGCCCGGCACACCCGCGCCGCGCGGGCTGGTGTCGGGTGCAATCAGCGCCAAGCCCAGCTCAGCTGCCACGCGCTGCGCACCGGCCTTGGCCATGAAGGTTTCTTCATTGCAGGTCAGTCCCGCGAGGTACATGACCGCCGGCACCGCGTGCTGCTGCGCCTGCGGCGGCAGAAACACCGAGAAGCGCATGGGCAGGCCGATGACGCTGGAGGCGTGCTGGTAGTAACGCTGCACGCCTCCAAAGCAGGCGTGTTCGCTAAGCAGTTCCAAACCGGGCACGGTGGCCATCAGTAAATCACCACGCCGCGGATCGACTCGCCGCGCTTCATCAAATCAAAGCCCTTGTTGATGTCTTCCAACGGCATGGTGTGGGTGATCAGGCTGTCGATGTTGATCTTGCCTTCCATGTACCAGTCCACAATCTTGGGCACATCGGTGCGGCCGCGTGCGCCGCCAAAGGCCGAGCCTTCCCACTTGCGGCCGGTGACCAGCTGGAAGGGGCGCGTGCTGATTTCCGCACCGGCCTCGGCCACGCCGATGATGATGCTGCGGCCCCAGCCCTTGTGCGTGCACTCCAGCGCCTGGCGCATGACCTTGGTGTTGCCGATGCACTCAAAGCTGTAATCCGCGCCGCCATCGGTGAGCTGAACAATCGCGTCCACGATGTTGCCGCCTGCGGCTTCGATGTCTTTGGGATTCAAAAAGTGCGTCATGCCGAACTGGCGGGCCATGGCTTCACGGGCAGGGTTCAGGTCCACGCCGATGATCTTGTCCGCACCCACCATCTTCAGGCCCTGGATCACGTTCAGACCAATGCCGCCCAGGCCGAACACCACGGCGTTGGCACCCGCCTCCACCTTGGCGGTGAAGATCACCGCGCCAATGCCGGTGGTGACGCCGCAGCCGATGTAGCAGACCTTGTCAAAGGGTGCGTCCTCGCGGATTTTTGCCAGCGAGATTTCAGGCGCCACCGTGTAGTTGCTGAAGGTGGACGTGCCCATGTAGTGGAAGATGGGATCGCCATTCAAGCTGAAGCGCGAGGTGGCATCGGGCATGAGGCCCTTGCCCTGCGTGCCACGGATCAGCTGGCACAGGTTGGTCTTGCGACTCAGGCAGAACTTGCAGGTGCGGCATTCGGGCGTGTAGAGCGGGATGACGTGGTCGCCCTTCTTGAGCGTGGTCACACCGGGGCCCACGTCCACCACAATGCCTGCGCCCTCGTGGCCCAGGATGGCGGGGAAGATGCCTTCGGGGTCGGCACCGCTGAGCGTGTAGTAGTCGGTATGGCAGATGCCGGTGGCTTTGATCTCCACCAGCACTTCACCAAACTTGGGGCCTTGCAGGTCCACGGTTTCGATGGTCAGGGGTTGGCCTGCTTTCCAGGCAACGGCGGCGCGTGTTTTCATTCGGGTGTCTCGGTAGGGGTTTCGGTCGGTGGTTCGGGGGTGTCAGATGTATCGGCAATGGCCGCAGTGACAGCGGGAGCCACTGCGGGTGCGCGGCCCTTGAATTCGGGTGGCACCACTTCCTGCAGGATGGCGCCAAACACGCTTTGCCCGTCACGGCCTTTCACCTCGATGCGGATGGTGTCGCCGTACTGCATGTACTCGGTGCTCGGCTGGCCGTCCTGGAGGGTCTCCATCGCGCGCTTTTCCGCAATGCAGCTGTAGCCGTTGGGCCAGTCAGTGCGGTTCTTGCGCGCTACGCCCTTGTTGCTGATGGTGCCCGAGCCGATGATGGAGCCGGCGCGCACGCGGCGCGTCTTGGCCAGGTGAGCCACCAACTGGCCGAAATGGAAGGTCATGTCATTGCCCGCCTCGCACAGGCCGACCTTGCGGCCATTCCAGGTGCACTGCACGGGCAGGTGCACGCGGCCGCGGGCCCAGGCATCGCCCAGTTCATCGGGTGTGATGGCCACCGGGCCAAACGCCGTGGCAGGCTTGCTCTGCACAAAGCCAAAGCCCTTGGCCAGTTCGTCGGGAATCAGGTTGCGCAGCGTCACATCGTTCACCAGCACCAAGAGGCGCACCGCGTCGATGGCGCGGTCTGCCGGGCAACCCATGGGCACATCACCGGTGATGGCGGCCAGCTCGGCCTCGAAGTCCACGCCCCAGGCGGGGTTGGCGCAGACGATGTCGGCCTGCGGGCCGGCCAGGTCGTCACTACCACCCTGGTACATCAACGGGTCGGTGTAGAAGCTCTCGGGCACTTCGGCACCGCGGGCCTGGCGCACCAGCTCCACATGGTTCAGGTAGGCCGAGCCATCCGCCCACTGGTAAGCGCGCGGCAGCGGCGCCATGCACAACGCCGGGTCAAACGGAAAGGCATGGCGCGCGCGGCCGTGGTTCAGGCTCACGTACAGGTCTTGCAGTTGGGGAGACAAAAAGTTCCAGTCGTCCAGCACCTGCTGCAGGCGGTTGGCAATGTGGGTGGCGTAGTGCGCCTGGGTCAGATCCCGGGAGACGACCACCAGCTGCCCGTCGCGGGAGCCGTCTTGGTAGGTAGCGAGTTTCATGGCGGCATTTTCGCCGGGTTTGGCTCGGCGGCCCGCCCGATGTCTACCGTACACTGGACTTTTGCGTTCTATCCAGCATGTCTTTGGCTTTGCCTCCGGTCGCACTTTCCCCCACACCCTTCATTTCCTGGCCCTTCAAGGGTTTGGCGTTGGTGTTGGCCGCCGTGTTGGGGCTGCACTGGTGGTTGCTAAGCGGGGCACCGCTGCAGACGCTCTGGGGCTTTTCCGACACACCGCAAGAAGTGGCCGTCGTAGCGATGCAGACCCGGGTGCTGCCGCCTGTGACGCCCTCTGTGCAGCCCCGGCCGGCAGAACCAGCGCCCGTGCGCACTGCCGCCAAGCCCACCCACCTGCCAGCGGGCGCCGCACAGGACACTTCCATGCCTTTTTCGCCTCCAGCCCCCGTAGATATTGCGCCAGCAGCTCCTGAATTAATAGCAAAACCTGTCCTTTCCCCACCTGCTGCGGAGGCCCCCACCGTGACCACGGCTGCGGTGTCTCCAGTCCAGGAGAGTCCCCAGCGCTATGCCTTCCCGCCTCCGGTACGGTTGAATTACGACCTGGACGCACTGACAGGTGGCAGGCGTGATACCGGGGGTGCCAAACTCATCTGGACGCACGACGGCACCAGCTACCAAGCCAACCTGATAGCCACCAAGTTTTACGTCAATCTGCGGCAGTGGACCAGCAAAGGCGCGCTGACGGATGCCGGCCTGGCACCGCTGCGATTCGGTGACAAGGGGCGTGGCAGCGAGGTGGCTGCGCATTTCGTGCGCGACGAGGGCAAAGTCATCTTCAGCGCCAACACGCCCGAGGCGCCGCTGCTGCGGGGTGCGCAGGACCACCTCAGCGTGTTCATGCAGTTGGCCAGTCTGTGGGCTGGCGAGCCGCAGCGCTATGCGGCGGGCGACAGCCTGGCCTTCCAGTCCATAGGCCCACGGCAAAGCGAAACCTGGACCTTTGTGGTCTCCGCCGAAGAAAACATCACCGTGCCCGGCGGCACCTTCAGCGCTGTCAAGCTAACGCGCGAGCCCACCGGGGACTACAGCACCAAGGCGGAGCTCTGGCTGGCTCCCAAGCTCGCCTACCTGCCTGCCCACATTCGCCTGACAGAATCGAACGGCAATGTGCTGGACATGGTGTGGACCGACAGCGAACAACCCTGACCTCTTTCTATGCCTGCAACCCAACTCCGCCGCCTCTGCGCCGCCGCCCTGCTCGCCTGCACTTTGGCCGTGCTGCCATCGATGTCTGCCGCACAAAGCGTTAGCGTGCCGCCCGCAGTGCGCCTGAACTATGACTTCGAGGGCGTGATCTCCTCGCCCTACACAGGCAGCGCCGAACTGCTCTGGCAGCGTGAGGGCAACCACTACACCTCGCAACTGGTGGTGCGCAAGTTTGGCCTGAGCCTGCAAACCTGGACCAGCAAGGGCACGCTCACTGCGCAAGGCCTGGAGCCATTGCGCTTTGGCAGCAAGCGCCTGGGCAAAGACGAAATCAGCGCCAACTTCCTGCGGCCCCAAGGCAAGATCACGTTCAGCGCCAACACGCCGGATGCCACCCTGGAGGCCGGGGCGCAAGACCAGCTCAGCGTTTTCATGCAGCTGGCCAGCGTGGTGGCGGGCGAGCCCGGGCAATGGACGGCGGGAAAAACCGTGACCTTCCAGGCCGTGGGCGACCGCTACGCGGAGAACTGGACCTTCAGGGCCGGCGCGCTGGAACCCATCAAGGTGCCCGGCGGCACCTTTCCCGCCATCAAACTGACGCACGAGCCCACGGCAGAGCGCAGCCAGAAACTGGAGTTGTGGTACGTGCCCAGCGTGGGGTATTTGCCACTGCGCATCCGCATTACGGAATCCAACGGCGACTTTCTCGATTTGTTGTGGGCCAGCAGCCAAAAACCCTGAGCTTTGCACCAGCGGGCACTTTTCCTGCTACTCTTGAAACCGTAAAGACGACACCCATTTGGCATGTATCTCTCGTTGGAAAATACTATGCACACCCTGTACGACTCTGAAACCTTCTCTGTCACCCACATGCTGGCCAATGGCGAGCCCGAGGGTTTTGTGGTCGAAAAAACCGAGCGTTACCCCATGGGCGTGCCCACCCTGGCCCGCCACGGCTTTGAGATCGTGGACAAACGATCAGGCAAAGAGGTGTACCTTGATGGATCCTGGGCCGAGCTGTTCCAGCAACACATCCAGGCCTGGCAGGTGAACACGCCCACCCAGGAAGAAGTGGAAGACACGCTGGAAGGCTACGCCGAATTGGCGCAAAACCCGGTCATCGTGCACTAAGCCCCCTCTTTCCGCCGACAAAGGCCGCTCCCCGAGCGGCTTTTTCATGTTGGGGGAACTGCGACAATCCATGCCCATGAGCCAGACCTACATCCTTACCTTTTCCTGCCCCGACCGCCTGGGGCTGGTGCACGCCGTTTCGGGCTTTTTGCTGGAACGCGGCGGCAACATCGAAGAAGCTGCCCAGTACAACGACCCCGATACCGGCCTGTTTTTCATGCGCGTGCAGTTCAGCTGCGGCCAGCTCAGCCACGCCGAGCTGCGCACCCAGCTCGGCAGCTTTGCCGAGCCGTTGCAGCTGCAATGGAGCCTGCACGCCACGGCCCAAGCGATGCGCACCGTCATCATGGTCAGCAAGGAAGGCCATTGCCTGAACGACCTGCTGTTTCGCTGGAAGAGCGGCCTGCTGGCGCTGGACATCCGCGCCATCGTCTCCAACCACCGCGAGTTCTACCAACTGGCGGCCAGCTACAACGTGCCGTTTCACCACATTCCGGTGACAGCAGCCACCAAGGCCCAGGCCGAAGCCAAGGCGTTTGAAGTGATTGAGTCCGAAGGCGCCGAGCTGGTGGTGCTGGCGCGCTACATGCAGATCCTGAGTGACGACCTGTGCCGCAAGCTCTCGGGTCGCGCCATCAACATCCACCACAGCTTTTTGCCCAGCTTCAAAGGCGCCAAGCCTTACTACCAGGCGCATGACCGCGGTGTGAAGCTGATTGGCGCCACCGCCCACTACGTGACGGCCGACCTGGACGAAGGCCCGATCATCGAGCAGGACGTGGCCCGCGTGGACCACAGCAAAACGGTGGAAGACCTGACCACCCAGGGCCGTGACACCGAGAGCCAGGTGCTGGCCCGCGCAGTCAAGTGGCACAGCGAGCACCGGGTGCGGCTGAACGGCCACAAGACCGTGATCTTCAAGTAGATCGTTAGCGCAGCAGCGGCAGGGCAACCTCGCCCTGCAGCGCAAAGCGGCCAACCAACTGGTCCAGCGACTGGGCCTGCTCGTCCAGCGACTGGGCCGCAGCGGCGGCCTGCTCCACCAACGCGGCGTTTTGTTGCGTGCTGTCGTCCAACTGGGCGACGGCACGGTTGATCTCTTCGATGCCCGAGCTCTGCTGCACCGATGCCCCGGAAATCTCTTCCATTACCGTGCTCACCTGGGCCACGGTCTGCGCCATTTCGCGGATCGTTTGGCCAGCGCGCTGTGCCAATTCGGCGCCGTCCTTCACCTGGCTGGACGAGGCTTCGATCAGTGCATTGATCTCGCGCGCGGCCTTGGCACTGCGCTCGGCCAGCGAACGCACCTCGGCAGCCACCACGGCAAAGCCGCGGCCCTGCTCGCCCGCATGCGCGGCTTCCACCGCGGCGTTGAGCGCCAGGATATTGGTCTGGAAGGCAATGCCCTCAATCACGCTGATGTTGCCGTGGATGGCCTGCGTGCTCTTGCTGATTTGCTCCATGGTGGAGACCACGCTGGCCACCACATCGCCGCCCTGCTGGGCCGAGCGCGTGGCCACGCCCGAGAGCTGGGCGGCGTGGGTGGCGCTGTCGGCATGGCGCTTGGCAATGGCCGCCATCTGCTCCACGTTGGTGGTGGTTTTTTCCAGCGAAGCGGATTGTTGTTCGGTGCGCTGCGACAGATCCAGATTGCCCATGGAAATTTCGCGCGAAGCATTGGCCACCTGCTTGGAGCTGCTGGCAATCTCGCGCATGGTGTCAGCCAGCTTGCCCTGCATGTCGCGCAGGGAGTACAGCAAGCTCTCGGTGTCCTTGGGGTCCACTGCAATGTGCATGGACAGGTCGCCCTGGGCGATGCGGCTGGCAATGGACTTGGCATAGGCTGGCTCGCCGCCGAGCTGGCGCACCAGGCGCCGCGTCACCCAGCCGCTAATGGCTAGCGACAGCACAAACAGCAGCACCATGATGCCGACCACCCAGGTCTGGGAGGACTGGTAAATTTGCCCAGCATGGACGATGGTAGCTTCGGCCGATTTGGAGCGCTGCTCCACCAGCAGGTCCACAATCTTTTCGAGCTTGCGGGTGTCATTGAGCAGGCGCGCGTCTTCGGTGGGCACATCGGGGCTCATCTGCATCAGATCCACCGGCTGCTCTTTCACCAGGGCAATGTAGGCACGCTGGCGCTTGGTCCAGCTCGCCATCGCGTCGATCAGCTGCTGGCTGGAGGCGCTGCTTTCCTCGGTGGTGGACAGGCCCTTGATGGTTTCCAGGCGCAAGCCGATCTGGGTCAGGCTGGCTTCAATATCAGTACCCAACGTGTTGCGCTCAGCTGCCGTGGTGGCGGTCAGCAACTGGGTCTGGGCGCGGCTAGCCCGCAAAATCAGGCCACGGGCTTGCTCGGCAGCCTGGCCGGCGGCGTACTCTTGTTCGTAAATGGCCTTGGTGGACGCGTTCAGCCGCCCCATCTGGAACAACGAGAACACGCCAATGACCACAGCCCCGGCGAGCACGCTGGCAAACGCCAACCAAAGGCTGGCCCGAACTGACAAATTTTCCAACATCGCCCTTTTGGGACGTTTGCGCGTGGCCTGCTCCTGATCGTTTGAATCTTCCAGGGCCAACGCGCTGTGTGTGGAAAGGCTATCCATTTATATCCCCCAACATGGGTTTTTAAGGCTTTCAGGATACCGCTTTTCCCTAAGGTCAAGCGGTTTTAACACCCATCTTTTCACCCAACTGCACCGGCTTGGCCGGCGCCCATTCGGGCGAAAAGTCGAGCGCGCCCTGCCCAAATAGCAGGACGACGGTGGAACCTAGCAAGAAGCGTCCCATCTCTTCACCCTGGCGCAACACGACCTTGCCGGCATCGTAATACCACTCGGTGATCTGGGGAAGGCGCGGCGGGTTGACCAGGCCATGCCACACCGTGGCCATGCTGCCCACCACCGTGGCCCCCACCAAGGTGAGGACAAACGGACCATGGTCGGAATCGAATACGCAGACCACCCGTTCGTTGCGCGCAAACAAGCCCGGCACGCCGCGCGCCGTGGTCGGGTTGACGGAGAACAGGTCGCCCGGCACATAGATCATGCGGCGCAGCACGCCGTCACACGGCATGTGGATGCGGTGGTAGTCGCGCGGGCTCAGGTAAATGGTGGCGAACGTGCCGTTGTCGAACTGCGCCGCCAACTGGGCGTCCCCCCCCACCAGCGCCGTGGTGCTGTAGTGGTGGCCCTTGGCCTGGAATATCTGGTTTTTGTCGATCGCGCCAAACTGGCTGATGGCACCGTCTACCGGGCAAATAAAGGAGGCCGACGCGAGAGGGCGCACACCTTCTTTCAGGGCACGGGTGAAGAATTCGTTGAACGTGGCATACGCAGCCGGATCCGGGTTGGCGGCCTCGGCCATATTGACCTGGTACTTGCCAATGAACCAACGAATCAGCGCCGTCGTGGCTTTGCCACCCCGGGCACCAGCTACCAAGCCGCCAAAGGCGGTCAGGGCTTTTTTAGGGAGCAGGTACTGTGGCAGTACGGCAAGGGTGTCAGACACAGGGGAACTCCCGAGGGAAAAAGATGGCCATTCTACTGAGACACCCTGGGCGGAAATAGGCTTTGTTCTCCGGGAAACTCCTTAGGGGCGCGCCCAAGTCACCCCCCCAAAACTGGCCCCAATTGCCCCACTACGCGGGGGTTAGCAGGCGAGCGTCAGCAGGTCACGGGAAGCGATGCGGGACTGTACGCGCAAGTGGCGTTTGTTGGCTCGGCGGGCAGCTAGTTCAGCGGCGGTATTAGTTTTGCTGATGGCCCGGCGGTCGGTGCAAGAGGTCGGCAGAGTTGGCGTACGGGGAATGCGCAGCCAACTCCTACCTATGGTTAGGCGGCGTTGAGCAGGCCCATTCGTGAGGGTGGCAGCACCTCGGCTCGGTTGGCTGCGCCAAACTGGATGTCGCCCATCAACTGGCCACCCTCTTGGATCACCACCTTGCCGTAGCGGATCTTGCCGCTCACCCGTCCGGTGGAGTAAATCACCAGCTTCTCGCGCACCGTTAAATCACCGTTGAATTCACCATGGATCTCGGCATAGTCGATCTCGGCGGAACCCTTGAAGGCACCGATCTCGGTAATCTGCATCACGCGGGAGTCCATCGTCGCCTCCACCGTGCCCTCCACCACCAGGGTGTCGCAGTCAGTGATCTCGACCCCCTTGAGTTTGATATTGGGACCTACTGTCAGCTTGCTGCCGCCTTCCTTGGTGGGGGCGCCCGAAAGCGGCGCAGCTGTAGCGCTGGCGGTGGGTGCTGAGGGCGCGGGCGCCTGTGCAGGGGCAACGGGTGCACTTCCCACGCTGTTGGGAGCGGAGCCAGACAATCCATGGGGCTGGCTAGGGGTTGGACGGGGGTTGGCCGAATCCGTGGGGCGTTTGCCAAAAAAAGGGGGCTGCATCGTCATCAGAATTCTTTCGAGTTGGAGAGAATTCATACTAGCCCCGACCCCTTGTAGAAATCTTTAGTCAATTGCAACATCCTTGACTCAAATGCCCCTAAATGTTGCAAGCGTCACCGCTATTGTTTTGCCTCAAATCGCTGCAGTATCTGTATTGTGACCGGATCTCCCGCTGCTGCAGCTTTGCGCAGCCAGTACAACGACATGCGCATATCCGCGGTAACACCCATGCCCTTCGCATACATGTATCCAAGCGTGGTTTGCGAAGGAGCGTGTCCCGCGTTGGCGACCACCTCCAATAGGGACACTGCCCGTTTGTGATCTAGCGGAACCCCCTCCCCGTCCTTTTACAACAGTGCAAGGTTGTGGTTGGCCAAGACATAGCCCCGGTCAATCGCCAATTGGTAATAGTCTGCTGCCTTCTTCGCATCCTTCTGCGTGCCTTTCCCTTTGTAATAGAACAGCCCGGTGTTGTAGGCAGCAACGGCATGTCCACCTTTCGCTGCTTCCGAGAACCACCTGAGTGCCTCGGTGTAACTTGGAGGCCGTGAGTCATTCAGTATCTGAGCCAGGTTGAACTGAGCATTGGTATGACCTTGGTCAGCAGCCCTTTTGAACCAGAGGGCAGCCTCCTTGTCGCTAGGAGGAACGCTCTGTCCCTCCATATGCATGATGCCCAGATGAAATTGAGCGTCTGCATTATTTGTCTTTGCCGCTTCCTGAAAGAGCCGGTAGGCTTCTGCGAAATCCTGTGGTTTTCCCTTTTTCCATGCGACCAAGCCTCGCGTAATGAGTGCGTCACTACTTGCCGAATCCTGCCTAGCAACCGCAGCTGAGGAGACACATAAAAGGGCGCAAAGACACAAAACAGTGCGAAAGAAAGTCGAGAATTTCATAGAAGGCGAATTTTCCCTGTCCACTCCCGAGCTGGATATCCCCCATCCGGGTGAATTGGGGCCATTGGTGGCAGAGATAACAACCACAGAACTCACTAGTGGCATCATCCCCACCCATGAGCGCCTCCCGCATCCCACCCATCCAGTGCCTTCTGACTTTTGAGGCACTGGCGCGGCTGCGGTCGGTCACGTTGGCGGCGGAGGAGTTGTTTGTGACGCCCAGCGCGGTCAGCCACCGGGTACGGCAGCTGGAGCAGATCATTGGTACCAAGCTGTTTGGCCGGGCCGATTTTTCGCTGACCACCGAGGGCAGCGAGTACCTGGCCCATGTGCGCGAGGGCCTGGCCATCCTGCAGAAGTTTCCCAGTGCATCGGCTGCGCCAGGCAAGCGCAAGCTGCGCTTGGCAGTTACGCCCACGTTTTCGCGCTCCATCCTCATTCCGCGGCTGCGCCAGTTCACCGATGCCTACCCCGAGATCGACCTGACGCTGCAAGTGTCCATCCCACTCTTGGACGTGGTGGCCGAAGACGCCGACCTGATGGTGCGCTTTGGTCCGGGCCGCTATGCCGACATGGAGCATGTGTGCCTGATGAAGGACGAGGTAACGCCGCTGGCCTCGCCCGCCTTCGTGCGTGAACATGGACCGTTTGAGACGCCGCAGGACCTAGTCAACATCCCTTTTTTGCGCAGCCCGCTGGAGCCCTGGCGCACCTGGTTTGCAGCCAACGGCCTGGACTGGCCGGAACCGGCGGACGGCTCGCAGTTCAACGACATTGGCCTGATGTGTGACGCCGCGGCCGCCGGCATGGGTGTGGGCCTGGTACGACTCAAACTCGGCGCGCCGTGGCTGGAGAACGGTTCATTAGTGCGGCTGTACGACAACAACGTGCCCAGCCCCCACGCCCACTACCTGTGCTGGCGCACCGGCGCCATGGACCGCTGGGAAGTGGCCGCCTTTGCCGACTGGTTGAAAAAAGCGGTGGGCTAGGCGCCAGTTTCTTCACGCCACGGCGCCCGGCTTTCGCCTAGAGTGCAGACTACGCCGCCCGAAAGCCCCGCCATGAACGCCTCTGCCTCCGCCAGCACCACCAATTTGCTATCAAAAACAGAGCTGCTTGCGCATATTCTGCGAGGGCTAGAGCCCTATTTACCCAAGCATGCGCTGCTGTACCAAACGGAAGACACCACGCCCTACGAGTGCGACGGCCTGACCGCCTACCGCCAGCGTCCGCTCTTGGTGGCGCTGCCCGAGACCGAGGCGCAGGTGGCGGCCGTGCTCAAGGTTTGCCATGGCCTGAACGTGCCGGTGGTGGCGCGCGGCGCGGGCACCGGCCTGTCGGGCGGGGCCATGCCGCATGCGTTGGGCGTAACACTGTCACTGGCCAAGTTCAACAAAATCCTGAAGCTGGACAAGCGCAGCCGTACGGCGGTAGTCCAGTGTGGCGTGCGCAACCTGGCGATCAGCGAGGCGGCGGCTCCGCTGGGCCTGTATTACGCGCCCGACCCCAGCAGCCAAATTGCCTGCACCATAGGCGGCAACGTGGCCGAGAACTCGGGCGGCGTGCACTGCCTGAAGTACGGTCTGACGCTGCACAACGTGCTCAAGGTGCGCGGCTTCACCATGGAGGGTGAGCCCATTGAGTTTGGTGGTGATGCGCTGGATGCACCGGGCTACGACCTGCTCAGCGTGGTGGTAGGCAGCGAGGGCATGCTGGCCGTGACCACCGAGGTGACGGTGAAGCTGGTGCCCAAGCCACAACTGGCGCGCTGCATCATGGCCAGCTTTGACGACCTGCGCAAAGCGGGTGATGCGGTGGCTGCGGTGATTGCGGCGGGCATCATCCCGGCCGGGCTGGAAATGATGGACAAGCCCATGACCGCCGCGGTGGAAGACTTTGTGCATGCGGGCTACGACCTCAGTGCCGAGGCCATTTTGCTGTGCGAGAGCGATGGCACACCGGAAGAAGTGGAAGAAGAAATTGGCCGTATGGCCCGCGTATTGTCTGACGCTGGCGCTACAAAAATTGCAGTGAGTAACAGCGAGACCGAACGCCTGCGCTTCTGGAGCGGGCGCAAAAACGCCTTCCCCGCCAGTGGCCGCATTAGCCCCGACTACATGTGCATGGACAGCACCATCCCGCGCGCACGCCTGGCCGATATCCTGCTGGCGATTGCGGAGATGGAGAAGAAATACCAGCTGCGCTGCGCCAATGTGTTCCACGCGGGCGACGGCAACCTGCACCCGTTGATCCTCTTCGACGCCAACGACGCCGACCAGTTGCGCCGCTGCGAGCTGTTTGGCGCTGAGATTCTGGAAACCAGCGTGGCCATGGGCGGCACGGTGACCGGTGAGCACGGCGTCGGCGTGGAGAAGCTCAACAGCATGTGCGTGCAGTTCAGTGCGGAGGAGAACGCGCAGATGTTCGCGCTCAAAGCCGCGTTTGACCCCAAGGGTCTGCTCAACCCCGGCAAGGTGATCCCCACGTTGCAGCGCTGCGCCGAATACGGCCGCGAGCTGGTGCGCGGCGGCCAGGTCAAACACCCGGACCTGCCGCGGTTTTAACGGGCGGCGAAGGCCTAAAACCGGGAGCTAATCTGGAAGTTGACGTTGCCTGACTCGCCCATAAAAGCGCGGTACTCGAAGCGCAGGCCAGACGTGACGGTCTGCCCAAAGCTCACTTGCGCCACCATGCTTTTTGCACCGGGGTCATACGCCAGTGCAAATGGGCTGCCCGAGAACGAGGTGATGGTCAAACCCACTTTTTTGCGCGTGCCGTCGTAGCGCGTGTCTAAAGCCACCAGATAGTCCTTGAGCGAGGCTTCCAGTTTTTTGCGCTCCCCGTCGGCCTCGATCAGCATCGTGCGGTCTTTGCTGCCCATCGCCGCGGGTGGCACCAAGCTGTAGCTCACCGGCTGCAGCACCTCTTGCCCATGGACCAATCCACCCACAAGGGTGAAGGCGGTGAGGGCGAGGGCTACAGATTTCAAGGCGGACTCCTTGGAACGGGAATCCACTATCGCACGCAGGCCGTAGCTTGAAAAGATGAAAAACACAGGTTTCCTGTAACCATTTGCGCGATCTGTGTGCGCTACACCACAGACTTACCCCAATTCCCGGGTGTCTCAAACCCGCCCCAGAATGGCTTGGCCTCATGCCGAGGCACAACATCCATTCGTTCAGGGAGTATTCGGTATGTTCAAACCCGTTTTGGCAACTATGTTTGTGACTTTTCAGAATATCTCTGAGGTCACCTGCGTAATGTTGGATAGCAAAGCGATCGCATCGTTGGCAATCTACTAGGACTTTGAAAGGACCCCTTCAAAGCCTCTAGTGAAACCATTTGCAACCCGCTGAATGACATAGTTCTTGACGAGCGACTGTGCGCTCACGTTCGGATTGCGTCAGGTTTTTTATTACGGATATATCAGGCAACCGTCGCCCGCGCCAGCATCCGACTCACCGCACGCGGGTCCATGCCATACATATCGGCAAACACTTCCACCGTTTTCCCACTCGCCTTGAACGCCTTTGCCAGCGCTTCGGTCTTGGCGGCTTGGGCATTGGCTTCTGCCATGGCCTCGTCGAGCACCGCGTTGGCGGCATCGTCACGGCTGCGGACCAGTTCGCTGTAGGCCTGAGGTGTCAGGCCCGAGGCCTCAAATGCCACCACGATGCGCTGCAGGAGCTTGGGGCGCAGGTCTTCCTTGCTGCGGGTCTGGCGGCGGCGAAAGACTTCCAGCAGGGCGTGGTGCACATGCTCGGGCGCCATCGCTTCGACGGGTTTGCCTTGCAGGTCGTACCGGTCAGCGCCAGAGGCCACGGCCGTCAGGTAGCGGGTGGAGCGTGCGTGGTGGGACAGCGCCGCCTTGAGGCTATCCTTTTCAAAAACATCAGGGTGTGCTTCCAGCAAGTCCTGAAAAACGCCGCGCTTCATAGGCAGAAAGGTGGCGCCAAACATATGGGGGTACAGCGCCGCCATTTGTTCCAGCACCGGGAGAACATCAGGTTTGGCCGTGCGCTTGGGAGCCACCACTGGGGCGTCAGCGGCAAGCGTTTCGGGTGCGGTTGGCAAGGTAGCTGTCATGCAAATATTTCAAAGAGGCTGGGAAAAGCCCTCGATCATGCCAGTACAAAGCCCCGCACCGGGTCCGCAGCACCGCGCTGCAGCCAATTGGTCGCTGCGTACTGCGTGCTGGCGTCCGTCGCATGCAAGGTGTACGCATGCCGCGACACCGCCGAGCGATTGGGCGCACTGTAGTGCGGCAGCAGCCCATGGAAGACCACCAAGGCGCCTGCCTTCACCTCCAGCGGAATCGCATTCACATTGCTGGCGGGCCAGGGCGTGGCGTCCAGCTTGTTCATGGTGATGGTGTCGCCATGGCGCTCAAAGCGCTCGCGCAGCACGCCGCGCGGGCCGCGGTGGCCACCGGGTTCGGTCCACAGGCAGCCGTTGTCCAGCGTAGCGTCTTCCAGCGCGAACCAAAAGGTGGTCACGCTGATGGGCGTGGTGTCAAAAAACGTGGCGTCCTGGTGCCAGCCCACCTCGCCGCCAATGCCGGGCTGCTTGAAGATGTACATGGATTGCCAGACCTGTGGCTGGGCCAGCCCCACATCGGCGGCCACCTCGGCCAGCGCCGCGCCGTGGCTGAAGGCCTCGAACACCGGGTCTTTGTCGTGCAGGGCGTGGCCGATTTTGTTGATGGACAAGGCCTTGGCCTGGCGCAATTCGCCATCGGGCCCGAACGCCTCTTCCTCAAAAAAACAGCTGATGCGGTTGGCCGAATCGAGGAAGTGGCGGTCCACCTGACGCACCTGGTCGTTGGTGGTGAAGATGGTCTTGCTCTCGTTGGGGTCAAAGGCCTCCACGATGGCTTCAGCCCGGGCGCGCACGGCGGCGATCTCGGCAACAGATTTGAAGTTCGGCAGGATGAGGAAGCCGTCTTCCTGGTAGCGGGTTTTCTGTTCGGGTGTCAGCATGGGGCTATGCAAAGTTGGGCTGTGGCGATAGCGTTTCAGTATAGACAGGCTGGGCACGGCAGCAGTCAAATCGGATACGCTTACCCGCAGGAGAACCCGACCCGTGAACCTTGCCCCCCTGATCCAACTCACCCGTGGCGGCACGCCCGAATGCCTGCACTTCGGCGCCGTCGCCGTCGTCAACCGCAGCGGCCAACTCAAGGCCTTTGCGGGCGACCCGCACCTCGTCACCTTCACCCGCTCCACGCTGAAGGCGCTGCAGGCCCTGCCCTTTGTGGAGGCTGGTGGCCCTGCGCAGTTTGGCTTTACGCAGGCCGAAAACGCCCTGCTGTGCGCCAGCCACAATGGTGAGGCCATGCACGTGGATGGCGCGAACAGCATGCTCGCCAAGGCCGGCCACACCTACAAAACCCTGCGCTGCGGCTGCCATGTGCCGCTGCTGTTCAGCTACTTTGACAAGGGCGCCCCCGAAGGCGCCACCTACACCGAAGCGCACAACAACTGCAGCGGCAAGCACGCGGGCTTTGTGGCCTATTGCGTGCAGCACGGCCTGCCGCTGGACGACTACACCGCCCACGACCACCCGCTGCAACAAGCCATTGCCCGCGATGTGGCGCGCGCCGTGGGCATGGACGTGCAGAACATGCCACGCGGCATTGACGGCTGCTCGGCACCCAACTTCGCCATGCCGCTCTCCAACCTGGCCCGCGGCTACGCGCGCCTAGCCAGCGGCGCGCAGGACGCCGAGTTTGGCGCCAGCTTTGCACTGCTGAGTGAGGCCATGACCGCCCACCCCGAGATGGTGAGCGGCACCGGCCGCAACGACCTGGATTTCATGCGCGTGGGGCGGGGCGATTGGGTCAGCAAGGTGGGCGCGGACGGCGTGCAGGTGGTCGGCAGCAAGAGCCGCGGCGAAGCCTTTGCGCTCAAGATCATCGACGGCAACAAGCCCGCACTGTTTGCCGCCAGCGTCGAAATTTTGGACCAGTTGGGCTGGCTGGACGATGCGCAGCGCACCGCGCTGCAGCCCTGGCGCGCGGCCGAGATTCGCAACGCGCGCGGCCTGCTGGTGGGCGAGCGGCTCCCTGTCTTCAAGCTGGAAACACCATGAACACCAAAATCAGCCTCATCGGCGCGCCCACCGACATTGGCGCAGGCAGCCGCGGCGCCAGCATGGGACCCGAAGCCCTGCGTGTGGCCAACATAGCCAGCGTGCTGCAGGGCCATGGGCTGGAGGTGCTGGATAAGGGCAACCTCAGCGGCCCCAGCAACCCCTGGCTGCCGCCCGTGAACGGCTACCGCCATCTGGCCGAGGTGACCGCGTGGAACCACAGTCTGCACGACGCGGTGTACACCGAACTGCAAGGCGGGCGCCTGCCCATCGTGCTGGGTGGGGACCATTGCCTGGGCATAGGGTCGATCAGCGCAGTGGCGCGCCACTGCCGCGACGTGGGCAAGAAGCTGCGTGTGCTGTGGCTGGACGCGCATGCCGACTTCAACACCAACACGCTCACGCCCAGCGGCAACATCCACGGCATGCCCGTGGCCTGCCTGTGCGGCTTTGGTCCGCAGGAGCTGATCGAGATTGGCGGTCAGGTGCCCGCTATTTCTCCGAAGTGGGTGCGACAGATCGGCATCCGCAGTGTGGACGAGGGCGAGAAGCGCTTTGTGCATGAGCAGGACCTGGAGGTCTTTGACATGCGCTACATCGACGAGATGGGCATGCGCGCAGCCATGGAGCTGGCACTGGCCCTGATCG
This sequence comes from Rhodoferax saidenbachensis, assembly GCF_031457975.1. GTDB lineage: Bacteria > Pseudomonadota > Gammaproteobacteria > Burkholderiales > Burkholderiaceae_C > Allorhodoferax > Allorhodoferax saidenbachensis_A. Next base: position 67,397 of record NZ_JAVDXO010000004.1, read on the forward strand.
ACAGCAACACGCATCTGCATGTGAGCTTTGACGTGGACTTTCTGGACCCCGACATCGCGCCGGGCGTGGGCACCACAGTGCGCGGCGGCCCCACCTACCGCGAGGCGCAGCTCTGTATGGAAATGATTGCCGACACCGGCCGCATGGGCAGCCTGGATGTGTTTGAGCTGAACCCCGCGCTGGACGAGCGCAACCGCACGGCCGAGGTGGCGGTGGACCTCATCGAATCGCTCTTCGGCAAAAGCACCTTGATGCGCAAATAGGCCTGCGGCCTACAGCGGGATGCTGCGCGTCTCGCCATGCCGCATCAGCCACACCCGGTCCTGCGGCAGTCCACGCTGTGCCAGCGCTGCGGCCAAGTCCTTGGGCGGCTGGTCAAACGCCTCTTGCGTCAGCATGAAGGTCCCCCAATGCACGCCCATGGCCTGCTTGGCGTCCAGGTCCAGCATCAGCTGCACTGCATCTTCAGGGTTCACGTGCATGGGCTTCATGAAATCGCGCGGCAGGTAGGCGCCTATGGGCAGGGCCAGAAAGTCGATCGCGCCTATACGCTGACGTATGGCCTTGAAGTCATTGCTGTAACCGGTGTCGCCAGGAAACAGGAAACGCCACGGCGCCTGTGCGGGCCGCAACCACTCCAAACAGTAGCCACCCCAGCGGGAGGCATTGGTGTCCCACGGCGTGCGCCGGCTCCAGTGCTGGGACGGCGTGAAGTGCACGCGCAGCTGGTGCGGCAGGTCAAAGGTCTGCCACCAGTCCAGCTCGGTCACATTGGCGATGCCGCGCCTGTCAAACCAGGCCTTCAAGCCCAGGGGCACGATGAACTCCGGTGTTTGGCCAGCGGCCAGCAGGCGGCGTATCGTGGCATCGCAGAGGTGGTCATAGTGGTTGTGCGAAATCAGCACCACGTCAATGCGCGGCAGTTGCTCCGGTGTCAGCGGCGCGGGCACCCGGCGGGCGGCCCCCACCTTGCCCATGGGGCCGGCAAAGTCTGCCAGCGTGGGGTCCATCAGCACATTCAAACGCGCCACCTGCAGCAAGACGCTGACATGGCCCAGCCAGGTCACCGCTGGCACCTCCGGCTGCTGCAGCAAGCGGCCATGGTCCACCGCCACCGACCACTCCCGCGCAAAGGCGGCGTATCCGCCCGCAGGCTCGGATTGGGGTTTGAAGTCTCCCCGCAGCGAGCGCCAGACCATTTCGTACCAGGGAAAGTTGCCAATCACCACCGCAGGGTCAGTGTTGCCAAAGCGGGGTGGGGTCGCAGCGGGAGTGTTCATGGGCCGCATGATGCCGCAACCGAGCGCATGCGCCACTTTTGGGCGGTGATTCAGGACGGTGGGCAGGGGTTTTGGGGTACAGTCATTTCACCCCTCGCTCCTTTGTGCCGCCACCCCTTTTTGTGCCAGCCACGCTGTGACCGACGACCCGCCCCCTTCCCCCTCCACCGGTCCCTCGGCCCCGCTGCCTGTGCGCGCCTGGAGTGGCGCGCTCTTTGAAGAAGACGCCGACAACCTGTGGAAGCTGGCGCTGGAAGGCTCAGGCGCTGGCGCCTGGGACTGGAACCTGGTCACCGGCGAGCAGATCCACTCACGCCGCTGGCAGGAAATGCTGGGTTACGAGGTGGGCGAGATTCCCCACACCAACCAGGCCTTTGTGAGCCGCCTGCACCCGGACGACCTGGCCCGGGTGACCCAGACCTTCACCGCCTACCTGGCCGGAAAGGCCGAGGACTACACCGCCGACCTGCGCCTGCGCTGCAAAGACGGCAGTTGGATCTGGGTGCACACGCGCGGCATGGTGGTTAACTACGCCGAGGACGGCAAGCCCCTGCGCATGATTGGCACGCATGTGGACATCACCCAGCGCAAGCTGGCCGAGGCCACGCTGCACGAGAGCGAGGAGCGCTGGAAGCTGGCGCTGGAAAGCGCGGGCGATGGCGTGTGGGACTGGCACATCCAGAGCGGCAAGGAGTTTCTGTCCAAGCGCCTGATCGAGATGTACGGCTTCACCGAAGACGAACTGCGCAGTCATCCCGACGAACTGGACAACCGCACCCACCCCGATGACCTGGCCCAGCTGGCACAGGACCGCCAGGCTCACTTTGACGGCCTGACCCCCACCTACACCAACGAACACCGCGTGCGCTGCAAGGACGGCAGTTGGAAATGGGTGCTCACGCGCGGCATGGTCATTAGCCGCGATGCTGCGGGCCACCCGCTGCGCATGATTGGCACGCACACCGACATCACCGCGCGCAAGAACGCCGAAGCGCTGGTGCGCCAACATGCCTACTTTGACCCACTGACCGGCCTGCCCAACCGGCGCATGCTGCGCGACCGGTTGGAGCAGGAGATCAAGCGCAGTCGGCGCGACAACCTGCAGCTGGCCATTCTCTTTATCGACCTGGACCATTTCAAGGCCGTGAACGACACCTTGGGCCACGACAACGGCGACCTGCTGCTGGCAGAGGCCGCACAGCGCCTGCGCCAGTGCGTGCGCGAGAGCGACACCGTGGCCCGCATGGGTGGCGACGAATTCACCATCCTCATCACCGAGCTGACCCACACGGGGGGCCTGGAACCGCTGCTGGAGAAACTGCTGCAGAGCATGGCGCAGGTCTTCCAGCTGGGCACCGAGCAGATGTTTGTGTCGGCCAGCATCGGCATCACGCTGTACCCGCTGGACGGGACCGAGGTAGAAACCCTTTACAAAAACGCCGACCAGGCCCTCTACGTGGCCAAGGGCGCAGGGCGCAACCGCTACAGTTTTTTCACCCCGGCGCTGCAAGAGGCCGCGCTGACGCGCGCACGCCTGGCCACCGACCTGCGCTTTGCGCTGGGTGCACAGCAGTTCCACCTGCTGTACCAGCCCATCGTGGAACTGGCCACGGGTGCGGTCTACAAGGCGGAGGCTCTGATCCGCTGGCAGCACCCAGAGCGCGGCGTGGTGAGCCCGGCCGCCTTCATTCCCATTGCCGAGACCAGTGGCCTGATTGTGGAGATTGGTGACTGGGTGTTTGCCCAGGCGGCCCGCCAGGTGCAGCAGTGGCGCCAGAGCGTGCACCCGCAGTTCCAGATCAGCATCAACAGCTCACCCGTGCAGTTTCAGCATGCGCGCACGCAGAGCGAAACCTGGGTGCAGCGCCTGCAGACCCAGGGCCTGCCGGGCGAATGCCTGACCGTGGAGATCACGGAGGGCGTGTTGCTGGACAGCAATGCCGGCGTGACCGCCAAGTTGCTGGAATGGCGCGATGCGGGCATCCAGGTGGCGCTGGACGACTTTGGCACGGGTTATTCCTCACTGTCGTATCTGCAGAAGTTCGACATCGACTTCATCAAGATCGACCAGTCCTTTGTGCGCGACCTGCACGCACAGTCCACCAACTTCACGCTGTGCAAGGCCATGGTGGCCATGGCCCATGCGCTGGGCCTGCAGGTGGTGGCGGAGGGCGTGGAAACCGCCGAGCAGCGCGACCTGCTGCTGCAGGCCGGCTGCGACTACGCGCAGGGCTACTGGTTTGCGCGCCCCATGCCGGCCGAGGCACTGGTCGACTGGGTGGCGGCACGGGCCTAGGCCCGTCGCCCCTTCTTTAGTGCATGCTGGCCAGCAGTGCGGCGTTGCCGCCTGCGGCCGTGGTGTTCACAGTCACGGTTTGCTCCGCGCAGAAGCGGTACAGGTAGTGCGGGCCACCGGCCTTGGGGCCGGTGCCGCTCAGGCCTTCGCCGCCAAAGGGCTGCACGCCCACCACGGCGCCAATCATGTTGCGGTTGATGTAAATGTTGCCCACATGGGCTGCGGCGGCCAGCGCCTGCGCGCGGCTGTCGATGCGGGTCTGGATGCCCAGCGTCAGGCCGTAGCCCAGCGCGTTGATCTGGGCGATCACATCTTCAGGGTTGCCATCCCAACGCACCACCTGCAGCACGGGGCCGAAGATTTCAGCCTTCACGTTGGCAATGTGGTCCACCTCAAACGCATGGGGGGCAATCAGATTTGCTATTGGTTTCGTAGCTGCTTGCGCAGATTCTGCGGGGGCTAGAAGCACTTTTGACTCTTTTTTCAGGCGGGCGATATGGCGCTGAATATTGTCAAACGCTTCGTGGTCAATCACCGGGCCCAGATCGGTCGCCAGATCGGCGGTGTTGCCGGCCAGCAGCAGTTCGGCCGCGCCTTGCAGCATCTCGATCACGCCATCGGCAATGGCCGAGTGCACCACCAGCAGGCGCAGCGCAGAGCAGCGCTGGCCGGCGGAGCGGAAGGCGCTTTGCACCACGGCGTCCACCACCTGCTCGGGCAGCGCGCTGCTGTCCACCAGCATGGCGTTGATGCCGCCGGTCTCGGCAATCAGCGGGACGATGGGGCCGTCCTTGGCGGCCAGCGCGCGCTGGATGATCTTGGCCACCTGGGTGGAGCCGGTAAACACCACGCCCGCCACGCCGGGCTGGGCCACCAGGGCTGCGCCCACGGTTTCGCCCGCGCCGTGCAGCAGTTGCAGGGCATCAGCCGGCACACCGGCGGCCACCATCAGGTCCACCGCCGCCCGGGCCACGCCCGGCGTTTGCTCCGCAGGTTTGGCCAACACGGTGTTGCCCGTGGCCAGCGCCGCGGCCACCTGGCCCATGAAGATGGCCAGGGGGAAGTTCCAGGGGCTGATGCAGACCCAGACGCCGCGTGCCGTCAGGCGCAGGGTGTTGGTCTCGCCGGTCACGCCGTACTGGTAGCCCATCTGCGCGTTGGCCACCACGGGACAAGAAATGGGCTGCATGATGCGCTGCGCTTCGTCGGCGTAGTAGCGCAGAAAGTCCACGGCCTCGCGCACCTCGCTCACGGCGTCGCCCCAGGTCTTGAAGGCTTCTTTCACCAGCAGCGCACAGAACTGCGGCATGGCCGCCTGCAACGCATCGGCCGCGCGACGCAGCACCACAGCGCGGTCCTCCACAGGCACCTTGCTCCAAATTTGATAGCTGCTGGCGCACGCAGCATAAGCGCCAGGGATGGTTTTGACATCGGCCTCGGGCACCACGGGCACGGGGGTGGTGTTCAGCGCGGCCAGCAGCGGTTCGCGGTGGGCGGGCACGGTCAGGTCCAGCCCCGTGCTGTTGGCGCGGGCACCGGCGTGGCTGCCAAACAGGTCGGCCGGCAGCGGCAGGCTGGGATGGGGCTCCAGGCGCAGCGGCGAGATCAGCAGCTCCTGCATGCCCACCGACTCGTCGGCCAGTTGATGCACAAAGCTGGAGTTGGCGCCGTTCTCCAGCAGGCGGCGCACCAGGTAGGCCAGCAGGTCGCGGTGGGCGCCCACGGGGGCGTAGATGCGGCAGCTGATCAGCGGATTTTTCAGCACCTCGCGGTAGACACCCTCGCCCATGCCGTGCAGACGCTGCAATTCAAAAGTCGCGCCAGACTTGGCGCCCATTTGCAGAATGGCGGCGATGGTGGCCGCGTTGTGCGTGGCAAACTGGGGAAAGATGGCATCGGGCACGGCCAACAGTGCGCGTGCGCAAGCCAGGTAGGACACATCGGTATGGTGCTTGTGGGTGAACACCGGGTAGTGCGGCAGGCCCAGCTCCTGGGCGCGCTTGATTTCGGCATCCCAGTACGCGCCCTTGACCAGGCGGCACATGAGCTTGACCCGGTGCTTGCGCGCCAGCGCGGTGACGTGCTCAATCAGTTCCAGCGCCCGCGTCTGGTAGGCCTGCATGGCTAGGCCCAGGCCGGTCCACTGCGGGCAGTGGGTGGCCACGCGCACCAGCAGGGCCTCCAGCACCTCCAGCGACAGCTCCAGGCGGTCCACCTCCTCGGCGTCGATGGTGAGGTTGATGTTGGCCGTGGCTGCAGCCTGGCACAGCGTCCACACGCGCGGCACCAGCACCAACAACACCTGCTCGCGGTGCGCGTCTTCGTAGCGGGGGAACAGCGCACTGAGCTTGATGGATATTCCATCATTCTTGGCCAGAGCCCCCGTCTTGTTTGCGCGGGCAGCTATGAATTCAATAGCGTCTGCATAGCTTTGCAGGTAGCGCAGTGCGTCCTTGTCGGTGCGTGCGCCTTCGCCCAGCATGTCGTAGCTGAAGCACACATTGGATTTTTTGCGCGCCGCATCGGCCTCTTTCATCGCCTCCGGCATGGTCTGGCCCAGCACAAACTGGCGGCCCAGCAGCTGCACGGCGCGCAGCGTGGCAGCCACCACCGTCTTGGCACCCAGCTTGCCCATGATGCCGCTGCCCTCGGAGGCGCCGGGCAGGAAGTGTTTGCTCATGGCGATGGCGGTGCTGGAGAGGCGCGCCAGCACCTTGTCGCCGGAGCCGTCAAAGTCCGCACGGCCCAGCTGGTCGGCGGTGAGGGCAATCGCGGTCTCGGCATCGGGCACGCGCAACAGCGCCTCGGCCAGGCGCATGAGGGCCAGGCCCTCGGCACTGGAGATGGGGTATTCCTTGAGCAGGCTCTCCATCGCCCAGAAGGGCGGCGGGTTGTCGCGCACGGCCTGCACCCAGGGTGCGGCCACGCGGGCGGCATCGGCCCAGTCCAGCGCAGCTTCCAGCGACTGCAGGCGCTGGGATACGGTGGCGCCCTCGGGGCGGTAGGGGTTGGGCAGGCGTGAGGCTGAGGGCATGGAAACTCCACAAAATTGATTCAATGCGCTATGGTTACGGTTTTCATCATGAATTAATCTCTATATTTATATGAATTAATAGCCAAACATTCAAAATGCTCTCCATTCCCGACCTGGACCGTATCGACCTCAAAATCCTGGCCTGCCTGCAAGAGGATGGTCGGGTCTCCAATCTCAAGCTGGCCGAGACCGTGGGCCTGTCGCCCACCGCCGTGCTGGCGCGCGTGCAGCGCCTGACCAAGGATGGCTACATCCTGGGTTACGAGGCGCGACTGAACCCGCTTAAGCTGGGCGCGGGGATGATGGTGTTTGTCGAGGTGCTGCTGGACAAGACCACGCCCAACATGTTTGACGCCTTCAAGGCCGCGGTGCAGGTGTACCCCGAGATCATGGAGTGCCACATGGTGGCAGGCGGCTTTGACTACCTGCTCAAGACCCGCATGGCCGACATGACCGCCTACCGCCTGTTTGCCGGCACCGTACTGTGGCAGCTGCCCGGCGTGCGCGAAACGCGCACCTACGCGGTGATGGAAGAGGTGAAGAACTCCACCCATCTGGCGCTGGGCTGAGGCCCGGGCTGCGCCGCTTTTCAAACGCGCACAGCGCGCTCACAATGGACTCCTTCCACCGCCACCGGAGCCCCCATGAAACTCCCAATCTTGGCCTGCGCCACCCTGCTGGCATCGCTGGCCGTCCACGCCCAGAGCATGAAACCCGGCCTATGGGAGATCACCAACCAGATGCAGGGCGCGCCCGGTAGCAAGGCCGATGCAGCCATGGCCCAGATGCAAAAGCAGATGGCAAGCATGACGCCCGAGCAGCGCAAGATGGTGGAAGACATGATGGCCAAAAAAGGCATGCAGATGAGCGCGACACCGGGCGGTGGCATGGCCGTGAAGATATGCCTGACACCCGAGATGGCGGCGCGCAACGAGGTGGCGCCCGCGCAGCAGGGTAGTTGCACCCACACGCCCAGCCCGCGCAGCGGCAACACCCAGAAGTTCGCGTTCACCTGCACCACCCCGCCCAGCCATGGCGAGGGCCAGGTCACCTACACCAGCCCCGAGGCCTACGCCATGAAGATGACCACGACCACCACGGTCAAGGGCAAGGAAGAAACCATGGACATGCAGGCCCAGGGCAAATGGCTGGGCAGCGACTGCGGCAGCGTGAAGCCCTTGCTTGAACAGTCACCGCGGAAGTAGAGTGCGCAACTTATCTCCAATCGTAACAAGAGCCAAGGGTTTACCCTTATTCAGGGGAAAATGACAAGATGATCAATCGCCGCCAATTCTCTTTCGCTGCTGGCGCAGCGAGTCTGGTCGGGTTTCCGGCCGTACACGCCCAGTCCGACAAAATCATCCTTGGCCAGTCGGCCGCCTTTACAGGGCCTGCGGCCCAGCTCGGCATTCAGTTCCATGCGGGCGCCAAGCTTTATTTTGATCAGATCAACGCCACAGGTGGCATTGCTGGGCGCAGCATTGAAATTCGCAAGCTCGACGACGGCTATGAGCCAGCCCGCTGCGAAGAAAACACGCGCAAGCTGCTAGAGGATGACGTTACCGCGTTGTTCGGCTATATAGGCACCCCCACCAGCATCGTGGCATTGCCGTTGGCCACGAAGGCCAAGGTCCCCTTCATTGCGCCGTTCACCGGTGCCATGGCATTGCGCGCGCCCTTCAATCGCTATGCCTTTCACATACGCGCTTCTTACAACGACGAAACAGCCCTGATCGTCAAGCAGCTGCACAACGTGGGACTTACCAAAGTCGCGGTGTTCTACCAAAACGACGCCTACGGAAAAGCTGGCCTGGACGGCATGACGGCCGCCTTGACTAGCTTGAACCTTAAGCCGGTGGCCATCGCGACGGTAGAGCGCAATTCAGTGGATGTCGCCAAAGCGGTAGAGACCATTAACGCAGCCATGCCTGAAGCCGTCGTACAAATCAGTGCCTACAAATCTTGCGCAGCGTACATACGAGCAGCACGCAAGGCAGGCTACGGAGGTGGTTTTTACAACGTGTCCTTTGTAGGCACGCAAGCGCTGGCCGATGAATTGGGCAAGGAAGGGGCTGGCGTCGTGGTATCGCAGGTAGTCCCATCGCCCTATACCGGCAGCAAAGCCATTTCGCGGGAATTTTCAGAGGCAACCCGCAAAACCAACGGCGCAGTGCAAGCCAACTTTTCCAGCATGGAGGGCTACATCGCCGCCAAGGTCATGGCGGAGGGCCTGAGACGCAGCGGCGTCAAAGGGGGCGCAGACGCACTGATTGCCGCGCTGGAAAGCATCAATGGTCAGCCGGTGGGGGGCTTCAATGTGAATTTCTCGCGCACGGAGCATACCGGGTCAAGTTTTGTGGAAATGTCCATGCTCACCGGCGACGGGCGCGTGCGCACCTAAGTCGCGGCTGGGTAGCTGCGGCCGCCAAAGATCGCGGTGCCCACGCGCACCAGCGTGCTGCCGCTGGCCACGGCGGCGTCCAGGTCGGCGCTCATGCCCATGGACAGCGTGTCCAGCGCCAGCCCTGCGGTGTTTAAGGCATTAAACAGGCCTCTAGCCCTCGCAAATACTGCGCTGGCAGCTACGAAATCAGGAGCAGGCTCTGGAATACACATGAGGCCGCGCAGTTGCAACCGCGGCAGCGCGCCCACGGCCTGGGCCAGCGCCAGGGCTTCGTCGGGCACCACACCGGACTTGGTGGGGCCGCCGTCCACATTCACCTGGATGCAGACTTGCAACGGCGGCAGGTGGGCCGGGCGCTGCTCGCTCAGGCGCTGGGCGATCTTGAGACGGTCCACGGTGTGCACCCATTGGAAGTGCTCGGCCACCAAGCGGGTCTTGTTGCTCTGGATCGGGCCTATGCAGTGCCATTCCACGGCCAGGTGTTCCAGCGCGGCCATCTTCTCCACCGCCTCCTGGATGTAGTTCTCGCCAAAGGCACGCTGGCCAGCATCAAACGCGGCCTGCACGGCCTCGGGCCCAAAGGTCTTGGAGACGGCCAGCAGCTGCACTGCGTCCGCCGAGCGGCCCGCCGCGGTGCAGGCCTGGGCGATGCGGCTGCGAACAGCGTGGAGATTGTCGGCAATCATCGTCATAATCTCCCAAGCGTACCAAACCCTTCACAGCCCATCTCAGCGAAAGAGGATTCCGTGGACATTACCCAGCTGCTGGCGTTTAGCGTCAAAAACAAGGCTTCCGACTTGCACCTCTCTGCAGGCCTGCCCCCGATGATCCGTGTGCACGGCGATGTGCGCCGCATCAACGTGGAGCCGCTGGACCACAAGCAGGTCCACGCCATGGTGTACGACATCATGAACGACACCCAGCGCAAGATGTACGAAGAGTTTCTGGAAATTGACTTTTCGTTCGAGATCGACGGCCTGGCGCGCTTTCGCGTCAACGCCTTCAACCACAACCGCGGCGCCGGTGCCGTGTTCCGGACGATTCCAAGCAAGATCCTGTCACTGGAGCAGCTCAACGCGCCCAAGATTTTTGCCGACCTGGCCCTGAAGCCGCGCGGCATGGTGCTGGTGACCGGGCCCACGGGCTCGGGCAAGTCCACCACGCTGGCGGCCATGGTCAACTTTTTGAACGAAACCGAGTTCGGCCACATCCTGACGGTGGAAGACCCCATCGAGTTCGTACACGAGTCCAAAAAATGCCTGGTCAACCAGCGCGAAGTGGGACCGCACACGCTGAGCTTCGCCGCTGCGCTGAAGTCGGCGCTGCGGGAAGATCCGGACGCGATTCTGGTGGGCGAAATGCGCGACCTGGAAACCATCCGCCTGGCCATGACGGCCGCAGAAACCGGCCACTTGGTGTTCGGCACACTGCACACCTCCAGCGCGGCCAAAACGATTGACCGGATCATTGACGTGTTCCCCGCCGAAGAAAAGGAAATGGTGCGCGCCATGTTGTCCGAATCGCTGCAGGCCGTGATTTCGCAAACCCTGTGCAAGACCAAGGACGGCCAGGGCCGTGTGGCGGCGCACGAGATCATGTTGGGCACCAGCGCCATCCGCAACCTGATCCGCGAGGCCAAGGTCGCGCAGATGTACTCCTCCATCCAGACGGGCAACAGCGTGGGCATGCAGACGCTGGACCAGAACCTGACCGATCTGGTGAAGCGCAATGTCATCAGCGCCGCCGAAGCCCGTACGAAGGCAAAAATTCCCGAAAACTTCCCCGGCTAGATATGGCACACCCCCCGGCTTGCCCACTGCGTGTGGCCGCTTTCCCCCTTGCAGGGGGCAACACCAGCAGTCCGGCGAAGCCGGTCCTGCGGTGTTCCTGGAATTTGGGAACCCTGCGTTCCTCGGTAACTATTTAGAAAGTGAGGTGTTCTTATGGAACGCGATCAGGCCACGAAATTTATTAACGACCTGCTCAAGCTGATGGTCAGCCGCAATGGCAGCGACTTGTTCATCACCGGGGACTTTCCGCCCGCCATCAAGGTGGACGGCAAGGTGACCAAGGTGTCGCCCCAGCCGCTGAATGCCGCCCATACGCTGGCGCTGGCGCGTTCCATCATGAACGACAAGCAGGTGGCCGAGTTCGAGCGCACCAAGGAAAGCAACTTCGCCATCTCGCCGGCAAACATCGGCCGCTTCCGCGTGAATGCGTTCATTCAGCAGGGAAAGGTGGGCATGGTGCTGCGGGTGATTCCGCAGGTGCTGCCCACGATTGACGGACTCGGTGTGCCCCAAGTGCTCAAGGAAATTGTGATGGCCAAGCGCGGCCTGACCATCATGGTCGGTGCCACGGGTTCGGGCAAATCGACCACGCTGGCGGCCATGGTGGACTGGCGCAACGACAAGTCGTTTGGCCACATCATCACCATCGAAGACCCGGTGGAGTTTGTCCACATGCACAAGAACTGCGTGGTCACGCAGCGCGAAGTGGGCCTGGACACCGACAGCTGGGAAGCCGCGCTGAAAAACACCCTGCGCCAGGCGCCCGACGTGATTTTGATGGGCGAAATCCGCGACCGCGAAACCATGGAACACGCCGTGGCGTTTGCCGAAACCGGCCACCTGTGTTTGGCCACCCTGCACGCCAACAGCGCCAACCAGGCGCTGGACCGCATCATCAACTTCTTCCCCGAAGAGCGCCGTAGCCAGCTGCTGATGGACTTGTCGCTGAACCTGAAGGCCCTGGTCTCGCAGCGCCTGATCCCCAAGCAGGACGGCAAAGGCCGCGTGGCCGCGGTGGAAGTGCTGATCAACTCGCCGCTGATTTCCGACCTGATCTTCAAGGGCGAGGTGTCCGAGGTCAAAGAGATCATGAAGAAGAGCCGCCAGGCCGGCATGCAAACCTTCGACCAGGCGCTGTTCGATCTGTACGAAGGCAACGCCATCACCTACGAAGACGCGCTGCGCAACGCCGACTCGCTGAACGACCTGCGCCTTCAGATCAAGCTCAACAGCGCACGCGGCAAGTCCACCGACCTGTCCGCCGGGACCGAGAATTTTGCGATTATGTGACCCAGATGCCCAATATCAACGCCAAAACCTACGAAGCTTCCCCCGCCTACTCCGTCGCCTTTTTGGGCCTGGGTGTCATGGGTTACCCCATGGCCGGTCACCTGGCCAGCGCGGGCCACCAGGTCACGGTGTACAACCGCACCGCTACTAAATCCATAGCGTGGTGCGCAGACTTTGCAGGGGCTAGCAGCCAAAATGGCCCACATAGCCATGCAGACACCCCACGCCAAGCCGCGCAGAACGCCGACATCGTGTTCTGCTGCGTGGGCAACGACGACGACCTGCGCAGCGTGACGCTGGGCGCCGACGGTGCTTTTGCCGGCATGAAGCCCGGCGCCATCTTTGTGGACCACACCACGGCATCCGCCGATGTGGCCCGCGAGCTCAGCGCCATCGCCCGCGCCAAGGGCTTGCAGTTCATCGACGCACCAGTGTCTGGCGGCCAAGCCGGCGCGCAAAACGGCCTGCTGACCGTGATGTGTGGTGGCGATGCGGAAGCATTTGAATCGGTCAAGCCCGTGGCCATGGCCTTCTCGCGCGCCTTCACGCTGCTGGGCGACAGCGGAGCTGGTCAGCTCGCCAAGATGGTGAACCAGATCTGCATTGCCGGCCTGGTGCAGGGCCTAAGTGAGGCCGTAGCCTTTGGCCAGCGCGCCGGACTGGACATGAACCAGGTGCTGGATGTGATTGGCAAGGGCGCCGCGCAGAGCTGGCAGATGGATAACCGCGGCAAGACCATGGTGGCCGACAAGTTCGACTTCGGCTTTGCGGTGGACTGGATGCGCAAGGACCTGGGCCTGGTGCTGGATGAGGCCAAGCGCAACGGTGCACGCCTGCCGGTGACCGCACTGGTGGACCAGTTCTACGCCGATGTGCAGCAGATGGGCGGCCAGCGCTGGGACACTTCCAGCCTGATCAAACGCCTGAAGTAGGCCTGCTCGCCCCAATAAAAAACGGCCCCAAGGGCCGTTTGTATTTACTTGGCGGGTTCCGCCGGCTTTTGCGGCAGGGTGCGCGCCAGCTCGTCTTCCGAGATGATTTCCAGAATCCGCACCACGCGCTGCACGCCCGAGGTGCTTCTGATGATGGCGGTCGCACGATCGGCTTCGCGCTCGGTCACGCGGCCCATCACGTAGGTGGTGCCCCGTTCGGTCACGATCTTGAAGGCATTGGCGAACAGATCTTTGGCGTCAACCAGAGCGGCCTTCACGCGGCCGGTCACCAGCGCGTCGGACGAACGCTGCGTCAACGTAGCGTTACCCAGTACGGCCAGTTCGTTGACGATGTTCTGCACGTTGTCCACGCGGGAGACGATTTGCTCCACCAACTGCTTGTCTTGCGCAGTGGGTACTTCACCGGTCAACAGCACCTGGCGGTTGTAGCTGGTCACGCTGACGTGGGCGCGGTCGCCCAGGCTCTCGCGCAGGCGGCTGGCAGCGCGTTGCTCAATGCCTTCGTCTTCCAATTGCGAGCCTGACGTGCGGCGGTCTGTGGCCACCAAGCTGCCGCCCACCATGGCGCCGCCCACCAGCAGCGGGAAGCAGGCAGACAGGCCCGCCAACGTGCCAGTCAGTGCAGCAGCCAAGGCCAAACGTTTCAAAATACGATTCTTCATGGGGTGGGTTCCTGTTCGCCCAACAGCTGGGCATCAACCGCATCGCAAATGCAATGCAACGTTAAAAGGTGGACTTCCTGGATGCGGGCGGTGCGCTCATGCGGCACGCAGATGTGCACATCGGTGTCGCGCAGCAGCTGTGCCATTTTCCCGCCATTGCGGCCTGTCAGGCCCACTACCACCATCTCGCGCGCATGCGCAGCTTCGATGGCGGCCAACACGTTGGCCGAGTTGCCACTGGTAGAGATGGCCAGCAGCACGTCGCCTGGCGCCCCCAGGGCACGCACCTGGCGTGAGAAGATCACGTTGAAGTCGTAATCGTTGGCAATGGCCGTGATGATGGAAGTGTCGGTAGTCAGCGCAATGGCGCCCAACTCAGGGCGTTCACGCTCGAAGCGGCCCACAAACTCAGCAGCAAAATGCTGCGCATCAGCGGCAGAGCCACCATTGCCGCACGCCAAAACTTTGCCGCCACTGGTGACACAGGCCAGCATGGCTTGCACGGCCGCAGCAATCGGTTTGCTCAAGGCTTGCGCCGACTGGTATTTCAGGTCTGCGCTGTCAATAAAGTGTTGTTGAATTCGTTGTTCCAGCATGGCCCGGATGATACCGCGGGCCCCAAAGGCCCTTTTGGCTGGGGCGTCAAGGCCTGTATCAAGATGCGTCAAAGGCCGCCTGCAGCCACTGCACGGTGTCACCGTCCAGCACCACCACATCAAACCGGCATGGTGGCAAGGTGCGCAGGCGCAGCAGGTAGTGCTGGGCCGCGAAGATGATGCGCCGCTGTTTGGTGGCGCTCACGCTGGCGGCACCACCACCATGCGTGGTGGAGGCGCGCTTGCGCACCTCGACAAACACCAGCGTGCCATCGGGCGCGCGCATGATCAGATCAATTTCTCCGCCACCGCGTCCGGGGGTTCGATAATTGCGCTCGACCAGTTGCAAGCCCTGGGCCTGCAAATGCCGCAGCGCCGTGGCTTCTCCCGCGTCCCCCAGTTGTTTGGTGGTGGCGCCTGGCCCTGGTCGTGTTGGAAAGAAACCCATATGAGTGCGTCGTTTATCTCTGCCCTGTCCGCTGCCAAAGAGGCCGCCGGTGCGCAGCATTATCCGCAGGGTGCGTTGTACCTGGTGGCCACGCCGATTGGCAACCTCGCCGACATCAGCCTGCGCGCGCTGCATGTGCTGGCACTGGCCGACACCGTTGCCTGCGAAGACACCCGCCACACCCAGCAAATGCTGCGTGCCTATGGCATCGACAAATCATCCGGCCAGCTGCTGGCCGTGCACCAACACAACGAGGCCCAGGCAGCCGAGGGAGTGGTAGACCGCTTGCGCCAAAACCAGCGCGTGGCCTATGTGAGCGATGCGGGCACGCCCGGCATCAGCGACCCCGGTGCGCGTCTGGTGACCCAGGTGCGGGCCGCGGGCCTGCGCAGCATCCCCCTGCCCGGTGCCAGCAGTGTGACCACAGCCTTGTGCGCGGCAGGTTTGGCCGAAGGTGGCGATGGGCACAGCGGTTTTGTGTTCCGGGGGTTTCTGTCCTCCAAGGCCACCGAGCGCGCACACGAGGTGCAGGTCCTGTCCGAAGAACGCCGCGCCGTGGTGCTGCTGGAAGCGCCCCACCGCATTGAGGCGCTGGCCTTGGCGCTGGCGCCGCTGGACACACGATTGGTCACAGTGGGACGCGAGCTGACCAAACAGTTTGAGGAAATTGCCACAGTGGCGGCCGGCGATTTCACCGCCTGGCTGGCCGCCGATGCGAACCGGCTGCGCGGGGAGTTTGCGCTGGTGATTCATCCTGCACCGGCCGGTGCCGCCCAGGCGCCGGACGACCGGGTGCTCAAGCTGCTGCTGGAAGAGTTGCCCCTGAAAACCGCGGTCAAGCTGGCCGCGGATATCACGGGCGAAGCCCGCAACGCGCTGTACGAGCGGGCCCTGGCACTGAAGCAGGGCTAAGAAGCGTCAAGCCTGCTGCCAGGCCTGCACGTAGGCGCGCCCACGCACCAGCACATCGGCCGCCGAGGTGCCCGGCGCAAACAACTGGCTGCCAATACCAAAGCCGGTGGCACCGGCCTTCTTCCAGGGGCCCATGCTTTCGGGCGTGATGCCGCCCACGGGCCACAGGTCGGTCCCGGCGGGCAGCACCGACTTCAATGCCTTGATACCGCCATGCCCCACCATCTCGGCGGGGAACAGCTTGAGCGCGTGTGCACCTGCTTGCAAGGCGGCGAACGCCTCGGTCGGCGTGGCCACACCGGGCGCGCACAGCATGCCCAGCTCCACGGCGCGGCGGATCACCGCCACATCGCAGTTGGGCGAGACCATGAGGCGGCCACCCGCAGCATGCACGGCCTCTACATCGGCCACGGTCAACATGGTGCCGCCGCCCACAATCGCATCCGCCGGCAGGGTGCGCGCCAGCGTGGCAATGCATTCCAGCGCACCGGGACGGTTCAGCGGCACTTCCAGCGTGCGAAAGCCGCTTTCGACCAGTGCTTCACCCACGGCCTGCGCCTCGGCAGGCACCAGTCCGCGCAAGATGGCTACCAGCGGTGTTTGGCGCGCACGCGCCAACAGGTCAAAGGTCGTGCTCATAGGGGGTTCCAGTTCAGGTGAAGGTGGTGGACGGCCGCCACAAAGGCGGCCTTGGCATCGAGGATGTCAAACGACAGGCCCAGGTGCTGGGCCGCCGTCTGGTAGTGTGCCGCCAGCTGGGGCGAGCCCAGCAGCTTGAACGTGCCCTGGGGGCTCGCTCCGGTGTTCCCTTGCAGCACGTCTTTGAGTTCGGTACCAATCAGCAGGCCGCTCAGGTACGCCGTGGTGCTGGAGGCGGGCATGTCCTTGCAGACCACGCGCGCCCGGACGCTGAAAATCTGGTGGCTCAGCGCATGGTGACCTGCGGCCTTCACGCCTTCTGCAAAAGCAGACTCATCCCACACCGGGGCTACACCACCGGCGGCCGCGGCCACCGTGCCATGTTTGCTGAGCAAGTCGAACAATTCACCAGTCATGTAGGTGCGCAGCTGCACCACACGGCCCTCGTTCAACTCCACCCACTTGCTGTGCGTGCCGGGCAGTACAAACCAGCCACTGCGGTGGCCCAGGGCCCAGGCGCCCAGCAACTGGGTTTCTTCGCCACGCATCACATCGGGCACGCCCTGCGCATTGCGCACCCGGTAGCCGGGGATGATGATCGCAGACACGCCAGTCTTCGCATCGGGCACCCGCAGGGCATGGGTGGCTAGGTCTTGCACGGGCACGCTGCTGTCGACATACGGCACTTCATGCCAGCCCAGCGCGCTACCCACCATGCCAGCGAGCACTACGCCCGTGCCCTGTACGTCCAGCGCCTGCAGGGCCGCATCCAGCGCGGCAGGAAAACGACCTTTGCAAGCCAGGGCGCCGTCGGAATCAGAGGCTTCGCGCGCGAGCAGGCCATCGCCCGTGATGGCATAGGCACGGCGGTGGGTGGTTCCCCAATCCACACCGACAATCGACACAGCAGGGTTGGCAGCCATATTTTTAGAGTTCACAGTGGATGTTCAGGTAAATTCAAACATATGATGATTAAACCCGATTTTGCCGTAAAACACCTTCGCTCTGCCCCATGAAGCCCTCTGCACCTCCCAACCACGCCACCTACGCCGGGCGCAACCTGCATGGCCAGGTGGTGAACGAGTTGGGCCGCCGGGTGGTGGGTGGCGTCTATGCAGCCGGGGCCTTGCTGCCCAATGAGGACCAACTCTGTGCCGAACTGGCGGTCAGCCGCACTGCGCTACGCGAAGCCATCAAGGTGCTGGCGGCCAAAGGCCTGCTGGAGCCCCGCCCGCGCATCGGCACCCGGGTGCGCACTACCGAGCAGTGGAACCTGCTGGACCCCGACATCCTGGCCTGGCGCTGCGCCACAGGCGCTGATGCCGAGTTCTTGCAGCACCTGACCGAGTTGCGCGAAATCATCGAGCCCTCAGCTGCCGCACTGGCGGCCACCAGCCACAAACCCGAACAGCTGGCCGACATTGCGCGCGCGCTGGACGCCATGCAGGAAGCCAGCCATATCAGCGAATGGGTGCAGGCCGATTTAGCCTTTCACACCGCCGTGCTCAAGGCCACCAACAACCCGCTGCTGATGCCTTTGGCCGCCATCATTGGCAGTGCGCTGGAGTCATTGTTGGCGGTGAGCGCCCGTACTTCCGAGAACTTCAAGCAGGCCCTGCCGGACCACCAAAAGGTGTTTGAGGCCATCCAGGCCCGCGACGCCCAGAGCGCCCTGCACCGCATGGCAGGCATGCTGTCAGACACCCGCTCCCTGATGAAACGCGCGGTGATTCCGCCGCCCGGGTGATTTGCTCGAGATTCTAGTTTATTTGTATGATGATTTAGGCATTCCCATTACAATTTGCAGGCAACTTCCCACCCTCCTATGCAACCCCCATCCCTTTCCACATTTGCGACCTACCCCAGCCTGGCTGGGCGCACGGTCTTTGTCACGGGCGGCAGCTCCGGCATTGGCGCGGACATCGTGATCGCCTACGCCCGCCAGGGCGCCCAGGTGGCCTTCACGGGCCGCAACGCCGAGTCGGCCGCACAGGTCATCGAAGCGGCGTCCGCGTTCGGCCCCACCCCGCTGTTTTTGCAAAGCGATGCCGCCGATGTGGCCGCGCTGAAAGCCGCCATCGCCACCACCGCAGAGCGCTTTGGCGACATCAGCGTGCTGGTCAACAACGTGGCCAACGACCAGCGCCACGACCTGGCCGATGTGACACCCGACGACTTTGATTGGCGTGTGGCCATCAACCTGCGCCCTGCCTTCTTCGCGGCGCAGTCCGTGGTCGAGGGCATGAAACGCCTGGGCGGCGGCGCCATCGTCAACCTGGGCTCCATCAGCTGGATGATCAAGGGCGCAGGCTACCCTGTGTACGCCACGTGCAAGTCGGCCACCGTGGGCCTGTCGCGCAGCCTGGCACGTGACCTGGGCAAGCTCAACATCCGCGTGAATACCCTGACACCAGGCTGGATCATGACCGAGAAGCAGCTCACCATGTGGGTGGACGAAGCCGGTGAAAAGGCCATGGACGAGAACCAGTGCCTGCCCGGTCGCATTGTCGGCAGCGACGTGGCCAATATGGCCCTGTTCCTGTCGGCCGACGACAGCCGCATGGTGACAGCGCAAGACTTTGTGGTGGACGCCGGATGGACCTGAGCACCCCCGCCATCCGCAGCGTTTGGCCGGCCGAACTTCAACTCGGCGAAGGCCCGTTGTGGCATGCCGCCAGCCAACGCTTTTTCTTTGTCGATATCCACGGCCGTGCGCTGCATGCCTGGAACCCCGAAACCCTGGCCAGCGAAAGCTGGGCCATGCCCGAGCGCATTGGCTGGTTGATCCCCCGTACGGATGGAGACGGCTTCATCGCCGGCTTGCAGTCAGGCTTTGTGCGCTTGTGGCTGGAGCCCGAGTTGCGCATTGAGCCCATCGGCACGCCGCATCCTGGGGAGCCGCTGGTGAGGTTGAATGATGCCAAGGCCGACTGCCATGGCCGCATCTGGGCCGGCTCCATGCGCAATGACGAACCAGGGCTGCGCCAGGGCCGCCTGGCCCAGTTGGCGCCGTCAGGAGAGATCAGCGTGGTCGAAAGCGGTATTTACATCGCCAACGGCCCTGCCATTGCCCATGACGGCAGCTGGATGCTGCACACTGATTCGTTCCTGGACACCGTCTACCGCTATGACCTGTCGCCGCAAGGTGTGCTGTCGGGCAAAACCGTGTGGAACAAGTTCGGCGGCGAAGAAGGCACGCCGGACGGCATGACGCTGGACCGTGATGGCAATGTGTGGGTCGCGTTCTGGGGTGGCAGTTGCATACGGCAGTTCGCACCGCAAGGCACCTTGCTGCGCACCATTGCCCTGCCCGCGACGCAAATCACCAGCATGGCCTTTGGTGGCAAGAACCTCGACCAACTGCTGGTGACCAGCGCCCGCGTGGGCCTGGACGATGCCACATTGGAGCGCTACCCCTTGGCAGGGAGCATCTTTGTGCTGGAGCCTGGCGTGCAAGGCATGTTGCCCTGCACCTTTGGCTAAAGACTACTCGCCGGCGCGCAGGCGCCGGCGGCTGTCCCGCGCGTTGGGTAACCAACCGCGCCACAGCCAGCGGGCCAACAGCAACAGGCCACGAATCCATTCATCGATGGCGTAGGCCATCCAGATGCCGGGCAGGCCAAAGAGCCGCCCCAGCCAGAACGAGCCCACCCCCAGTACCAACACCAGTGAAGCCACGCTCGATGCGGCGGGGTACAGCGCGTCGCCCGTGGCGCGTAGCGCGCCATTCAAGATCAGATTGAACACGCGGCCGCTTTCGAGCAGCAACGACAACCACAGCAGCGTTTGCGCCGCATGGATCACGGCCGGATCTTTGGTGAAGATGCGCATCAGCCAGGGCGCTCCCAGCGCCGCCAGCAAGGCCAGCGATCCGGACGCCAGCAAACCATTGCGCACGGCTTTGCGCACCAGCCCGTTGGCCACGCGCAAGTCACCCGCCCCCACCAACCGGCCCACCATGATTTCGCAGGCCCAGCCAATCGCCATACTGGTGAGCAACACATATTTCAGTAACTGCAGCGTGTAGGAATGGGTGGCCAGTGCGGTCACGCCCAAGCGCGCCGTCGCGGCCAGCGACACCATGAAGGCCCCGCGGTAGGCTACTTCCACCCCCGCGCCAGGCAGACCCACGCGCAGTACGGGTGCCAGGTCCTTCCAGGAGGCGGCCCACCAATCCTGCCACCGGGGCACCAACTGCATACGGATGCGCCAGAACCACAAATGCATAACCAACCCCAGCGCGCGGCTGATCAGCATGGCAATGGCGTAGCCCTCCAGCCCCATGCCATCCCACTCGCCCCAATCGCGCATCAGCAGCGCGGCCAGCAGCAAATGGCTGCTGTGCATGACGATCATGACTTTGAGCGAATCCCTGGAATGCAGGTGCGCGCGCAGCACCGAGGCCATGCTGAGGTTATAGGCCTCCAGCATCAGCGCGGGCGCAAACCACTGCAGATAGGGTGCCGCCAACACCACGATCTGGTCCGGCGCGTTGAGCCAGTCCAGCACCAGGTCGTTTCCCGCCACCACAATGCACACCACCAAGGCCCCGGCCCACGTACTCGCGCCCAGCGCGAGCAAGGCCGCGCGGCGGGCCGAGGCATGCTGCTGCCCGCCCAGGTACTGCGTGACCACGACGCCCAGGCCAATGGCCAGCACACGGAATACCACCAACAGGGTTTCCAGAATCTGGTTCACGAGGCCGAAGGCGCCGGCCGCTGCATCCGAGGTGTGCGAGGCCAACCACAGGCCGCCCATCGCCACGCTCATGCCCAGCAAAAATTCGCCCAACAAAGGGCCAGCGATCATGTTGAGGCGGGGGCGGACGGGCGCGGTCATGCCACGAACCTTAGCGCAAAGCAGCCATCCAGACTGGCTCAGCCCAGACGGTAGTAGGCGCCACCCCAAGGTGCCAGCTGCAGCGTATGGCCTGCGCGGGGTGCGTCAACCAAGCCGCTACCAGTCAGCACCGTGAACGCGGTATAGGCCGCGGGAATATCCCACAGCGCAGCGGTATCGCTGAAGTTGAACACGCACAGCACTTGCTGGCCTTCAAACGCACGCACAAAGGCCAGCACCTGTGGGTGGGCTGGCAGCACAGACAGCGTGCCGCTCACCAACGCAGGCTGGGTTTTGCGCCAACGCAGCAGCGCGCGGTAGAAATGCAGCAAGGAACCCGTGTCACGCTCCTGCACATCCACTGCCAGCGCGCGGTGTGGCTCGATCACCGGCAACCACGGGGCAGCCGGCTGGGCCACGCTGGAGAAGCCCAGGTCGGCCGAGTCCTTGGCCCATGGGTGGGCGGTACGGCAACCGTCGCGGCCTTTGAACTCGGGCCACATGGTGATGCCGTAGGGGTCTTGCAAATCCTCGAAGGCAATGTCGGCTTCGGGCAGGCCCAGCTCGTCGCCCTGGTAAATGCAGGGTGAGCCGCGCAAGCTCATTTGCAGTGCCGCGCCCAGGCGCAAGAGGTCGGGGTGGGCAGGCTTGTCCGCACTGCCCCAGCGGCTGGCTACGCGCACCACGTCGTGGTTGGACAGCGCCCAGCAAGGCCAGCCCCCAGGTGCCACTTCTTCAAAGCGCTGCACAAAGCTGCGGAAGTGCGCCGCGCTGTGCGCGGTGCCCAGCAGGTCAAAGCAGTAGGCCATATGCAGCTTGTCGCCGCCACTGGTGTACTCGGCCACGCGGGCCAGGCCGTCGTCGTCGCCAATCTCTCCCACCATGGTGGTGTTGGGGTACTGGTCCAGCAGCGCGCGCAGTCGGCGCAGGAAAACCAGGTTCTCGGGCTGGCTCTTGTCGTGCTTGTGCCATTGCCAGCCATAGGGGTTGACGGCATTGACGGCAGGGTCTTCACCATCGGGGCGACCACGGGGAGGGTTGCTGCGCAGCTGCGCGTCGTGGAAGTAGAAGTTGGCGGTGTCCAGGCGGTAGCCATCTACGCCCAAGTCCAGCCAGAACTTCACGGTATCCAGCAAGGCGTCTTGCACCTGCGGGCTGTGGAAGTTCAGGTCCGGCTGGCTGGTGAGGAAGTTGTGCATGTAGTACTGGCAGCGGCGCGTGTCCCACTGCCAGGCGCTACCGCCAAAAATCGACAGCCAGTTGTTGGGTGGCGTGCCGTCGCTCTGGGCATCGGCCCAGACATACCAGTCGGCCTTGGGGTTGGTAAGACTGGAGCGGCTCTCGACAAACCAGGGGTGCTGGTCCGAGCTGTGCGACAGCACCTGGTCAATCATGACCTTTAGGCCCAGCGCATGGGCACGGTCCACCAGCTTGCGGAAATCGGCCACGGTACCGAACATGGGGTCGACGTCGCAGTAGTCGCTGACGTCGTAGCCAAAGTCCTTCATCGGGCTCTTGAAGAAAGGCGAGAGCCAGATGCCGTCGGCGCCCAGGGCGGCCACGTAGTCCAGCTTGGCCGTGATGCCGTCCAGGTCACCAATGCCATCGCCATTGCTGTCGGCAAAACTGCGGGGATAAATTTGATAAATGACGCCGCCGCGCCACCAGTTGTCATTCGATGCTTTGGTCATACAGAAAACGAGAAGTGAAGAAAATTATTTGACAGAACCGGACAGCAGGCCGCGCACAAAGAAGCGCTGTAGCGAGAAGAATACGGCCACCGGCACGGCGATGGACACAAAGGCGCTGGCGGTCAGGATTTCCCAGCTCTCGCCGCGGGAGCCCAGCAAGTCATTGAGTTTGATGGTCAGCACGATCTGGTCAGGCGCCTTGCCCAGGAACACCAGTGCGATCAGGAAGTCATTCCACACCCACAGGAACTGGAAGATGGCAAAACTGGCCAGCGCGGGGATCGACAGTGGCAGCACGATGCCAATGAAGATCTGGAAGTGCGAGGCACCGTCCATGCGCGCGCTCTCGATGATGTCGCGCGGCAACGAGGCAATGTAGTTGCGCAGCAGGTAGATGGCTAGCGGTAGACCAAAGGCTGAGTGCGCCGACCACACCCCCATGTACGACTTACTCTCCACACCCAGTGCCTCACCCAACTGGTTGTACAGGCGCAGCAGCGGAATCAGCGACATCTGCAAGGGCACCACCAGCAGGCCCACCACGACGACAAACAGCCATTTGCGCCCGGGGAACTCCATCCAGCTGAAGGCGTAAGCCGCAAAGGCCGCAATCAGAATGGGAATGAAGGTGGCCGGAATGGTGACCTTGAAGGTGTTGAGAAAGGCCTGGCCCACGCCCTCGGACGCCACCACTTTCTCATAGTTCTGTGTGAGGAACACGGGGGGCGACTCTGCCACGTAGAACACGCGCACCCCACGGTCCTTGTCGTAGTTCTGGTTCAGCTCCAGGCGGTAACTGCCATCGGCCTGCACCGTCAGCGTGCCATCGGGTTGGCCGTCTTCGTCGTCAAACACCTGACCGTCCGCCAACGCGGCGGCAGTGCCTGCAGCAAATTCACCGGGGTTGGACGACTTGAGCGAAAACTTCTTGATCTTGATACCGGACTGCTCGGGGAACAAGCGGCCGCTGATCACATAGCGGTCGCCTTCCTTGACCAGACTTTGTGCACCGGCGGTGCGGCGCATATCGGAGCGTGTCTGTGTAGACAGCGCCGTCCACCAGCCGCTGGACGCCAGCTGCTGCTTGTCGCGGAAGCTGGACACCAGCAAGCCAAAAGTGGGCAGTACCCACAGCACCACGATGGCCAGCAGGAGCAGCTGCGCGGCGATGGAGGGAAAGCTGAAGTATTTTTTCATCGCTGGGCCTCCTCGGTGCGGAACCGACGGATATTGAACGCCATGACAGGCACCACCGCAAACATGAGCACCATGGCCAGCGTGGAGCTACGGCCATAGTCCCCACCGCCGCGGAACATCCAGTCGTACATCAGGTTGGCCAGCACGCTGGTGTCCCACTGGCCACCGGTCATGGCCATCACGATGTCAAACACCTTGAGCACCGTGATGGTGATGGTGGTCCACACCACGAGGATGGTGGACATGACCTGCGGCACCATGATTTCAAAGAAGATCTGCAACTCGCTGGCCCCGTCGATGCGGGCCGCTTCAATGGTTTCGTTGGGCACGCCACGCAACGCGGCCGACAAAATCACCATGGCAAATCCGGTCTGAATCCAGATCAGGATGGCCATGAGGAAGAAGTTGTTCCAGAACGGCACCGTGACCCAGGCCTGCGGCTGGCCGCCCAGCCCCACGACGATGGCGTTCAGGATGCCGATCTGGTCAGACTCTGGCCCGCGGAAGTCATAGACGAACTTCCAGATCACGCTGGCACCCACAAAACTGATGGCCATGGGCATGAACACCATGGACTTGGCGAAGCCGCCCCACCACACCCGGTCGGCCAGCACGGCCACGATCAGGCCCAGGCCGGTGGCGGCCGCAGGCACCACCACCAGCCACAGGAAATTGTTGCGGATGGTGAGCAGGAAATTCTGGTCTACCAACACCCATTGGTAGTTCGCCAGGCCGACGAACTGTTCGCCAGTGGCATCGAAAAAGCTGAGGCGAAAGGTCTCAAACAGCGGATACAGCAGGTAGGTACCGAGCAGCAGCAACGCGGGGGCCAAAAACAGCCAGGGCCGCACGCTGGAACGCACCCGCTCGCGCTGGTGCTTGTGCCCCAACGGCACATGCACAATTTTGTCCAACAGAAAGTTGGAGCCAGCGAAGTACAGCAGGCAAAACGCAATGCTGACCACTACGGCGGTTATGGTCTGGAGGATTTGATCGGTCATGGGATCAACTCTTTTGCGTATCGTGAAAGGGTTTCAAAAGGGCCGGCAGCACGGAGCTGCCGGCCTGAAGACGCACCACCAGGGCCACGTCAGAGGAGATGCTTACTTGATCGCGTCCCAGCTCTTCTGGATTTCGTCCGCCACCTGCTGGGCGGTTTGACCACCCGAGTAGTTGACCATGCCCTTCCAGAAGCTGCCCGCACCCACAGCGCCGGGCATCAGATCGGAACCGTCAAAGCGGAAGGTGGTTGCGTTGAGCAAAATCTCGCCTTGCTTCTTTTGGGCCTTGGTCTTGTACTTGTCCAGGTTCACACCCTTGTGCGGCGTCAGGAAGCCGGGGCCGTCCGCCATCCAGATTTCATGCGCTTGTGGGCTTTGCATGTAATCCATGAAGGCGTGGGCGCCCTTGCTGTCCTTGGTGATGGTCAGGATCGTGCCGCCACCCAGAACCGGGTTGCCGAGCTTCTTGCTGGCAAACGAGGGGAAGTAGAAGAAGTCTGCATCGTCCGCCTTGCCTTCGGGGAAGAAGGCAGGGATGAAGGACGCCTGGCGATGCATGTAGCACTTGGGTGGGGAGCCAAACAGACCCTTGGGGCTGTCCTTGAAGCTCACGGTGGCCACGGCCTTGGCGCCACCATCCACATAGGCGTCGTTCTTGGCAAACCAGCCGTAGGCTTCGATAGCCTCGACCACGCGCTTGTCGTTGAACTTGACCTTGTTGCTCACCCAGCCGTCATACACCTCGGGGGTTTGCGTGCGCAGCATGAAGTCTTCCACCCAGTCAGTGGCGGGCCAGCCGGTGGCCGCGTCCGAACCCAGCCCGATACACCAGGCTTTGCCGCCATCCGAGGCGATCTTCTTGGTCAGGGCTTGCAGCTCTTCCATGGTCTTGGGCACTTTGTAGCCCTTTTCCTTGAAGTTCTCGGGGATGTACCAGACCAGGCTCTTCACGTTCACGTTGTAGAACAGGCCGTAGAACTCATTCTTGCCCGCCTTGTTGGCGTAGGTACCCAAGTCTGCCCAGGAGGTGCCAGCGGCGTAGTTCTTCTTCACCCATTCTTTGGACTTTTCGCCCAGGGGCACCAGACCACCGATAGCGGCCATGTTGGCGGCCAGACCGGGCTGGGGGAACACCGAGATGTTGGACGGCGAACCGGCCTTGATGTCGATCACGATTTGCTGCTCGGAGCTTTGGGAGCAGGAGTGCTTCACGGTGGCACCGGTGGCTTTTTCAAAGCCATCGATCACCTTCTGGAACGACACCTCTTCGGCGCCCGTCCAGGGGCAGGTGATGGTGACCACTTCACCCTTCAGATTGGGGCCTTTGTAGTCGGCAGCGGCCATGGCCGGGCTGACCAGGGTGCCCAGTACCAGGGCAGACGCTCCGGCAATTACGGTTTTCTTGAACATCGTCTCTTCTCCTCTTGGTGCGCCACGGCCCATCCGCGGTGCTTTAAAAATTCAGGGGTGGCACGGCGTCAGTCGACGCGCCGGCCCTCGGCGTTGAAGCGGTACAGGTGCTCGGGCGAAAAGCCCAGTTCAATGGTCTTGCCGGGCTCCAGCGCCAGCGTGCCATCCATGCGTGCGGTGATGTCGCCGTGTTCGCCTGCGGTGACGTAGGCAAAGGTTTCGTTGCCCAGCTGCTCGGCGTGCTTGAGCGTGCCCTGAATGGGACCGCCGGCCTGCACCTTCAGATGCTCGGGGCGCAGGCCCACAGTGGCCACGTTGTGGCGCGCGGCAAATTCTCCGCCAATCAGGTTCATCTGCGGTGAGCCAATGAAGCTGGCGACAAACAGGCTGGCAGGCTTGTTGTACAGCTCCAGCGGGCGGCCGACCTGCTCGACCCGGCCCTTGTTCAGCACGACGATCTTGTCGGCCAACGTCATGGCCTCGACCTGGTCGTGTGTCACGTAGACCATGGTGGCGCCCAGGCGGCGGTGCAGCGTGGCCAGCTCCACCCGCATCTTGGTGCGCAGGGCAGCATCCAGGTTGGAGAGCGGCTCGTCAAACAAAAACACTTTGGGGTCGCGCACGATGGCACGGCCAATGGCCACGCGCTGGCGCTGGCCGCCTGACAAGGCCTTGGGCAGGCGGTCCAGGTATTCAGTCAGCTGCAGGATCTCGGAGGCTTCGCGCACGCGGCGCTCAATCTCGGCCTTGGGCGTCTTGGCAATCTTCAGCGCGAAGGCCATGTTGTCAAACACGGTCTTGTGCGGGTAGAGCGCGTAACTCTGGAACACCATGGCCACGCCGCGCTCGGAAGGGCCCAGCTCATTGACGCGTACGCCACCGATGTTGAGGTCGCCGCCAGAGATCTCTTCCAGACCCGCAATCATGCGCAACAGGGTGGTCTTGCCGCAGCCCGAGGGGCCCACAAACACGGTGAACTCGCCCGGCTCGATATCCAAATCGATGCCGTGGATGACATCCGCTTTCCCATAGTTTTTAACGATTCCGCGCAAACGGACATCGGACTGACTCATATGCATGCTCCTTGCGGTTGACCTGCGGCGCCTCGCCACGCAGCAAAATGTAACCAGATTACAAACACATCCCGTCAGGGAAAACCCTTGAAAACTCTGTTTATCCTCAGTTTTCAAAACCGATTTTGTCCAATGAAGTGCTCAAAGCACCTTTCGATACAAATTCCAGGGCAAAAGTAATAGAGTTACTAGATGGTTACCGGTTTTCGGTAACCCAGAGAGGCATGACCCAGTCCAACAACTCGGCCAAACGGCTCACCACCCACTGCGCCTCCGTGGGCGTCACCACGGCGGCTTCGCCCAGCAAACCCTGGTGGCAGCGCGTCAGCACATCCCCTTCGGCCAGCCCCAGGCCGAACTCCATATCGCGCGCCGTGGTGGTCAGCAGGTTGGCCAAGTCTTCGCACAGCTCGTAGCGCTGGGCTACCTCTTGCCAGGGGGTTTTCAGGCGGTTGCGGCGGGTGTCGGTGTACAGCGCCAGAAAGCTCTGGGGAATCTCGATTTGGTAGTCGTCGGACATGGAGGGGGAGAAGTCGGAGGGGTCAGTTCAGCTCGCGCTGCACATGCAGCAACAGGCCGTCGCACGCATCTTCCACCAGATCGAGCACAGTGTCGAAGCCGCCCGAGCCGCCGTAGTAGGGGTCGGGCACCTCGGGGCTGTCGTGTCGCTGGCAAAACTCGGTCAGGCGGCGCAGTTTGGCCTGGTGCGCGGGGGGCAGATCTGAGAGGTCATAGCCGCGCCGGGCTGCATGGGTTTGGGAACGTGGGTCCGGCGCCTCGCCGGGGTGGTAGTTGTGGGTGCCCGCCGAGTCCACCAGTACGCGGTCTTGCCAGCCCCGTTGCAGCACCTTGTGGCACATGACACCATGGGCCGTGGGGCTGCGGCAGATATTGCCCATGCACACAAACAGCAAACGGTAGTCTGGCATTCGCGCCCCTATTCTCAAATCAAATCAGCCTCTAGCCCCCGTATCCATTGCGCGAGCAGCTCTTGTTTTTATAGCAATCAGGCCAATGGCGGCAGCAAACCGGCGGCGCGCAGCTTGTCTTTCTTGCTGGGCCGGATGCCCTTGATGCCACCACCCGCGGTACCGCCCGGCGCGTCGCTGGCGCGCGGCGCGGGCTCAAAGCCGGGCACCTGCTCGCGCGGCACCAGTTTGCGGTGGCGCTTTTCGATCAAGCGGAAATGCGCCTCCATGTCGGCGGTGACAAAGCTCACCGCCAGACCACTGGCACCGGCGCGCGCGGTGCGGCCAATGCGGTGGGTGTAGTCGGTGGCCGAGCGCGGCAGGTCGTAGTTCACCACCACCGGCAGGTCACTGATATCGATGCCGCGCGCGGCCACATCGGTCGCCACCACCACGCCAATGGCCGAGGCCTTGAAATCCATCAGCACCTGGGTACGCTTGCCCTGGCTGAGTTGGGCGTGAAAAGGCTCGGCCAGCAACCCGGCACGGCGCAGCTTGTCGGCCACCATCTCGGCGGCGTATTTGGTCGCCACAAACACCAGCACCCGGCTCCAGCCCTGCTCGGCAATCAGGTGGCGCAGCAACTGGGTGCGCTGGCTGACATCCACCTGGATGGCGCGCTGGGCGATGTCGGGCTGCTCGCCCTCTTCGGCCACCACATTCACCTCCACGGGGCTGTGCAGACTGGCCTGCGCCATGGCGCGCACCGCGGCCGGAAACGTAGCCGAGTACAACAGGCTCTGGTGGCGCGCCGGCAGCAGGCTGCGGATGCGATCAAGCTCCTGCGCAAAGCCCAGGTCCAGCAGGCGATCGGCCTCGTCCAGCACCAGGGTCTGCACTCCGCCCAGCGTGAGGGCGCGGTGGTCCACCACGTCCAGCAAGCGACCCGGCGTGGCCACCACGATGTCGGTGCCGCCGCGCAGGCCCATAAGCTGCGGATTGATGGACACCCCACCAAACAGCACCGTCACGCGGGCCGCCTGACCGGCGTGCTGGGCCAGGGTACGCAGCGTGTCGCCTACCTGGGTCGCCAACTCACGCGTGGGCACCACCACCAGCGCCGTGGCCTGGCGGGGCTTGTGCGGCGTACGGCTGGTCAGTTGCGCCAGCAGCACCATGGCATAGGCGGCGGTTTTGCCGGAGCCGGTTTGCGCACAGGCCAGTACGTCCTTCCCATCCAGGGCCACGGGCACGGTCTGCGCCTGCACAGGCGTGGGCAGGACATAGCCCTGAAGCACCATGGCATGCGCCAGTGCGGGGGGAATACCGAGGTCGGAAAAGGGCATGGCGTGGGGAGCCCGGTGGGCAGTAAACGGAACGTGGAAGAAAAAAGGGAGGGGCGAGTCTGCCGCAGGCCGGGGGATCAGCCGGCGTAGCCCATCACAGCGAAAAAGTGGCAACCAGTACCGGCCACCACGAAGCCGTGCCAGATTGCATGCGCATAGCGGATACGCGAATCGAGCACAAAGAACACCACCCCCAGGGTGTAGGCCAGACCACCGGCCACCAGCCAGACCAGGCCCTGCAGCGGCACGCGCTCCACCAACGGCACAGCGGCAATCAGCACCAGCCAGCCCATGCAGAGGTACAGGCCGGTGGAAACCCAGGGATGCGAAAGCTTGTCGGTGGACTTGAGGATGACGCCGACCCCAGCCAACGCCCACACCAAGCCAAACAGAGTCCAGCCCCAGGCGCCGTACAGCGCACCCAGTGCGAATGGGGTGTAGCTACCGGCGATGAAAAGGAAGATCGCGCAGTAGTCCAGTTTGAGGAACACCCGCTTGGCGCGCCCGTTGGGCAGTGCGTGGTACAGCGTGGAAGTGAAGTACAGCAGCACCATGGTCACGGCAAACACCACGGCCCCCACCTGGCTGGCGGCACCAAGGTCGCGCGCTGCCGCAATCAGAAAGGGCGCAGCACCGATGGCAGCCAGCAGCGCCAGCCCGTGGCTGACACTG
Source organism: Rhodoferax saidenbachensis (assembly GCF_031457975.1). Classification (GTDB taxonomy): domain Bacteria; phylum Pseudomonadota; class Gammaproteobacteria; order Burkholderiales; family Burkholderiaceae_C; genus Allorhodoferax; species Allorhodoferax saidenbachensis_A. The sequence continues at coordinate 97,838 of NZ_JAVDXO010000004.1, forward strand.
TTGGCGATTTCTTCACCCAGGCTTTGGAGTCGTGCGGTCATACCCCGATTGTCGCAGCTTGGGTCGGGTCTGCGGCAGCCGTTGGCCCGCTGCACGCACCGGAGATGCTGCCGCCGGAGTTACAAAAGTGGCTGCAGCTCCCGCGCCGCATCCAGCAGCACCGGCAGCAGCTCGCTCTGCAGGGTCTGCGGCGTCCAGCGGTGGGGTGCGGCCACCACATTGAGCGCGGCCACGGTGTCCCCCTGCACGTTGCGCAGCGGCACGGCCAGGGCTTGCACGCCCAGCTCGTGCTCTTCGCTGGCTAGGTAGAAGTCTTGCCGCCGCGCTGTGTCAATGCTCTGGCGCAGGGCCTTGGTGTCGGTCACGGTGTGCGCGGTCAGGCGCCGCAGGGGCTGCGCCTTGATCCAGTCGTTGAGCACGGGCTTGGGCAGAGCAGCAAGCAGTAGGCGCCCGGTGGAAGTGGCATGCGCCGGCAGACGTGCCCCCAGGTGCAAGCCATAGGCCAGCACCTGGGTCTTGCCCGAGGGCGAGCTGCGCCAGTCATTGCCGCTGCGAGCCACGATGACCACCTCGTGCCCATCCAGCACCACGGCCGAAAACGACTCCTGCGTGTACGCGGCCAGACGGTTGAGTGTGGGCTGCAGCACCCGTGGCATGCGCGCCGAGGCCAGGTAGCTGCCCGAAAAGCGCAGCACCTTGCTGGACAACCAGTAGTAGCTGCCATCGGTCTCCAGGTAGCCCAGGTAAGCCAGCGTGAGCAAATGGCGACGCGCCGCCGCCCGCGTGATGCCCGCGCGCTGGGCGGCCAGCGTGGCGTTCAGGCGCTGGCGCTCGGTGTCAAAACTCTCCAGCACGGCCATGCCTTTGGCCATGCCGGCAATCAGATCGGCCGGGGCAATGGTGCTGGGATGCAGGGGGACGGAAGAGGCCATGGTGTGGTCTTGCGGCTGATTGGTTTTGCGCGATTATCGCGCAATCACTCCAATTACCGCGCAACACCAGGGCGAGCGGGATGCACAAACAAAGGGGCCTGCCTAAGCTAGGCGCACACCCAAAAACCACGGAGTTTTCATGCGCACCCAAGTCGCCATCATTGGAGCCGGCCCCTCCGGCCTCCTGCTCGGAGCCCTGCTGCACAAGGCCGGCATTGCCAACGTGATCATCGAACGCCAAAGCCCGGACTATGTGCTGGGTCGCATCCGCGCCGGCATTCTGGAGCAAACCACGGTGGACGCGATGGTGGAAGCGGGCGTAGGTGCTGGTGTGGGTCGCGAGGGCATCGTGCACCAACACCTGGACCTCGTGTTCAAGAACCAGCACCACGCCATCGACCTGCACCGGCTGACCGGCGGCAAGGTGGTCACCGCCTATGGCCAGACCGAGGTGACACGCGACCTGATGGAAGCGCGCACTGCCTCCGGCCAAACCACGGTCTACCAGGCTGGCAATGTCAGCGTGCATGACTTCGACGGCCTGCATCCGCAGGTGCGCTTTGAAGCGAACGGCCAGTCGCAGGTGTTGGACTGCGACTTCATCGCCGGTTGCGACGGTTTCCACGGTGTGTGCCGGGCCAGCGTGCCGAAAAACGCCATCCACGAGTTCGAGAAGGTCTACCCCTTCGGCTGGCTGGGGGTGCTCAGCGACACGCCACCGGTATCGCCACACGCCATCATTTACGCCAACAGCGAACGTGGTTTTGCACTCTGTTCCATGCGCAGCATGACGCGCAGCCGCTACTACGTGCAGTGCGCGCTGACAGACCCGGTGGACGCCTGGAGCGACGCGCGCTTCTGGACCGAGCTGAAAAGCCGGCTGGACCCTGCCACCGCCGAACGCCTGGTGACCGGCCCGTCCATCGAGAAAAGCATCGCCCCGCTGCGCAGCTTTGTGGCCGAGCCCATGCGCTTTGGCCGCCTGTTTCTGGCCGGGGACGCCGCCCACATCGTGCCGCCCACGGGTGCCAAGGGCCTGAACCTGGCCGCCAGCGACGTGCGCATGCTGTCGCAGGCGCTGGGGGAGTTCTACACCGAGAAGTCGGAAGCCGGCATTGACGGCTACTCGGAACGGGCGCTGCGCCGCGTCTGGCGCGCCGAGCGCTTCTCATGGTGGATGACTTCGCTGCTGCACCGCTTCCCCGACACCGAAGGCTTCGGTCAACGTGTGCAGGAGGCCGAGTTGGAGTACCTGGTGCAGTCCCAGGCCGCGTCTACCGCACTGGCGGAAAACTACGTGGGTTTACCGCTGCAGGGCTGAACTTTACGGAGGCTTTACACAGCCGACAGCGGGCAGCGGCAAACAGGATTCACAGTCGGGGCCATCACCCCGCCCTCCCTACGCCGCCACCCATGACATTCGCCCGTTCCCCTCTGCTCCTGTTGAGCGCCCTGCTGCCCCTGGCCTTTGTGGGGTGCTCGGGCAAAACCGAAGCGCCTGCCGCCCAAGCCGCCACCGCACCAGGGCCTGCCGCATCGGCCAGCGCCCCCGCAGGAGCGCCCGCCACGGTCAGTACCGTAACAGCCCAAAACCGCGACCTCTCGGTCACCCTGAAGGCCACGGGAACCGTTGCGCCACTGACCACGGTGGACGTCAAATCCCAGGTCACCAGCACGGTGACCCAGGTGCATTTCAAGGAGGGGCAGTTCGTCAAGGCGGGCCAGGTGCTGTTCACGCTGGACGCACGCACCGATGAGGCCAACGTGGCCAAGGCCCGCGCGCAACTGGCCAAGGACAATGCCAGCCTGGCCGACGCCAAGCGCCAGTTCGAGCGGGCCCAGCAGCTGTTCACGCAAAACTTCATCTCGCAAGGCGCGGTAGACACGGCACAGGCACAAGTGGAGGCCGTGACTGCGACCGTAGCCGCCGACCAGGCGACGATAGACGCCACGCGTGTGGCGCTGTCGTACTCCCGCATCACCGCGCCGAACGCGGGACGTGCCGGTGCCGTGAATGTGTACCCCGGTAGTGCGGTGCAGGCCAACGTGACCAGCCTGGTCACCATCACCCAGCTGGACCCGATTGGCGTGCAGTTCAGCATTCCGCAGCGTAACCTGGGCGATGCCCTGCAGGCACTGCAAGGCGGTGGTGCCAGCGTGACGGCCACGCTGGCCGATGGCGGCGGCACCTTCAAAGGACGCCTGCAGTTTGTGGACAGTCTGGTGGACGCCAGCTCGGGCGCCGTCAAGGCCAAGGCGGTGTTTGACAACAAGGACGCCAAGCTCTGGCCCGGTGCGTTTGTAGAAATTTCGCAAACCGTGTCCACCCTCCAGGGCGCGGTGGTGGTACCGCAGGCGGCCATCATCCAGGGTGCACGCGGCACCATCGTGTATGTGGTGGAAGACGGCAAGGCTGTGTTGCGCCCGGTCAAGCTGGTGTACGCAGAGGCAGGTGACGCCGCAGTCACCGGCATCCAGGCCGGCGACCGCGTAGTGCTGGACGGCAGGCAGAACCTGCGTCCCAACGCCCCCGTGGCGGAGCGTGGCAAGGACGCCAAAGACGGTAAAGCCATGGCCCAGGACGCTACCAAGCCCGCCGCACCATGAACTTCTCTGAACTGTTTATCCGCCGTCCGGTGATGACGGTGCTGCTGAACCTGGCCATCGTGCTGGCCGGGGTGATTGGCTTTCGCAGCATTCCCGTGTCCGCATTGCCCAGCTACGACACGCCGGTCATCAACGTGTCCGCATCCCTGCCAGGGGCCAGCCCGGAGACCATGGCCACCTCAGTGGCGCTGCCGCTGGAAAAGCAATTTCAGACCGTTCCTGGTCTGAAAACCATCAGCTCCACCAGCACGCTGGGCAGCACGTCGCTGACGCTGGAGTTTGAAGAGTCGCGCAACATCGACGCGGCCGCGGTGGATGTGCAGGCTGCGCTGCTGCGTGCGCAGCGTGCCCTGCCGCAGGACATGACCAACCCGCCGTCGTACCGCAAAGTCAACCCGGCCGACGCGCCCGTCCTGCTGATTGCGCTGCAGTCACCCTCGCTCTCCCCGGCCGACCTGCAGGACTATGCCGAACACCTGATCTCGCCCACGCTCTCCACCGTGGACGGCGTGGCCCAGGTCAGCATCTTTGGCGCCAAGCGCTATGCCGTGCGGGTGCGCGTACAGCCTGAAGCGCTGGCAACCCGCAACATCAGTCTGGACGAAATCAGCGCGGCCCTGAAGGCCGCCAACGTGAACACGCCCGTGGGCACGCTGGAAGGCCCCAAGCAAACCCTGGTGCTGCAGGCCAACAAGCAGCTGCGCACCGCGGCCGAGTTTGCCGACCTCATCGTCAGCACGCGGGGTGGCACACCGGTACGCCTGCGCGACGTGGCGGTGGTGGAAGACAGCCTGGAAACGCTCAAGAGCTGGGCCACGCTGAATGGCGAAAACTCCATCACGCTGGCCGTGCAGCGCCAGCCTGGCGCCAACACCGTGCGCGTGGTCGACTCCATTCGCAACGCGCTGCCCGCACTGCAAAGCCAGATGCCGCAGTCGGTCAGCATGACGCCGATCAACGACCGGTCCGTCTCCGTGCGCGAGGCGCTGCACGACGTGACCCTGACCCTGATCGGCACCATCGCGCTGGTGGTACTGGTCATCTTCCTCTTCCTGCGCCGCTTTGTGGCCACGGCTATTCCGGCCTTGTCGCTGCCGGTGTCGCTGGTGGGTGCAGTAGCCCTGTTGTGGGGTCTGTCGTACAGCCTGGACAACATCTCGCTGCTGGGCCTCACCTTGGCCGTGGGCCTGGTGGTGGACGATGCCATCGTGGTGCTGGAGAACATCATCCGCCACGTGGAGCATGGGGAGAACTCCTTCCAGGCCGCTTTGCGTGGCGCGCGCGAGGTGGGCTTCACCATCGTCTCGATCTCCACGTCGCTGATTGCGGTGTTCATCCCCATCTTCTTCATGCCCGGAGTGATTGGCCTGCTGTTCCACGAGTTTGCCGTGGTGGTGGGGCTGTCCATCGTGGTGTCGGCCTTTGTGTCGCTGACGCTGGTGCCCATGTTGGCCAGCCGCTTCCTGACCGATGAGGCCCACATGAAACCGCCTGGCGCCGTGGTGCGCAGTTTCGAGCGCGGCTTCAACGCCCTGCTGGCTGGCTACACCCGACTGCTGGACAAGGCGCTGTCTCACCGCGCCCTGATCGTGGGCCTGGCCATTGCCACCTTTGTGGCGACCGCCTGGTTGCTAGTCATCATCCCCAAGGGCTTCTTCCCCGAGGAAGACATAGGCCAGATCCAGGTGACCACCGAAGCCAGCGAAGACACCTCCTTTCCAGAAATGGTGCGCCTGCAGGAACGTGCTGCCGAAATCATCCGCAAGGACAGCAATGTGGCCGCAGTGAGCTCCTTCAACGGTGGCAACGGCGCGCAGAACACCGGCCGCATGTTTGTAACGCTCAAACCCACGGCAGAGCGACAGCCCATGAAGAAAGTGGTGGAAGGCCTGCGCAAGCAGCTGCGCTCCGTGGCCGGCATCAACGTCTTCATGCGGCCCACCCAAAACCTGCAGCTGGGCGGGCGCCAGAGCAAGGCGCAGTTCCAGTACATCCTGCAGAGCGTGCGCGCCGACGAGCTCAACACCTGGGCCACCAAGCTGCAAGAGAAGCTGCGCGCCGACCCCGTATTCCGCGATGTGACCAGCGATGCGCAGCTGCGCGGCCTGCAAGCCCAGCTCAAGATCGACCGGGACCGGGCCAACGCGCTGGGCGTGTCCATCGATGCCATCCGCTCTGCCTTGTTCAGCGCGTTTGGTGAGCGCCAGGTGTCTACCATTTACCTGCCCACCGACAGTTACCAGGTCATCATGGAAGTGGCGCCCGAGGCCAAGCAGGACGAGCATGCGCTGAACGGCATTTACGTGCGATCGTCGACCGGTGCGCTGGTGCCCATGTCCAGCTTCACCACGGTGGAACGCACGGTGGGTCCTTCCTCCATCAACCACGTGGGCCAGTTGCAAGCCGTGACCGTGTCCTTCAACCTGGCCCCCGGCACGGCGCTGGGCGATGCCACCACCAAGATCGATGCGGCGCGCGCGGCGATCCAGATGCCTGTGTCCATCATCAGCACCTATGGTGGTGACGCCGCGGTGTTCAAGAGTTCGCAGGGCAGCCAGACCATTCTGGTGGTTGCGGCGCTGCTGGTGATCTATGTGCTGCTGGGGGTGCTGTACGAGAGCTACATCCACCCCATCACCATCCTGGTCGGCCTGCCATCAGCCGCGGTGGGAGCCCTGGCCACGCTGATGCTGTTCGGGCAAGACCTGACGCTGATCGCCACCATCGGCATCGTGCTATTGATTGGCATCGTGAAGAAGAACGCCATCATGATGATCGACTTCGCGCTGGACGCACAACGCCACCAGGGCATGACGCCGGCGCAAGCCATTCGCGAGGCCTGCATTCTGCGTTTCCGCCCCATCATGATGACCACCATGGCTGCGTTGATGGGCGCCCTGCCGATTGCACTGGGCCTGGGCGCGGGCGCCGAGCTGCGCCAGCCACTGGGCCTGGCGGTGGTGGGCGGGCTGGTGTTCTCCCAGGCCATCACGCTGTTCATCACCCCGGTGATTTACCTGATGCTGGAGCGCTTCAGCGGCACCGGCCCGGTGCTGACGCCCGAGACCTGATCGCCCAGTGAAAGTACCTACGTTACACAATTGTTGAGAAAAACAGGATTCTTATGTAACATCGGTACATACATTATTTGTACCGACCATGGCAACGCCCTCCTCCATCCACGCGAGCTACTTCATCCAGCGCATTGAACATGCGCTGGATGGGTTGCCCGAGTCCGAGCGACGCGTCATGGCGCTGGCCTGCAGCGACCCGAAGGCGTTTCTGGACATGTCGGCCGAACAGGCCTCGCTGCGGGCCAAGGTCAGCAAACCCACAGTGGTGCGGGCCTGCCGGCGCGTGGGTTACGAGGGGCTCACCGAGTTCAAGCGGCATCTGGTGCTGTACCTGGGCTCGTCGTCGCACGACCTGCCCTATGTGAACTACTCGCTGAAACACCAGGACGACATCGAGAACCTGGGCGCCAACCTCAGCAGCAACCTGATTTCCGCCATTGACGCGTTCCGCAAGTCGGCCGGCTTTGGGTCCATCCAGCAGGCGGCGCAGGCCATCAACGCCGCACTGGACCGCCATGGCCATGTGCTGTTGATGGGCGTAGGCAATTCGGGCATTGTGGCCACGGATGCGCAGCACAAGTTCTACCATCTGGGGGTGAACTGCACGGTTTGCCAGGACACCGACCAGCAAGTCATCACCGCCACCATGGCGCAGCCGCAAGACTGCCTGATCGCCTTCTCCACCTCGGGCCGCACGGCAGACCTGGTGCACGCAGCGCAGATCGCAAAAAAAGGCAAAGTGAAGATCGTGGCGGTGACCAAGACCGGTTCCCCGCTGGCGCAGGTGGCCGATGTGGTGATCCCCGTGGAGCACGACGAAGACAGCAACCTGGCGCTGCCCATGGTCTCACGCGTGCTGCAGCTGCTGGTGGTCGATATCCTGGTGATGGCCGTGGCCACCAAGCGCAGCCCCCACCTGGCCCCCCAGCTCAAGGCGCTGGAGAAGAACATCAAACACAAGCGGGGACATCTGTAGGTCCCCGTCCATTCACCCTGTAGTCAGAACCCTTTTTCAATTGGAGCAACCATGTCCGCCACTTTCGAAACCCGCCCCTGGGGCTCCTTCACCGTGCTGGACGAAGCGCCCGGCTACAAGGTCAAACGCATTACCGTGACCCCGGGCCAAACGCTGTCGCTGCAACTGCACCACCAGCGCGCTGAACGCTGGGTGGTGGCGGCCGGCAAGGCCGAAGTGACTGTGGGCGAAGAGGTGGTGGAGCTGAAGATTGGCGAGACGGTCTACATCCCCGTGGGCGTGAAGCACCGCCTAGCCAACCAGGGCCCGGAGACACTGGAGCTGATCGAGCTGCAGATGGGGCCGTACCTGGGGGAAGACGATATTGTGCGGTTTGAAGACCGTTACGGCCGGGCCTGAATAGATTGGGCAGGACTCTCAAGTTCCCTAAGTTTTACGCCGCACCTCCACCTTCTATCAGTTCCTTCAAGTTCTGTTCCCTATTCGTCCCACAATCTGTTGATTGCATTCGTGTTCGCCTAAAGGTGGGCGTGAGCGCGGATTCCCGGGCCGTGACTCAGCGCTTGCCAAATGGCCACAGCTGGCGAACGGTGCCCCACGGTCCTTGATCCAAGCGCAACTGCGGCGCCTCCCCTTTCCTGAGTACGTCCTCCGCTGTAATCAAGTGATCGACCCGGTCGATGATCTCCTGCGCCTCGATCGACACACTGCGCAACTTGATTTTTTCGCTCAGCAACTGGTCGCGCAGACGCTCCAGCGCCTTGCGGAACGCTGGCAGCTGATGCAATCGATCCCCATTCGCCAGCTCCTGCTCCAGCCAGGCAACGCTCTCCTGAAACCGCCTCACTGTGAATTCTGGGGGTAGCAGGCTCGGATTGGTTTCGTCGCTATCCGGTGGCCGCCATTTGGGCTTAGATATCTTGATCCGTGCGTAGTCGTTCAGATGTTCCTGGGCTTCGCGCATGGCCATGCTCTTGGCCTCAGTTCCATGCAATTCAAAGTCGGTCCATAGGCTGCAGCCCAGGAAGCGTAGGCCACCGAACTCGAAGACTTTGTCTTCCAAGAAGGCAATATCCAGTGCTACGGCCTTCTCGCGCATCTCGCGCAGATGTCCACCCCAGTGGCGGCCGTAGAACTCATGGTTGCCGGCGACGTAAATGATGGGTTTGTCAGGGAAGGACTCCCGGGCCCAGCGCAGGCCTCTGTGACCTTCTGCGATGTCGCCAGCCAGGATGACCAGGTCGGCATTGGTGCCGATACGCTGGCCTTCGTGTTCAAGCGCCATGGGCTTCAAGTCCAGGTGCAGGTCGGACAGGATTACCAATTTCACCATTGATCTAGCCTCGCCATTGTCCATCGCCTTTGCTGTGCCATATGAGGTCGGAGAGGAGCGAGCTGCGAACTTTGGAAGGGAAAGAGTGCAATCGGGTCCATAGAGATTCACTTGTTCGTGGACCAGAATACGAGCACTAAATTTTTCGCGCAACTTCTGCGTGTACAAGTCGCACAAATTTTGAATATGCGATATCGGATATCTGGCAGTAGCAGACCGGCGCGTTGTTTTTCTTGAACTTAGCCTTCGTTCTAATGCCCCTCGATATAGGTACACGCCGAACTTCGACGTGTACCTGAGGTTTTGACTAGAAGTTATCGCGCTTGTACTGCGTGTAGCCAAAGCGGAACGGCCCACGTGGCCGAGCCTCGATCAATTTGACAATATCTTCGGATGGTCGAGGAAAGTGTTCGCACCGCGAAGGTGGTTTCTCCAGTTCATTTTTGAATGCTACGGGATAGCGCAGAACCAAGCCATGGTTGATTGCAGTTTCCATCGCCTTCTTGCCTAGCTTATCCTGCAGTGTTAGCAGTTTTGGGGAGACCTCTATCAGAAACTGCCAACCACCATCGCGTTTGGCACTATGTTTACCGAACACCAAATTGGCAGCGTGAAAAAATTCAGCACCGATGGTCCTTAGTGACACGCTCAGGGTCGGAGGCTCTTGGGAAAGCGGCAGTTGCATTTTGCAAAAATATCTCGGGTTCTCTTTGGAACCAAACACCATCAAGTCCCGAGCAGCCACTTTTTCAAGAAGTGCAGAGACTAATGGACTGTCGTCGGTCTGAAGGACAAATGCAATTTCATCCCCCTCGCTCGTAAACTCAACCTTCAAGGCATGGCGAATGTCAAAGTCGGTGGCGGGCTGCAAAAACAAGATGCCAGGAATCCCGTCTTGATTCGATGTCGTATGCAGTTGTCCGTTCCGGAACAAACTATTACGCAGTGATTCAAAGTACTCGTAGTTCTCTCCAGGGTGCGTCTGGGTCGCGGGATTGAAGGCAATCCACTCCAAGCAGACGGGTGTTTCGCCAATCAGTCCAACTTGTTGAATGGAGTCCTCGCCTGGTAGCAAAGTAACCTTGTCTTGATTTGCAGTTTCAGACAAGCTGGGCAATCGACTGGGAAATCCAAAGATGATGTAGCAGCCCCTGTTCTCAATGAGATGTGGGATGAAATCCTCTCCATGCTGCCCATACTCGCCACTGATTCCTCCACAAGTACCAAGTGAGGCTTCAAACCACTCCTGATGCTGTGCCATTGCTGGGGTCAGCTCAACTTGCGGGAGTTGAATGTCATCTGCATCCTCATCATTTAAATAGTCCAGTGCTGCCTGTCGCCATGCGTCAGGGTCTGTCCAAATGATCTTGAACTTCCCATCAAAAGGCTCTGCATATTCTGGACAAATCGTGTCCGAATGGAAGTCGTAGTACTTGGGCATGTACGTACGTGTCGCAAGCAATCGGAGCTCGATACCATTGATCATGGCTTCGGCCTCGAGAACTGCCCAAGGGTCAGGCCCAAGTCCAGAAGGCTGCCAGGCAGAAATAGCGATCATGGGCAGTATGTCTGCCAAGATCGTGGGATCTGATCCGAGGGCGAAAATGTCTTGGACAAGGTCGTGCAGGCCAACCAAATTTCTGTTGATCAGGACATGCTGGCTCAATGACTTGACCAAGACATTGCGAATCTCGAAAAAGTACGTTCGTGCCTCTATCGAATGCGGGAGTGCGGTCAGTAGCTCAATGTGTTTTTCAGGCGCCTGACTGCCCAAGCGGGCATACAGGTCATCCCATCCCGTGCAGCGATAGAGTGCGCGAGCCAGAATTTTCTTGGCGGTTGTTTGGGGAAGTCCAAGTTTCTCTGAGAAACGCTTGGCTTGACGATGTATGGTGTCGCGTCGAAGCGCGACCAGTGCGGAGTCGGTCATGGTTTTCTATCCTCTATGCAAAAGTGCACCAGAGACGCCCATCCACAATCCCTGGTGCTCGCAAAGAGCGCTACTAGGGAAGAAAACAGATGGTCGATTCCACTTTGCTGCGGCCCAAAGGGCCCTAGGGATGGGCAGCGCGCCGACCATGCCACGACGCGGGTTAAATTCTACAACGTCCGAATTGACGGGGCTAACGTCACGTCACTCTACTGAGCCGCTTCATTGCCCTGAGTTCTTTGCCATAACTCTGATGAAAAGTTTGGCTCTAGCTTGAGCAATTCGGGTTGCATACCTGAGGCCACCCATGACTTCGGGAAAAGGGCCTTCCCGTGAAGCTGAACGACCTTACGATTCCCCCTGACGCAGACATACGGCAGAGAGCTACTTCGTGCGGCTCGTGGATGCAGCTGAACGGATCGTCAAGGCGACGGGCGAGGCCTTTGAGGTGGGAAGCATAAGCGTGCCACGTACCCCCATAACCGTTCCGCGACAGCCGTTGCTTTAGCAAGACTCAGGGTGGCTCCCGGCACCATGCGGATCGCGTCTAAGCACTTGATTTCGATGGGGAAATGCCGCTTGGAGTGGCTCCCAATGTTCGGGCAATGCTCCCAAAACCTGGGCAAAACCGAGGGAAGCATAAGCGTTCCACCTCACAAAAGACGCATAACCGTGCCGAAGCGGCACGGTTATGGTTCCAGGGACACATGGTTACGGGGTTCCTTGATGGGATGGTGCGGCTGGCGGGGATCGAACCCACGACCCTTGGCTTCGGAGGCCAATACTCTATCCACTGAGCTACAGCCGCGTCCAGAAGAAGGCGCATTGTAGGTGTTTTCACAGAGGCCCCCCGCTATAATCCCGAGCTGTTTCAAAGCACCCGCTATTTTTGAGGACACCCATGAGCGACAACAGCCACGCCACCGCGCACGATGAGGCCCACACCGGCCCCATCAAGACCCCCAAGCAACTGCTGTTGGCGGCATTTTTCTCGTTCGTGATTCCCATTTTCGTGATCATCGGTCTAGTGTCCTACGTCACGTCCGACTACAAACCCGCGGCGGGCACCGTGAGCGTGGAAAAGTCCACCGCTGAGCGTATCCAAAAAGTCGGCATGGTCGAAATTCGCGATGCCAACCGTGAAATGAAGACCGGCGAACAAGTCTTCAAGGCCCAATGCTCCGCCTGCCATGCCACGGGCGCCGCTGGCTCGCCCAAGTTTGGCGATGCTGCGGCCTGGGGTCCTCGCATCAAAACTGGCTTTGAAGCCCTGCTGAACTCCGCCCTCAAGGGCAAGGGCGCCATGGGCGCACAGGGCGGTGGCGACTTTGACAACCTCGAAGTAGCACGCGCTGTGGTCTACATGGCCAACGCCGGTGGCGCCAAGTTCGACGAGCCCAAGAAGCCTGCCGCGCCCGAAGCTGCCAAGTAAGTACATGCGATAGGCCTGCAGGCCTTGCAACACAAAGCCGACCCTGTGGTCGGCTTTTTTATGGTCTTTCAAGTCCCTGGCCCCCGTGGAATATGCGCCAGCAGCTATGAAAAATATAGCACTTAGTGGCCTGCGTGCTGGGCAGTCGGACTGGTGACGTAACCAAAGCGGCCCGGCAAATCCACCCTAGCCACGTCCTCCAGCGCCCACAGCCCGGTCTCCAGTGCGCGGGCCGCGTTCTCCATGTCCTGCGTATGCACCAAGCCTAGGCCCAGTGCGGTGCGCAGGTACAGCCAGCCATGCTCGTCCAGCAGCGCGCCCAGCACCTGCACGGGCGCGCCCGAGTGGGCCGCCACCTCCAGACTATCCGCCACGCGCCACACCCAGGGCGTGGCTTCCAGCTCCACATAGACGCGCTGCGGCCCGTTCTGAAAAAACCATTGGCCCGCCGTATCGGCTGCGTAGTTGCGTTGGATGAAGTCGATCAGCTTCTCGTGCTGCAGCAAGCTGCCCTTGGCGCCGGGGCGGCCACTGCTGAAGGCGCCCGAGGCCTGAGCTCCGTCGTCGCGCATGTACCAGTTACCGCGCGCGTCCAGCCCCAGCCAGCCGTAGCAGTGCGGCACGTTGGGCCACTTGGCCATGGCTTGTTTGACGATGTCGTCCACGCCAAGGACCCTAGGACAGCTGCTGTGCCAACCAGCCGCCGACGGCGTCGGGCATGGTGCGCACATGGCCGGGAATACGCCCGTGCGGAAAGCCCACATGGCCACCGTGCGCGGGCTGCCACAGGGTCACATGCGCGCCCACGTCGGCCTGCGAAGGCAGGCACCAAGCGGGCACAAAGGGGTCGTTGCGCGCATTGATCACCAGCGCGGGAATGCGGATGCGGTGCAAGTGCGGCTTGGCCGACGCCCGGCCCCAGTAGTCTTCGGTGCTCTTGAAGCCGTGCAGCGGCGCGGTGAACACGTTGTCGAACTCGTACAGGTCGCGGGCCGCCTTTAGCGCCTGGCCGTCGAACAGGCCGGGGTGCTGCTCCAGCTTGCGCAGCGCCTTGGGCACCATGGTGTTGAGAAACATGCGGGTGTAGACCAGCCGGTTGAAGCCGCGGCCAATGGCGTAGCCGCCGGCCGCCAGGTCGATCGGTGAGCACACCGCCGCCACGCCGCTGGCCACCTGGGCCGCGCTGTCGCCCATCTCCTGCGCCCAGCGCAGTAGCGCATTGCCACCCAGCGACACGCCCACGGCGATGAGGGGGCCGTGGTGCTGTGCGCGAAACCTGGCCAGTATCCAGCCAATTTCTTCATAGTCGCCTGAGTGGTAGGCGCGCGGTGCGTGGTTCAGTTCGTCGCTGCAGCCGCGAAAGTGCGGCACCGCGTAGGCAAACCCGCGCTCCCGCGCGAAGTCGGCGAAGGCCTCGGCGTAGTGGCTACGCGAGCTGCCCTCTAGGCCGTGGAACAGCACCAGCAAGGGACGATCGACTTTTACGCCCACTGCGGGTACTGGGGATAAGTCCTCCATCCAGTCCACATCCACAAAGTCGCCATCGGGCGCGGCCCAGCGTTCACGGCGGTAATCCAGACGAGGCCCGAACACCCGGCGCGAGTACAGCGCGGGCCAGATGGTTTGCAGGTTGCCGCCGGGTAACCAGCGTGGCGCTACATAATTCATAGCTGCTTGCGCATATTCCATAGGGGCTAGAGGCCTTTTTCTATCTCAATGCAGTACCTGGGGCGGGTGCTGGGTCTCGGTCACATCGCCGGGGGTGCCCGGGCTGGCATGGTGCACCACCAGGCGCCAGCCCTGCGGGGTCTTGTGGTAGACGTTGGTGGCCAGCACATGGGCCTGGGCCGGGCCGTCAGCGGTCATCACCTCCACCTTTTCCAGCACGTGGTGCACCGCGCTGGCCATGGAGTCGACGCGGCGGATGTGCTCGGCCTGCACATGGATGGCGCCACCGTGGGCAAACAGCGCGTCAAACGCTGCGCGTATGGCGCCAGCGCCGATGATGCGCGGACCACCAGGGTGGATGCACACAATGTCGTCTTCGTCGGCCCAGCAGGCCATGAGCTTTTCGATGTCGCCTGCTTGCAGGGCTTCGTAGAACGCGGCTTCCACGTCATCCGGGGTTCCGCCCATGGCGGCGTGGAGTTTGGCTTTGTGTCGGGGCATGGGGCGATTCTCCCCCAACTCAGGTGGCCAACCAGGCACGGACCACGTCTTGCACCGTGGCCTCGCTGGTACGGCGCGCCAGCTCGGGGGGCGCAATGTGCACACCGGGTGGCATCTCGCGCAGGGCCACATCCACCAGCGCAGCCAGGTCAGCGGCGCGGGGCGGCATCTCGTTGCTGGGCACCATATAGGCAAAGATGGAGAGCATGCGGTGCGCCAACCACTCCAGCACATTGGCGTGCAGTGGCGACTGGGGCGCGGCGGCGGGCCGCACCAACAGCAGGCGTTCAAAGCCCATGGTGGCGACCGCATGTTCGTCCAGATTTGCCAGCCCTGCTTTCAGGGCCTGCGGCAGCCGACCCTGGTCATGCGGCACCACCACGGCCAGGGTATGCACACCGCAGCGCAACATCCAGGCGGCCAATGCTGGCAGCTGCGCAGGTTGCGGGGTCCACAGCGCGCGCTCGCGATCGTTGTACAGGCTGGGCGCATCAAACACGATCACGCCCACCGATGCGGGCTGCAGCGGCCACGCGCTGGGATCGTCGGATACCACGGTCACCATCTGCACCCGGTCCAGCGCGGGGGTGATGTCCTCTTGCGACAACACCCGCAGTTGGCGGTAATGGTGGCTACCCGCCAGACGCCGCAGCACCTCGGTGCCCAGCGTGCCTGCGGCACCGGCCATCAGCGCTACCGGCAAGGCGGCAGGGGGCGTAGGGCCGCGCTGGGCGGCGTGCAGAACATCAAGTGGGTTCATGGTGCGGCAGGAGAGGGAGGGGCTTTAGAGAGCGCTCTATAGTACGTGTTGTTGCATTAGCAGGAGGTTCACATGCGGTTGTCTTCTTTTCGGGGCTGGGCGTGGTTGGTGGCAGGTGCGGCAGCCGCGCTACTAAGCGGCTGTGGCTACAACGACTTTCAGCGGCTGGACGAGCAGACCAAGTCCGCATGGAGCGAGGTGCTGAACCAATACCAACGCCGGGCCGACCTGGTGCCCAACATTGTGGCCACCGTCAAAGGCGAAGCGGCCTTTGAGCAGGACACGCTGACCAAGGTGGTGGAAGCACGTGCCAAGGCCACCTCCATCCAGGTGACGCCCGAGACGCTGAACAACCCCGAGGCTATGGCCAAATTCCAGGCCGCACAGGGCGAGCTGGGCGGCGCGCTGAGCCGTCTGATGGTGGTGAGCGAGCAGTACCCCAACCTGAAGGCCAACCAGGGCTTTAGCGACCTGCGCGTGCAGCTGGAAGGCACCGAGAACCGCATCACCGTGGCACGCAACCGCTACATCCAGGCGGTACAGGAGTACAACGTGCTGGCGCGCAGCTTCCCCAGCAACCTGACGGCCATGGTCTTCAGTTACCAGGCCAAGCCCGTCTTTGCGGTACAAAACGAAGCCACCATCAGCACGCCGCCGGTGGTGGACTTCAACAAGAAGTAAGCCCGCATGCAACAACGCCTGGGCGGATGGTCGGTGTTGCGACGCTGGGTGGCGGTGTTGGCCCTGCTGGTCTGCGCGCCTGCCCTGTGGGCGCAGGAGGTGCAGCCGGTGCCGGCGCTCAGCAGCCATGTGATCGACACCACGGCCACGCTGAGCGCGGCACAGCAACAGGCGCTGGACGCCAAGCTCACTTCCTTTGAAGCCAGCAGCGGCGCACAGGTCGTGGTGCTGGTGGTGCCCAGCACCGCGCCGGAGGATATTGCCAGCTACGCCAACCGCGTGGGCAATGCCTGGAAGATCGGCCGCAAGGACATTGGCGATGGCCTGATCCTGCTGGTGGCCAAAAACGACCGCAAGCTGCGCATCGAAGTGGCCAAGACGCTGGAAGGCGCCATCCCCGACCTGATGGCCAAGCGTGTGATCGACCAGGCCATTGCGCCACGCTTCAAAGAGGGCGACTTTGCCGGCGGCCTCGATGCCGGGCTGGAGCAGATCATGGGGTTGATACGCGGCGAGGCCTTGCCCGCGCCAGCGGCCACTACCAGTAGCGGCGGAGGGGGTGGCGGTCAGGCCGGATTCCAGTGGATGGACTTGGCAGTGTTTCTGTTCTTCGCGGTGGCGATTGGGGGCAGCATGGCCCGCAAGATTTTGGGCAACAAGCTCGGATCTCTGGTCATCGGCGGCGTGGCCGGTACGGTGGCCATGGTGGTGACCTCCAGCATCGTGCTCGCGGTGCTGGCAGGCTTTGTTGCCGTAGTGCTGACATTGTTGAGCAGCTTGAACGGCGCCAACCGTGGCGGTGGATCCTGGGGCGGCGGTGGCAGCAGTGGCCGTGGCAGCTGGGGCTCCGGTTCCAGTGGCGGCGGTGGTTTCAGCTCGGGCGGTGGTGGCAATTTTGGAGGCGGTGGTGCCTCTGGGGGCTGGTGATGATCGAACGACTGCAACGCCTCTTCAAACACCGCTGGATGGAAGACGCCGGCCGCGTGCTGCCAGCCGATGCGCTGCAGCGCCTGCAAGCCCGCGTCACCGCCAGCGAGCAGCAGCACTCGGGCGAAATTCGCATCTGCGTGGAGGCGGGCTTGCCCAACAGCTATCTGCTGCGGCCCGATACCACGGCCGCCCTGCTGCGCCAACGCGCTCTGGCGCAGTTCGGCCGCCTGCGGGTGTGGGACACCGAGCACAACAACGGCGTGCTGATTTACCTGTGCCTGGCCGAACGCGCCATCGAACTGGTGGCCGACCGGGGCGTGGACCGTGTGGTGCCCGCCGAACAATGGCAAGGCGTGGTGCAGCAGCTGGCCACCGCACTGCGCGCAGGCCAGTACGAGCAGGGCCTGGCCCAGTCCATCGACGCCGTGTGCGCCGTGCTGACCCAGCATTTCGCGCTGCTGCCCGGGCAGCACAACCCCAACGAACTGCCGGACGCCCCTGCCCTGTCTTAAGCCCTGAAACGACAAAACCGCCCGAAGGCGGTTTTGCGAGGGCAAGCGCAGGGCGCTTACTTCTTGTGCAGGAATCGGCGCGCAGCCGCAATCTCAGCCGCCATGATGGCGATTTCAGACTGGATCTTCGCGATGTCGATTTCGCTCTTGGCGTTCTTCAGGGCCTCTTCGGCAGCGGCCTTGGCGGCGTTGGCTTTCTCTTCATCCAGGTCCTTGCCGCGGATGGCCGTGTCAGACAACACGGTCACGCAGTTGGGCTGTACTTCGAGAATGCCACCGGCTACGAACACAAACTCTTCGCTGCCATCGGCTTTCTGAATGCGCACCGAGCCAGGCTTGATGCGCGTGATCAGGGGCGTGTGGCGGGGCTTGATGCCCAGCTCGCCAGCCTCACCGGGAAGCGCCACGAAGACGGCTTCACCGGAGAAGATGGACTCTTCTGCACTGACCACATCAACGTGGATGGTGTTCATGTCTTAGACCTTCTTGGCTTTTTCGAAGGCTTCGTCGATGGTGCCAACCATGTAGAACGCTTGCTCAGGCAGGTGATCGCACTCGCCGCCCACAATCATCTTGAAGCCACGGATGGTTTCAGACAAAGGAACGTACTTGCCGGGAGAGCCGGTAAACACTTCAGCCACGTGGAACGGCTGGCTCAGGAAACGCTGGATCTTGCGGGCACGTGCCACAGCCAGTTTGTCTTCTGGGGCCAAGTCATCCATACCCATGATGGCGATGATGTCGCGCAGTTCGCGGTAGCGCTGCAGCGTGCCCTGCACCGCGCGGGCGGTGTTGTAGTGGTCTTCACCCACCACCAGCGGATCCAGCTGACGGCTGGTGGAGTCCAGTGGATCCACCGCAGGGTAGATACCCAGCGAAGCGATGTCACGGGACAGCACCACGGTGGAGTCCAAGTGGGCAAAAGTAGTCGCGGGCGATGGATCGGTCAAGTCATCGGCAGGAACGTACACGGCCTGGATGGACGTGATGGAACCGACCTTAGTCGACGTAATACGCTCTTGCAAACGGCCCATTTCTTCGGCCAGCGTAGGCTGGTAGCCCACAGCGGAAGGCATACGGCCCAGCAGCGCGGACACTTCGGTACCGGCCAAGGTGTAGCGGTAGATGTTGTCCACGAAGAACAGCACGTCTTTGCCTTCATCACGGAAGGATTCCGCAATGGTCAGACCGGTCAGGGCCACGCGCAGACGGTTGCCTGGAGGTTCGTTCATCTGACC
Organism: Rhodoferax saidenbachensis; assembly: GCF_031457975.1. Taxonomy (GTDB): domain Bacteria; phylum Pseudomonadota; class Gammaproteobacteria; order Burkholderiales; family Burkholderiaceae_C; genus Allorhodoferax; species Allorhodoferax saidenbachensis_A. The sequence goes on from NZ_JAVDXO010000004.1 coordinate 116,412, forward strand.
GTACACCATGGCCACTTTGGACTCGGGCAGGTCTTCGAGGTTCACCACACCGGAATCGGCCATCTCGTGGTAGAAGTCGTTCCCTTCACGGGTACGCTCACCCACACCAGCGAACACGGACAAGCCGCTGTGCGCCTTGGCGATGTTGTTGATGAGTTCCATCATGTTCACGGTCTTGCCCACACCGGCACCACCGAACAGACCCACCTTGCCGCCCTTGGCGAACGGGCAGACCAAGTCAATCACCTTGATGCCGGTTTCCAGCAGCTCTTGCGAAGGGCTCAGTTCGTCGTAGGATGGGGCCTTGCGGTGGATGGATGCAGTGTGTTCCTGGCTCACGGGACCACGTTCGTCGATGGGCGCACCCAGCACGTCCATGATGCGGCCCAGAGTGGCCTTGCCCACGGGCACCGTGATTTGCGCGCCAGTGTTGTACACCACCAGACCGCGACGCAGGCCGTCAGACGAACCCAGCGCAATGGTACGCACCACGCCGTCGCCGAGCTGCTGTTGCACTTCGAGGGTCAGCGGTGAGCCTTCCATCTTGAGCGCGTCGTACACACGGGGCATGCGGTCACGTGGAAACTCCACGTCCACCACAGCGCCGATACATTGAACAATTTTTCCTTGGGCTTGCATTTTTCGCTCCAATAATTTTGAATTCGCTTAGCCGCTGATGGCAGCTGCACCGGACACGATTTCAGACAGCTCTTTGGTAATCGCAGCCTGACGGGTCTTGTTGTAAACGAGCTTGAGCTCGGCAATGACGTTACCGGCATTGTCTGTGGCGGCCTTCATGGCCACCATGCGTGCAGCGTGCTCAGACGCCATGTTTTCGGCCAGCGCCTGGAACACCAGAGCCTCTACATAACGCACGAGCAACTCGTCAATGACGGTTTGCGCGTCCGGCTCGTAGATGTAATCCCAAGCGTGGTGTCTGCCTTCGGCCTTGCTGTCCGCAGCCATCTGGTCCGCAGACAGTGGCAGCAGTTGCTCCACCACCGGATCCTGTTTCATGGTGCTGACAAACTTGTTGTAGCAGACGTATACCGCGCTAACTTCACCGGCCACATACGCGTCGATCAGCACCTTGACGGGCCCAATGAGCTTGTCCAGGTGAGGACGATCGCCCAGATGGGTCACGTGGGACACGACTTGCGCGCCCACACGGTTCAAGAAGCCCAGACCCTTGCTGCCAATGGCAACCGCCTGTGCGGTCTTGCCGGCAGCCTGCGTATCACGCAGCTTGCCGGTGACCTGGCGCAGCAGGTTGGTATTGAGACCACCACACAGGCCCTTGTCCGTGGTCACCACAATCAGACCCACCGCTTTCGCGTCGTTGGTCTTCATGAAGCTGTGCACGTACTCGGGGTTGGCCTGCCCTAGATTGGTCGCAATGTCCCGGATCTTCGTGCTGTAAGGCCGGGCAGCGCGCATACGCTCCTGCGCCTTGCGCATCTTGGAGACCGAGATCATTTCCATGGCCTTGGTGATCTTCTTGGTGTTTTCCACCGATTTGATCTTGGTGCGTAGTTCCTTACCTGCTGCCATCAATGGCTCCTTGTGATCAGGTGGAAATCAAGCAAAGGTTTTCTTGAACGCGGCCACAGCAGCAGTCAATTCAGCCTCGGCATCCTTGTCCAGTGCCTTGGTGTCTTCCACCTTGGCCAACAGGGCTGCGTGCTTGTCCTTGAGGTAGGCATGAAGACCGTGCTCGAAAGCCAGGATCTTCTTGACTTCCACGTCGTCCATGAAGCCCTTGTTCACTGCGAACAGCGAAGCGCTCATGATGCTGATGGACTGGGGGCTGTATTGCTTTTGCTTGAGCAGTTCAGTCACGCGGGCACCGCGGTCCAGCTGCTTGCGGGTGGCTTCGTCCAGATCGGAAGCGAACTGCGCGAACGCAGCCAGTTCACGGTACTGGGCCAAGTCGTTACGGATACCGCCGGATTGGCCCTTGACCACTTTGGTCTGCGCAGCAGAACCCACGCGGGACACCGAGATACCGGCGTTGATCGCGGGGCGAACGCCAGCGTTGAACAACGAGGTTTCCAGGAAGATCTGGCCGTCGGTGATCGAGATCACGTTGGTAGGAACGAAAGCGGACACGTCACCAGCTTGGGTTTCGATGATAGGCAGAGCGGTCAAAGAACCGGTCTTACCCTTCACGGCGCCCTTGGTGAAAGCTTCCACGTACTCGGCGTTCACGCGGGCTGCGCGTTCCAACAGACGGCTGTGGAGATAGAACACATCGCCGGGGTAGGCTTCGCGGCCTGGTGGGCGGCGCAACAACAGGGAAACCTGGCGGTAGGCCACGGCTTGCTTGGACAGATCGTCATAAACAATCAATGCGTCTTCGCCGCGGTCACGGAAGTATTCGCCCATAGTGCAACCGGAGTACGCAGACACGTACTGCATGGCAGCAGATTCAGAGGCGGAGGCAGCCACCACAATGGTGTACTCCATGGCGCCAGCTTGTTCCAACGCGCGCACCACGTTCTTGATCGAAGAAGCCTTTTGGCCGATCGCAACGTAGACGCAGGTCATGTTCTGACCCTTCTGGTTGATGATGGCGTCGATGGCCACGGCGGTCTTGCCGGTCTGGCGGTCGCCAATGATCAATTCGCGCTGGCCGCGGCCGACGGGAACCATGGAGTCGATGGACTTCAGGCCGGTCTGCATGGGCTGATCCACGGATTTACGGGCGATCACACCAGGTGCCACCTTTTCAATCACGTCGGTCATCTTGGCGTTGATGGGGCCTTTGCCGTCGATAGGCTGACCCAGGGCATTGACCACGCGGCCTTTGAGCTCGGGGCCCACGGGCACTTCCAGAATGCGGCCGGTGCATTTGACCGTGTCGCCTTCGGAGATGTGCTCGTACTCACCCAAGATCACAGAACCCACCGAGTCGCGCTCGAGGTTCAGAGCCAGACCGTAAGTGGGTAGACCGTCGCTACCTGCGGGGAATTCCAGCATTTCGCCTTGCATCACGTCAGACAGACCGTGGATGCGGCAGATACCGTCCGTCACCGACACCACAGTGCCTTGGTTGCGGATGTCAGCGCTGGCGGACAGGCCGTCAATGCGGCTCTTGATCAATTCAGAAATTTCTGCGGGATTGAGTTGCATGACTCTTTCCTTCTTTCTTTAGTTGGGCTTCACAGCAGGCGGCTTGCGCCTCAGGCTGTCAAAGCCGCTTTCATTTGTTCCAGACGGGCCTTGACGGAGGTGTCAAGAACTTCGTCACCCACCACCACGCGAATACCGCCGATCAGATCGGCGTCGAGCGCAACGGACACATTGAGCTTGCGGCCAAAACGCTTTTCGAGCGAAGCAGCCACATCCGTCAACGCTTGCGCATCGATCGGAAAGGCGCTGTACACCACAGCATCGGAAAGTCCACTTTGCGCATTCTTCAGCGCGCGGAACTGGGCTGCAATTTCAGGCAGGGCTTCCAGGCGGCCGTTGTCGATCACGGTGCGCAGGAAGTTCTTGCCTTGCTCCGACAGTGCAGCCTTGACCACGCCGGCGATCAGGTCGTAGACCTGCGCGTTGGTGGTTTTGGGGTTGCTGGCGAACTGCTGCAATTGGCCGTTTTGGGCAATCGCAGCCAGCTCGTCCAGCCACACGGCTGCACCGCTCAAGTCCGCTTTCGCGGCCTGGAACAGGGCTTCGGCATAGGGCCTAGCGATGGTGGCAAGTTCAGCCATGGTCTTCCCTTACAGCTCAGTCTTCAGACGAGACAGCAAGTCGGCATGCACACCGGCATTGACTTCCTTGCGCAGGATTTGCTCAGCGCCTTTGACAGCGAGGGCGGCGACCTGTTCGCGCAAAGCCTCACGGGCTTTCACGGACTGCTGCTCGGCTTCTGCCTTGGCAGCCGCAATGATGCGGTTGCCTTCGTCGGTGGCACGGGTCTTGGCGTCTTCCACAATGGTCTGTGCACGGCGCTCGGCGTCAGCCAAGAGACCTGCAGTTTCATTGCGAGAGCTGGCCAATTCGGCTTCCACGCGCTTGTTGGCGGATGCTAGTTCGGCCTTGGCCTTGTCGGCGGCGGCAAGGCCGTCGGCGATTTTCTGTGCCCGCTCGTCCAGCGCTTTCGTGATCGGGGGCCACACGAATTTCATCGTGAACCACACCAGGATCGCAAAAACGATAGCCTGCAGGAACAGGGTTGCGTTGATGTTCACGGTTTGATTCCTTCTCTAACGTGAAGGGCCGTTTTTTAGCGCAGGACGAAGGGGTTGGCGAATGCGAACAGCAGAGCGATAGCAACACCGATCAGGAACGCAGCGTCAATCAGACCAGCCAAGATGAACATCTTGGTTTGCAGTTCGTTCATCAGCTCGGGTTGACGTGCAGAAGATTCGAGGAACTTGCCACCCATCAGCGCGATGCCGATGGAAGCGCCGATTGCGCCCAGACCAACGATGATGCCGCAAGCCAATGCCACGAGGCCGAGAATGTTTTCCATGAGAAGCTCCTAAAAGTTAGTGGAAAAAGAAAAACGAAAACAGAAAAAACGAAACAGTTACATCAATGTGCGTCGTGCGCTTGACCGGTGTAGATCAGCGTCAACATCATAAAGATGAAGGCTTGCAAAGTGATCACCAGAATGTGGAACAGGGTCCACACGGTTCCGGCAATGACGTGACCGATGGCCAAGCCAACACCTGTTGCTGACAACGCCCAGCCGCCACCCATCAGGGCAATCAGCATGAACACCAGCTCACCTGCAAACATGTTGCCAAACAACCGCATGCCGTGGGACACGGTCTTGGCAAGGTACTCAATCATCTGCATCAGGAAGTTCACGGGGTACAACGCCCAGTGGTCACCAAACGGTGCAGCAATCAATTCGTGCGCCCAGCCGCCCAGGCCCTTGATCTTGATGTTGTAGAACACGCAGATCAGCAGAACCGAGCAAGACAGGCCCAAGGTGGTGGACAGGTCGGCGGTAGGAACCACGCGCATGTAATCCTTGAAACCCAATGCCGGGCCAGCACTGTGCCAGACCGAGGGAATCAGGTCCACGGGCAGCATGTCCATGGCGTTCATCAGGAAAATCCAGACAAACACGGTCAGCGCCAAGGGGCCAATGACCTTGCGGCTCTTGGCGTTGTGGATCACGCCCTTGGCCTGGTTGTCCACCATTTCGGTGAGGATCTCAACCGCCGCCTGGAAACGTCCTGGCACGCCAGACGTGGCCTTGCGTGCGGCATTCCAGAGCACGAAACAACCGATCGCGCCGAGCAACAGCGAGAACACCAGCGAGTCAAAGTTGAACAAACTGAAGTCGACGATGCTGTGCTGCTCGACGTTTTCAAAATTGAAGTTTTTCTGCAAATGATGCAGATGGTGCTGGATGTACTCTCCAGCAGACGGGGCATGTGTTCCAGCGTGTTCAGCAGCCATATGTCACCAAATATCAATTCGAAACATTGAGATTCCGGCGCTTGGGATACAGCCACGCGGCCACCCAATACACCTTCATCGTCAACACGAAGCCAGCCACCAGGGCCAGCCAACTGAGCGATGAAACCACTTTGGGCGCCGCAAACAGCATTGCGATCGTCAAAATGACCTTCACCGACTCCCAAACCACAAATCCCAACATGACAGCACCTGGCTGCATGACGGCACGTTGGCGCTGCATGCCCCTAACCAGCAAGGCTGCGGGGAACACGACCGACAAGGCTCCGTAACCTGCGGACCAACCTACCGAGGGACCCCATCCCCAGCCGGCCACTGCACAAATCAGCAAACCGACTACCGCTTGGCACACAATGACCCACCAGGGGGACATTGTGGGATGGGTGCTGCGCCACTGGGCGGCCTCTTCGGCCGTCAGGGGCTTGAACTCTGCGTCAAAGACCCCATTTGGGTTCTCTGCGTCAGTGGGCTGGGATACCAAAGGCGTGATTGTCGACATCGAGAATTACGCCCAGGTTACAGCCACTGTTCAATGCACAGCCTACGATTATACGTAGAAACCCGTCCCTGCCTAGAACTTCCCGCTTTCCGTTCCTTGCCCCCTGGCGACACAGGGACAACCCCCAGCGATAATTACCTCATGAGCACCCCCACCCCGCCCCCCGGCGCCGAAGGCAATCCCCGCGCCGAATCGCTGATCGAATACCCGTCGCAATTCCCCATCAAGGTCATGGGCCACAAGGTGGATGGACTGGTGCACGCCATCTCGGTCATTGCCAAGCAATTTGACCCCGCGTTTGACGCCTCCACCATCGAGCTGCGCGAAAGCAAGGGCGGCAACTACCTGGGCGTGACCATCACCATCACCGCCACCAGCCGCGAACAGCTTGACGAGTTGTACCGCACGCTCAGCACCCACCCCATGGTCAAAGTGGTGCTCTGACCCGTGACCATCGATATCTCGCAGCTCGGGCGGCAGGACTACCTGCCCACCTACGCGGCGATGCAGGCGTTCACCAACGAAAGAGCCGTCGGGCCCGCGTCCACAGTGCGCGACCAGCTATGGATTTGTGAGCACCCACCGGTCTTCACCCAGGGCTTGGCGGGCAAACCGGAACACATCTTTAACCCAGCGGACATTCCCGTGGTGCAGACCAACCGCGGCGGCCAGGTGACCTACCATGGACCCGGCCAGGTGGTGGGCTACCCGCTCATCGACCTCAAGCGCGCGGGCTACTTCGTCAAGGAATACGTCTATCGCATCGAAGAAGCGGTCATCAAGACACTGGCGCACTTTGGCGTAACCGGCCACCGCGTGGCGGGCGCCCCCGGCATCTACGTGCGGCTGGACGACCCCACGGGCCATGCGCCACTAGCGCAGCGGCCCCAAAACGGTGCCGCCAGCAACGCCGCCCCCGACTTCACCGGGCTGGGCAAGATTGCCGCGCTGGGCATCAAGGTCAGCCGCAACTGCACCTACCACGGCGTGGCACTCAATGTGGCGATGGACCTGGAACCCTTCTCGCGTATCAACCCCTGCGGCTACGCCCGGCTGCAAACTGTGGATCTTTCTACAATCGGGGTCTCTGTCGGCTGGACTGATGCCGCCGACGTGTTGGGCCACAAGCTCGCAACCTACCTCGCGCCCTGACCGCGCCCCGCCCTATGAGCCATAGCGAAGACACCACCATCCAGACCCCCACCAACGCCACCGTGCGTGAGGTGCAGTCGCTGGACGCCTACAAGGCCACCGACAAGCAAAAGGCCGCGGCCAAGCTGTCACGCATTCCGGTCAAGGTGGTGCAGGGCGAAGTGCTCAAGAAGCCCGACTGGATCCGCGTCAAGGCAGGCAGTCCCAGCACGCGCTTCTACGAAATCAAGGACGTGCTGCGCGCCAACAAGCTGGTGACGGTGTGCGAAGAAGCCAGCTGCCCCAACATCGGCGAATGCTTTGGCAAAGGCACGGCCACCTTCATGATCATGGGCGACAAGTGCACGCGCCGTTGCCCCTTCTGCGACGTAGGCCACGGCCGACCCGACCCGCTGGACGTGAACGAGCCCGACAACCTGGCCAAGACCATTGCCCAGCTCAAGCTCAACTATGTGGTGATCACCAGTGTGGACCGCGACGACCTGCGCGACGGCGGAGCCGGCCACTTTGTGGAATGCATTCGCAAGACACGCGAACTGTCCCCCAAGACCCAGATCGAGGTGCTGGTGCCCGACTTCCGTGGCCGCGACGACCGCGCACTCGAAATCCTGAAGGCCGCGCCGCCCGACGTGATGAACCACAACCTGGAAACCATCCCCCGCCTCTACAAGGAAGCGCGCCCGGGTTCGGACTACCAGTTCAGCCTGAACCTGCTCAAGAAGTTCAAGGCCCTGTTCCCCGATGTGCCGACCAAGAGCGGCCTGATGGTCGGACTGGGCGAGACGGACGAAGAGATTCTGGAAACGATGCGCGACATGCGTGCCCACAACATCGAGATGCTGACCATCGGCCAGTACCTCGCCCCCAGCACCAGCCACCTGCCGGTGCGCCGCTATGTGCACCCCGACACCTTCAAGATGTTCGAAGCCGAGGCCTACAAAATGGGCTTCAAGCATGCGGCGGTGGGCGCCATGGTCCGTAGCTCGTACCACGCCGATGTGCAGGCCGGGCATGCGCTGACGGCTGCCGCACCTGCCGTGTAGGCCAAGTCCTACGGACAAACCCCATCTAGGCCTATGGATGGCGGCCCGGTTTGGGCGGAGGATGAGCTTCTTATCCCGAAAGGAGCGCAACATGCCTACATCCAGCCAAACCCTCATCGACCTGGAAACCAAGTTCTGGCAGTCCATGGTGGACCAGGACACCGACACCGCCGTGGCACTGCTGAACGAGCCCGCCCTTATGGTCAGCGCCCAGGGCGCCTTCAAATTTGACCATGCAGGCTATCGCAGGATGGCCAACAAGGCCTCCATGACCGTCGCCTCATTCCAACTGAGCGATGTGGAGGTGGTCTTTCCCGATGACACCACCGCCATCGTGACCTACGGGGTGAAGCAGGAAATCGTCGCCCCAGGCCTGGGCGAGCCGCTGACCCAGGAAATGCATGATTCGTCGACCTGGATCCAGAAAGGCAAGCGTTGGCAGTGCGTCATGCACACGGAAACACCGGCCGAGGCCACCCACACCCGCCACTAGCCGCGCAGGGACCTAGCGCGGCTTCACAAAACCACCCTCCGCCCATGCCACGGCACTGCTGCGGCTGAGCTTGAACGAGGGCGGCACACGCACCTGGGCCAACAGGTCATCACCCTCGTCCCTGGCGCTCAACGTGGCCGAGGGATTGTCTTCATCGGGCGTGATGTCCAGGCACACCGTCACGCGGGCCGTGCCCACCGTCACCGCAATACTCTGATGCAGCGCGGCATGCAGCTGCTGTTCGCTGCGGCGCACAAATTCACGGGCGGTTTTCACCAGCGTCAAAAAGGCGCTCTGGTCCAGCGGCTTGGGGTTCTTTTTGTCGCGCCCCATGGTCCACGGCCCCACCAGTGCGGGCTCGGAAGCTCCATCCGGCGTCATCGCCACCGCCCAGCCGTCGTCGTCTTCGTTTTTCACCACGCGGGCCGTCCAGCCGTCGCTGCTCCAGAGCCGTGGTTCCTGTACTTTCATGTCGGATTCGTTCAAGTTCATGGCAGAGAGTATGCAGGCATAGGCGCAGCCCCTCCTCCAAAAAATACCACGATGGTGCACTGCCGCAATGCGCCATTTTGGACGCACGCACGACAAAAGTGCGATGTCGGATTTGGACAAAACTTCGTCCTCCGGGCGCAAGGTCGCCTACCGCGGAAGAAAAACAATAGCGCCAAGACAGTTTCCCTGGACCACCACAAACTTCATGCGCGGCCAACACTACTCCCTCTGGAGCCTGCTCAAGCACGGTTTCAAAAACCACACCACCTGGGAACCCGCTTGGGAACGGGTGGCCCTGAAGCCGTCGTATGACGTGGTCATCGTAGGCGGCGGCGGGCACGGCCTGGCCACGGCCTACTACCTCGCCAAAAACCACCCCGGCATTGGCAAGATCGCCGTGCTGGAAAAAGGCTATCTGGGCGGCGGCAACACGGCCCGCAACACCACCATCGTGCGCTCCAACTACCTGTGGGACGAATCTGCCGCCATCTACGAGCATTCGCTGAAGCTGTGGGAGGGACTGACCGAAGACCTGAACTTCAACGTCATGTTCAGCCAGCGCGGCGTGTTCAACCTGGGCCACACCCTGCAGGACATGCGCGACATCGAGCGCCGCGTGAACGCCAACGCCCTGCAGGGCATTGACGCCCATGTGCTCAATGCCAAAGAAGTGCAGGAGAAAATTCCTCAGCTCGATTGCAGCGCCAGCCGCCGCTACCCCGTGCTGGGTGCCAGCTGGCAGCCCCGCGCCGGCGTGGCCCACCACGATGCCGTGGCCCGCGGCTTTGCCCGCGCCGCCAGCCGCCTGGGGGTAGACCTGATCGAAGGCTGCGAAGTCAGCGGCATGGACATCGAGGCCGGCCAAATCCGCGGTCTGCAAACCAACCTGGGTTATGTGAAAGCCGGCCGTGTGGGTTGCGTGGCCGCCGGCCACTCCTCGGTGCTGGCCAAGATGGCCGGGCTGCGCATGCCGCTGGAAAGTCATCCGCTGCAAGCCTTTGTGTCCGAGTCCATGCAGCGCGTGATTGACACCGTCATCATGTCCAACGCCGTACACGGCTACCTGAGCCAGTCCGACAAGGGTGAGTTGGTCATCGGTGCTGGCATCGACAGCTACCTGGGCTACGGCCAGCGCGGCAGCCCGCACGTCATCGAGCACACGGCGGCGGCCATCATTGAAATGTTCCCGCAGTTCTCCCGCGTGCGCATGAACCGGCAGTGGGGCGGCATTGTGGACGTCACGCCCGACGCCTGCCCGATTATTTCCACCACCGCGGTGCAAGGCCTGTTCTTCAACTGCGGCTGGGGCACCGGCGGCTTCAAGGCCACACCCGGCTCCGGCCATGTGTTCGCCGACATGCTGGCCCAGGGCGAGGCCAATGCGCTCTCCAAGGCCTTCTCCGTCGACCGCTTCCACACCGGTCACCTCATTGACGAACACGGCGCTGCCGGTGTTGCCCACTAATCCTCAGGACCACCATGTTTCTAATGCATTGCCCCCACTGCGGCGAATTGCGGGACGAAGAAGAGTTCAGCTACGCCGGTGAAGCCTATATCCCGCGCCCCGCCCAACCCGAAGCGGTGGACGACGCCACCTGGGGTGACTACGTGTTCTTCCGCAAAAACCCCAAAGGCTGGTTCTGGGAACAGTGGCAGCACACCGCCGCCTGCCGCAAAGTGCTGGCCGTCAAGCGCAACACCGCCACCTACGAAATTGCCGGCACCTGGACCCTGGCCGAGGCCAAGCCCATGTACCTGGCCGACCTGGACCGCGAGGTGAAGGCATGAGCGGCACCCGCGTCTCCCTGGCTGGCACGCGCATCGACACCGCGCAGACCATTCGCTTCAGCTTCAACGGCCGCGACTACACCGGCCACCCCGGCGATACGCTGGCCTCCGCCCTGCTCGCCAACGGCGTGCGCCGCATGGCCCGCAGCTTCAAGTACGGCAGGCCCCGCGGCATCATCGGCGCCGGTGCCGAAGAGCCCAACGCCCTGGTACAACTGGGCACCGGCGCACTCACCGTGCCCAACATCAAGGCCACCCAGGCCGAGCTGTACGACGGGCTGGTCGCCAACCCCACGTCAGGCTGGCCCTCGCTGGACTTCGACTTGAAATCCGTGCTGGGCCAGGGCTCGCGCTTCATGCCTGCCGGCTTTTACAGCAAGACCTTCAAGTGGCCCCGCAAGCTTTGGCCACTGTATGAAACCGTGATCCGCAAGTTCGCCGGTTTTGGCAGCGCCCCCACCGAGGCCGATCCCGAGCGTTACGACCACCTGCACCACCACGTCGATGTGTTGGTCGTCGGCGGCGGTGCCTGCGGCCTGCTCGCCGCGTTGCAAACCGGTCAGGCCGGACTCAAGACCCTGTTGCTGGATGAGCAAAACGAATTGGGTGGCTGGCTGCTGTCCGACACCACAGCACAGATCGACGGGCGCAACAGCGAGGCATATATCCGCGCGGTGCACACGGCGTTGCAAGACATGCCACACGTCACGGTGCTGACCCGCACCACCGCTTTCGGCATGTACGAGCAAAACCTGGTGCAAGCCGTGGAACTGGTGCAAGACCACCTGGCCCCCACGCAGCGCAATGCCGACATGCCCCGCCACCGGCTGCACAAGATCCGCGCCCACCACGTGGTGTTGGCCACGGGCGCCATCGAACGCCCGCTGGTGTTCGGCAACAACGACCTGCCCGGTGTGATGACCGTCTCCGCCGGCCACACCTTCTTGCAACGCTACGGCGTGCTGGTGGGCAAAAACATCGTGCTGTGCGGCACCAGTGATCTAGTCCATGACGCAGCCGAATTGCTGGCCAGTGCGGGCGCCAACGTCACGGTGGCCGATGTACGCCACGGCGCCAAGGCCCGCAGCAACCGCTACACCGTGATGGCCGGCTACGGCATTGCCGAGGCCCATGGGCGCGGCGAGGTTAGCAGCGTGCGCTTGCTGCCTCTGCATGCCGAGCGCGACGAAGCCGCCGGTCCAGGCACCACACTGGCCTGCGACGCTGTGCTCAGCTCGGGCGGTCTTTCACCCACAGTGCATTTGTTCTGCCACGATGGTGGACGCCCGGTGTGGGACGAATCTGTGGCCGCCTTCGTGGTGCCGCGCACGGGCCGCAAAGGCGTGGCCTGCGTGGGTGCAGTCACCGGCACGTTTGAGTTGGCGGATGCCCTGGCCCAAACCACCCGCGCCATGCAAGACGTGGTGTCTGTATTGGGCAAACCCACCACATTGACCCTCCCCTCCTGCCCCAGCCCCCTGCGCTTGGCGGCCCGCCCCATGTTTCGCCTGCCTGATGGCAAAGCAGAAGGCGCGGGGGCCAAGGCCTTTGTGGACTACCAAAACGACGTCAGCTCGGCCGACATTGAACTGGCCGTGCGTGAGAACTACCACTCCATTGAGCACGTCAAGCGTTACACCGCACTGGGCTTTGGCACCGACCAGGGCAAGCTCTCCAACGTCAACGGCTTTGTCATCACGGCCCGCGCGCTCAAGCGCCCCGTGTCCGAGGTCGGCACCACCACCTACCGCCCCGCCTACACCCCTGTGAGCCTGGGCGCCTTGGCCGGCACCATGCGCGAAGAGTGTTTTGACCCCAGCCGCTACACCGCCATCCATGCATCGCACGTGGCGCGCCAGGCGGCCCTGGAGCCCGTAGGCCAATGGCTGCGCCCCTGGTACTTCCCGAAACCCGGAGAAGACATGCACGCGGCCGTCAACCGCGAATGCCTTGCCGCCCGCAACGGCGTAGCGGTGATGGACGCCTCCACCCTGGGCAAGATCCAGATCGACGGCCCGGATGCGCGCGAATTTCTGAACCGCATCTACTCCAATGCCTGGAGCCAACTGGCCGTGGGCAAGTGCCGCTACGGCCTGATGCTGGACGAAAACGGCATGGTGATGGACGACGGCGTGACCGCCTGCATCGAGCCCGACCAGTTCTACATGACCACCACCACCGGCGGTGCCGCCCGTGTGCTGAACTGGCTGGAACGCTGGCACCAGACCGAATGGCCAGAGCTCAAGGTATGGATGACCTCAGTCACCGACCACTGGTCCACTGTGGCTCTGGTTGGCCCCAAGGCCCGCGCCGTGCTGGCCAAGCTGTGCCCAGACATCGACCTGTCACCCGAGAACTTCAAGTTCATGGACTGGCGCGCTGGCACCGTCTGCGGCCTGCCGGCCCGCGTGTTCCGCATCAGCTTCTCGGGTGAGTTGTCGTATGAGCTGAACGTCGAATCCGGCTACGGCCACGCCCTGTGGGAGGCCGTAATGGCCGCCGGTGCCGAGTTCGACATCACCCCCTACGGCACCGAAACCATGCACGTGCTACGGGCCGAGAAGGGTTTCATCATCGTTGGCCAGGACACCGATGGCTCCATGAGCCCGCTGGACCTGGACATGGCCTGGGCCGTGAGCATGAAGAAGCCCTTCAGCTTCCTGGGCAAGCGTTCACTGGCGCGCAGCGACACCGCCCGCACCGGGCGCAAGCAACTGGTCGGCCTGCTGCCGCAAGACCCCCATGCTGTGCTCATCGAGGGCGCACAAATCATGGAAAGCGCCATGGCCCACCCCCATGGCCATAACCGGATGCTGGGCCACGTGACCTCCAGCTACTACAGCGCCTTCCTCGGCCGCACCATCGCCATGGCGGTAGTGGCCGGTGGGTTGGAACGCAAAGACCAGACCCTGCACGTGCATGCCCACGGCAAGGTCACGCCGGTCAAAGTGTCGGGCAGTGTGTTTGTCGATGTGAAAGGTGATCGCCAAAATGTCTAAGCCCACCCCGCAATCCCCCCTGCACGCCTTCGGGCTTGATGCGCAGGCCGTGCCGCCTTCGGCCCTGAACCGCGTGGTCTTCAGTGAACTGCCGCACCTGGGCTACATCGTGCTGCGCGGCAAAACCGATGACAGCGCCTTCATGCAGGGCGTGGCCTCCGTACTCGGCCACAGCCTCCCGGTACAGCCGCGCCAGGTGCTGCAGGCTACCGAGGGTGCAGTGCTATGGCTCTCGCCCGACGAATGGCTGTTGGTCTGCCCCCGCAGCCGACGCGACGCATTGCTGGCCGCACTGACAGTGGCGCTGAAAGGCCTGTTCGCCCAGGTGGTGGACAACAGCGGTGGCTTCACCACCCTGCGCCTGGCCGGCCCCGAGCACTTGGCCCTGCTGCGCCAGCTCGGCCCCTACGACTTCGAGGGCCAAGCCATTGGCACGCTGGCCAGCACCGTGATGTCCAAGACCTCAGTCACCGTGGTGCGCACCGATGCCACCGGCGTGCTGCTGGTGTTCCGCCGCAGCTTTGCGGACTACCTGTGGCGCCTGATCGAGCGCACGGCCAAGCCCTACCACCCCTGTATCGCCGCACCGGCCGCGGTGGCCGACCCGGTGTTCACCCCCCTGCTCAACGCATAAGAACGAGACACATCCATGAACCACTTTTTCTCCACCGGAGTCGCTGAGGCAGACCCCGCCGTCTACGCCGCCATGGACCACGAACTGCAACGCCAGCGCGACCAGATCGAACTCATCGCCTCCGAGAACATCGTCTCCCAGGCCGTATTGGAAGCCCAAGGCTCGGTGCTCACCAACAAATACGCCGAGGGCTACCCCGGCAAGCGCTACTACGGTGGCTGTGAGCATGTCGACGTGGTGGAGGCGCTGGCCATTGAGCGCCTGTGCAAGCTCTTCGGCTCTGAGTTTGCCAATGTGCAACCCCACTCGGGCGCACAGGCCAACACCGCGGTGATGCTGGCGCTGGTGCAGCCCGGCGACACCGTGCTGGGCATGGCCCTGTCCGCTGGCGGCCACCTGACCCACGGCGCCAAACCGGCCCTCTCCGGCAAATGGTTCAAGGCCGTGCAGTACGGCGTGCGCCGCGAAGACTCGCTGATCGACTACGACGAAGTCGAAGCCCTGGCCGTCGAACACAAACCCAAGCTCATCATCGCTGGCTTCTCGGCCTACCCGCGCACCATTGATTGGGCCCGCTTCCGCACGATTGCGGACAAGGTGGGCGCACTGCTCATGGTGGACATGGCCCACGTGGCCGGCCTGGTCGCCACCGGCGTCTACCCCAGCCCGGTGCCGCATGCCCACGTCACCACCTCCACCACCCACAAGACCCTGCGCGGCCCGCGCGGTGGCGTGATCCTGACCAACGACGCCGAGATCGCCAAGAAGATCAATTCCGCGGTGTTTCCTGGTGCGCAGGGCGGCCCGCTGATGCACGTCATCGCCGCCAAAGCAGTAGCGTTTGGCGAAGCATTGCAACCTAGCTTCAAGACCTATACACAACAAGTCGTGGCCAACGCCAAGGCCCTGGGCGCGGTGCTCAAGGCCGGCGGCCTGGACCTGGTCACCGGCGGTACCGACAACCACCTGCTGCTGGTCGACCTGCGCCCCCTGGGCCTGAAGGGCAACACCACCGAAGTGGCGCTGGAGCGCGCTGGCATCACTTGCAACAAAAACGGCATTCCGTTCGATGACGAGAAGCCGACCATCACCTCCGGTATCCGCGTCGGCACAGCAGCAGGCACCACGCGCGGTTTCGGCGTGGCCGAGTTTGAAGAAGTGGGTCGCTTGATGCTGGAAGTGTTCAACAGCCTGAAGACCAAGCCGGAAGGCGATGCCGCCCTGGAGGCCTCGGTCTATGCCCGCGTCAAGGCACTGACGGCCCGTTTTCCTCTGTACGCATAAAGGACCCGCACCATGAGCACCCTGCACCAAGACTCCATCGTCATCGACGGCCTCATCATCGCCAAGCTGGACCGCAGCGTGTTTGAGGACATGAAAAAGGGTGGCTTGGCCGCCGCCAACTGCACCGTGTCCGTGTGGGAGGATTTTCCCAAGACAGTCGACAACATCGCCCAGCTCAAACAGCTGATCCGCGACAACAGCGACCTCGTCACACTGGCGCGCAATACGGCAGATATCGTCAAAGCCAAAGCCGAAGGCAAGACCGGCATCGTCCTGGGCTTTCAGAACGCCCATGCCTTTGAGGACAACCTTGGCTACATTGAGGCCTTCCATGACATGGGCGTGCGCGTGGTCCAGCTTTGCTACAACACGCAGAACCTCGTGGGCACTGGCTGCTATGAGCGCGATGGCGGGCTGTCCGGCTACGGCCGCGAGGTCATCGCCGAGATGAACCGCGTGGGCATCATGGTCGACCTGTCGCACGTGGGCAGCAAGACCTCGGAAGAAGCGATCCTGGCCTCCACCAAGCCCGTGGCGTACACCCACTGCCTGCCCCTGGGCCTGAAGGACCACCCGCGCAACAAGAGCGACGCAGAACTGAAGTTCATCGCCGACCACGGCGGCTTCATCGGCGTGACCATGTTCTCACCCTTCCTCAAGCGCGGCAATGAGTCGACCGTGCACGACTACGTCGAGGCCATCGACTACGTCATCAACATTGTGGGCGAAGACTGCGTGGGCCTGGGCTCTGACTTCACCCAAGGCCACGGCCATGAGTTCTTCGACATGCTGACGCATGACAAGGGCCGCTGGCGCCGCCTGACCAACTTCGGCCAGGTGATCAACCCAGAAGGCATTCGCACCATAGGTGACTTCCCCAACCTCACGGCCACGATGCAGCAATCCGGCTGGTCCGATACCCGCATCACGAAGGTGTTGGGTGCCAACTGGATGAAGTTCTTCGACCAGGTCTGGGGCACCTAAGCCCACAACCCACCGCTTCCCCCGTGCTCTCGTTCCCTTCCACAACCAGGAGTTAGTTGCTATGACCGTTTCGTTCTCCCCGCGCAAGCGTCGTGAATTCCTCACCCAAACTCTGGGCCTGTCTGCCTTGGCCATGTCCGGCGGCGCCGCGCTTGCCCAGGCAAAGCCCACCCTGAAGATCGGCTTTGTCGATGGCTGGTCCGACAGCGTCGCCACCACCAACCTGGCTGCCGCCATCATGCGCAGCAAACTGGGCATGAACGTGGAGCTGGTCCCACTCGCCGCTGGCATCATGTGGCAAGGCGTGGCCCGTGGCGACATTGACATGACGCTCTCCGCCTGGTTGCCCGTGACGCACGAAGCCTACCTGACCAACTTCAAGGACAAGGTGCAGATCATCGGTGCCAACTACCCCGGCGCCAAGATCGGCCTCATCGTGCCCGACTACGTCAAGGCCACGAGCCTCGCAGACCTGAACACCTACCGCGCAGACTTTGACAACCGCATCGTCGGCATCGACGCCGGTGCTGGCGTGATGAAGAAGACCGAAGAAGCCATCAAGGCCTATGGTTTGGAAATGCGCCTGCAGCCCAGCTCCGGCCCCGCCATGGCGGCAGAGCTGGACCGTGCCTACCGCGCCAATAAGTCCATCGCTGTGACCGGCTGGATCCCGCACTGGATGTTCGCCAAGTACAAGCTGCGCTTCCTGGCCGACCCCAAGACCATCTACGGCGCCGAAGAGCATGTGGACAGCGTCATCAACCCCGGCCTGAACACCAAGGCGCCTGCGGTGGTGGCCTTCCTGAAAAAGTTCTCCTGGAAGCCCGAGGAAATCGGCGCCGTGATGCTGGCCGTCGAAGGCGGTGCCAAGCCTGCAGACGCTGCTGAAAAGTGGATGAACGACAACGCAGCCCGCGTTTCCGGCTGGCTGTAAGACTGACGCGATCGAGGTAAGACCATGCACCCCCAACTCCCCATTGACGTTCACGCAGACACCGGCGTCTGGACCACCGACGGCTTGCCGATGATTTATGTGCCGCGGCACTTTTTCGTCAACAACCATGTGGAAACCGAAGCCGTGGTGGGTCGGGAGGTGTATGCCCCAGCGCTCTACAAGGCTGGCTACCGCTCGGCCTACTTCTGGTGCCAGAAGGAAGCCGCCACCCATGGCATCGAAGGCATGGCGGTGTACGAGCACTACCTAAAACGCCTGTCCCAGCGCGGCTGGGGCCTGTTCTCTTTCACCTCGGCCGACGCAACCACAGGCCACGCCACGGTCAAGCTGGAACACTCGGTGTTTGTGCTGGCTCAGGGCATTGCCGGTGTGCCAGTGAACCACAGCAAGGTCTGCTACCTGTTTGCGGGCTGGTTCTCCGGTGCCATGGACTGGGTGCTGGAAACCGGCGGCTCCGCCATCCGTACCACCAGCGAAGAAACCCAATGCGCCGCTGAATCTCATGCACATGGCCACGCGCACTGCGTGTTCACCGTTCGCCCCCTGTAACCCCACCTAGCCAGGCACCCCGCCATGCGTTACCCGCACTTGTTTGAGCCCATCCGTCTGAACCAGGTTCTGGTGCGCAACCGCATCGTCAGCACCGCGCATGCCGAGGTGTATGCCGAAGGCGGCCATGCGTCGGAGCGCTACATCCGCTACTACGAAGAAAAAGCCAAGGGCGGCGTCGGCCTGGCCATCTGCGGTGGCTCCAGCCCGGTGTCGCGCGACAGTCCCTGGTCGTGGTGGAGTTCCATCAACCTGGCCAACAGCTCGGTGGTGGACTCCCTGGCCAAGCTGGCCGAGACGATGCACAAGCATGGCGCCAAGATCATGATCCAGGCCACCCACATGGGCCGGCGTAACGCCTGGCACGGCTTTGACTGGCCGCACCTGGTCAGCCCCTCGGGCATCCGCGAGCCCGTGCACCGTGGCAATGCCAAGACTATCGAGATCGAAGAGATCCGCCGCATCGTGGCCGACTATGGCCGCGCCGCCAAACGCGTGAAAGACGCCGGCCTGGACGGCATTGAAATCTCGGCTGCGCACCAGCAGCTGATCGACCAGTTCTGGAGCCCCCGCGTCAACCACCGCACCGACGAATACGGCGGCAGCCTGGAAAACCGCATGCGCTTCGGCATGGAGGTGCTGCAGTCCATCCGCGAGCAGGTGGGGGCAGACTTCTGCGTGGGCATGCGCATGTGTGGCGATGAATTCCATGAAGACGGCATCAGCCACGACATGGCCAAGGACATCGCCCAGGGCATGAGCGAGTCCGGCCTGATCGACTTCCTGAGCGTGGTGGGCTCTGGTGCCGACACGCACAACACCCTGGCCAACTGCATGCCGCCCATGGCGCTACCGCCCGAGCCCTTTGTGCACCTGGCCGCCGGCATCAAGTCGGTGTCCAAAGTGCCAGTGATGCATGCCCAAAGCATCCGCGACGCCTCGCAGGCCGAGCGCATCCTGGCCACCGGCATGGTGGACATGGTGGGCATGACCCGCGCGCAAATTGCCGACCCGCACATGGTCATCAAGATCCGTGACGGCAAAGAAGACCAAATCAAGCAATGCGTGGGGGCGAACTACTGCATCGACCGCCAGTACAACGGCCTGGACGTGCTGTGCGTGCAAAACGCCGCCACCAGCCGGGAGCAAACCATGCCCCACGTGATCGCCAAGACCACCGGCACGCGCCGCAAAGTAGTGGTGGTGGGTGCCGGCCCGGCCGGGCTGGAAGCGGCCCGCGTGGCGCGCGAGCGCGGCCACGACGTGGTGCTGTTTGAGAAAAACACGCTGGTGGGCGGGCAGGTCAACCTGGCCGCCAAGCCGCCCAAACGCGAACAGATGGCCGGCATCATCCGCTGGTTTGACATGGAAACCCTGCGTCTGGGCGTAGACCGCCGCCTGGGCGTGGCGGCCACGGCCGAGATGATCCAGGCCGAGGCCCCCGATATCGTGGTGTTGGCCACCGGCGGCGTGCCCCACACGGGGCAGACGCCGGCCTGGGGCGCGGCCGAGGGCCTGTGCGTGAGTGGCTGGGACATCCTGAGCGGCGCCGTGCAACCTGGCGAGAACGTACTGGTGTACGACAGCATCAGCACCCACGCTGGCACCGGCGTGGCCGACTTCATTGCCGCACGCGGTAAGCAGGTGGAGATCGTCACGCCCGACGTGAAAGTGGCCGATGACACCGGCGGCACCACCTTCCCCATCTTCTACCGCCAGCTCTATGCCAACGGCGTCATTCAGACGCCCAACCACTGGCTGGAAAAGGTCTACCGCGAAGGCGACAAGCTGATTGCAGTACTGAAGAACGAATACACCGAAGCGCTGGAAGAGCGCGCCGTGGATCAGGTGGTGGTGGAAAACGGCATCTTGCCGAATGACGGCCTGTACTGGCAGCTCAAACCCCTGTCTCTGAACAAGGGGCAGACCGACCTGGACGCGCTGTTCGACGCCCTGCCCCAACCGGCACTGAGCCAGCCTACCGGCAACGGCCGGTTCCTGCTCTACCGCGTAGGCGACTGCATTTCCATGCACAACATCCACGCCGCCATTTACGACGCGCTGCGTCTGTGCAAGGACTTCTGAGATGCTGCCCCAGCTCGTCAGCACGGTTTTCTGGCTTGCAGTCCTGGCGCTGGCCTGGGGCCTGGCCCGCCGCGCATTTATATGGAAAAAAGGCCGCCAGTCCGCGGTAGATATGCGCGGGCTGCTACAAATTCCGAAGCGTTACTTTGTCGACCTGCATGACGTCGTGGCGCGTGAACCCTTCGTTGCCCGGGCTCACGTGGGTGTGGCCGGCGGTGCCATCCTGGCGCTGGCGCTCATTGCCGTGAACTACGGCCTGGGCCTGTACCTGCGGGCGCTGGATGCGGCATTGCTGTTTGCCGGCGTGCTGATGGTCGCAGGCTCCTGCGCCATGGCCTGGCGCCGCCGTGCGGCACCGGCCCGCCTCTCGCGTGGCCCCTGGAGCCGCCTGCCCTTCAGCCTGCTGCTGTTTGCTCTGGCCGTCAGCCTCACATCAGCAGTGGCTCTCACCGGCACCGCGCTCGCCCCGTGGCTGGCGGGCCTCGTCAGCCTGGCCTTTGCCGCAGGCGCTGCCGAGCTCGCGCTGGGCATCGGCCTGGGCGGCCCCATGAAGCACGCGGTGGCAGGCCTGCTGCATCTGGGCTTGCACCCAAGGCCAGAACGCTTTGGCACACTGGCTGAAAAGCGCTTTGCCACCGCCCTGCGCCCGCTCACCCTGACGGCCGATGACATGGGCGTGGGCAAGCCCGCCGACTTTGCCTGGAACAAGCTGCTGTCATTTGATGCCTGCGTGCAGTGCGGCAAGTGCGAGGCCGCCTGCCCTGCCTTCGCGGCGGGCCAGCCCCTCAACCCCAAAAAGCTGATCCAGGACCTGGTGGTGGGCATGAGTGGCAGCACCGACGCAGCCTATGCCGGCAGCCCCTACCCCGGTCAACCCGTCGGTCAACACAGCGGCGCACCCCAGCTGCCCATCGTGGGCGGCCTGATCAGCAGCGACACCCTGTGGTCCTGCACCACCTGCCGCGCCTGCGTGCAGGAGTGCCCGATGCTGATCGAGCATGTGGACAGCATCGTCGACATGCGCCGCCACATGACCCTGGTAGGCGGCGTGGTGCCCAACAAGGGCAACGAAGCGCTGGACAACCTGCGCGATACCGACACCGTGGGCGGCTTCCCCCTGAGCGCCCGCCACCACTGGGCGGCGGATCTCAACGTGCCGGTGCTGGCGGCCGGCGACTCAACCGACTGGCTGGTGCTGGTGGGTGAAGGCGGTTTTGACATGCGCTACCAACGCACCCTGCGCGCCTTCATCAAGACACTGCAAAAGGCCAATCTGAAGATTGCCCTGCTGGGCGCCGCAGAAACCGACGGGGGCGACCTGGCCCGCCGCCTGGGCGATGAGGCCGGCTTCCAACGCCTGGCCCGACAGC
Organism: Rhodoferax saidenbachensis; assembly: GCF_031457975.1. GTDB lineage: Bacteria > Pseudomonadota > Gammaproteobacteria > Burkholderiales > Burkholderiaceae_C > Allorhodoferax > Allorhodoferax saidenbachensis_A. The sequence continues at coordinate 138,175 of NZ_JAVDXO010000004.1, forward strand.
TCATGGCTACCTTGCAGGCGCGCAGCTTCAAAGGCATCGTGACTGCAGACCCGCACCTCTTCCACCTGCTCAAAAATGAGTACCCCGCGCTGGGCGGTCACTTCACGGTGTTGCACCACACCCAACTGTTGGCCGATCTAATGGCCAAGGGCAGCCTGAAAGCCACCCGCAGCGCTGGCGTGGACAGCCTGACCTACCACGACCCCTGCTACCTGGGCCGCTACGGCCAGGAGGTGGACGCCCCCCGCGCCGTGCTCAAGGGCATTGGCATCAAGGTCGTGGAAATGGAACGCCACGGTGTGCGCGGTCGCTGCTGCGGCGGCGGCGGTGGTGCGCCATTCACCGACATTCCGGGCAGCACCCGCATCCCCGACATCCGCATGGCAGACGCCAAAGCCACCGGTGCCGCCGTGGTGGCGGTGGCCTGCCCGCAATGCACGGCCATGCTCGAAGGCGTGGTGGGCCCACGCCCCGAGGTGCGCGACATTGCCGAACTCGTGGCCCACGCTGTGGAGGCTGTATGAACACGCCCGCTGCGGTACGCCGCGTCGACCCACGCCGCCCCGCCATCCTCACGCCCCAGGGGCTGCGCCGCATTGTGTTGGGCAGTACCGAGGGCGAGCGCGGTGCCGCGCGCTTGCAAGCGGCGCACGACGCGCCCAAAGCCGTGCGCAGCCAGGGCCCATTCAAACACGCCCATGTGGTGGTCACCCACACCGAACGCGGCGCCCTGGGCGATGGCGCGCGTCAAGCACTGGCTGCCGCCGCCATCCTGGCCGATGCCGCCACCGAAGTGGTGCTGTTGGCCCTGGGCCCCTGCAAAGACGATACCGCTGCGTTGGGTGCCGACCGCGTGCTGTGCGCGACGGACTTTGACGCCAGCCACTACCAGCCAGAGGCCGCGGTCACCTGGCTGCGGACGCTGCAGACGCAGATGAGCGTGCAGCACTGGTTCTTTGCCGACCACTCCGCCGATGGAGAACTGGGCCGGCGCTTCGCCGCTGCCAGTGGTTTGCCGGCTAGCTGTGGTGTGGCAGAGATCAACGCACGCGAGACGCGCACGCCGGCAAGCCCTACCCATGACCGCGTGCAACCCCACACAGCGGTCCTGCTGCTGGGCAAGGGAACCGCCTCAACCCATCTACCGTTTGTAGGCTTGGGCCTGGCTGCGCAGGCCCCGGCATGGGTGAACGCGCCCCACGCCCAAGTCGAAGACCTAGGCGTGCAAGTCGGCGACCCCCAGTCCCTGGCGCTGGAAGAAGCGGACTTCATCGCCGCGGCCGGCAATGGCGTGCAGAACGTGCCCCTGTTCCACGAACTGGCCCGTAGCCTGGGGGCCGCGGTAGGCGCATCGCGCGTGGCGGTAGACGATGGCCGCTTCACCCGCGCACAGCAGGTGGGGGCCACCGGCAAAACAGTGAGCGCATCGACCTACCTCGCGCTGGGCATTTCGGGCGCGGTACAACACTTGCAAGGCATCAAGGATTGCCGCCATGTGATTGCCGTGAACACCGACGCCTCCGCCCCCATGACCAAACGCGCCGACCTCACCCTGGTCGAAGACAGCGCCGCGCTGATGCAGGCCCTGCTGCAATTGGTACGTCAAGGCAAGGAGCAAGCATGAGCCGCGTGACCGTGTTGGTAGCCGCGAGACAGCACCCCGTGAGTGGCCAGCCCACCCGCAGCCCGGCCGACGCCACAGCTGTTGCCGTGGCACTGGCCATCCCAGGCAGCGATGTGCAGCTGCTGAGCGCCGGCGCTCTGGGTGACGCTGTGGCCCGCGACTACCTGGCCCAAGGTGCACGCTCCATCGAAGTGATAGCCACCGACGCTGACGTGTGTGCGGCGCTGCTGTCCCCGCTGAAGGAAGTGCCGTGGGTGTTGACCGGGACCCGCAGCGCAGAAGAGGCGGGGGGCAACCTGCTGCCGTTCCAACTGGGTGCTGCCCTGAACCGCCCGGTGCTCACCCAGGTGGTGGCGATTGAAGACCATGGCGCGCACTGGATCGTGACCCAGGCCCTGCCCAAGGGCGCGCGCCGCCGCCTGAAGGTCACGGCCCCTGCGGTGCTGGCCATCAGCGAGGCGGCGCCGGCTACGGTACGCTACGCCCTGGCAGACAAAACAGCGGGGCGCATTTTCCGCACCGGTACAGTCGCCGCCAACCAGGCATCCGCCCATGTCGGCACACTAGTCCCCCGCAGTAAACGCCGCGCCGTGTTGCAAGCCAAGGTGGCCCAAAGCGGGCATGCCCGCATGCTGGGCGCGATCGACTCGCCGTCTGGCGGCGGCACCGTGGTTAGCACCGGCACCCCCGAACTCAAGGCGCAGGTTCTGCTGGACTACCTGCGCCGCCATGCACTCGTCAATTTCTAGGAAAGGTACAAGAGGTACACCATGCACGCCACCATTTCCGCCCAAACCCTGTTAACCCGTGAGTTGCTGGCGCGCCGCCGCCCCGGCTACAGCCTGGAAGCGCCGTTCTACCTGAGCGAGTCCATCCTCGCGGCCGACATGGAACACATCTTTGGCAAGCACTGGATCTTTGTGGCCGTGGAGCCCCAGATTCCCGAAGCTGGCGACTACATCACGGTGGACTTTGGCAATAACTCCATTCTCATCGTGCGCGATGACGACATGCAGGTCAAAGCCTTCCACAACGTCTGCCGCCACCGTGGCTCGCGGCTGTGCGCCAGCCAGCGGGGCTCGGTGGGCAACATCGTCTGCCCCTACCACCAGTGGACCTATGACCTCAGCGGCAAGCTGCTCCACGCCAAACACATGGGCGATGACTTCGACCCCTCCACCTCCGGCCTGAAGGCCGTGCATGTGCGCAGCCTGGGCGGACTGATCTTCATTTGCCTGGCCGAGAACCCGCCGGAAGACTTCGAACACATGGCGCAGGAGATGACGCCTTACATCGCGCCGCACCGTCTGGCCGATTGCAAGGTGGCAGCGCAGGTTGACATCATCGAAGACTGCAACTGGAAGCTCACCATGGAGAACAACCGGGAGTGCTACCACTGCGTGAGCAACCACCCGGAACTGACCATCTCCCTCTACGAATACGGTTTTGGCTACAAGCCCGATGCGCAAAATGCCGCCGGCCTGCAGCGCTTCAAGGATGTCACTGCCGCCAACCATGCGCGCTGGGAAAGCATGGGCCTGCCCTCGGCAGAAATCGACACCCTGGATGACCGCGTCACCGGCTTTCGCACCCAGCGCCTGCCGATTGACCGCGCGGGCCAGTCGCAGACCATGAACACCGAAGTGGCCTCCAAAAAACTACTGGCCGACTTTGTGGACCCCGCACTGGGTGGCCTGTCGTTCTGGACCCAGCCCAACTCCTGGCACCACTTCATGAGCGACCACATCGTGAGCTTCTCGGTGCTGCCCATCTCGGCTGGCAAGACCCTGGTGCGCACCACCTGGTGTGTGCACAAGGATGCGGTGGAAGGCGTGGATTACACCGTAGACAACCTCACCGCCGTGTGGAATGCTACGAACGCGCAGGACCGCCGGCTAGTGGAAGAGTCGCAGATCGGTGTCGCCAACGGCGCGTACGAGCCCGGCCCTTACTCCCCCTTCACCGAAGGACTGGTCGAGAAGTTCTGCAACTGGTACGTGGGCCGCATGCGCGAGCTGACCCGCTGATTCCTCTTTCTGCCTCGCCCCTTCACTGACCGATTGCCCACCACCACCGCATGAGCTTTCCCGCCCACCTTCCTGACTTTGCCAGCGTGGCATCTCCGTCTTGGTCTTCGGACCGGGACGAAACCCTGCGCTGCATCCACATCCGCCAGGAAACGCACGACGTCAAAACCTTTGTGCTGGCGGCCGATGCGCCGCGCACCTTCCGCTACCGCCCAGGTCAGTTCATCACCCTGGAGCTGGAGATTGCAGGGCAGAAAATCAACCGCTGCTACACCCTGTCCTCGACACCCACGCGGCCCGACGTGGTCAGCATCACGGTCAAACGGGTGCCCGGCGGCGCGGTGTCCAACTGGCTGCACGACCACCTGCGCGTGGGCATGGCACTGGGCGTAATGGGCCCCTCGGGCGACTTCAGCTGCTTCCCCCCCACCGCCAAGCAATACCTGCTGATGTCAGGCGGCAGCGGTGTCACCCCGCTGATGTCGATGGCACGTGCGCTGCACGATCTGGGCAGCGATGCGGACGTGGTGTTTGTGCACTGCGCCCGCACACCAGCCGACGTGCTGTTTGCCGAAGAGCTGGTCCTGATGGCGCGCAACATGCCGAAGTTCCGCGTGGCCATTGTGTGTGAGCAGCACACCGCCGGCAGCAGCTACGCAGGCCACCTGGGCCGCATGGATGCCGCACGCCTGGCGCATATTGCGCCCGACTTCATGCAGCGTGATGTCTACACCTGCGGGCCAGCACCATTCATGGGCGCCGTGCGCACCTTGCTGGAACAGGCCGGGTTTGACATGGCACGCTACCGCCAGGAAAGTTTTTCGTTTGAAGAAACCGTGGCCCCTGCGGCGGTTGCCACGGAACCCGACCACGCCGCACCTGGTGGCGCGGTGCTGCACACCATCACTCTGAAGAAGACCGCGCAAAGCTTTAGCTGCGCGGAAGACCAGACCATTTTGCAAGCCGCATTTGCGGCCGGTGTGCGCCTGCCATCGTCATGCAGCAGCGGCGCCTGCGGCACCTGCAAGTCGCAGAGCCTGTCGGGCAAGGTACAGATGCAGCACGCGGGCGGTATCCGCCAGCGGGAAATCGACCAAGGCTGGATGCTGCCCTGCTGCTCCAAACCCTTGAGCGACGTGGCACTGGACCGCTAACCCCTACGGAGTGCATGTCCAGACCGCCGATGAAACGCCCCATGCACTCTCTTTTTTCCACCACAACTTTTGCGCCTGGCATGGCGCGAAAGCCTTGCTGCGCGCGGCTTGGCGCGCAAAAAACAGTGCCACGACCAGTACCTAACTGGCTCGCCCCTTGCTTACACCATAACTACTTTTTGTCATCACGCGATGAACTTTGGAGACCTCCATGTCGGATCTGAAAATCAGTGTCAAAAACCTTTACAAAATCTTCGGCAACAACACGGCACCTGCGCAGAACATGTTGAACGAAGGCTTCAGCAAGGATGAGGTGTTTGCAAAAACGGGGCATGTCGTCGGCGTCAACCGCGTCAGCTTCGATGTCAACCAGGGCGAAATTTATGTGCTGATGGGTTTGTCGGGGTCCGGCAAGTCCACACTGATACGGCTCATCAACCGCCTGGTGGAACCCACCGACGGCATGATCATCATCGACGGGCAAAACATTGCCCGCCTGCCCCAGCCGGAGTTGGTCAAGTGGCGGCGCAAACGTGTGGCCATGGTGTTCCAGTCCTTCGCGCTGATGCCGCACCGCAGCGTGCTGGACAACGCCGCCTTTGGCCTGGAGATGGCAGGCACCGAGCGCAAGGAACGCGAGAAGCGCGCCATGGAGGTGCTGGCCCAGGTGGGTCTGCACACCTATGCAGCCAAGTACCCGCACCAGCTCTCGGGCGGCATGCAGCAGCGTGTGGGCCTGGCCCGCGCGCTGGCCGTGGACCCGGACATTCTGTTGATGGACGAGGCCTTCTCGGCTCTGGACCCGCTCAAGCGCGTAGAAATGCAGACCCTGATGCTGGAGCTGCAGCGCGAGCAGAAACGCACCATCCTGTTTGTCTCGCACGACCTGGAAGAAGCCCTGCGCATCGGCAACCGCATCGCCATCATGGAAGGCGGCCAGCTGGTGCAGGAGGGCACGGCGCACCAAATCATCACACAACCCGCCAACGCCTATGTGCGCAGGTTCTTTGAGGGCGTGGACACCTCACGCTACCTCACCGCCGCCGACCTGCTCGACAGCAGCCTCAACGGCCATTCGTACCACGGTGGACCACGCCTGTCCTGGTCCACCCCCTTGCCAGACGCCATGAAGATCGTCATGGGCCTGGACGAACCCGTCGGCGTGTTTGACGCCGCGGACCACCTACTGGGCTGCATCTCTGCGCGCAGCCTGCTTGTCAAAATGTCCCAGGAAGCCCGCCATGTCTGATCTCTTGACCACAGTAACCGAAGCCTCTCACGACATGCTGCCGCTGGGGCAGTGGGTGAACGCCGGTGTGAAGGTGCTGCTCGATAACGGTGCATCGGTATTCGATTCCGTGGGCGTCGTGGTGGAGGGCTTTGCCCAGTCCATCGAGCAGGGTTTGCTGGCGATTCCCTTCTGGCTGGTCATCGCCGTGGCCACCTATGTGGGCATCAAGCGGCTGGGTTGGGGGTTTGGCCTGTTTGTTGCTTTGGCTTTGATGCTGATTGTGGTGACGGGCTTCTGGCCCCAGACCATGGTGACCTTGGCGCTGACCCTGTCCGCCACCCTGATCAGCTTGCTGTTTGGGATTCCGCTGGGCATCTGGTGTGCCCGCAACAACCATGTCAACGCCAGCGTTCGCCCTGTTTTGGACTTCATGCAAACCATGCCCGCCTTTGTGTACCTGATCCCTGCAGCCATGCTGTTCGGGCTCGGGCGCGTGCCGGGCACGATTGCCACCGTGATCTTCGCCATGCCCCCGGTGGTGCGCCTGACCAGCCTGGGCATCCGCCAGGTAAGTTCCGAACAGGTCGAAGCGGGCAACGCCTTCGGCTGCACCTCGGCCCAGCTGCTCTTCAAGGTGCAACTACCCATTGCCATGCCGACCATCATGGCCGGTGTGAACCAGACCATCATGATGGCGCTGTCCATGGTGATCATTGCCTCCATGGTGGGGGCCGGTGGACTGGGCAACGACGTGCTGGCCAGCATCCAGCGCCTGGATATCGGCTTAGGGTTTGAGAGTGGTCTTGCTGTCGTTTTGCTGGCTATTATTCTGGACCGCATTACGGAGAGCTTTGGCGTGGCACGCCAGAGCCATGACAGCTAAGAACAAAAGCGGATCAGGAGCATCACGTGCAACGGACACCTCAGGACATGAACTCGACGGCAGCCCAGGGCGCGAATGAATCGCGTGCCGACGGCACGCCCACGCACGTCGGCTTCATCCTGATGCCGGACTACTCGATGATCGCGTTCGCCAATGCCATCGAAACCCTGCGCATGGCCAACTACATCAGCCGCAGCACCCTGTACCGCTGGTCGGTGGTCAGTACCGACCAGGCCGGCGCGGTGGCCAGCAACGGGTTGTGCATGGCGTCGGGCTGTGGCGCCGAGGCGCTGTCGGGCTGCGACATGGTGTTTGTGTGCGGGGGCGTGAACATTCGCGCCAACACCGACGACAAAGTTCGCCAGCTGCTGCACCAATGCGCCGCCAGCGGCGCGGCCATGGGCTCCTTGTGCACCGGTTCGTTCGCGCTGGCCAGTGCCGGTTTGCTGGACGGCTACAAATGCGCCATCCACTGGGAGAACCTGGCCGCCATCAGCGAAGAGTTTCCCCGCGTGCAGTTCTCCACCGAAGTGTTTGTGCTGGACCGCGACCGCTACACCTGTTCGGGGGGCACGGCGCCCCTGCACCTGATGCTGCATCTGGTGCGCGCGCACCACGGCGCCAAGCTGGTGATGGACATTTCGGAACAGTTCATTGTGGAGCGCCTGCGCGCCAGCAATGACCGCCAGCGCATTCCGCAGCCCGAATGCATAGGCCCGGGCTACCAGCACCTGACCGAGGCCGCTGAGATCATGGCGGCCAACATTGAAGAACCTCTGCCACTGGCCGAGCTGGCCGCCGTTATCCACGTGTCCCTGCGCCAGTTGGAGCGGCTGTTCCACCGCTACTTCAGCATGAACCCCGCGCAGTACTACATGAACCTGCGCTTGCGCCGTGCGCAAGAGTTGCTGACCCACAGCAGCATGCCCATCATGCAGGTCACCGTGGCCTGCGGCTTCCAGTCCGCATCGCATTTCTGCAAAGCCTACCGCAGCCTGTTTGGGCATTCCCCCAGCGAAGAGCGCCGCAACCAGGCAGTCGCGCCGGAGGCCCGCAACACCACCGCCCGCCGTCGGGCCAGCACCCGCCGCTTCGAAGCCAGCGCCCACGCCTGAGACCGGTGCCCGCCCGCTGGGCTTCTGGCGTTGCCGCGCCTGTTCATTTGCTATTTATTTCATAGCTGCTCGCACAATATCTGTGCGGGCTAGCGGCATTTTTTATTAAATTTTCTCTTTCAAGGCCCATGCCGCGCTGGAGCCATTTCACGTCGTTCTGAGCAAAGTTGGACACGGCCAACCTGCCAAAGTCGCAGGGCGTTTAGCTCGAAACTCCCCCACCTCACACGATTGGAACTGGTCATGAAGCTCACCCTCTCGATGCTGGCTTGCACAGCCGCTGTACTTTCCCTCTCCGCTCCGCTGGCCCAGGCAGAAGAAGCCAGCTGCAAGGCGGTGCGTTTTGCCGATGTGGGCTGGAGCGACATCGCAGCCACCACGGGCATGGCCTCGGTGGTGCTGGAAGGCCTGGGCTACAAGCCCACGGTGACCATCGCGTCGGTGCCCATCACCTTTGCGGGTATCAAGTCCAAGCAGATCGACGCCTTCCTGGGCTACTGGAACCCCAGCATGACTCCCATGATCGAGCCCTTTGTGAAGGCCGGCCAGATCAAGGTGCTGGACCAGCCCAACCTGGTGGGCGCCAAGTACACCCTGGCCGTACCTGCCTACCTGTACGACAAGGGCCTGAAGACCTTTGCCGACATCTCCAAATTCCAGAAAGAGCTGGACGGCAAGATCTACGGCATTGAACCCGGCAATGACGGCAACGCCCTGATCATCGATATGATCAAGAAGAACGACTTCAACCTCAAGGGCTTCAAGATCGTGGAGTCGTCCGAGGCCGGCATGCTGGCCGAAGTGATGCGCTCAACCCGAAGCAGCAAGCCCATCGTCTTCCTGGGCTGGGAACCCCACCCCATGAACGTGCAGGTGAAGATGAAATACTTGGAGGGCGGAGACGCCGTGTTCGGCCCCAACCTGGGCGAAGCCAAGGTGTTCACCGCCATCCCACCAGCCTACGAGACCCGCTGCCCCAACGTAGCGACCCTGCTGAAAAACCTGCAGTTCAACACCGACATGGAAAACAGCGTGATGCTCTCCATCATGGGCAAGGCCAAGCCCAATGCCGCTGCCAAGGACTACCTGAAGAAGAACCCCGCCGTGCTGGAAGGCTGGCTCAAGGGCGTGAAGACTTTCGACGGCAAGGATGGATTGCCCGCCGTCGTGGCATCCCTGAAGTGAGCCTGACTGCATGAGCCTGGACACCGCCACCCATTACTGCCTGAACCTGGCCTGCGGGAGCGCCCGCGGCCAGGTGGCTGCCATCTCGAACCTGCTGAACGAGCATGGGGCTTACATCGAGCAGTTCTCCGTGTTTGACGACCACACCACGGAACGGTTTTTTGTGCGCGGTGTCTTCAGCCTGCGTAGCCCGGTGCAGGTGCTCGAACACGCACTCACCGGGCTGGCCACGACCTTCCCGAATGCGCAGTGGAAAGTGCACGACCTGGCCGTACCCACCAAGGTGCTGATCATGGTCTCCAAGTTCGACCACTGCCTGCGCGAGCTGATTGCGCAATGGCGGCGTGGCGAACTGAATATGGATATCGTGGCCGTGGTGTCCAACCATGCCGACCTGGCCAGCATCGCCCATGCCGAGGGTCTGCCTTTTCACCACCTGCCCATCAGCGCCGACACCAAGCCGCAGCAAGAGGCGCAGCTGGAAAACATCATCACCGCGAGTGGTGCCGAATTCGTCGTGCTGGCGCGCTACATGCAGGTGCTGAGCGAAGACCTGTGCCACCGCCTGCATGGCCGTGTCATCAACATCCACCATTCCTTCCTGCCGGGTTTCAAGGGCGGCAAGCCCTACCTGCAGGCGTTCGAGCGCGGCGTCAAACTCATCGGTGCAACGGCCCACTTTGCCACCACCGACCTGGACGAGGGTCCTATCATCGAACAATCCGTCGAGCGCGTAGACCATGCAGACACACCCCAGAACCTGGCCCAGGCGGGCCGGCTGGTGGAGAGCCTGGTGCTCTCGCGTGCCATGCGCTTTGTGCTGGACCGGCGGGTGTTCATCAACGGTAAAAAAACGGTGGTGCTGCGCTGAGCTGCAGCCAAAAGGACGCTTGTGACGGATGTTGTTATTCCCAGTTTTATCGACGGCCATGCCGTGCACGGCAGTGGCGCGCGCTTTGAGACCTTCAACCCGGCCACGGGCCAAGTCATCGCTGGCGTGCACGACTGCACGCAGGCCGATGTCGATGCTGCCGTGGCCGCAGCCCAGCGTGGCTTTGCAGTCTGGTCGGCCCTGACCGGCACCGAGCGGGGCCGCATCCTGCAGCGTGCGGTGCAGATCCTGCGCGAGCGCAACGACGAACTCGCCGCCCTGGAGGTACAAGATACCGGCAAACCCTGGCAAGAGGCCCAGGTGGTGGACGTGGCCAGCGGCGCGGACTGCATCGAATACTTTGCCGGCGCTGCCGCCACCCTGGCCGGCGCCCAGTACCCGCTCAAAAATGCCTTTGCCTACACCCGCCGCGAACCGCTGGGCGTGTGCGTGGGCATCGGTGCCTGGAACTACCCCATCCAGATCGCATGCTGGAAATCCGGCCCCGCGCTGGCCGCGGGCAACGCCATGATTTTCAAGCCCTCGGAGTTGACCCCGATGACAGCGCTCAAGCTGGCCGAGGTGTACCTGGAGGCCGGCGTGCCGCCGGGCGTATTCCAGGTGCTACAGGGCCGCGGCACTACCGGCGCCCTGCTGGCCGCGCACCCCGATGTGGCCAAGGTGTCCGTCACCGGCTCGGTACCCACCGGCAAACGCGTCATGGCCAGCGCCGCCGACACGCTCAAGCGCGTGACCATGGAGCTGGGTGGCAAGTCACCGCTCGTGGTGTTTGAGGACGCTGACTTCGAACAGGCCGTCACCGCCGCCATGATGGCCAACTTCTACACCCAGGGCGAGATCTGCACCAATGGCACGCGCGTCTTCGTGCAGCGCAGCATCCTGCCGCGCTTCATCGCCCGCCTGAAAGAGCGCACCGCGCTCTTGCGCGTGGGCGACCCCATGCACCCCGACACCGAGGTGGGCGCACTGATTTCTGCCGCCCACCGTGACAAGGTGATGGGCTACATCCAGATCGGCCAGGACGACGGTGCCACGCTGGTGTGCGGTGGCCACACGGTGGCCGTGCCCGGCATGGAGGGCGGCTACTTTGTTGCCCCCACCATCTTCGCCGATTGCACCGACCCGATGCGCATCGTGCAGGAAGAGATCTTCGGGCCGGTGATGTCCATTCTGGCGTTTGACGACGAGGCCGAAGTGCTGCGCCGTGCCAATGACACCCGATTCGGCCTGGCCGCTGGCGTGTTCACGCGTGACAGCGCGCGCGGCCACCGCATGGCGGCCGGCCTGAAAGCCGGCATCTGCTGGATCAACAACTACAACATCACGCCGATCGAAATGCCGTTCGGCGGCGCCCGTGAATCCGGCATTGGCCATGAGAACAGCATGGTCGCGCTGGAGCACTACACCCAGCTCAAAACGGTTTACGTCGAACTCGGCCAGGTGGCCTGCGGCTACCGTTAATCCTCGCCACGCTTTGCCATGCGCACAGAAATTTTTGACTACATCATCGTGGGTGCCGGCTCTGCCGGCTGTGTGCTAGCCAACCGTCTGACCGAAGACCCGGACGTGTCAGTGTTGCTGCTCGAAGCCGGCCCCGGCGACAAGAGCATCTTCATCCACATGCCCTCGGCGTTTGCCTACCCGCTGGCCAACGACAAGTACAACTGGTACTACCACTCCGAGCCCGAACCCTTCATGAACCAGCGCGCCATGTACTGCCCGCGCGGGCGGGTGCTGGGCGGCTCCTCGTCCATCAACGGCATGGTGTACATCCGCGGCCACGCCATGGACTACGAGGGCTGGGCGTCCTACGCCGGGCTGGAGAATTGGTCGTATGCCGACTGCCTGCCCTACTTCCGCAAGGCCGAGACACGGGCCAAGGGCGGGGACGATTACCGTGGTGACAGCGGCCCGCTGCATGTGTCCACCGGCGCCTGCAAAAACCCGCTGTACAACGCCTTCATCGACGCGGGCCAGCAGGCCGGCTATGCGCGCACCGAAGACATGAACGGTTACCGCCAGGAAGGCCTGGGGCCCATGGACATGACGGTGCACAAAGGCCGCCGTTGGAGCACCGCCATGGCCTACCTGCGCCCCGCGCTGAAGCGCCCCAATCTGCAGGTGCGCACCCGTGCGCTGGTCGCCCGCGTCACCTTTGCGCCCGACACCAGCCCGCCCCAAGCCACGGGCGTGGAGGTGGTCAACGGCCACCGCACCGATGCCATTCGGGCCAACCGTGAAGTGATTCTGTGCGGTGGCGCCATCAACTCGCCACAGCTGCTCCAGCTCTCCGGCATTGGCAACCCCGATGCCTTGCGCGGGCTGGGCATCCGCGTGGTGGCGCCGCTGCGCGGCGTGGGCGAAAACCTGCAGGACCACCTGGAAACCTATGTGCAGTACGCCTGCAAAGAACCCATCACGCTGTACAGCGCGATGAACCCGATCGCCAAGGTGAAGATCGGCCTGGAGTGGATGCTCAAAGGCACAGGCCTGGGGGCGACCAACCACTTTGAGTCCGGCGGCTTTATCCGCAGCGAGGCCGGTGTCCAGCACCCAGACCTGCAGTACCACTTCCTGCCCATGGCCATCAGCTACGACGGTAGCGCACCGGCCAGCTTCCACGGCTTCCAGGCGCACGTGGGGCCCATGCGCCCGACCAGCCGTGGCTTCGTCAAGATCAAAAGCGTCAGCCCCAAAGAAGCGCCGCGCATTCTGTTCAACTACATGGGGACCGAGCAAGACCGCAAAGAGATGCGGGCCGGCATCCGCCTGACCCGCGAAATCTTCAGCCAAAAGGCGTTTGACCGCTTCCGGGGTGAGGCCGTGTCGCCCAAGGACGATGTGCAAACCGACGCGGAGATTGACGCCCACATCCGTGAGCACGCAGAAAGCGCGCTGCACCCTTCCTGCACCTGCCGCATGGGGACCGACGACATGGCGGTCACGGACGGCAGCGGCCGCGTGCATGGGGTCACGGGCCTGCGCGTGGTGGACGCGTCCATCATGCCGGATGTAGTGAGCGGCAACCTGAATGCACCCACCATCATGCTGGCCGAAAAAATGGCCGACACCATCCGCAACAAAGCGGCACTGCCACGCTCGCAGGCACCGTTTTTCATACACCCTGCGTACGAAACGCAACAGCGCTGAAGCGCGATGCGGCACAAGTAACAAAAAACCGTCACTTTCTAGTTCAGTTGCGACACGCGCAATTGCGCTGCGGGGTGGTTCAGAGGGAAGATGCTAAGGCCGTCATGCATCCGTCACAGGACTGTCATTTGGAACCTGAACACTGGCGACGCTTTCTTTTTTATAGGGAACTTTATGTCAACACGTTTTTCTGTTCGTCCCGCGCTCAGCGCCTTGACCACCGCCGCTCTGGCCGTATGCGCAGCACCTGCCGCCCACGCCCAGTCTGCCGAATTGATTGCTGCGGCCAAGACCGAAGGCCAACTGACGGTGATTGCCCTGGCACGCAACTGGTGCGGCTACGGCCCCATCATTGACGCGTTCAAGGCCAAGTACGGTATCAAGGTCAATGAACTGAACCCTGATGCGGGTTCGGGCGACGAAGTCGAAGCCATCAAGGCCAACAAGGACAACAAAGGTCCCCAAGCCCCTGACACGATTGACGTGGGCCTGTCCTTCGGCCCTGCTGCCAAGGCAGCCGGCCTGATCCAGCCCTACAAGGTCGCCACCTGGGCCACCATTCCAGATTCCGCCAAGGACCCTGAAGGCTACTGGTACGGCGACTACTACGGCGTGCTGACTTTCCAGGTAAACACCGACCTGGTCTCCAAAGCGCCGGCCGACTGGGCCGACCTGCTCAAACCCGAATACAAAAATGCGGTGGCCCTGGCAGGCGACCCACGCAGCGCCAACCAGGCCATCCAAGGCATTTACGCCGCAGGCCTGGGCCTGGCCGGTGGTGATGCCTCCAAAGCCGCCGCAACCGGCCTGAAGTTTTTCTCTGACCTGAACAAGGCTGGCAATTTTGTGCCGGTGATCGGCAAGGCCGCCTCCTTCACCCAAGGCACGACCCCCATCATCATCCGTTGGGACTACAACGCACTGGCAGACCGCGACACCCTCAAGGGCAACCCCAAAGTCGACGTGATCGTTCCAAAAACTGGCGTGGTTGCCGGCGTCTATGTGCAGGCTATCAGCGCCTACGCACCCCACCCCAACGCAGCCAAGCTGTGGATGGAGTACCTGTACTCAGATGAAGGCCAGCAAGGCTTGCTGAACGGCTACTGCCACCCGATCCGTTTCAACGACCTGGTTGGCAAGAACAAGTTCACCAAAGCGTCTCTGGACAAGCTGCCACCTGCCGCTGCCTACGCCAAAGCGGCATTCCCCACGCTGGAGCAGCAGAACGCCGCCAAGGAAACCATTACCAAGCAATGGGACCAAGTGGTGGGAGCCACCGTCAAGTAAGCCTTTGGCTTGAACATTGCTAATCGGGCAAGACCGCACACCGCGGTCCTGCCCGATTTTGTTTGGTAACGCTTCTGCCTGAACTGCCCATGCCTGTCGCCCCACCTGCCACCCAAGCGCCACCTGCGGTCTCTGCCCAACCGGCCTCCTTCAACCTGCTGGGTGTGCTGCCCTTCATGTTGTTTGCGCTGCTATTTCTCATCCTGCCAACCGGCTACCTGATGGTCGGTGCCTTCCAGGACGCCGAAGGCCACTTCACGCTCGCCAACCTTCGCGGCCTGATGGAGCCCAATGTGCTGGAGGCGTACTGGATCAGTTTCAAGATCAGCGCCGCCTCCGCGCTAGGCGGTGGCCTGCTGGGCTTTGTCCTCGCATGGGCTGCCGTCATGGGCAAGCTGCCCGCGTGGATACGCCCGACCTTGATGACCTTTTCCGGTGTGGCTTCCAACTTTGCGGGAGTGCCGTTGGCGTTCGCCTTTCTCTCCACGCTGGGGCGCATGGGCCTGGTCACGGTGTTGCTGCGCACCTATCTGGACGTCAACCTGTATGCCAGCGGCTTCAGCATCCTGAGCTTTGCGGGCCTGGCCATCACCTACCTGTACTTCCAGATTCCGCTCATGGTGCTCATCGTGACCCCCGCACTGGAAGGCCTGAAGAAGGAATGGCGCGAGGCCTGCGACTGCCTGGGGGGTACCGCATTCCACTACTGGCGCTATGTGGCCCTGCCGGTGCTCTGGCCGAGCATGGTGGGCGCCATGCTGCTGCTGTTCGCCAATGCCTTCGGTGCGGTCGCCACGGCCTATGCGCTCACCGGCAGCTCGCTCAATATCGTGCCCATCCTCTTGTATGCGCAGATCCGCGGTGACGTGCTGCACAACCCCAACCTGGGCTACGCCATGGCGCTGGGCATGATCGTGATCACCGGCCTGGCCAATGCCGGCTACATGGTCTTGCGCAGCAAGACCGAAAGGAGCCGCGTATGAACCGCCAGTCCCACCAGTCCCGCCTCGGTGCCTGGATCGCCATGGCCATTGGGGCCAGCTACTTCCTGATCCCGCTGATCGCCACCTTCGAGTTCAGCCTGCGCATGCGGCGCGGCGAATACAGCTTCGATGCCTACCGCGTCGTGTTTGCCGACCCGCAGTTCCAGACCACGTTTGGCTACTCCATCGTGATGGCCGTGCTCACCATTGTGGTGGGCGTGTTACTGGTGGTACCCACAGCCTACTGGGTGCATTTGCGCATGCCCAAGCTGCGTCCGCTAGTGGAATTCATCACGCTCTTGCCCTTGGTCATCCCGGCCATCGTGATCGTGTACGGCTACCTGCGCATGTACAACAGCAGCTCCATCATTCCGCTGACCGGCAGTGAGCGGGCGACCGACTTCCTGCTGATGTGCAGCTATGTCACGCTCGCGCTGCCGTATATGTACCGCTCGGTAGACACGGGGCTGCGCACCATTGACATCCGCACGCTCACCGAAGCGGCCGAGGTGCTGGGCGCCAACACGGCCACCATCCTGTTCAAGGTGATTTTTCCCAACATCACCTCGGCCATTCTGTCCGGCGCCTTCCTGACCTTTGCGGTGGTCATTGGTGAGTTCACCATGGCCAGCCTGCTGGACCGCCCGGCCTTTGGCCCCTACCTGCAGCTCATCGGCGCCAACCGCGCCTACGAGCCGTCGGCACTGGCGGTGATTGCCTTCTTGCTGACCTGGGCCTCGATGGGGCTGATCCAGGTCTTCGGTCGCAACTCTGCGACGCGCACCCAAAAATAATTTTTACGAGAACTCCGACATGGCTTTTCTGGAAATCTCCCAGCTGCAAAAACACTTCGGCAACCAAACGGCCGTCAAAGACTTTTCCATCTCCATCGAGAAGGGCGAGTTCATCACCTTCCTGGGCCCCTCGGGCTGCGGCAAGACCACCATCCTGCGCATGCTGGCGGGCTTCGAGTCGCCATCCAAGGGCAGCATCGTGTTCGACGGGCAGGACGTGACCCAGCTGCGCACCAGCCAGCGCAATGTGGGCATGGTGTTCCAGTCGTATGCGCTGTTCCCCAACATGACGGTGGCGCAGAACATCGGCTTTGGCCTGAAGGTGGCCAAGATGCCGCAGGACCAGATCGACGCCCGCGTGAAAGAAATGCTGGCGCTCATCAAGCTGGAGAAGCTGGCCGACCGCTACCCCTGGCAGATGTCGGGCGGGCAGCAGCAGCGCGTGGCCCTGGCCCGCGCGATTGCCAACAAACCCAAAGTGCTGCTGCTTGATGAACCTCTGTCGGCACTGGACGCCAAGATCCGCATCTCCCTGCGCGAAGAAATCCGCACGCTGCAGCGGGCTCTGAACATCACCACCGTGTTCGTCACGCATGACCAGGAAGAGGCACTATCCATCTCCGACCGCATCGTGGTGCTCAACGAAGGAGGCGTGGAACAGACCGGCACGCCGTCGGAGATTTACAACTTTCCGCGCACCCGCTTTGTGGCCTCGTTCATCGGCACGCTGAACCAGGTGAACGCCACCGTCGCCGATGTGCAAGCCGGCACCCTGCGCGTGGGCGAGCAGATGCTAACCAGCAGCCACCCCTTGACCGGCCTGCAAGCGGGCCAATCCTGCATGTTGGCCTTGCGCCCCGAGGCCGTGAGCCTGGCCGCGCCGGAAGCCGGCAAGAACAACCTGCAGGTGGTGGTGGATGATGTGAGCTTCCTGGGCTCCATCGTGCGCATCCGCACGCGCACGGGCGACCAGGTGGTGTCGCTGGACGTCTTCAATGACCCCAACCGCCAGCTACCGCAACGCGGCACGCCGGTGAACCTGAGCTTCGCGCACGAGAACCTGCTGGTGCTGCAGTAAGCACCGGGCGGCACCCCATGAACTGGCTGTACCTGGCGATTGCCATCGCCTGTGAGGTGTTCGCCACCTCGGCACTCAAAGCGACGGAGGGCTTCACGCGCTGGCAGCCATCCGCGTTGGTGGTGGTGGGCTACAGCCTGGCCTTTTTCTTTCTGTCTCTCACGCTGCGCAGCATTCCGGTGGGCGTGGCCTATGCCATCTGGGCCGGGGCAGGCGTGGTGCTGGTGTCGATTGCCGGCTGGTTGCTGTACCAGCAGGCGCTTGATGCGGCCGCCATCCTCGGCATCGGCCTGATCGTGGCCGGCGTGCTGGTCATCAACCTGTTTTCCAAGGTGGTGGTGCACTGAAACCCTGCGCCCGCAAGGCGCCCCCAAATAAGGCCACAATGCTGCACTTCGTTGTTCCACCTTTTTGTGAAGTGCACCATGTACCACGCAGCCTCTGACCGTTACGACGGACGTGTTCCCTACCGCACCTGCGGCAAAAGTGGCCTCAAACTGCCCGCGGTGTCGCTGGGCCTGTGGCACAACTTTGGTGATGCCACGCCGTTTCAGACCCAGCGCGACATGCTGCGCACGGCCTTTGACCTGGGCATCACCCACTTCGACCTGGCCAACAACTACGGCCCGCCCTACGGCAGCGCCGAGACCAACTTTGGCGAACACCTGCGCCGCGACTTCAAACCCTACCGCGACGAGCTGCTGATCTCCAGCAAGGCTGGCTACGACATGTGGCCCGGCCCCTACGGCCAGGGTGGTGGCTCGCGCAAGTACGTACTGTCCAGCCTGGACCAGAGCTTGAAGCGCATGGGCCTGGAGTACGTGGACATTTTCTACAGCCACCGCTTTGACCCCGACACCCCGCTGGAAGAAACCATGGGCGCGCTGGCCACCGCGGTGCAGCAGGGCAAGGCGCTGTACGCCGGCATCAGCAGCTACTCGGGCACCAAGACGCGCGAAGCGGCTGCCATCCTCAAAAGCATGGGCGTGCCCATGCTGATCCACCAGCCGTCGTACAGCCTGATGAACCGCTGGATCGAGGAAGACCTGCTGGACGCGCTGGACGACACCGGCATGGGCTGCATCGCCTTCAGCGCGCTGGCCCAGGGCCTGCTGACCAACAAGTACCTCAACGGCGTGCCCACCGACGCCCGCATCAACCGCCCCGGCGGCGGATCGTTCAGCAAGGACCATCTGAGCGAACAAAATCTCAAGCACGTGCGGGCCCTGAACGAGATTGCGCAGGCGCGCGGCCAGAGCCTGGCACAAATGGCCACGGCCTGGGTGTTGCGCGACAAGCGTGTCACCTCGGCCCTGATTGGCGCCAGCAAGCCCGAGCAGATCATCGACCTGGTGGGTGCCATGAGCAACCTGACGTTTAGCACGGAAGAGTTGGCAACCATCGACGGCCACGCCGTGGACGGCGGCATCAACCTGTGGAAGCGCCCCTCCACCGACCAGCGTCTGGCCTGACATAGTTCCGATGAATGCCACCCATGGCTCCCTATCGCTGCGCCAGTACGGCCCATCGCCTGGCAGCCATGCGCACGACCATTTCCAGGTGTTGTTAGGCCTGGAGGGTACGCTGGAGCTGGAAGTACAAGGCCACGGCCAGCGCATCGCGGCTGGCGGCGGCTGCGTGATTGCGCCCGGCGAGCGGCATGACTTTGAGGCCCACGGCAACGCGCGCTGCCTGGTGCTGGACACGGCGGAAGCCGACTGGGCGGCCGCGGTGGGCACACCGGTGCAACCCGCCACAGCGTTGGCCCTGGCGCACTACCTGAAGCTGGCCTTGGCCCAACCAAGCAGCCTGGCCCAACACTATGGCCCGCTGTTGCTGCTGGACTGCTGGCGTACCCCCACAACCCTGCCCACCCGCAGCCAGCGCCGCATTGACTGGAATGGCCTGACCGGGTGGTGCCAGCAACAGTTGCACACCCCACTGACGGTGGCCGACCTGGCGCAACAGGTGTTTTTAAGCCCTACCCAATTTGCCGTGCGCTGCCAGCAGGAAACCGGCATGCGCCCCATGCAGTGGCTGCGCGACCTGCGCCTGCAGCGCGCCCGCCAGCTGCGCGCCCAGGGCCTGGCCATGGCAGACATTGCGCGCCGCTGCGGCTACCAGTCCGCCTCGGCCCTGACCGCTGCGCTGCGCCAGCACACGCGCCACTGAGACCGTGGTTTGGCGACAGCGCGCCGTGGTTGCGCACTAGTGCCCGCGGCTAAGCTTGCTGCCATGCAAGCCTCCCTCTTCGCCCTCGCCGCCATTGCCCTGTGGGGTTCGCTCGCCCCGCTGGGCGTTTCTCTGGGCCATGTGCCGCCGTTTCTGCTCACGGGCTGCGGCCTGCTGATCGGCAGCGTCATCGGGCTGGTGCTCTCGCGCGGCCGGGTGCAGCGGTGGAAAGTACCCGCACCCACGCTGGCGATGGGTGTGTACGGCTTGTTCGGCTTTCACTTTCTGCTGTTCATCGCGCTGCGCCATGCGCCCCCTGTGCAGGCCAACCTGGTGAACTACCTCTGGCCGTTGGGCATTGTGCTGATGGCGCCGCTATTTCTGCCCGGCATGCGACTACAGGGCCTGCACATTGCGGCTGCGCTCTTGGGTTTTGCCGGTGCGGCGCTAGCGATTCTGGGTGGGCGTGATCTGCAGGGCGGTTTTGCATGGGGCTATGTGCCGGCGCTGGCTTCGGCCTTCGTGTGGGCCAGCTACTCGCTGCTGACGCGGCGTGTGCCGGCCTTCCCCAGTGCGGCCATTGGCCTGTTCGGCCTGGCGTCGGGCCTGCTCTCGCTGCTGTGCCATGCGCTGCTGGAAAACCCGGTGGACTTGAGTGCGCACGACTGGGCGCTGCTGGCCACCATGGGCCTGGGCCCGCTGGGTGGCGCGTTTTACCTGTGGGATGCGGCGCTCAAGCGTGGCGATGCGCGGCAGATTGGCGTGCTGTCCTTCCTCACCCCGCTGCTGTCCACGCTGGCGCTGCTGTGGTTGCGCGGGGAATGGCCCAGCGCCTCGGTGGCACTGGCGGCCGTGATGATTGTGGGGGCTGCCGTGCTGGGCTCACGGACTGACACATAGGCGGCTTATAAAGAAAATCGACCTCTAGCCCCCGTCAAATCTGTGCGAGCAGCTCCGCTTTTTATAGCGGCATGGGGCGACTGCTGAGTTCTTCGCCGGGCTCTTCGGCGTCGCACACACCCTGCGCCCAAGCCTCCAGCTTGCCGGCGTCGGCGCGCAAGATCTCTTGCTTGACCGCCAGGATCTGTGCTGGGTGCATGGAGAAGCTGCGCAGGCCCAAGCCCAGCAGCAGGCGTGTCATGGTCACGTCGCCGGCCATCTCGCCGCACACGCTCACGTCCTTGCCCTGGACGCGACACTCCGCAATCGTGTCGGCCACCAGGCGCAGCACCGCGGGGTGCATGGGGTCGTAGAGGTGGGCCACTGACTCGTCGGCCCGATCGATCGCCAGCGTGTACTGGATCAGGTCGTTGGTGCCTATGGACAGGAAGTCGAAGTACTTGAGGAACAACCTCAGGCTGAGCGCGGCGGCCGGAATCTCGATCATCGCGCCAAGCTGAATAGGCCCGTAAGCCACACCGCGGCGGTCGAGCTGCGCACGCGCCTTCTCGATGTGAGCGATGGTCTGCCGGATCTCGCTGGCATGGGCCAGCATGGGAATCAGCAATCGCACCTTGCCATGCGCTGCGGCGCGCAAGATGGCGCGCAACTGGGTCAGGAACATGCCCGGGTCGGCCAAGCTCCAGCGGATGGCACGCAGCCCCAGCGCAGGGTTCAGGTGGGCGTCATCACGCACGGAGGCATCCAGCGGCTTGTCGGCACCCACGTCCACCGTGCGGATGGTCACCGGCAGGCCCTGCATGCCTTCCACAGCCTTTTTGTAGGCCTGGTACTGCTCTTCCTCGTCGGGCAGGCGACCCTGGCGCCCCATGAACAAAAATTCGCTGCGGAACAACCCCACGCCCAGTGCCCCAGCCTTGAGCGCCACCTGGGCGTCCTCCGGCATTTCGATATTGGCCAGCAACTGTACGCGCTGGTCGTCCATGGTGACGGCCGGTGTGTGCAACAGGCGCTGAAGGCGGCCGCGCTCCAACTCGCCCTGGCGCTGCTTGAAGCCGTATTCGGCCAGGATGATGGGCGAGGGATCGACAATGACCACGCCCACATCGCCGTCGATGATGACCCAGTCGTCCTGGCGCACCAGTTGGCTGCAGGTGCGTGCGCCCACCACAGCGGGGATGTCCATGCTGCGCGCCACGATGGCGGTGTGCGAAGTCTTACCACCCACATCGGTGATGAAGCCCGCAAACACACTCTGCTTGAACTGCAGCATGTCGGCCGGCGACAGGTCGTGCGCGATGAGCACCAGCGGCACGTCCACCGTATCGTCCAGCAGCAGGTCTTGTTGCGAGGGCTTGCGCGGACTGCGCTGCACCGGCTGCAGCACGGGCGACTGGGCCCCCTTCATGGCGCGTAGCACGCGTTCGCAGATCTGCTCCATGTCAGTCTTGCGTTCGCGCAGGTAGGCGTCTTCCATTTCGTCGAAATGGCGCGCGATGATTTCCAGCTGTGTGGTCAGCGCCCACTCGGCGTTGTACAGCCGGTCGGTGATCCAATGCTTCACCCCCGCCACCAGCTCTTCGTCCTGCAGCAGCATCAGGTGCACGTCCAGCAGGGCGGACAACTCGTGCGGCGCCTCCTTGGGGCCCATGCGGGTGATGCTGTCCTGCAGGCGGGCAATCTCTTCCACCACCGCGTCGCGTCCGACACGCACCCGGTCTATCTCCGATTCCACCTCATGGGGTTTAACGAAGTAATGCGCCACATCCACGCGGCTCGACGCCACCAGCACGGCACGCCCAATGGCGATGCCGCGCGAGACCGTGAGTCCGTGAATGGAAAAGGTCATTCGCCTTCGCCGAATTTGTCGTTGATCAACGCGAGGAGCGCATCCATGGCCTCCTGCTCGCGCTCGCCGCTGGTTTCCAGCAGCACTTCAGAGCCAATGCCAGCGGCCAGCATCATCACGCCCATGATGCTCTTGGCGTTCACGCGGCGTTCGCCACGGGCCATCCACACCTCGCAGGGGAAACTGCCGGCCAGCTTGGTGAGCTTGGCCGACGCTCGGGCGTGCAATCCCAGTTTATTGACTATGGTCGTGTTGGTGCTGATCATGGGGTTTGCGATGTTGGTTTTGGGGGGCGGTGACCGCCACTTGCATGATGCTCTGGATGCCACCCGCCAGCGCCCGCGTGATGAGCACGTCCAGCACCTCGTGGCGGTAGTTGACGGTGCGCAGCAGCATGGGCAGGTTGGCGCCAGCCACCAGTTTGGTGCTGATGCCGTCCACCACTTTTTGCGCCACATTGCAGGGCGTGGCACCGAACACATCGGTCAGCACCAGGGCCTGGGGGGTGCCCAGCTGGGCCAGCAGCGCCTGCGCCGCCATGCGGGTGATGTCGGTGCTCTCATTGGGGGCCACGTCCAGCGCCAGCACACCGGCCGCCGCCTCGGGGTACACGTGCAGGGCCGCTGTGCGCAGCGCACTGGCCAGCGGTGCATGGGCGACGATGAGAATGCCTGTGTTCATGAGGGAGCGCGGAGCGGGTGAGGAGTGATTATGGCGCCTTTGCCAGCAGGAAATGCACATAGGCCGCGACACAGGTAAGGCCGTAGGCACCAAATGCCGCCTGGTACGCGGCCACCTCGGCCAGGCCAAAGGCCAGAAAGACCCCGATGGCCTTGCGCGACGACCGCAACGTCATGGTTGCGGTGTCTCGGCGAAAAACGGTTCGGTCATGTCGGGCCCCAGGCGTTCGGCATACACCGCCCAGTGAACAATCTGACGCCCCCTGAGGCGCCACAGCAGTTGGGCTTGCACCGCACGGCCGTCGGGCCGCAGGCCCTGGGCCTGCAGCAGGGTGGCGCCCGCCATCGGCTGGTCCTGCACCTGGCTCGCGCGCAGGGCGGCCAGTGCCTGGGCGCGCCACGCAGCCAACACCTCGGGTGCGGCTACGCCTTCGGGCAATTCCACGCGGCTCACCGCAAACAGCGCACTGCCAGCCTCGCAGCCCACCATGTCCATCACCAAGGTGTGCGGCACCAGTGTCACGCTGCGCCGCGCCTTGTCGGGTTTGCAGGGCAGCATCACCGGGACCGACGCCACGCTGGCCTGGCGCCAGTTCAGTGCCGGACTGCAGGCCGACAGCACAGCAAGCCCCAGCACCGGCAGCAGTGCCTGTGCGGTCGCTACGAGCCTCACTTCAGCGCGCCAAAGACCTTGGTCAGAATGGAGCTGCCGTAGGCCACGGGGTTTTGGCGAATCTTCTTCTCTTCTTCGGAAATCATGAAGAATAGGCCGTCCAGCGCCTTGCCGGTCACGTACTGCTGGATGTTGGCGTCTTCCTTCTTCATCAGCCCCAGCTCCGATGCCCTGCCGGCCAGCTGGTTGTACTTGTCGGCCAAGCCGACTTTCGCAGTGGCCTTGGTTACGATGGGCAGGAACTTGACGCCCAGCGGTGAGCGGGTTTTTTCGGCAAAAAACTGGGTCACGGCGGTGTCGCCGCCCGTCAGAATGCCCTTGGCATCGTTCACCGACATGGTCTGCACCGCCTTGACCAACAGATCCTTGGCCATGGGCACGGCAGCCTCGGCGCCACGGTTCATGGAGGTCACCAGCTCATCCACCCGGGCTCCCTGGCCAAAGGTGCGCAGCAGTTTTCCGGCATCTTCGAGGTAACCGGGCAAAGGAATGCGAACTTTTTCGTTGCCCAGGAATCCATCCGTGGTGCCGAGAATACCCACGGCGGCCAGCGCGCCTTTTTCCAGTGCGGTTTTCAGGCCCTTGGAGGCGTCTGCGTTGGTCAGGTCCTCCAGACTCAAGGCGTAGGCGGGTTGCAAACTGGCCGCTGCCCACAGGGCAGCACTGGTCAGCGTGAAGGAATTAAAATGTCGACGGTCCATGCGGGGTACCTACTGAGATGAAAAAACAAATCGTGATCGCCAGCATCGTAGCGGCTTGTGCCGTGCTTGCTGGCGCTTATTTGCTGGGCAGCGGCAATGCTGCACCAGCTTCAACTTTCGTACTGCTGGACGGTTCGCAAAAGCAAACCACCGATCTCAAGGGCCGCGTGACCCTGGTGAATTTCTGGGCCACCAGCTGCGTTACCTGCGTGGCGGAGATGCCCAAGGTCATCGCCACCTACGAAAAATACAAGGGCCAGGGCTACGGCACCATGGCCGTGGCCATGTCCTATGACCCGCCCAGCTACGTGGTGAACTATGTGCAGACCCGCAAGCTGCCGTTTGACGTGGCCATCGACAACACGGGCGCCGTGGCCAAGGCCTGGGGCGAAGTAGGCATCACCCCCACCAGCTACCTGGTGAACAAGCGCGGCGAGATCGTCAAGCGCTACGTGGGCGAACCCAATTTCACCGAGCTGCACCAGCTCATCGAAAAACTGCTGCAGGAAACCTGAGCGGTTTCCCGCAATGGCGCAGCGTTCCGCACCTAGCTGCGGAACGCGTCGTGGCAGGTCTTGCAATTGCCGCCTGCGGCGCCTACTGCGGCCTTGATGTTGTCCAGATTGCCGGTTTTGGCAGCGGCGCTGAGTTTGGCCATGTCAGCCTGTAGCTTCTCCGCGTTCTCATTGAATTTGGCTTTGTCGGTCCAGATTTCAGCCTTGGCCTTGGTGTCGCCCTTGTCGGAGCCTTCTACAAACGCGCTCCAGGGCAGCTTGCTCATGAACGCCGCCACTTCGGCGCTCTCTGCGGCGACCTTGGCATCAAACGGCGCTTTGCCAGCTGCCATCGCGGCCACACGGCCAAAGTTCTGTTGCATCACAAACAAGGCACTGCGGCGGTACTTGATGGCGTCTTCGGCTTTGGCGAACTGCGCGGAAGCAGGCACGGCCAGAACCAGGGCAGCCACTGCCAGAACCGGGGAAACAAGCTTTTTCATGGGTCGTCCTCTCGATGGGTGGATAGAAATTTCCAGCGGGTAGAGTAACGCCAATTCGCAAAAGTTCTTACGCGGCGGGTAACCGAGGGTAAGTACCAAGCAGACCACCGGTTGCGCCCGGTGCAGTGCTACATTGTCGCTTGGCGGCGTGTCGGTACCGCCTTTGTATCAGGGGACTAACTATGCAGACAACCAGAGTGTGGGACCTGCCCACGCGGCTCTTCCATTGGGCGTTGGCCGTGTGCTTTGTGGCATTGGTATTCACGGGACAGACTGGCGCGTTCGAGTGGCACTTTCGTCTGGGTTACAGCGTACTGACCCTGCTGCTGTTCCGCCTGGTGTGGGGCTGTGTGGGCGGACACTGGTCGCGCTTCTCCAGCTTCGTCTACCGCCCGTCCACTATCCTGCGCTATCTGCGCGGCGAGGGTAACCCACTGCATAGCGTGGGCCACAACCCACTAGGCTTTTTGTCGGTACTGGCCCTGTTGGGGTTCAGCCTGCTGCAGGTCTTCACTGGCCTGTTCAGTGACGACGAGATCTCCTCTTCCGGCCCCTTGACCAAATTCGTGAGCGGCAAGTGGGTGAGCTTGGCCAGCGAATACCACGCCGACATTGGCAAGATCATCCTGATTGTTCTGGTGCTGCTGCACATCGCGGCCATCCTCTTTTACAAATTCAAAAAGGGGCACAACCTGGTGGCATCCATGCTGCACGGCGACAAGCAGCTGGCAGAGCCCGTGCCTCCCTCGCGCGACGACGCAGCATCACGAACCTTGGCACTGATTGTTTTTCTGTTGTGTGCGGGTCTGGTCACCGCCCTGGTGCGGTGGGCAGAATGAGCCCAGAATCTGCCCTGCAGGCACCCGAAAAGGCGCGGCTGCTGCAACCCCAATCCCCCGCTGACCTGGATGGTGTACGCGTGCTGTTCAAAGAGTACGCCGACAGCCTGGGTGTGGATCTGTGCTTTCAGAATTTTGAGGCAGAGCTGCGGCAACTGCCTGGAGAGTACGCCCCACCACGCGGCAGCTTGCTGGTGGCAGTCGTCGGCGATGCGTTTGCGGGCTGCTGCGCGCTGCGTCCGCTGGACAGTGCCGATTACTCCAATGCCTCGGAGATGAAGCGCCTGTATGTGCGACCCGAATTTCGGGGCTTGGGCCTGGGCCGGATGCTGGCGGAGGGCATTCTGGATGCGGCGCGGCAGTCGGGCTACAGCTGCGTACTGTTGGACACCCTGGACGACATGGAATCTGCCCGCGCCCTGTATGCCGAACTCGGGTTTGAAGATGTGCCACCGTTCTACTACAACCCGATTCCCGGTGCGCATTACCTGAAGGCAGAGCTGTAGGCGTAAAAAAGCCCTGCTGCACAACCATGCGGCAGGGCTTTGCGCAAACGCGGCGTGCTTAGGCCTTGGCTTGGGCGAGCAAGGTTGCTGCGTCGCTCACTTCAAACTTACCCGGGGCTTCCACGTTCAGCGAAACCACCTTGCCGTCTTTCACCAGCATGGAGTAGCGGTTGCTGCGCAAGCCCATACCGCGGCCCGTGAGGTCCAGGGTCAGGCCAGTAGCCTGGGCAAATGCAGCGCTGCCGTCGGCCAGCATGCGGACCTTGCCAGCAGTCTTCTGGTCACGGGCCCATGCGCCCATCACAAAAGCGTCATTCACACTGACGCACCAGATCTCATCCACGCCGGCCGCCTTGAAGGCTTCCACGTTCTGCACATAGCCTGGCACGTGTTGCGCCGAGCAGGTGGGGGTGAAAGCGCCTGGCAGAGCAAACAGCGCAATGGTCTTGCCGGCAGTGGCTTTGACCACGTCAACAGCGTTTGGGCCTAGGCTACAGCCTTCGCCCTCGACTTCGGAATATTCCATCAGTGTGGTGGCGGGAAGGGTTTGACCGACTTGAATCATGTGTGCTCCTGAGAATGAAAGTACGTTTTGAAAGTACCAATGAAAACGGCCCACATTGTGGGCCGTTTTGAAGTCACTTGCAGTGAACGAAGCCGATAGGCTTAGACTGCAGCAGCCTTTTCCACCAAGCGGGTCGCAACCCAGTTCTTGGTCTTGGAAATGGGCTTGCTTTCCGTGATTTCGATGACATCACCCAACTTGTACTCGCCCTTTTCGTCATGGGCGTGGTACTTGCTGGTTTTTGCCACGATCTTGCCGTAAAGCTCATGCTTCACGCGACGCTCGATCAGTACAGTCACTGTCTTCGAACGCTTGTCGCTGACCACCTTGCCAATCAAGGTGCGCTTGAGGGATTTTTTAGCTTCCGTCATTTATCGCTCCTTATTTGGCGGATTTTTCAGCGCTTTGCTTCTCGACAAGAATAGTCTTGGCGCGAGCAATATCACGGCGCGCGGAGCGCAGCGTAGCGGTGTTGTTGAGTTGTTGCGTGGCTTTTTGCATACGCAGGCCAAAGTGGGCTTTTTGCAGCTCTTTGACTTCCGTAGTTAGTCCGGCGATGTCTTTGGTGCGCAGTTCAGCAGCTTTCGTCATGTCGATATCTCCTGAATTACTGGCCAATCATGCGTGCCACGAACGTAGTACGCAGAGGCAGTTTGGCCGCAGCCAAACGGAATGCCTCGCGTGCCAGCTCTTCAGGCACACCGACGATTTCAAAAACGATCTTGCCGGGCTGGATTTCAGCCACGTAGTACTCGGGGTTACCTTTACCGTTACCCATACGCACTTCAGCAGGCTTTTGGGAGATCGGCTTGTCAGGGAACACGCGAATCCAGATACGGCCGCCACGCTTCACGTGACGGGAAATTGCACGACGTGCAGCTTCGATCTGGCGAGCCGTCAGACGGCCGCGGTCAGTACATTTGAGACCGAAGTCACCGAATGCGACCGAGCTTCCTCGGGTAGCAATACCGGTGTTACGGCCTTTTTGCTCTTTGCGGTATTTCCGGCGAGCGGGTTGCAACATGGTTATTCTCCTTTACCGTCAGCTGCTGCAGCTGGCGCGGCGATTTTACGAACGCGCTTAACGGCTGGTTTGTTTGCATCAGCACCCAGTGCTTCTGCGGGCTTGTCGCTGCCATCGGCAGGGGCTGCGTTGCCACCCACGGGGCGACGAGCACCACGGGGAGCGGCGCGGTCAGCACCTGGACGGGCACCACCGCGGTCATCGCGGCGGGGACCACGTGGACGACGTTCTTCTTCAGAACGAGGCTCCACAGCAGCGGGCAGATCGTTACGGCCCAAGGTATCACCCTTGTAAACCCAGACCTTCACACCGATGATGCCGTACGTAGTTTTGGCTTCGGAAGTTCCGTAGTCAATGTCAGCGCGCAGGGTGTGCAATGGCACACGGCCTTCACGGTACCACTCGGTACGGGCAATTTCGATGCCGTTCAGACGACCGGACGACATGATCTTGATGCCCAAGGCGCCCAAACGCATGGCGTTTTGCATGGCGCGCTTCATGGCACGGCGGAACATGATACGTTTTTCGAGCTGCTGGGTGATGCTGTCAGCGATCAGCTTCGCATCGATTTCGGGCTTGCGCACTTCTTCGATGTTCACTGCCACTGGCACGCCCAATTGCTTGCCCAGATCGCGCTTCAAGTTTTCGATGTCTTCGCCCTTCTTGCCGATCACCACGCCCGGACGAGCCGAGAAAATGGTGATACGTGCGTTCTTGGCAGGACGCTCGATCAGAATGCGCGAAACCGAAGCATTCTTCAACTTGGCCTTCAGGTACTCACGCACCTTGATGTCTTCGGCCAGCATGCCCGCGAAATCACGGTTGCTAGCGTACCAACGAGAAGACCAATTACGGCTGATCGCCAAGCGAAAGCCGGTTGGGTGGATTTTTTGTCCCATATCTTCCTGGCCTCTTTCAGTTACCAACCGTCACGTACACGTGGCACGTGGGCTTGCGGATTTGATTGCCACGGCCTTTGGCACGTGCTGTGAAGCGACGCAGAGAAGCACCTTGTTCGACGTAGATGGTTTTCACCTTCAGTTCGTCGATATCGGCGCCGTCATTGTGCTCAGCATTGGCAATGGCGGACTCCAGAACCTTCTTGATGATCACAGCAGCTTTTTTCTGTGTGAATTGCAAGATGTTCAGAGCTTGGTCAACTTTTTTGCCACGGATCAGGTCCGCGACCAGACGACCTTTGTCTACCGACAAACGGACGCCACGAAGGGTTGCACGAGTTTCCATGGTCACCTCCTTATTTCTTCTGGACTTTTTTGTCCGCAGGGTGACCCTTGAAAGTACGGGTCAGAGCGAACTCACCCAACTTGTGGCCAACCATTTGATCGGTGATATAGACAGGCACGTGCTGTTTGCCGTTGTGCACAGCAATGGTCAAGCCGATGAAATCGGGCAGGATCATGGAACGACGCGACCAAGTCTTAATCGGCTTCTTGTCCTTGGTTGCCACGGCCTTTTCGGTCTTGGCTACCAGGTGGTGGTCCACAAAGGGACCCTTTTTGAGAGAACGAGTCATTTACCTACCCCTTACTTCTTGCGACGCGACACGATCATGACCTGCGTGCGCTTGTTGTTACGGGTACGGTAACCCTTGGTCAGATTACCCCAAGGATCGACTGCATGACGGCCTTCGCCTGTCTTGCCTTCGCCACCACCGTGCGGGTGGTCAACCGGGTTCATCACCACACCGCGAACGGTTGGGCGAATACCCATCCAGCGCTTCACACCGGCTTTACCCAGGCGGCGCAGGCTGTGCTCTTCGTTGGCGACTTGGCCAATGGTTGCGCGGCAGTCGATGTGGATCTTGCGAACCTCACCGGAGCGAACGCGAACCTGGGCGTAAGTGCCTTCACGGGCCAACAGGGTGGCAGATGTGCCGGCAGAGCGGATGATCTGTGCGCCCTTGCCCACTTGCAATTCCACGCAATGGATGATGGAACCCACTGGGATATTGCGGATGGGCAAAGTGTTGCCAACGCGGATAGGAGCTTCGGAACCATTCATGATGGTTGCGCCGACTTCCAGACCACGGGGGGCAATGATGTACTTGCGTTCGCCGTCTGCGTAGCACACCAGAGCGATGTGCGCAGAGCGGTTGGGATCGTACTCAATGCGTTCCACCTTGGCGGGAATGCCATCCTTGTTGCGAACAAAGTCGACAACGCGGTAGTGGTGCTTGTGTCCACCGCCCTTGTGGCGAGTGGTGATGTGGCCGTTGTTGTTACGACCGGCTTGCTGAAATTGAGGTTCCAACAACGCAGCGTGAGGGGCACCCTTGTACAGGTGGTCACGCGAAATCTTCACCACGCCACGACGGCCTGGAGAAGTAGGTTTCATTTTAATGACAGCCATGATTACGCGGCCTCCCCACCAAGGTTCAGCTCTTGGCCAGGCTTGAGCATCACGTAGGCTTTGCGAACGTTGTCGCGACGGCCATTCGATTTGCCAAAGCGCTTGGCCTTGCCTTTTGTGTTCACCACAGAAACGCCTTGCACTTCCACCTTGAACATCAATTCCACAGCGGCCTTGATTTCGGGCTTGGTAGCGTCTTGCAGCACCTTGAACGTCACAGCATTGGATTTTTCAGCCACCATGGTTGCCTTTTCAGACACGATGGGAGCAACCAGAACCTGCATCAAACGACCTTCGTCGTACTTGACTTTCGACGTGTTGTTCATACGGGCGCTCATGCGAACATCTCCTTGAGTTTGTCCATGGCAGCCTTGGTCACCAACACCTTGCGGTAGTGCACCAACGATAGGGGATCTGCATAGCGAGGCTCAACCACCAGGATGTTCACCAAGTTGCGAGATGCCAAGTACAGGTTTTCATCCACTTCGTCAGCAATCACCAGCACGGACTCAAGGTTCATCGCCTTGAATTTGGCTGCCAATGGCTTGGTCTTGGGAGAATCCACCTTCAGGGAGTCAACCACTGCCAGACGGCCTTCGCGGGCCAGCTGAGACAAGATGGAAGCCATACCTGCGCGGTACATTTTCTTGTTAATCTTTTGACCGAAGTTTTCATCGGGCATGTTAGGAAAAATGCGGCCGCCTCCGCGCCACAGTGGCGAGGAAGTCATACCGGCACGGGCGCGGCCCGTTCCCTTTTGCTTAAAAGGCTTCTTGGTCGAGTGATGGACTTGCTCGCGGTCTTTTTGGGCACGGGTGCCTTGACGCGCGTTGGCCTGGAAGGCCACCACCACTTGGTGAACCAAGTCTTCGTTGTATGCGCGACCAAACACGGTTTCTGGCGCGTCGTATTTCGACGTAGCCTGACCTTGGTCATTCAGGAGTTCGAGCTGCATCAGTTCGCTCCTTTCGCTGTTTTAGCCTTGACTGCGGGACGGACGGTCACAAAACCACCTGCTGCACCGGGGATCGCACCCTTGATCAACAGCAACTGACGCGCTTCGTCGATGCGGATCACATCGAGGTTTTGCGTGGTTTTGGTGACATCACCCAAGTGACCAGTCATGCGCTTACCGGGGAACACGCGACCTGGGTCTTGTGCCATACCGATAGAACCGGGAACGTTGTGCGAACGGCTGTTACCGTGCGATGCACGTTGCGAGCTCATGTTGTGGCGCTTGATGGTACCGGCGAAGCCTTTACCAATGGAGGTGCCTTGCACGTCCACTTTTTGACCAACAACGAACACATCAGCAACGGGCACAGTAGCACCAGCGGTGTACTTTGCGGCTGCATCAGCGGTTACGCGAAATTCCTGGATGATTTCACCGGCTTCAACACCTGCTTTGGCAAGGTGGCCAGCGATAGGCTTGGTCACACGCGAAGCTTTGCGTGCACCGAACGTTACCTGCAAGGCAACGTAGCCATCGTTCTCCTGGGTTTTGACCTGCGTCACGCGGTTGTTCGACACGTCTACCACCGTAACAGGAACTGCATCCCCGTCATCGGTGAATAGGCGCATCATGCCAACCTTGCGACCCAGCAACCCTAAGTGATTGCTAAGACTCATTGTTTTCTCCGTAACTCCCACCGCTGCAACTTCAATTGGCTACAGCGTTTTTGCGTGAGAGACTGTTAATAAAACTCTACCCACGCGCAAAAGCACATGGAGCAGAGCCAGCGAGTATAGCGCGGGCTTGTGATTTGCACAAGCCCCCTGCTTTTCCCGCTAGTCAGAAGCCCTGGACTTGCGTCCATGGCCACTATTTCTTACTGCAGCTTGATTTCAACGTCCACGCCAGCTGGCAGATCGAGCTTCATCAGCGCGTCTACAGTTTTGTCTGTGGGGTCAACGATGTCCATCAGACGCTGGTGCGTACGAATTTCAAACTGGTCGCGACTGGCCTTGTTCACGTGAGGTGAACGCAGGATGTCAAAACGCTTCATGCGGGTTGGCAAAGGCACGGGGCCCTTGACAATCGCGCCGGTGCGCTTGGCGGTGTCGACGATTTCAGCAGCCGATTGATCAATCAGCTTGTAGTCAAACGCCTTCAGGCGAATGCGGATTTTTTGTTTGGCAGCCATCGTAATTCCTTAATGAACGCGAATTACGCGATGATTTTCGCAACCACACCGGCGCCGACGGTACGACCACCTTCGCGGATGGCGAAGCGCAGGCCTTCTTCCATGGCGATGGGGTTGATCAGCTTCACAGTGATCGACACGTTGTCACCAGGCATCACCATTTCTTTGCCTTCTGGCAGTTCGATGGCACCAGTCACGTCCGTTGTACGGAAGTAGAACTGGGGACGGTAGTTGTTGAAGAAGGGCGTGTGACGGCCACCTTCGTCTTTGGACAACACGTAGATTTCGCCAGTGAAGTGGGTGTGTGGCTTGATCGAAGCGGGCTTGCACAGCACTTGGCCGCGCTGCACGTCTTCGCGCTTGGTGCCGCGCAGCAAGATACCGACGTTGTCACCAGCCTGGCCTTGGTCCAGCAGCTTGCGGAACATTTCCACGCCCGTGCAGGTGGTCTTCTGGGTGTCAGTGATACCAACGATTTCGATTTCTTCGCCGACTTTGACGATACCGCGCTCCACACGGCCGGTCACCACAGTGCCGCGGCCGGAGATGGAGAACACGTCTTCCACGGGCATCAGGAAGGCGCCGTCCACTGCGCGCTCGGGCAGGGGGATGTAGGTGTCCAGTGCGTCAGCCAGCTTCATGATGGCGCCTTCGCCCAACTCACCCTTGTCGCCTTCAATGGCGAGCTTGGCAGAGCCGTGGATGATGGGGGTCTTGTCACCAGGGAAGTCGTACTTGTCGAGGAGTTCGCGAACTTCCATTTCGACCAGTTCCAGCAGCTCAGCGTCGTCCACCATGTCGCACTTGTTCAGGAACACGATGATGTAAGGCACGCCAACCTGGCGAGCCAACAGGATGTGCTCGCGGGTTTGAGGCATGGGGCCGTCCGCAGCGGAACACACCAGGATGGCGCCGTCCATTTGGGCAGCGCCAGTGATCATGTTCTTCACATAGTCGGCGTGTCCTGGGCAGTCCACGTGGGCGTAGTGGCGGTTGGCCGTTTCGTATTCCACGTGGGCGGTGTTGATGGTAATGCCGCGTGCTTTTTCTTCAGGTGCTGCGTCGATCTGGTCGTACGCCTTGGCAGAGCCGCCGAACTTGGCTGCCAGCACGGTGGTGATAGCAGCAGTCAAGGTGGTCTTGCCGTGGTCCACGTGGCCAATCGTGCCTACGTTGACGTGTGGCTTGGTTCGTGTGAATTTTTCTTTACCCATTTTTCAATTCTCCAAAAGAGCTATACCCGTGTGTTGGTTTTATGTCTGCACAATGTTGCTGGTTCGCTCCGCACGGGCACAGAGCGGCACACTGTCGCAGACAAATACAAATTACTTTGCGCGTGCTGCCATGATGGCTTCAGACACGTTACGCGGGGCTTCCGCGTAGTGTTTGAATTCCATCGTGTACGTGGCACGACCTTGCGACATCGAGCGCAGGGTCGTGGAGTAACCGAACATTTCGGACAGGGGCACTTCGGCCTTGATGGCCTTGCCGCCACCAACCATGTCATCCATACCCTGGACCATGCCACGGCGAGAGGACAGATCACCCATCACGTTACCGGCGTAGTCTTCAGGCGTTTCCACTTCCACAGCCATCATGGGCTCCAGAATCACGGGGCTGGCCTTACGGCAACCTTCCTTGAAACCGAAGATAGCAGCCATCTTGAACGCGTTTTCGTTCGAGTCCACATCGTGGTACGAGCCGAAAGTCAGAGTCACCTTGACGTCCACAACGGGGTAACCCGCCAGCACGCCCTGGTTCAACGCTTCGACCACACCCTTTTCAACCGCTGGGATGTATTCGCGAGGAACCACACCACCCTTGATCGCGTCGACGAACTCAAAGCCCTTACCAGACTCGTTGGGCTCAACCGTCAGCACTACGTGACCGTATTGGCCCTTACCGCCGGACTGACGCACGAACTTGCCTTCGACTTCAGTCACTTGCTTGCGAATGGTTTCGCGGTAGGCCACTTGGGGCTTGCCCACGTTGGCTTCCACGCCGAATTCGCGCTTCATGCGGTCGACAATAATTTCCAGGTGCAACTCACCCTGACCACCGATAATGGTCTGGCCCGACTCTTCGTCGGTTTGCACGCGGAAAGAAGGATCTTCTGCAGCCAAGCGGCTCAGAGCAATACCCATTTTTTCCTGGTCAGCCTTGGTCTTGGGCTCCACGGCTTGGCGGATCACGGAGTCCGGGAACACCATGCGCTCCAGCGTAATCACCGCATTGGGATCACACAGGGTTTCACCAGTCGTCACGTCCTTCAGACCCACGCAAGCGGCGATGTCGCCGGCACGGATTTCATCGACTTCTTCACGGTTATTGGCGTGCATTTGCACGATACGACCGATACGCTCTTTTTTGCCGCGCACCGCGTTGTAGACGGTGTCGCCCTTCTTCAGAACGCCGGAATACACACGCACGAAGGTCAGTTGGCCCACGAACGGGTCGGTCATCAACTTGAACGCCAAAGCGGCAAATTTTTCGTTGTCGTCGGCCTTGCGAGTGGTTTCCTTTTCGTCTTCGTCAAAGCCCTTGATGGCTTTCACGTCCAAAGGAGAAGGCATGAGTTCGATCACGGCGTCCAGCATGCGCTGCACGCCCTTGTTCTTGAACGCAGTACCGCACAACATGGGTTGAATCTCACCAGCGATGGTGCGCGCGCGCAAACCGGCGGTGATCTCTTCTTCCGTCAAGTCACCTTCTTCCAGGTACTTGTTCATCAGTTCTTCAGTGGCTTCAGCCGCAGCTTCGACCATCTTTTCGCGCCACTCTTTGGCGGTTGCCACCAGTTCAGCGGGAATCTCTTCGAAAGTGAACTTCATGCCCTGAGACGCTTCGTCCCAGATGATGGCTTTCATCTTGCGCAGATCGACCACGCCAGTGAAGTTTTCTTCAGCGCCGATGGGGATCACGATCGGCACAGGGCTGGCCTTCAGGCGCAGCTTCATTTGCTCCACAACTTTGAAGAAGTTGGCGCCAGTACGGTCCATCTTGTTCACAAAGGCCAGACGGGGCACCTTGTACTTGTTCGCCTGACGCCACACGGTTTCAGACTGGGGCTGCACGCCACCCACGGCGCAGTACACCATGCAAGCGCCGTCCAGCACACGCATGGAACGCTCCACTTCAATCGTGAAGTCCACGTGTCCGGGGGTGTCAATGATGTTGATGCGGTGCTCGGGGAAGGACGTGTCCATACCCTTCCAGAAGCAGGTGGTTGCAGCGGAGGTGATCGTGATGCCACGCTCTTGCTCTTGCTCCATCCAGTCCATGGTGGCCGCACCATCGTGCACTTCACCAATTTTGTGGTTCACACCGGTGTAAAACAAAATACGCTCGGTGGTAGTGGTTTTGCCGGCGTCAATGTGCGCAGAAATACCGATATTGCGGTAGCGCTCAATGGGGGTAGTGCGAGCCATGATGGATCCTTGGTTGATCAAATTCTGTAAACCGCCAGCTGCACAGCGCAGCATGGCGTGCGGCCTTCAAAGTGTGGTCGGCCAAAATGACAGCGCCATTGCGCTGCCAAGGCCATCCCGACACTTGAAAGCCGCGGAGTCCGCTTAGAAGCGGAAGTGGGAGAAGGCCTTGTTGGCTTCAGCCATGCGGTGAACTTCGTCACGCTTTTTCATGGCACCGCCACGACCTTCAGTGGCTTCCAACATTTCGTTGGCCAGACGCTGGGCCATGGACTTCTCACCGCGCTTGCGTGCGGCTTCCTTGATCCAGCGCATGGACAAAGCCAGACGACGGACAGGACGCACTTCCACAGGCACCTGGTAGTTGGCACCACCCACGCGGCGGGACTTCACTTCCACCATGGGTTTGACGTTGTTGATGGCCACAGTGAATGCCTCCACCGGGTCTTTGTCAGGGTGCTTCTTGGCGATCAGTTCGAGTGCACCATAAATGATGCGCTCAGCGATCGCCTTCTTGCCGCCTTCCATGATCACGTTCATGAATTTGGACAGCTCTACGTTGCCGAACTTGGGATCCGGCAGAATTTCACGTTTAGGGACTTCGCGACGACGTGGCATTTTTTCACCTCTTTGCTTCAGTTGGTGCTTTTGCAAGCACCGCGAGAGTTAATCAATAAGACTCTCACTTACTCGACCCGAACAGTGGGTCACTTCGTTCATTCACTGCGCCACGCAACAAACAAACACCTTTTATCTACTAAACCCAAGGCTTAGAAAGCCTGGATTATTTGGCCTTTGGCTTCTTCGCACCGTACTTGGAGCGAGACTGCTTGCGGTCTTTCACGCCTTGCAAGTCCAACGAACCGCGGACGATGTGGTAACGCACACCGGGCAAATCCTTGACACGACCGCCGCGAACCAGCACGACACTGTGTTCTTGCAGGTTGTGGCCTTCACCGCCGATGTAGGAAATGACTTCAAAACCGTTGGTCAAGCGCACTTTGGCGACTTTACGCAGAGCGGAGTTGGGCTTTTTAGGCGTTGTGGTGTACACACGGGTGCACACACCGCGACGCTGCGGAGAGTTCTGCATAGCAGGGCTCTTCGACTTGATGGTCTCGACCTCACGGCCTTGACGCACGAGCTGGTTAATAGTTGGCATTGAAAAACGTCCCTAAACGTTTGAAACTAAATGAAAACGTGAATCCCTTCGGAATTTCCGAAAAGCCTTCTAATGTATCAGATCGAGGGTTTACGCGCAATCGTGGGCGACAAACTCAGCGAATCCAGAGGCGCACGGCATCCCAGGCGCGCCCAAAAATGCCAGCCTGCTCCACCGCCTCCAGGGCAAGCAGTGGCACTTCAGCCACAACCTGATCCCCCGCCAACACCCGCAGGGTGGCGACGGACTGACCTTTGGTCACGGGCGCAATCAAGGGTTCAGCGCGCACCACCTCGGTTTTCAGGCGCCCACCTGTACCAGCGGGAACCGCCACGACGATGGATTGCAGGCGCCCGGCCTTGACCGTGGACGATGCACCCTTCCAGACCTTGGGGCTGACCACAGCTTGGTTGGCATCAAACAGCTTGACGGCCTCAAAGGCGGTGAAACCCCAATTCAGCAGCTTTTGGGATTCGTTGGCGCGGGAGTTTTCACTATCGGCCCCCAACACGATGGACAGCAGACGACGGCTACCCGTAGCGCCGGGCGATCCGGCCGGTGCACCGGCAGTCACGAGCTGGGGGAAATCGCGTTTGGCGGTGGCCACCATGCAGTAACCGGCGGCATCGGTGTGGCCGGTTTTCAGGCCGTCCACCGTGGGGTCGCGAAACAGCAACAGGTTGCGGTTGCTGTCGTTGGCCGCGGGGGAACCTGGGTAACGGTACTTCTTGATCGCGTAGAAGCCCACATATTCAGGAAAGTCAGCCATCAAGCGGGTGGCCAGGATGCTCAGGTCACGCGCTGTGGTCGTATGGCCCGCTTCGGTCAGGCCTTCGGGGTTTTTGTAGGTGGTGGACTTCATGCCCAGCAGCTTGGCCTGGTCGTTCATCATCTGCACAAAACGCTCTGCCGTGCCGCCCACCCCCTCGGCCAACGCCATGGTGGCATCGTTGCCGGACTGCACGATCAGTCCCTTGATCAGGTCTTCCACGGGCACCTGCATCTTGGGGTCAATGAACATGCGCGATCCGGGCATCTTCCAGGCGCGTTCGCTCACGGGCAAGGTCTGTTTGAAGTCGATTTTCTTGCTGCGCAAGGCATCAAACACCAGGTAGGCCGTCATCAGCTTGGTCAGCGAGGCGGGCTCTACCGCCATATCCATGTCTTTGGAGGCCAGGATCTGGTTCGAGGTGACATCCAGCAACAGGTAGGCGCGGGCCGCTACTTCCGGTGGCTGGGGCACCTGCGCCGCCACGGCCAGGCTCAGGGAGGCCAACAGGGCCGCAAAAAAATGTTTCATGTGGGGATGGGGCGAGAAAAGGGAGAGAAAGAAGAGCAAAAAACTCAAACGGTGCGCAAATGGCGTGCGACCAGACTGCGCAGAAGTGGCAATTGTCCATGAAAGAAGTGACCGCCACCGGGCACCACCGTCACCGGCAGGGTTTGTGGACGAGCCCAAGCCATGGCGTCGGCCAGGGGCACGGTATCGTCCTGCTCACCATGCAACACCAAGGTGCGGTCGTGCAGTTCGGCCGCAATAGGCGCCACCGTGAAGCGGCTGGCGGCCGTCCCCACCAGCACCACCGCCTCTGGCTGGCGCGGCGCCACAGCGGCTACGGCATGGCTCGTGACAAAGGCGCCAAACGAGAAGCCGGCCAAGGCCAGCTCCCCCTCTGCAGCGCTGTGCGCCACCACGGCCAAGAGGTCCTGTAACTCGCCCTTCCCCTTGTCGTAGGCACCTTCACTGGCCCCCACGCCGCGAAAATTGAAGCGAACGGCGCGCCAACCCGACTGGACAAAAGCCCGGGCAATGGTCTGCACCACCTTGTTGTCCATGGTGCCGCCGAACAAGGGATGGGGATGGGCGATCACGGCGGTGCCACGCGGTGCCACGCCATCGGCTGGCAAGTCCATCAGCGCCTCAATGGTGCCCGCATGGCCAGCCACGGTGATTTTTTGGGTAGAGGTGTTCATTCGATCACTATCAATTACATAGCTGCTCGCGCAGTATTGACGGGGGCTAGAGGCCTAAAAGGCTTTGAATCAACGGCCTAGATGCGCAGGCGTGAGCAAGCGTTCCACCACTTTGCCATTTTTCAGGTGCGACTCGACGATCTCGTCAATGTCCTGGGTGTCCACAAAGCTGTACCAAACGGCTTCGGGATACACCACGGCCACCGGGCCCGCCGCACAGCGGTCCAGGCAGCCCGCCTTGTTCACACGCACCTTGCCAGGCCCGGCCAGACCGGCCGCCTTGACCTGCTGCTTGCAGCGGTCAAACGCCTCCTGTGCCTGGTGCTGGGCGCAGCAGTCTTCACCGTTGGTGCGCTGGTTCAGACAAAAAAAGATGTGACGTTCGTAGTACGAGGTGGGGGGAGAAGTGGTGTCGCTCATGGCCCGATTTTAGTTTTCCGCGCCACGCCGCCCCACCAGCGACAGCAAATACAGCATGGCACCGTAGGGCCACAACCAGCCCAGCCACTGGGCGAGCCCATGAAAGCGGATGAAGCGGCCCTGCTCCCAGTCCTGCAGGGTCTGGGCAAAGTAGGGGCTTTCGGGCGCTTGGTTCAGCAGGCTCAGGTACACGCCCAGCGCCACCAGCGCCAGTGCCGCACTCCCCCGCCACGGCATGAAGGCAAAACCCAACGCCAGCAGCAACCCCACTATCAGCCCCATTTGTGCGGGTAGGTCCAGCCAGGCCCAGGCGTGGGCGGGGCCCCAGCTCAGCGCGGCGGACAACGCACTGGCCGCCACCGCCACCACGAGCGCCAGGAACACCAACACCCAGCGCCGCGCCAGCACCCGAACAA
This sequence comes from Rhodoferax saidenbachensis, assembly GCF_031457975.1. Classification (GTDB taxonomy): domain Bacteria; phylum Pseudomonadota; class Gammaproteobacteria; order Burkholderiales; family Burkholderiaceae_C; genus Allorhodoferax; species Allorhodoferax saidenbachensis_A. The sequence goes on from NZ_JAVDXO010000004.1 coordinate 178,398, forward strand.
TGCAAAAACCCAGCAAACACGGAATCAGCAGGCCCAACGCCACGCACAGCATCTCGGCACTGGGCACCAAGGCGCTGCGCCCAACATCCGGTACAGGCAACCACACTAGATACGGCGAATCGGCCAACCCCTCGACCAGGGCCTGCTGCAGGCGATCCATCACCTGCCCCAGCCCCAACGGGACCGAAGCCGGGAACAGCAGCGCTGCGGGCCACAGCGCCAGCAACACCAGCCCCCCGCGCGACTGCGGCACGAACCAGCGCGCCCGAATACGGCTCCAGCGGTCAATCGCCCCCAGTTTTTCCAGCAAGAGGGCCGCGGTCGACCCGATGGCACCGCCCAGTGTGTTGAGCACAAAGTCCTCCCTGGAAGGCACGCGCACGGGCAAGTAACTTTGCAGGCTCTCCATCAACAGCGAGATCAGGGCCACGCCCACGATGGGCGCCAGCACCGGATGGCGACTGCGCCCGGTGCGCAATGCCCCCAGGGTGAACAGCCCCCCTAGCGGCACATAGCCCACCACGTTCATGCCGACGTCAAAGCCGGTCCAGTAGCGCGCCACGGGCGCCAGCAGAAACTCCCAGGGTGCAATGCCCTGGTCGCGCCAATCGACAAAGGGGTAGAGGCTGGCATACACCACCAGCGCCGCGTACAAGAGGGCCAGGGGCCAGGCGGCGGATTTGTGCATGCTGCCGGTCAGAAGGGTTTGACCACCACCAACACCACGATCACCACCAGCATGAGCACCGGAATTTCATTGAACCAGCGAAACCACACATGGCTGCGCTGCAGCGTGCCCGCTTCCAGCTTGCGCAGCAGCACGCCACAGCCGTGGTGGTAGCCCAGCACCAGCAGCACCATGGCCAGCTTGGCATGCATCCAGCCATTGCCCGGGCCACGCCCGATGCCATAGCCCAGCCAGAGCCAGGCGCCCAGCCCGATGGCAGGCACGGCCAGCAGGGTGGTGAAGCGCATCAGCTTGCGCGCCATCAGCAGCAGGCGTGCGCGCTCGGCATCGGAACCCGGTGGCACCAAGGCGAGGTTGACAAAGATACGGGGAAGGTAGAACAGGCCAGCAAACCAGCTGGCGACAAAGACGATGTGGAAGGATTTGACCCAGAGCATGCGGTCAGTTTAGGGCAAAAAAAACCCCAGCACAGGGCTGGGGTAGTAAGCCTATTTGCTGTCACACATCAAGGCCCCGCTCAGGGAGGAAAAGCGGGGGATAGCAAGCTACCCAAGACAGAATTTACCAATGTTGCGGCCATGTGACAAGCACTTTTTTGTAAATTCCACTTTACCCCGCAGGATATTGGCCCAAACTGACCACATAGTCAGCACAAGAGTGCCCCGCAGGATTCAGGCACAATTTTCCCCATGACCTCTTACGCCCCCTTCCCCGCCGGCCGGCCCCGCCGCCTGCGCCGTGACAGCTTCACCCGCAACCTGGTGCGTGAAAACGCCCTCACCGCCCACGACCTGATTTACCCCGTGTTCGTGGTGGACGGCCAGAAGCAGCGCGTGCCGATTGCCTCCATGCCCGGCGTGGAGCGCCTGAGCCTGGACCTGCTGCTGCCCGTGGCCGAAGAATGCGTGAAGCTGGGCATTCCGGTCATGGCGCTGTTTCCTGTGGTCGACCAATCCCTCAAGACCTACGACGGTGCCGAAGCCCTGAACCCCGACGGTCTGGTGCCGCGCGTCGTGCGCGCGCTGAAAAAGGAATTCCCCAATCTGGGTGTCATGACCGACGTAGCGCTGGACCCCTTCACCACCCACGGCCAGGATGGCCTGCCCGACACCCGCCCTGAGGAAAACGGCTACATCCTCAACGAAGAAACCGTGGCCCAGCTGGTGCAGCAGGCGCTGACCCAGGCGCGTGCCGGTGTGGACATCGTGGCACCCAGCGACATGATGGACGGCCGCATTGGCGCCATCCGTGCCGCACTGGAAGCCGAAAAGCTGGTGCACACCCGCATCATGGCCTATAGCGTCAAGTACGCCAGTGCCTTCTACGGCCCGTTCCGCGACGCCGTGGGTTCGGCCGGCAACCTGGGCAAAGGCAATAAAAAGGTCTACCAGATGGACCCCGGCAACAGCGATGAAGCCCTGCGCGAAGTGGCCATGGACATTGCCGAGGGTGCGGACATGGTGATGGTCAAGCCCGGCATGCCCTACCTCGACGTGGTTCGCCGCGTGAAGGACGAGTTCAAAGTGCCCACCTTTGCCTACCAAGTGAGTGGCGAATACGCCATGCTCAAGGCCGCCGCACAAAACGGTTGGCTGGACCATGACGCCGTGATGCTGGAGAGCCTGCTGGCCTTCAAACGCGCGGGCGCAGACGGCGTGCTGACCTACTTTGCCATCGAGGCGGCCAAAGCCCTGAAAGCCTGATCGCCATGCGCATCTTCCATATCCAGCCCGGCGGCGTGACCGAGAGCCAGGAGCTGGCCGCCCTGAACACCAGCGGCCTGCCCGAGCAGGGCTTTGTGTGGATTGCCTGCGCGCGGCGCGAGTTTGAGGTCACCCAGACCGAGATCCAGGCCACGCTGCAGGCCCTGTGCGGTACCCAACTGGTGGACTTGCATGTCTCGGACCTGATCAACAACCAGTTACCTTCGCACTACGACTACACCTCACAGTACGACGTGCTGGTGTTTCGTCGCCTGGCGGCGGGCAACCGCCCTATTGACCCGGAACACCCCGGCGAGCCCCTGCACCAAGCGCCAGCGCATGGCGGGCCACCCATCCTGCGACGCATAGACACCAGTCCGGTGGGTTTTGCGGTATTCGACCGTGTGCTGCTGACTGTGCACCCCGCCGACTGCAGCGTGCGCGATGCCTATGCCGCCAAATTGCTGCAAGCCGCCACCAGCGAATCGCGCGCGGCCGGCGCACGCATTGCCACCAGCCCTGCCGACCTGATGCTGCGCATCATCAACCAGATGGTGGATGGCTACCTGGCCCTGCGCCGCGAACTCACCCAGCAACTGGACCATTGGCAGTCGGAGTTGCTGAGCCCACGCACGCGATTCAAGAACTGGTCGTCCCTGCTGGACGCGCGCATGGCCCTGCACCAACTGGACGAAACCTGCGAGGAGCAACGCTCCAGCATCCAGGATTGGATTGAAGCCGTGAAGACCTGGCCCGAACCGCCCACACCCGCCGAAGCGCGGGAACGCGAGCTTTTGCAGGTGCGCAGCCGTGACGTGCTGGAGCACATCGAACGCGTGGTGCACCACGTGCGTCGGCTGGAACAAAGCGCTGAGACCGCTGTGCAAATGCACTTCAGCGTGCAGGGTAGCCGCACCAACGACATCATGCGCACGCTGACCGTGCTGACCGCCATCTTTCTGCCCCTGAACCTGATTGCCGGCATCTTTGGCATGAACTTTGAATTCATTCCGCTAATCCACGTGCACAACGGCTTCTGGTGGGCCATGGGCACCATGCTGCTCACCGCCACGGTGCTGGCCGTGTTCTTCTGGCGCAAACGCTACCTGGCGCGGGCCGAACGCTAGCGCCGGGCCGCTACACTGGCGTAGTCGTTACAAGTACCGAAAGATGGCTTCGCAACTCCGCTTCCTGCTTGCCTTGCTGCTGACGGTCATTGGTTTGGTTGGGCATGCGCAAAGCATCGCCCCCTACCGAATCGTCAGCGGACACCTGCCTCCGTTCACCGTGGAGTCCGGGGACGCGACCCCAGGCGCTTTGGGCGCCTTGGTCCGTGAGATGGCATCACGCCTGGGCGAAGCACCTGCGATCCAGTTTTACCCCTGGCCACGTGCATTGACGCTGGCGCAATCGCAACCCCGTACGCTGATCCTGCCGCTGACCCGTACACCCGAGCGCGAGAGCAACTACCGCTGGCTGGTCAAGCTATACCGGCAAAAGTTTGTTTTCATTGCCATGCACGCCGCCGACGTCAAGCTGGACTCGATGGATGCACTGAGCGATCTGCGCATTGGTGTGCTGCGCGGCTCTCCCGAGGGACAACTGACCGGCCTCAATTTCAAACGTGTTGTACCCGCCAACTCAGTCGTGGACTTGGCACGCATGATGGAGCGCGGCATGGTCGATGCTGTGTATGGAAGCGAAGCCATCAACCTCGCGGGGCTCACTGACTACGGCATCGCCCGCGCCAACCTGCAAGTCAGCAAGCCGCTGGACGATGCGGAAATCTGGCTGGGAGGTTCGCTGGACATTCCAGAGTCCGAAGCTGCTCTGTGGCAAAACGCCATGCAACAGTTGGTGCGCGACGGCGTGGTGCGCCGCACCCTGGCCCGCTACGGCCTGCCACCGCCCTAGCCGCCCGAAAACGGCGTCGGTGCCGCCCCACTAATCCTGCAGGTGCTCCGCAAAAAACGCCAGGGTGCGCTCACGCGCCAGTGCGGCCGAGGGCGCGTCAAACGCGGCACGGTGGTCGCAATTGAAGCCGTGCTGGGCGTTATAGATCTCCACACGTACCTCGGCATGCGCTGCCTGAAAGGCCTGCACCCCTTCCAACGGAATCGCATGGTCCTGGTCGCCAAAATGAGCCAGCACCAGGCAGCGTGGCTGGCGCGCCACCTCCGCTGGCGCAGTCATGCCACCACCGTAGTAGGGCACAGCGGCACGAATGCCCGAGACCGAACACGCGGCACGCCAAGTCAACAAGCCGCCCCAGCAGTAGCCCACCACGCCTACCGGGCCAGCCTCGGCCGCCGCATGCACGGCCGCCTGCACGTCCTGCAGCACACCCGGCGGGGGCAAGCCCTCCACCGCGGCCTTGAGCTTCACGCCTGTGGCCACGTCATCCGCCGTGTAGCCTAGCTCCACCCCGGTTTGCACGCGATGAAAGGTGGCCGGGGCGATGACCAGGTAACCCTGGGCAGCATAGCCGTCTGCCACAGCGCGGATATGGGCGTTGATGCCAAAGATCTCCTGCAGCACCACAAGGCCAGCGCGGGGCGTACCCTCAGGGCGGGCCACATAGGCGGGACACACGAAACCGTCGGTCGATGTCAATTGCATGGTGTCAGTCTTCATTGCGCGACAAAGCCGCTGTCTTTGATCAGCTTGGTCCACACCTTGGTGTAAGCCTGCTCGCGCTTGGCCAACGTGGCCTGGTCCATGAAGCCCACCGTCAGCCCCATATTCGTCAGGCGATCTTTCACGTCGGGCTGGGCCACCACTTTGGCCAAGGCTTCGGAGAACTTGTCGATGGCGGCCTTGGGTGTGCCGGCGGGGGCAAAGATGCCGTAGTACGGCATATCGTCAAAGCCCGCTAAACCGAGCTCGGCCAGCGTGGGCACGTCGGGCAACGTCGCCTGGCGCTGCGCGCCCAGCACGGCCACCACACGGATCTTGCCGGCCTTGTGGTTTTCAATGAAATCGGGCACCGAGCCGGTACCCGCGGCAATCTGGTTGCCCAGCATGTCAGCCATCATGGGCGCACTGCCGCGGTAGGGCACCGCTTGCAGGTCCAGCCCGTATTTTTTTCCGATCACGCCCACCAGAAATTCGGGAGTGGAGGCTGGTGCCGGCACGCCCACGGTGCCCTTGCCGCCACCCTGGGATTTGACCCAAGCCACGTACTCGGTGACCGACTTGGCCGGCGTGCCACCGGACACGGCCAGCGCGTTCACAAAGGTGGCAAACCCAGCCACGGGCACAAAGTCCTTGGCCGGGTCAAAGCCGGGGTTCTTCACCACCTGGGGCAGGATGGAGATGGTGTGGTCGTGCGTCAAAAATACGGTCAACCCATCGGGTGCGGCCGCCTTCAGCGCCTGCGCGGCCAGCTGGCCGCCGGCGCCAGCCTTGTTCTCCACCACCACGGGCATGCCAAGCTGGTCCTTGAGCTTGTCGGCCAGCGTGCGTGCAATGGCGTCGGTGCCGCCACCGGGAGGAAAGCCCACCAGCAAATGCACCGGGCCGGTTTGGGCCTGCACCCAGCCACAAGCCAGCAGCGCGGTCACAACCCCCATCCGACGCAGAGAGCGCACCCACGGCTTCATCGACATGCCCATACTGAAACTCCTCATAAGTAAGAAACAAAGAAATCAATTGCGCGCATACGCCACGTGGAAGCGCTGCACCCCCGGAAACTGCCCCATCTCTGAGGCCAGATCCGAAATGGGCGCCATCTTTTTTCGGCTGCGCGCCACCGCCACAAAGTTCCAAGTGAACGAGCCCGCGTCCATCGAAATGACGATGGTGCCACCGGCAATGTCATAGCCCCGGTCATGCGCCATGGCGCGCAGTGCCGCTTCCACCGGTCGGTAGCCCGGGTCAAACGTAAGGCGGATGGCGACGGCCTGGCGCGAAGGCAGCCAGCTCTCCAGTTTGGACACCCAAACCATGCAAAGCGCGCTGAGCAGCGCCAGCGACATGGCCGCCACATACAGGCCCACGCCGACCAGAATGCCGATCACCGACGAGGCCCAGAGCGAGGCCGCCGTGGTCAGGCCGCTGATGTTGAAACCCTCTTTCATGATGACGCCGGCGCACAGGAAGCCGATGCCGGTCAGGATGCCCTGCATCACACGCGACAAGTCGCCGTTGCTGAACAGCGTGGTGCTCATGCCGCCGTACCAGAAGTGGGAATACCCACCCATGACGGCCAGCGCGGCGGATGCCATGCAGACCAGCCCGTAGGTGCGCATGCCCGCCGCGCGCCCGTGGTAGGAGCGCTCATAGCCCACCATGAGCCCCAGCACCAGCGCCCCCAGCAGGTGCAGCAACACAAAGATGTTGGCCTCCACCACCGGAGTGGACCAATAAGCCGCAAAGGTTTCGGTATTGAGCATGGGCGCAAACATACCCCAAAAACCGGCGCGCTACCATGGCGCCATGCAAGCTATCGCACTCATTACTGGCGCTTCCCGTGGCATTGGCGCAGCCACCGCCCTCTCCCTGGCGCAAGCCGGCTACGCCGTGGCCGTGAACTACCGCGACAACTCGCTGGCCGCCGACGAGGTGGTGCGCCAGATCCGGGCTGGGGGTGGCACCGCGATCACTGTGAAGGCTGATGTGGCAGTAGAGGCCGAGGTACTTGCCATGTTTGCCAAGGTGGATGCCAAGCTGGGCACGCTGACGGCCTTGGTCAACAATGCCGGCGTGGTGGATGTGGCCAGCCGCGTGGAGGCCATGTCGGTGGTGCGCCTGCAGCGCATGCTCGCCACCAACGTGTTAGGCAGCATGGTCTGCGCCCGCGAAGCGGTGCTGCGCATGAGTACGCGCCATGGCGGCAGCGGCGGCGCCATCGTCAACCTCTCCAGCGTGGCCGCCACGCTGGGATCGCCGGGCCAGTATGTGGACTACGCCGCCAGCAAGGGCGCGATCGACAGCTTCACCGTGGGCTTGGCGCGCGAGGTGGCAGCCGAGGGCATCCGCGTAAACGCAGTACGCCCCGGCATCATCGACACCGACATCCACGCCAGTGGCGGCCAGCCCGACCGCGCGCAACGCCTGGCGCCCCAGGTGCCCCTGCAGCGCCCGGGCACGGCGCAAGAGATTGCCAACGCCATCGTCTGGTTGCTCAGCGATGCGGCCAGTTACACCACGGGCGCGATTCTGGATGTCAGCGGCGGACGCTAAGCCGCAGTACCATGCCCCACCCACTGCACTAGGACACGCCATATGGACCTCAAACCTCTGATCACCCTGTTGGCCATCGTGAACCCGCTGGCCATCGTGCCGTTTTTCATCCACTACACCCAAGACTTCAGCCTGGAGCAGAGGCGCAACACGGTGTGGGTGTCCTCGTTCAGCGCGTTTGTGGTGATTGCCATCAGCGCCATGCTGGGCCTGCAGATTTTGGAGTTCTTCGGTATCTCGCTGGCCAGCTTCCAGGTGGGCGGGGGCATGCTGCTGCTAACCAGTGCATTGAACATGCTGAACGCCCAGCCTGCCGAGGCCAAGACCAGCACCCACGAGCTGGAAGACGGCGCCGAAAAGGCCGCCATGGGCGCCAGCATTGCCGTGGTGCCGCTGACCATACCGCTGCTGACCGGCCCGGCCACCATGTCCACCGTGGTGATTTACGCCGACAAGGCCAAGACCGTGCTGCAGCTCACCACCCTGGTGGGCTACGGCGTGGTGATTGCGCTGGCCACGGCCATCTGCTTCTCGCTAGCGCAGCCGATTGCGCGCATTTTGGGCAAGACCGGCATCAACGTGATGACCCGGCTGATGGGCCTGATCCTGGCCGCACTGGCGGTTGAAGTGATGTCCGACGGGCTGACCAAGCTGTTCCCCGCACTGGCGCACTGAGCGCCCAGCCCGGCACATAAGACCGCGTTCAGGGGCCAATGCCTGAGCGGTTCAGGACATCGCCCACCAGCTCCAGACGCAGCAGCGGGTTTTCCAGTTGCATCAGGCTTTGCTTGAGGTGGGGCGCCAACTGCAACAGCTCGCACCAGCGGTTCGCCACCCAACCCGCATCGTCCAGCCGGTAGGGTGGCTCCACGGGCAGCGCTTGGCCGTTGGGGTGATCCTTGAGGCGCTGAATCAGGTTGTCCAGCGCCTGCGCCACGGGTTGCAAATCCTCCGGCACCGGGGTCGGCACATCGGGCGGCAGTACCTGCACGTCGGCCACCCACAGCCCATGCTTGAGGCGGCTGCGCTGGGTGATGCGAAAGCGCTCGCCGGCAGTACAGCGCAGCAGCATCAGACCGGCCTGGGGTGACGAAAACTCAGTGATGGTGGCCAGTGTGCCCACATCTACGAAGGCCTCTTGTGCAAAGCCGTCGCCACTCGGTGCCTGCGGGTCGGGGCGGCGCACCTCGCTGCCTTGGGTCAGCGACACCACGCCAAATGGTGCACCGGTCTTGTGGCACTTGCCCATGAGGTCCAGGTAACGCACCTCAAAGATCTGCAACTGCAGCGTGCCACCGGGGTACAGCACCGTGTTCAGCGGGAACAGCGGCAGCGAGGTCAGCACCAATCGTTCGGGCATGGGCTAGCGCGCTGGCAGGCTGGCCTGGGTCTGCTGCACCCACTGCTCCAGCTGCTCCACCACCGCATCCGTGGCCACGGTCAGGGCGCGCACGCCACCGGCGGCGTCAGCGCTGACGCTGGGCTGCTGGGCCACAAAACTGCGCTGGGCGACCAGGCTGTCACCTCCGCCAGCCACTTGGGCCAGGGTGGCGCGCAGGCGCAACACCCCCGCGCTGCGATCGGCAGTTTCAAACAGCTGGCTGAATTCTTCCAGCTCCAGACGCAGCACCAGCGTACCTGGCGCAGGCAGCACACCATCGGCCAGGTTCACCACCGCGCGGCGCTGGCCCAGGGCCTCACGCACGCGCTGGCGCAGCAACTGGGCTGGCGGCATGCTCCAGCGCGCCTGCGCATAGGGGCGCAGCTGCTGAGAATCGCTGTAGCCCAGGCGGTAGACCACGGCCAGGTTGTCCAGCGCGGTGTTGGCCTGCACCTCACCCAGCGCCAGCGGAGGCAGGGGCGCCATGCGGTTGGCGGGTTGCTCGGTCACCATGCCAGGGCCAAAGTCGTAGACCGCGGCATTCACACCAGGTCTGGTAGAGCCACAACCCGCCAGTGCGCCCAGGAAAAATAAGGAGAACAGGCCTCTAGCCCCCGTGGAATATGCGCGAGTAGCTAGGTTTTTCATAGCAAATCCTTGATAGTTCATGGCCCCCCCGCAGCGGCAGCGGCGGGCGCCACAAAGCCATGTTCACCCGGCCCGGGGGTGGCAGTGCCCTTGCCCCACAGCAAAGACTGCGGATTGTCGCCCACCGTATCGGCCGCACGACCCACCTGGCGCACGGCGCGGGCGGTGTCGTCGGTGGCACGGCTCAGGCGCGGCAACAGCTGGGCGTTGACCTGGCGGCTGGTGTGGGCCAGCGCCTCGGTGCTCTGGGCAATCTTGTCCAGCGTGCCGCCGGGCTCATTCATGCGGCGCGAGGTGCGCTGGAACTCGGCAGCCGAGGTGCGTACCGCATCGGCGCTGACACCCAGACGGTCCGACGTGGCCTGCATGCTCTTGAGGGTGGCATCAGCCTGCGCAGCCATGCGCGGCAGGCTCACGGCATCGGGGCCGGATTTGGGGCCCAACACCTGGTCGGCGTGCTCAGTCAGCGCGGTCACACTGGCCGCAGCACGCCCCAGATTGCCAATCGCGGCCATCAGCTGTTTCTGGTTGTCCACCGCCAGCAGGCCGTTCACCCGCACGCTAGCCTGCTCCAGCTGGCTCAGCAGGTTGCCACCCTGCTCAGACAGGCGCGAGAACATGCTGGCGCGCATGGGAATGCGCGGCACCTTGTCGCCACTGCCTTGCAGCGCCGGGCTGGCAGTGTTGCTGTCGTCGAGCTGGATGAAGGCCAGCCCGGTGACGCCCTGGAAGCCCAGCGTGGCAAAGGTAGAGGTGGTGATGGGCGCGGCGTCGTTGACGGCGATGCGCACCAGCACATTGCCGCGTTGCACCGTGTCCAGCGCAATGTCGGTCACGCGCCCGACCATCACACCCTTGTAGCGCACCCCGGCTTGCGACTGCAGGCCGGTCACACCCTCGGCGCTGGAGATCTCGAACACCCGCTGCTCGGCGGTATCGCGCGTGAGCCAAGCGGCCAGCGCCGTGAGCAGGGCCGCTACCACCAGCACAAAGGCACCGGCGGCAAAGGCGTGGGATTTGTTTTCCATAAGTCTGTCTTTCTACACGGCATCCGGGGTGGGCTGCAACAGGGCCATGGCCCGGTGCCCGCGCCCACCGCGGAAAAAGTCCTGCACAAACGGGTGGTCAAAGGCCACCACCTCGCCGGGCGGGGCGTTGATCACCACATGTTTGTCCGCCACCACGGCCACCCGGGTGCTAAGTTCAAAAATCGTGTCCAGGTCGTGGGTGACCATCACCACGGTCAGGTCCAGCTCGCGGTGCAGGCTTTGCAGCAGGGTGCAAAAACCATCCGCACTGTCAGGGTCCAGCCCGGCGGTGGGCTCGTCCAGCAGCAGCAGGGGCGGGTCCATCACCAGCGCGCGTGCCAGCGCCACCCGCTTGACCATGCCGCCCGACAGATCGGCCGGCATCTTATGCGCGTGGCGTGCCTCCAGCCCCACCATCTGCAGCTTGACCATGGCCACATCGCGCACCAGACTGGCCGGCAAGGTGCCCAGCTCACGCAACGGAAACGCAATGTTCTCCAGCACGGTGAACGACGAGAACAGCGCACCGTGCTGAAACAGCATGCCCACGCGGCTGGCGGCGCCTGCGCGCCCCAGCTCATCGGCCGGGCGGCCTTGCACCATGACGCTGCCACGCGTGGGCGTTTCCAGCCCCAGCATCTGGCGCAGCAGCACGGTCTTGCCGCCGCCCGAGCCGCCCACAATGGAAAGCAGCTCGCCGCGCGCAATGGTCAGGTCCAGGTCCTGGTGGATCACGCTGGTCTGGCCCGCGGCGCGGAACGTGGACCACAGCTTCTCGATCTGCACGATGGGTTTGCGCGCCTCGGTCATACGCCCACCCCCTTGAACAGCACCGCGAACAGCGCATCCACCAAAATCACCGCGGTGATGGAGGTGACCACCGACGCCGTGGTGCCCTGCCCCAGGCTCTGGGTGTTGGGCTTCACGCGCAGGCCGTAGTGGCAACCGATCAGTGCGATCAGCACACCAAACACCGTGCTCTTGGCCAGCGCCAGCCAGAGGTTGGCAATGTCCACGGTCTTGGGCAGCGCGGTGACAAAGTAAGCCGGTGACAGGCCCATGGCCAGGTCGGCGGCCAGCATGCCGCCCAGCAGCGCGGCCAGCGTGGTCCACACGGCCAGCAGCGGCATGGCCAGCGCCATGGCCAGGGTACGCGGCATCACCAGGCGATAGCCCTTGGCGATGCCCAGCACGCGCATGGCATCCAGCTCCTCGGTCACGCGCATCACCCCAATCTGCGCGGTAATGGCCGAACCCGAACGCCCCGCAATCAGGATGGCGGCCAGCACCGGCCCCAACTCACGGATCAGCGCAATGCCCAGGATGTTGACGATGAAGGTGTCGGCACCAAACTGGCGCAGCTGCTGCGACATCAGGTAGGCCAGCACCACACCAATGAGAAAGCCCACCAGCGCGGTAATGGGCAGCGCCGTGGCGCCAATGCGGTACAGATGGCCCGAGATGTCACGCCACGGGGCGTGCAGCGGATTGCGCGCCAGGTGCAGCAGGTCCAGCCACAGCTGGCCGATCAGCCGCACCGCGCCTTCCAGGTGCGCCAGCAGGCCCAGCATGCGCCGCCCCATGGCGGCCAGCAAGGCCGTCAACGACGTACGTTGCACGGGCGGTGGTGGCACCGAAAACTGCGCCACCCGTTCCAGCATGGCGCGCTGGGCGGGCAACAACTCCAGCTGTTCCGGCCAATGGCGGCCCCAGGCATTCCACAGCACTTGGGCGCCTGTGTGGTCCAGGCGCTGCAGGCTGCGCACGTCCCACACCGGAGCGCGGCCGCCGGCACTGGCCGCCTGCGCTAGTTGCAGCCCCTGTTGCAAGGCCTGCCAGGTGGTGGGAACCGCCAGGTGGTCCGCAGTCCAACGACCATGCAATGCCACGACCGACGGTGCGGTGGCAGTGTGCAAGGCAATACGGGGCTGGGAGTCCTCCACGGGCAGGTCTGGGAGAGAGTGGCTGAGGTTCGCATCGTACCCGCTACGAATTGCAAGCAAAATAGCTATGAGGAGACACCATGGACATTCAGAACAACGCAGACAGTGCCACCGTCATCGCCAGCACGGGGTGCAGGCCCTTTTGTGCGCGGACAAATTTACGGACCTCCACGGTATTTACCGCCGACCACTCGGAGCCGCACTCGCGCCTGGCCTGGCTGCCGCTTCAGAATAAGCGCCAACGCGTCTGGACTGGGACCTAAGCCCCATGGCCGGCGAAGCTCTGCAGGGCGACCTGATGCACACCGTGGGGGCGGTGCTATTTGGCATTGCGCTGCTACACACATTTGGCGCCAAGACCTTTGAACGCCTGGCACACCGCCACCCGCGCCACGCGGGGCTGCTGCACCTGTTGGGTGAGGTGGAGGTGGTGTTTGGCTTCTGGGCCTTTGTGCTGATTGCCTGCATGGCGCTGCTGTCGGGCAGCCAGCAGGCGATTGACTATGCCGAATCGCGCCAGTACACCGAGCCGCTGTTTGTCTGCGTGGTGATGGTGGTGGCCGCCTCGCGCCCGGTGCTGGAGGCCGTGCGGGCGCTGCTGCTGGCCGTGGCGCGCGCCGTGCCCCTGCCCACCACCACGGTGCTGGTGTGGCTGGGTCTGGCCGTGGTGCCACTGTTGGGTTCGCTGATCACCGAACCCGCGGCCATGACGCTGGCCGCGCTGATGCTGGCGCCCCAAATCTTCACCCCCCAGATGCCCGAGCGCCACAAGTACGCGGCGCTGGGCGTGCTGTTTGTGAACATCTCCATCGGCGGCACGCTGACCTCATACGCTGCTCCCCCCGTACTCATGGTGGCTGGTACCTGGGGTTGGGACACGGCCTTCATGGCCCACACCTTTGGCTGGAAGGCCGCGTTGGCGGTGCTGGTGAATGCCACCGCTCTGGTGCTCTACCTGCGGCCGCAGCTCAAAGTGATCGTGCCCCACACCGCAGCCTCCACGGCTGACACGTCGGTGCCTTGGATCGTGAGCCTGGTGCATCTGACATTTCTGGCCGGCGTGGTGCTCATGGCGCACCACCCGGTGCTGTTTTTGGGACTGTTTCTGTTTTTCCTGGGTTACACGCAGGCCTATGCGCGCTTCCAGAACCCGCTGATCCTCAAAGAGGGCCTGCTGGTGGGCTTCTTTCTGGCAGGGCTGGTGGTGCTGGGCGGCATGCAGCAGTGGTGGCTGCAGCCCATCGTGTCCAGCCTGGCGCCCACGGCGCTGTTCTTCGGCGCCCTGGGCCTGACCGCCATGACCGACAACGCCGCGCTGACCTACCTGGGCTCGCTGATTGAAGGTATGTCGGACCTTGCGAAATACATGTTGGTGGCCGGTGCCGTAGCCGGCGGTGGCCTGACTGTGATTGCCAACGCCCCTAACCCCGCGGGCGTGGCGCTGTTGCGCGCGGGCTTTGCGGACAGTTCCATCGGTGCGGGCGGCCTGTTGCTGGGCGCCCTGCTTCCTACCGCGGTGTCTGCCGCTTTCTTTTTGCTGCTATGAACGACACCACCTTCGACTACATCATCATCGGCGCGGGCACGGCCGGCTGCCTGCTGGCCAACCGGCTCAGTGCCAATGCCTCCAAACGGGTGCTGCTCATCGAAGCCGGGCGCAAGGACGACTACCACTGGATCCACATCCCCGTGGGCTACCTGTACTGCATTGGCAACCCGCGTACCGACTGGCTCTACAACACCGAAAAAGAAGCAGGCCTGAACGGCCGCAGCCTGCGCTACCCGCGTGGCAAGACGCTGGGCGGAAGCTCCAGCATCAACGGCATGATCTACATGCGCGGCCAGGCCCGCGACTATGACCAGTGGGCCCAGCTGACAGGCGACGCGAACTGGACCTGGGAGAACAGCCTGCCCTACTTCAAGCTGCACGAAGACCACCACAAGGGTGCCAGTGCCCTGCATGGCGCCAAGGGCGCACCCTCACCCCTGCTGCAGGACAGCGGCACCGACTACCGCAAGGTGCTGCGCCACCACCAGGCTGGCGGCGAATGGCGTGTGGAGAAGCAACGCCTGCGCTGGGATGTGCTGGACGCCTTTGCCCAGGCTGCCACACAGGCTGGCATTCCGGCCACCGACGATTTCAACCGCGGCAACAACGAAGGCGTGGGCTACTTTGAGGTGAACCAGAAAGCGGGCTGGCGCTGGAACACGGCCAAGGCGTTTTTGCGCCCCATGTGCTACGCGCGCCCCAACTTTGAGCTGTGGACTGCCGCGCAGGTGGCCAAGCTGGTGGTGGAGCCACAGGCCGATGGCGACGTACCCCTGCGCTGCACGGGTGTGCAGGTGTGGGATGGCAAGGAGATGGTGACCGCCACCGCACGCGCCGAGGTGCTGCTGTGCGCTGGGGCCGTGGGCTCGCCGCAGATCCTGCAGCTCTCGGGCCTGGGATCGGCCGAACTGCTGCAACGCCAGGGCGTGCCCGTACAGCACGACCTGCCTGGCGTGGGCGCCAACCTGCAGGACCACCTGCAGATCCGCGCGGTCTTCAAGGTGAAGAACACACCCACGCTGAATGTCCAGGCGAACAGCTTGTGGGGCAAGGCCAAGATCGGACTGGAATACGCCTTCAAACGCAGTGGCCCCATGAGCATGGCGCCCAGCCAGTTGGGCGCCTTCACGCGCAGCGATGCCAGCCAGCCCCACCCCAATCTGCAGTACCACGTGCAACCGTTGAGCCTGGACGCCTTTGGCCAGCCGCTGCACACCTTCAACGCGTTCACCGCCAGTGTCTGCAACCTGAACCCCACCAGCCGCGGCACGGTGCAGATCCAGTCGCCCGACTTCCAGGCCGCGCCAGCCATTGCCCCCAACTACCTGAGCACCGACGCCGACCGCCAGATTGCTGCCGACTCGCTGCGCGTGACGCGCAACATCGCGGCCCAGCCCGCGCTGGCGAAATACCAGCCCGAGGAGTACAAGCCCGGCGTGCAGTTCCAGAGCGATGCCGAGCTGGCCCAGTTGGCCGGGGACATTGCAACCACCATCTTCCACCCCGTGGGCACGACCAAGATGGGGCGTGAGGACGATCCGCTGGCCGTGGTGAACAGCCGCCTGCAAGTACGCGGCGTGGCGGGGCTGCGCGTGGTGGACGCGGGCGTGATGCCGCTGATCACCAGCGGCAACACCAACTCGCCCACACTGATGATTGCAGAGAAGGCCGCGCAGTGGATTGCGGAAGACGCGGCCGCGCGCCAATGAAGGGTTTGTCCTGATGCCGCAAGCCCTGCAAGGCGGATACATTTCTTTCCAACGCAGCACCTGACAGCAACTGCGAGGTCTGCAAAGACCAAGCTTGAAACGACGCCGAGGAGACGGCTAACAACGAACTACAAACCCTGCACACCAAGATGCAGTTTTACAAAAGCACCGGCATCCCCGGTGCTTTTTTTATGCCTTTTCGGCCCCTAGCCCCCGTTAGCATTGCGCCAACAGCTAGCAAATTCATAGCAAATGAGCCATCGAACCCGGATGCGACAATTCGGGAATGGAAATGCTTTTTGTCACCTTGGCCTCGCTCCTGGCCGGTTTTATCGACTCCATCGTGGGCGGCGGCGGCCTGGTGCTGACCCCCGCGTTGTTTGCCGTCTTTCCCCAAGCCCCCCCGGCTACGCTGCTGGGCACCAACAAGGGCGCTTCGGTGTGGGGCACGGCCATTGCCACAGTGCAGTACAACCGCCGCGTCCAGCTACGCTGGCAAACCATAGGTCCGGCAGCGGCCGTGTGCTTTGTGGCGGCGCTGGGTGGGGCCTGGCTGGTCACTGTGATCTCACCGCAGTACCTGCGCAAGGCCCTGCCCCTGGTGCTGCTGGGCGTGCTGGCCTACACGCTGGCCAAGAAAGACCTGGGGCGCCACCATGTGCCGCGCTTTGTCGGCCAGCACGAAACCTTGGCGGCCTGCGCCATCGGCCTGGGCATCGGCTTTTACGACGGCTTCTTTGGCCCGGGCACGGGCAGCTTCTTTGTGTTTTTACTGGTGCGGCTGCTCGGCTATGACTTTTTGAACGCCTCGGCCGGGGCCAAGTTGCTCAACACCGCATCCAACCTCGCGGCGCTGCTGCTGTTCACGCTCAAGGGCCATGTCTGGTGGCACTTTGTGGCGGCCATGGCGGTGGCCAATGTGCTGGGCAGCCTGGCCGGCACACACCTGGCGCTCAAGCACGGCACGGGCTTTGTGCGCAGCGTCTTTATCGTGGTGGTGTCCGCCCTGATCCTGAAGACCGGCTACGACGCGTTTTTGCGCGGCTAGGCTCAGCGTGGGGCGGGGGGCCAGGCGATGTCGTCGGCCTTGCGCGGCTTGCCAATGGGCGCCGTGGCCTGACCGCGGCTGACGGCGGCCAAGTCTTCCTCGCTGGGGTACTGGCCCAACAGCCAATAGTCAAAGGTGCGGCGTGCAATGGGAGCCGCGGAGGCCGCGCCAAAGCCCGCGTTTTCCACAATCACCGCCAGCGCAATCTTGGGGTCGTCCGCCGGTGCAAACGCGATATACAGCGAGTGGTCGCGCTGGTGCTCTTCCATCGAAGACGCGTTGTACTTTTGGTTCTTGCCCAGACTCACGGCCTGGGCAGTGCCGGTCTTGCCGCCGCTAACATAACCCGCTCCGGCAAACACACGGGTCCCCGTACCACCCTGGGTCACGCCCACCATGGCGTTGCGCACCAGCGCCACGTTTTCTGGCTTGTAGCCCAGGTCCTGCGGGGGCTCTGCGGCCACGGGCGTGCGCACACGGGTCGTCGCATCCTGCGTGGCGATCACCAGCTGCGGCTTGTGCTTGACACCGTTGTTGGCCAAGGTAGACACGGCCTGGGCAATCTGCAGCATGGTGAAGCTGTTGTAGCCCTGACCAATGCCCAACGAAATGGTCTCACCGGCGTACCACTTCTGCTGTTCGGGGCGCTTGTAGTAGCGCTTCTTCCAGTCCTGGCTGGGCAGCACGCCGCGCACCTCGCCATTGATGTCGATGCCGGTGATCTGGCCAAAGCCCAGCGGTTTCATGAAGTCGTGCATGGTGTCCACGCCCAGCTCGTTGGCCAGGGAGTAGAAATAGGCGTTGCTGGACTCCACGATCGCGCGTCGCATGTCCATCACGCCACCACGCTCGTTCTCGGGGCTACCAAAGCGGTGGCCACCAAACATATAAAAGCCCGGGTCGTTGATCAGCGTGGTGGCGGAGCGCGTGTTGGTCTCCAGCGCGGCCAGCGCCATAAAGGGCTTGTAGGTGGAGCCCGGCGGGTAGGTCCCACGCAGCGCGCGGTTCAGCAACGGCTTGTCGATGGACTCATTGAGCATCTGCCAGTTTTCCTGGTCAATGCCTTCGACAAACAGGTTGGAATCAAACGTGGGCTTGCTGACAAAGGCCAACACCTCGCCGGTCTTGGGGTCCAGCGCCACCAGCGCGCCACGGCGCGTGCCAAACATGTCTTCGATGAGTTTTTGCAGCTTGATGTCGATGGACAGCACCACCACATTGCCTGGCGTGGAGGGCGTACTGGCCAGCTTGCGCACCGCGCGCCCCCCGGCCGAGGTCTCCATGCGTTCCACGCCGGTAATGCCGTGCAGTTCGTGCTCAAAACTCTGCTCCACGCCCAGCTTGCCGATGTACTCGGTGCCCCGGTAGTTGGCCTGGTCGTCGCTGTCGTCGATCTTTTCTTTTTCCGACTGGTTGATGCGGCCGATGTAGCCAATCACATGGCTGGCCAGCTCGCCATAGGGATAGCTGCGAAACAGGCGCGCCTTGATTTCGACCCCAGGAAATCGGAAGCGCTGGGCTGCGAAGCGTGCGACCTCGGTGTCGGTCAGGCGTGTACGCACCGGCAGTGACTCAAAGCTTCTGGACTCTTCCATGAGTTTCTTGAAGCGGCGGCGATCCCGCGCTGTGATGTCAATCACGCTGGACAGATCATCCAGCGTCTGCTCCACGCCCAGGCTCTTGGAGGGCGTGATTTCCAGTGTGTAGGCCGAATAATTGCTGGCCAACACCACGCCATTGCGGTCCAGGATCAGCCCGCGGTTGGGCACGATGGGGACGATGGAGGTGCGGTTGCTCTCAGCCTGCGCGCGCAAGTCTTCGTGGCGCACGATCTGCAAATAGGCCAGGCGCAGCGCCAGCAGCACAAAGCAGGTAAGTACCACCACGCTGACCACAAAGACGCGTGTGCGAAAGCGCGCCAGATCGACCTGAACATTGCGCAGTTCTGTCATGCGGGAGGCAACTGGTTCGCCGCCGGGCCGCCCCAAGGCGAACCAGCCCCCTTGGGGGGCAGCGCAGCACACGAAGTGACAAGCGTGGGGGCCATATCAGAGAGGTCGGTTGGCGTCGGGATCGGGTGCGCGGCGCTGCGGGGCCAGCAACACGATGCTGACCACTGGCCACAGTGCAGCCTCCAGCAGCGGGGCCAACACCATCCACCAACCCGGGAACGTACCGCCGCCCATCAGGCGCAGCATCAGCTCCAACCCGTGGGCCACGGCAAATAGTGGCAGCACCTGCGCGGCCTGGGAGGGCACCGAAAACCACAGCAGTCGGCGGTGCACCGTGATGGCCAGAAAGCTCAGCGCTGTGTAGGCCATGGCGTGCTGGCCCAGCAATCCACCCTGATGCACATCCATCAGCAAACCGAAGACAAAGGCCGCCCCAATGCTGACGCGCAGCGGCTGGTGCACGGTCCAGAACACCAGCACCACGGCCAGCACATCGGGCGTCCAGGCCGCCCGGCCCCACAGGCCCATGTTCTGCAGCATGTTGAGCAACAACGCCGCCACCAGGCTGATCCAGATAAACAAGGGGTTGGCCGGCAGCAGCAGTTGCTGCCCGGGACGCATGATCATTTCGCTTCGCCCCGTTTGGGCGCCACGGGCGCAGGTTCAGCCGCAGGGCGAGGAGCCATCTGGGCATTCAGCGGGTCCAGCACGATGACGTGCTCAGCGCCCGACACCATGGCCAACGGCACGCAGTAAATGCGCGCAAACACCGCGTCCACACGGCGCTCCACTTTTTCCACGCGTGCCACCGGCAGGCCCGGTGGGTACACGCCGTCCACGCCGCTGGTTGTCAGCAGGTCGCCCACGGCCACATCGGCGTTGGCGGCCATATAGCGCAGCTCCAGCGCATCGGCGTGGGTGGACGTATCGCCAAAGGCCACACCCCGTGCACCCGTGCGCGCGTTGAGCACGGGAATGGCGTGGTCACGGTCGGTGATCAACGTCACTTCGCTCACCATGGGGTAGACACGGGTAATCTGGCCAATCACCCCGAACTCGTCCAGCACCGGGGAGCCCAACGCCAGGCCCTGGGCTAGCCCTTTGTCCACGATGACTTTGCGGGTGTAGGGGTCAGCAGCGTCGTACAGCACCTGCGCCGCCTTGAACGGCGCGCTCAGGCGCGGGCTCAGGTCCAGCAGCTTGCGCAAGCGGTTGTTTTCCAACTCCAACTGCTCGACCTGGTTGGCACGCAGCGACTGGGCGCTGAGCTTGCGGCGCGATTGTTCCTGCGCGGTCTCGGCCGTACTCACGGTGGTGAAGTAGGCGCTGCTGCTTTCGACCAGGGTTACCGGTTGCAGGGCCAGCCACTGCACCGGGTACAGCACGGCAGCCAGCGCGACGCGCAGCGGTTGCATGACCTTGAAGCGGGCATCGGCCACCATCAGAAACAGCGCCAGGGCGCTGCAGACGGCCAGCTTGGACAGGGCCGAAGGGCCCTGACGGAAGAAGGGGGGAGGATCTCTGTCCAGCGTACCTAATGGCATGGTACGGGCATCGCTGACAGGGGTTTATTCGCTGGTGAAAATGGAACCCAGGCGCTCCATCTGCTCCAGCGCAATGCCGCAACCACGCACCACACAGGTCAGAGGATCTTCGGCCACCAACACCGGCAGACCGGTTTCTTCGGCCAACAAGCGGTCCAGGTCACGCAACAGCGCGCCACCACCGGTGAGCATCATGCCGCGGTCGGCAATGTCGGCGCCCAGCTCCGGTGGGGTTTGTTCCAGCGCGTTTTTCACGGCGGAGACAATGTTGTTCAGCGGATCGGTCAGGGCTTCCAGGATCTCGTTGGACGAGATGGTAAAGCTGCGGGGTACACCTTCGGACAGGTTGCGTCCGCGGACTTCCATTTCCTTGACCTCGGAGCCAGGGAAGGCCGAGCCGATTTGCTTCTTGATGGCTTCCGCAGTGGGTTCACCGATCAACATGCCGTAGTTACGGCGGATGTAGTTGATGATGGCTTCGTCGAACTTGTCACCACCGACACGCACAGAGCCTTTGTAAACCATGCCGCCCAGGGAGATCACGCCGACTTCGGTGGTACCACCACCGATGTCCACCACCATGGAGCCGCTGGCTTCCGACACTGGCAGACCGGCACCGATGGCCGCTGCCATGGGTTCTTCAATCAGGTACACGTCGCTGGCGCCGGCACCGAGTGCGGATTCGCGGATGGCGCGGCGCTCGACCTGGGTGGAACCGCAGGGCACGCAAATGATGATGCGCGGGCTGGGCTTGAACACGCCGCGTGGATGCACCATCTTGATGAACTGCTTGAGCATCTGCTCGGTCACCGTGAAGTCGGCAATCACGCCGTCTTTCATCGGGCGAATGGCTTCGATGTTGCCGGGTACCTTGCCCAGCATGGCCTTGGCTTCGCGGCCTACGGCCTGAATGGTCTTCTTGCCTTGGGGGCCGCCTTCGTGGCGGATGGCTACAACGGAGGGCTCGTCGAGCACGATGCCCTTGTCACGCACAAAAATCAGGGTGTTGGCGGTACCCAAATCAATCGCCAGGTCGGTGGAGAAGTACCGACGGAAAGCTCCAAACATTACAAGTCCTCTCAGGCACGCCGGGCACTTCGGCCCCGCATCGCCGGGTATTAGCGTTTCAAAATCGTAAGCGTGGCGTCAAAGTCCGCAGTCAACCGGCCCCCGCGCCAAAGGCAGGATAATACCCTATCGCCTGTGAATAACTCGGCCTGCCAACCGCGTTTTGACCCGAATTACCCTTGGTTTCAACTCTTCTACTTCCATGTCCCTGACATCTTCTGACATCGCCCGCATTGCCAATCTGGCACGCCTGGAACTGCAGACCGCAGAGAGTGAGCGCCTGCTGTCACAACTCAACGGTTTTTTCAGCATTGTGGAAAAGATGCGTGCGGTGGACACCACCGGCATCGAACCTCTGGCCCACCCGGTCGCCGCCATCCAGGACGTGACATTGCGCCTGCGGGACGATGTTGTGAGTGAGCCCAACCAACGTGAAGCCAACCAGAAAAGTGCCCCTGCCGTGGAGCGCGGCTTATTCCTGGTTCCCAAGGTCATTGAGTAAACCGCAGCCCCTATGACGACTCCCCTCTCCCACACCGCCTTACACGACCTCAGCGTGCAAGAACTGACCCAGGCACTGCAGACCAAGCAGGTGTCTGCTGTCGAAGCCGCCCAGCATTTTTTGCAACGCGGCCAGGCCCATGCGGCCTTGGGCGCCTATGTAGACACCAATACAGATGCCACATTGGCCCAGGCCCGTGCGGCCGACGCACGCATCGCTGCGGGCACCGCGGGTGCGCTTGAAGGCCTGCCGATCGCGCACAAGGACATTTTTGTGACGCGCGACTTCGCCACCACAGCTGGCTCGCGCATGCTCAAAGGCTACCGCTCGCCGTTTGATGCCACCGTCGTGGACAAGCTCGCCAAGGTCGGCGCGGTCACGTTGGGCAAGCTCAACTGCGACGAATTCGCCATGGGCTCCAGCAACGAAAACTCAGCCATCGCGCCCATGGGCAGCGACAGCGTGCAGCCGGTGCGCAATCCCTGGAATACCGAGCGCATCCCCGGCGGTTCGTCGGGCGGCAGTGCTGCCGTGGTCGCCGCCCGCCTGGCACCCGCAGCCACGGGCACCGACACGGGCGGCTCGATCCGCCAACCCGCTGCGTTCTGCGGCGTCACCGGCATCAAACCCACCTACGGCCGCGCCTCGCGCTACGGCATGGTGGCGTTTGCCTCCAGCCTGGACCAGGCCGGCCCCATGGCCCGCAGCGCCGAGGACTGCGCACTGCTGCTCTCGGCCATGTGCGGCCCCGACCCAGACCGTGATTCCACCTCGCTGGATGTGCCGACCGAGAACTTTGCACTCAAGCTGAACGACTCCATCGAAGGCCTGCGCATTGGTGTACCCAAAGAGTTTTTTGGCGAAGGCTTGAGTGCCGATGTGCGCGCCAGCGTGGACGCCGCGCTCAAACAATACGAACAGCTGGGCGCCAAGCTCGTGCCCATCACGCTGCCGCGTACCGAGTTGTCGATTCCTGTGTACTACATCATTGCACCCGCCGAGGCGTCGAGCAACCTGAGTCGCTTTGACGGTGTCAAGTTTGGCCACCGCGCCAAGGATTTCGCCGATCACGACTCCAAATTCCCGCTGTTAGACCAGATGTATCGCCGCACGCGCGCCGAAGGTTTTGGCGACGAGGTGAAGCGTCGCATCATGATCGGCACCTACGTGCTGTCTCACGGCTACTACGACGCCTACTACCTGCAGGCGCAAAAGATCCGTCGCATGATTGCCGACGACTTCCAGAACGCCTTCAAGGACTGCGATGTGATTGCCGGCCCCGTAGCGCCCACCGTGGCCTGGAAGATTGGCGAGAAATCCGACGACCCCGTGGCCAATTACCTGGCCGACATCTTCACGCTGTCCGGCTCCTTGGCGGGTCTGCCCGGTATGAGCATTCCCGTCGGTTTTGCCAAGGCCGATGCCGACAAGGGCATGCCCATTGGCATGCAGCTGCTGGGCAACTACTGCCAGGAGGCGCGTTTGCTCAACGCCGCGCACCGCTTCCAGCAAGCCACCGATTACCACCTGGCCAAGCCCGCAGGATTCTGAACATGAGCGAGACCGTGAACACATTTGAAGCACAACAACAGGGCCGCCCCACGGGCCCGCTGGTCCATGGCTACGAAGTCATCATCGGCTTTGAAACCCACGCCCAGCTCTCCACCCAATCGAAGATCTTTTCGCGCGCCAGCACCGCCTTTGGTGCTGAGCCCAACACGCAAGCTTGCGCGGTCGATCTGGCCCTGCCCGGCACGCTGCCCGTGATGAACAAGGGCGCGGTCGAACGTGCCATCCAGTTCGGCCTGGCCATTGGCGCCCACATTGCGCCGCGCAGCATTTTTGCGCGCAAGAACTACTTCTACCCGGACCTGCCCAAGGGCTACCAGATCAGCCAGTTCGAGATCCCGGTGGTGCAAGGCGGTGCCGTGGAGTTTTTCTTGGGCGACGAGAAGAAATCCGTGCGCCTGGTGCGTGCCCACCTCGAAGAAGACGCGGGCAAATCGCTTCACGAAGACTTCATTGGCCAGAGTGGCATTGACCTGAACCGCGCCGGTACGCCGCTGCTAGAAATCGTGACCGAGCCCGACATGCGCTCCAGCGCAGAGGCCGTGGCCTATGCCAAGGAACTGCACAAGATCGTGACCTGGATCGGCATCTGCGACGGCAACATGCAAGAGGGCTCGTTCCGTTGCGATGCCAACGTGTCGGTGCGCAAGCCCGGCGCTTCCTTGGGTACCCGCCGCGAAATCAAGAACCTGAACAGCTTCAAGTTCATGCAGCAGGCCATCGACTATGAAGTGCGCTGGCAGATCGAACAGATCGAGGACGGCCACGCCATCCAGCAGGCCACCGTACTGTTCAACCCCGACACGGGCGAGACCCGCGCCATGCGCACCAAGGAAGACGCGGCTGACTACCGCTATTTCCCCGATCCGGATTTACCGCCGCTATGTATTTCGGAGCAATGGGTGCAGGATGTACGCGGGCAAATGGCTGAGTTGCCCCGTGTCATGGCGCAGCGATTTGAAACAAGCTACGGCCTGAGCGACTACGACGCAACCCAACTCACCCAGAGTCTGGCGCTGTCCTCCTACTTCGAAACGACCGCCAAGGTGAGCGGCCAGGCCAAGCTGGCAAGCAACTGGATCACTGGCGAGCTGGCACGCCGGCTCAACGGCCAAGACCTGTCCATTGAACAGTCGCCGGTGTCTGCGCAGACGCTGGGGCAGTTGGTCACCCGCATCAGTGACAGCACCATCTCCAACAGCGCTGCCAAGCAAGTATTCGACGCGCTGTGGGACGGTGCGATCGATGTGGACGCGGTTATCGAAGCCAAAGGTCTCAAACAAATGAACGACACCGGCGCGCTGGAAGCCATCGTCGACGAGGTGATTGCCGCCAACGCCAAGAACGTGGCCGAGTTCAAGGCGGGCAACGAGAAGGCGCTGAACGGCCTGGTCGGCCAGATCATGAAGGCCAGCAAGGGCAAAGCCAATCCGCAGCAGGTGAACGACCTGTTGCGCAGCAAGCTGGCCTGACGCAGGGTGTAGAAACCCCGCCCAGAAAAAAGGCCTCTTGCGAGGCTTTTTTTATTTGGCTGCGGGACCCAACTGTGCCCAGAGCTGGCGCAAGCGCACCAACTCATCGTCAAACCGCGCATTCACGCGCTTGGACTCCGCATCCTGCTCGCCAATGAATCGCTTTTGCACCGACTGGCTTTGCGCGTTTTCGTCCGACTGACGGCGCAGATAGGCCGGGGCCTTGCTGGGGTCCTTTTTGTAGAACTCCATTTCCTCGTCAATCGCCACACGCTGGCGCACCAACTCCTCCAGCCGGGTGGTGGCCGCTTTGGTCACCGCCGCAATCTGCGCCAAGGCATCGGCACGTTCCTGGTCGTGCACGGTCTTGTTGGGATAACGCGTGAGCAACGCACGGTCACGGCGCTTTTCCTCGGCCGCACGCCCCTGCTCTTCCTGCGCGCGTTTTTCCTTTTGCTCCAGCTCGGCCTTTTCTTGCGCCGTCAGCGTGGGGCCGACCTTGGCGCGCACGGTACCACTGGGGTTCAGTACCTTTTGCTCACGGTCTACGCATTCCGGAATGGGACGGTCGGCCGTGAGTTTGCGGCCTTTGGCATCGATACAGGTATACACGCCGCCGGCTATGGGCGCGCTTTGCGCCCATGCTGCCGCCACAGTTCCAACGGCCGCCGCACACAGCAGCGCTGCCCTCATCATTCTTGTCATGCGTCTCCTTCTTCCACGCCGTAGCGCTGGCGGTAGGCCAGCACCCTTTGGTGGTCCGCATCTGTGCCGGACCCATTGCGGGACTCCAGATACTGCATTAAATCGCCCAGCTTCGCAATTGCACACACCTGCAGGCCTAGCTGGTTGCGCACATACTGCAGGGCACTGTAAGGCACATCCTGGCCGTTTTCGGTGGCCTTTTCCTGGCGGTCCAGCGCGATGCACACGGCGTGGGGCGTGGCCCCGGCGGCTTGGATGATGGCAATCGATTCGCGGGCCGCAGTGCCTGCCGACATCACATCGTCAATCACCAGCACCCTGCCTTTGAGAGGTGCGCCGACCAGAGTGCCGCCCTCGCCATGGTCCTTGGCCTCCTTGCGGTTGTAGGCAAATGGCACATTGCGGCCACGCCGCGCCAGTTCGATGGCGACCGCAGCACCCAAAGGAATACCCTTGTAGGCAGGGCCAAAGACCATATCAAACTCGATACCACTGGCCAGCAAACGCTGGGCATAGAATTCGGCCAAACGTCCCAGTTTGGCACCATCGTCAAACAGGCCCGCGTTGAAGAAGTAGGGGCTCATGCGCCCGGCCTTGGTTTTGAACTCGCCGAACCGCAGCACCCCGCAATCCACGGCAAACCGCACAAAATCCTGCGCCAACGGGTCTCGATCCGACATGGGAGTATTCCTTGTTTAAATTAACCAGCCTCAACCTCAACGGCATTCGCTCCGCTACCAGCAAAGGGCTTGAAGCCTGGCTCGCCCAGGCCCGGCCCGATTGTATTTGTGTGCAGGAAGTCAAAGCCCAGGCCGCCGATATGGCCGACAAGTTTGAGTCCCTGGCCGGGCTCAAGGGCTATTTCCACTTTGCCGAGAAAAAGGGCTACTCGGGCGTGGGCGTTTACACCCACCTGGAGCCCAGCGATGTGGTGATCGGCTTTGATGGGGGTGAATTCGACGGCGAAGGCCGCTACGTGGAGCTGCGGTTTGACACACCGGCCCGCAAGCATTCGATCATCAGCTCGTATTTCCCCAGTGGCTCGTCGGGGGAAGAGCGGCAATTGGCCAAGTTCCGGTTTTTGGGCGCGATGTACCCGCACCTGCAGACACTTAAGGCCGAGCGCGATTTCATTCTGTGCGGCGACATCAACATCGCCCACCGCGAAGCAGATTTGAAGAACTGGCGCAGCAACCAGAAGAACAGCGGCTTCACACCCGAAGAGCGGGCCTGGGTAACGAAACTGACCAGCGAGGGCGGCATTGTTGACGTCTACCGCCAACTGGAACCCAACACCACCGACACCTGTTACACGTGGTGGAGCAACCGGGGCCAAGCCTATGCCAACAACGTGGGGTGGCGACTGGACTACCACTTGGCTACACCTACCTTGGCAGCGGGTGCCCGCACGGTGGACATCTACAAGACCGAGAAGTTTTCGGACCACGCACCGATCACCATCGGCTACGACTTCGGTCTCTAACCCCAACCCGCCATAAAAAAGGGCCCTCTTGAGGGCTTTTTTTTTTCTGCGCGCTGCTTAGACGCGGTTCTTGCGGCGGCGGGCCACGGCACCCAACAGCGCCAAACCGCCCAGCATCAGTGCGTAGGTTTCGGGTTCGGAGACTGGCGTGGTGATCGAGATCTTGATGATCATGTCGTCGTAGTCTTTGTCACCGCGGTAGTTGTCATTAAAGAGCACCAGAGCACTCTTTTTGTCATGCGACAGGATGAGACCCAGGGCGTCAGCACCGTTGTGAATGGCGCCGCCGAGGTTGTTGGACTTGAACCAGAAGTCCAGTGCGCCACCAATCTTGGAGCCTGCGTCAAAGGTATACGCGCCTGCGCTGTTGGTGGTGGAGTTGATCACGGCGCCATCGCTGTTGCCAAAGTAAAAACCGTTGTTGTAGTTGGCTTCCTTGCCCACAAAGCTGAACGACAGACTGGCGGCGGAACTAAGCACCAGCTCACCGCTTTTTTGCATGTTGTGCAGGTTAAAACCGGCGGCACTAAAGCCAGCGACCCAGGCCGGATCAAAGTCGTTGCCCAAATGGGTGCTGTGGCCGCCCACGGACGAGAACGTGGGGCCCGCAGGCACCGGGGTGGCCATGGCGGCGGGGCTGACCAAAGCGGCCAACAAGGCCGACACACTGGCAAAGGCTTTGAAATTTTTCACTGAGACCCCCGTACTTGTAACTGAACGTAATTTTCGCAGTTACAAATCGAAGACATGTAGTCCGAAAGAGCTAATCCGGTGTGATATTCGTCACTTTCCGCCCGAAAACTCGGTTATTTGCCCGCGGCTGATGCTTTCTTGGCTTGCTCGTACAGGGGCATCACCTGGGGCAGCGCAGCCTGAATGTCCGCAATGCGGGAATTGCCGGACGGGTGGGTGGACAGCCATTCTGGGGGCGCCCCCTTGTTGGCCGCGGCCATTTTCTGCCACAACGTGATGCCCGCCCGCGGGTCAAAACCCGCCCGGGCGGCCAGCTCCATGCCCACCAGGTCAGCCTCGGACTCGTCTTCGCGCCCGAACTTCAGCGTCAGCAGCTGCGCCCCGTAGTGCGTCACCGTTTGCCCCACTTGGCCCAGGCCCAGCACCTGGCTTAGCAGGCTGGCCCCCAGCCCGGTGGCCGCGTTTTTTCCCATGCGCTCGCGGGCGTGCTCGCGCAGCGCGTGGGCAATTTCGTGGCCCATGACCATGGCCACCTCATCGTCGGTGAGCTTGAGCTTTTGCAGAATGCCGCTGTAGAACGCAATCTTGCCGCCGGGCATGCAAAACGCGTTGATCTGGTTGGAGCCCAGCAGATTGACCTCCCAAGTCCAGGCCTTGGCCCGGGCGTTCCAGCTCAGGGTGAACGGGATGATACGGCGGGCAATGGCACGCAGGCGTTTCACCTGCGGATCATCCTTGCCGCCCAGGGCGTTTTTGGATGCGGCGGCAGACACCATCTGGGCATATTGCTGCGCCGCTGAGCTCTCAACTTCTTCGGCCGACACCAGGTTGCTGAACGCCGAGTTGCCGCCCACATCCACCCCTTCGCGAGCGCCCGCGAGGGGCGCCGCCCACAGAGCCGTGACGAGGACTGCGACAGCACCCCAGTGGGGCCTGTTGCGTCGCGCGAGTGCTTGTTTCATGTGCTTTGCCTTACTTTCAGTTCCCATCCCACATCCACGCAGGTGGCCGCCACCATGTCGCCGCGCATGCGTTGCAGGAGCATGGCCGCGGCGCTCTCGCCAATCTCAGCCCGCGGCGTGCGGATGGTGGTCAGCGCAGGCCACATTTGGTCGCTGCCCGCCAGATCGTTGAACCCGGCGATGGCGACCCGCTGCGGCACTGCAATTCCCAGGCGCAGCGCAGCCAGCAGGCCTCCCTGCGCCAGATCGTCATTACAAAAGAAAATCGCATCCACATCCGGATGGTCGCGCAAATGGCGAGCCAGCAGCTCACCGCCCAGCGCCAGTGACGAGGGCTCGCTGCGCAGCCACTCCAGCGCGGGATCATGCAGGCCCGCGGCTTGCAGCGCCTGGCGGTAGCCGTCCAGCCGCTGCAGCACCCGGGGGTCCAACTGGGCGGCCGCAAACGCAATGCGCCGACGGCCGGTGGACAGCAGGTGCTCGGTCATGGCCCGGCTGGCGTCCGCCTGCGAAAACCCCACGCAGTGCAACGCCGGGTCCTGCGAAATTTCCATCAGGTGCACACAGGGAACGCCGCTGCCGGTCAGCAGAGCACGGCTGCGTTCGGTCCGCTCGGTGCCTGTCACCAAAATGCCGGCGGGCCGGTGCGCCAGGTAGCTGGCCAGCAGCGCCTCCTCTTCCGCGGCGTCGTAGTGGGTCACCCCAATCAGGATTTGGTAGCCCGCCGGGTGCAGGGTGCGATGCACAGCCTCCAGCAGGTCCACAAACAGGTGGTTGGAGAGCAGCGGAATGAGCACCACCACGATATTGCTGCGCGCGCTGGCCAGGGCCCGAGCGGCTGGGTCGGGCACATAGCCCAACGCCAGCGCCGCGACCTCCACCCGCGCCACCAACGCCTTGTCCACACTGCGCTCGGCCCGCAGCGCGCGCGACGCAGTGATACGGCTCACGCCCGCGGATCGCGCCACGTCGTCCAGCGTGACGCGGCCGGAGGCGCGGCTTTTGCGCACCGGGCTGGTAACGGGTTCGGGCTTGCCCTCGTTGCTCAATGGAACTCCTTGCAGTTGGCACCGCATGCCTGCGAATGTGACAGGTATTATTCCCGCATGACCCTGCCCGCACCCGAAACACCCCTGATTGCCGCCCAACCCCTATGGACAAAAACCTGGGCGGTCTATCTGGAACTGAGGTCCATGCACATGCTATTGCTGGAGTTTTCGCAATGACGTCGGCCATCGCACCCACCCGCCGCAAGCGCTCTGCGATGGAGGTGCTGCGCGAGCTTCGCCAGCCCAAAGTTGCAATCATGCTGGCGCTGGGCTTTGCCTCGGGCCTGCCCTTTTTGCTGACGGCCAATACTTTTGGCTACTGGCTACGAGACGACGGAACGAGTTTGGTAGCCATCGGGTTCATCTCCTGGGTCGGTTTCGCCTATGCCTTCAAGGTGTACTGGTCGCCGCTGGTGGACCGCATCGATGTGCCGCTGCTGGGCCGTCTGGGTCGGCGTCGCGGCTGGATGCTGCTGTGCCAGATTCTTGTCACCGTCGGGCTGCTGGGCATGGCAGCGGTAGGTACTGCGGGTGGACTTGCCGCCATTGGCGCCTTCGCGTTGTTGACGGCTTTTGCATCGGCCACGCAGGACATTGCCATCGACGCTTGGCGTATTGAGTCTGCGTCCGACGCCGACGAGGTGGGGTTGATGACCTCCGCCGCCCAGGTCGGTTACCGCATAGCACTCCTGGTCACTGACGCCTTGATCATCGCCGCGGCTGCCCGTGTTGGGTGGTCCATGTCTTACGTTGGCATGGCGGTGCTGATGACGCTGTGCACGGTTGCAACCCTGTTTGCGTCGGAACCCGCGCGCGCCGACGTGGTGCTGCACCAGAAACCGCCGTTGTGGACCTTGCGCGGCCTGGGTGATGCCATCGTCGGCCCCTTCGTCGACTTCTTTGCCAAGCACAAGGTTGCCGGACTCGTCATGCTGCTCATGGTGGCGCTGTACCGCTTGCCCGACTTCATCATGGGGCCGATGTACAACCCGTACTACCACGACCTCGGCATCTCCAAGGACACGGTGGCGTGGGTGCGCGGCACTTTCGGCCTCGTAGCCACATTTTTCGGGATTGCTGCGGCGGGCATCAGCGCTGTGCGTCTTGGCTTGTTACCGACCTTGGTCATAGGGCTCGTGCTCGAAGGCTTGGGCACGGCGGCATTCGCTTTGCTCAGCGTCAACGCAGACCCAGCAGTTTTCGCTGCGGTGATGACGCTCGACACCTTTGCACAGTGCTTCGCTGGCGTTGCCTTGGTGACCTATATGTCGAGTCTGACGAGCCTGGGCTACACCGCTACCCAGTATGCGATGCTGTCCTCCACCTATGCTTTGCTCGGCAAGTTCCTGAAAGGTTTCTCCGGAATTGCTGTCGAAACAATCACACCGACCTACGGACTCCTCGGCGCCTACGCCACAGCGTTCGTGGCCACCGGTCTGACTGCCATCCCCCCCCTGCTGCTATTGCTACTTCTTTGGCGCATGCAGCGACTGAAGGGCTGACTGGTGTGAACTATTCGGCCACACCTGGCGCGCGCCTAAGCTCACGCATCAAATCACCCTCTAGCCCCCGTAAATAATGCGCCAGCAGCTATTGTTTTGGTAGCGATTTTTACCTAACTTTACCGCTGCTTCAAACCACAGGCATGGCGGATACAGGCCTGCGGCGATAGACTGCCGCCATGCCCCAACACCTGCTATTGATCGAAGACGATGCCCGCCTGGCCTCCATGGTGGCCGAGTACCTGGAACAGTCCGGCTTTTCCGTGAACCACTGCGGCGACGGCCTGAGCGGCCTGGCCCACCTGACCCAGCCCCCGGCGGGCGCTGCACCCGAACTCGTGGTGCTGGACCTGATGCTGCCCGACATCGACGGCCTGGAAGTCTGCCGCCGCATCCGCGCCCTGCCCGCCCCGCTAAGCACCGTGCCCGTGCTGATGCTGACTGCCAAGGGCGACGCCATGGACCGCATCATCGGCCTGGAAATTGGCGCCGACGATTACCTGCCCAAACCGTTTGAGCCACGTGAGCTGCTGGCGCGTATCCGCGCCATCCTGCGCCGCAAGGTGGACAACCCCGCGCCCAACGGCAAGACGCTGCGCTTTGGCACGCTGGAAATCGACCGCGATGCCCGCACCGTGACGGTGGCCGGTGCGGCGTGCGACCTGACTTCCTACCAGTTTGACCTGCTGGTGGCGCTGGCCGAACGCGCCGGGCGTGTGCTGACACGCGACCAGATCATGGAGGCCGTGCGTGGCCGCGAGCTGGACGCCTTTGACCGCTCCATCGACGTGCACATGGGCCGCATCCGCGCCGCCATTGAGGCTGACCCTAAGGACCCCAAACGCATCCTGACCGTACGCGGCGTGGGCTACGTCTTCGCGCGCCAGCAGGACTGAAGATGTTCTTCAACAAGCTGTACGTCCGCATCTGGCTGGCCGTGGTGCTGGCCGTGGTCGTACTCACCATGCTGGTGGGCTGGGCCTGGCGCATGGCCGCCGAGCCACCCCTGCGGGAAGTGGTGGTGCGCAACGAAGCGGGCGAGGTGATTGGCAATGGCCAGGCACGCCTGCGCCGGCCGCCCTCGTCGGGCTGGCGCCTGGACCGCCCGTTTGGCGGCCCGCCCCCCTCCCCGCCAGACGACAAGCAAGTCCCCACGGGCGAGCCACCCGGTGATGGCCCGGATGACGACGCACCCGGCCGGTTTGGCCGCGGCCCTGAATTTCTGGTGCGCATGCAGGACGGCCAGACCATGCACCTGCACCTGCCGCGCCCACCGCAGTCCAGCATGCGCGCGCCGTTTGGTTTTCTGTGGACACTGGGGCTGGTCGCCGTGGCCGTAGCCCTGGGCACTTACCCCATCGTGCGCCGCCTGACACGTCGGCTGGAAACCCTGCAAAACGGGGTGGAGCGTTGGGGTGATGGCGACCTGAGCGTGCGCGTACCCATGACAGGCGACGACGAGGTGGGCTTTCTGGCCTCGCGCTTCAACCGCGCGGCCCAGCAGATTGAAACGCTGGTGAAGTCGCATGAATCGCTGCTAGCCTCCCAAAAGTCCTTGCTAGCCAACGCCTCGCACGAACTGCGCTCGCCCCTCACCCGCATCCGTATGGGGCTGGAACTCATGGGCGCCACGCCCAGCCCCAGCTTCAAACAGGAGATTTCTCGCAACGTCAGCGAGTTGGACCAGTTGATCGAAGAGATTTTGCTGGCCAGCCGCCTGGACGCCAAAGAGGCGGACCTGGGCACCATTGAGCCCGTGGACCTGGTGGGCCTGGCGGCCGAGGAGTGCGCCCGTACCCAGGCCACGCTTGACGCCACGACCGGTGAGCTGGTGGTGCCTGGTGTGGCCAAGCTGCTGCGTCGCGCAGTGCGCAACCTGCTGGAGAACGCACGCCGATACGGTGCGGGCGAGGTCAGCCTGGAGCTGGAGCAAGACGGCACCCACGCCATCGTCCGCGTGTGCGACCGGGGGCCCGGCGTGCCCGAGGCCTTACAGGGCCGCATCTTTGAGCCGTTTTACCGCCTTCCCGGTGCTTCCGAGCGCGATGGGGGGGTGGGCCTGGGTCTGGCGTTGGTCAGGTCCATCACGCTGCGCCACCACGGTGTGGTGACGTGCAGCAACCGGGTCGACGGCGGTGCGTGCTTCGAGATTCGTCTGCCGCTGTCTAACAACGCTTAGGACGCGACTTTGAGGAACAGGTCGCGGTCGGGCGCGAAGTTTTCGTGCAGCGGCAACAATGCGCCACCCAGCGCTCGCGCGTCCGAGCCAATGCTGCCCGCAATCACGGTGGCGGGCCACAGGCCTTCCCAGTTGTAGCGGCGCAGCGCAGCCCCGGTTTCATCGATCAGGCGTTGCAACATGATGCGCGAGAACGAGCCATCAATCACCACCGCATCAATGTCCAAAAACGCCGTGGCGCTGACCACGCTGTGCGCCAGCCCCAGCGCGGCGCTGGCAATCCAGGTATGGGTGTGTGCTGCGTAGGCACCGGCCATCGCGCGATCGTCATAGGCCGCACTGGGCTCCAGGCCCGCTGCCTTGAAGTGCTGCTCCAGCTCCCACAGCGAGGCATGGGCCACCAATTGCTCAGGCGGCGTGCCGCCTTCGGCCACACCCAACGGCATGGACGCCACAGCGCCCGCATTGCCGTGGATGCCGCCGTGCAGGTGCGAGTTGAGCACCAAGCCGCCCCCCACAAAGGTGTCCACAAACAGGTAGAGAAAACTCTTGAGGTCACGCCCCCGGCCGGCCACGAGTTCGGCCACGCAGGCAGCCGAGGTGTCCTTGGCAAAGCTCACGGGCGCATCGGTCATGGCCTGCACTTGGGCACACAAATCAATGTGGTTCCACTGGTCAGACACGGCCTCTGACAAGCCCAGCATCTTGTGCCAGCCGCCCAGGTTGAAAGGTGCGGCCACGCCCACGCCCACCAAGCGTGAGGCCAGTGGGCCCATACCTTCCAAAATGGTACGCATGTGCGACTGCACCATGGGCAGCAGCACGTCAGCATCCGGAAAATCATAGGCCAGCGTCTCGCGCACGCGTACCTTGCCGGTGAAGTCGACCAGCAACCAGTCGGCACTGCGTCGGCCAATCTTGATACCCATGGCAAACGCACCGTCCGGGTTCAGCGTCAGCGGCACCGAGGGCTGGCCGATGCGACCGCGCACGCGCTCCTGCTTGAGCAACAGGCCATCGTCTTCCAGGCGGGTGGTGATAAGGCCAATGGTTTGCGCCGTAAGGCCCGTGAGGCGGGCC
The DNA here is from genome assembly GCF_031457975.1 of Rhodoferax saidenbachensis. Classification (GTDB taxonomy): domain Bacteria; phylum Pseudomonadota; class Gammaproteobacteria; order Burkholderiales; family Burkholderiaceae_C; genus Allorhodoferax; species Allorhodoferax saidenbachensis_A. Next base: position 213,039 of record NZ_JAVDXO010000004.1, read on the forward strand.
AAGTCGGCCTTTGGCAGGCTGCCGTTCAGGCGCACCGCCTGCAACACCACACGCTCGTTGAATTGGCGCATGCCCACATGGTTGGAGCCGCGTGGCCGCAACACGGGCGGCGATACTGCGGCAGGCGGCGCACTGGCATCGCTCCGGCTGGGGGATAGGGTGTCGGCAAAGTTCATGGTGGAACGATTTTCACCCATGTCGCCGACTTGCTGAAAACATTGTGGCGCCCCGCGCACAACGGTGTTCGGGGCACATGGGCATGGGTGATCGCCCAGCCCGCCTAGGCCAAGGCCTCCGCAGGTAACTCTTCCACCAGCTTGGCCCCCGTCATCACCGCCACGGTGTCGCTCATGCTGATGACCTTGGGGTTGACCACGGCCGCACGCTTGCCCAGCCGCTGAATGTGGATGCGGTCGGCAATCTCGAACACATGGGGCATGTTGTGGCTGATCAGGATCACCGGCAGGCCCTTGTCGCGCACGCGGCGGATCAACTCCAGCACCATATTGCCCTCCTTCACGCCCAGGGCCGCGGTGGGTTCGTCCATGATGACCACGTGCTGCGCAAACGCTGCCGCGCGCGCCACGGCCACGCACTGGCGCTGGCCGCCCGACAAGGTCTCGACCGCCTGGGTCATGGAGCGGATGCCGACCTTCAGGTCGTTCATGCGCTGCACCGCCTGGGCCAACATGGCTTTTTTGTCCAGCATGCGCAGGGCACGGCCCAGCGGGTGGTCCTTGAGCAACTCGCGGCCCAGAAACAGGTTCTCGGCAATCGTCATGGCGGGGGCCACGGCCAGGTCCTGGTACACAGTTTCGATACCCGCACGGCGTGCATCGATGGGGGACTTGAAGTGCACCAGCTTGCCGTCGAGCAGCAGCTCACCTTCGTCAGGCACGGTGGCTCCGGACAGGGCCTTGATCAGCGAGGATTTGCCCGCGCCGTTGTCACCAATCACGGCGAGAATTTCTCCGGCACGCAGTTCGAAGTCGGTGCCGTCCAGCGCCGTCACCTGACCATAGCGTTTGACGATGCCCTTGGCCTGCATAACCAAGGTGTGTTGTTGAGGGGCATTCATATCAACGGCCTCCTTTGCGCGACATTTGGTCGGTGGCCACAGCCAGAATGACCAGTACACCGGTGATCAGGGTCTGCACTACCGAGGCCACGCCCATCAGCGTCAGTCCATTGCGGAACACACCCACAATGATGGCGCCCACCAGAGAGCCCAAAATGATGCCACGCCCGCCAAACAGGCTGGTGCCGCCCAGCACCACCGCGGTGATGGTGTCCAGGTTTTCGGTCTGGCCCGCTTGTGGATCGCCCACGCCCGTGCGCGCAATCGACAGCAAACCCGCGATGCCGTAGAAGAAGCCCGCCATCACGTACACACCGATCAGCACGCGGTCCACATTGATACCGGTGAGGCGCGCGGCCTCGGTGTTGTTGCCCACAGCGTACAAGTGCCGGCCCGGGGCCGTGTCAGACAGGGTGCGCCAGGCCAGCAGATACAGGCCCACCATCAGCAGCGTGCCCACGCTGACTTCGGTGCCGCCCACGGTGAAGGTGTTGCCGATGTCGGTCAGGAAGGTTGGGAGGTGCGTCACCGTTTGCGATTTGGAATAGAGCTGGGTCACGGCGAACGCGATGTTCATGGTGCCCAGGGTCACGATGAAGGACGGCAGTTTGGCGCGTGTCACCAGCAAGCCGTTCAGCAGGCCAAACAGGCTGGTCACCGCCACGCCGCAGACCATGGCCAGCGCGGGGTGCAAGCCGTTTTCCACCGCCAGCTTGGTCACCACCATGGAGCCCAGGGCCATCACCATGCCGCAGGACAGGTCGATACCGGCCGTCAAAATAATCAGGGTTTGGCCAATGGCCAGCACACCCACCACCATGACCTGTTGCACCACCAGCGACAGGTTTTCACCGGTCAAAAAGCGGTCGGACTGGGTGGCAAAGAAGAGGCATGCGGCCGCCAGGGCCAGCCAGGGCCCCAGCGCACCCCAAGGAATATGGCGGGTGGATGTATTCATAGCGAAATACCGTAGTTGCAGGAAACGAATAAAGCAAAGAAGAAACAGAAAGAAAGGCGCGCCGTGGCACGCCTTTCTTCTCAGAGGATCACGCGGATACGCAGGTCAGATTACTTGTTACCCCAGCACAGGTCCAGGCCCACCTTGGTGTCTTTGCTGTCCACACCAGCGACCGACTTGCCAGCGATCAGGGTCACGCCGGTGTCCACATAGCCAGAGGCTTTTTTGCCGCCCTTGGCGTAGTCAGCACCCGCGGCCACGCCCATGGCAGCCATCTTCAGGGGGTACTGCTGCGACGTCGCAGCAATCACACCGGCTGTGGTGTCCTTGATGCCCTGGCAACCGCCATCCACCGACACGATGGTCACGCCTTTTTCCTTGCCAGCCTTCTTCAGTGCGTTGTAGGCACCGGCGGCAGCGGGTTCGTTGATCGTGTAGACCAGGTTGATGTCAGGGTTCTTTTGCAGGCAGTTTTCCATGGCGGTTTGACCCTTGGCGGCGTCGCCAAAGCTGTCGGCCATACAGACCACAGCCGCGTCTTTCGACAGTTCGTTGGACTTGGCGTCCATTGCGGGCAGGCCGTAACCCTTCATGAAACCGTTGTGGCGCTGGGCACCCACGGGGTGGCCTGGAAACAGGTCCAGCGTAGCGATTACGGCTTTTTTACCACCCAGGGCGGCCTTGGCGTACTGGCCAATCAACTCACCAGCTTTGTAGTTGTCGGTGGCAAACAGTGCATCAGCACCTTCGAAAGGGCTGTCCAGCGCAATCACTTGCACGCCCTTGGCCTGCACTTTTTTCACGGTGGGGATGATGGCATCACCGCTGGAGGTGATCAGGATGGTCTTGGCGCCAGCGGACACCATGTTTTCGATGGCGGCGATTTGCGTGGCGGTATCTCCGTCTTGCTTGCCGGCGGCTGTCAGCAGCTTGGCGCCAATTTTCTTGGCTTCGGCTTCGGCGCCTTCCTTCATCTTCACGAAGAAGGGGTTGGTCTCGGTTTTGGTGATCAGGCCAATGATGGGCTGGTCAGCGGCAAACGCGACATTGGTGGCCAGGGCCACGGCGGTCAGGATCAGGGTGGTGGACTTTTTCATGCGGTTGCTCCTCGGTCTGTACGACCTTGTTTTGGCTGAATACCGAGGGCTTGGCCCCCGGGGAATTACGCTGTCGGTCACGGCGTGGAATGGACTATAGTTCTTTTCATCTACTTAAATCAAGTTGCTTTAGTTATGGAAAACCCTAACCCATCGGTACTTTTTTCGCCCCCTGTTGATACCGTGCAGCGCATGGCCGGGCTGCTGGCCGCGGGTCGGCGCAAAGTGGTGGGCATCGTGGCACCACCGGGGGCTGGCAAGTCCACCCTGGCCCAAGGGCTGGCCGCGCATTTCGCCCCGCACAGCCAGTACCTGCCCATGGATGGCTTTCACTTGGCCCAGGCACAGCTGGAGCGCTTGGGGCGCGACCAGCGCAAGGGCGCACCGGACACGTTTGACAGCGCAGGGTTTGTGGCCCTGCTACAGCGCATTCGCCAACAGGTGCTGGGCGATGCCACCGTCTATGCGCCAGACTTCCGCCGCACCCTTGAGGAGCCGATCGCGGGGGCAATTGCCATTGAGGCCCATATTCCGCTGGTGATTACCGAAGGCAACTACCTTCTGCTGGAGGATGACGGCTGGGCTGGCGCACGCGCGCTGCTGGATGAGGTGTGGTACCTGGACGTGGAGCAAGAGGTCCGACACGAGCGTCTGCTGACGCGCCATATGCAATTTGGCCGCAGCCGCGAACAGGCGCTGGCATGGATGGCGCAGACCGATGAACCCAATGCAAAACGCATTGCGGCAAACCGACACCGGGCCGACTGGGTGATTTCGGAGGGTTGAAAACCCGAAAAAACTGGGGAGGCCCCAAAAAATCGTGATTTATTTACAAAAAAGATCGCAAATTCACCCGAATGGGGGATACCGCTTTCGGTTTGTAACGCCTAAAGTTCAACCCAGCTGCTGTCACAGTTCACAAGGATCGAAGAGAAACCACCCAATAGGTTTCCTTCAACAGGTTCCAACGACGTCCCTTCGGGGACTTTACAAAGCCACCCTCGGGTGGCTTTTTTTTGTGCGCGGTTTTACGCCGCCAGCAAGCACGGCATTTCCTGCAGCATACCCGTAACGCCCGGCAGCTTGAAAACGCTAACCGATTCCACCAACGCGGTGGACTGGTGGCGCAAATCCATGGCCGCAGCCGCCATTTGCTCTACCAGGGCCGCGTTTTGCTGCGTTACCCGGTCCAGCTCGCCAATCGCATCCCCCACCTGGGCCACGCCGTCGCTCTGCGCCTGGCTAGCGGCGCTGATTTCGCCCACCAGATCGGTCACATGCCGGATAGAGCTGACCACGTCACCCATGGTGGCGCCCGCCTGGTCCACCAAAGCCGAGCCCTGCTGTACGCGCTGCATGCTCTCGTTGATGAGTTTTTTGATCTCCTTGGCGGCGTCGGCACTGCTGCCAGCCAAAGAACGCACCTCGCTGGCCACCACGGCAAAGCCGCGGCCGTGCTCGCCCGCACGCGCCGCCTCCACCGCCGCGTTCAGCGCCAGGATGTTGGTCTGGAAGGCAATGCCATCGATCACGCTGATGATGTCTCCGATCTTTTTGGAGGACTGGTTAATGCCCTCCATGGTCTGGATCACCTGGGTTACGGTCTTGCCGCCGGCCATTGCCACCTCAGTGGCTTTGAGCGCCAGCTGGTTGGCCTTTTTGGCGTTGTCGGCGTTCTGGCGCACCGCTTCGTTCAGCGCCGCGGTAGACGCCGCTGTTTCTTCGAGCGAGCTGGCCTGGCGCTCGGTGCGCGCCGATAGGTCGTTATTGCCCTGGGCGATCTCCGCGCTCACCGTGGCCACGCCCTCGGAGCCACTGCGCACCGTGGCCACCACCTGCACCACACTCGCCTGCATGGCCTTGAGCGCGGCCAGCATCAGAGCGGTTTCGCTGCGGCCTTCGCATTCAATGTCCTTGCGCAGATCGCCTTCGGCCACATCGCGCGCGATCTCCACCGCGCGGTTGATCGGGTGGGTGATGGCCTTGGTCATCAGCCAGGCCGCCACGCTGCCGGCCACCAACGCCAGCACCACAGTGACGAAAAACACCGCGATGCTGCCCTCATAGCGCTGGTTAGCCTCGGTGTACTGACCCTCCACATGCTGCAGCTGCAGCGCCATCAGCGCGTTCAGCTCTTTCACTACCGGGGTCACCATGTCATCCAGGTTCAGCATGACCAGCGACACCTTGTAGCGGTCGCCCTTGTCCAGCGCCTCCACCAGTTCGGCCAGCGTGGGTTGGGCCTTCTCCACCAGCGCGTTAATGCTGGCTATGCCCTTGCGCTCGTCGTCGGTTTGGGCGTGCGCTGTGTAGGTGGTCCATGCCGTAGCCGCCGCGGCCAGCCCCTGGCTGACCTTGGTGTGCGCGGCCTTGGGCTCCAGGCCACCCAGTGCGACCTTGTTGGCACTGTCCAGCACCTCCACCTTGTAAGTGTCGGCAATGCTGGTGAGCTGACGCAGCGGGATCAGGCTGCCGGTGTAGATGGCGCGGATGGACTGGTTGGTGTTTTTGGCGATGTAGGCACCAAACAGCGCCACCATGGCCACCACGGCGATCAGCGCGCCAAACGAGAGGGCCAGCCGGGTGGCGATACGGATGTTGTTGGCTTGCATGGGGTTCCTTCAGTCGGCAAAGCGCACCAGCCGGGCCTGGAATTCCTCGACCTTGCTGTCATAGATGATTTCGCCGCGGGCGTACTTCAGGCCCCAGGCATAGTCGGCGAGCTGCTCGTAGCTCGAGCTGGACCAGAGGTAACTGGCGTCGCTGTCTCCAAACCAGCGCGCGTTGACCGCAGGGCCGCTGCAGTTCAGGTCCACCAAGGTCAGCAACTCGATATAGCTAGGCAGACGCCAACGTGACGCCACGCCCTGCCCCGCCGAGGGGGGCAGGGTCATGGCCGCCTGCCAGCTCATCTTTTTGGCGGCCCCCGTGCACTGCTGGGCGGCGGCATCCCACTGCTTGCCAACCAGGCAGCGCTGCCACACCAGGTGTGATGTTGGGTCTCTGACCTCCGCCCCCTGGCTGCCCGCCACCTCCTGGTACAGCGTGTCGGGCTTGGTGGGTTTTTTATCGCACTTGGCCCAGGCAGCCAGTGGGGTAACGCCTGTCAACATGGCGAGCGCGACGGTCGAAACAACATGGTGGCGCATCATTTTTTCCCCCAGCAAAGTTGGGTGCCCGCCGCGACGTCCTTGCTTTCTATGCCGGCCACGGCGGTGCGTGTGATCAGGTTGACGCCGGTGTCCACATAGCCCGTGGTGCGGCGCCCCGTGCGGGCGTACTCCACACCAGCACTCACACCCTTGGCCGCCATGCGCAGCGGGTACTGCTGCGAGGTGGCGGCAATGTGACCCTGTGCCACATCGGCCACGCCACTGCAGCCGCCGTCGACCGATACCACGAGCACGCCCTGCGCCTTGCCCGCGGTCACCAGCGCCGTATGCGCACCGGCCGCCGCAGGCTCGTTGATGGTGTACACCACGTTGATATCTGGGTGCTTTTTCAGGCAGTTTTCCATGGCGGCCTGGCCCTTGGCGGCGTCACCAAAGCTGTCAGCCTGGCAGACCACGGCCTTGTCGGTGCCCAGCTCCAAGCTCACGGCGTCGGGCGCCGGCAGACCAAACCCACGCATGAAGCCGTTATGCCGCTGTGCGCCCACCGGGTGACCAGGGAACAAGTCCAGCGTGGCAATGCGCGCGGGCGTGGCGCCCAGCGCAACTTTGGCGTACTGGCCAATCAGCACGCCGGCCTGGTAGTTGTCGGTGGCAAACAGCGCATCGGCGCCGTCGATAGGGCTGTCCAGTGCGATCACCTGCACACCGCTGGCCTGCACCTTTTTGATGGCCGGAATGACCGCATCGCCGTTGGAGGCGATCAGGATGGTTTTGACCCCGGCCAGCGCCATGCGCTGGATGGCGGCAATCTGGCTGGCCGTGTCGCCGTCCTGCGTGCCGGCCGCGACCAGCAGACGGGCGTCCAGCTTGCGGGCCTCGGCCTTGGCGCCCTCTTTCATCTTCACGAAGAAGGGGTTGGTGTCGGTTTTGGTGATGAGGCCGATGAGAACCGAGGTTTGCGGTTGAGCCGGGGCCGTTGCCAGCCCAAGAACGGCCAGCAGGCAGAGTGTTTTGTAGTGCATGTCTTCCGTCCGAATACGGTTGCCAACGGGTCCCAAGGCACGCTGGCCTCAGGGAATCTGCGGGAAAGTGTAGTTCGGCGAAAAAGTAAATCAATAGGTTTTAATTAATACAAACCCTTAGATTGGGGCAAAAACTGGTGCTCACGAATGTCCGAGCGCTTACCTATGAAAATGGGCTCTAGCCCCCGTAATCATTGCGTGAAAAGCTACAAATACGATAGCACTTTGGCAGGTGCAATATCGACCAGGCAGCGCGTGTGGCCTAGCGGACACTCCCGGGCAAAGCACGGCGCGCAGTCCAGCGGGGGCTGGTAGGCAGGGTCGTTCTTGAGCCAGAGCACGGTAGCCCGATCACTCAGCGGCGGCGTGTGCAGCGGGCTGGACGAGCCAAATACCGCCACCTGGGGCACGCCAAACGCTGCGGCCACGTGCATGAGGCCGGAGTCATTGCTGACCATGGCTTTGGCCGAGGCGATCAGTGCAATCGCTTGGTCGAGCGTGGTTTTGCCCGCCAGGTCGCGGCACTGGCCGGGCTGCTTAGCGTTCACCGCGGCGGCAATCTCGGCGCACACCTCGGCGTCTTTGCCCGAACCCAACAGCAGCACGGGCAGCGCCAGTTGGCTCGCCAGCGCGGCAAAATGGGCCGCGGGCCAGCGCTTGGCCGGGCCGTATTCGGCGCCGGGCGCCAGCACATAAAAGCCCTGCGCCTGCAAGCTCTGCGCGGCCAGTGCGGCTGCCGCGGCGCCGGGGGGCAGTTGCAAATGGGGTTGGTCCGCGTCCAGACCGGCATCGCCGCTGAGGGCAGAGTAAAACGCCACCATGGGCGGGCGTTCGCCCTCAGGCGGATTCGGCAGGCGTTGGTTCAGCAAGCCCCAACGGGCCTCACCGGAATAGCCAACGCGTCTAGAGATGCCAGCCCACCAGGGAATCAGGGCGCTTTTGAGGGAATTGGGGCAGACATAGGCTGCATCAAAGCGGCCTCGCAGCGTCTTGGCCATCGCCCGCCGCGCGGCCCATTGCAGACCGCCGTGGGCAAACGGAAATTCAATGACCTCGACCACGTGGGGCATGGCGCGGTACACCGGCGCCACCCAGGGCAAGGCCCCCACGGTGAGCCGCTCACCGCGCGCCGCCAGGCGGCGCATGAGCGGCTCGGTCATCACCGCGTCCCCAATCCATTGGGGCGCGATGACCAGGGACTTAATGTCCACCCGCGAAGTGCTCGCCGTCTTTCAGTTTGTAGACGGTGCCACAGTAGGGGCACTTGGCTTCACCGGTGTGCGCCACGTCCAGGTACACCTTGGGGTGGGTGTTCCAGGTCTTCATGTCGGCCAGGGGGCTGGGGCAAAACACGCCGCCCTGGTGGTTCAGGTCTTTTGCCAGGATTTCGATTGTCATGATGGTTTCCTATTCAGTTGGGGTCAGAGCACATCGCTTACGCGAGTGGTCTGACCCCAAAAATCTCACACCTTCGTGAGCCAGTGGGCGTATTTGGAGTTGCGGCCGTTGACGATGTCAAAGAACGCCGTCTGGATCTTCTCGGTAATGGGACCGCGGCTGCCCGCGCCCAGCTCGATGCGGTCCAACTCGCGGATGGGGGTCACTTCGGCGGCGGTGCCGGTGAAGAAGGCTTCGTCGGAAATGTAGACCTCGTCACGCGTAATGCGCTTTTGCACGATCTCCAGGCCCAGGTCCTTGGCGATGTGAAACACGGTGTTGCGTGTGATGCCGTTCAGGGCACCGGCCGACAGGTCAGGCGTGTAGATCACGCCGTTCTTGATCACAAAGATGTTTTCGCCCGCACCTTCGGACACAAAGCCCGAGCTGTCCAACAGCAGGGCTTCGTCGTAGCCGTCGTCGGTGGCTTCCATGTTGGCCAGGATGGAGTTGGTGTAGTTGCTCACCGCCTTGGCCTGGGTCATGGTGATGTTGACGTGGTGGCGGGTGTAGCTGCTGGTCTTGACGCGGATGCCGCGCTTCATGCCTTCTTCGCCCAGGTAGGCGCCCCAGGGCCATGCGGCCACCATCAGGTGGATGGTGTTGCCCTTGGGCGAGACGCCCAGCTTCTTGTCGCCGATCCAGGTCAGGGGGCGCAGGTAGCCAGATTCGAGCTTGTTCTCGCGAATCACGGCGCACTGGGCCTCGTTCACCTGCTCCTGGGTGAACGGGATCTTCATGCGTAGGATCTTGGCGCTGTTGAACAGGCGCTCGGTGTGCTCCTGCAGGCGGAAGATGGCCGGGCCGTTGACGGTGTTGTAGGCGCGCACGCCCTCAAAAGCGCCGCAGCCATAGTGCAGCGTGTGGCTCAGCACGTGGATCTTGGCGTCGCGCCAGTCCACCATCTGGCCATCCATCCAGATTTTTCCGTCGCGGTCAGACATGGAGGGAGGAAGTGCGCTCATCGTGGGTGTCCTTGTAATGGGGGTCGCAAGATTGCAAACCACCGATTTTACGGGGCCAGCGCGGCGCCTTCCGCCTGCGGCGCGGCATCCTCCACGGCCGGTCGGGTCAGTTCCCAGCTTTGCAGCTTGCCACCCAGAAACACGCACAGCACGCTGGCCTGCGAGCCATCGGTCCAGCGAAAGCGCTCGGGCTGGGTGTCCTGGGGCGACTCCAGTTGGCCCAGCGCGCGTGTCATGGCCACCACATGCAGCAGTGGCAGGCCAGGGCGCAGCTTCGAATGCAGCATGACCGCGCTGGCCACATAACCAATAGGACGGTTGGCCGCGCGCTTGAGCACCTGCAGCATGCGGGTGAAATGCAACAGCTGCCACATGACCAAGGCACCTACCGCCAGCGCCAGACCGGGCCAGCCCCAGGCACGGTAGCCCGCCACGGCCAACGCAATGCAGCCCAGGGGCAGCAAAATGGATTGAAAGTTCATGCGCGGATTTTCGCAGGCCGCGGGCTCAGCGCGGCCGTGACCGACAGACGCTGCAGATCAGAACGTTTCCCAGTCGTCATCGCCACCGGCGGGCGTCGTGGCCTTGGCGAGTTTGGGCGCAGCCACCTGCAAGGCGGGGCGCGGCTTGGGGGCCAGCGCCTTGGGCTTGGCCGCCAGTGCGGGGGCAGCCGTGCGGGGGGCCAAGGCGGGCACCGGGCGCTTCATGGCCGGGGCGATGCGCGGCGGCGCCTTGTGCGGCGCCCTGGAGATAGGCGGCGCCACACGGGGCGCCGCCAGTTGATGGTCCAGTTTGAAGGCGGCCACCACTTGGGCCAGGCGTTGGGCCTGGTCCTTCATGCTGCTGGCGGCTGCCGCAGATTGCTCCACCAGCGCGGCGTTTTGCTGCGTCATCTGGTCCAGCTGGCCCACGGCCACGTTCACTTCGGCAATGCCGTCGGACTGCTCAGACGCGGCAGCCGTGATCTCGCCCATGATGTCGGTCACACGCTGCACCGAGCTCACGATCTCGGTCATGGTCTGGCCGGCCTGGGCCACTAGCGCGGCGCCACCGTCCACCTTCTCGACACTGGTGTTGATCAAAGTCTTGATCTCCTTGGCCGCGTCCGCACTGCGGCCCGCCAGGCTGCGCACTTCGCTGGCCACCACCGCAAAGCCGCGGCCCTGCTCGCCGGCCCGCGCGGCTTCCACCGCCGCATTCAGCGCCAGGATGTTGGTCTGGAAGGCAATGCCATCGATCACGCTAATGATGTCGCTGATCTTGCGGGAGCTGGCGTTGATATCGTCCATGGTGGACACCACCTGGCTGACTACCGCACCACCGCGCTGAGCCACCTGGGCTGCCGACGCGGCCAGCTGGTTGGCCTGGCGCGCTGACTCGGCAGACTGCTTCACCGTGGTGGTGAGCTGCTGCATGCTGGAGGCGGTCTTCTCCAGGTTGGAAGCCGTCTGCTCGGTGCGGTTGGCCAAGTCCTGGTTGCCAGTGGCAATTTCTTCACTGGCAGTGGCAATGCTGTCGGTGCCGCGGCGCACATCGGCCACCAGGTGCACCAGTTGGTCCTGCATGTGGGCCAGGGCGCGCATCATTTCGCCGAACTCGTCGCCGCGATCGACCTGAACCTTCACACTCAAATCGCCAGAAGCAATTTTCTCTGCCACGGCGATCGCGTCTTTCAGGGGTTGGCGAATCTGGCGGATCAGCACCAGGGTGCCCACAACCAGTAGGACCAGCAAGGCTGCCACCAAGCCGCGTGAGATCCAGGCATTGACCACCCGCTCCTCCTGGAAGCCTTCGTTCAAGCTCGCGGTTTTACCTTTTTGCAGCTCACTGAATTCCTGCAAGGACTTCACATACTTGTCGACCGCAGGTTGCAGATTGGTTTTTACCTCCGCTGCCGCCCCGGGTTGGTCGCTGGCGGTTTTGAGATCACGCACCTTGGCCAACGACACCAGCGCCACTTTGCGCTCTTCGCCTATGCGGTCGAACAGGGTCTTCTCAGCGGCATTCAGGCCACTGGCTTCCACCTGCTTCTGAATCTCGGTGATGCGTGCGCTGGCCGTGGGAATTTGGGTTTTGAACAGCTCGTCTACCGCAGGATCGGCGGTGGATGCGGTGGCGACGATGCGGGTGAGCTGGGTTTCCACCTGGCCTGACCACTGCAGGGCCAAATTGATTTTCTCGTTTTGGGCCGCAAAAGCAGCATCGGCACGCGCCTGCAAGGCGGTAGTGCGGCTTGTGGCAAACACCAGCGTGAACACCAGCAAGGCCATAACGAGTGCGACGAAAACCCAGAGCTTTGCGCCCAGGGTCAGGTTATTGGATTTCATGCGAAAGGCCTGGTTGTTGCAGCCTTGCATCTTATCCATGCAGCCGCCGCGTGTGCGAGTAAATCCGCGAACGGCGCCCTCAATGTCGGATCAGCCCAGACCGCGCACCACGTTCATGGCCTCTTCCACCCGGTCCACGGCGTGGATGGTCATGCCTTCGATGGGTTTTTTGGGCGCATTCGCCTTGGGCACCACGGCCACGCTGAAGCCGAGCTTGGCGGCTTCTTTCAGGCGCTCCTGCCCGCGCGGCGCGGGACGCACCTCACCGGCCAACCCTACCTCGCCAAACGCGATGAAGCCTTTGGGCAGCGGTTTGCCACGCAAAGACGAGGTGATGGACAGCATCACCGCCAAGTCAGCCGCAGGCTCGCCAATACGCACGCCGCCCACGGCGTTGATGAACACGTCCTGGTCCATACACGCCACACCCGCGTGGCGATGCAGCACGGCCAGCAGCATGGCCAGACGGTCTTTGTCCAGCCCCACACTGAGACGCCGCGGGCTGGGACCGCCGCTGTCCACCAGCGCCTGGATCTCCACCAACAGCGGGCGCGTGCCCTCCAGCGTCACCATCACGCAGCTGCCGGGCACGGGCTCGGCGTGCTGGCTCAGAAAGATGGCGCTGGGGTTGCTCACGCCCTTCAGGCCTTTCTCGGTCATGGCGAACACGCCAATCTCGTTGACCGCGCCAAAGCGGTTCTTGATGGCGCGCACCAGGCGGAACTGGCTGTGCGTATCTCCCTCAAAGTACAGCACCGTGTCCACCATGTGCTCCAGCACGCGGGGGCCGGCCAAGGCGCCTTCTTTAGTGACGTGGCCGACCAACACGATGGCCGTGCCACTGGCCTTGGCCGCGCGCGTCAGGTGGGCCGCGCATTCGCGCACCTGGGCCACCGAGCCCGGGGCGCTGGTGAGCTGCTCCGAGTAAACGGTCTGGATAGAGTCGATCACCGCCACGTCAGGACGGTGGGCTTCCAGCGTGGCGAGGATTTTTTCGAGCTGGATTTCGGCCAGCACCCGCACCTGACTGTGGTCCAGCCCCAGGCGGCGCGAACGCAATGCCACCTGCGCCCCACTCTCTTCGCCGGTGACATACAGGGTGTTTTTGCCCGAACGCTGCAGCGAATCCAGCGCCTGCAGCAAGAGCGTCGACTTGCCAATGCCGGGATCGCCGCCAATGAGCACCACACCGCCCTCCACCATGCCGCCGCCCAGCACGCGGTCCAGCTCCTCGTGGCCGGTGGGGGTGCGCTCCACGTCAGACGCCTCGATGTCGGACAGCACCGCCACCTCGGCCGTCTTGGCCAGCGAGGCGAAGCGGTTTTTGGCCGGCGCGTCACTCTGCGCCACGGATTCGATCAGCGTGTTCCAGGCATTGCAGTGCGGGCATTTGCCCAGCCATTTGGGGCTGGTGCCGCCGCATTCGTTGCAAGAGAAGACAGTTTTTTCTTTGGCCATGATGCGATATTACTGTATAAACATACAGACATCAATCTCCCGCCTCCCTATCAAATTACTATGCTTTCGATAGCGGCTTGCGCAATATCTACGCGGGCCAGGAGCTGTTTTCATGCCAAAACAGTGGGCTGGAGACTCTGACCGCTAGCGCGGGATGCGCTCTCGCGCCTGGCGCACTTTGTCACCATTGATGGTGAGCCGCACTTTCTCGAAGTTCACCGCGGTCGCAATGGCGTAGGCAGGCTCGGTGGCGGTGTTGTGGCCCACGTATTTGACGATTGGCATGCCGTCCTTGTCGAGAATGGGGATCACCCAGGGCGTATTGGCACGCTCGCCGCGCTGCACCGACACCGCTGTCTCGCCATTGGCCAACTGCATATAGCTGCCCGGCGGGTAAAACCCGACGGCCTGCGCGATGGCGGAGCCCACGCCCACAATTTCACCCTCGGCGCCCATCACCATGGACTTGACCGCCTTGACGGGTGCAAACGACATGCGTGTCTTGCGCGCTGCCATACGGGCCACAAAGCCGTCGGCCAGGTGCAGCAAACGGCGGCTGGCGAAGTTGCGCGCCATGGCCTTGGGCGACTCCGGGGCATGGTGCCAACGCACAATGTCCAGCACGTCGTCGTCATCCACCCCCAGGCTCACCAAAATATCCACGCTGCGCAAGGAATGGTCGGCAATCAGGGTGCGTTGCTCAGCGCTCAATGGTTCGCTCTGGCGTGACAGCGAATCTTGCTCGCGCGCCATGCCAATGTTCATGGTCAGCGCGGCGCGGCGCAACGTCTGGCGCTGCAAGGGGTCTAACCCCAGTTTCTGCCCTGCCAGTTCACAGACCACCGCACACAACAGCGCGTTGGTGGCGCAGTAGCCCAGGCTACCGTCGGCCAGCGCCTGGAACAGGCAAAACAGGCTGTCGTCGGTATCGGCCGTCAACAAAGCCTGGCATTTGCGCTCCAACCCCGCCAGGCGCGGCAGCGGGTTGATCGCCAGTCCGCCTTGGTACAACACGCCGCGCAGCACTTCCTGCAAATCCAGCCAGCCGCCGCTGAGCTGCTGCCCGACCACGTAGTCGCGCTCCAGAATGGTGCTGGGCATGGACGCGGTGGCAATGGTTTGGATGTCCACGCCATCGCGCAGCATCTGGTGCACCATGCGCTCATAGGCCTGCTGCCAGGCCAAGCCCTCGACCGCGGAAGAACAGGCTTCGTGGTCATGCAGCTTGTCGCGGTGCTGTGCAGACAAGATGGGCTGCCCCTTGCGCAGCAACAGCTGGCCGGTGGTGCCACTCCACACATCCACGGGCAGGGGCTTGCCCACCTCCAGCATGGAGATGGGAATAGGAATGGTGTTTTTGTTCAATCGGCCACCACCACCGGCACGCGCAGCGCCAGCCCGCACATCAGCTCGTAGCCCACCGTGCCAGCGCACACCGCCACCTCGTCAATCGGTAGCACCGCACCGTTGGCAGCGCGGCCCCACAGCGTGACCTCGCTGCCCATGTGTGCATCGGGCACGGGGTCCAGGTCCACGGTGACCATGTCCATGCTGACGCGGCCCACGGTACGGGTGCGCACGCCGTCCACCAGCACCGGCGTGCCCGTGGGGCACAGGCGCGGGTAGCCATCCGCATAGCCACAGGCGACCACACCGATGCGCATGGGCTTGTCGGCCACGAATGTAGAGCCATATCCGACGCTAGCCCCCGTATCTATTGCGCGGGTAGCTATTATTTTTGCAGCAAGCGTCATAGTCGGCTGCAGACCCCAATCGGCACTACTGTGCTCCGGATAGTCGGGCGCGCTGCCGTAAACGGCAATGCCGGGGCGCACCCAGTCGGACACCAGGCCGGGGCCGGAGTGGCGCAGCGTGGCTGCGCTGTTGCTGACCGTGCGCTCACCGGGCAGATCGTCCGTGGCGGCCTTGAAGATCGCCATTTGCGCGTCAATGCCCTTGGGGCCGTCGGCGTCGCTGAAGTGGGTCATCAGCGAAATTTCGTCCACCTGCGGCAACGCGTTCAACCGGGTCCACGCCGAGCGCACCTGCTCCGGCTGGAAGCCCAGGCGGTTCATGCCGGAGTTGACCTTGAGGAACACACGGTGCGGCTCGTTGGTCTTGTGGATGGCCAGCATATTGATCTGCTCTTCGCAGTGCACCGTGTGCCACAGGCCCAGGCGCGAGCACAGCTCCAGGTCGCGCTGGTCGAACACACCTTCCAATAAGAGGACGGGGCCGCGCCAGCCCAGGTTGCGCACGCGCTGCGCTTCGTCCAGGTCCAGCAGGGCAATGCCGTCGGCGCCACGCAGGCCGTCAAACGCACGCTCGATGCCGTGGCCGTAGGCATTGGCTTTGACCACTGCCCACACCCGCGCATCGGGCGCGGCGCGGCGCGCCACTTCCAGGTTGTGGCGCAGGGCCTGGGTGTGGATGGTGGCTTGTATGGGACGTGGCATGGCGATGGCGGAGAGAGGAACTGCGAAGATTTTGACATTGGCCGCCGTGCTATAACCGCAGCACGTTTGGAGACCTACAACAATACCTGACGCATTAGCCACGCTAATGTGCCCTATTCCCCACCCATGAAACGCGGTTTTTACACCATCATGTCAGCGCAGTTTTTTAGCTCGCTGGCCGACAATGCTTTGTTTGTGGGTGCCGTGCAGTTGCTACGCAGTGCAGGTGCGCCTGAGTGGCAACAAGCCGCGCTGGTGCCCATGTTTGCGCTGTTTTACGTGGTGTTGGCACCTTTTGTGGGCGCGTTTGCCGACTCCATGCCCAAGGGCAAGGTGATGCTGATCAGCAATGGCATCAAGGTTGTGGGCTGCCTGATGATGCTGTTTGGCACGCACCCGCTGATGTCCTACGCCATCGTGGGCCTGGGCGCCGCGGCCTACTCCCCCGCCAAATACGGAATCCTGACCGAGCTGCTACCGGCCTCCCAATTGGTCAAGGCCAACGGCTGGATCGAGGGGCTAACGATTTCCTCCATCATCCTGGGCGTGCTGCTGGGCGGCCAGCTGGTCAGTCCGGGCATCTCCCACGCTCTGCTGTCCATTGACTTCCCTCTCATTGACACCAGCATTGACACCCCACCCGAGGCGGCTATTGGCATCCTGATCTTTGTCTACCTCGCCGCGGCTTGGTTCAATACCCGCATCCCGCTGACCGGCGCCAGCATGCGCGCCATGCCCAAGAACCTGCTGACACTGCTGCCCGATTTCTGGAAGTGCAATGCCAAGCTGTGGAAAGACCGGCTGGGCCAAATCTCCTTGAGCACCACCACGCTATTCTGGGGTGTGAGCGGCAACCTGCGCTACATCGTGCTGGCCTGGGCCTCGGCCGCATTGGGCTATAGCGTGACGCAGGCCTCTGCCTTGGTGGGCGTGGTGGCCATAGGCACGGCTGCCGGGGCGGTAGCTGCCTCCATGCGCATGCGGCTGGAGCACGCCACCAATGTGATCCCACTGGGCATTGCCATGGGCCTGCTGATTTTGTTCCTGAACTTCATCACCAACGTCTGGGTGGCCGCACCCTTCCTGATTTTGTTGGGTGGGCTGGGTGGCTTTCTGGTGGTGCCCATGAATGCCTTGCTGCAGCACCGCGGCCACAACCTCATGGGCGCAGGCCGCTCCATTGCCGTGCAAAACTTCAACGAGCAGGCCTGCATTCTGGGTCTGGGCGCGTTCTACAGCCTGTCCACCGGCATGGGCCTGTCGGCCTTTGGCGCCATCACCGTGTTTGGCGTGGTGGTGGCGGGCTTCATGTGGTGGATCAAGCGCTGGCACGCGCGCAACTGCCGCGACCATGCAGCGGTGTTGGAGCACCTGCTGGCCATTGCCCGCAACGACAACCTGCACGGCTAGGCGCGCAAACCCTCTGCGGTGCCGCTGCTGAGCTCGGACGACTCGGGCTCGGCGTATTCCACCCGGTCACGCCCCAGTTGCTTGGCCACGTACAGCGCGCGGTCGGCGGCGGCGTAAATGCTGTCCACCGTGCCCTGCTGGTTGCGCAGCAGGCCGCTGACCCCAAAGCTGGCGGTTACCGGCACGCTCAAGTCCTCCATCACCAACGGTTCGGCGCGCACCAGCATGCGCAGCTTTTCGGCCACGGCCAGCGCACCCTCGCGCGAGGTGTCGGGCAAGAGCACGATGAACTCTTCCCCGCCCAGGCGGGCCACCGTGTCAGTGGTGCGAATACCGCTACGCAACAGCGCAGCCACCTGCTTGAGCACGGCATCACCCACCGGGTGGCCATACTGGTCGTTGACCTTCTTGAAAAAGTCCAGGTCCACCATGATGAGCTGCGTATCGCAGGGCGCTCGCGCCGCACGCGCCAACTCCATGTTCGCCATGCGCATGAACTCGCGGCGGTTGTACAGCCCGGTCAGCGTGTCGTGGTCGGCTAGGAAGGCCAATTCCTGCTGCTGCGCCATCAACGCAGTATTGCTGCGACTCAATTCGCGGCGCAACATCACGGCGCGTACGAATTGATTCCACACTATCACCGACGCCAACAACGCCAACATCGGCCCCACATAGGCAATGATGCCCGCGCTGGTGATGTGCGCGGGATCAATGGGTGCACGCAACAGCATGACGGCAAACAGCATGCAGGCGCAGGTATACAGCGGTACTGAGATGCCGGGCCGCATCAGCCCCAGTACCCCGAACATGATGCAAATCATCATGAAACTCGACGGCCCAGCCCCCGCATTGGCCACCAAGTCGGCAATAGAAATCACCGCACCGAAATAGAAATACCCTGCAGCAATGGCAATTTGCAAGACAATGGCGCCCGCCGTAGCGTGCTTGCCGCGCCGCACATAGGCATGGGACAGCAACCCGCTGAAGATAACGAACCCGCAAATGACAACATGAGCCCATTTCACGGTGCTGGCCCATTCCACCATTTCGGGATGCTCCGGCGGGGCGACGTACTGCTGCAGCCCAAACGCCAGGCTCATATGCAATGGAACCATGAGCACTGCCACCCAGCGGTAGTGCCGAAGCGACTCCATGGTTCCTTCCCCCTGCACCAAGTCGTATTTGCGCTTGGTGGCCACAAGCCACTCTACAAGCCGATGAAACCAGGAGGGGTATTTCCACATGTCTCTTCCTTGCGTGGAATCTTCCCAGCAAAGTTCGACACTTACAAGTGTTTTATCTCCTTCCAGAACCTGCTAAGGTGATTTCCTGCCACTTCCACGAAAGACTTTTATGGCCACTGCTTATGATTTTGAAGCTCTGCAAATTTCCGGCAAACCGGTCGCACTGCGCCAGTTTGAAGGCAAACCTTTGCTCATCGTGAACACCGCCAGCGCTTGTGGCTTCACGCCGCAGTTTGTCGGCCTGGAAGAGTTGCACAAAACCTATGGCGACAAGGGACTGGTGGTGCTGGGCTTTCCCTGCAATCAGTTCGGCGCGCAGGACAAGGGCAGCAACGACGAGATTTCCGAGTTCTGCCAGCTCAACTATGGCGTGAGTTTTCCCATGATGGCGAAGATCGACGTGAACGGCGGTGAGGCCCACCCGCTGTACCAATGGCTGGTGAAAGAGGCGCCGGGCTTTCTGGGCACCAAGGCCATCAAGTGGAACTTCACCAAGTTTCTGATCGGCAAGGACGGCCAGGTCCTCAAGCGCTACGCGCCTACGGACACGCCAGCTAGCTTGGCCAAGGATATTGAAGCCGCGCTAGCGGGCTGATCCCATGCGCTGGCTGCCCATCCTCTGGGCCCTGGTCTGCACCAGCGGGGCTGCGTTGGCACAAACCGCGTATCCCATGGTCGACCCCACAAAGGCCCTGCAAGGCACCGCCTTGGTTGCGCAATTGCGCCAGGGTGGCTATGTGCTCTATATGCGCCATGCCATCAGTGGCCCCCCCACCGAGCACTGCAAACCGCAAAGCGGCCTGACGCCTGAGGGAGAAGCACAAGCACGCGCCGTTGGCACAGCGTTGCGTGCGCTGAAAATTCCGGTAGGGGCAGTGTGGAGCTCCCAAACCTGTAGAACCGAGCACACCGCCCAGTTGCTTGAGTTGGGCCCGGTGGCAACCACCCTCGATCTAAACCCGGCTGGCGGAGACATCCAGGCCGAGCGTGACGCAGCACGCACCCGGCGCCTGCTGGCGCTGCCGGCGCCCGGCCAGAACACCGTGCTGGTGGCCCACGTGCAGTCGGCGCAGCAGCCACAGGACCAGATACAACTCGCGTTTGCCGAAATCATTGTGTTCCGTGCCGGCACACCGGGCCGCCCTGATCCTGTGGCCCGCATCACGCTGCTGGACTGGCAAGCCTTGGTTGCAGCGGCTGCGGACTGAGGGTTCATCGGGTTATTTCGCCCAAATACAACAGAAGCTCGCGCCGCGCCGGGCTTGGCCCTCAATTGCCCTTAAAAAGTAAAGGCAATTCGTTACACTGATCCGCTGTGATCTGTGCTAGCGGGCTGTCTCCTTTCGGGCCCCAGCGCAAATTACCTTGTCCCGGGGCCGCCGCACGCCCCACCGTATGGTCCTTGGAAATGTCCGACACAGAGACTCCACGCTCATCTTTCTTGTGGCAAGCCTACACCGTGCTTGCGCCACGGTGGACTGCCTGCAAGGCAGTGGCCACAGGCATGCTGCGCCAGATCTGGCAACTGGCAGCAGCAATGGCGTTGCTTTGCGGCTTGGCCTCAACCAGCGCCTGGGGCCAATCGGTGGCGACCGGCTCCGGTATCTACAACACCAGTGGAGCTGGCGGCTACGCAAGATGTGTGAACTGTCACTCTGGAGCGACCTCCTCGGCGGCGCACTTGCTAGCCTCCAATGCCTACACCTATCTGCACACCGAGCTGTCGCCAGGCGGCAATATGTACATCAACTACGGGGGTACACCGGCCCTGCCCTCACAGTCCGACATCATGTCCCTGGCGTTGTACATCGGCCAGTTCAAGGCCCCCGCGTTCACAGTGGCCAACGGCAATGGCTCTCTCGCCATTGCCGTGCGCTCGGGCGCTGCGGCCACCAAGGACATCTACCCGCTCCTGACTCAAGGGACTGCCGGCGCGGCGCAGGACAGCGGCGGCCTGAACATCACCTCGGCGGCCAGCCATGGCAGTGCATCCATGTCTGCCCCGGTGGGAGCCACCACCACCATGGTCTACAACGCCAACTACACCTCCACGGCAGGGTACACGGGCTCGGACGCCTTCAACGTCGAGGTGCTCAACCCTACGGGCAATGACACGCGAACCATCCAGGTCACGGTGCTGGGCATCACCAGCGCGGCCACGGCCACGGGTTTCAAGGGCCAGGTCTACACTGCGGGCTCGCCGCTCTACCAGATCACATCCAACGACGGCTCGGCTTCCAACTTCACGGCCACCGGCTTGCCCACGGGTCTGTCTGTAGACAGTACCAATGGCAAGATCACCGGCACCGCCACCGCCACGGGCTCCTTCTCGGTCACTATCGGTGCCCAAATCAACGGCTCCATCAACGACGGCACGGTAAGCAAGACGCTGACGATGGACATTGCGGGCATTACCAACAGTGCCACGGCCAACTACACGCAGAACTCCGCGATATCGACCTTCCAGATCACAACCTACCCTGCAAGCCCCAGCGCCTACGGGCTCACAGGCAGCCTGCCTAGCGGGCTGAGCTTCGCCAGCGGCTCGGGCCAGATTAGCGGCACCCCCACCATCGCGGGCAGCTACCCGGTGACGCTGCAGGCCACCACAACGGCTGGTGCCGTAAGTCAGGCGCTGACCATCAATGTGGCCTCGGCTGGAGTACCGGTTATCACGAGCACGCCCTCGCTGGCCACCGCCCCCACGGTGACGGTGGCGGGCACGGTTGGCACGGCCATTGCGGGTTACCAGATCAATGCCACCAACCCGCCCATTACGGCCAGCAGCTACGCCGCAAGCAATCTGCCGCCCGGCCTCGCGGTGAATACCAGCACAGGTGCCATCACAGGTACCCCCACCACCAGTGGCGACTACGCGGTTACGCTAAGTGCAGACAATGCCTCGGGCACCGGGTCACTCAATGTGGTCATGCGCATCCATGCCACCGCAGCACCTGTGATCAACAGTGGTGCTGCAGGCTCCGGCACCGTGGGATCCGCTGGCACGGCTTACACCATCACCACAACGGGCACGAATGGCCCCATCACCAGCTACTCCGTCGTATCCGGCAGCCTGCCGGCCGGCCTAACCCTCAATACCAGCACCGGGGTGGTATCGGGCACGCCCACGACCAGCGGGGTGTCCACGGTGACGCTGGGGGCCGTCAACTCAGGCGGTGTGACTGGCTCCCTGGCGGTTACCTTCACCATCACACCGAATGCCGTGCCCGTGATCAGCAGCCCCAGCAACGGCACCACCACCGCATTGGCGCTGGGCGCGGCGATGAGCCCCATCACGATCACCGCCAGCAACCCGCCGCTGACAGCGTTTGCACTGGCCAGCGGCACGCTGCCCACGGGCGTATCCCTGAACACCGGCACGGGCGTGATATCTGGCACACCCACCGTGCCATCGGCCAGCAGTGCTGTCACGCTGACCGCCACCAATGCGGTGGGTACCAGCGCCGCCGTCACGGTCAATTTCTCGGTAGGCGTACCCACCCCCGCGGCCTGCACGCTCACGACGGCAGCGAACACCGCCGCATCGCTGAACCTCAATGCCTGCATGTTCCCGGCGCTGAGCCCTACGGGGATGTCCGCCTCCATGCAGCCGGCCCATGGCACGCTGACTATCAGCGGCGTTACCGCCACCTATACGCCAGCGGCCAACTTCTTCGGCACTGACTCTTTCTCGGCCATCGCCCATTTCACTGGCGGCGCCACCTCCACCGCTGGCATCGTCACGGTCACCGTAACCGGGCGCCCTGACCCCACGCAAGATAAGGCCGTCGTAGGCACCCTGACTGCGCAGAACGAGGCAGCGCTGCGCTTCTCGCGCACGCAAATCAGTAACTATGGCCGACACATGGAAGGCCTGCGCGGCCGCGGCCCTGGCCTGGGTAGCGGCCAGCCCGCAGCGCGGTTTGGTGAAGCCACGGTGACAGCTCCCTCCGCCGCCAGAACCAGCGCCCAGCTCAACAGCCTGGGCACCAACTCGGCCACCCAGCTGCCGTTGGGCACGGCTCCGGCCTCCCTGCCTGTCGCATCCGCCGTCAATCTAGCGGCGAACGACATGGGCCTGAGCCAGAACCCGCTCTACGGGCTGGTTACGGGGCTGGTGCAAAACCAATCGGTTGATCTGGGTCGGCTGTCCAACAGTCTGGGCGGCAATACCAATACCGGCTCCACCGCCCTGCCCGGCCCCAAGGTCTGGGTAGAGGGGGTTGTTAGCTTTGGCGCGCGTGATGCCAGCGGCGGCCTGAGTGGCTCGGACTTCACCTCCAATGGCGTCAGCATGGGCGTGGACCTGGCCTGGGACGACAAGCTCACGGTGGGCATGGGCGTAGGTTATGCCCAGGACACCACCAACATCGGCACCGATGGCACGCGCAACGAATCACGCGGCTATTCGCTGGCGATCTATGCTAGCCGCCAGGTCGGAACTCGGGGCTTCCTGGAAGGCATGCTGGGCGTGGGCTCGGTGGACTTTGATTCGAAACGCTATGTCTCGGCAGCCAGCGCCTTTGCCAACGCCAACCGCAAGGGCTACCAGTTGTTCGGCTCGGTGGGCGGCGGGCTGGAGTTCCGCGACAAGGCCAACATGATCTCGCCCTACGGTCGGCTGGACTTCTCGATGGACCAGCTCAACGAGGCCACCGAAACCGGCGCAGGTACATTTGCCCTGAACTACTACACCCAGACCAACACCGCCCTGCAGGGCGTGCTGGGGCTGCGCGGCGAGAGTATCCATTCCACACCATTTGGCTGGGCCATCCCCCGCGCTCGCGTGGAGCTGCGTCAGGATCTGCAGAACAAGAGCGAGGCTGCCATTTCCTATGCGGACCAGATCGGTGGCACGCGCTACTCCATCGCCCCCTCCGGCAGCCTGCAAAGCGCCATGGTCTTCGGCATCGGCAGCGAGTTCCTGTTCCGCGATGGCTGGGCATTTGGGGTGGACTACCAGCTGACGCAGGTATCAGCGCAAGAATCTAGCTATGCGCTGCGGCTGAAGTTGGTCAAGGAACTGGGCGCCAAGGGCCTGCCGGACCTGCTCAAAGGTGTGGAGTTGGACTTCAACGACGACAACCAGATCCAAGTGGATGCGGGCTATACCTGGGATGACAACATTACCCGCTCCAAATTGGCCACCGATATCCGCGGGGACGGCATCTACGCCTTCAATGCAGGGCAAACCCGGGCTATTTCCCTCAGCGGCACCAGCCGGCTGCTGCTCACCGGCAGCGTGGGCGGCGAACGCTTCCAGACCTACAACGGCCTCAGCAACATCAGCCTGACCGGCGAGGCGGTGTACCAGTACCGGGCTTCTTCTGAGTTTGATGAGCCCACATTCGGGTTGTTTAGCCGTGTCACGGCGCTCAAACACCAATCCAGCCTGCGCGACGGCTACCGCTATTCGGTGGGCGCATCGGTGATGCAGCCGCTGACCGATCGCATCAACCTCTTTGGTGCGCTGGGCTACAACGGCCGCTATGCCAACAGCACCGTGTTCCAGACCGCGGATACCTCGCTGCGGGTGAACCTGGACTATGCGCTGCGCGGCAGCGCCACCCTGTACATGAGTGCGGAGTACCGGGACGGTGACATTGTGTCAACCGGCCGTTCGTCCCTGGAAAACGTGACCGTGGCCAAGGTTCTGGTCCAGGATGACGCCTATGCGGGAGGACAGTTCTTCAGCTACCGGTTTGGCGGCACCACCGTGCTGACTACGCTGGGCTACAACATCGGCTTGGGCGCACGCGACTCGATCGACATTGCCTGGCGCCGTGTCGAGTCCACCCCCGGCATGCGGCCGGCCTGGGCGACTTCACCGAACAGCTATGTCACCAACCAGGTGTCGGCCAGCTACCTGATGCGGTTCTAAGGAAGCGCCAATCATGAAACTTACGTCCTTCTTCAAATCCTGTGTGGCCCTGACAGTGCTGGCCTTGCTCTCTGCGTGCGGTGGCGGTGGAGGTGGAAGCAGTAGCTCCAGCACGGCGACCACCGAAGGCCCCGCAGGACCCAATAGTTTTCTGCTCTTCCCAAACCCACAAAAGCAGGATGACGCCAGCCTGGAAGTCAACGCTGCGGCCTACGCCAATGGCTACTACCAGGCCATCGACCCTGCCAACGAACGCACCACGCTGGCCGACTTCAAGAGCAAAAATCAGTTCGGCACGGGTGGCAATGAGGTGAGCATCATCATTGGTGACCAGCGCGATCTGGGTTATGGCCGCAAAATGACCGGCCGCCAAAACGCGGATGGCAGCATTGCTTTCGTTGTCGAAAACTACCTGGTGGGTGGCTACGGCGCCTACACGCCGCTGAACGTGGAAGCCGCCGTTCGCAGTGAGGCACGCTGGCACATTGGCACGAACGGGATTGAATTCAGCCCGGGCCCACTGGCAGGGACCAAGTTCGTCAAGTTCTACACCTTCGATCCCGTCACCCAACAGCGGCTGACCGTGGCCAATCTGGATGGCCGCGGAAGCAAGGCCATGCCGACCGTTTGCATCAGTTGCCATGGGGGCCGGGGTGACCCGCTCACGCCCACAGGCCTGTTCCCCAAATTGATGAACTCGGTGTCCGGTGAGCGCGGGGACATTGGCGCACAAACCCATCCGTTTGAGCCGGCCTCCTTTGATTTCTCCACCATCGGCGGCTATACCCGCTCCGTTCTGGAGGCGAATATCAAAGAGCTGAACAAGATGGTGCTGTGCACCTACCCCATCCCTGCCAGTGAAACCGCCGGAACGTTCGACGGATGCAGGCGCGCAGCGACCCAAAACGAGTATCAGGGCACAGCAGCTGCGCACATCAAGCACATGTATGGCGGCAACAACCTGCCCAATGCGTTGAGCGAGACCACCAACACGTACATGCCGGGCGATTGGCAAAGCCTGGGGCGTGGCACGCTGTATTCCACAACAGTTACCGAGTCGTGCCGCGTATGCCACAGCCTGCGGGGTACGGGCAACCAGTCAGACATCGACTTTGAATCGTTCACCAAATTTGATGGTTTTGCAGACCGCATCAAGGCCCATGTCATTGACCGCGGCAACATGCCCCTGGCCAAACTGGTCTACGACAAGTTCTGGACGACCAGTGCTATGAACTCGGAAATGGTGACCTACCTAGCAGGCACGGCGTACAGCGCCGATGCCAGCAAACAGCCCGGCCGCCCCGTGGCCGACCCTGGGCCCGACCGTGTGGTGCAGACGCTCACACCCACCTTGTCTGCGGCTATGAGCTTGTACTCCAGCACCTACGCATGGACCGTGACATCGGTACCGGGCGGACAAACCGCGTTGTTGTCGTCATCGACAGCGAGCAACCCCACACTGACGGTCAGTGCATCGGGGACGTACCAGGTGCAGCTGGTGACGGGCAATGGCAGTACGAGCAGTACGGCAAAGACGCTCACGGTGGTGGTGGATACGGCCCTCGCCTATGACCCGTCGCTGCTACGCTTCTCTGACATCAAAGCCATCCTTCAGACCGGTGGTCAGGTAGCGGGCCAATGCACGCAATGCCACAAGTCTGGCGGCAATGGCACGGTGACACCGCCCATTTGGTACTCGGATATTGATCGCAATGGCGTCAATGGAATTGAAGCGACCAACGACAAGTCCACCGACGACAACCACTGGTTCTACAAAGAACTGCGCGGACGCATCAACTTCACGGACATTGCGGCCAGCCCTTTGCTGCGCAAGCCGTCCGGCAACCACCACAACGGCGGGTTGATCGCCGGGTTCAATGCATCTCTCACGCCTGGCGCTGCAGGCCGGTCTGACTACGACAAGATCCTCGGCTGGATCTTGAACGGTGCACCCGAATAATCAGTAGCTGCGGCGGGGGCCGCTGTACGAATCCTTGGAGAACACAAACGGGGTTTTGCGCCCCACCAGAGTTTCGATCAGGGCTAGCTCCTGGTCGGTGTGGTTCACAAACGGGGCGTTGCGGATGTTCTTGCCAGTGCCGCCGTCCTTCACGATGTAGAGCGGGCGGTCGTGGTGCGAGGCGACTACCTGTTCGCGGCTTTCGGGGTCGTCGTTGGCCTGCACCTCGGTGGAGCCATAGCAGGTGCAGAAGTAGGTCTGCTCCGGGTCGGCCTCGACGTAGAAGCCGGTGCCGCGAATGCCGATGGTGGAGGTGGAGGTGGTGACATGCATGGGGGAATTGCGCGACACCGAGAGCAACTTGCCGGTGACCATGCGCAGGCCGCCGATGATGTAGCCCGCCACCGAGGTGTCTGCTGGCGGTTCGGCCGGAGCCTCAATCACCAGTTTGCTGTCGCCGCGCAAGATCATGGAGTGGGTATTCACCACAAAGATGACTTCGCTGTTCTTGGCAGTTTGCAGGGTATCGCCCGGTTTGATGGGGGTGCTCAGCGTGGCGGGCTTGTCATTCACCTTCACATCGCCCGAGATGCCGTAGATGGACTGGCTCGGGGGCAGCTTGCTGGGCTTGCTGCCAAAGATGCTGAAACCCTGGGCTTGCGCCTGGGTGAATGCGCTGCCGAACACGCCAGCGGCCAGCGCCTGGATCAGCCATTGGCGGCGCGGATCGTCAATCTCATTGGATGAATGCATGGGCTCCCCTCTACACCTGGTAACAACCCCAAGATTATGCGGTGAACAGGCACGTTTACGCCAGCAATGCAGCGTCCAGCACCTCCACCCAATGGCGCACCTTTGTTGCCGTGCCGCTTTGCAGGTGGGTGATGCAACCGATGTTGGCGCTGATGATGACCTCATCACCCTGCGTCTGCAGGTTGTGCAGCTTGCGGTCGCGCAGCGGGTAGGCCAGCTCTGGCTGCAGTACCGAGTAGGTACCGGCAGAACCACAGCACAGGTGGGCCTCGTTGGCGGCCACACGCACGGCAAAGCCCAGCGCGGCCAGGTGCGTCTCGACACCGCCCTTGAGTTGCTGGCCATGCT
This sequence comes from Rhodoferax saidenbachensis, assembly GCF_031457975.1. GTDB lineage: Bacteria > Pseudomonadota > Gammaproteobacteria > Burkholderiales > Burkholderiaceae_C > Allorhodoferax > Allorhodoferax saidenbachensis_A. The sequence continues at coordinate 240,546 of NZ_JAVDXO010000004.1, forward strand.
GCAGCGTGCAGGGCGGGTGGAATACCAGGGCAGGCTGGCGTGCAAGGTCTTTGGCAGCCAGCCGTTCGCGCAAGGCGGGTAGCAAGTCAGGCAGCAGCTCGCTCAGGTCACGCGTGAGTGCGCTGATGCGTGCGGCCTTGGCCGCGTACAGCGGGTCGTCGCGCAGGAGGTGGCCATATTCTTTGACGGTGACCCCGCAGCCCGAGGCGTTCATCACCAGCGCTTCCACCCCTTGCTCCACCAGCGGCCACCAGGCGTCGATGTTGGCGCGCATCTGGGCCATGCCGCCGTCTTGGTCGTTCAGGTGAAACTTCACGGCGCCGCAGCAGCCAGCCTCCGGCGCCAGCAGTACCTGCACACCGGCCGCGTCAAGCACACGCGCCGTGGCGCTGTTGATGTTGGGGGCCATGGCAGGTTGCACGCAGCCGGCCAGCATGAGCATCTGGCGCGCATGGTTGCGCGTGGGCCACGCGCCAGCGTTCTGCGGCGCGGGCACTTTGTTTTTCAGGCCCTGCGGCAGCAGGGGGCGCACCAACTGGCCCAGCTTCATGGCAGGTGCAAAGAGCGGAGAGGTCAGCCCCTCTTTCAGCACCCAGCGCAGTGCGCGTTCGCCCGCGGGGCGCGGCACCTTGGCGTCCACCAGCTTGCGGCCTATGTCCACCAGGTGACCGTAGTCCACGCCGCTGGGGCAGGTGGTCTCGCAGTTGCGGCAGGTCAGGCAACGGTCCAGGTGCAGCTGGGTGGCGCGCGTTGGCGTCTGACCTTCCAGCACCTGCTTCATCAGGTAGATGCGGCCGCGCGGACCATCCAGCTCGTCGCCCAGCAGCTGGTACGTGGGGCAGGTGGCGGTGCAGAAGCCGCAGTGCACACACTTGCGCAAAATGGCCTCAGCGGCCTGGCCGTCTGCAGTGTTTTGGTATTCGGGAGCGAGGTGGGTTTGCATATGCGCGCCGTGGGCCTAGAGGTCGGCGCAGAGGCGCCCCGGGTTGAACAGGCCCAGCGGGTCAAATGCAGCCTTGAGCCTGCGGGTGATGGCATCCTTGGCCGGATCTTTGGTGCCAAATTGGCATCCAGCCCCCGTGGAATCTGCGCGAGCAGCTACAAAAACAGTAGCATTCCCTGAGGCTTGGCGGGCTGCCGCCTGCAACTGGGCTCCCGCCTGCAACGGCGCCCAGAGCCAACGTAGGCCGCCCTGCCACTCCACTAGCTGCGGCCAGGGCAAGTCCAGCACCGGGGCCGTGGGCGCCACCGACAGGCGCCACAGCACCAGGTCGGGCGCAGGGGGCGTGAAGAACGGCAGGCGCTGGTCGCGGCACAGTGCCCAGTCGGCCGCAGCCTGCGCCGTGTCCATGCGCTGGCCTGGCACTTCGGCCAGCATCTTCTGGCTGGCGGCGTCCACCGCGGCCACAGCGCCACGCAGGCGTACAAACAGCAGGTCTTGCCCGCCGCCGGGCGCCGTGTCGTCATGTACCCAGCAACTGGCGTTCAGCGGCAGGGGCTCTCCGCCCCAGCGGTGCAACTGTTCCAGCGCGTTGGCCTGGTCCAGACCAAACACCAGCGTGGCCTCGGCCGGTGCGACCGGCAGCACCTTGAGCGAGACCTCGGTAATCACGCCCAACGTGCCCAGGGCGCCCACCATCAGGCGTGAAACGTCGTAGCCCGCCACATTCTTCATGACCTGGCCGCCGAAGGTGAGGTGCTCACCCTGGCCGTTGATGCATTGCAGGCCCAGCACATAGTCGCGCACGCTGCCCGCACTGGCGCGCGCCGGTCCGGCCAGACCACTGGCTACCAAGCCGCCCACGGTGGCAGGAGACGGCGTGTCGGCTCCGCTGGACCATGCGAAATGCGGGGGTTCAAACGGCAGGCATTGGCCCTTGTCAGCCAACACAGCTTCCAGCTCGGCCAGCGGTGTGCCCGCGGCCACGGTGACCACCAGTTCGCTGGGGGCGTAGTCCAGGATGCCGCGGTGCCCCCGCGTATCCAACAACTGCGCAGGCTGGATGCTGCCGACAAAGTCTTTGCTGCCCCCCCCGCGGATCTGCAGCGGTGTCCGCTCGGCCACGGCCGTGCGCACCTGGTCCAGCAAATGGGTAAGGGCAGGGGTATCGGGCATGGCGCCGATGGTAAAGCGCGGTCCTGCTCCTAGGCGTGAATTTTTTGACACCTGCGCCACCAAAAATTTGGTGGCGCAGAGCCTGGCGGTTAATCCACGAAGAAGTTGACCGGCAGACCGGGCACATCCACCCGCATGGAGAACACGGCACCGGACAACGGCATGGCCGCCAGCTCGGCCGCGCTGCGGCCATGGCGCGCAGTGGTCACATACAGGGTCTTGAGGTCTTCACCCCCAAAGCAGGGCATGGTGGGGCACTGCGCGGGCACGGGGTATTCGGTCAACAGCGTGCCGTCGGGTGCGAACTTGCAGATGCGCCGGCCTTCGAACATGGCCGCGTAGTAGTTGCCCTGCACGTCCACCGCCGCACCATCGGGGCGGCCCGCGTAGCTGGTGGTCTCAAAGGTCCAGTCCGCTGGCTTGGGCGCGCATTGCTGGAAGCTGCGCTGCCCGTCCAGGGTGTTGGTCTGCAGGTCGTAGTCCCAGGCGTGCACCACATGGTTGGGCGTGTCGGACCAGTAAATGGTCTGGTTGTCGGGGCTCCAGGCCAGGCCGTTGCCCGTGAGGGCCCCGGCTGCGTGCTGCACCACCTCGGGCGCGCCACGGCGGCAGTCGATGGAGAACAGCGCCGCCGCGCGGCGGGCCTTGGGCTCGTCAATCGTGCCCACCCAGAAGCGGCCCAGCGCATCGCACTTGCCATCGTTGGCGCGCACCACGGCGGTGTTGTAGGGCAGCGTGACGATGGGCTCCAACGCCCCGCCCCACTCGCGCGCACGGAACACGCCGTGGCGCAGCGCAATGACCAGCCCGCCCGAAGCGGCAGGCGCAATGCAGCCGGGTTCGGTGGGCATGTCCCAGGCCTGCACGGTGCCCATGTAGACATTGGCGCGCAGCAGTTTCTTGCCAGGAATGTCGACCCAGTACAGCTGTTGCTCGGTGGGGTGCCAGAACGGCGACTCGCCGAGTTCGAAAGTATCTTGGCTCAGGGGTTGCCAGCTCACAGGGCACGCTCCACGTCGATGCGCATTTCGCAAGAATACGTTTGGCCCGGCTGCAGCACCACCACGCCCAGATCGCCACCCGCAGTGCCCGTCTGGGCCATCAGGTTCAGCGCGTTGTTCACATGGCTGACCGGCTCCACGGCAATGTTGTCGCGCTGTGGGTTGGTGTAGACCACCAAGTGGCTCAGCGCCGACGACACGCGCACGCGCATCACGCTGTCGCGCAGGGTCAGCACACCGCCCCAGCCATCAAAGCAATGGTCCACCGTGAGCAACTCCAGCGTCTGGTGTAGGCCGGGGTGGGCCACACGGTGGGTGGGCAGTTTGTCAGAGCCCATTTCCCAACGGCCCGTGGCCGAGAACTGCACCTCGGTGCCCGAGCGCTTGGGGAAGTAAGGGTGCCAGCCCAGCCCCACGGGCGCGGCCACAGGCGACTGGTTGGTGATGGAGAGCGTCATTTCCAGCGCTCCCGCCTCCAGCTTGAAGGCCTGGGAACAGTCAAAGTCAAACGGCCAGGACGCGTCGGCCTTGTGTTCAAACGACAGCAAGGCGAACTGCTCCGTGGACTCGAGCACCGCCCAGGGCCGCTGCCAGCCCACACCGTGGATGGTGTGAGGCTCGGGCTCGAAGTTTTTGATCAGGGGGTGACTGGTACCGGCCCATTGCAGCTGGCCATGGCCAATGCGGTTGGAAAACGGCACCAGCGGGTAGCTGGCCGACTGGCGCACGGTCTGCATCTGGTCACCGGGCACCGAGCTCAGCACGGGGTCGGCACCCAGCCACAGCCCGGCAATGCTGCCGCCCAGTTCGGGTTTGATGTCGCACAGCAGGTCGCCGTTGCGCAAAGTGAGTGTGGAATTCATGGCGGCATTGTGCACCGGCAGGTGCAAAAAAAATGGCCCAGCAGGACCGAAATCCTGCTGGGCCGAAGTCTCAAGAAGAATTGAAACTGGCTCGTAACCGAATCCTGAGGATTAGCGGCTGTAAGCGGTCTCGCCGTGGGACGTGATGTCCAGGCCTTCGCGCTCGTCTTCTTCGCTGACACGCAGACCGATGGTCAGGTCAACCAGCTTGAAGGCGATCACAGACACCACACCGGACCACACGATGGTGATCAGCACAGCCTTGGTCTGGATCCACACTTGCGAAGCGATGGAGTAGTCAGCAGCAGTGATGCCAGTCGCTGTCACCCAGTCAGCCACGAAACCGGGGCCACCCAGGGAAGGCGAGTTGAACACGCCAGTCAGCAGCGCACCCAGGATACCGCCCACGCCGTGCACGCCAAACACGTCCAGCGTGTCGTCAGCGCCCAGCAGTTTCTTCAGACCCGTCACACCCCACAGGCAGACGAAGCCAGCCAGCAAACCAATGATCAAGGCACCGCCGATACCGACGTTGCCGGCAGCAGGTGTGATGGCAACCAAACCAGCCACGGCACCGGAGGCAGCGCCGAGCATGGAGGCCTTGCCTTTGTGCAGGGCTTCACCCAGGGACCAGGACAACACGGCAGCAGCGGTAGCGACGAAGGTGTTGATGAAGGCCAGGGCAGCGAAGCCGTTGGCTTCCAAGGCGGAGCCGGCGTTGAAACCGAACCAACCCACCCACAGCAGGGAAGCACCGACCATGGTCAATGTCAGGCTGTGAGGAGCCATGGCTTCCTTGCCGTAACCAATGCGCTTGCCCACCATGAACGCGCCGACCAAGCCAGCCACAGCAGCGTTGATGTGCACCACGGTACCGCCAGCGAAGTCCAGTGCGCCGGATTGCCAGATGTAACCAGCAGTGGCGTTGACCTTGTCCACCACGTCTTTGCTGGTGTAAGCATCAGGGCCAGCCCAGAACCACACCATGTGGGCAATGGGAGCGTAGGAGAAGGTGAACCACAGCACCATGAACAACAGCACAGCGGAGAACTTGATGCGTTCTGCGAAGGCGCCGACGATCAGGCAGCAGGTGATACCGGCGAACGTGGCCTGGAAGGCGGCAAACACGATCTCAGGAATGACCACGCCCTTGCTGAAGGTGGCGGCGTTGGCGAAGGTGCCAGCGGCGTTGTCCCAGATGCCCTTCATGAACAGGCGATCCAGGCCACCAAAGTAGGCGTTGCCTTCCGTGAAGGCCAGGCTGTAACCGTAGATGAACCACAGCACCACGATCAGCGAGAACGTGACCATGACCTGCATCAGCACGGACAGCATGTTCTTGCTGCGCACCAGGCCGCCATAGAACAGGGCCAGGCCAGGAACCGTCATCAAGATCACCAGCAGGGTGGAGACCATCATCCAGGAGGTGTCGCCCTTGTTGGGCACGGGAGCAGGCGCGGCCTCTGCTGCTGCAGGAGCAGCGGCTGCAGCGGCGGGGGCCGCAGCGGCGTCAGCAGGTTTGGCTTCTGCAGCGGGTGCAGCAGCAACGGGTGCGTCGGCGGGTTTGGCGTCTTCGGCCATGGCGAACGACCCAGCTGTCAGCAGGCTCAGGCCCAGGGCCAGGGAAGCAAGCAGTTTTTTCATGTTATTGGCTCTCTTTCGGGTTACAGCGCTTCTTTGCCGGTTTCGCCGGTACGAATGCGCACGACCTGTTCCAGGTTGTAGACAAAAATCTTGCCGTCGCCGATCTTGCCGGTGCGGGCAGCACCTTCGATGGCTTCGATCACACGGTCCACCAAAGCGTCGTCAATCGCCGCTTCAATCTTCACCTTGGGCAAAAAGTCCACGACGTATTCCGCACCGCGGTACAGCTCTGTGTGGCCTTTTTGACGTCCGAAGCCTTTGACTTCAGTGACGGTAATACCTTGCACACCAATGCCAGACAAGGCTTCTCGCACCTCATCGAGCTTGAACGGTTTAATGATGGCCGTTACGAGTTTCATGTGTTCACCTCAGCTTGATAACAGTTGAATACAGACACCGGGTCTGGCTGGTCTGCTTCTCCACGGGTCTGGAGATAACACCCCCAAAGCAGAAGCCATGCCAAGTTAAAAGGCCCTGTACTTCGCAAGGCCACGCCCCAAGCAGCGCGGACTAGAGTAACATTACTGTACATAAATACAGCATGCACTTTAGTGGTGCAATTCGTGTGCATGCACTGCCTTGCGGCGCACCGTTTTGGGAGCATAGGGCTATGAGCTTGTCTTTGGTGCAGAGTCGCGCTCTGCTTGGGCTGGAAGCAGCCAAGGTCACCGTCGAAGTGCATCTGGCCAATGGCCTGCCCAGCTTCAGTTTGGTCGGCCTGGCCGATGTAGAGGTGAAAGAGGCCCGCGAACGGGTGCGCTGCGCCATCCAGAATAGCGGGCTGGAATTCCCCCATAACAAGCGCATCACAGTGAATTTGGCCCCTGCCGACCTGCCGAAGGACTCTGGGCGGCTGGATTTGCCCATCGCGCTTGGCATCTTGGCGGCCAGCGGGCAGATTGATGGCGCGGCCCTGGCGCAGTACGAATTTGCCGGTGAGTTATCCCTGTCCGGAGCCTTGCGCCCCGTGCGTGGCGCCTTGGCCATGGCGCTGGCCCTGCGCACGGCCCAGGTCAGCACCCGTTTGGTGCTTCCGCCTGACAGTGCCGAAGAAGCGGCGCTGGTGCCAGACTCCCATGTGGTGCGGGCCCGGCATTTGCTGGACGTGGTGCGCCACTTTGCCCCACCCGCTGCGCCCGGCACAGCCGAGGTCGCACCCACCCCCGAAGACCCGGACGGCTGGGTACGCGTACTCGGCACCCCACCGGGTTTGCGTCTGCGCGGAGCCGATATGGCCGACGTCAAGGGCCAGGCGGGTGCCAAGCGCGCGCTGGAAATTGCGGCGGCGGGCGGACACTCGCTTTTGTTGGTAGGGCCACCGGGGTCGGGCAAGTCCATGCTGGCGCAGCGCTTTGCCGGCCTGCTGCCCGACATGAGTACCGACGAAGCGCTGCAAAGTGCCGCCATTGGAAGCCTCTGCGGTCGCTTCGATCTGCAGCGCTGGGGGCAACGCCCTACTTGCAGCCCTCACCATTCGGCCAGTGCAGTGGCGTTGGTGGGAGGTGGCTCACCGCCGCGCCCAGGAGAGATCTCTTTGGCCCACCATGGTGTTCTTTTTTTAGATGAATTTCCAGAGTTTGCAAGGGCCGCTTTGGAGGCCCTGCGCGAACCGCTGGAGACCGGCAGCATCACCATCGCCCGCGCCGCGCGCAGGGCAGAGTTCCCCGCCCGCTTTCAACTGGTGGCAGCCATGAACCCCTGCCCTTGCGGCTACCAAGGCTCGCCCACGCACAGCTGCCGCTGCACGCCAGACCAGGTGCACCGCTACCAATCCAAGCTCAGCGGCCCGCTGATGGACCGTATCGACCTCCATATAGAAGTCCCCGCCCTGCCCGCCCACGAACTGCTCAACAGCCCCAGTGGCGAAGCCACCGACAGCATCCGCACCCGCTGCAGCACCGCACGGGCGCTGGCCGTGGATCGCCAGGGTGTGCCCAACCAGGCATTGAGCGGAAAAGACATGGACACCCACACCCAGCTCGATGCCGCCGCCTCCAAATTTCTACAGGCCGCCGCGGCTCAGCTGGGTTGGTCGGCGCGCAGCACCCACCGCACACTGAAGATTGCCCGCACCATTGCCGATCTGGCCGGTGCCAGCCAAACCGGGCTAGCCCATGTGGCCGAGGCCATGCAGTACCGCCGGGTGCTGCGGACTGCTATATGAGTTCACAAAATTTGCTACGCTTTTAATAGCTGCTTGCGCAAATAGCATGCGGACTGGAGCCCTTATTGGCTATCGGTCTGCCAGGGGGACGCCCTGCTGGCGCAAATAGGTTTGCACCTCTTTGCTCACCGGGCCCACCGCGCGGGCCTTGTCGGCCATCTCCCCCGCCGCGGTGGTTTGGCCCAATGCAGCCAGGGACACGGCCGCCCCCAGCAACCAGCGCTGTTCGTTGGGCCGGGACTGCAGGGCCGTGGTGTAGGCCTGCACACTGTCTTGGTGGCGCCCCAGGCGCTGTGCCGCGTTGGCCCGCAGCGCCCACAGCTCGGGTTGGTTCGCCATCAAGGGTTCCAACCGGGTCAGCAAGTCCCACACGGCGCTCGCACGGCCTTCGGCCAGTTCCATACGGGCCAGCTCGCGCAGCATGGACACCAGGGTTTGGCTGTTCGCAGCACTGGCGTTGGTTTGCGCGGCGCGCTCGGCGGCGGCTACTGCGTCTTGCAAGAGCGCAATCGCATTGTCGCGGGCACCGCTGTTCCAGAGTGCCTGCGCCTGCGCCAAGGTTTCGCGCGCGGCCTGCTGCTGGCGCTGGGCCAGGCCCGCCGCATCTGCGGCGGGCGGCGCGGGCATCGGGGTGGCCACCGCAGGGCTGGGCGGCAGCGCGGCAGCGGCTGATTTCTTCGGTGCCTCCGCAACGACCACCGCAGGCGGCGCAGGTGATACCGTCTTGGCATGCGGTGCCGCTACGACCTTGTTCGGCATGGCCCCGCTGGTCACTTCCACAGGTGGAATCGGATTGCTTGACAACGCGGTTTCCATCCGCAAACCAGAGGGCGGCAAGACCATGGCCTGTGGCGATGGAGCTTCCACCACTTCCTCTTGCACCGGTGGCAACGGGGCAGCCACGACCACAGGCGCTGGCGCTACGGCTGGCGGAGCCACAACCACAGCAGGGGGCGAAGGCGGTGCGGGTGCCACCGTCTGCATTTGCTGCCACTGCCACCATCCGGCGCCGGTGGCCACCAGCACCAATAACAACACCCAGCCCCAGTGCACGCGTCGACGCGCGCCTGCCGTGTGCAGAGGCACACTGGCCACACCCTGCAGGCGCAAAGCGTCCACCGTTCCAGGTGCACCCGTCGCATCGGGCGGCGATTGGCGGTGGTCCAGATCCCGGAGCATTTTGTTGATCACACTCATGGGGCCTCCCCTTGTCCCTGGCGCCAGGGTGGCAACACAAGCGATAGCGCCCGGCGCCACCACGGCATACGTGCCACTACGCCGGGGGTGTCGCGTGTGGCCAGACGCACATGGGCGCGGGTGACGCGGTGGGTGTCCTCGCCATAGGCCAGCATCAGGCACTTGTGGGCCAGAATGTTCACCAACCGCGGCACGCCGCCGCTGGCGTGTGCAATGGCGCGCGCTGCCGCTGGCGTGAACAGCGCGGTATCGGTGTTCGCGTTCAAAGCGGCGTGGCGCAGGCGGTGCACCAGGTAGGCTGGCACGCGCTGCTTTTGCATGGGACCCAGGTATTCGCTGAAGGTGATGCGCTGCAGCAGTTGCCGGATTTCCGGGCGCGCCAGCTTGTCGTCCAGGTCCGGTTGGCCCAGTAGCACCAGTTGCAGCAGCTTGCGCTTCTCGGTCTCCAGGTTGGAGAGCAGGCGCAGGCTTTCGACCGTGCGCATGGGGATGGCCTGGGCCTCGTCAATGCACACCACCACGCGCCGCCCCTGCGCCGCGTGCTCCAGCAGGCACTGGTTGAGTGCTGCCATGATCTGGTGGCGTTGCGGCGGGGTGGCAATGGTGAGCCGCAGCTCGCCCACCAAGGCGAGCAACAAATCATCGGGCCCCATATTCGGGTTGGGGATGTAGGCGGTCACGCACTCGCCCTGCAAGGTCTTGAGCAGTTGGCGGCACAGCACGGTCTTGCCGCAACCCAGTTCGCCCACCACCTTCAGAAATCCCTCTCCACTGCGCAGGGCCACCAACAGCATGTTGAGCGAAGCCTGCGCGCCCTCGTGGGCAAAAAAGAAGTCCGTATCCGGCGTGATCGAAAACGGGGCCTCTCGCAGTGAAAAATGCCCCAGGTACATTTACTTAGCCGAACCGCCGTCGATCTGAATCACCCGGGCACGGGCGGCATCCATGTCATCCAAGGATGCGCGGGCGCGGCGGGCCTGGGCTTCCCAGTCAGCAGCGGTGCGAATGATGGTGGGCTTGATCAGCACAATCACTTCCTTCTTGCGACCTTGGCTGGCCCGGTTGCCAAATAGAGCGCCCAAGCCGGGCATGCTGGTGGTGCCGGGAAGGCCCGATGCATTGCGGCTGGACTCCAGCTGCATCAGTCCGCCGATGGCGACGATGGTGCCGTCTTGGATGCGCACCAGCGTGTCGGTTTCGTTGACGCTACTGGAAGCCAGGGGCAGGCGGTAGTTGCCCACACTGCCCAGGTCCACCTGCTTGGTCTTTTCCGTGACCGAGGTTAGCGAGGGATGTACATGCAGGGTGACATTCACGCCATCGTCAATCTGCGGCGTCACGTCCAAAGAGATGCCTGAGAAAAACGGAGTCAACGTGACCGTGGGCATGGTGGTGCTGTTGCTGGTGGTAGTAGAGCTACCGGTACTCGCAGTACCTCCAGTCACCCCGGTCACAAAGAACTCATCCGATCCGACCTTGAGCACCGCCTTTTGGTTGTTCAGCGTGGCCACGCGCGGACTGGAAAGGGTCTGCACATCACCCTGGGTTTCCAGGAAGCCCAGCACTGCGCCAAACTGGCTGGTGGCCAGGGCCAGGCCGAACAAGCCACCGCCTGTGGCCATGGCCGGGAAGGCCACAGCACCATTGATGGTGGTCGTGCCCTGCACAAAAGGGTTGGTGCTGGCGACTCCGCTGCCAATCACGCCCGCGGCGGCCTGGCCATTCACATCGGTACCAAATGCACCCCAGTTCACGCCGCTTTGGTAGCCGTCACGAAGCTCAACCTCCACGACCTTGGCCTCCAGCATGACCTGGCGCTCCACCGAGGCCTGGGTGGCCTTGAGAAACTTGTCAACCTGGCGCAATTCTTCAGGCATGGCACGGACCGCCAATATGCCGGCCTGCGGGCTGGACACCACGCTGCGGCCCTCGCCACTGCCCACCAGGCTTTTGATGGCGCCCGTCATTTCACCCCAAAAGTCGGAGCGCGATGTGGTGGACACCCGGCTGTTCTCTGGCTGAGAAGTAGTGCCCGCCGTGGAATTGGCCCCCGACGTGCTGGTGCCGGTATTGGTACTTTGTAGACCTGCACCCGACGACACACGCAGCTCGCTGCTGCCCGTGCGCTGTGAGGTGGGGTAGTTGATCGTGAACACCCGTGTCTGCAGGGTGGGGGCGTACACCGTGATGCGACGCCCCTCGATCTTGAAATCGTAGCCATACACATCACGAATGGCTTCCAGCGCCTCGGTGACTGTGACGCCACGCAGAGTGACCGACAAGGTGCCCGTCACATCGGGGTGCATCAGCATGCTGTAACGGGTATCGGCGACGATGGCGAGGAAAACCTCGCGCGCCTGCGCGTTGTTCACCAGCAAGTCCAGCCGCGGCTCCGGTGGCAGTGCCACGGCCGGCGGTGCAGGTTCTGCCAACGCATCGCTCACCTTTTGGGGCACGCCTGCAGCTGGCTTGGCCAGCTCGGGCGGCAGCTCCGCACGCACAACCGCACTGACATCGGGTGTGCGCAGGGGACGATCGTTGGCGCAGCCAGACAGCACGCCCACGCTCAACAGCAGGCTCATCCCCGCTGCAGACCCAGTACGGAACGGACGGGCGTTGTTCAGCGATACCTGGGGAAACACATCGGTCATACGGGTAGCTTGGGAGAACATAGGGTGAACCTCACGGTTGAGCGGTGGTGCACGGTGCGGCGACCGGCGAGGTTGAGGGAGCTGCTGACTGGGTTTGTGCGCGCCGGCGAGTTGCCAACTTTTTCTTTGTGGTCTTGCCACGGGGAGGCGTCGCCGCCCGTGCAGGCGCGGCGGGCTTGCAATCCGCCGCAGACACGGTGCGCTGAATGCCCGCAAACCGTGGGATCTTGCGAAGCCCCGTGCCCTCACGGAACCACACCTCCGTCTCGGTAATGCGTTCCAGGCGGGCCTTGCCTACCGTTTGTCCTGGTGCATATAAGCGGGTGCCAACGACCAAATAAGGGTTGCCGTTGCGCACAATCACAGCCATGCCGTCCATGCCCAAAGGGGATGCTGTGGCCGCAGCCACACCCGGAGTTTGCCCCGCCTCCGCGGGGGCGATGGTGGGATCCCGCACATCCTGCGCCGGCACAGGTAACCAGGCCATGCAAGTGCATGCCCCCGCAACCACCAGCCCACGACGCATCCAGCCCATCATGGTTGCACCCCCACTACGTACACCTGCAGGGTCAACTCCGGAGGTTGTTTTTCGCTGCGCAAGCGCAGCATTCCCCACCGGAGGGTGGGCAAAGCATTCTCCAGCGTCTTGACGTACCGCGTGAGCTCAGGGTAGGCGCCCGACACCCGCAACTCCAGCCCCCGTCGGGACACGCCTGCCGGGGTCGCTACAGCACTTGAGGCCGCCGCGCTGGGGGACGAGGCCGCGGCTGTCGGTGCTTCCTGCGCCAAGGTGCTGGTTCCCAACAAGGTAAGGCCTTCTTGGCGACGTAAAAATTGCACCAGCACTTGCTCCAGCGCAGAACCAGTTCCCTGGGCCGGCACCAGGCCAGCAATCTGCTGGTTCACGCCATCAATTTGCGCCAACACAACGCCCAGCTCATCGCGCGTGGCCTTGTTCGCATCTACAGGTTGTGGCGTGTTCTTCAGTTGTTCACGCAAACGAACCAGCTCGGTACCTTGGGCCGCATAACGCTGGGTAATCTGGGTGTGTGCCAACTGGGCTGGTTCCAGCCACAAGACGTAGGCCAGCGCCACACAACAAGCAAGGCAGGACAAAAACAGGAAGACGCGTTCTCGCAAACTCAGGGCATCGATTCGAGCGGCATGTTTGATCCACCACGGCTTCATGGTTGACCTCCCGCGGGCACGATCAGGTGTACCAGGGTAAAAGACCACAGCGCTTGCCCTACAGCGGCGGAGGCACCGGGTGCGACGGCCGACGTCGCAGTGGCGCGCTCCACCTTGACATCACCCAGCGACAAGCCCTGCATCAGGGGACTGCTGGCCAAGCGCACCACCCACTCATTGAGGGCTGAAGGCTCCAGAGTGAACCCCGCCACCTCCAGTCGCGCTGCATCGGCCTTTACATCGGTCACCCACACCACCGCAGGGATGCTGCGGGCCACCAGTTGCAAACGATCCGAGTGGGCCTTGCCTGGCTGCGAGACGCCTTGCTGCAAAGCCTGCAAGGTTTGCTGCTTTTGCAACAGCAACGCCTGTTGTTCTTTCAGCTTTTGAAGCAATGCGGGGTCCACAGGTGCCGCTGCGGTTTGCCCGCGCTGAATGGCCGCTTGCAGCGTCGCAATTTCACGGGCCTGCAAATCCATGGTCTGACTGAACCCTTGGCTGGCGCGCTGTAAGTTCCATACCCATACGCCACAGAGCAGTGCACCTGCCACCACAAACACCCCCAAAGAAATGGCCATGGTGTCGGCGGAGAAATAGCGCTTCTGCGTGAGCAGAATCGGCGTACAAAGATTGATTTGCTGGGGCATGGTTAGCGGCTCTAGAGCTTGCGCCCCTCAGTGCGCAAAAGCGCGCCCAATAACGGCAAACACATAGCCCGGTCTGCCGCATCCTTGGTGTCCAAACCACTGAAGTGGGTCCCCATATCAATGGCGGTCACCGTCTGCCCCATCTCGCGCCCCAGCCACTGGGCCAACTCGGTCGACCGCGCGCCCGCGCTGACCCGCAAACCGCTTAAGGGCAGGCTGGACCAGGAACGATCCCACAGATCCAGAGAGCGCTGTACCTCAACCAAAAACCGCTGTGCGAGCTCATTACCGTCGCCGGACGCCGAGGCACCGCCGCCGGTGTAGTCGCTGCCATGCGAAACGCCACCCACGTTGTACTCAGGGACATACTCACCAACCGGGATGAAGGTCTCGGACACGGCCATACCAGCCTCATCCTTGCTGCCCCAGTCCATCGCCATAAACCCTTCTGGCAACTCTAGCCGCCGGGCATAAAACAGCTCTTCATTGGCGCTGATCGTCAGCAAAGCGTGGTTGGCATCGGCCACCAGCAGAGCTGCATCAGCGCGCTCCAGGCGCCCCTCGTTGCGGGCCAGCAGACTCTGCAAGTTGCGCTGCACGGTTTCCTGGATGTCGATCACAGACACCGTCCAGTGCAGTGCATCACCCAAGTCCAGCACGTCCCGGACGATGGCGGTCTCTGCAGCCACCACAAACAAATGCGGCGTCCCTTTCTGTTGCCCATCACCCACGCGCATAACATCCAGCGTCAGGTCGTCGATATGCACATTCACCATATCGCGAATCTGGTAGCGGGCGGCTGCGCGCAACTCTTCTGGAGCCACCGCGGGAACGTCAATCTGTAGCAATTGGTATTGCGCAGGCCGCAGCATGATGTGCGCAGAGGCGCCTTTGAGCCCCAGCGCTTGCAGGCGGCGAACAAAGTCCTCCCGACTATCGGTACCCTGGCGCTCCACCCCCATCTGGCGAACGTCAAAACCACCATCTGACCGGGGCCGAGCCCGCACAAAGGCCACCTCTCCGTCGGCCCAGGACACGATGAGTTGATCGCCCGCGATGATGCGACGCCAAGGCCAGCGCATGGCTAGCGACGCTCCCGCGGCAACAATCGGGAAGAAATAGGCATTGTTTCAATCATGGATGCGGTGCAGCTCAGATCAATTTGCTCTCATTTTAATAGCTGAATGCGCAATCATGACAGCATTCTTTGGGCCTTGGCCTAGGGTTTGCAAAATTGACAGCAGAGTGTTCAGTAGTTCTCACGGCGGTAGATCAGGGGGCTTCTATAGACCCCAAACGTAGCGCGACCCACGGGGTTCCCCACTGCACCGGTCCAGTTGAACTGCAACCAGGCAGGGATGTTGGCTGTGACATCAATAGATCCCACATTGCCAGCACCCGGTGCGCGCAGCCAAAGATTGAAGTTACCGGCGAATCCGGCAACACCATTGCTATCAGTACCCACAACGCCTGTTTCAAGGTAGCGGCGATTGGCCACAGTGGGTGCCGCGGCACACCCCGCCCCACTGTTATTGCCGGGTTCGATCACACAGGTATTACCCACAATATTAGGGGCCCCCGCTACTGGCGCGAATGCGAGTGTTGCGTTGGTGCAGGAATCCTGGGAATTGAGCACCCAGCCACTCGCCGCACTCACCCAATATTCGGCACGGAACGTCATGGGTAAGTCCAGCCGATCAGAGCCCAGTGCATTCGACAATCGCGCCCGCCCGCTGCGGATCGTCGTTACGCCCTCCAAGGCCGTGGCCGCCGTGCCATCATTGCCGGTTGCGGAGGAGACGTTGTCGGCATCCAGCGCACGCAGTCGAATAGCACCTGGAGCAGTCGTCCTTGTTGCAAAGGTGAAGGCCGGGGCCGCCGCGCTTGCGCCCGCCACAAACGTATTTGCTGCTACTGCCGTAGGTGCCAGAGCTCCTCCCGGCAAGGCATTGGCATCTGAGAACGTCACCGCTTTGGAGAAATTGGGGTTGGTATTGGCGCTGCCGTCGTAGTTGGCCGTAGTAGCGCCTGCACGGTTGCGTGCCACCACCTGCACAGCAAATGGCTGCGCGGAGTACGAATATGCACCTGCGGCGCAGCCTTGGGTCACCACCGTATCAAAGTGGTCTGGCACAAAGCGCCCCACGTTTCCACCGGGGCCCGTAGTCCCTGTTGCGGTCAGCCCGGACGCCAAGTAGCTGCCACTGGTCAGCGCAGCGGTGATGTCTATGGTCCCGACCTCTGTCCAATTCAGGGCGTTCGAAGTTGAGCTGCCGGAATTGAACGCACCAACACTACCGGTGAAGGCTCCATTGACTGCACCAGTGCCCGTAGGCGACACTTTGGCGAAAGCCAGAACCACACTCTCCGCAGCCGTTTCCTTGCCGAAGTTGGGCGTGGTAGCACCCGCACTATTTTTGGCCGACACCGTGGCACTGAAATTGACGCCCGCCCTGATCGGCGCCGCCGTAATGGCACTGAAGGCAAAACTGGCAGGTGCTGCCACAAAGACGTCGGAGCCTGTCATCGTGATCCCCGCAGTCGTGTCCTGCGCTGCCAAAGTGACGCGCCCTACGTCAGCGTACTGCACGGTGGTAGTAGCCACACCACTGGCGTTGAAGGATAAATTGACTGCCTGACCAGTCGCATCGCAAGCCGTCACCGTGGAGTTGGACGTATTCAATGCCTTGCCTCCTACACGAACTGGCAGCGTCCCCGTCGTAGGATTCGTGTAGGCACAGGTAAAGGTCAGGTTGCGGCTAGTGTTCGCATACGCGGAAACGCAAGCCGCGCTGTTATCTGACTTTTTCACCGCCTTCACGGTGACCGACTGGCTCACTTCAGACACATGGTTGGGCACATCAAACAAATACCCCGCCTGCACAAAGTTCAAGTTGGCGTCACAGGTGGAACCCAAGGTGTAGTCCTGTGCCACGCAACTGCTGGCAGCCCCCGAGCTTTCGGTGACCCCCCCAGAATTGAGATTGATATTCAGGCTTTCCACCGTGGAATTGGACAAGCCCAGCACGATGGAAGACTCCCCGCTAAAGGTATAGCTGCCGTTCCCGCTGCCCGAGTTCACCACCGGATTGATGGTGCTCACCCCGGACCAGTTGCCGTGCCCGGTACTGGTGGACATCTGCATGGTGGTACCGGCCAAGCTGATCAATCCATGGCTGGCATCGTGCGCCTCCACCGTAATGTTGGCCACCGCGCCGCCACAGCTCACCTGTTCGCCGGTATGGACGATGTGAAAGTGATCCAGTGTCGTACACAACGGACGGGTCAAAGCCATGTCGGCCGCAGCCTGTGTTGCATTGATATCGATGGCGTAGATGTACACCTCGTCAATGGTTCCGTTGGCCCCGTTGGGGGTACCTGTGCTCGGTGTAATTCCAGACGTGCGGTTGTCACCAATATAGAGCGTGCTAGGCGTGGCAATGGCTCCAGTGGAGGTTGTGCGAAAGGGCGTAGTGCCGGACGTGTTGACCAAAACTCCGTCGAGAATGATTTGTTGCACCGTCTGGTTGGTGCCGGGAGTGAAACTCCAGCTCACGGCAATGTGGTGCCAAGTATTGGCCCCATAGGTATACCCTGTGGTTGTCTCTGCCGTACGCACCGTGCCGCCACTGTCAGTCACCGCAAAACGCAAGGCTCCGTTGGAGCGCTTCATGAGGAAGAAAGGACGGGCAGCTACGGTGGTTGCATCGAACAGCATCGCGTCTGCTGAGTTCCAGGCTGTCGTTGATTTGAACCAAAAACTCACTGACCCGCGATTGGCAGGGACGATCGGAGTGGCTACTGCATCCACGGTTAGATTCAGCGTATTGCCGGTGAAACTCCCCCCTCGGCAGAGTTTGCCCCCGGCAATATTGCTACTGAGCCCCACCTTCGTCGCATGCTGTGAGCTGCCAGAGGTGTCCTTGACCTCTCCGGCCGTACCCAGCCACAGGCCTTCGTCAAACCGGTATTCGGCGCTCTTAGCCGCCAATTGATTGGCAGGGTACCAAAGAATGGCGGTGCCCACTGCCGTGTCAATGAAGTTCTGGTTATAGGCAAACTGGGTGTAATCCGTGGTGCTGAGTTGCACCCCCACCGCAGCGCCCACCCCCGTGGTTGAGCCGGTGGTGTATTGGTAGCGGAAGTTGCCATTCACACCGCTCAGGCTGGCATATAGAGCAATTTGAAAGCTGTAGCGCGTGCTCGCATCGCCATACAAAGCCACGTTATCCCAAGTGATCACGAACCGTTTCTGGCCCAATCCGTCCGTCAGCAACTCCGACTTAACCGCAGCATTGGTGATGCCGCTGGCGCTGCCCGCAATGATGTCGACCCAGTACCCAATCATCAGCTTGGTTGGTACAGCATTCACGCAGCCCGCAAGCGCAGGTCCCGCAGCATTGATCGGCAAGGCCCGCGGCGTGTATTCGCGGTGGAAGCCAGATACGTCAGTACCAAACGCCAAGATGCCGTTGGAATACACCCGTACACTGGAATAGTTGACGCCCCCAAAAGTAAAAGTAAAACCTGAGGGAAAGGCAACGTCTGCCCAGTCATCGTCCCCATTGGGGTAGGAAGTGCACCCAGGTGCTGCGCCGCTGGCATGCCAGGTTAAGCTGGTGGCTGCGCCCGAAGGCGTGTCGTAGGCGAATGTGTCGGAGCGGTAGGCGTAGGTGGCTGCTTGGGCTTCACCGCTGGTCAGTAAAACCAACAGCACACCCAAAATCACTAGCCATCGCATGAAAATCGTGTCTGCTTGTATTCCTTTCTCTTTGGTGCGGACATGCATGTTCATACCTTTACAGCTCAAGACCGGCAGAAACGCTGCGCTCAATGAAACCCACAGCACCTGCGACGCCCCCTGCCGATGCGTTTGCCTTTAACTGGTAGATCGTCTTGCTGCCACCATCAACGTACAGTGCAGAAGTACAAAATATCACAACGTTGAAGCCTTCAATCACCAAATTTTTCGGCGAAACGGGGCATGCAGCATTTGCGACGACGCTACCAACGCCCCACTCTAGGCCCGCACGCGCGGCCCAATATGCCCGCGTCCCTTGCACGTCCTGTACTGAAGTGAGTTGTTGCGTATTGGAAGAACTCAACAAGTACCCTCCGAGTGCTGCCAAGACAACGACTAGGAAAATAGCTGCAATCGCAGCAAATCCGCGGTGAGAGTTGTGAAGCTCATTCATGGCGTGTTACTCACATGGACTTCATTTTGCAAGACTACCGCCTCATCCTTCTCGGTGAGACTCAAATTGATAGCAACCAATGAGTTCCGGTGAAGATCTACAGCACTTGCCGCGAAATTGCACACCGCATTGCGTGCGATAACAGGTCCATTCGAGGGGCAAGCACTCGTAAAATCCACAGCATTGACCGTGCGGTGTAAATTTCCGTCCACACCGCACACGTATGCAACCACTCGCTCTGTGGCGGGAATCACCTGAAAGCGATTGCTCGCGGAAGCAAGTGAGAATTGCTTGGAAGTGATTGGAATCTGAGTTTCAGGGGGGTTGCCTGCCTCTGTTGGCACCGCAGAAACAACGGATGTGTTGTCACTGTTGTATGCGGTCGCTCCGGCTATGCCAAGGTTGTAAACCGCGATGACGTCACCTTGGTTTATGCGCTGTTCCAAAGGCAAAGCCGCATTGCTACCCAACATATTGAAAGTGGTGTCCGCTGACGCGAAGTCCAGATTGTTGCCACCACCTGTGTCTTCAGTCCGGTAACGACCACCTGTTTTAGTGGGGATGAACTCCAAGCATTGATTGTTGGGCGTACGAATACTATTGGGCAATGCGGTACGGATATCTCTGGCCATGCGACGTACTGTCGTATCTGCGACATCTGTCAGCGCCGCACGACGGCCACTTGTAAAGTATGCATCAATGGGTCCGCGCATAAAAACCGCGACCATGCTGCCGATGACACCCATGATGACGATGACCATCACAAGCTCGATCAGCGTAAAGCCTTTATGGGTGCGCGTGAAGCTACGCATGATCAGTTATTTGTCCTGTAGCTCGCTAGAGCGAAGGACTCCGTGCCCTTGGAAACGGTCACAACG
Organism: Rhodoferax saidenbachensis; assembly: GCF_031457975.1. Taxonomy (GTDB): domain Bacteria; phylum Pseudomonadota; class Gammaproteobacteria; order Burkholderiales; family Burkholderiaceae_C; genus Allorhodoferax; species Allorhodoferax saidenbachensis_A. The sequence goes on from NZ_JAVDXO010000004.1 coordinate 260,090, forward strand.
ACTTTCTTCGCCATAATTCCCAAGGTCACGTTGTCGGCGGTGACCGATATTCGGATGGAATACCCTGCCAAAGCGGCAGGCAATCCAAAGATGGCCTCGGTTTTTCCGTCGTAATCGTCGACGTCGTCCATGGCGTCCCTGGTAGCTTCATTGCCTTGAACGCCATCGGGATCGGTGTAAGCCTTCTGCATAACCTCCTCCATCGTAGAGTCAGCCAGCGCAATGACCTGCTTACGCACGACCGGGTCTGCACTGGACTTCACTACAGTGTTCATCACTGACAAGATACCCGTCAACCCAACCCCAACCACCACGATGAATACGATCAGTTCGATCAACGTGAAGCCGCGAACAACACGCTTATTCATGCACATACCCTGTAACCGCCTCGATTTTGATGCTGTTGCTTGCCCCTACAACCTGGATCGATTGGGCTCCCATCATTACACCGAGTGTTGATATGGGCTGCCCCAAACCATCAAAATTGAATGCGTCCGGAATGCCATTGAAAGTCACACCAGACTTGCTTGCCAACTGCCCTTCCCTTGCCGCCCCGCCTGTACCACTGGGACCTGTCAGGGGCGTATTGCAAACGTTGGTACCTGCCGCAGATGCAATGGCAAGACCCACTGTAGACGCAGTAAAGGTTATACAAACCGTGCGGCGCTGTGCAATCGCTGTTTTTTGTGCGTACCGCAGGTAAGCCATCGTTTGATCATGAAACCCTCGGGAATAAAAATCACCCGTATTGAAGATGCGCGGCCCAGCAAATACGACTAAGACACCCACCAACACGATCACCATAACAAGTTCCACTAACGTGAATCCATGGAGTGGTCTCAGGCCCAGTGCATGCCGGTGCCTAACGGGTTGGTATGGAGCGATCTTCAACTGCATGATGTTGAATGGCCATATGAAAAAACGCGAGGATTCTATTGAATACCTCGCGCTTGACGACAAAAGTGAAAGACACGTGTGCGCCGCTATGCAGCGCGCTCGAACTCAGGCAATGTTCAATTGCCTGCCCCGATGATGTCAAAAGTCACCGCAGTCGCAGGTGCATAGCCTGTAAGCGTCAAGGTACAGTTCTTTGTAACCCCGTTGGAGGCAGCTGCGGCAGCTAATTCACCACCTGCAGTTGCCGCCGCTGCATAACCTGTAGGCCAAGCGCCTCCACTCATGGCCTGCTTGATGGAGTCGCAGGTGTTAACCACTTTGCACTTGGCAGGCGCACTGGCAGCTGTAGAAATTGAGCATCCACCGTAATTGATTGCCGATGCGGATGCTGCAGCACCTGCCACACCCTGCATGGACGCTTGCTGCGCATCACTCTTCAAATCCACAAACTTCGGTAGCGCCACAGCAGCCAACACACCCAAGATCACAATAACCATCACCAACTCAATCAGCGTAAAGCCGCGTTGTACGTGTTTCATGTTGTCCGCCTTTCGTTTGAAAAAACTTCTTGCTCCGTCCTGAAACGGGCTCCAACGTCATCTATAGACACATTCCAAATTAATTCTATTGCAATGAACTATTGTTGTGCATCAAGTTTGGGGGCTAAGTACGTGATCTGCATCACCATTTACCCTTATTTCGTGGTTTTGTTACATCTGCCTTAATCCACCACTTGGCCCATCCACACGTAAGACATTTGCGAAGTGATCTGCAAGGGTCCCGGGGGCTTGCTGACTTGGAACCAGAGGGCTTGTGCTCCCAGGGGTGATTCCAACCTATCTGTTTCCATCGGGTGGTAGCCCACGCATGTACAGTCAGGGTCAAACACCCAACTGCCGCCCGGCAATGCCGCCAGCGCTTCGGCGTCGGCCAACCCTGCGTAATTGGCAGGCAGTGTTGCCAACGCCAAAAACGGATTGCGCTGGGCCAGCGCTGCGGATGGTGCTGCATTGCTGCGATTTCCGGCCACCGCCGCCAAATGTTCGAGAACCAGAGCCGTGCGCAGGGCACCCAAGGTATTCTTTATTTGGGCTAGCTCCGCCTGGCCTCGCACTTCCCGCAGCTGCCACACAAAGACAGTGGCCATCACCAACACCAGCAAAACCAGCACGCCCCACTCTGCCAACCGCCCACCCCACACAGGTGACGGTTGCGCGATGGGCCGCTCCGCAGCCACGACCTACCCGCCGCCCTTGCCCATGGCAGCCTGGCCCATGTTCCACAACGGCAAGAACACACCCAGCGCCAACAGCAGCACCAGCACCCCAATCACCGCCAGCAAAATCGGCTCGATGGAGGCCGATAGGCCCTTGATGCTGTAGTCGGTGTCACGCTCGTACATGGCGGCGATTTCAAACAACAGGTTGTCCAGCTCGCCAGTTTCCTCGCCCACATTGATCATTTGCAACACCACGGGGGTGAACACCCCAGTAGCCGCCGCGCAGCGCGAGATGCTTTCGCCGCGCTCAATGCCATCGCGCATTTGCTCAATACGGCTGCCAATAAAGGCGTTGTCCACCGTTTGTGCCACCACGGTTAGCGCCTGCACCAGCGGCACCCCGCTTTGGCTGGACAGTGCAAAGCTGCGGGCGAAACGCGCCAGCGTGGCTTTCAGGATGATGTCGCCAATGATGGGGAGTTTGAGCTTGCGGGAATCCCAGCGGTAGCGCCCTTCAGGCGTGCGCACATAGGCCCGCACCGCCACAGTCCCCACAAACACCAGCGCCAGCAGCAGGGGCCACCAGGCAATCATCCAGCTCGAGAACGCCAGCAGGCCACGCGTGATCAATGGCAGCTGGGTATTGAACCCCGCAAACACCTTGGCAAAGACAGGAATGACAAAAACGTTCAGGATCACAACGGCGATCGCCATGGCAATCATCACAAAGGTGGGGTAGCGCGTGGCCTGCTTGATACGCTCCCGCACATCGCGTTCAAACTCCATGTGCTCGGTCAGCCGCATAAAGACTTCGGTCAACCGTCCGGTCATCTCCCCCACGCGGATCATGGAAATGTAGAACCCCCCAAACAGTGCGCCGTGCCGCGCCAGCGCCGCCGACAACTCGCGCCCCTGGTCCAAGCTGGCACGTATATCTTTCAGCATGTCCACCATGGCGGGTTTTGTGGCGGAGGCCTCCAGCCCCGCAAAAGCGCGCAAGATGGGCACACCCGCCTTGTTCAGCGTGTACATCTGGCGTGAAAAGATCAACAGGTCTTCAACCACAATGGGTTTGCGGTTCAGTCGCGCCAGAAGGCCCTCAGAGGACTTCTCCACCTTGGCCTCGGCCAAGGCAATGTGCACCGGTGCCACCCCAATCGACAGCAGTTGATCGGCCACACCGCCTTCGGTCAGCGCTTCCAACTGGCCGGTGACCGCCTCACCCCGGTTGTTACGACCGCGCCAGGTATAAACCGCCATCAGGCAGCCTCGGGATCGAGGTCGTCGTCAGCATCAAAGCCAATGCGCAGCGCCTCTGCCAGCGAGGTGCGTCCCTGGCGCACCATCTCCAGCGCATGGTGGGCCATGGTGTGGCCCTTCATGCGCTCACGCGCGGTGCGCATGAAATTCGCGGGATCTGAGTGGGATGCGGCATGGGTCAGCACCGCGTCCATCTCCAGCAGCTCGTACACACCCTGTCGGCCGGCATATCCAGTTCCATTGCAATGCGAGCAGCCCAGGCCCCGCTTGGGCGTCAGGGTAGTGCCAGGCGCCAGCATGGTGTCCAGCCATGACTGCTCTTGCGGTGTGGGGGCATGCGGTGCCGAACATTCGGGGCAGTTCATACGCACCAGACGCTGGGCAATCACCGCCTGCAAAGACGTGGCGACCATAAACGGCGGCACGCCCATGTCCAACAAGCGAAATGGCGTGCTGATGGCATCGCGCGTGTGCAGGGTGGAGAGCACCAAATGCCCGGTGATGGCAGCACGCAGACCAATTTCAGCAGTTTCTGCATCGCGCATTTCGCCCACCAGAATCACGTCCGGGTCCTGGCGCAGGCAAGCGCGCAGCACGCGGGCAAAGGTCAGCTCAATCTTGTCGTTGACCTGCACCTGAGTGATGGCCGGCAGGCGGTATTCCACCGGATCTTCCACGGTGATGACCTTGAGCTCGGCCGCATTGATTTCGGCCAGCGCGGCATACAGCGTGGTGGTCTTGCCGGACCCGGTGGGGCCAGTGACCAGCACCATGCCAGAGCTGCGGGATAGCACCTCGCGAAAGCGCTTGAGCATGTCCGGCGGCATGCCGATGGTGTCCAGCCGCCGCATGCCGGCACCCTGGTTCAATAACCGCATGACCGCGGACTCGCCATAGGTGGTGGGCAACGTGGAGAGCCGCACATCAATGGTGTTGTCTTTCAGGCGCACGCTGAAGCGGCCGTCCTGCGGCAGGCGTTTCTCAGAAATGTCCAACCCGGCCATGAGCTTCAGGCGCTGGGCCAGCGCACCGCCAATGCGTTTGTCGGCCTGCGTTTGGGTTTGCAGCACGCCGTCCACGCGCACGCGGATTTGCAGAAAACCCTCTTGCGGCTCAATGTGCACGTCGGACGCGCCCACCTGCGTGGCATCTTCAAACAGCGACTGCAACAGACGCACCACGGGGGCGCCTTCAATGCCCACGGTAGCGGTCAATTCCCCAAAGTCGACTGCGTCACCCAGGTCTTTTTCCAGGGCGCGGGCTAGGCCGCTGATTTCCTCGGTGCGGCGGTACAGCCGGTCAAAGGCCAGTGCCAGCTGGCTCTCAGGCACTGCGGCAATGCCGATATTGCGCTTGAGCAGGCGGGTCAGTTCGTCGTAGGCAAACAAATCCAGCGGATCGCCCAGCGCCACCAACAGGCTGTCGCCCTTGTCTTCCAGCACCAACGCCTTGAAACGCCGGGCTGCACTCTCCGGCAACAACTTGGTGACTTCGGCCCGAAACGGAAACGTCTTCAGGTTGACAAAGGGGATGCGTAATTGGCGGGCCAAGCCATTGGCCAGCAGCTCTTCGGTGATGACCCCGGTTTCGATCAGCAGGCGCCCCACCTTTTTACCGGTGGTGCGCTGCAGTTCCAGGGTTTGCTGCAGCTGCTCTTGGGAAATCAGGCGCTGCTGCACCAGCACGTCGCCCAGCCGCAGTTTTTCAGGGCGGCCTGGGGGCGGAGACGGGCGAGACCCGTCGGGCGCACCGGGCGCTGCCGTTGCCATGTTCATGCGCTATTCCTTTTGCGGTTTGCAAAAATAATAGCACGCAAGCCCGTTTCAAAGGGGGCAAACCACTCGTAAACCGCTCTTGGTCAGGCGGCGGGCGCGGGTTCATTGGCCGGGCTGATACTGTTGCCCTCCACCTTGACGCGTGCGCCAACCGTAGCGGGACTACTCTGCTCAATAGAGCGCACCGAACCGTCTTCCATGCGGATTTCCACTCGGTAGACCATGTCTTTCTTCATCTTCTTCTCTACGGTGTTGCCGGCCCAGCCGCCACCCAGGACACCGGCGATGGTGGCCAGCGCCTTGCCGTCACCGCCACCAAACTGGTTGCCGACCAACCCGCCCAGCACTGCGCCGGCCACGGCGCCCGCGCCGCTGGGCTTGGCCTCACGCTCCACCGGGGTGACAGACTCGACCGTACCGCACACCGCGCAAATGGCCTTGTGCGGGGTGCTGGAGGCCACGGGCACGCCCGCTCCGGGGGGGGCGGCGTCAATGACTTCCCACGGCTCGCTGGCCGGGGGCTTGGCCGCCACGGTGCTGTGCGCCTTGGCACTGGCGGACTGCGATTTCACTATCTTTTTAGGAGCTACTGGCGCAGGTTTTACGGGGGCCTCCGCCACTATTTCTTCATTTTTAGTCGCCAGCTCGGGCTCCAGCACCGAGGCGACGGTGGCCACAGGTGTCAGCGGAGTCGCCGCGGCTATTTCTTCACCACTTTGGCGATTCACCTGCACCAGCGCGGCCCCCAGGGCCAACGTGGTCGCGCCCAAGGCCGCAATGACAGCCCACAGCATCCGGTGGGCGCCGGGTTGGGGCACTCCGGGAATGGTGACGGTACTCATGGTTTTCCTCCAGCAAAAGGGGCTTGGTGCCCGTTAAGCCAAAGGTACACAGCGTAGACGGTGCCCGCGTGTCTGATTTGTAACGCTGGGTAAAGCCGACACCTGGGCCGGCACCAACTGCTTACAAATTGGGCGCCAGCAGGCGCTGCAGCTCAGCCTGGTTCAGGTTGCGGCGCTGGGCCAGGTCCTGCACCTGGTCGTCGCTGATCTTGCCGACGTTGAAATAGGTCGCGTCCGGGTGCCCGATGTAGAAGCCGCTGACGCTGGCCGCGGGGGTCATGGCCAGGCTTTCGGTCACCGCCATGCCGATTTCTTCGCACTGCAGCAGGTCAAACATGTCTTTCTTGACGCTGTGGTCCGGGCAGGCCGGGTAGCCGGGTGCGGGACGAATGCCCTTGTACTTCTCGGCAATCAAGTCCTCGTTGCTCAGCGCCTCATCGGCCGCGTAGCCCCACAGGTCGGTGCGCACGCGGTGGTGCAACGCCTCGGCAAAGGCTTCGGCCAATCGGTCGGCAATCGACTTGAGCATGATGGCCGAGTAGTCGTCCAGATCATCCAAGAAGTACTTTTCCTTCTTGTCCACCCCAATACCCGCGGTCACCGCGAACAGACCCGCGTAGTCTGCCTTCACACCCTTGGGTGCCACAAAGTCCGCCAAGCAGCGGCTGGGGCGCATCACGCCGTCAATCTCCTGCTTCTCGGTCTGCTGGCGCAGGCCGTACCAGGTCATGGCGACCTCCGACCTTGATTCATCCGTATAGAACTCAATGTCGTCGTCGTTCACCGTGTTGGCCGGGTACAGCGCCACCACCGCGTTGGCAGTGAGCCAGCGGCCTTCGATCAGGCGCTTGAGCATGCGCTGGCCGTCGGCGTAGACGCGCACGGCTTCGGTACCCACCACCTCGTCCTTGAGGATGGCGGGGAAGGGCCCCGCTAGGTCCCAGGTCTGGAAGAAGGGGCCCCAGTCGATGTACTTGGCCAGCTCACCCAGGTCAAAGTTCTTGAAGACGCGGCGGCCAATGAACTTCGGCACCGTGGGCTGGTGGGCGGCCCAGTCAACGGGCGTCTTGTTGGCACGCGCCTTGGCCAGGGGCCACAGCGGAATCTGTTTTTTGTTGGCGTGCTGGTGGCGCACCTTGTCGTAGTCAGAGTTGAGCTCGTCGATGTACTTGGTGGCGCTGTCGCTCAACAGGCTTTGCGCCACACTCACGCTGCGCGAGGCATCGGGCACGTAAACCACCGGCCCCTCATAGTGCGGCGAAATCTTCACCGCCGTGTGCACACGGCTGGTGGTGGCGCCGCCAATGAGCAGCGGTATTTTCTTGATGCGGAAGTAGTCGTCCTTCTGCATCTCGCCAGCCACGTACTGCATCTCTTCCAGGCTGGGCGTGATCAGGCCAGACAGGCCGATGATGTCGGCACCCTCGATCTTGGCGCGCGCCAGAATCTCGTGGCAGGGCACCATCACGCCCATGTTGACCACGTCGAAGTTGTTGCACTGCAAAACCACGGTGACGATGTTCTTGCCAATGTCGTGCACGTCGCCCTTCACGGTGGCGATGACGATCTTGCCCTTGGCCTTGGCTTCACCACCGGCTTCCACCATGGCCAGCTTCTCGGCCTCGATATAAGGCAGCAGGTGCGCCACGGCGCTCTTCATCACGCGTGCGCTCTTCACCACCTGGGGCAGGAACATCTTGCCCTGGCCGAACAGGTCACCCACCACGTTCATGCCGTCCATGAGCGGGCCTTCGATCACATGCAGCGGGCGGCCGCCCTTGGCCAGCACATTTTGGTAGGCCTCTTCGGTGTCCTGGGTGATGAAGTCGGTGATGCCATGCACCAGGGCATGACTCAGGCGCTGGCCCACCGACGCAGGCGCCTCGGGCGTGCCGCGCCACTCCAGCTTCTTGCTTTCGTCCTTGGCGCCGCTCTTGGCCGTCTCGGCAATTTCCACCAGACGCTCGCCCGCGTCGTCGCGTCGGTTCAGCACCACGTCTTCTACACGCTCGCGCAGCACGGGCTCCAGGTCGTCGTACACACCGACCATGCCGGCGTTCACAATGCCCATGTCCATACCCGCCTTGATGGCGTGGTACAGGAACACGGTGTGGATGGCCTCGCGCACCGGGTCGTTCCCGCGGAAGCTGAACGACACGTTGGACACGCCGCCCGAGACTTTGGCACCCGGCAGGTTGTCCTTGATCCAGCGCGTCGCGTTGATAAAGTCCACCGCGTAGTTGTTGTGCTCTTCAATGCCGGTGGCAATGGCGAAGATGTTGGGGTCGAAAATGATGTCTTCCGCCGGGAAGTCGATCTCGTCCACCAGGATGCGGTAGGCGCGTTCGCAAATCTCCACCTTGCGCTCGTAGGTGTCGGCCTGGCCTTTTTCGTCAAAGGCCATGACCACGGCGGCCGCACCATAGCGGCGCAGCAGCTTGGCCTGGTGCTTGAAGGCGTCCACGCCCTCCTTCATGCTGATGGAATTGACCACTGCCTTACCCTGCACGCAGCGCAGGCCGGCCTCGATCACGCTCCACTTGGAGCTGTCGATCATGATGGGTACCCGCGAAATATCGGGCTCAGACGCGATCAGGTTCAGGAAGCGCACCATGGCGGCCTGGCTGTCCAGCATGGCCTCGTCCATGTTGATGTCGATGATCTGCGCACCGTTTTCCACCTGCTGGCGCGCCACGGCCAGCGCTTCTTCGAACTGCCCGTTCAGGATCATGCGGGCAAAGGCCTTGGAGCCGGTGACGTTGGTGCGCTCACCCACGTTGACGAACAGGCTGCTGCTGTCGATCAGGACCGGCTCCAGACCGGAGAGCATCATGGGCGCTACATTTTTGGTAGCTACTGGCGCAGTATTGGCGGTGGCTTGGGGCATAAAAGGCCTCTAATAGTGTGTATGGCGGCCTAGACCGATTCCCAGCGGCCGCTGGCCTGCGAGGCAAACAGCGCGTCGATGATGCGCATGTTCTGAATGGCGTCTTCCACACCGTAGTGCAGCGGCTGCACGCCACGGATGGCCAGCGAAAAGGCATCACCCTCCAGGCTGTACTGGTCGCAGGCGGCGAAGGTTTCGGTGAGGGCGGAGGCACCACCCGGCACCTTGCCATCGTCCACAAAAATGCGTGTCTCTTGGCCCTGGGGCGCGTTGAAGGGGATTTCGATCTCCACCCGTTTCTCGGTGCCAATGGCGTGCACCCGTTGATAAGGCGTGGTTTGCATGGACACGGTGAAGTCCAGGCGACGGCCGTTGCCAAAATCCAATAGGGCACTGAACCCACGGTCCACACCGAAGTCTGGGTCCATATCGGCCAAGGCCATCACACGCACCGGCTCCGCTCCAAACAAAAACCGCCCCGCCACGATCGGGTAGCAGCCGATGTCCATCAAGGCACCACCGCCTTTGCTCGCGTCGTTACGGATGTTGCCCGCGTTGCGGTTGAAGTACGAGAACCACGCCTGCACCGTGCGCAGCTCGCCCAGCGCGCCACTCTGCACCAATTCGCGCGTGCGCAGCCACTGCGGGTGAAAACGCACCATGAAGGCTTCCATGATGTGCACCTTGCCCGCCACCTCACGCAGCTGCGCGGCTTCATTGGCATTCAGCGCAATCGGTTTCTCGCACAGCACATGCTTGCCCGCACGCGCGGCGGCCAGCGTCATGGGCACGTGCAGGTCGTTGGGCAGCGGGTTGTAGATGGCCTCAATGGCAGGGTCGGCCAGCAGCTCTTCGTACGATCCATAGGCTTTGGGAATACCCAATTTATCGGCTGCAGCCCGTGCGCTGGGCAGGTTGCGCGAGGCAATGGCCTGCACATCGCACCATTGGCTACGCATGAGCGCGGGGGTGACCTTCTCCATACCGATCTTGGCAGTGCTGAGCACGCCCCAGGTGACTTTTTTCATCTCAGGCTGCCTCTTTGTAGAAGAAATTGCGTTGCACGCTGCGCGCGGCAATGGGGTTCACCGCATGGGCAATGGCGCCAATGTGGTCGGGTGTGGTGCCGCAGCAGCCACCCACGATGTTGACCAGCCCCTCCTCCGCAAACTCGCGCACCAGGCGGCTGGTTACGTCCGGGGTTTCGTCAAAGCCGGTGTCGCTCATGGGGTTGGGCAGGCCGGCGTTGGGGTAGCAGCTGATGAAGGTATCGGGTGCCACCTTGTTCAGCTCTTGGATATACGGACGCATCAACGCCGCACCCAGCGCGCAGTTCAGGCCAATGGCCAGCGGCTGCGCATGGCGCACGCTGTGCCAGAAGGCGGTAACGGTCTGTCCACTCAAAATGCGGCCCGACGCATCGGTCACCGTGCCGCTGATGATGATGGGCAGGCGCTCGCCGCTGGCTTCGAAGTACTCGTCCACGGCAAACAGCGCGGCCTTGGCGTTGAGCGTGTCGAAGATGGTTTCCACCAAAATCACATCGCTGCCGCCTTCCACCAGCGCTTTGGTCTGGTCGTAGTAGGCGGCGCGCAGTTCTTCAAACGTCACATTGCGCGCGCCGGGATCGTTCACGTCGGGGCTGATGCTGGCCGTCTTGGGCGTGGGGCCCAGGGCGCCAGCGACAAAACGGGGCTTGTCGGGCGTGCTGTACTTGTCGCAGGCGGCGCGGGCCAGCTTGGCGGACACCAGGTTCATCTCGATAGCCAGGTCGGCCATGTCGTAGTCGGCCTGGGCCACGGTGGTGGCGCCAAAGGTGTTGGTTTCGATCAGGTCGGCACCGGCGGCCAGGTAGCGCTCGTGGATATCGCTGATCACATCAGGCCGGGTCAGGCTCAGCAATTCGTTGTTGCCTTTGACGTCTTTGTGGAAGTCCTTGAAACGGTCGCCCTGGCTGCCGGGGCCGGCATAGCCCTCGCCGCGGTACTGCGCCTCGCCCAGCTTGAAGCGCTGGATCATGGTGCCCATGGCGCCGTCCAGAATGGCAATGCGCTTCTCCAGAATGCCTGGCAGGGCTTGTGCGCGGGTGTAGGTGATGGGCTTCATGGATGCGGCTCACTGTGTGGTTTTAAACAAGTGAGCGCAGTTGGGAGTCCCAAGCCTGACCGGAAGCCTGCCTGTCTGTCATGAGGGCAGGCGCCAGCTGCAGCGCCCCTTGGGATTTGCCTATTTTAATTCACAACGCAGCGGCCGTGAAGGCTACATGGTCTTAGGCCTGGCCCAGGTGCTGCGCCAGCAATGCGTCCAGCGGCATGGGGTAGCCCACCGCATAGCCTTGGGCATAGTGCACGCCAAAGCTACGCAGCAGCGCCAGAATGGCCGGACTCTCGACAAACTCGGCCACGGTTTTCTTGTCCATGAGGCAGCCAATCTCGTGGATGGACTTCACCATGGCCAAGCTGATGGGGTCGGTGACAATGTCGCGCACAAACTGGCCGTCGATCTTGAGTTCGTCCACCGGCAGGTTGCGCAAATAGGCAAAAGACGACAGGCCACTGCCAAAGTCGTCCAGTGACAGCTTGCAGCCCAGCTGGCGCAGGGTGTCGATGAAATGCTTCGCCGTGTGCAAGTTGCTGATGGCGGCGGTCTCCGTGATCTCAAAGCACAGCTTGCGGCACGGCAAGGGCGTGTGGGCCAGCGTGTCCAGCACAAAGGCCATGAACACCTCGTCGCCCAGCGACTGACCCGACAGGTTGATCGAGCACTGGTCGATGTGGTCCTGGTGCGCCACCATCCACTGCAGCGCGTGCGTCACCACCCAGCGGTCCACGCGGGCGGCGAGGTGGTAGCGCTCCACCGCAGGCATGAACTGACCTGGCAGCACCAGCGCGCCCGCCTCGTCCCGCAGGCGCAGCAAAAATTCGCAGTGCAGCCCCACCGCGGGGCCGGGGTTGATCGGCACGATGGGCTGGCCGTAGAGCACGAAGCGGTCTTCTTGCAGCGCACGCTCGATGCGGCTGACCCACTCCATCACGCCATAACGCTGCGCCAGCGCCGGGTCATCACTCGCATAGACGTGGATGCGGCCACGGCCTGAATCCTTGGCCACGTAGCAGGCGCTGTCGGCGGCCTGCAAGAGTGCGCCCACGCTTTCGCTCTGCGCATCCAGCACCACCATGCCCACACTCACGCCCACGCCAAAACTCTGGTCGCGCCAGGTAAAGCGGTAGGCCGCCAGGCTCAGCTGCAGGCGCTCTGCCACGCGCAGGGCCTGGGCCACGGTCTGGTGGGTCAGGATGATGCCGAACTCGTCCCCACCTATGCGGCACAGGTGGTCTTCCTCGCGCAGCACCTCCGAGAACAGCTGTGCGGTCTGGCGCAGCAGCTCGTCGCCCGCCGTGTGGCCGCAGGTGTCGTTCACCACCTTGAATTCGTCCAGGTCCAGGTAGCAGACCACGTGGCGCTGGTCCTGGTCGCGTGTGCGGTCAAAGCACTCGGCCAGCGCCTGTTCAAAGGCGCGCCGGTTGCCCAGTCCCGTCAATTCATCGTGTGTGGCCTGAAAGGCCATTTCCTGGCTCAGGCGGCGCTGCTCGGTTACATCGCGGAACACCAGCACCGCGCCCTGCACCTCGCCATCGGCGTCGCGGATGGGCGAGACCGCGGCCTCGACCAGCAAAGTGCCCTCCAGGCGGTGCGCCAGGCTGAGCTGGGGATAGCGGTGGGTTTCCGCCGCCGCGATGGCATCGGCCACCAGATCCGCGCGAGGCGCCGCCGCTTCGGCGGTGCTCAAGTTGAACACCGTCCGGTAAGGGCGCCCCACAGCGCCCGCCAGCGTCCAGCCCGTCAGCGCCTCGGCCACGGGGTTGATGTAGAGCAACTCGCCTTCGGCATTGGTGGTGATCACCGCGTCGCTGATGGAGTGCAGGGTGACCTGCAGGCGTTCTTTCTCTTGGTACAGCGCGTCTTCGGCAAACTTGCGCGCCTGCATGAAGCGCACCCGGTCCAGCGCCACAGCCACGTGGCCGGCCAGCGCTTGCATGAAATCGATCTGCCAATCGGCCGGGGGTCGCACGCCCTCCCCATCGCCAAAGGTACCAATACCCACAGCGCCCAGACGCTCATCTGCCAGCAGCAGCGGCACATTGATGATGGTGCGGTTGTGCAGCTGCGCCACTACCTCTTTGTTGGTGCGCGGGTCAGTCCGTGCGTCGTTGACCACCACCACGTGGTCGGCCGCCAGGATTTCCTCCAGCATGCGGTCGCCCGCAATGGGAATGTCCATGGTCTGTGCCTTGGCATGCAGTTGCCGGTAGTCCGCATCGGACGTGGCCTGGCTGATGACAGACACAAACCCGGGGCGGTCGCCTATCAAAGCCAGCCAGGCGTGGGCGTAGCCCAAAACGTCTTCCACCACAGGCGCCACGGCGGCCAGAATGTCGGGCAGGGTCCAAGCGCGTTCCAGCCGCTTGCACAGCTGCAACAAGGCCTTGGTTTGCAACTGGGTGTCGAGCACGATGGGCTGGTCGATCATGGGTTCAAGTGTAGCGACAGGCTTGCCCGACAATAGGAGAATCACCCTTCCTCCGGCGCCGCGCACCGGCGAAGCCTGGGTTTTGAATGTTTTAGTGCTCTAGCCCCCGTAACCACTGCGCCAATAGCTCCCATTTTGATAGCAGACACATCCTCTTCCAGCACCACCCTGGACGCCTGCAGCGACATTCTGCGCACCGTGTTCGGCTACGACGCCTTCCGCGGCCCGCAGCAGGCCATCGTGGAGCATGTGGCGGATGGCGGCGACGCCTTGGTACTCATGCCCACGGGCGGCGGCAAGAGCCTGTGCTACCAGGTGCCAGCCATTGTCCGCCAGCAGGCCGGACAAGGCGCCACGCTGGTCATCTCGCCGCTGATCGCGCTGATGCACGACCAAGTGGGCGCGCTGCACGAAGCGGGTGTGAGCGCCGCCTTCCTGAACTCCACCCTCAGCAGCGACGAGGCCTACCAGATCGAGCAGCAACTGCTGCGCGGCGAGATCACCCTGCTCTACGCCGCACCGGAGCGGGTCAACAACGCCCGCTTTCTGGCGCTGCTGGATTCATTGTTCGAGCGCGGCAAGCTCAGCCTATTCGCCATTGATGAGGCACATTGCGTAAGCCAGTGGGGCCACGACTTCCGGCCCGACTACCGCAACCTGACGGTGCTGCACGAGCGCTACCCGGGCATTCCCCGCATCGCACTGACTGCCACGGCCGACGACCTGACGCGCGCCGACATCCTGGAACGGCTGCAACTGGAAGACGCGCGCGCGTTTGTGAGCAGCTTTGACCGGCCCAACATTCGCTACACCATCGTCGAAAAGAAAGACTCCACGCTGCAGCTGCTGCGCTTTATCGAGCGTGAGCACGAGGGCGAAGCTGGCATCGTCTACTGCCAGAGCCGCAAAAAAGTGGAAGACATGGCGCAGACACTGGTGGACGCAGGCATCAAGGCCCTGCCCTACCACGCGGGCCTGGACGCCAAAGTGCGCCAAACCCACCAGGACCGGTTTCTGCGCGAAGAAGGCATCGTGATGGTGGCCACCATCGCCTTTGGCATGGGTATCGACAAGCCCGACGTGCGCTTTGTGGCCCACCGCGACATGCCCAAGAACATCGAAGGCTATTACCAGGAAACCGGCCGCGCTGGCCGCGACGGCCTGGCCGCCGACGCCTGGATGGCCTACGGCCTGCAGGACGTGGTGAACCAGCGGCGCATGATTGATGAGAGCCCGGCTGGCGAAGAATTCAAGCAGGTGATGCGCGGCAAGCTCGACGCCCTGCTGGGCCTGGCCGAGGCCACGGACTGCCGCCGGGTGCGGCTGCTGGGCTACTTTGGCGAGGCAAGCCAGCCCTGTGGCAATTGCGACAACTGCCTGAACCCGCCCGCCGTGTGGGACGGCACGGACGCCGCACGCAAGCTGCTGTCCACCATCTACCGTATCCAGCAGATGAGTGGCGTGAGCTTTGGTGCCGGGCACCTGATGGACATCGTGCGCGGCAAAACGACGGAGAAAGTCACGCAGTACGGCCACGCCAGCCTAAGCACCTTTGGCGTGGGGACAGATTTTTCGGAGCTGCAGCTGCGTGGCGTGCTGCGCCAGCTGATTGCCATGGGCGCGGTGGCGGTGCAGGGCGAGTTCAACACCATGCAGCTCACGGCCGAATCGCGGGCGGTGCTCAAAGGCGAGGTGCCCGTGAGTTTGCGGGAATCTGTGTCGGCGCCTGCCGACCGCAAGAGCCGGCGCAATCCGCGCCTGGGTGCCGTGGTCAAGGCGCCGATCAATCTGGACAGCGAAGGCCTGCTGCGCTATTCGGCCCTGAAGGCCTGGCGCGCCGAGGTAGCCAAGGAACACAACCTGCCCGCCTATGTGATTTTTCATGACGCCACGCTGGCGGCGATTGCGCAGCGGGCACCCCAGAGCCTGGAAGACCTGCAGGGCATCAGCGGCATAGGCGCGAAAAAACTGGAAGCCTATGCCAGCGATGTGCTGAGGGTGGTGGCGCTGGAATAAAAAGGCCGGCGCTGGGGCATGCGCCCAAGGCCGGCCCAGCGCAGGGGCTTAGTGGCGGCGGAAGCCGCTTTCGTACGCCATGGCGGCGCCGGACATGGTGTTTTGCAGGCGTTCGATAGCGCGCATGTGGCGGGCCGAGCAGGTTGCGTCGGCGGCCTTGGCGCGGTGGTGCTGCATCAGAGCCTGGAACTTGGTGCGGCAGGCTTCGAGCGCGCCGGCAAAGTTCAGGGCAATGTACGCCGAGTGGTCCGCATGGGTTTGGCGGAATTCGCCAGACCAGTAGTCAAACAGCTGCCACTTGTAAGTACCTTTTTCAGGTACTTGAATCGTATCTCTGTGCATATATACAGTGCAAAAGAAGAGAAATAGATACCGACCACCAGTCAACGTTCCAACGAACTGGGGAAATTCAGTACCCGCCTGTGCCTATTACGCACGAGCGTATGGGGCGGTTGACAGGCGGGACAAAAAATTACGGGGGAGTTACGGCAGAAAGCCCATGCCCCGGTTCTCCCGCACCTCGGGCTTGATGCGGTGCTCAGCCTCCAGCTGCTCCAAGAACTCCTCGGGGCTCAGGCTCGCGTCCAGAATCATGGCCTGGCGCTTGACAGCTGCAAAATCTCCCAGGCACAGCTGGTCCAGCCCGGCCAGGCGGCTGACCATGGCCGGTGTCAGGCGCTGGGCGCCATCAGTGCAGGCTTCCGTCACAAACACGGTCGTCCGCTGTACCGCAGACAAGGGCTTGAACTGGATCTTGAAGGTGAAGCGCCGCAGCGCGGCTTGGTCAATCCGGTCCATGAGGTTGGTGGTGCAGACAAAAATGCCCCGGAACCGCTCCATGCCCTGCAGCATCTCGTTGACCTCCGTCACCTCGTAGCTGCGTTGGGCGCCGCGCCGGTCCTGCAGAAAACTATCTGCTTCGTCCAGCAGCAAGATCGCCCCTTCGGACTCCGCCTCACGAAACATGGCAGCCATGTTGTGCTCGGTTTCTCCGATGTACTTGCTCATCAAGTCGCTGGCCTGGCGCATCATCAGTGGCTTGTTGAGCGCCTGCGCCAAGTGCTCGGCCAGGGCGGTCTTGCCCGTGCCCGGAGGGCCATAGAAACACAGCGTGCCGTGGCCACGGGTGTGCAGCGCCTGCACGATGCGCGGCACCTCAAAGCGCGACTCCACATTCAGGTGGCTGAGCTGGTACTGGCTCAGTGCCGTGGGCACGGCGGCGACGGCGGCAGGGTTGCCTAGCGCCAGGTCGGCATTTTTGAGCTGCCGCTCAATCAGGGCCTCCAGCCCCGCCGAGTCCGCCTCAGCCATTGGTTGCACAGCCCCCGGGCTGCGGGCCAGGCCAGCAAAGCGCACTGCGGTGCGAATTTGCGCTGGGGTCAGTCCCTTGCGGCTGGTGAGCCGGGCCACAAAAGCGTCCGACACCTGCACGCCCTCGAGCGTCTTGCGTACCAAGCCTTCGCGCGCACCGGGCGGCGGCGATTTGAGCTCCAGGTGGTAGGCAAAGCGGCGGCGGAAGGCTGGGTCAATCTGCTCAATGCGGTTGGTCACCCACAGCGTGGGCACCACGTTGGACTCCAATATCTGGTTCACCCAAGCCTTGCCGCTCACGCTGCCACTGGCCGGGGCGGCCGAGGCATCGGCCCGGGCAATCAGGTGGGCAGCCTCGTTGGACAAAGGAGGAAACACATCCTCCACCTCGTCAAACAGCAGCGCCGCCTGGGCGCTGCCTTTGAGGAATACCTGCGCGATCTGGAGCGAGCGGTAACGGTCGCGCCCACTCAGGGAATTGCCATCGCGGTCGGCATATTCCACCTCAAACAGCTCCAGCCCCGCGTGCTGCGCCACCACCTTGGCGAGCTCGGTCTTGCCGGTACCCGGGGGGCCGTAGAGCAACACATTGATGCCCACCTCCCTGCGCGCTACCGCATTGGCCAGCAGGTTGCACATGACCGAGGCGTCTTCGCTGACAAAATCGAAATCCTGCAGGCACAGCGCGCTTTTGGTAGAGAGCCGAGTGAACACCGCCATCAGCTCAGCCTGATCGCGGTAGTGGCGCATCAGTACCGGAGGCAGCTTCTCGCTGACCTTCATCAAGTCCGCCAGGTCGGTGATGTTGTGCTCGGAGATCAGGTTCTCCACCAAGCCGATGCGCTCCAGCCGCGAGCCGACCCGCAGAGCCTCACCCAACTCCTGCGCGCTCACGCCCGCTACTTCAGCAATGGCGGCGTAGGCCTCGGGCGCGTTGTTCACCTTGAATTCGACCAGGATGCTGCGCATGTCCCGCTGGTAGCGCGCCAGCGTGCCGTACAGCAGCAGCGCGCGCTCCGCCTTGTTGAGCTGCAACAGGCCGGCCAGCGCATTGATATTCTTTTCTACCAGCGTGGACTGCTTCTTGAGCGCGTGGCTCAGCCATTCGCCAGTGACAGACAGCAGGCTGATCAGGTCCTTGGGCTGGTCTTTGGCGTATTCGTCCAGAAAGAAAAACACCGTGGCTTCGTCGTAGGGGCCGCACCAGACACCGTAACGGGCCAGGAACTCGCTGGCGTCCAGTGCTTCGTGGCCGCGCCAGAGCTCGTTGCCCTGGCAGCGACGTGCCAGAAACTCACGCAGGCGCCCCAGCACCGACACCGGCCAGACCAGATGGCGCCCGGCCAGACCCACCACGCCATTGAAATCGCGCCGAACATTGAAACTGGCGCCCTGTCGTGCGGCAAGGGTGAGCACAAAGTGTGAGCACATCAAATCCAACACCGGCGCTTCTTGCAGGCCCGGCGAGGGAATGAGATGCCCACCTAGGGGCTGGAACAGCGAACGCTTGGCCATCAACCGCCTCCAGCACAGCGACGTGCTGAAATGACGATAGCGCAGTCCGGGCCAAGATGGAAGCCTTGGGCAGAAATTTCCACACAGCGGCGCTAGGGTCGTCTGCGCCGCGCCTTGTGGGTAAAATTCAGCCTCCCCTAACGAAGAACACAAGGATTGCCCATGTCTGCACCAGACAACCACTCTGACAACCACGCTGCGGATCCCGTGGACGCCGTCGTCCCCATGATGCCCATCGTGCTCCCCCTGGTGGGCGGCGTGCTGATGTTCTTGCTGGCCTTCATCGCCGTGTCCATGGCCTGATAGGTCTTCCGCCCGGTCTGCGCCACGCATTCCGGGCTTGTCGGCCGACAACCTCACCGGTGCGGCCTGTCTTTCGCTAGCCCCTGCCACGCTGCAGGCCTGCTAGGCCTCCTTCCTCTTCGCTGTTGCACTGACTACCTCGCCTGTGAACGGTCGGGCCGACACCATCTTTCACGGTCGGAATAGAGCCCACCACTGCGCGCATACTTTAATGTTATTTATGCATAGTTATTTCAGGTAATCGCTATGTAACTTCGGTACGCGTTCATAGAATTCGGCGTGAGCGCTTCAGATCTCTGGTCTGAAGCACCCTTGTCAGCCGTCTTCTCAAAGTTTGTGGCGCCCTGTTCTCTGCCCTTGGTTTTGAAAAGACGATTTTCAAACTTAGGAGCTTTTCATGAACGCACCCGTGATGCAGGGCCCAGCCCTCAACACCCCCAGCTACGTCAAGAACGCCAAACTCATCGCCTGGGTTGCCGATATGGTGGTCCTGTGCAAACCCAAAGATGTTTACTGGTGCGATGGCTCCGAAGAGGAATACCAGCGCCTGTGCCAGCAGCTGGTGAACGCTGGCACTTTCAAAAAACTCAACCCCATCAAGCGCCCCAACAGCTTTCTGGCTTGCTCTGACCCCAGCGACGTGGCCCGCGTGGAAGACCGCACCTACATCTGCTCAGAGAAGAAAGAAAACGCCGGCCCCACCAACAACTGGATGGCGCCGGCCGAGATGCGCGCTCTGCTGCAAACTGGCAAGGATGGCAACCAAGCCCTGTTCGACGGCTGCATGAAGGGTCGCACCATGTACGTGGTGCCGTTCTCCATGGGCCCGTTGGGCTCGCACATTGCGCACATCGGTATTGAGCTGTCTGACAGCGCCTATGTGGCGGTCAACCAGCGCATCATGACCCGCATGGGCAAGGCCGTGTATGACGTATTGGGTGTGGAGGGTGCATTTGTGCCCTGCGTGCACACCGTGGGCGCGCCGTTGGAAGCGGGCCAGGCCGATGTGAAGTGGCCCTGCAACAAGACCAAGTACATCGTGCATTACCCCGAGACGCGCGAAATTTGGAGCTACGGCTCTGGCTACGGCGGCAACGCGCTCTTGGGCAAGAAGTGTTTTGCGCTGCGCATTGCCTCGAACATGGGCCGCGACCAAGGCTGGCTGGCCGAGCACATGCTCATCTTGGGCGTGACGAATCCCGAAGGCAAGAAATACCACGTGGCAGCGGCTTTCCCCAGCGCCTGCGGCAAGACCAACTTCTCCATGCTGGTGCCTCCCACCGGTTTTGAAGGCTGGAAGGTCACCACCATTGGTGACGACATCGCCTGGATCAAGCCCGGTACTGACGGCAAGCTGTACGCCATCAACCCCGAGGCGGGTTACTTTGGCGTGGCCCCCGGCACCAACTTCCACACCAACCCCAACTGCATGGCCAGCCTGGACAAGAACGTGATCTTCACGAACGTGGCACTGACCGATGACGGCGACGTGTGGTGGGAAGGCATGGAAAAGGACACCGGCGGCCTGCCCGCGCACCTGATCGACTGGCAAGGCAAGGACTGGACGCCTGCCATTGCCAAGGAAACCGGCGCCAAGGCCGCCCACCCCAACGCCCGCTTCACTGTGGCCGCGGGTAACAACCCCGCGCTGGACAGCCAGTGGGACGATGCCAATGGCGTGCCCATCGACGCCTTCATCTTCGGTGGCCGCCGTTCCACCACCGTGCCGCTGGTGACCGAGGCCCGCAGCTGGACCGAAGGCGTGTACATGGCCGCGACCATGGGCTCCGAGACCACCGCTGCGGCCACAGGCCAGGCCGGCATCGTGCGCCGCGACCCGTTTGCCATGCTGCCCTTCATGGGCTACAACATGAGCGACTACTTCCAACACTGGCTCAACATCGGCGCCAAGCTGGCCACGTCAGGTGCCAAGCAACCCAAGATCTTCACGACCAACTGGTTCCGCAAGGGTGAGGATGGCAAGTTCGTCTGGCCCGGTTACGGCGAAAACATGCGCGTGCTGAAGTGGATGATCGACCGCCTGGAAGGCAAGGCCACCGGCACAGAAACGGGCTTTGGTGTGGCGCCGCAGTATTCTGAAATCAACTGGACCGGCCTGGACTTCAGCCAAGCCCAGTTTGACTCTGTGACCAGCCTGAACAAGGCCGACTGGAAAGCTGAATTTGCCTTGCACACCGAGCTGTTCACCCAGCTGGCCTACCATTTGCCGAAGGAACTCGAAGAGACCCAAGCCCAGCTAGAGCAGCGTTTGGCTGCCTGAAGGGCAATACAAGAAAGACGGGCCAGTCGGTACCCCGACCAGGCCCCGAAACGCAAAAAGCCACCGAACCGGTGGCTTTTTTTGTGGGGCGCGGAAGCTTAGGCTTCGTTGCGGCTGCGCATCACAGCGTGTTGCAGCTCGGCCATGATGCGAGGGTCGCGGTGGGCGTATTCCCACATTTTTTCTTCCATGCGGCGTTCTTGTGCTGCACGGACCCAGCCCATGATCACAGCCGAGGCAACAGAAGACATCTTGCGCAGAGGGGGGGCCAGCAAGGCCAAGGCAGCAAAGGCTACGGTCCACAGAGCCACCCAGCCAACCAACAGGTGGCCATCGGCCCAGGTGTCAATCACCTGATCAGCCACCACCAACAGGGCGGACAGCACGGCAGCCAGCAGCATGCCAGCCAGGGTGCGAGAGCCTTCCGTCTTGCCGGAAGCAGACAGCACGGCAGGTGCGGATGCGAAATGGGCAGAAGAGAGTACGGTTGTCATGGTCAGCTCCTTAAAAAGGTTGATGCTCACTGGGCTAAATCTTTAAGATGGTTGAATCATAGGGTTTTCCCTTATGCGACTCAACTTTATGTTGGTGATGTTTAGTATTCACCAAAGTTATGATCAACCATGGCTATCCCACCGCTCAACCTGCGCACCTTTGACCTGAACCTGCTCAAGGTGTTTGACACGGTCATGGCAGAGCGCAGCCTGACCAAGGCCGCGGAGCAGCTGGCGCTGACCCAGCCCGCGGTGAGCAACGCGCTGCGCCGCCTGCGCGATGCACTGGGCGACGAGCTTCTGGTACGCAAGGGCCGCACGCTGGAGCCCACGCCGCGCGGCCAGGAATTGTGGCCTGCCGTGCGCGAAATCCTGCAGCGGCTGCAAACCTCGCTGGCGCCCAGCGTGTTTGAGCCGGCTACGGCTACCACCACCTTTGTGCTGACCATGGCCGACGCCACCGCCGCCGAACTCCTGCCCGACCTGGTGGAGGTGCTGGCGCGCGAGGCGCCCGGCGTGTCGCTGCGGGTGGTGCCGCTGACCACGCGCGACCCGCGCCGTGTGCTCGACGAGGGCGCGGCCGATCTGGCCATTGGTCACTTCCCGGCCGTGCTGACGGACCTGACCGCACGGGCGCAGGCCGGTGCGGCCGAATCGTTCCGCCACCATCGGCTGTTTGTGGGTGACTACGTATGCGTGATGCGCAAGGACCACCCGCTCACCAAGGGCAAGCTCACACTGGACCGGTTTTGCGAAGCCAGCCACATGCTGGTGAGCTTTTCGGGCCGGGCCTTTGGCTTCATTGACGAATCGCTGGGCAGCCTCAAGCGCACGCGCCGCGTGGTGCTGACGGTGAACCAGTTTTTTACCGCCGGGCGCGTGGTGGTGCACTCGGACCTGCTGACCGTGCTGCCGCGCCACTTTGTCAACGTGACGGGCTATGCGGACCAGTTGGTGATCCGTGAATTGCCTTTTACCGTGCCCCCCATCCAGGTGGACGCCCTGTGGCACCAGCGCCTGGACACTGCCGCCCCCCACGCCTGGCTGCGTCAGCAAATCACCCAACTGGGCGATCGCCTGTTTTCCGCATGAAGATCCAACTGCTGTCTGACCTGCACCTGGAGGTGCATCCCCACTGGGTGCCCACCCCCACGCCCGGCGCGGACCTGCTGGTACTGGCGGGCGACGTGGGCTCGTACCAAACCGGCTCGCAGTTAACGGACAACGACTTCGGCCTGACGCGCTTTTCCCCATTGCAGGGCTGGCCCACGCCCGTGGTGTTTGTGCCCGGCAACCATGAATACGACAGCTTTGACTTTGACGCCGCCCACGCCCGCCTGCGCGCCACCTGCGAGCGGCTGGGCATTCTTTGGCTGGAGCGCGAGACCCTGGTGCTGGATGGCGTGCGCCTGGTAGGCACCACGCTGTGGACCGACTTTGACGCGCTGGCCGTGAACGCCCCCGAGGCCCAGCAGCTCAAGGCGCGCGACAAAGCCTTTCGCGCCGCCAACTACTACCTGAAGAAAACCCTGAGCACGCGCAACGGCGAGCCCTGGCTGGCCGAAGGCGTGCGCGCCCAGGCGCTGGTGTGCCAAGCCTGGCTGCGTACCGCGTTGGCTATGCCGTTTGACGGGCCCACCGTGGTTATCACCCACTTTGCGCCCAGCCTGCTGAGCGCCGACCCGCGCTACGGCCTGGTGCCCGGCACCGCTGGCTTTTGCAACGCGCTGGACGAACTGCTGCCCCAGGCCCAGCTCTGGCTGCATGGCCACCTGCATGCGCCCAGCGATTACCGCGTAGGTGGCTGCCGGGTGATGGCCAACCCGCTGGGCTATGCGCGCAAGAACGAACAGGTGGGCTACCAGCCCGAGCTTTTGATTGAAATTGGCCGCCAGCCCTCGTAAGTAGTCCGCTAGCAGCTATCAAATCAGGAGCGCCGAATCTACTGCCACGCGGAGAAAGCTGGCAAAGCGCGGCACGCCCTTGTCCGTCACACCGCGGTAGCGGTAGGTGACCCAGCTGCCCACGGGCGGTGGATCCTGGCGCTGGGCATCGCTAAAGCCTGTGCCCAACTTGAAACGTTGCGCCGGTTGCGCGTCACGGGCGGGTTGCTCCAGCCACAAGGCCCCCAAACGCCCCGCGTGCTTGCCAGTGCCCGCCACATGGCCGACGACGCGCGCCTCCGCGTCGTCAAACGGTTTGAACTTGCGCAGGTCGTCACTGCGCTGGGCGGTGTAGAGGGCGCTGCCACGGTGCAGCACCAGCCCCTCGCCACCCGCACGCACGGTCTCCGCCAGGCGGGTTTGTAGGGACTGCACGGTGGCGGCGGGTGTCTGCTCCACGGCCTGCACCCAGGCCTGGCCCAGTTGCGCCACGCGGGCCCGCAACACCGGCAGGCGCTCGTTGAACGTGCCGGCTTCTGCCGGCAGGTCAAACACCATGAAGCGCAGTGCGCGCCAAGCCGCATCGTCCGGCGTTTGCTGGCGCACTGTGGACACGGCCTGGCTGAACTGGCCGCGCCCGGCCCATAGCTCGCCCTCCATGGCGCTTGCAGGCCAACCGGCGATAAACCAAGCCGGCGCGGCTATCGGATTGCCCGCACGCGTCAGCAAGCGCTGACCGTCCCAGTAGCCGCGCACGCCGTCGTATTTCTCGCTGACCCAAAAGCCCGTCGGATCGCTGCGGCCGTCGTAGGACTTAGCCAGCATCAGCGGCGGAGCCGTCGCAGATGACGCGGGGGCTGCCCACGGCAGGGCCAAGGCGCCCAGGGTGCACACGAAATGGCGACGTGTTGGATTGACCGGTTGCGGCATGCCTGCTCCTTCCTCTATTTTTGTACTGTTTGATGTAGCACAGACCCCTGGCAGAAGGCCGCACTACAGTGGCATTTTTACACTGGGGAGCGGACACATGAAAATCTTATTGGCCGTGGACGGCAGCACGTATAGCAAAAAAATGCTCGCCTACCTCAGCACCCATGAGGCCCTGCTATCGGCGGACCACGACTACACCGTGTTCACCGCGGCGGCGGCCCTTCCCGCACGGGCCCGCGCCATGGTGGACAAGGCCGTAGTGGAGAGCTACTACGCGGAGGAAAGCGAGAAGGTGCTGGCACCGATTGCCAAATTCCTGCTGCGCCACGGCATCGACGCCAAGACCAGCTGGAAGGTGGGCCCTGCGGGCAGCCTGATTGCAAAGACCGCCGACAGCGGCAAGTTTGACCTGCTGGTCATGGGCACCCACGGCCACAGCGCATTGGCCAACCTGGTGATGGGCTCCGTCACCACCCAGGTGTTGGCCCACTGCAAGGTGCCGGTGCTGCTGGTGCGCTAAACGCGCACTGAAGACCTACCAGCGCTGGTGCACCAGCGGTTTGGCGTAGCGCCCGTACACATCGGCCAGCGCCTGCATGGTGGCGTCGCTGATTGGCGGCAGGTCGGCAGCAGCCACGTTGTCAGCCACCTGCGTGGGGTTCTTGCCGCCGGGGATGGTGCAGGTCACGGCCGGGTGCATCTGGATCCAGCGCAGCGCCATTTGCGCCATGCTCTGGCCCGCGGGCACCAGAGGGCGCATGGCTTCCACGGCTTGCAGGCCGACGTTGTAGTCCAGCCCCGAGAAGGTCTCGCCCTTGTCGAAGGCCGCGCCCTCGCGGTTGAAACCACGGTGGTCGTCGGCGCCAAAGGTACTTTGCGCCGTCATCTTGCCACTGAGCAGCCCGCTGGACAGCGGCAGGCGCGCCAGGATGCCCACGCCGCGCTTTTGCGTCTGCTCAAACAGCAGCTCGGCTGGGCGCTGGCGGAACAGGTTGTAAATGATCTGCACGCTTTGCACCCCGGGGTATTCAATGGCCTTGAGCGCCTCTTCCACCTTCTCCACGCTCACGCCGTAGTGGCGCAGCTTGCCAGCTTGCACCAGGTCGTCCAGCACACCGAATACCTCGGGCATGTAGAACACCTCGGTCGGCGGGCAGTGCAGTTGCAGCAGGTCAATGGCTTCGGTGTTCAGGTTTTGCAGGCTGCGTTCGACAAACGCAGTCAGGTTGGCACGCGTGAAGCCTGCCGCCACATGCGGATCGAGCCTGCGGCCAGCCTTGGTGGCCACGTAAAACGGTTCGCTGCGCTCCTTGCGCAGGCGGGCCAGCAGGCGCTCGCTGCGGCCGTCTCCATACACGTCGGCGGTGTCAAAGAAGTTCACGCCCAGGTCCAGCGCGCGGTGCAGCGCGGCCATGGAGTCGCTGTCGTCTACCGCGCCCCAAGTGCCGCCAATGGCCCAGGCGCCGAAGCTCACGGTCGAAATGTTCCAGCCGGTACGGCCAAGGGGTCTGTATTGCATGTGAGATCTCGATCTAAATTGCTATAGTTTCAGGAGCTATCTGCGCAATTACTACGCGGGCTATAGGCCTATTGTGCATGCAAGGTCAACCCAGCTTGAACACCGCCACGATCTGCACCAAGCCGGTGGCCTGGCTTTTCAGAGCGCTGGCAGCGGCAGCCATTTGCTCCACCAGCGCGGCGTTTTGCTGCGTGGTGCGGTCCATCTCGGTCACGGCTTCGCCCACCTGCCGCACGCCGTCGTTCTGTTCTGCGCTGGCGGCACTGATCTCGCCCATGATTTCCGTGGCGCGGCGGATGGCGCTGACCACCTCGGTCATCGTGGCACCGGCCTGGTCCACCAGCGCCGAGCCGGCGTCCACCCGCTCCACACTCGCGTGGATCAGTTGCTTGATTTCCTTAGCCGCCTCGGCACTGCGGCCGGCCAGGGACCGCACCTCGGACGCCACCACCGCAAAACCACGGCCCTGTTCGCCGGCACGCGCGGCTTCCACCGCCGCATTCAGCGCCAGAATATTGGTCTGAAAGGCAATGCCATCGATCACGCTGATGATGTCCGCGATCTTGCGGCTGGACGCATTGATGCCCTTCATGGTCTCCACCACCTGGTGCACCACCTCGCCGCCGCGGGTGGCGACGGCCGATGCCGTCATCGCCAATTGGTTGGCCTGCTGCACATTCCCCGCATTGCGGGTCACCGTGGCGCTTAGGTCCTCCATGGAGGCGGCCGTTTCCTCGAGAATGCTGGCCTGTTGTTCGGTGCGGTGGGACAGGTCGTGGTTGCCGGCCTCAATCTCCCGCGACGCCAACTCCACCTGCGTGGCCGCATCGCGCACCTCGGTCACCAAACGGCTCAGGTTGGTGGACACATCGGACAGTGCGCGCACCGTGCGGCCTGCCACATCATGGGGCTCCACATCGGCACGCAGCGTCAAATTGCCACGTTCCAGCGCGGCCGCAATGGCACCGCCCTGGCGCAGCAGCTGCGTCAGGTAGCGGCTGCAAAGCCAGCTGATGAGTGTGGACAACAACACTGACAGCGACACACAACCCACGATCAACCGCACGTTCAGCGTGGCCAAGGCGTCGCCTTTGTCCAGGGACTGCTGGGCCGCACTTGCCTCACGGCTCAACAGGATCGCGACCTTGTCCGCCGCAACACGGTGCGCATCGTTGAGCATGGACAGCGCATTGCCCGCCGCAGTGGCGTCCCCCGCGGGCACAGCAAACACCTTGTCATAGCTGGCGCGGTAGGTCGCCACGGACTCGGTGATGGCTTGCAGGTCATCCGCCAGCTCGCTCTCCGCAGAATCCGGCGCGGGGGTGCCCACAGCCTGGGTGGCCGAGACGATGGTTTTCTCAAACTCCGCCAACTTGCCGCCCAACCGGGCCTTCATGGAATCCAGGATGGGGGCATCACGTTGCAAGGCTAACGCAGCCACCACCTGGGTGGCGCCCAGCTGCAACTCTTGCAGGGCCGATTCGTAGCGATGCGCCTGGTCGATGTTGACCATGCCCTGGTCGGCCACCTGGTGCAGCTCGCGCGACAGGCCGCTGTTGGCAAACCAGGCAATGCCCGAGATCACCAGCAAACAGATGGTCGCGAACGCAGGCGGCAACCCAATCTTGGCACCCAGCGGCAAACGCAGAAACCAGAGAATGGGCAAACGCATGGTTATTTTTTTCTTGCTTCAAACACGCGCTGCAACACGCAGAACACAAACAGCAGTGCACCAATCACGATGCGCGTCCACCAGGAACTGAGTGACCCATCAAACATGATGAGGGTTTGGATGATCCCCAATGTCAACACACCAAACAGGGTGCCCAACATGTACCCCACACCGCCACTCAGCAAAGTGCCGCCGATGACCACGGCCGCAATCGCATCAAGCTCCAGGCCCACGGCATGCAAGCCATAGCCCGACAGCATGTAGAAGGTGAAAACGACGCCCCCCAAGGCGGCGCAGAACCCGCTCAACGCATACACCGCCACATTGGTTCGTGCCACGGGAAGCCCCATCAGCACCGCCGAGTGCTCTGAACCACCAATGGCATACACGGTGCGGCCAAACTGGGTGCAGTGCGCCAGGAACACAGCCACCGCCAACACCACCAGCGCCAGGATGGCACTGATGGACAGCATGGGGCCGTCCGCCCACAAGTGGATCCGCGTTTGCGCCAGCACCGTATAGGCTGCGTCGGTGATGCTGATCGAATCAATGCTGATCAGGTAGCACAACCCACGCGCCAAGAACATACCCGCCAAAGTGACGATGAAGGGCTGCAGGCGAAAGCGTTGAATGAGCCAGCCCATGAAGGCGCCAAACAGTGCTCCCATGCACAGCACCAGCGGTATGGCCACCGCAAGATGCCAGTGCCAATGCTCCACCAGTTTCGCCAGCACGATAGTGCTGAGTGCCACCACCGAACCCACCGAGAGGTCGATGCCCCCGGACAGAATGACAAAGGTCATGCCCACCGCGACGACCACCAAAAATGCGTTGTCGACCAGCAGGTTCAAAAACACCTGTGCCGAGAAAAATCCGTTGTAGGACAACGAACCAAACGCTGACATCACAGCGAACAGCGACACGGTCGCCGCCAAGGGAATGTATTTAGTCGCCAACTTCATGCTTTGCTCCCTGCGCTTGGGCGCATCACCCATCCGCGCACAGCGCGGCGAAATTCCGCCGACTGCATCAACATGACGACAAACACAACAGCGGCCTTCACCACGAGGTTGATCTCAGGCGGTACGCCGATGGAATAAATCGTGGAGGTCAGTGTCTGAATAATGAGCGCACCAATCAGGCTCCCTGCCAGACTGAAGCGTCCGCCGGTCAACAAGGTGCCGCCCAGCGTGACCGCCAGAATGGCGTCCAATTCCAGCAAGTTGCCCGCGTTATTGCCGTCGGCACTCTTCACGTTGGAGCTGATGATCAGGCCTGCGGCACCGGCCGTAAGTCCGCAAAACGCATACACGCAGATACTGATCAATCGCTCACGCACACCGGCCAGCCGCGCCGCCGCAGGATTGATACCGATGGCCTGGATGAAAAGTCCTAGCGCTGTGCGGGTAACCGCCAAATGCATCACCAGGTACACAAACCCTGCGATGAACAATGCAAACGGCAGACCCCACAGGTAACCGCTGCCAATGAAAAAATAGGGTGCGTAGTACACCGTGACGATTTGTCCGTCCGTCAGGAGCTGGGCCACACCGCGCCCTGCAACCATCAAGATCAGCGTCGCGATGATGGGCTGCAGGCCAATCTTGGCGACCAGCACGCCGTTCCACAGCCCGCAGGCCAGCGCCGTGAGCAGCGCACACCCAATCGCCAACCACATCGGAAAGCGGCTGACATGCTGGGCCACCCCATCGGTGATCACCAGTTTTCCGCCCACCATCAATGCCGCTACCGCAGCACTGATAGCCACCGTGGCGCCCACCGAAATGTCGATGCCGCGCGTGGCGATGACCAAGGTCATGCCCAACGCGACCAGCATCAACGGCGAGGCACGGTTCAAGATGTCGATGACGCTGCCATAGAGGTGCCCGTCACGCCATTGCAACATCCAGAAACCGGGATTGAGGCTGGCATTCACCATCAAAATCAGGGTCAAGGTGACCAGCGGCCACAGCAGGTGGTGCGTCTGCACCCGTTGCACCCAAGAGGACTGATCGACTGTGCTCATGCTTGCCCCGCAATCATGGCGTAGACCGCATGGTCATCGGTTCCACCGGGCAGCTCGCCCACTTTCGCGCGGTCGCGCATCACCACGATGCGATCCGACAGACGCACCACTTCTTCCATTTCCGAAGAGATAAACAACACGGCCATTCCCTCTTTTGCCAACACCAATATTTCGTTCATGATTTCCTGCTTGGCCGCAATGTCGATGCCGCGGGTAGGCTCGTCCAGAATCAACAAGCTGGGCTTGGTCGCCAACCAGCGGCCCAACACTGCCTTTTGCTGGTTGCCCCCCGAAAGTTGTCCAATAGGGGCTTCGATATTGCTGGTCTTGATACCCAAGGTCTTGACGTAGTACTCTGCCATTTCGACTTGCTTGGCCCGCGAAATACAAGGCCACAGCCCTTGTCGTGCCTGCAGCGCGAGCGCAATGTTTTCGCGCACCGAAAGTTCACCAATGATGCCCTCGGCCTTGCGGTCCTCGGGGCACAAACCCAAGCCCAATCGAATCGCCTCCGCTGGCGAATCCATCTTTACCGGGCTATCGTTGATGATCAGCTCCCCGGCGTCGCTTTGGTCCAAACCAAACAACACGCGCGCCAGTTCCGTTCGGCCCGAGCCCAACAAACCGCCCAAACCGACGACCTCCCCGCGATGCAGCGTCAGGTCCAGAGGCTTGACACTGCCCGCACGGGCAAGACCACGTGCTTGCAGCAGCACGGCTTGCTCTTTTTTAACGTCAGCACTTGCACCCGCCACTTGCGCGGGATTGGCAACCATCTCCCGTCCGACCATCGCAGCGATCAGTGCGTTGTGGCCCAGCTCGGCGGCGGGGTACTCGCCCACCAGCTCGCCATTGCGCAGCACGGTAATGCGGTCGCACAAGGCGTAGACCTGGTCCAAAAAGTGGGTGACGAACAAAATCGCCATGCCCTGGTCGCGCAGCTGGCGCAGCACGCCATACAGACGCTCCACCTCTTCGTCGTCCAGGCTCGATGTGGGTTCGTCCAATATCAGTACTTGGGCCGAGATACTCAGGCCACGCGCAATCGCCACCATCTGCTGCACCGCTACGGAGTAGCTGGCGAGCGTCTGCGTGACATCAATGTCCAGGTTCAGGCGCGCCAACAGCGCACGCGCTTCGCGTTGCATGCGTGCCCAGTCGATGGCCCATGCGCCAGCCAGCCCCTTGCGCGGGTAGCGGCCGGCAAAAATATTCTCGGCCACTGACAGATTGGGGCAGAGGTTGACCTCTTGGTACACGGTGCTGATACCCAGGCGCTGGGCGTCCAGCGTGGAGGTGGCGCGGATGGACTTGCCACCCAGGCGCATGTCACCCTGGTCGGCCTGGTACACGCCAGTCAGCACTTTGATCAGGGTGGACTTGCCAGCCCCGTTTTGCCCCATCAGGGCATGCACTTCACCCGCGAAGAGGCGCAGGTTCACGCCGGAGAGCGCGCGCACGGTGCCGAACTGCTTGGCCACGCCAGAGAGCTCCAACACCGGGGTGGCCGCACCTGGGGCCTGTTGTGTGTATGTCATGGTGTCTTGTAAAAAAGGCCCGCAGCCATGGGCCGCGGGCCAAACCTTAGTGACCTAAAAGCGAAACAGGGATCAGTATTGGCGACTTGGGAACTCTTTGGCCGCAGTTTCCATCGGGTACACACCATCTTTGCCAATCAGGCTGCGAGGCACGGTCTTGCCAGCTGCGAGATCTTTGGCGGTCGACATGACCAGAGGTCCGAGCAAGGGGCTGCATTCCACGGTGACATTCAGCTTGCCGGCGATCATGGCTTCGAAAGCGCCCTTCACACCGTCCACCGAGATCACCAGGATGTCTTTGGCAGGCTTGAGACCGGCTTCCTCAATGGCCTGGATCGCACCAATGCCCATATCGTCGTTGTGTGCGTACAGAACATTGATCTTCTTGCCTTCGGCCTTCAGGAAGGCTTCCATGACTTCCTTGCCCTTGGCACGGGTGAAGTCACCGGTTTGCGAGCGGATGATCTTGATACGTGGCTCGGCCTTGATCGCGGCTTCAAAGCCTTTCTTGCGGTCAATCGCTGGCGCAGAGCCCACGGTGCCTTGCAATTCGACGACGTTGATGTCGCCCTTCATGGTCTTGGCTTTCTCTACCAGCCACTGACCGGCCATTTCACCTTCTTTGACAAAGTCAAAGCCAATGTGCGTTGCGTACAAAGAGGTGTCTTTGGAATCCACCGAGCGGTCCATCAAGATCAAAGGAATCTTGGCATCCTTGATTTCCTTCAGCACAGTGTCCCAGCCGGATTCGACCACGGGAGTCAGCGCAATCACATCCACCTTTTGGGCGATGAACGAGCGCAGAGCCTTGATTTGGTTTTCTTGCTTTTGCTGAGCATCGGAGAATTTCAACTCGATGCCAGCAGCAGCGGCAGCAGTTTTCATGGAGTTGGTATTGGCAGTACGCCATTCACTCTCGGCACCAATCTGGCTGAAGCCGACCACAATTTTCTTTTGTGCGAATGCGCTCATGGGGGCGGCCACGGCGAAGGATGCGGCCAGCAGAGTGGCCAGCAGAGTACGGCGATTGTTTGTCATGGGTGTCTCCTCTTTATCTTTCAATGAAACGGGTATCGGGCGTTAGTGAGGCCGCCCGCGTTCAGCCTCTCGCTCCCTCTTCGGTTCAGACAACGATTTCACGTTACCAGTTACGTCAAGAAGTGAGGCGGATGATACGTATCAAAAACACACAGAACTAATAGAGTTTTAGGTATTACTCATACTGATATTCAAATTCAGGAAAACCCTAGGTGCCGCAAAAATCCCTCGTAAATTCGGATTTTTGATTAAATCGGCAGTCATATTTTTTTGTCACGATACATACTCATTTGAATATGTCAGATGCCCATTATTTGATTTTTGTTAATGACCGAAGCGCCTTAGCATCCGACAGTTTTGGAACCCGCGAACAGTCCCGTTCATGCCCTTGAAAGTGCCCATGTCTTCTGCCTCCCACACCATCCACTGGCTGCACCACGCCGGCCAACGCTTGGGCCTGTTGCCCGCCCTGGGTGGCAGCGTGGCCGCCTGGCAGCGCACGGCGGCGCAGGGCGTGGTGAACCTGTGGCGCCCTTGGGATGGCGAGAGCAATGACCTCTACACCACGGCCTCTTTCCCCCTGGTGCCCTGGTCCAACCGCATTGGCCACGGCGGTTTTGCGCACAACGGCATCACCTACCCCATGGCCCCCAACCGCGTGGGCGAGCCCTACCCCATCCACGGTGACGGCTGGCTACAGCCCTGGGAGATTCGCCAGCCCACGGCCAATGCGCTGGAGATGGTGCTGGAGTCCGCCCACTTTGGCGGTGGCCCTTACCACTACCGTGCGCTGCAGCGCTTTGTGCTGCGCGAGGACGGCATGGACCAGCTGCTGGAAGTGACCCACCTAGGCCCGGGTAGCCTGCCCTATGGCTTGGGCCAGCACCCGGCGTTTTTGCGCACGCCAAGTGCACGCCTGCACGCGGCGGTGCAAGGGGTATGGCTCAGCGGGAACGATCCCATGCCCACGGCCCACACCGCCGACTTTCCACCCAGTTGGGACCCGCGCACCGGCATGGCCGTGAGTGGCAGCCTGATCGACAACGCCTACACGGGCTGGAGCGGCCAGGCCCACATCGACTGGCCCGAACACGGCCTGCGCCTGCACATGCGCGAGCCCGCAGTCTTGGCCCGCGGTGTGAACGACGGGTTTTGCCTGCTGTACCGCCCGCCGCATGGATCGCACTTCTGCTTTGAGCCAGTGACCCACCCGATCGACGCTTTCCATGTGGACGGCCAGCCGGGTCTGCAGGTGCTCAGCACCGGGCAAACACTGAGCCAGCGTGTGGAGTGGCGGTTTGAATCGCTGAACTAAACCGTCGAGCTAGATTGCTATGGTTTCAGGAGCTGCCAGCGCATATTACACGCGGGCTAGCGGGCATTTAGACCATCAAAACAGGTGGACAGCACGAGCTCGATGATCTCTTCGTCGGTGTGCAACTCGCTCATCTTGAGGAACTCCAGCACCGGGTCGCAGGCGCGTGCATACAACGTGTAGAGCACGGCAATGGCCGGCAATCTCGGGTTGATCGCGCCCTGTGCCTGCGCCGCTTCGATCCAGCCGCCCAAGCGGTCGCTCACGTCCACCAGGCCATCCATGTACGCGCGATTGCCCATCAGCGTGGCGCGTAATGTGGAGTTTTGGCTAGGCAGCGAAGGCATTTCACCCCCCAGCTTCAGCCCCATGGTCCAGCGCACCACGGTGCGCAGCTTGTCCAGCGGGCTCAGTGCCAGGGGCACCGTGTCCAGAAACGCCTGGGCTTGGCCCATCAGGTGGGCCATGGCCGCCGCGGCCAAATCTTCTTTGCTGGGAAAGTGCTTGTACAGACTGGCCTTGGCAATGCCCACCTGGGCCGCCACCTCGTCCACCGTCATCGCCTCAAAGCCTTTTTCGGCCAGCAGCTGGTTCACCGCGCGGATGATGGCGTCTTCCCGCGCCTGCAGCATCTGCTGTTTGAAAGAAATTTTGACGGGGGCGACGGTGTTCATGGCCCTATTCTATTCACGGCCGTCAAACCGTGGAGAGGTCGGCCAATTTGTGACTGACTAGTTTTTACTGTCCAGCAGGCGGGCTGCGGCCTGCGACAGCGCGCTGGTCAGCCGGTCTATCACCTCGGAATTGAGGTTCCAGCAATGCCAATACAGGTTGACGGGCAGTGTCACCGTGGGCACCAGGTTCACCAGCTGCCCGCTGTCGATGAGGCCGCGCACCAGCAGCTCTGGCACCACGCTGGCGCCCCAGCCGGCCAGCACGGCGCGCACCATGCCCTCGGAGCTGGGCACAAAGCGCTGCCCCACCGACACGCGGCGCAGACTGAGCGCCCGGCCCACAAATTCGGATGGCAAATCGTCCTTGCGGTTGAAGGCCACGAACGGAATGCTGCGAAAGTTGTGCGGCGTCAAGCCCTGCGGGCAGTGGGCCTGCGCGTAGTCCTTGCTCACCACCGCCACGTAGTGCATGGCGCCCAGCGGCAGCACCTTGCAGCCGCGCAGCGCCTGCTTGAGCGTGGTCACGCAGCCCAGCACCTGGCCTTCGCGCAGCCATTCGTGGGTGAAATCCTGGTCATCGGTGATGATTTCGAGTGGCAACCCGGCGTGTACCAATGGGTCCAGCGCCGAGAGCGCCCAGGTGGCAATGCTGTCGGCATTCACCGCGATGGAGATGCGCTCGTCCTCCCCCACAGCGCCGGTGTTGGGCGCCAGCTCTTTCAGGTCGCCCTCCAGGTCGGCGCGCAGCAGGCGCATCTGCATGGCGTGCTTGATCAGCAGGCGCCCGGCGCTGGTGGCCTTGACCGGGCGACTGCGCACCAGCAGCACGGTGCCCACCTGAGCTTCCAGCGCGCGCAGGCGCTGGGAAACGGCGGACTGGGTGATGGACAGGCGTACGGCGGCGCGCTCGAAGCCGCCCTCCTCCACAATGGCGGCCAGGCATTCCAGGGCATCGGTGTCAAAAGTTCGCATGGGCGAGATTATTAGCGCACCTAATGTTTTCGCAAACACTTTCATTTCGCTTTTGCAGGCGCGCCCCTTGCATCACACTGGCACCATGAAAATTATTGTTCTCGGCGCCGGCACCATCGGCATTTGTACTGCCTGGCACTTGCTGGAGCTGGGCCACGAGGTGACCGTGGTGGAGCGCCAGCCCGACGCGGCCATGGAAACCAGCTTCGCCAACGGCGCGCAAATCTCCGTCAGCTATTGCGAACCGTGGGCCAACAAAGAAGCCCCTCTGAAAGCCCTGAAGTGGATGCTGAGCAAGGAAGCACCCCTGCTATTCCGCCCACAAAACCCCTTCGGCCCCGGACTGCACCAGTACACCTGGGGCTTGAAATTCCTGGCCAACTGCAACGATACGGCGTTTGAACGCAATGTGCAGCAACTCGTCGCCCTGGGCGCATACAGCCATGCGGCCCTCAAAGACGTGGTGGCCACCACCGGCATCGAATACAACCGCCTGGAACGCGGCATTGCCCACTACTACTGCGACCAAAAGTCTTTCGATACCGCAGGCGACGCCGCCGCGCTGATGCGCAAATACGGCGTGAACCGCCAGGTCATCAGCAAGGAAGAGCTGCTGAAGATCGAGCCAGCGTTCACTTCGTTTGCCCACAACATCGTGGGCGGCACCATCACCCCCAGCGACGAGTCGGGCGACTGCCGCGTGTTCACCCAGGAATTGGCCAGGTTGTGTGCCGCGCGCGGCGCCGAATTTTTGTACGAACACAGTGTGGAAGGGTTGAATGTCAGCCATGGAACTATCAAATCCATAGCAGTCCGCGCACTGTCCACGGGGGCTAGAGGCCAAAATATTGCCGGATCACTGCACACACTGCAGGCCGACCACATTGTGGTGGCCGCAGGCTCGTACACCGCGCCGCTGTTGCGTACCGTGGGTGTGAACCTGCCCATCTACCCCGGCAAGGGCTACAGCGCCACCTTCAAGATCAAGAAGCCCGAACTGGCACCCCTGGTCTCCACCATCGACGACGCCAAGAAAATCGCCATCAGCCGCCTGGGCGACCAACTGCGTGTGGCAGGCACCATCGAGGTGGGCGGTTTCGATCTGTCACTGGACACTCCAGTCGCCCAGGCCCGCTGCAATATGCTGGCCCGCCGCATCGAGGAAGTGCTGCCCGGCGTCTGCGACACGCGCAGCGAGGCCGAAGGCGGCCAGCCCAACTACTGGACCGGCCTGCGCCCCGCTACCCCCACCAACATTCCCTACATCGGCCAAAGCCCGGTGCGCGGGTTGTGGGTCAACGCTGGGCATGGCACGCTGGGCTGGACGCACGGCGCGGGGTCGGGCAAGGCGATTGCCGAACTGATCCACGGCAAAAAGCCGGAAATGAACTTCAAGTTCTACGGCGCGTAGACATTCGCAGTCGAGACCGTTTCGCGACTTACGCCAGTCCCAGCAGACGCACCGCATTGCCCTTCAGAATGCCGGGCATCACCTCGGGCTTGAAACCGGCTTCCTCGAAGTCTTTCATCCAGCGCTCGGGTGTGATGAGAGGGTAGTCAGAGCCAAACAGCACGCGGTCTTTTAGCAGCGTATTGGCGTACTGCACCAACTGCTTGGGAAAGTACTTGGGGCTCCAGCCTGACAAGTCAATCCAGACATTGGGCTTGTGCGTGGCCACGCTCAATGCTTCGTCCTGCCAGGGGAAGCTGGGGTGGGCCATGACGATCTGCATGTCGGGGAAGCTGATCGCTACATCGTCCAGGTGCATGGGGTTGCTGTATTCCAGGCGCAGGCCACCGCCGCAGCGCATGCCACTGCCAATGCCGCTGTGGCCAGTGTGGAAGATGGCGGGCAGCTTGTGGGCGTTGATCACCTCATAGATCGGCCAGGCCATCTTGTCATAGGGGTGGTAGCCCTGCACGGTCGGGTGGAACTTGAAGCCCTTGACGCCGTGCTCCTTGATCAGGCGCTCGGCCTCACGCGCGCCCATCTTGCCCTTGTGCGGGTCGATGCTGGCGAAGCACATCATCATGTCGCTGTTCTTCTGCGCGGCCTCGGCAATCTCCTCGTTCGGGATGCGGCGGCGCCCCAGCTGTGATTCGCTGTCCACCGTAAACATCACCAAGCCAATCTTGCGCTCGCGGTAGTAGTCGATCGTTTCTTGGATGGTCGGGCGGCGGCTGTTACGAAAGTACTTGTCGGCAGCGCGGTCGTACTCCTCGCCGTAGTTGTCAAAGGGGTTCCAGCAGCTCACTTCTGCGTGGGTGTGGATATCAATGGCGATGAGATTTTGATGGTCCATGACTGTCTCCAGATTGCGGATGCCGCTCCCGGCACCCTAGGGTAAACACCGACGCAAAGCCTGCTGCGTTCGCTTGAATTAGTTATAAATCATAACCATAATAGTTTCCAGAAAGAAACGCAATATGAACCATCCCGATCTCCATTTCGAACGCTACGGCGAGCAACAGGAAGTTGCCATCATCCGCCTGACGCGGCCCGCCAAGCGCAATGCGCTCAACGACGGCCTCATTCTGGCCATTCGCGATCTATTTGAAACCATGCCCGAAGGTGTGCGCGCCGCCGTCCTGGACGGTGGGGGCGAGCATTTTTGTGCCGGCCTGGATTTGAGCGAACTGAAAGAGCGCGACGCCGGCCAGGGCCTGCACCACTCCCGCATGTGGCATGCCGCACTGGAGCGCGTGCAATACGGCCCGGTGCCGGTCATTGCCGCGCTGCACGGTGCCGTGGTCGGAGGCGGCTTGGAATTGGCCAGCGCCTGCCACATCCGTGTGGCTGACGAATCCACGTTCTATGCCTTGCCCGAGGGTTCGCGGGGCATCTTCGTGGGCGGCGGCGGTGCGGTGCGCATTCCGCGCCTGATCGGTGCTGCACGCATGGCAGACATGATGTTTACGGGCCGTGTCTACAACGCGGTGGACGGCGAGAAAGTCGGCTTCGCCCAGTACCTGGTACCGCAAGGCCAAGCCTTTGAGAAAGCGCTGGAACTGGCCGTGCGGGTCGCGCAAAACGCCCCGCTGACCAACTACGCACTGATCCACGCCCTGCCGCGCATTGCCGAACAGCCGACCGACCAGGGCCTTCTTACCGAAGCCATGATGGCCGCCATCGCCCAGAGCGCACCCGAGGCCAAGCAGCGCGTGCGCGCCTTTCTGGACGGCAAGGCCGCCAAAGTTCGCAAGAGCTGACCACCATGCAACAGACACTCCCCTCCAGCCCGCGCTACCGTCCGGTGCGCTTCGGCGTCACCCGCGTCCAGGTGCGCACAGGCGAGCCCGGCACACGTTACCTACAGGCCGAACTGCCGCTGGGGGCTTATGCCCGGCGCCTCAGCGATTTTCTGGTGCATTGGGCCGAAGCAGACCCGCAGCGCAGCTTCATGGCGCGCCGGGCGCCTCTTGCAGACGGTCGCACAGGCGACTGGCAGCACATCAGCTACGCCCAGGCCCTAGCCAGCGCCCGCAGCATCGGCCAGGCCCTGCTGGACCGCAAGCTCACGGCCGAGCGCCCAGTCGTCATCCTGAGCGAAAACACGCTGGAGCACGCCCTGATGGCGCTGGGTTGTATCTACGCCGGCGTGCCCTACTGCCCGGTGTCTCCGGCCTATGCCACGGTCAGCCAGGACTACGACAAGCTGCGCCATGTGCTGGACACGCTGACACCCGGATTGGTGTTTGCCGCCGACGGTGCCCGTTATGGACGCGCCATCATGGCGACGGTGGGCACCGACGTGGAAGTGGTGCTGGCCCAAGGGACTGTGGAAGGGCGGTCCACCACAGCGTTTGATGCGCTGCGCAACAGCATGGCCACCGCTGCCGTAGACGCCGCCATGCATGCCGTGCGGCCCGACACCATTGCCAAGTTTCTGTTCACCTCGGGCTCCACCAAAATGCCCAAGCCAGTGATCAACACGCACCGCATGTGGTGTGCCAATCTGCAGCAAATCACGCTGTCGCTGCCTGTGTTGGCCGAAGCCCCGCCGATCTTCGTGGACTGGCTTCCCTGGAACCACACGTTCGGTGGCAACCACAACGTAGGCCTGACACTGATGCACGGCGGCACGCTCTACATCGACGACGGCAAACCCACCGCAAACCTGATTGGCGAGACCCTGCGCAACCTGCGCGAAATTGCTCCCACGCTGTACTTCAATGTGCCCACCGGGTTCGAGATGATTGCCCAGGCCATGCAAACCGACACGGCACTGCGCAGGAACCTGCTCTCGCGCATACGCATGTTTTTCTACTCCGGTGCTGGGCTGGCGCAACCCGTGTGGGACAGCCTGCACGCCTTGGCAGAAGCGGAGATCGGTGAGCGCATCGTCATGGCCACGGGTTTGGGCATGACCGAATCCGCGCCTTCGGCCATGTTCACCAACAGCCCCGATGTGAAGGCGGGTGACATCGGCGCGCCGGTGCCCGGCATGACGCTCAAGCTGGTGGACGTGGATGGCAAGACCGAGGTGCGCTACAAGGGCCCCAACGTAACGCCCGGCTACTGGCGCTCGGAGCAGGCCACGCACGATGCCTTTGACGAGGAAGGCTACCTCTGCACCGGGGACGCCGTGCGATGGATTGACCCCAACGACCTCCATCGCGGCTTGCATTTTGATGGCCGCATTGCCGAAGACTTCAAGCTCTCCACCGGCACCTTTGTCAGCGTCGGCCCCATGCGTGCCAAGGTCATCGTCACCGGCGCACCCTATGTGCAGGATGTGGTGCTCACGGGCCTGAACATGAAGGAAGTCGGCGCGCTGATCTTTCCCTCGCCGGCCTGCCGCGCGGTCAGCGGCCTGCCGGCGGACGCGCCCTGGGCCGACGTGCTGGCCACCGCACCTGTACGCGACCGTTTCCAGGCCATCCTCAATGAGTTGGCCCGCCAGTCCACCGGCAGTGCCAACCGCATCGCGCGTGCGCTGCTGCAGGCCGAGCCCCCCTCCGCCGACAGGGGCGAGATCACCGACAAAGGCTCGATCAACCAGCGCGCGGTACTCAAACACCGCGATGCACAGGTGCAGGCCCTGCATGACGGCAGCGCGCCAGGCATCCTCCAACCCCAAGACAGAGAAAGCAGCCCATGAAGATAGAAGGACAAGTCGCCTTGGTCACCGGTGGTGCCTCCGGCCTGGGCGAAGCCACGGCGCGTGAATTGGCGCGCCTGGGTGCCAAGGTGGCCGTACTTGACGTGAACGCCGCTTTGGCCGAGAAAGTGGCTGCCGAAATCGGAGGTGTGGCCTGTCCCTGCGACATCACCAATACCGACAGCGTACTGGCCGCACTGGCCCAGGCCGCGGCGGCCCATGGCCCGGCACGCATTCTGATGAACGTCGCGGGCATCGGTTCGGCCAAGCGCATCGTGGGCAGGGACGGCAATCCCGCGCCGCTGGAAGATTTCGTGCGCGTGGTCAACATCAACCTCATCGGCAGCTACAACATCAGTCGCATCTTCGCGGCACAGTGTGTCAAGCTGCCCCCGCTGGAAGACGGCGCGCGCGGCGTGATGATGTTCACGGCCTCCGTTGCGGCTTTCGACGGCCAGGTCGGCCAGCAGGCCTATAGCGCCTCCAAGGGTGGCCTGGTTGGCATGACCCTGCCCATGGCTCGCGACCTGGCCCAGCACGGCATTCGCGTCTGTACCGTGGCGCCAGGCCTCTTTGCCACGCCGCTCATGAAGGAACTGCCCGAGGCCGTGCAGCAGTCGCTGGCTGCCTCCATCCCCTTCCCGCCACGCTTGGGCGACCCCGCAGAGTTCGCCCAACTGGCCTGCCACATCGTCACCAACGGACATCTCAACGGAGAGGTCATCCGTCTCGATGGTGCGCTGCGCATGGCGCCGCGCTGATCCCTGTTCCCGCTCGCGATTAACTACAAGGAGACAAACCGCATGCAACGCCGTCAACTTATCCAAGCCGCCGCCAGTGCCACCGCCCTCGGTGCACTGAGCCCGTTAGCCGCCTTCGCCCAGGCGGTGGACCAGGTCAAGATCTTCTACGGCTTTCCTGCCGGCAGCGCGGGTGACAGCGTGGCGCGTCGCGTCGCCGAGAAGCTCGCCGGCACGCCGTACAGCAGACTAGCCGGTTTCGTGGAAAACAAGCCGGGCGCCGGGGGCCGCATCGCCATCGAGACGCTGAAGAACTCGCCCGCCGACGGCTCGGTCCTGGCCCTGGCGCCGGTATCGGCCCTGGCCGTCTACCCCTACATCTACCCCAACCTGGCCTACAAGCCGGAGGACGTGACCCAGGTGTCCATCGGCGCCATCATGTTCCACGGCCTGGCCGTCGGTCCGGCCGTGCCCGCTGACGTCAAGACGCTGAAGGATTTCATCGCCTGGGCCAAGGCCAACCCCACCCAGGCCAACTACGGCACGCCGGGCGCCGGCTCGATGCCCCACCTGCTGGGTGCGCTGCTGGGCCTGCGCACCGGCATGGAATTCAAGCAAGTGCCCTACCGCGGCACGGTGCCCAGCATCACCGACTTGGTGGGCGGCCAGATCGCCGCGGCGATGAACCCGAGCGGCGACTACCTGCAGCACATCAAGACCGGCAAGGTGCGCGTACTGGCCACCTCTGGCCGCAAGCGCTCACCCTACCTGCCCGATGTTCCCACCTTCACGGAACTGGGCTACCCAGACGTGACCTCGGAAGAATGGTTCGGCTTCTACGCACCCGCCAAGACGCCGGCCGCCACCATCGCTACCGCCAACGCCGCCATCACCGCGGCGCTGAAGGACAAGACGGTGATCGATGCACTCGCCATCGTCGGCCTGGTCGCCCGCGGCAGCACGCCGCAGGAAATGGCCGCAGACCAGAAGGCCGAGTACGAACGCTGGGGCCCCCTGGTCAAGCAAATCGGCTTCACCGCTGAATCCTGATGCAACCGAGGGCCGCAGATTTGCGGCCCTTTATGATCGACCATGGCCACCCGCAAGCCCCCTCCTGACCCCAGTGTCGAACAAGTAGACACCCGCTTCCTGGACAGCCTGGTGGGTTACAACGCCAGGCGCGCAACGCTGGTCATCGTCGACGCCTTTTTGCGCAACATGGCGGTCTATGGTCTGCGGCCCGTCGACTTTTCCGTGCTCTCGCTGATTGGGCACAACCCAGGCATCACGTCGCGCCAGCTGTGCACCACCCTGAACCTCCAGCCGCCCAACCTGGTCGGCATGATCAACCAGTTGCAGACCCGTGAATTGATCCTGCGCCGGCCACATCCGCATGACGGCCGCGCCATGGGCCTGCACCTGACACCCGAGGGGCGCAAGATGATGAAACAGGCCGAAGCCACCGCGTTCGAGCTGGAAGAAGCTGCCACGTCCCGCCTGAGTGCAGCAGAACGCAAGACCCTGATGCAGTTACTGCAAAAAATTTATCTTTGACCCTCAACCTGGTGAGCCCGCACCAAACACTCCTGAAACGCCCGCGTCGCCCGGCTCGGCTGGGGTGACTTGCGCGTGATTGCGAAGAACTGGCAGGCGTAGTGCATCAGATCCGGCCGCACAGCCTGCATGAGGCCGCGGCGCACAAAGCTCTCGGCATAGTGGTCGGGCAGAAAGCCCAGAAACTGGCCCGAGAGGATCAGCGTGGCAATCGACTCTTGGTCAAAACCCGTAGCACGGCGCGGCAGGCGCATGCGCTGGCCCAGTTCCATATTCGGCGAGTGGTAACCCAGCCCGGCAAACTCATATTGGGGCAGCGCCTCCCAACCCAACGCGCTGTGGTCCGCATTCCACAATGCATGCCGCATGCCGCAGTAGAGCAGCATGGCCTCGTCGAACAACAACGTGTAATCCAGCACATCGGAGCTGCGGTGGCCGGGAATGATGCCGACATGGAACTGCCCGTCCAGCACGCCGCGCTCAATCGCGGTGAGCGTGGCCACATGCAGATTCAGCCCCACATCGGGCGCCTCTTGGTGAAAGTGGGCAATGGCTTCGGCAATGTGGCTGGCCGGGTTGCTGGCGGTTTTGTCGAACACCGCCACCTGCAGTTGCCCGCCCATGCGCTGGTGGATTTCGTCCACGCTGCTGCGAAACGCGTCGGTGGCGGCCAGCAGCTGGCTGGTCTGGGCGTAGATCTTTTCACCCTCGGGCGTGAGTGCAAAGCCGGCCCGGCCGCGCCGGCACAGCGTCAAACCCAGTCGGGTTTCCAAATCTTTGATGTGGCGGCTGACCGTGGATGTGCCTATATTGAGTTCCAGCTCGGCCGCAGCCATGCCACCGCAGTCGACCACGGCCTTGAACACGCGCAGGAGGCGCAGGTCCATGTCGCTGATCTGGCCGAGGACGGCCTTGGCTTTCACTTTCATATATTGCGAAGTAAATAGTGATATTTGTGACTTTGTAAGAGTAACAGAGCTACCCACAATGCACCAACACCCCACCCGATTTATCCACCCCACCCACTGGAGTTCCCCATGAAGCTCAACGACACCAGCACCCCCGCCACCGGTGAAGCCGTCACCAGCGCATCCACCTTCCCCATGAGCCGCGAATGGATGGAATCGCACTGGATGGCCTTCACCGGCAACCGCGACTTCAAGGCCAATCCCCGCATGCTGGTCGGCGCCCAGGGCGCCTACTTCACCGACTCCAACGGCAAGAAGATTTTTGACGGCCTCTCGGGCCTGTGGTGCGCGGGCCTGGGCCATGGCCGCCGCGAAATCACCGAGGCGGTGAGCAAGCAGATGGCCACCATGGACTACTCGCCCGCCTTCCAGTTTGGCCATCCGCTGTCGTTTGAGCTGGCCAACAAGATTGTGGAACTGACCCCCGAAGGGCTGGACTATGTGTTCTACACCGGCTCGGGCTCCGAGTCGGCTGACACGGCGCTGAAGATGGCCCGCGCCTACTGGCGCGCCAAGGGCATGGGCAGCAAGACCCGCCTGATCGGCCGCGAGAAGGGTTACCACGGCGTGAACTTCGGCGGCATCTCGGTGGGTGGCCTGCCGGCCAACCGCAAGACCTTTGGCCAAGGCATTGAAGCCGACCACCTGGCCCACACCCAGCTCGCCAGCAACGCCTTCAGCAAAGGCTTGCCCGAAAAAGGCGGCGACATGGCCGACGAGCTGCTGCGCCTGATCGCGCTGCATGACGCGTCCAATATTGCCGCCGTAATCGTCGAGCCCATGTCCGGCTCGGCAGGCATTGTGGTACCGCCCGTGGGCTACCTGCAGCGCCTGCGGGAGATCTGCACGGCCAACAACATCCTGCTGATTTTTGATGAAGTGATCACCGGCTTTGGCCGCTTGGGTGCCTACACCGGTGCGGCCTACTTTGGCGTGGTGCCGGACATCCTGAATGCCGCCAAACAGATCACCAACGGCGCGCAGCCCCTGGGCGTGACCGTGGCCAAGAAAGAGATTTACGACACCTTCATGGCGCAGGGCGGCCCGGACTACATGCTGGAATTCCCCCATGGCTACACCTACTCCGCCCACCCCGTGGCCTGCGCGGCCGGCATTGCGGCGCTGGACCTGCTGGTGAAGGAAAACATGATTGAGCGGGTGAACGCTTTGGCACCCTACTTTGAGAAGGCGGTGCACAGCCTGCGCGGCGCCAAGCACATCACCGACATCCGCAACCTCGGTCTCTCCGCCGGCTTTACCCTGGCTGCCGTGCCCGGCGAGCCTGCCAAACGCCCCTACGAAGTGGCCATGCGCTGCCTGGACAAGGGCTTTTACGTGCGCTACGCCGGTGACTGCATTGCATTGGCTCCTCCGTTCATCACGACCGAGGCGGAGATCGACAGCCTGGTCAATGCGCTGGGCGAGGCCATCAACGAAACCGCCTAAGCACGTCTT
This sequence comes from Rhodoferax saidenbachensis, assembly GCF_031457975.1. Lineage (GTDB taxonomy): Bacteria > Pseudomonadota > Gammaproteobacteria > Burkholderiales > Burkholderiaceae_C > Allorhodoferax > Allorhodoferax saidenbachensis_A. Next base: position 304,807 of record NZ_JAVDXO010000004.1, read on the forward strand.
TGGCGCCCTCATTTACTATCATTTCAATAGCTGCTAGCGCTTATTTCATAAGGGCTAGCGGCCCATTTTCCTTACAAAGCACCGTATGTCCTCACTCCCCACCGTCGGCCACCTGATCGGCGGCAAACTCATCACCCAGGGCGAACGCGCCCAGGACGTCTTCAACCCCGCCACCGGCCGCGCCGAGAAGCGTGTGCTGCTGGCCCCCAAAGCCACGGTAGAAGACGCCATTGCCAATGCGCAGGCCGCTTTCCCTGCCTGGCGCAACACGCCGCCGCTCAAGCGCGCCCGCGTCATGGGCAACTTGAAAGTGCTGCTGGAAAAGCACGCCGAAGAACTCTGCGCCATGATTACCGCCGAACACGGCAAAGTGCTGAGCGATGCGCTGGGCGAGTTGCAGCGTGGCATCGAGAACGTGGAGTACGCCAGCTACGCCCCCGAGTTGCTCAAGGGCGAGCACAGCAAGAACGTTGGACCGGCCATCGACAGCTGGAGCGAATTCCAAGCGCTGGGCGTGACCGCCGGCATCACCCCCTTCAACTTCCCCGCCATGGTGCCGCTGTGGATGTGGCCCATGGCCGTGGCTTGCGGCAACACCTTCATCCTGAAACCGTCAGAGCGCGACCCCAGCTCCACCCTGCGCATTGCCGAACTGGCACTGGAAGCCGGCCTGCCGCCCGGCGTGCTGAACGTGGTCAACGGGGACAAGGAAGCCGTGGACACGCTGCTGACCGACCCACGCGTGAAGGCCGTGAGCTTTGTGGGCTCCACCCCCATTGCCGAATACATCTACGCCACCGGCTGTGCACACGGCAAGCGCGTGCAGGCCCTGGGCGGTGCCAAGAACCACGCCGTGGTCATGCCCGATGCGGATGTGGCCAACGCAGTCAGCGCCCTTATGGGCGCGGCCTATGGCTCGTGCGGCGAACGCTGCATGGCGATTCCACTGGTCGTGGCTGTGGGCGACGCCACGGCCGACGCGGTGATTGCCGGCCTGAAGGCCGAAATCTCCAAAATGAAGGTCGGCCCCGGCACCGCCCCCGGCATGGACATGGGTCCGCTGGTAACCCGGCCGCACTTCGAGAAGGTAAAGGGCTATGTGGACCAGGGCGTGAAAGAAGGCGCCACGCTGGTGGTGGACGGCCGCGGCCTGACCGTGGCCGGCCACGAAGACGGTTACTACCTTGGCCCCTGCCTGTTTGACAACGTCAAACCTGGCATGGTGATCTACCAGGAAGAAATCTTTGGCCCAGTGCTGGGCGTGGTGCGCGTCAAGACGCTGCAAGAGGCCATGGACATGATCGATGCCCATGAGTATGGCAACGGCACCTGCATCTTCACGCGGGATGGCGAAGCCGCTCGCTACTTCACCGACAACATTTTGGTCGGCATGGTGGGCGTCAACGTACCGCTGCCCGTGCCCGTGGCCTACCACTCGTTTGGCGGCTGGAAGCGTAGCCTGTTTGGCGATCTGCATGCCTACGGCCCGGACGCCGTGCGCTTCTATACCAAGCGCAAGACGATTACGCAGCGCTGGCCTTCGGCTGGCGTGCGCGAAGGCGCGGTGTTCAGCTTCCCTAGCAGCCGCTGATCTTCAGCGCTCCAAACAAAAGGGGCTTGCCGGTTGGCAAGCCCCTTTTCATGTGCAGTACAGGCGAAGCCTCAGCCTTCAGACGCCTTCATGCGACGCCGTGCAATCGTGCCGAACAGGCCCAGCCCCGCCATCAGCATGGCGTACGACTCAGGCTCGGGGACCAGGGTCACGCTCTCCTCCCTGGAGCGGGTAGCAGAACTCAGGGCAAAACCCTTGAACGTCACCAACTCGGTCATGCTAGGTGTCGAATTCTGGGCGTTCAACGTGCCAAAGATGTCGTACACGCCCGCAGCCAAGCCGCTGAAGCTCAGGTTCTGCGTGAACGCACCCACCGCGAGCGGATCGTTGAACAAATGCGCTTGCTTATTGGAAAAAGCAGCAGTCGCGGCCGATGCGGACAGCATGGGCAACGCGAGCGTAGTGGCTAAAACCAGAGATTTGAATTTCATAGAGTCCTCATAAGAATGTGACTGCGATCTAAGTATTAACCCTGTGCTGCGCCGCAACAATAGTTCCATTGGACTAGTCGGGCAAGGTTTTTGGCTTCTGTTGACAATCACTTACATGAAAGCTCTGAAAAACACCCGTTTATCGCTCTTGGACCTGGTGGCCGTGCGCGAAGGCGGTACCGTCGCCGAGGCGCTCCAGATTGCCCTGCGCACCGCCCAACATGCCGAAAAACTAGGTTTCAGCCGCTACTGGCTGGCCGAACACCACAACATGCCGGGCATTGCAAGTTCGGCCACGGCGGTGCTGGTGGGCCACATTGCGGGCGGCACCGAGCGCATCCGCGTGGGGTCCGGCGGCATCATGTTGCCGAACCATGCGCCGCTGGTGGTGGCCGAGGCCTTTGGCACGCTGGCCGAGCTGTACCCGGGCCGCATTGACCTGGGCCTGGGCCGCGCGCCTGGCACCGACCAGGCCACCATGCGCGCCCTACGCCGCAGCAAGGTGGAGAACGAGGAAGACTTTCCCCGCGATGTGGTGGAGCTCCAAACCCTGCTGGGCCCGCTGCAACCCGGCCAAAAGCTGGTGGCCATGCCCGGTGCGGACACCCATGTGCCGATCTGGCTACTCGGCTCCAGCCTGTACTCCGCGCAGCTGGCCGCGCACATGGGCCTGCCCTACGCCTTTGCCTCGCACTTTGCGCCGCGCTTTCTGCACCAGGCGGTGGACCTGTACCGCAGCCTGTTCAAGCCCTCGGCCACATTGGCCAAGCCCTACGTGATGGTGGGGGTGCCGCTGGTGGCTGCGCCCACCGATGAAGAGGCTGAATTGCTGGCCAGCAGCATTTACCAGCGCGTGCTGGGTATCCTGACCGGGCAACGCAAGGCCTTGCCGGCCCCAGTGCCCAACTTTTTGGCCCAGTGCCCGGCCGATGCGCGTGCCGCGATTGCAGACTTTCTGGGCGAGGCCGTGATTGGCGGGCCCGACACAGTGCGCGCCGGGCTGGCCGCCATGGCTGAGGCCACGCAGGCCGACGAGCTGATGCTGGTCTGCGATGTGTATGACCCCGCGCTGCGCCTGCGCTCGCTGGACATCGCGGCGCAGGCCCTGCAAGACGCGCAGGCCACTGCCACATGAGGCGACGGGCCCTGCCTATGGGCGGCGTGCTGGCAGCGGAATAAATTCGGTCTCGCCGGGCACGGTGGGAAAGCGCTGCGCCTCCCAGTCGTCCTGCGCCTGCACGATGCGCTCCTTGCGGCTGGAGACAAAGTTCCACACCATATAGCGATGCCCCAGCGGCGCGCCACCGAGCAGCATCACGCGCGTGGTCTCGCGGGCACACAGCGTGGGCGTGCTGCCCGCCTCCAGCACCAGCATCTGGCCGGGCTCCAGCGGTTCGCCGTCCACCTCCAGCGGGCCGTCCACGCTGTAGATGCCGCGTTCCTGGGCCGCATCGGGAATGGTGATCAGGGCACCGGCTTCCAACTCCAACGCCAAATACAGCGTGGGCGACAAGGTGGCTACTGGCGAGGTGGCACCAAACGCGGTACCGATGAGCACACGCACCATGGCACCCGGCAGTTGCACTTCAGGGATCGCGCTGGCCGGTGTGTGGGCGAATGATGGCGCGTCTTCTTCATGCTCCGCCGGCAACGCCGACCAGAGCTGAAAGCCGTGGCTGCGGCGCGTCATGCTGCGCAGGTCGTCCGGCGTGCGCTCGGAGTGCACGATGCCGCGGCCCGCCGTCATCCAGTTGATGGCGCCGGGCTCGATGCGCTGCACCACACCGGTGGAGTCGCGGTGCATCATGGCGCCCTCCAGCAGATAAGTGACGGTGGCCAGGCCAATGTGGGGATGGGGGCGCACGTCGTGGTTGTCGGTGGGCTGCGCGGTCACCGGGCCGAAGTGGTCAAAGAACACAAAGGGACCAATGGCCTGGCGTTGCATGGCGGGCAGCACCCGTTTCACGGTGAATCCGCCGCCCAGATCGTGGGCGCGTGGAGTGATGCGTTCCGGCATGGTCATCCTTACTGTTGGTGGGATGCAGGCATCCTACCAACCCTGCGGAGCAGGACGCTGTTTTGTCACACTGTGGCTGCTAAAGTGTTTGGTTCAGCTATGGACCAAATCTTCCTACATTCCCTGCGAAAGACGACTGCGCGCTGGCGCGCTGAAGATGCACAGGTGGCAGACGACGCCACTGGCGTCAATCTGTTCCGGCTGCGCATGCTGTGGCCGGTGGCTGCCGCACTCAACGGACTGTTCCTGATCGGATTCCTGTGGCGCCTGCTGGGTGCAGCGCTCCCCCAGGCCGTGGCGGAGTGGAACCTGCGGCTCATCTGGGTGCACACCTTCATTGTGGGTGCCGCACTGGCGCTGGGTTGGGTGGTGCACCGTGCAAGACAAACCCGCCACGCACGCGCAGCCAACTGGCTTGCCACAGGCTGTGCCGTCCTCATCATGCTGGTCGGCATTGTCCTGGTGGCCGTGGACCAGCCCATCACGCCCAACATCACCTCCTACCTCATCGCCTGCCTCTTGGCGGGCGGCGCCGTCTACCTGCGACCTCGCGTGGCAGGGTTGGTGTATGTCCTGTCCTACGTAGTATTTTTCAAGGTCATGGGATGGACCCAGGTTCACCCCGAACTCGTGTTGTCCAATCGCATCAACGGCTTTGCGGCCTGTGTGCTGGGGTGCCTGTGTTCCTGCTTCCTGTGGCGCCAGTTCTGCACCATCACCCTGCAACAACGGCAGCTGGAAAAAGCCAACACCGAACTCAACCAAAAACAGCGCGACCTGGAGCGCCTGACCCGGCAGGACGGCCTGACGGGCCTGTTCAACCGCAACACCTTTGTGGAGCTGAGCCGACGCGAGCTGGACCGCGCCCAGCGCCAGGGCAGCTCCACCACCATCCTGCTGCTGGACCTGGACCACTTCAAACGCATCAACGACACCTGGGGCCACCCCGCGGGCGACGCCGTGCTGCGCCACGTGGCTACGCTGGCCAGCACCACGGTGCGCAGTACCGACCTGGTGGGCCGCCTGGGCGGCGAGGAATTCATCGTGTTGCTGCCCAACACCTCGGCCGAGGCCGGGCGCAAGCTGGCCGAAAAGCTGCGCTACCGCCTGGAAAGCACGCCCGTGCAGTGGGAAAAAACCACCATCGCCGTCACCGCCAGCTTTGGGCTGGCCAACACCACAGTGGAAGAGAAGCGCGACTTCGACACGCTCTACACCGAGGCGGACAAGGCCTTGTATCTGGCCAAGCAACGGGGCAGGAACAGAGTCGTTTAGCCAGGGCGGGGGATAATCGGGGGCTACACCGGATCCTTATGGCACTTATTACCCTTCTCGACGCCCAGCTGGCATTTGGGCACGTCCCGCTTCTCGACCACGCTGACTTTTCCCTCGAAACGCAGGAGCGCGTGGGCCTGATTGGCCGCAACGGCGCGGGCAAATCGTCCATGCTCAAAATCCTGGGCGGCATGGAAAAGCCCGACGACGGCACGCTGCAGGTACAGGGTGGTACCCGCATTTCCTACGTGGCCCAAGAACCCCAGCTGGATGGAGATGCTACGGTTTTCATAGCTGTTCGCGCAGGTTTGGAGCGGGTTATCGGCCTGATTGAAGAGTATTGTTTGGGCCATGGCGATCTGGACGCGATGCAGAGCGAGATCGAAACGCTGGACGGTTGGAACTGGGAGCAGCGCGTGGGCGAGACCCTGCAGCGCCTGCACCTGAACCCCGATGCGATTGTGAGCACGCTGTCCGGCGGCACCAAGAAGCGCGTGGCCCTGGCCCAGGCCCTGGTCGCCCAACCCGACGTGCTGCTGCTCGACGAACCCACCAACCATTTGGACCTGGACTCCATCGAATGGCTGGAAGGCCTGCTGGTGGACTTCAAGGGCTCCATCATCACCATCACCCACGACCGGTCCTTCCTCGACAACGTGGCGACCCGCATCGTCGAGCTGGACCGCGGCAAGCTGATGAGCTACCCCGGCAACTTTGCGGCCTACCTGGTGCAAAAGGAAGAACAGCTGGCGCAAGAGGCGGTGATCAACGCCAAGGCCGACAAACTGCTAGCGCAGGAAGAAGTCTGGATTCGTAAGGGCGTGGAAGCGCGGCGCACGCGCGCCACGGCACGCATCGTGCGCCTGGACGAGCTGCGCAGCAAGCGTGAAGCCCGCCGCGACGTGGTCGGCAGCGTGAACATGGATGTGAACACCGGCGACAAGAGCGGCAAGCTGGTGGCCGAACTCACGCATGTGAGCAAAACCTTCGGCGACCGCAAGATCGTCGACAACTTCACCGCCACCATCCTGCGCGGCGACAAGATCGGCCTGTTGGGCCCGAACGGCGCGGGCAAGACCACGCTGCTCAAACTCATTTTGGGCGACCACAAGGCCGACCCGGCACCCGCCAACTCCCCCAAGCCCGAACCCGGTCACAGCCCCTGGGGCACGGTGCGCCAGGGCGCGAACATCACCGTGGCCTACTTCGACCAGATGCGCAACGCGCTGGACCTGGACGCCACGCTGGAAGACTTCATCAGCCCCGGCAGTGAGTGGATCGAAATCGGCAACCAGAAGAAGCACCGCAAGAGCTACCTGGGCGACTTCCTGTTTTCGCCCGCCCGTGCGACCTCGCCCGTGCGCTCCTTGAGCGGTGGCGAGCGCAACCGCCTGTTGCTGGCGCGCCTGTTCGCCCGCCCCGCCAACGTGCTGGTGCTGGACGAGCCGACCAACGACCTGGACATCGACACGCTGGAACTGCTGGAAGACCTGCTGCAGAACTACGACGGCACGGTGTTCCTGGTCAGCCACGACCGAACCTTCCTGGACAACGTGGTCACCAGCACCATTGCGTATGAGGGTGATGCCAAATGGCGCGAGTACGAAGGCGGCGTGAGCGACTGGCTGATCCAGACCAAACGTGCCAACGCCATCAACGCGGCGCAAGGCAAAACCACGGCCAAGCCCTTTAACTACGAGCGCGAGCAGCTACAAAAACAGGAGCAAGCTAGCGCCCAGGTCAGTGCCCAGACGCCTGTGGCGCCCGCCCCCACCAAGGCCAAGAAGCTCAGCTTCAAGGAACAGCGCGAGCTGGATGCCCTGCCCGAACAAATTGCCGCGCTGGAAGCCGAGCAAAAGGACATCACCGAAGCCCTGGCCGACGGTAGCCTCTACGCCAGCGACAACGCGCGCGCCATCGCCCTGTCGGAGCGCAATGCGCAGATTGACGAAGAACTGATGAACGCGCTGGAGCGCTGGGAAGTACTGGGCAAGGCCTGACGCGCCGGGAAGCCAACTGCCCAGGGGGCAGTGGCTTGGTAACTGGGCGGAAACTTGCAGGGGCGCAATCGCATACGCCCATGCTATGGTTTCGCCATGCATTTGCCTCTGCTCCATGACCGCATCGCGCAGGCAGCTGGCCGCCTGCCTGCCGACCCCGCGTTGCGGGCGCAGTTCATCACCTGCGCACTCAACACCATTGAAACCACAACCGAGCGGCTAAACGACGGCAGCACCTTCGTGTTCACCGGCGACATCCCAGCGCTGTGGCTGCGCGACTCGTCGGCCCAGGTGCGGCACTACCTGCTGCTGGCGGCCGATGTGCCCGAGGTGCAGGTGCTGGTGGCCGGGCTGATTCGCCGGCAGATGGACTGCATCCTGCTCGACCCCTACGCCAATGCCTTCAACAAAGGTCCCACGGGCGGTGGCCACCCGGGTGACCTGACCGAGGCGCACCCCATGGTCTGGGAACGCAAGTACGAGGTCGACTCCCTGTGCTACCCGCTGGACCTGGCGTGGCAGCTCTGGAAGCGCAGTGGGGTGACCGCGGTGTTTGACGACACCTGGCGCAAAGCGGTGCGCACGGTGGCGGCGCTGTTCCGCACCGAGCAGCGGCACTTTGAGGATTCCCCCTACCGGTTTGAGCGCCCCCACGCGGTGCAAACCGACACCTTGCGCAACCGGGGCCGGGGCATGCCCGTGAACTACACCGGCATGACCTGGTCTGGCTTTCGGCCTAGCGACGATGCCTGCGAATTCGGCTACCTGATTCCGGCCAACATGTTTGCCGTGGTGGCGCTGCGGCACAGCGCAGAAATCTTGCGCACGGTGTGCCATGACGTGGCGCTGGCCACCGAACTGGAGGCCCTGGCCGAAGACATCGACCATGGCATCCAGGCCTACGGCACGGTGCTGCACCCGGTGCACGGCAAAATTTACGCATATGAGACCGATGGCTTTGGCAACCACCACCTGATGGACGACGCCAACGTGCCCAGCCTGCTGTCCATTCCCTACCTGGGGTATGCGTCGGCCGATGACCCGGTGGTGCAGGCCACGCGCCGCTTTGTGCTGAGCCGCTACAACCCTTACTTTCAACAGGGCAGCCGGGCCCAGGGCATTGGCAGCCCGCACACGCCACCGGGCTATGTCTGGCCGATTGGCCTGGCCATGCAGGGGCTGACCTCGTCCGACCATCAGGAGCGTCTGGCGCTGATCGCCATGCTGCGCGATTGCGATGCGGGCACAGGCCTGATGCACGAGAGCTTCCACCCCGACCGCCCCGAAGAATTCACGCGCCCCTGGTTCGCCTGGGCCAACACGCTGTTTGCAGAATTGCTGATTGAAACCTATGGGTTGAATGGGCGCAATAGCTAGTACGCAGGCGCCTACACCACCTTGGCCGCGCGCAATGCGGCAATCGCCGCGGCGTCCAGCCCCAGCCCCGCCAACACTTCTTCGGTGTGCTCGCCCAGCGCAGGCGGCGCATGGCGAAGCTGCACTGGCGCGTCACCCAGCCTGAGCGGGCTCGCCACGGTTGCTATGCTTTCAATAGCTGTTCGCGCAATGGATTCGGGGGCTAGAGGCTGTTTTTGCACCAAACCTCGGGCCTGCACCTGGGCGTCGGCAAAGGCTTGGTCCACGGTGTTGATGGGGCCGCAGGGCACGGCCTTGTCCTCCAGCAGCGCAATCCACTCGGCGGTGGTGCGCCAACGCGTGACCTCCCGCAAGATGGGAATCAGCGTGCTGCGGTGGGCTACGCGTTCGGTGTTGGTGCCAAAGCGGGGGTCTTGCGCCCACTCGGGGTGACCGGCCGCCGCGCTGAAGCGGGCGAACTGGCCGTCGTTGCCCACGGCCAGCAGCATGGCGCCGTCCGCCGTGGGAAAGTCCTGGTAGGGCACCAAGCTGGGGTGCGCGTTGCCCATCCGCTGCGGCACCTTGCCGGTGTTCAAAAAGCCCGCCGCCTGGTTGGCCAGGATAGCCATGCCCACATCCAAGAGCGCCATATCGATGTGCTGGCCCGTGCCCGTGCGGTGCCGCATTTCCACCGCGGCCAGAATGGCGCTGGTGGCGTAGATGCCGGTGAACACATCGGTGATGGCCACGCCCGCACGCTGCGGGCCGCCACCGGGCTCGCCATCGGCCCGGCCGGTGATGCTCATCATGCCGCTCATGGCCTGCACCATGAGGTCGTAGCCCGCGCGCTCGGCATACGGCCCGGTCTGGCCAAAACCGGTGATGGAGCAGTAAATGAGGCGCGGGTTCACTTCTTGGAGGCTCGCGTAGTCCAGCCCGTAGTGCGCGAGGCCACCCACCTTGAAGTTCTCCACCAGGATGTCGCTTTGCAGCGCCATCTGGCGGATCAGCGCCTGGCCCTCGGGCTTGGCGATGTCGATGGTGATGGAGCGCTTGTTGCGGTTGCAGGCCGTGAAGTACGTGGCGTGCGCCGTGTCGTGGCCGCGCGCGTCCTGCAAAAACGGGGGGCCCCAGTGGCGCGTGTCATCACCCACCTCGGGGCGTTCCACCTTCACCACGTCAGCACCCAAATCGGCCAGCATTTGCGTGCACCAGGGGCCGGCCAGCACGCGGGACAGGTCCAGCACCTTGAGGTGGCTCAGGGCGCCGGGGATGGGAGTAGGAGTGGATGCAGTGGTGGTCATGGCAGGGAATCCGGGTTGCGGTAGGACACAAAAGCAAAGGCACGGCTGTCGGGCGCCCAGCAAGGTACATTGAGGGTACCCTGCCCGCCGGGCGAGGGAAACCTGTCTGAACCCAAGGACTGCACCAGCTGCTGCGGGTTGGCCCGCATGCGCAACGCGCACACCGCTGCCTATACTGAATGACGCCCTCATTCTGCACCGTGCCCTGCATATTGCAGCAGCGGCACGGCCCCTAGGAGACACCCCTATGCAAGCGTGGATGCACAACGTACCCGAAGCCATCATCCAGTCCAAGGCTGCACTGCGGGCCCAGATTCCCGATCTGGCCGAACGCTTTGCCCGCATCGACCAGTATGTGCGGGCCGAGGTGAGCGCCATCCGCGCCGAGCAGGCAGCCGGCGGCGCGGTGCCCACCCTCCAGTTTGCCGATGTGCAGGCCGGTGCCATCACCAAGTCGCAGCAGGAACAGATCCGTCGGCGTGGCTGTGTGGTGGTGCGCGGGGTGTTTGACCCGCAGCAGATCGTGCAGTGGAACGACGAGATTGGCCGCTATATCGAGGCCGTGGACTACCTGGGGCAAGTGCAAAGCAAGGCCGGGCTGGACAAGTACTTCAGCGCACTGGCCTCGGGCGCACCGCAGATCTTCAGCCTGTACTGGTCCAAGCCGCAGATGCAGGCGCGCCAGCACCCCCATCTGGCCAGCACCCGCGCCTTCCTGAATCGGTTGTGGGACCTGGAAGGCCCACATGGCCCGGTGTTTGACCCCGACCGCGAATGCACCTATGCCGACCGCCTGCGCCGTCGTGCCCCCGGTGCCAGCAGCCTGGGACTGTCACCGCATGCCGATGCCGGCTCGGTGGAGCGCTGGTGTGAGCCGAGTTTTCACGCGGTGTACCGCGAGGTGTTTTTTGGCGACGTGATGGCCTACGACCCGTTCCGGGCCCTGGGACGCGACCAGACACGCGAGATTCCGTCGCCCGCCGTGGCCAGCGTGTTCCGTACCTTCCAGGGTTGGACCGCGCTGAGCCGCCAGGGCCCGGGCGACGGCACGCTCAAGCTGGTGCCGCTGGCGAAAAGCATGGCCTGGATGCTGCTGCGTGCGCTCTTGGACGATGTGCCGCCCGACGACCTGTGCGGCGCCCAACCGGGCCGCGCGTTAAGCGCCAGCGCACAGTGGCATGCCACGCTGCTGGCAGGGGAGGTCTCCATCCCCGTGGTGGAGCCGGGCGATACCGTGTGGTGGCACTCCGACACCATCCACTCGGTGGAAGACCAGCACCGGGGTAGCGGCTACAGCAATGTGATCTACATCGGTGCTGCGCCTTATTGCGCCAAGAACGCAGCCTTTCTGCCCAAGCAGGCCGAGGCATTTTTGCAAGGCCGCAGCAGCCCGGACTTTGCCGCCGAAAACTACGAACTGGGCTTTGCCGGCCGCGCCACCGAGGCCGATCTCAGCGAGCTTGGCAAGCAGCAGATGGGCCTGCTGCCCTGGTAGGGCCTTTAGGTGCTCAATCTCAAAACGCTACAAAATCAGGAGCTGCTTGCGCAGTATCCATGAGGGCTAGAGGCCCAAAGTATTAGTAACTCTGAGCCAGGTGTCGCACCCGCAGGGTCATGGGGTCCAGCGCCTGCGCACCCAACCAGCGCAGCTCGCGCACCTGGCCGGGCAGCAGCGTCAAGGCGTTGTCCTCGAAACGGCCCGCTGCCGGTGTTTCTATCCAGACAAAAAAGCAGGTCTGGGCGCTTTCCAGACGCACGGTGTGGCCGTCCACCAACGTGACCTGGATGGGCGCGGCGTCCATGGGCGTGTCCTTGTACGGGCGCACCAGATGGTCGCGGCAGCCGCTGTGCGTGCCGGCTTCGGTGGCCCAGCGGATCTGCACAAACTCGTCCGCCCCCACCTGCGCGTCCTCCTGCATGGTCAGTGTCTGCGCGGCTTCATGGGTCAGCGCCACGGCGCCACTCCACAGCGTGCGCTCCGTACCCGTGTGCACGTGCACGGCCACCACCTGCACCGGCAAGACCTGGGCCAACGGTTCGTCGCTCACGGCCACCACAGCAAAACGACCTTCGCCGTCTTGCGGCACGGCCACCACACTCACCGGCGCGTAGAAGTTACGGGCCAGGTACTGCAGCACCTTCCAGCGGCCGCCGTACTCGATGCTGGACCATGAGGCCACAGGCCAGGTGTCGTTGAGCTGCCAGTACAACGTGCCCATGCAGCGGGGTTTGATCGAGCGCCAGGAGTCAATGGCCGTCTGCATGGCCAACCCTTGCTGGATTTGCGAGACGTAGGTGAGCTGGTCAAAGTCGCGCGGGAAGCGAAAGTAGCGCGTCAGCGTCTCCACAATGCGCGCATTGCCGCCCTTGTTGCGCTGGTGCACCTCCATCACGCGGGAGGACACATTGCGGTCCACCGGCTCGGTGAAGCTCTCCACGGTATAGGTGGACGGAAAGGATTGAAAGCCGAACTCGCTGGCGAAGCGCGGCTTCACGCTGCGGTAGTGCTCGAACGGTTTGGCCGAGTGCCACACGTCCCAGAAGTGCAGGTCGCCGCGCGTGTCGCAGTGCCAGCCGTCGGCAAAGTCCAACTCGCCTAGCGAGGGCGATGAAGGCCAGAAGCGGCGCGCCGGGTCGTGTTCTTCCACGGCCTCGCCCAGCAGGCGGTTCAGGCGGTCGTAGTTCACCAGGTAGCGGTCGCGGTTGGCCTTGGCGGCCTCGTACCAGCCCAGTGCGCCAATGATTTCATTGTCGCCACACCACAGCGCCACGCTGGCACGGTGCTGCAGGCGGCGCACCTGATACACAGCCTCCTGCTTCACCTCGGCCAGGAAGTCGCGCGTGGACGGGTAGTGCATGCAGGAGAACATGAAGTCCTGCCAGACCAGGAGGCCCAGCTCGTCGCACAGGTCGTAGAAGAACTCGGTCTCGTAGTTGCCGCCGCCCCAGACGCGGACCATGTTCATGTGCGCGTCGCGCGCCGATTCCAGCAACGGGCGCACGGCCGCCTCGGTGATGCGGCCCGGCAGCGCGTCCGCCGGAATCCAATTGGCGCCCTTGGCAAACACGTCGCGGCCGTTGACGCGCAGCTTCATGGTGGTGCCCACGGCGTCGGGCTCGTTCACCAGTTCCACGGTGCGCAGGCCGATGCGGCGTGTGTGCACCACGCCATCCAGCACTACCTCCAGCGGGTACAGCGGCTGTTCGCCCTGGCCGGCGGGCCACCACAGGCGGGGCGCACTGACTACAAAGGTTTCACGGTGCTGTGTCTGGCCGGGCGCCAGCGTGACCTGGGTCACGCGTTCTTCACCGTTGAAGCGCATGGTCAGCTGTGCCACACCGGCCTGGGCCACTCGGGTGTCCACCTCGACCATCACCTCCACGCCCTGGGCGCCATGCGTCTGGTGCACGGCGATGTGGTCCACCTGCGCCACGGGCACGCACTGCAACTGCACCTCGCCATACAAGCCCAGCGGCATGAGGCACAGGTTCCAGTCCCAGCCCGCAGCGCACTGGGTCTTGCGCAGCAGGTTGATGGGCGCATGGCGGTCGCCCTGAAAGTCCCAGGGCAGCGGGAAGCGGTGTTCGTCGTGGCGCTTGTTGGCCTCGGCAAAGGCGTCGTGCAGCACGATCTGCAGCGCGTTGGTCCCACTTCGCAGGGAGGCCGTCACGTCCAGGCGGTGGCGGCGGAACTGGTTTTCCAGATCGGCCACTTTCTCGCCGTTGATCCAGACGCTGGCCAGACAGTCCACCTGGTCCAGTGTCAGCACCCAGCGGCCTGCTGCATCGGCGGGCAGCTCAAAGCTGCGGCGCAGCGTCCAGTCCCGATGGGCCACCCACTGCACCACATGCTCGTTGGCGCCAAAGTAGGGGTCGGGAATGGCGCCATGCGCCAGGAGTGCCGAGTGCACGTCACCGGGGATGGATATCTCGCAAGCATGGCCGCCTTCGGCGTCTTGCAGTTGCCAGGGGCCAGCCAGGTCCAGGATATGTACGGCGCAGGGCAGCGGGGGGCCCGCCGAGGGTGGGGCAGAGCGTGTCATGGTGTGTTTTCCTGAGGCTGGATAGTCCGAATGGCTATTAAACAATAACGTTTTCGTAATCCAGAACAAGATGGTTACGAGGGTAATCCAGCATTGGCATGCCTCGGAAATGCTCGGAATATGCAGATTAATATTCCATTCATGAATCCACGGATCACATTTTGATTCCACTTACACGATAACGTTTTCGGAACTTCCTTTTCTTTTTTTATATGGTTTCGCTCAAACGCCGCCCCACCCTCAAAAGCCTTGCACTGGGTTTGGGTCTCTCCGTCTCCACCGTGTCCAAAGCGCTGAAAGGCGCTCCCGATGTCGGCGCCCAGACCATAGAAGCCGTGCGCCAGGCCGCCAGCGCAGCCGGTTACGAGCCCGACTTGCGTGGCGTGAAACTGCGCACTGGCCGCACCTTTTTGCTGTACTACCAAAAGGCCGTGGCACCGATGCAGGATGTGCCCGACGCCATCGTGGCGGCACAGATTGAAACCATTGCCAGTTGCCTGGCAAGCACGCCCTACCAGTTGCAAATCGTCCCCTGGAACACCGCCACGGAAGACCCGTTGCCCGCCATCCGCCGCATCGTCGAAGGGCGGCTGGCCGATGGCATCGTGCTGGACACCACACAGCCGCAGGACCCGCGTGTGCGCTACCTGCTGGAGCACAACTTCCCGTTTGTCACCTTTGGCCGCACTGAGCTGGTGTCCGAACACCCCTATGTAGATGCCGACAACGAACAGGCCGCCTTTCTGGCCACGCAGTACCTGATAGGGCGTGGCCATCGGCGGATCGCGCTGATCAGCCCGCCGCTGGTCTATACCTACGCACTGCAACGCCGGCGCGGCTACTGGGCCGCGTTGCAACAGGCCGGGCTGCCGGCCGACCCCGCCCTGCTGTGCGAAGGCGGACAAGACGCCCGACTGGCGCGCACCACGGCCCGGCAACTAGCCAGCGCGCCAGACGCTCCCACCGGCTTTGTCTGCGCCAACGAGGTGGCCACGCTGGGGGTGATGGCCGGCCTGCGCGATGCGGGCCACACACCGGGCCGAGACGTGGAGCTGGTGTCCCGGGACGGTGCCTATATCAGTGACTACCTGTTCCCTCCACTGCCCACGCTGTTTCTGGACATCCGCACCGTCGCCAGCACGCTGTGCGACTTCTTGCTGCGCCGTATTCAAGGCGAAGCACCAGCCGCCTTGCAACGTGTTTTGCCCTGTGAACTGCGTTACGTGGAGTTACCAGGACTAGGGGTTAGTTCGGGTGAACAGCCCTATGGGAAGGTGCTTAAATTCAGCTCGACCGCGGAACCGGTTCCAAATTCTGCAGCCCCAGGGGGAAAACTCCCGCTCAGCAACGATTCCGCGCACTAACCGGAGCCCATTCCATGTCCACCCCCCAAACCAGCATCGCCCCCAACGCACCAGCGTTGGCCGCGCAAGTTGCCCCCCCCTCTGCATCCCTCATGTCCCGCCCCGAGTTCGTCTGGGGCGTTGCCACCGCGTCCTACCAGATCGAAGGCGCCATTGCCGAAGACGGCCGCCTGCCCAGCATCTGGGACACCTTCTCCGCCACTCCCGGCAAGGTGCTGCACGGCGACACTGGTGACGGCGCCTGCGACCATTACCACCGCTGGAGCGAGGATGTGGACCTGATCGAGTCCCTCGGTGTGGATGCCTACCGCCTGTCCATCGCGTGGCCCCGCGTCATGCATGCCGACGGCACACCCAACCGCAAGGGCCTGGACTTTTACAAGAAGCTGCTACAGCGCTTGGCCGATAAGGGCATCCAGAGTTTTGTGACGCTGTACCACTGGGACCTGCCGCAGCACCTGGAAGACCGCGGTGGCTGGTTGAACCGCGACACAGCCTACCGCTTTGCCGAGTACGCCGACCTGGTCAGCCGCGAACTCAAGGGATTGGTGACCGGCTGGGCCACGCTCAACGAACCCTGGTGCTCCGCCTACCTGGGCTACGGCAACGGCCACCACGCGCCCGGCCTGTCCAATGGCCGCTATGCCACCCAGGCCTTGCACCACTTGCTGCTGGCCCATGGTCTGGCCCTACCCCTCCTGCAAGCCAACGACCCCACCGCCAAGCGCGGCATCGTGGCCAATGTGGGCCGTGGCACCACCGACAGCAGCAAGGAAGCCGACATCACGGCCGCCCGCCGCTACGAAGTGCAGCACAACGACTGGATCTTGCAGCCGCTGCTCAAAGGCAGCTACCCCGAAGAGCTGTTCAAGTTGTGGCCCGGCACCGAGCCGCTGGTGCTGGACGGTGACATGGAGATCATCAGCCGCCCGCTGGACTTCCTGGGCATCAACTACTACTTCCGCTGCAACCTGCACAGCGACGGTGGAACCGGTTTTGTCGACGTTCCACTCGAAGGCGTGGAACGCACCCAGATGGGCTGGGAGGTCTACCCCCAAGGCCTGGAAGACCTGCTGCGCCGCTTCAAAGACCAATACGACCGCCTGCCCCCCATCTACATCACCGAAAACGGCATGGCATCAAGCGACGAAGTCATCAACGGCGAAGTGGTGGACGAGCAGCGCATGCGTTTCATGAAGTCGCACTTTGCTGCGGTGAGCCGTGCGATGGATGCGGGCGTGGACGTGCGCGGCTACTTTGCCTGGTCCCTGATGGACAACTTCGAGTGGGCCTTCGGCTATGAGCGCCGATTTGGCATCACCCATGTGGATTACCAGACCCAAGTCCGGACGCTCAAGCACAGCGGCCAGGCTTTCAAAGCGTTCCTGGCCCTCCGTCGAGGGTCTTGATCCGGACCAGCTGATCAATGGCGTTCATCTGACCGAGTTTTAACGGGCATCTTGCCCAACTACAGAGGAGACAAAAATGAGTATTTGGAAAACACGTGCCGTAGTCGCTTGCATTGCCACCATGGGTTTGATGGGTGCGGCCCACGCGCAAAAAGCGGAAGTAATTCATTGGTGGACTTCGGGCGGTGAAGCTGCCGCGATCAAGGAATTCGCGGCGGCCTACACCAAGGCAGGCGGCACTTGGGTGGATACCCCCATTGCCGGCGGCGGCGGTGCTGCGGCCCGTACCGTGATCATCAACCGCACCATCGGTGGCGATCCCCCCATGACAGCCCAGTTCAACTACGGCAAGCAATACGAAGAAATCATCAAGGAAGGTCTGCTGAACAACCTCGATGACGTCGCGGCCAAGGGCAACTGGGACAAGATCCTGCCCGAAAAAATCAAGAGCCAAGTGAAGGTGAACGGCCACTACTACGCAGTACCCGTGAACCTGCACAACGAAAACTGGATTTGGTACAACAAGGCCGTGCTGGCCAAAGCTGGCGTGACCAAAGACCCAGCCAATCTGGACGAACTCTTTGCGGCCTTGGACAAGGTCAAGGCCACGGGCGTGACGCCGCTGGCACTGGGCGGCCAAGGCTGGCAAGAAAACATCGCCTTCCGCTCCATCCTGATCGCCACCGGCGGCAAGGACCTGTACCTGAAGACACTTAAAGACAAGGACGTGTCCGGCCCTGGCTTCAAGAAGGCGGTGGAAAACTTCAAGAAACTCAAGTCTTACATCGATCCAGGTTCTCCTGGCCGCGACTGGAACCTGGCCACGGGCATGGTCATCGACGGCAAGGCCGGTTTTCAGCTCATGGGAGACTGGGCCAAGGGCGAGTTCATCAATGCCAACAAGACGGCCGGCAAGGAATTCGGTTGCTTCATGGCGGGTGGTGCCAACAGCCCCTACTCCATTGGTGGTGATGTGTTCGTGTTCCCCAAGAACAAGGACCCCAGTAGCGCAGCAACCCAGAAAAAGCTCGCTGAGATGATGATTTCTCCTGCGATTCAAGTGGCGTTCAACAACAAGAAGGGCTCCATCCCCATCCGTACCGACGTTGACCTGAGCGGTGTGGACATCTGCGCCGCAGGTGGTGTGAAGGCCGTGAAAGAAAACCGTCTGGTCGAAGGTATTGACGACTTGCTGTCGCCTGACGTCAAGGGTGCATTTGAAGATGCCATCAGCAAGTTCTGGAACTCCAACCAGTCGGCTGACGACGCAGTCAAGGCAGTTGCATCTGCTCTGAAGCTGTAAGGTGCCTGTGATCGGGGCGCTGCACCCTCGCGTGCAATGGCCCCGGTCTTTTCCTTTGATTGACTTGAGATCTACACCATGGCACGAAGTTCACGGCCACGCCGCTTCCATCTGGCACTCAATGCTGCCTTGCTGCCGCTGGCCATTACCACCCTGTTGGCCTACATAGGCTCAGTGCTGTGGAGTATCCGGATTTCGTTTTCCACCTCCCGCATGCTGCCCAAGGACGACTGGGCCGGCTTCGCGCAATTCGAACGGCTATTCAATACCGACCGCTGGATGGTGTCCCTGCAACACATGGGCATTCTTGCGGTGGTCTATATCGGCGGCGTCATCGTGCTGGGAACGCTGATGGCCATTTTCATTGACCAGCGCGTCAAGGCCGAAAGCTGGTTCCGCACCATTTTTCTATACCCCTTTGCCATGAGCTTTGTGGTCACCGGCTTGATCTGGCAATGGCTGTTCAACCCTGGCTTGGGCTTGCAGCATGCCTTTCGTGAGTTGGGATGGGAGTCTTTCACCTTTGACTGGACCACCCGGCAAGACCTGGTGATCTACGCGGTCGGCATCGCCATGGTCTGGCAAGGCTCTGGCACCACCATGGCCATCATCCTGGCCGCGCTGCGCGGCGTAGACGAAGAACAATGGAAAGCCGCCCAACTCGAAGGCGTGTCCAAGCCCCGCTATTACTTCAGCATCGTGCTGCCACAAATTGGCCCCGCCTTTGCTACCTCTTTTGTGCTGCTGGCCGTTGCACTGGTTCGAACCTTCGACATCGTGGCCATCATGACCCATGGCGGCCCGGGTGACGCCAGCGAGGTACCCGCCAAGTTCATCATCGACCACTTGTTTGAGCGCAACAACATCGCGCTGGCGTCGGCCGCCTCGGTCGTCATGCTGATCACGGTGTTCACCGTTCTGACACCAATGCTGTACTGGCGCTCCAAAGTCCAGGCCCGCCTGAACGCCGGCCACTGAAAGACACACGCCATGAATGCCCCAGTTTCCCTCCCCCCCAAAACGCCGCGACCCCGCCGCAGCGCCTTCACGCCTGCCCGCTTGGGGGTGTACGCCTTCCTCGTCAGCGTCTCCGCATTTTTTCTGCTGCCCCTGTATGTGATGGTCATCACGTCCCTCAAAACGGGACCCGAAGTCCGCGAGGCCATTCTGTTTGCATGGCCCCGCACCCCCCAGTTCGGCAACTGGTTAGAAGCCTGGTCCACCGCCTGTATTTCTGTGGCCTGCGAAGGTATCCAGGGCGGCTTCTGGAACTCGGTGCGCCTGGTGTTGCCAGCCACAGCCTTGTCCGTGTTTCTGGGTGCCCTCAATGGCTATGCCCTGAGCTTCTGGCGTTCCAAATGGGGGGACCTGCTGTTTGCCATCCTGATGCTGGGCGCGTTTGTGCCTTTCCAGGTCATGATCTATCCGCTGGTGTCCTGGTTCCGCATGGGCGGCTTCTACAACACCTACTGGGCCATCCTGCTGGTGCACTGCATCTTCGGCATGCCCGTGCTCACGCTGCTGTTCCGCAACTACTACGTCTCCGTTCCCCAAGAACTGTTCAAGGCCGCCCGCATTGATGGTGGTGGTTTCTGGCGCATCTTCCTGCAACTGATGCTGCCCATGGCCACACCCATGCTCATCGTCGCCACCATCCTGCAGGTCACCGGTATCTGGAACGACTACCTGTTCGGCCTGATCTTCGCGGGCAAGGACAACTACCCGATGACGGTGCAGCTCAACAACCTGGTGAACACGACGTTCGGCGAGCGCCGCTACCACATCGACATGGCCGCCACCATCCTGACTTCGCTGGTGCCCCTGGCCATCTACTTCTTCTCTGGCCGCTGGTTCGTCCGTGGCATTGCCGCCGGTGCCGTCAAGGGCTGACCTTCTCTTCCATCCCATCAAAATAAAGAACCCATCATGGCCAGCGTCCATATCAAAGATCTCGATATCGTCTTGGGGGGCAACAGCATCCTCAAATCCATGAACCTGGAAGTCAAGGAAGGTGAATTCCTCGTGCTACTCGGTCCCTCGGGCTGCGGCAAGTCCACGCTGCTGCACTCGATTGCCGGCTTCTACGACGTCAATGATGGCCAGATCATCATTGGCGGCAAGGACGTTACCTGGGCCGACCCCAAGGACCGCGGTATCGGCATGGTGTTTCAGTCGTATGCGCTTTACCCCACTATGAACGTGGAGCGCAATATGTCCTTTGGTCTGCGTGTGGCCGGTGTGCCCAAAGCCGAGATTGAAAAACGCGTGAACAAGGCGGCCGACATGCTACAGCTCAAGGAGTTGCTCAAGCGCCGACCCTCACAGCTCTCGGGCGGCCAGCGCCAGCGCGTGGCCATTGGCCGCGCACTGGTGCGCGATACCGAGGTGTTCCTGTTCGACGAACCGCTGTCGAACCTGGACGCCAAGTTGCGGGCCGAACTGCGCCGCGAACTCAAGGAGCTGCACCAGAACCTGAGCGCAACGATGATCTATGTGACCCACGACCAGGTCGAAGCCATGACACTGGCCGATCGCATTGCGGTCATGCGCAACGGGAAAATCCAGCAGATCGACACTCCGGCCATGGTCTATGGTCAACCCACCAACGTGTTTGTCGCGGGCTTCCTGGGTTCGCCCAGCATGAACTTCATCAAGGGCACGCTGGACACTTCGGGTGGACGCAGCACCGTGCGCGCCGGCGAATTTGCGCTCGATGTCACGACCTACCCTTTCCGGGCAGTCACGCAGAGCCAGGATGTGATCCTCGGCATACGCCCCGAGCACATTCAGATCGCAGCCAGCGAAAGCAGCGGCGCCATTGCGGGCAAAATCAAACTCATTGAACCCATGGGCGCCCACCAGATTCTCTGGGTGGATTGCCAGGGTCAGACCCTGAGCATCCACACCGAAAGCGCCACCCAGTACCAGCCCGGCACCACACTCGGCTTGTCCGTGGACTGCAGCCGCGCGTCCATCTTCCAGGGGGACGGCGAACAACGCATTTAAAGGAACACTTCGCGCACGATGGCCACGATCAAAGATGTTGCCCGACTGGCACAAGTCGGCGTAGGCACGGCGTCCCGGGCCATCTCGGGCCGCGGGGGCGTCTCACCAGATGCACTGGCCCGCGTGCAGCAGGCTATCCAGCAGCTGGATTTCCGCCCCTCCAACGTGGCGCGTGCGCTGTCGCTCAAGAGCCTGGGCATGCTGGGCGTCTATGTTCCGCTGTTCGAAGGTTCCTTTTACTCTCCCATCCTGCAGGCCATCGACCGCGAACTGCGCGCCGTGGACCGACACATGGTCGCGGCCAACGCCTGCGGCCACGGTAGCGAGCGGCAGAAGGCGCTGCAGGGCGTGGACTTCCTCATGCAACGCCAGTGCGACGGCGTCTTCATCCTCAGCAACGACCTGCTCGAGACCGACCTGGCCGACCTGTACCGCCGCTACCCGCGCCTGGTGCTGCTCAACCGCCACAGCCCGGTACTGGGAGAGCACGCTTTCAGCGCAGACCACGAGCACGCCGGACGCCTGGCCGCCATGGCCCTGCTCTCGCACGGTCACCGCGAGATTGCCGTCATTCAGGGCCACCGCGACGCTCCGGACAACCACGACCGCATGCGCGGCTTCCACGCCGAACTCGGCCGCCACGGCGTACAGGTCAAACCCCAGCACCATGTGGACGGTACCTTCAGCTTTGTCTCAGGCTACGCGGGTGCAGAACAGCTGCTCTCGCAACACGACCAGAGCTACACCGCCGTCTTCTGCGCCAACGACGTCATGGCCATGGCGGCCGTCACCCGCTTCATCCAGGCGGGTCGCCGCGTGCCGCAGGATGTCTCCATCGTCGGCTACGACGACACCGACATCGCGGCCTACACCGCACCGCCACTGACCACCGTACGCATTCCCATGGACAAGGTCACCACCAACGCCTGCCGCTACCTGCTCAATATGTGCTACGCGCTCAACCTGCCTGTGGAGCGTAACTTTGCCCCCCACATCGTCTGGCGCGGCTCGGTTGGCCAGGGCCCGCATCGCCCGCTGGATGCGGCCCTGTAATCCATCCCTTCCAACTCCCATGCCATTTCCTGCCCACTTCCACTTCGGCGCCTCCACCTCGGCCTACCAGATTGAAGGCGCCGTCAACGAAGACGGCCGCAAGCCCAGCATCTGGGACGAGTTCGCCCACAAGAGCGGACGCATCAAGGACAACAGCACGGGTGATGTGGCCTGCGACCATTACCACCGCTGGCGCGAAGACGTGGACCTGATCCGCTCGCTGGGCCACAACGCCTACCGCTTCTCCATTGCCTGGCCGCGCGTGATTCCCAACGGCCGTGGCGCGGTAAACGCCAAGGGCCTGGATTTTTACGACCAGCTGGTGGACCGCTTGCTGGAAAACGGCATTGCGCCCTATGCCACGCTGTACCACTGGGACCTGCCCATGGGCTTGCACACGCAGGGTGGGTGGCTGAACCGCGAAACCTGCCACGCCTTTGCCGACTACGCCGCCGTGGTGGCGCAGCGCTTGGGCGACCGCGTCTATGGGTACGCCACCTTCAACGAGCCCCGCTGCTCGGCCACCGTGGGCTACCTGGAAGGCCGCCACGCACCAGGCGAGATGGACCAGGCCAAGGCCCTACAAGTGGCTCACCACCTCATGCTCGCCCACGGGCTGGGCATGCAGGCACTGCGCGTCAACACCAGTAAAGCCCGTCTAGGTGTGGTGCTGGACGTGAAGCCCTACCACGCGGCTGACAACTCGGCCGCCTCGCGCCAGGCCGCGTACAACGCCTACGGCGTGTTCAACCGCTGGTTCATGGACCCCATGTTTCTGGGCCACTACCCGCAAGACATCTGGGAGGGTTACGGCGCGGCTGTGCCCACCGTCCAAGCGGGCGACCTGGCCACCATCTGCCAGCCCATCGACAGCCTGGGCATCAACTACTACTCGCGTGGCCATGTGGCGCACAGCGCCGCCAAAGCCTTCCCCCATGCGGCCGAGGTGCGCTGCGCGACGTCTTCGTTCTCAGACATGGGCTGGGAGATCTGGCCCGATGGCCTGCGTGAAATGCTGGTACGCATCCACCAGGACTACCGCGTGCCCGATATCTATATCGCCGAAAACGGCGCCGCCATGGACGATGTGCTGGAGGATGGCCAGGTGCACGACCCTGTGCGCCGCAACTACCTGGAATCCCACATTGCCGCCGTGGCGCAGGCCCGCGATAGCGGTGTGCCCGTCAGCGCCTACCTGGCGTGGTCACTGCTGGACAACTACGAGTGGGGCCACGGCTACACGCGCCGCTTCGGCATCTGCTATGTGGACTACCCCACCCAACAGCGCATTCCCAAAGACAGCGCGCTGTGGCTGCGCGACTTCATCGCCAGCCAGGGCGCCCAACCCTATACACGCTGAGCTGCCCTGACGCCCTCCCCATTAACCAATGGGAATGGCGTAGTGCATCAGCGAGGTGTCCAACGTAGGGTGGTAGCGTGAGTCATACACCTCCAGATCCACGCCACCTGCATGCCAGGTGCCAGAGTTCAGCAACCAACTGGAATAGATGTAGTTGACCGTGTTGTCTATTCCGTTTGCTGGCCCCTGGTGGCAGAACCTGGCGTAGCGTGCACCGGGCACGTCCAGAGCCAGCATGCCAACAGGCAGTTCGGCACGATGGCTAACTTCAATCGCCGCAAAATATTGCAACTGGTCCGACGATTCCCGCACCGGGCTGACGACGCCATAGCACACGCCGGGCACGGCATGCGGCACTTCAGCCAACCTGGCCAAAAAGCTTGCCCAGAGTGGCGGCAGCTTTTTGGCCAGGTTGTTCTTCTCGGAATCGAGGCCATAGAAAAGCGTGCGCACACCCACCAGCTGCATGGCGCGCTGTTCATAGACTTCTGGAACCAGGGACACATTGCGGTGGATGTGGCGCAGGTAGTCCACATCCAGCTCCACTTTCTTTACGAACAAGGACCGGTTTCCAAAAACACGGTACTGACCCGGCGTAAGGCGGAAACACAACTTGAAGGCGCGAGTAAAGCTCTCCTGTGTTTCATACCCAGCGGCCAAAGCGATATCCAGAATGGGCAGCTTGGTAGCCAATAATTGGTCTAGCGCCTTGGCAAAGCGACGTGACCGTATGTAGGTCTTCAGCGTCTCGTTGGTCAAGGCCCTGAAGACCCGCTGAAAGTGCCACTGGCTCAAGCCCGCAGCTTTGGCCACATCAGACAGCTCAATCTCCGTGTCCAGATGGGCTTCCACATAGTCAATGCCTTGCTGAACGCGTTTGAGGTAGTGCACGGTTGGGATGTCCTTCAAGTCGCGGCAAAGAAGCCTGTCATCGCCACCAGCTTCCCATCGCCGTTGTACTGGCCGTAGCTCGTGCCTTCGCCTATCACCTGGCCCTCGCCGTCCAGCATGTTCCACGTGGCCAGGCTTTGCTGATGGTGGGCATCAAAGGTCTTGGTCTGAAAGTGGCCGCCAGGCACTTGCTGATGAAACGCCTGCATGTACGAGGTCAATTCCTGCCAGCCGTGGGTGGCCGCATTGGGGTCGTTGTACACGCAGTGCGGATCCAGGCTTTGCGCAAACAATGCCTGCTTTTCTGCATCGGTTGCAGCTCTCCAGGAGGCCACATAGGTTTCCCAAGTCAAGTTCAAAGGGTGATTCATCGCAACTCCAAAGGGGTAAAGAGAACCCGATTGTTCGTTGCGAAAAAGCGTCCCTTTGATATTTTGTGCTTTTGATTACAGCCCCATTCAATTGGCAAAAGCCGCAATGCCTGTCTGCGCACGGCCCAGGATGAGCGCATGGATATCGTGCGTGCCCTCGTAGGTATTCACCACCTCCAGGTTCACCAGGTGGCGGGCCACGCCAAACTCGTCGCTGATGCCATTGCCGCCCATCATGTCGCGCGCCAGACGCGCAATGTCCAGGGCTTTGCCACAGCTGTTGCGCTTGAGGATGGAGGTGATCTCTACCGACGCTGTGCCCTCGTCTTTCATGCGGCCCAGGCGCAGGCAGCCTTGCAGGCCCAGCGCAATTTCGGTTTGCATATCGGCCAGCTTTTTCTGGATCAACTGGTTGGCCGCCAGCGGGCGGCCAAACTGCTTGCGGTCCAGCGTGTACTGGCGCGCGCGCAGCCAGCAGTCTTCGGCCGCGCCCAGCGCCCCCCAGGCGATGCCGTAACGCGCGCTGTTCAAGCAGGTGAACGGGCCTTTGAGACCCTGCACCTCAGGGAAAGCGTTTTCCTCAGGGCAAAACACGCCGTCCATCACGATCTCGCCGGTGATGCTGGCGCGCAGGCCAACCTTGCCGTGGATGGCGGGGGCGCTCAGCCCGGCCATGCCTTTTTCCAGCACAAAACCGCGGATGGGACCGACCTTGCCGCCTTCGCTCACCTCTTTGGCCCACACCACAAATACATCCGCAATCGGGCTGTTGCTGATCCACATCTTGCTGCCGCTCAGCTTGTAGCCACCGGCCACCTTGTGGGCACGCGTGGCCATGCTGCCGGGGTCCGAGCCATGGTCGGGCTCCGTCAGGCCGAAGCAGCCAATGAATTCGCCCGTGGCCAGCTTGGGCAGGTACTTTTGTTTTTGTGCCTCGGTGCCAAATTCAAAAATGGGCACCATCACCAGGCTGCTCTGCACGCTCATCATGCTGCGGTAGCCGCTGTCCACCCGCTCCACCTCCCGCGCAATCAAGCCATAGGCCACGTAGTTCAGACCGGGGCCGCCGTACTGCTCAGGAATCGTCGGACCCAGCAAACCGAGAGCGCCCATCTCGCGAAAGATGGCTGGGTCAGTGCTGCCATCGCGAAAGGCTTGCGTCACGCGCGGTAGCAGCTTGTCCTGGCAATAGGCTGCCGCCGCATCCCGCACCATGCGCTCGTCGTCGCTGAGCTGGCTGTCCAGCAAAAAGGGATCTTGCCAGTTAAAAGCGGCGTGCGGCATGAGGAAGCTCCAGGCAATGGTTGGGGTGACTATGGTAGCCCGTGGGCTCGGTTCACACAATCAAGGCTTTTGCACCAAGGTATGCGTTTTGCGCATTTTTAACTCCATGATCTTCGCTATGTTGGCCCACAGTTGCGGCAGGCTATCTTGCGATTCATGCATGCCTATGCCATAGTTGGTTTTTTTGTTTCGAGGCTTCATGCCATGGGCAACACCACAGCAACCACCGCTCCCGGCACACGGCCGCCGGTCACCATATTCGGGCCCGACTTCCCCTTCGCGTTTGACGACTGGATTGCCCATCCCGCGGGTCTGGGCCAGCTGCCCGCCGCGCGCATGGGTGAAGAGGTGGCCATTGTGGGTGCGGGCATGGCCGGCATGGTGGCGGCCTATGAGCTCATGAAGCTGGGGCTCAAGCCCGTCGTCTACGAAGCCTCGAAGATGGGCGGCCGCCTGCGCTCGCAAATCTTTGAAGGCACGCAAGCCACCGTTGCAGAACTCGGCGGCATGCGCTTCCCGGTGTCGGGCACGGCGTTCTACCACTACGTCAACCAACTGGGCCTGCAGACACGCCCCTTCCCCAACCCGCTGACAGCCGCCTCGGGCAGCACGGTGATTGACCTGGAAGGCGAGACCCATTACGCGCAATCACTGGCCGACCTGCCGGCCGTGTTCCGCGAAGTGGCTGAGGCCTGGGCCCAGGCACTGGAAGACGATGCCCGCTTTTCAGACATGCAGCACGCCATCCGCACGCGCGACGTGCCCACCCTCAAGCGCCTGTGGAACACGCTGGTGCCGCTGTGGGACGACCGCACGTTTTACGACTTCATTGCCAGCTCCAAGGCGTTTTCCAAGCTGTCGTTCCGGCACCGCGAGATCTTTGGCCAGGTGGGCTTTGGCACGGGGGGTTGGGACTCGGACTTTCCCAACTCCATGCTCGAAATCTTGCGTGTGGTGCTGACCAACTGTGACGATGAACAACGCCTTATCGTCGGCGGTGCCGACCAGGTGCCGCACGGCCTGTGGCGCCATGCACCCACGCAGATCACCCACTGGCCCGTCGGCACCACGCTGCAAAGCCTGCACGCTGGAGCCACGCGCGCGGGCGTGGCCGCCATTGCCCGCGCCACCGATGGCCGCCTGGCCGTAACCGACTGCTGGGGCGACACACGCCACTACAGCGCCGTGCTCACCACCTGCCAAAGCTGGCTATTGACCACACAAATTGCGGTGGAAGAGTCCCTGTTCTCACAAAAGATGTGGATGGCGCTAGACCGCACGCGCTACATGCAGTCCAGCAAAACCTTTGTGATGGTGGACCGCCCATTCTGGAAAGACAAAGACCCCGAGACCGGTCGCGATGTGATGAGCATGACGCTGACCGACCGGCTCACACGCGGCACCTATCTGTTTGACAACGGTCCAGGCCAGCCCGCCGTCATCTGCCTGTCGTACGCCTGGATGGGCGACGCGCTCAAGATGCTCCCGCAGTCGCCCGAGAAGCGCGTGAAGCTGGCGCTGCAGGCTCTCAAGAAGATCTACCCCAAGGTGGACATTGCGAGCCACATCATTGGCGACCCCATCTGCGTATCGTGGGAGGCGGACCCGTATTTTCTGGGGGCCTTCAAGGGCGCACTGCCCGGCCACTACCGTTACAACCAGCGCATGTATGCGCACTTCATGCAGGAGGCGTTTCCCTCCGAACAGAAAGGCCTGTTCATTGCCGGGGACGATGTGTCATGGACACCGGCCTGGGTAGAGGGTGCGGTACAGACCTCGCTGAATGCGGTGTGGGGCATCGTTCACCACCTGGGTGGCCAGACGCATGCGAGCAACCCCGGCCCCGGTGATGTGTTCGCCACGCTGGGCCCGATGGCCCTGCCAGATTGAACGCCATGCGCACGCCCCTGACCCTGGCCCTGCTGCAGTGCGCTCCCGCACCGCTGGACGTGGTGGGAAACCTGCAACGGCTAGAACACGCCGCACAACACGCCGCGGCAGCCGGGGCGCAAGTGCTGGTATGCCCCGAAATGTTTGTCAGCGGCTACGCCATTGGGGCTGCGGCCGTGCAGCAGCTGGCCCAGCCGGCCGATGGCGCCTGGGCCCAGGCCGTGGCTGCCATTGCGCAACGCCACGGTATTGCAGTGGTCTATGGCTACCCGGAGCGCGACGCCAGCGGCACAGTCTTCAACGCTGCGCAATGGATCAATGCGCAAGGCCAGCGCTGCCTGAACTACCGCAAGACCTATCTGTTTGGCGACCTGGACCGCCAACAGTTTGCGGCCGGTATGCCTAGCGCCGTTACTTTCAGGCTGCAGGGTTGGACGATTGGCTTGCTGATTTGCTACGACGTGGAGTTTCCCGAAGCCACGCGCCGCCTGGCGCTGGCGGGGGCCGACCTCATCGTGGTGCCTACGGCCAATATGCCGGCCTACGACTTTGTGGCCCAGACTCTGGTGCCCGTGCGCGCGTATGAGAACCAGCTGTATGTGGCCTACGCCAACTACGTGGGTGCCGAGGGCGATGTGCACTACGGCGGGCTAAGCCTGCTGGCGGCCCCGGATGGTCAGGCCGTGGCACAGGCCGACCGCAGTGCCACCCTGCTGCTCGCCACACTGGACGATGCACGCCTGACTGCGGCCCGCGCGGCAAACCGCCATGTGCGGGACGCCGCCACGGTGCCACCCCGCACACCCTGACACCCATCCATGCGCCGCAAAATCCCCGCCACCCAGGCCTTGCTGTGCTTTGATGCCGCGGCCCGCCACGAGAGCTTTACGCGCGCCGCGCAAGAGCTGGCGCTGACGCAAAGCGCTGTCTCGCGCCAGATCACGACCCTGGAAGAACTGGTGGGCACACCGCTGTTTCGTCGCACGCGCCACGGCGTTGCGCTGACCGCGGCCGGCGCCCGCTACGCCCAGCAGGTGGCGCTGCGCCTGCGCGGCCTGGAGCAGGACACGCTGGACCTGATGTCCACCCAAGGTCGCGGCGGCACAGTGCAGCTGGCCAGCGTGCCCACCTTTGCCGCGCGCTGGCTCATTCCGCGCCTGCAGGCCTTTCAGGCGCTGCACCCCGACACCACGGTGCATATTGAAACCCGCACCCGGCCTTTCCTGTTTGCCGACACGCCATTTGACGCCGCCATCTTCGCGGGTACCGAGGCCCAGGTGCAGCACTGGGCAGGCACGCGCGGCGTGCCACTGATGGCGGAAGAAGTGGTGGCCGTGTGCAGCCCTACGCTGCTGGCAGGTCGCAAAAGCCTGAGTGCCAAGACCCTTGCCACCCTGCCCCTGCTGCAGCAAAGCACCCGGCCCGACAGCTGGCAAGCCTGGTTTGCCGCGCAGGGCGTGGAGGCACCGCTGGCCTTGTCCGGTCCGCGCTACGAGCAGTTTTCCATGACGACGGCCGCCGCCGCCCAGGGCATGGGTGTGGCACTGGTGCCACGCCTGTTGATAGAAGCCGAGTTGGCCCGCGGCGAGCTGGTGCTGGCCCACCCAGCGCCACTGCCCGGCGCACGTCACTATTACCTGGTGCTGCCCGAAGGTGCCGACGACAAGCCCGCTGTGCAGAGCTTCAGCACCTGGCTGCAGCAAGCCAGCCAGGGCTAGCCAGGGCTCAGGGCTGGCGCACGATCACCGGCTGGATCTGGAACAGCTGCTCGGCATTCGCATCCACCGTCACCTTGACCCAATGCAGGCTGGGGCTGCCAAAGGTTTGCAAACGTGTCAGGTTGGGCAAGAGCTTGGTGGGGGAATACAGCGGCTTGTCCACCTTGTAGAAATGGGTGTCGCCATGCACCAGCAGCACCTGGCCCGCAAAGCCTTCGGTCTGCTTGACGATCTGGGCCATAAAGTTGCGGTAGCCGCTGTACTGGGGCAGCTGGCTTTCATCCACGTCTTCGGTCTCGGGCAGGTCAAACCCGGGGTCAGCCTGGATGACCAGCACCACGCCCAACGCGCCCTTGGCCTTGGCCTGCTCAAAGGTTTGTTGCAGCCACAGCACGTTGGCGTTGTCGCGCTCCAGGTACTCGGCATTGGCAGCATCACACTGGGCGGCGTTGCGCGCGCTCTTGCTCAGGCATTCTTTCTCGCTCAGGATCACGTTGTTGTTGCTGCCCGGCACGTTCAGGCCTGCAAACACCACAGGGCCCCGGCTGAAGCGGGTGTTTTCCACATACTTCTCACCCAACCTGCCCTGGTGTTCCAGTGGCATGGTGGTTTGGCCCAGGCTGGCGGCGCTGGGGAACAGGACCCGGCGCAAGTGGCCCAAGCGCTCCAGCGCGTCATAGCCCCCGTTGTTGCTGCGGTGGCAGTCGGTCCATTCGTTGTCACCGGGCACATAGACCACGGGCTTTTTCATGCTGCCAAACATGGCCAGTGCGTCGGTGTAGATGTCGTCGGTGCATTTGGAGCTGCCATCCTTGATGTCACCGTCGTAGATGGAGAACGCCACGTCGGATGCATTGATGCTGGCCAGCACAGCTGGCAACTTGGCATCGTCACCCGCCTTTTTGTAGGGCATGTCGCCCCACAAGCCAAAGGTGTAGCTGGAGCGGCCGGCACCCGGCGCGGTGGCGCAGGCCGTGAGGCTGAGGGCAATGGCCAGGGTGGTGAGCGAGCGGAGCAGCATGTGGACGTCCTAGTGGGTCAAAAGGACGCACTGTGGTCGCGCTGCATGACAAAGGTGTGACAACGGCATGTCAATGCCAAGTGCCCGGATGTTGGCATTTGGCAAATTTCGCACACCCGTGCTAATATTCGCCGCATGGACGCCAAGACCCATAAAAGTGAACTGACCCGTGCCGCCATCGTGGATGCGGCGCTGCACCTCGCTGCGGACGAAGGCCTGGAGGCCATCAACCTGCAAGTGGTGGCAGACCGCACGGGCCTGTCCAAGAGCGGCGTGTTCTCCCGCGTGGGTTCGCGCGAGGCACTGCAGAAGGCTGTTATCGAGGAGTACGGCCGTCGCTTCCTAGCCGATGTGTTTGTACCCGCCATGCAAGCCCCCAAGGGCCTGCCGCGGCTGGACGGCATTGTCCAGCGCTGGATTGTGCGCATGCGCGATGTGGAAGTGCACACCGGCTGCCTGTACACCGCGGGCGCCTTTGAGCTGGACGACCGCGAAGGCGAGCTGCGCGACCTGCTGTTCCAGGAAGTGACCCGCTGGCGCGCCGCGCTGCGGCGCACGGTGTTGCAGGCCATGGACGCCGGCCACTTGCGCCCCGACACCGACCCTGGCCAGTTGGTGGCTGAACTCAACGGCATGGCCATGGCCCTGCTGCACGATGCGCGCTTTCTGCGCGACACCCACGCCTCCCAGCACGCACAAGCCACCTGGCAGCGCATGCTGGCCAGCTACCGCACCTGAGGTCATCCCCATGCCTACCCGTTCCCTTGGTTCGACTCAATTTCGCACGATTGTGCGAAGAAAGGAAATCCCATGCTGATCTTTGCCCTGTTTGTCGCCGCGGTGGTTGCTTTGCTCTACCTGGGCCTGCGCCTGTGCCGGCTGTTTGACGGATTGCCCCGCAGCAATGCGGACTGGATTTACTACTGACACGCAATGGAGCCCACCATGTCAACCACGACCACCGCCCTGCAAGCCACCTCTGACTTTTACGCCAGCAACCCCGCCACCCGCGTACTGCGCCTGGCCCTGGGTACCTCGCAGCGGCTCTGGCCGGCGCTGGGGCTTCGCCTGGCCTACCGCCTGTTCGGCACGCCGCTGCCGCCGCGCTGGCTGCGCCGCGACCGCCCCTGGCCCGGCACCTGGACGCAAGAGCGTTGGGCGTTTGAACAAGCCAGCCTGACCCTGCACCACCCCACACCCGCCGAAGGCGCACCAGCCGAGGGCGCGTGCGTGCTGTTGGTGCACGGTTGGGGCGGCCATGCGGGCCAAATGCTGCCGCTGGCCCAGGCGCTGATGGCCCAAGGCCTGCGCCCGGTGCTGCTGGATTTGCCGGCCCACGGCCAAAGCGCTGGCCGGGTGAGCAACCTGCCGCAGTTTGCCCGCGCTATTGAATACACGCTGGCCCGCTTGGCCCAGCAGGGGCAGGTGGTGCACGGCGTGGTGGCGCACTCGCTGGCGGCCAATGCGCTGGCATTTGCCGCCGCACGCGGCCTGCCTACGCAGCGCGTGGTGCTGCTGGCGCCACCGGCCTCGCCACGCGAATACACGCGCCTGTTTGCCCAGGTGTTTGGCCTGCACGAGCCTATGCGCGCCGCCCTGCAGCGCCGTATTGAGGCACGCGAGGGCATCGTCATGACTCAGTTTGAACCGCACGCCAGCGGCCCGCGCATCACCCAGCCCACGCTGGTGGTGCACGACCGGGGCGACCGCATCAACCACTTTGCCGACGGCGCCGCCTTTGCCCAGGCCATACCAAGCGCCCGGCTGCTGGCCACCGACGGCCTGGGCCACACCCGCCTGCTGCGTGACGCCCAGGTCATGCAGGCCGTGGCCGACTTTTTAGCCTGAGCGACCTGACGGGCCGCACCCCCGTGCCGGGGGTTGCGGGCAAACCCTAGTTACAGCGTGGCACGTGGATTGCTAGCATGCAACTCATGACTTGACCAAACGGTCAGTTTTTATAGGAGTTGCCCGCGTGTCCACCCCCTCATCCTCTCCCGCCGACGTACGCGCCGGCCGCCTCAGCACCGAGGAATACGTCCAGCGCTTTGCCGACGCCACCCCGCGCTTTACCAATACCCAAGCCCTGCTGGAAGCCGAGCGCTGCCTGTATTGCTATGACGCACCCTGCGCCACGGCCTGCCCCACCAGCATTGATGTGCCGTCGTTTATCAAGCGCATTGCCGACGGCAACCTGCGCGGCTCTGCCAAGGCGATTCTCGAGAGCAACCCCCTGGGCGGCATGTGCGCCCGCGTCTGCCCGACCGAGAACCTGTGCGAGGCCGTCTGCGTGCGCAACACGCAGGAGGACCGCCCGGTCGCCATCGGCCGCCTGCAGCGCCACGCGGTGGACGCGCTGATGGAGAGCGACAAGCCGCAGATCTTTACCCGCGCCGCGCCCACCGGCAAAAAGGTGGCTGTGGTGGGCGCCGGCCCCGCGGGCCTGGCCTGTGCCTACACGCTGGCGCGTGAGGGGCACGACGTGGTGGTGTTTGACGCCAAGCCCAAGGCCGGTGGCCTGAACGAATACGGCCTGGCCAGCTACAAGACGCCCGGCGACTTTGCCCAGCGCGAAGTGCAGTGGCTGCTGGACATTGGTGGCATCACCATCCAGACCGGCTGGAAGCTGGAAACCGTGGCGCAACTGGAAGCACTGCGCAAAGACTTTGGCGCCGTGTTCCTGGGCATGGGCTTGGCCACCACGCACCAGCTTGGCGTGCCCGGTGAAGAGCTGGAAGGCGTGCAAGACGCGGTGGACTTCATTGCCACGCTGCGCCAGACCGAAGACAAGGCCACGCTGCCCGTGGGCCGCCGCGTGGTGGTGATTGGCGGCGGCATGACCGCAGTGGACGCCGCGGTGCAAAGCAAGCTGCTGGGCGCCAAGGTGGTGCACATGGTGTACCGCCGCGGGCGCGATGCCATGGGCGCATCGCAAGCTGAGCAAGACTGGGCGCAGACCAATGGCGTGGTGCTGCACCAATGGCTGGCACCCGTAGAAATTGTGGGCCGCGACGGCCATGTGGCCGGTGTGCGCTTTGCCGACCAGGCGCTGGTGGGTGGCAAGCTGCAGCCCACGGGCCGTGAGATCACCTTTGAGGCCGACACCGTGCTCAAGGCCATTGGCCAGAAGCTGGGCAACCCCGTGCTGGTGGGCGCGGGCCTGACGCTGAGCGGTGGAAAAATTGCCACCGATGACGCGGGCACCACCAACCTGAAGGGCGTGTGGGCCGGCGGCGACTGCCGTGCCGGCGGGCTGGACCTGACCGTGGAAGCCGTGGAGCACGGCAAGCAGTCGGCCAAAGCCATCCACGCTTACCTCAAGGCCTGAACGGCCAACCCCCTAGAACATCGGAGTCACACCATGGCCAATCTCGCAACCACTTTCGCTGGCATCAAAAGCCCCAACCCCTTCTGGCTCGCATCCGCCCCACCCACCGACAAGGCTTACAACGTCAACCGCGCGTTTGAAGCCGGCTGGGGCGGCGTGGTCTGGAAGACGCTGGGCGAGGCCGGCCCCCCCGTCGTTAACGTCAACGGCCCACGCTACGGCGCCCTCTTGACGCCCGACCGGCGCCTCATGGGCTTCAACAACATCGAGCTCATCACCGACCGCGATCTGGAGCTGAACCTGCGCGAGATCACCGAGGTGAAGCGCAACTGGGCCGACCGCGCGATGATCGTCTCGCTGATGGTGCCGTGCGAAGAGAAAAGCTGGAAAGCCATCCTGCCGCGTGTGGAAGACACGGGTGCCGACGGCATTGAACTGAACTTTGGCTGCCCACACGGCATGAGCGAGCGCGGCATGGGTGCCGCCGTGGGCCAGGTCCCCGAGTACATCCAGATGGTGACCGAGTGGTGCAAGCAGTACAGCAAGCTGCCCGTCATCGTGAAGCTCACGCCCAACATCACCGACATCCGCAACCCCGCCCGCGCCGCCAAAAAGGGCGGGGCCGATGCGGTGTCGCTCATCAACACCATCAACTCCATCATGGGCGTGGACCCGTACACGCTGACCATGTCGCCATCTACCGGCGGCAAGGGCAGCCACGGCGGCTACTGCGGCCCGGCCGTGAAACCCATTGCGCTGAACATGGTGGCCGAGATTGCGCGCGACCCGCAAACCGCTGGCATCCCCATCAGCGGCATCGGTGGCATCGGCAACTGGCGCGACGCGCTGGACTTCATCGCCCTGGGCAGTGGCACGGTGCAGGTGTGCACCGCGGCCATGGTCTACGGCTTCAAGATCGTGCAGGAGATGAGCGACGGCCTCTCCAACTACATGGACGAAATGGGCTTTACCAGCGTGGACCAGATCGTCGGCAAGGCCGTGCCGACCGTGAGCGACTGGCGCTACCTGAACCTGAACCACATCAGCAAGGCCGTCATCAACCAGGACAGCTGCATCCAGTGCGGCCGCTGCCACATTGCCTGCGAAGACACCAGCCACCAGGCCATCA
This sequence comes from Rhodoferax saidenbachensis, assembly GCF_031457975.1. Lineage (GTDB taxonomy): Bacteria > Pseudomonadota > Gammaproteobacteria > Burkholderiales > Burkholderiaceae_C > Allorhodoferax > Allorhodoferax saidenbachensis_A. The sequence continues at coordinate 339,972 of NZ_JAVDXO010000004.1, forward strand.
CCTTCATGAAAGACGGCAAGCGCCACTTCGAGGTGAAGGAAGACGAATGCGTGGGCTGCAACCTGTGCGTGACCGTCTGCCCCGTGCCAGACACCATCACCCTGCGCGACGTGCCGGCTGGCGAAAAAGACTTGCGCACCGGCAGCCTAGTGAGCGATAAACATGCGGACTGGACCACCCACCCCAACAACCCCATGCGTCAGGCGGCCTGAGCCGGGGTTTAGGCATCAAATTGGCCTTTAGCCCCCGTATCCATTGCGCAAGCAGCTACTAATTTAGGAGCATTTATGACAAACATTCTGATCAAAGGCGGCACCGTGGTGAACGCCGACCGCGCCTTCCGCGCCGATGTGATCACCCAGGACGGCAAGATTGTGGCCGTGGGCGAGAACCTGACCGCGCCCGCGGGTGCGACGACCGTGGACGCGGGCGGCCAGTACGTGATGCCCGGCGGCATTGACCCGCACACCCACATGCAGCTGCCCTTCATGGGCACGGTCACCATGGACGACTTCTTCACCGGCACCGCAGCCGGCCTGGCCGGTGGCAACACCACCATCATCGACTTCGTCATCCCCGACCCGCAAGAAAACATCCTGGACGCCTACCGCAAGTGGCGCGGCTGGGCCGAGAAGTCGGCGAGCGACTATTCCTTCCACGTCGCCATCACCTGGTGGAGCGAGCAGGTGCGCCAGGACATGGGCACGCTGGTGCAGCAAGAAGGCGTGAACAGCTTCAAGCACTTCATGGCCTACAAAAACGCCATCATGTGCGACGACGAAACGCTGGTGAACAGCTTCAAGCGTTCGCTGGAACTGGGCGCCATGCCCACCGTGCACGCCGAGAACGGCGAGCTGGTCTACCTGCTGCAAAAAACCGTGGCCGACATGGGCATCAAAGGCCCCGAAGGCCACCCGCTATCGCGCCCGCCCATGGTGGAGGCCGAAGCCGCCAACCGCGCCATTGCCATTGCCGACGTGTTGAACGTGCCCATCTACGTGGTGCACGTGAGCTGCGTGGAAGCGGCCGAGGCCATTGCCCGCGCCCGCGCGCGCGGCCAGCGTGTGTATGGCGAAGTGCTGGCCGGCCACCTGGTGCTGGACGACAGCGTCTACCGCCACCCGGACTTTGCGACGGCCGCGGCCCACGTGATGAGCCCGCCCTTCCGCCCCAAGGGCAATAGCGAATTCTTGTGGCGCGGCCTGCAAAGCGGCAACCTGCACACCACGGCGACCGACCACTGCACCTTCTGCGCCGCGCAAAAGGCCGCGGGCAAAGACGACTTCAGCAAGATCCCCAACGGCTGCGGCGGCGTGGAAGAACGCCTGGCCGTGATCTGGGACGAAGGTGTGAATACCGGCCGGTTGACGCCCTCGGAGTTTGTGGCCGTCACCTCCGCCAACACCGCCAAGCTGTTCAACATCTACCCGCAAAAGGGCAGCGTGTCCGTGGGGGCTGACGCCGACCTGGTGGTGTGGGACCCCGCCGGCACCAAAACCCTGTCGGTGAAGACGCAGCACAGCAAGGGCGACTTCAACATCTTTGAAGGCCGCACCGTCAAGGGCATCCCCAGCCACACCGTGAGCCAGGGTGAGCTGGTCTACGTGCAGGGCGACCTGCGCGCCGTGAAGGGCAAGGGCCGCTACCTCAAGCGCCCCGCCTTCAGCGACAACTTTGCCGCCAACAAGCTGCGGGCCGACACCCTGGCCCCCACCGCCGTAAAGCGTTAAACCCAAAGCTAAGACCCAAGGACACCACCATGACCACCGCAACAGCCATCGACATCGACAAAGTCCGCATCAACGGCGAGCGCCTCTGGGCCTCGCTCATGGAGCTGGCCAAGATTGGCGCCACGCCCAAGGGCGGCGTGTGCCGCCTGACCCTGACCGACCTGGACAAGCAGGGCCGCGACCTGGTGCTGGGCTGGGCCAAGGACGCCGGCATGACCATCACCATCGACAAGATCGGCAACGGCTTCATGCGCCGCGCCGGGCGCAACAACAGCCTGCCACCCATCATGACCGGCAGCCACATCGACACCCAGCCCACGGGCGGCAAGTTCGATGGCAACTACGGTGTGTTGGCGGGCATTGAAGTGGTGCGCACGCTGAACGACCTGGGCATTGAAACCGAAGCGCCCATCGAAGTGGCCTTCTGGACCAACGAAGAAGGCTCGCGCTTTGTGCCGGTGATGATGGGCTCGGGCGTGTTTGCCAAGGCCTTCACGCTGGAGCATGCATATGCGGCGACGGACACCGAAGGCAAGACCGTGAAGGGCGAGCTGGAGCGCATCGGCTACATCGGCACGCAGGAGCCTGGCGACCACCCGATTGGTGCGTACTTTGAAACGCACATCGAACAAGGCCCGGTGCTGGAAGACAACGACGTGACCATCGGCGTGGTCAGTGGCGTACTGGGCATCCGCTGGTTTGACTGCACCGTGACCGGCATGGAAGCCCACGCCGGCCCCACGCCCATGGCCCTGCGCAAGGACGCACTGCTGGCCGCCACGCGCATCATGCAAGACGTGGTGGCTGCGGCGCACCGCCACCCACCGCACGGCCGTGGCACCGTGGGCATGGTGCAGGTGTTCCCCAACAGCCGCAACGTCATCCCCGGCCGCGTGAAGTTCAGCATCGACCTGCGCAACAGCACCGACGCGCTGGTGGACCAGATGGCCGACGAGGTGAAAGCCTTTGCCGCCAAGGTGGGCCAGGAGCACGGTGTGGACGTGAAGATTGAAATGGTGTCCAGCTACAACGCCATCGCCTTCCACGAGAACTGCGTGGACGCCGTGGGCCGCGCCGCCAAGAAGCTGGGCTACTCCAACATGCCCGCCGTCTCAGGCGCCGGCCACGACGCCGTCTACATGGCCAAGCTGGCCCCCGCCGGCATGATCTTCATCCCCTGCAAAGACGGCATCAGCCACAACGAGATTGAAGACGCGAAGCCCGAACACATCACAGCCGGGTGCAATGTGTTGTTGCATGCGATGTTGGAGAGGGCTGGGGTGGTTTGACAACCAAATACAAAATGCCACGATGAAACCCGCAGAGCGTAAGCCCTGCGGGTTTTTTCTTGGCAGCGGAGTTCGTCGCTCTACACTCAGCTAGCGCCGGATACCCCGGCCAGGGAGCACAAAACATCATGGATCAACAACCGCCTTACGCACCACAACCAGAACACTTTCAAGCCTCAAAAAGGAGCACACTGAACACGACCCGACTCTGGCTGTGGCTGGGCGGAGTCATTGCCATTGCGATTCCCAGCGCGACTGCCAAGGATGGCATCAACTGGTTTGTGACGATTTTCATGCTCGCCTTCCTCGGGCTGCTGGATTGGTTTCTACGCTCCCAGATGCACAAGGGCCAAGCCTATGTCAGTGTAGATGCGCTGGGCATCGGGTCCCCCGCTTTCCATGGAAAGACCAAGCGCTACGCGTGGAGCGATATCGCGGAGATCACACTCACCCGCGTGCACAACGCTCCCATGCTGCAACTGGTCTTGCGACCTTCTTCTGGCCACCTAGACAAGCGCAGCTTCTGGAATGGTCAGAATCCTGCCCGCCCTGCCTTGCCGCTCTCCGCATTGGACGAAGCCCAGCATGGCGCTTTGCTCCAGGCCATCGAACGGCAGCGGCACGGCCAATCTCCGCATGTCGCCCCGCCAGCCGTCGAAGACCAGTTGGCGCAGGAAAAGGAATTCCATGCGCGGCTCAAGGCCCTAGCACCTATCCCCTGGCTAACCTATGGGCTGATCGCCATCAATGCTGCCGTATGGCTGGTCACGCTGGGCTATGGCGCCGGATTTGCGGGCACCCCGGCAGAGCTTTTGCTGGGCTGGGGCGGCAATGCTGCATCGGAGGTGCAGCGTGGGGAATGGTGGCGCATGGCCAGTGCTTTGTTCCTGCACAGTGGCTTCATGCATGTGGCGCTGAACATGCTGGGCCTCTACAGTGCTGGGGTCACCGTCGAACGCATCTACGGCCACCGCCTGTTTGCCCTGCTCTATCTGGGCTCCGGCCTCATGGGCAGCGCCTTGAGCTTGCACTTCAGCGCCCAGGGCGGGGTATCCGTAGGGGCGTCCGGTGCGGTCTTCGGGATCATGGGTGCGCTGCTGGTGGGCTTTCTGCAGCACCGTGACAAGCTACCCAAGACCCTAGGCAAGCAGACGCTGAGCGGCGCAGGCTTCTTCATCCTGTTCTCCTTGGGGCAGGGCTTTGCCAAGCCCGGCATCGACAACGCAGCCCACGTGGGCGGCTTGCTGGCGGGCTGCCTGCTAGCCTACGTGCTGCCAGAACGCCTGGATCTGGAAAAATTTGTGCGTAGCTACAAGACCCGGGGCCTGCTCTGCCTAGCCATCACCCTAGGGGCTACGGCTGGTGTGGCCGGCATCGCGCCTGCAGCGCGTGTGGACCAGCGCGCGACGCTGGACTTGGCATCGGGCATGCGCGCGATGGCAGAGGCCATGCAGGCTCTGCAGGACGAGGCACAACAAGTGGAGAAAGGAGCCCTTTCGCTGCGCGAATCCGACACCCGCAGTCGCACCGTCTTCGCCCCCCGAATGCGCCAAGTGCTGGCTGAACTCTCCAAGGTCACGCTGGCCGACACCGATCCCCGCAAGCCCCTGTTGACAGATGCCAAACGCATGACAGAACTGCTGCTGGAATCCCTGGCCATGGAATCCGTATTCCCCGAAGGAAGCGACAAACCCCAGCCAGCAGACCCACAACGCGCAGCCGATATTTCCAAGGAACTCACCGCCATATCGGAACACTTTGTCGCACTGCAGGCCAGCTTGCAAAATGGCAAAAAGCGCTAGCTTGGGGCATTGGTGCCTGGTCTGGGCACTCCTAGCATGGGGCTCGACGGGCACCGCCGCCGAGCCATACCCCTGGGAATTGCTCAAAGACCGTGACTTCAGCAAAGCCTACACAGCCATGCTGGGCCCCCATATCCGCCAGCCCTGGCTGGCCCAGCTGAATGGACCGGCCAACCCTGTGGAGCACATACAGTTGGGCCCCGAGCGGAAAGACCTCATCCGCTTCGAAGCCTGCCGCCCGCACCAGTGCGACACGGACTACATCACGGTGCTGTACTTCAGGAAACACAGGCGGGCCTATGCCAGGCTGGTGTTGCCTTCGGGTGTGTTCATGCTGGGGCGGCCACCGGGAACGTTGGCCGAGCTGCTGGCGAAGCCCTGAACGCGCAAACTGCTACGCGCCTATTTCTAGATTGAGTGACTCGGTGTTTGGCATAGCGCCGGCCACGACGCCGTCTACATGGCCAAGCTGGCCCCCAGCGGCATGATCTTCATCCCCTGCAAGGACGGCATCAGCCACAACGAGATTGAAGGCGCGAAGCCGGAGCACATCACCGTGGGGTGCAATGTGTTGCTGCATGCGATGTTGGAGAGGGCTGGGGTGGTTTGACTGACTCTTAGGGGGAGGAACATAAGGCCTATTGGCTCCTGACCCTCATATCCATTGCGCGAATAGCTCCTGATTTAGTAGCAAATTAGGAGCTTTCTTCGTTTGTGTCCTACATTGCACCGTAGGCGGCTATTTGTCCGTCTTTATGAAGCTCCAGCCCTAGTTCATTCAAAAGGCCCTGCAAAAGCTCAGTGATGATCACAGCTGCAACTTTCTGCGCAAGAAGGGCCATTTCCTCTGTAACAGGATCGGCGCGGTGAGAGGCTGCATTTCGAGCCTTTTGGACTAAAGTGATTTCATCCCAAACGGTCTTCTCATGGCCGTCCACTCTGTAGTTCTCAAGGTCCAAAGAACTGTATTGACCCAGAATCTTGGACAGGACATCTTTGAAGCGATCCAGTCCATTGTTTTTTACGACCAAGTCGGAAACCAAATCAGCGATCGATTCGTTATGTACCAGCCCATATATCACGGGTTTGAGAATTGTTGTCTTAAGGGTCACCTCAATTGCGGCAGTGAAAAGAACCAAGGCGGCCGTAGGTGATACAGAAACTGCAGATTTCGCCTCGCGATAGATCGCGAAAACATTTCTTGCTATAGATGGATTTTGTACGTAGTAAGACCGAAGACGACCAGAGGTAAAACCAGAAATAGCTTCCGCTGCGATGCTCTCATGTATTTCAGCAAACCACTCTTCACGAGCAATATCTTCCGGCATATCCATACCACGGCCCCCTAAGTTTGAATTCCACTCCGATGCTGCTTGTGGCATACGAGATCCCACTAATGGAGATAGAGCGCCTGAATGTTCCGTATGCCGACTTCTTGCAATAAGTAACGCAAAGGTATGCTATCAATAGAGTTTTGGCAAATTTTGCCAAAACATCTAAAATTTGCGACATGAGCACCATGAACATTTCCCTGCCGGACGGCCTCAAGGAATTCGTTGACACACAAGTCGGTTCGCGTGGCTTTGGCACCAGCAGCGAGTACGTGCGTGAGTTGATTCGCAAGGACCAGGACCGGCAGCAGTTGCGCGGTCTGCTGCTGGCGGGCGCCCAGTCGGCTCCCACCGCGCCAGTCAATGCGGCCTACTTCGACAGCCTGCGCAAGCGCATCAGCGGCAAGAAGTCCAAGTGAAGGTCAAAGCGCTGATTCAGCGCACGCTGGCGCGGGGCGACATTGAGCAGGCCATCACGCATTACCAGGAACAAGGCGCCGAGGCTGCGGCGCTTGGTTTTGTAGATGCGCTGGAACGTGCCTATATGCACATCAGCAAGAACCCCGCCACAGGTTCCCCGCGCTACGCGCACGAGCTGGGAATTCCAGATTTACGTTCCTGGCCTTTGAGCAGGTACCCGTATCTGGTTTTCTATGTGGAACAGCCCGACCACATCGATGTATGGCGTGTGCTGCACATGAAGCGCGACATTCCGGCCTGGATGGGCGACGGCACAGACGAAAAATAGGAAAATCAGCTTGTAGCCCGCACACTCATTGCGCAAGAAGCTTCTCTTTTTATAGCAAACAGTAGGCAATCGCCAAGATGGGCATCACCAGTCTTTCAATCTGGCCAACAACCCCGCCTTCACTTCCTCTTCCGCAAAACTAGCCTCAATCGAAGTCCGCGCCACCTCCCGCGTCACTTCATCGGTCCACCCAAACGCCTGCCGGCACAGCGCGTACTCCCCCACCAGACTCGCACCCAGCAGCGCCGGGTCATCGGTGTTGACGCAGACTCGCACACCCGCCTGCCGCAGCCGCTCAATGGGGTGTGCCTCGATGGACGGATAGACACCCAGCACCAGATTCGACGTGGGGCACACGCCCAGCGGGATCTGCCGGTCGGCCAACATCTGCACCAGCGCCGGGTCTTCGATGGCGCGCACGCCGTGGTCGATGCGATCTGCGCCCAGCAGGTCCACCGCGTCCCACACGCCCTCGGGCCCGCTGGATTCGCCCGCGTGCACGGTGCGGCGCAGGCCGGCGCTGCCGGCCTTGCGGAAGGCTTCTGCAAACCGGGGGCCGGTGCGGCCGGCGGTGGCTTCGTTGCCGTCTACCGACAGCGCCACCACGCGCGGGTGGCGCAGGGTGATGAGCGTGTCCACCAGCTCGATGGCGGCATCGGCCGACTGGGTGCGCAGCAGGCTGACGCACAGGCCCACGCCGGGCAGGCCGTCTTGCTCCGCTGCGCTAAAGCCCGCGTGGATGGCGTCGAGCATGGCGCCCAGGCGGCCGTGCCATGCGTGCCAGTGCGTAGGGTTGAAGATGACATCGGCATAGCCGGTGCCATTGGCCGCCAGCCGCTGGCTGAGGCTGTAGCTCAGTTCCACCAGCCGGTCTTGCGTGCGGGCTAGACCACAGGCCAGGTCCAAGAAGCCCAAAAAATCTGCCAGGCCCAAAAACTTGAACAGGTCCTCTTGCGGGCGGGGCAAGGCCACGCCTTCGGTTTGGGCCCACTGCGCGATCAGCGCGGCTTCAAAGCAGCCCTCCAGGTGCAGGTGCACCTCGGCCTTGGGCAGGGCCTTTAGCCGCGCCTCTTCCGCAGATGGCAAGGGCGTGCTCATGGTTTGGCCTGGGCCAGGCAGTACGCCACCACCGCATTGGCGTGGCCGTGGCCCATGCCGTGTTCGGCCTTGAGCCAGTTGACGATCTCCATGTGCTTCTTGCCCTGCTGCTGGCGCACCAGCGCAAACCAGTGGTCCATGGGATGGCCGTAGGTTTTCTCGATGGAGGGGAAGTACGACGCGGGGCCTTTGACTACTCGAAGGGCTGCCATGGTGAACTCCTTGCGGTGGATGTCTGGGGAGCCCCTATTGTTATCTGCCCGCGGCGGCCAGGTTGCCCATGCCCACCAGCGCAGCCTCCACCGCCTGGTCCAGCGGCGTGTGCGGCTCATGCCCCAGCACGGCCAGCAGCTTGGCGTTGTGCATGCCCACCGGCGTCTTCCACAAGTAGCGCATCTCGCGCAGCTCCCGCAGGGTGGCCACAAAGGGCGCAGCCAGTGTCATCAGCCACCACGGGAAGGCGCTGACCTTGGGTTGGGCGCCGCCGCGGCGGGTGACAACGCGGCGGATGGACGCGGCCATCTGCGTGCCGTCCGCATCCCAATGGCCTTGCATATGGAAGGCGGCGAATGGCTCCAGCGTGTCACGGCGCTGCAGCAGGGCCACCATGGTGCGGGCCACGTCGGGCACATACGACCATTGGTGACCCACACCGGGGGCGCCGGGCAGGCTGATGGCCTTGACGGGCAGATTCGGCTTGACCAGCCCCTGCGAGAACCAGCTGTTGGTCACCTTGGGGCCGAAGAAATCGCCCGCACGCACCACGATCACTTTGCAACCCTGGCCGCTGGCTTGGCGCAGGCGGCGCTCCAGCTCCACGCGGATGGCGCCTTTGCGGGTAACGGGGTTTTGCGGTGAATCCTCCCGCAGCAGGGGGAAGGCGTCGGGCCCAAAGTTGTAGACCGTGCCGGGCAGCACGATGGTGGCGCCCTGCGCCTGTGCGGCTGCAATGGTGTTGTCCACCATGGGCAGCACCACCTGCGCCCAGCGGCGGTAGCCCGGTGGGTTGACGGCGTGCACAATGACGGCGCAGCCCTGGGCTGCGGCCAGCACGTCGGCGCGGTTCATGGCGTCGCCGCGCACCCATTCGATACCGTCTTTTTGTTCCGTAGCTTGCGCGGCGCCACGGCGCAGTGCGCGCACTTTCCAACCGGCCTCCACCAGTTGCCGTGCCACCTCGCCGCCGATGCCGCCGGTGGCGCCCAGTACCAAGGCCGTATTTCCCAATGCCGTGTTGTTGCTCATCTCATGACTCCTTCAAAAACGTGTTGCGATGGGATGAAGTTTGGAAGGGCCGGGGCTAATAAGCAATTGACCAACATGTGCGAGCCGCCATACATTTCTGTATGACTACCGACAACCACACCGAGATTGGCTGGGAGCTGTACCGCTCGTATTTGGGCGTGCTGGAAGAGGGTTCGCTCTCGGGCGCGGCCCGCGCCATGGGGATTGCCCAGCCTACCGTAGGGCGGCACATTGACGCACTGGAGAAGGCGCTGGGCGTGGCGCTGTTCACCCGCTCCCAAACCGGGCTGCTGCCCACCGACGCGGCGCTGGCGCTGCAGCCGTTTGCCCAGGCCATGAGCACCTCGGCCGCCGCGTTGAAGCGGGCCGCCGAGAGTCAGGGCTCGGGCATCAAAGGCACCGTGCGCGTGACCGCCAGCGAGGTGATGGGCGTGGAGGTGCTGCCGCCCATCATTGCGCAGCTACAAAGCGCCTACCCGGACCTGAAGGTGGAGCTGGTACTGAGCAACCGCGTGCAAGACCTGCTGCAGCGCGAGGCCGACATTGCCGTGCGCATGACGCAGCCCAAGCAAGAGCAGCTGATTGCACGGCGCGTGGGCCAAGTGAACCTGGGCTTTCATGCGCACCCGCAGTACCTGCAGCGGCGCGGCACGCCGCAGTCGCTGGCAGATTTGGCGCAGCACGCGCTGATCGGGTTTGACGAGGAAACAGCGTTTGTTCGCGCGGCGCGCAAAGGCCTTGCACTGTGGCAGCGCGACGCTTTTGCCCTGCGCACCGACAGCGACGTGGCGCAGCTGGCGCTGATTCGCGCGGGCTGCGGCATTGGCATTTGCCAAAACGCACTGGCCGCACGCGACCCGCAACTGGTGCACCTGCTGCCAGACAGCTTTACGCTGGGCCTTGAGACCTGGCTCACCATGCACGAAGACCTGCGCAACACGCCGCGCTGCAAGGTGGCGTTTGACGCGCTGCTGCAAGGGCTGCAGGCTTACATGGGGGAGTGATGCCGCGCCCCGTCTGTGCTGGCTGCCTGCGCCCGCTTGCCACCTGCATCTGCAGTTTCATCACGCCCACAGCCTCGGCCTGTGAAGTGCTGATCCTGCAGCACCCGCTGGAAGAGCACCACGCCAAGAACAGCGCGCGCCTGCTGCACCTGAGCCTGCCGGGCAGCCGCCTAGTGGTGGGCGAGACGTTTAACGACGCCGCGCTGCAGGCGCTGATGCCGGAGCTCCAAACCACCGTGCTGCTGTACCCGCCCACGGACTACGAAGGCCACGCGGCACCCGCATTGCTGGATCCGGCACAGCTGCGTGATCTACAAAAACTCAGGCTGGTAGTGCTGGACGCCACCTGGCGCAAGAGCCGCAAGATGCTGCACCAAAGCCCTGCGCTGCAGCGCCTGCCGCGGCTGGCGCTGGATGCAGTGCCCGCAGGCCGCTACGCAATCCGCAAGGCACACGCACCCGGCCAGCTGTCTACGCTGGAGGCCACCTGCGCCGCGCTGGCGCAATTGGAAGGGGATGCTGCGCGCTGGCAGCCGCTGCTGGAAGCCTTCGACGGCTTTGTGACGCAGCAGCAGACTTACATACCAAACTAGCCTCTAGCCCCCGTGGAATATGCGCGAGCAGCTCCTGATTCAGGAGCAACTAGTGACTTACTTAAGCCTTGCGCATGAACTTGAAAATCAAAATCCAGAAGCTCAGGATCAGCGATGCCACGGGGAACTGCAGCGCAGTGGGCATGAAGTAGATGACCAGCACGCCCGGACCCCACACGCACCACACGGCGATGATCACGGGCAGGTAGCGCTGGCTCAGAAAATCGGTAGTGAAGAAGCGGCGCAGGGAGGCGGCAGTGAAGCCTTCGTCCTTCCAGATGAAGACGGCGACCATGAAGAAGTTGGACACGGGCGAATACACCAGCTGGTCAAACAGCATCTTCTTGACGATGGTGGCAGCGTCATTGCCGCTGCCAAACAGGCCAACCTGCACGGCGTACAGCACCTGCACCGACATGCCGATGACACCGAACACCAGGAAGGCAAAGGCCATGTCGCGCACGATGGTGGGCGGCACGGGCAGGCGCAGCACGGCCCAGGCCAGCAGCTCGGGCACCAGCACGGCAAACGCGGCGTAGGTAAAGAACGAGCCGGGGTAGCCCCAGGCCTGCTTGAACGCGCCCCACTGCGTGAGCCCGCTTTGCACGGCCGGGCTCCAGGCGTATGCGGCCAACAGCAGCACCAGCCCACACCAGAGCACCAGCCCCGGTTTGACGTTGGCCAGTACGGCGGCGCGAACCTGGTGCAGCGCGGTGGGGTGGGCAGTGCCCACCATCAGGCGGCCAGCGCCAGCTCGGCCAACTTCAGGGCGCCGTCAAAGCTGCGTGCACCGCCGATGAAGAGGTTCAGGTGGCAGAACACGCTGTCGGCCACACCGCTCACCGCGGCCAGTTCGGCATCGCGCAGGCCGGCCCAGACTTCGGGCAGGTCCATGCGCGCGGTGAAGGACCCGGCCTCTACGGGCACGGTCTTGATCTGGTACTGGTTGCCGTCGGAGTCGGGGTAGATGACGAACATCACCTCGGGCATTTCGTTCACCACCACATGCGTCCAGGGCATGCCGCCCTCTTGCAGGTGCAGCACGCGGCCGCCCAGCAGGCGCGGCGCGTTGCGCACGGAGTCCATGGCGCGCAGCTGCGCCACCTTTTTGCTGATGGCGTGGTCCAAAAACTTGCGCGTGATGGCAATGGCTTCGCGAAAGCGCGTTTCCAGCAGCTGGGCCTTGGCGGTGTGGTCCAGGCCCTGCTCTTCCAGCCAATGGGTGTTGAGCTGGGCGATGAGACTGGACAGACCAAAGATGCCGGGCGACACATCGCCCTGGCCGGTGTCCACGATGTCCAGGTACTGCACCAGCGAGTGGTCGATGGAGTTGACCACGCTGGCCACGGCGGCTTCGTCCAGCGTGTGGCCGTGGGTACTGGCCCAGGCCTGCACATAGGCGGTGCCAAAGGCCGACCACACCAGGCCCGCGCTGGCGTAGCCCACGCCGGGCACGGTGGCGCCGTCGACCTCGCGCGCGGGGCGTGCGCCATCAAAGCCGCGCTGGTGGTGGTCAAAACGACCGGTGGCGGCGTCCCAGGTGCCGCCCACGTCCACCACAAAGTCAGCGGCTTCAATCAGCTCCTGCTTGCGGGTGCGGATCAGCGTGTGCGATGGGAACACGCCCATCAAGATGCCCACGCCAAATACGTCGTCGGCGTGGAAGGTGCCACTGTGCGTGGCGATGGTGGTGGTGTCGGTCATGCAGCGATTTTAGGGACTCGCTCGCGGTAGTAATGGCTAACCGGGTCTTTGGCCAGGTGCGTGGCGATACGGTCCCAGGCGCCCGATGCCACCACGGTGGCGATATGCGCCTGATGGGCGACCTCAGAGTCCCAGTGCTCCAGCAAGGTGAAAACGCAGGGCTTTTCGCTGCCGACAAAGACGCGTACGCCCTGACAACCGTTCACACGGGGCAGGTCGTGTTGCACCTGGTCCAGCAGGACCGCAAAGGGCGCAGACGCCTCGGGGTGGGTTTCGAATGTGATGATGACCTGGATACCGCTCATGAATAGCTTTGCCTCAGAAAGTACGATGGAAGAACGTCGACCCGGACGCATCCGGGGCCAACAGCGTCCATGCTACGAACGGCGGCGGTGCGCGGCAATGTCGAAAACTGCGGTTTCCTTGACCGCTGCTGCGGACTTGCTGCGGTCTGCATCCCGCAGGCGGCGACTGTATTCGGTGGGCGATACCTCAAAGCGGCGTTTGAACTCGCGGGTGAAGTGCGCAGCGCTTTCAAAACCGACCTGCTCGGCCACCTCGCTGGGGCGCAGCGGGCTACCCAGCATGAGCACGCGGGCCTGGTCTAGGCGCACATCGCGCAAGTAGCGCATGGGGCTGACGCCCGCCACCTGGCGAAAGCTGTGGGCGTAGTGCGAAGGGCTCATGGCCGCGTGGTCTGCCAACCCACCGACCGACAGCGGACCTGCAAAGTTGGCCTGGATGAACTGGATAGACTTTTGGATGCGGGTGGCTGAGCGGCCCATGGCCGCAGCGTTGCGAATGGCAAAGGCGGCGTTGGAACGGATCAGGCGCACCACGATCTCTTCCACCACCAGCGGCGCCAGTGTGGCGCAATCCAAGGCAGTATCGGTGGTAGGCAGCAGCCGGACGAAGGCCTGCAACACGCCCGTGTCCACCGGCGACACAAAGTTCTCGCGCACCGGCGTGGGCGCAAGTGCCCCCTGCTTCTCTGCCAACGTGACGAAGGTTTTGACCAGCGCAGCGGGTGGCAGATCGAGATGGATGGCGAGGTAAGGGCAGTCGGAGCTTGCAGTCACCACGGTTCCGTGGCACACGGTTTCACCACCCAAGACCAGATAGTGCAGCGGGTCGTAGGCATGCAGCTGGCCACCCAGGTTAGCCGTTTTGCCGCCTTGCAACACCACCACAATGCCTGGCGCCAAGCGCTGCGCCTTGGTGTATTCAATGGGGTGGGAAAAGCGGTAATAGCGCAGCCCGGGGTAGAGCGAATCGGTGCGGCCTTCGGCAGCTGCGCGTGCAGCAACCATGGACCGCAAATGTTCAATCACGGACGAGGCCGCCTGGTGGTTCAAAAGCATGTTGACTCACTGCTACGGGTAACGCCGGGCCAGCCAGTAGTACAGGGCGATGCCCATCACCAGGCTGGCGGCGGCCGTTTCCAGCGACAAAGCAAAGCCCTGCGCCGTGGTACTGCTGTGCGCTAATAACAGGGCCACCCAGGGCGGACCTGCAATCTGGCCCAGGCCATACACTGCGGTCAGCAGGCCTATGAAGGCCGAGGCCCCGTGCGGCCGCAGGCGCCGCACCTCTTGCATGGCAAACAGGGTGATGGCGGTAAATGGCAGGCCGATCAGCAAGCTGCCCAGCGCAAAGCCAACCAGGCTGGGCCACCACACACCCAGCAAAATGCCGCTGGCCTGCAGCGCATAGCAGGCCATGAGCAGGTGGCGCCGGTCCCAGTGCGTGGGCAGGCGGATGGTGAGCAGCGCGCCCAGCCCCACGCCCACACCAAACAGCGGCCAAAACAGGTCCAGCCAGATAGAGTCCGGTAGCGCCTGCCGCGCGATGACAGGCAAAAAGGTAGCGGTGACGATGTAGCCAAACCCGGCCAGCCCGTAGGCCAGTGCCAGCACAGTCATGGCGCTGTTGCCCGACGCGTCCGACGCCACCGTGGGCGGCGCAACCGTCGGCACCACACCCTGCAACTGCGGCCACAGCACCGTGGTGAGCACCAGGGCCAGTGCGGCCATGGCCATCCATCCGGTGGCAGCGCTGAGCCCCGTGGCCACCATGGCCGTGGCGGCCAGGCCGCTCACCGCAATACCCAGCCCCGGCCCTACATAAATCACGCCTGCCAGCTGGGGCGCCCCCAGCGCCGCCAGCCGCGCCAAGCACCAGCCCGAGGTGTAGACAAACACCAGTGCACTGGCAATGCCCGCCAGCAAACGCCACAGCGGCCAGGCCAGAGGCCAGTGCAGCGCCATGCCCAGGGTTAGCAGCACGGTGAGCGCCAGCCCCCAACGCATGGCCTTGGTATGCACCACGGGCCGCAGCGCGGGCCAACGGGACCAGGCCCAGGGCTGCAGCGCGCAGGCCATGGCGCCCAGCCAGTAGCCGATGTAGTTGGCCGTGGCCAGCCAGCTGGCGCCGTGCAGGTCGATCACCCCGTCGTGCAGCATCATGGGCAGCAGCGGGGTGAAGGCGAACCGGCCAATGCCCATGGCGACCGCCAGGGACACCAGGCCAGCCAGGGCGATAGCAATGGGTTTTGGAGAACGCATGTGTCCATTGTGCAGGCAGGGAATAACGCGGATTGCATAGACTCTCGCGAACCCAACCCAGGAGACACCCATGGATTTTTTGCTCGACCCCAATGTCTGGATCGCCTTCGGCATGCTGACCGCCCTGGAGATCGTGCTGGGCATTGACAACATCATCTTCATCTCGATCCTGGTGGGCCGCCTGCCGCCCGAGTTGCGCGACAAGGCACGCCGCCTGGGCCTGGGCTTTGCCATGGTCTCACGGCTGTTGCTGCTGTTCTCGCTGAGCTGGGTGATGGGGCTGACCTCTGACCTGTTCACCATTGCCAGCCACGGCTTCAGCGGACGCGATCTGGTGCTGCTGCTGGGCGGTGTGTTCCTGCTCTACAAGGCATCCCACGAGATTTTTGTAGAGGTGGAAGCACGCGACCAACACGCCCCCGCTGCCGCCGACTCGGTGGCCGTCAAGGCCGCTGGCACCCGGCTGTTCTGGGCCATCATCGGCCAGATCGCCATCATCGACATCGTGTTTTCATTGGACTCGGTCATCACCGCCGTGGGCATGGTGGATCAGATCAGCGTGATGGTGGCCGCGGTGATTGCATCGGTGGGTGTGATGCTGGTGGCCGCCAAGCCGATTGGCGAGTTTGTGGACAAGCACCCATCCGTGAAGGTGCTGGCCCTGGCCTTTTTGGTGATGGTGGGCATGGCCCTGACCGCCGAGGCTTTTGACCAGCACATCCCCAAGGGCTACATCTACGCCGCCATGGCCTTCTCGCTGGGCGTGGAAGCGCTCAACATCCGGGCGCGCAGCAAGCGTCTCGCGCGCAACACTGGCTAATGCCGTCCCGACACCACCGACAGCAGCACGACCACCGCAATGGCCAGCAGGGCCGACACGCTTTTCCAGAACACCAGCGGATTGCGCTCGATGAGCGGTGGGCGGGTGCGCTGCAGAAACTCCTGGTTGGGGTGGCGCAGGTCGTACAGAAACTCTGACAACTCGGCATAGCGCTTGGCGGGGTTGGGGTTCACGGCTTTGCGCAGCACACTGTCGATCCACGCGGGGATCTCGCGGTCATCGTCCAGCACCGAGTCGTATTGCAACTGGTTCTGCGCCGACTTGGTTCGGGCCCGGGCCACCTGGGCGCCATAGGGCAGACGCCCGGTCAGCAGATGGTAGGTGAGCACTCCCAGCGAGAAGATGTCAGACCGCGCGGTACCGCTTTCGCCCAGAAAGTATTCGGGCGCGGCGTATTGCACGGTACCCAGAACGTCCTCACCGCCGCCGGGCAGCGGCGCGGCTTCGGCCAGGCCGGCCACGCGGGTGGAGCCAAAGTCGATGATTTTGGCGGTGCCGGTGCCGTCGATCATGATGTTGTCGGGTCGCAAGTCCTGGTGCAGCATCTCCAACCGATGAAAGGCCTGCAGGCCTTTGCCGATTTGCTCCACCAGGCCGCGCACGGCCTCCAGCGTGGGCTTGGGGTTGTCGGTCATCCACTGGGCCAGCGTCTGCCCGTCGATGAATTCGGTGACCACGTACACGTAGTGGCGCTTGCGGGTTTGCAGGCAGGGTTTGAGCACATGTGCGCTGTCGATGCGCCGCGCCACCCACTCTTCGGTGAGAAAGCGCTCCACATAGGCTGCATCGGCCTGCAGGTCAATGGACGGGGTCTTGACCACAACGCGGGTGTCAGTCTCGCGGTCCACTGCCAGGTAGATGTGGCTGCGAAAGCTGCCATGCAGCTCGCGCACGATGGTGAAGCCATCAAAGTCCTGGCGCGGCGACAGGATGGGAGGAAACGGGAGGCCCGAGAGCGCACGCACCATCTCATTCACGGCTTGGCGCGGCAGTGCGTCCACCCGCACGATCTGCACCGTGAGGTTGTCGGCGCTGCCTTTGTGCAGCGCGACCTCGGCCATGGCGCGGGCGGCCTGGTCCAGGTCGGCGGCGTGGGTTTGCAGGATCTCCGTCAGCGCATGCGTCGGCAAATGTTCATACACACCATCAGTGGCCAGCACAAACACATCGCCCACCTCTACCGGCAGGGCCTGGTAGTCCAGCTCCAACTGCGGGCTTGCGCCCAGCGCACGGGCCAGATAGCTCTGGCCATTGGCGACCCACACGCGGTGATCTTGAGTGAGCTGCTCCAGCACACCCGCACGCAACCGGTAGATGCGGGAGTCGCCCACATGGAACAGGTGCGCCGTGGTGGACTTGAGCACCAGTGCACTCAGCGTGCAGACATAGCCCTTGTCGCGCTCGTAGCGATGGGGGCTTTGCATCGTTTGCGCATGCAGCCAGGCATTGGTGGCGCTGAGGATGCGCTCGACCGAGGTCTTGACCGACCACGCCTCGGAGGTGCAGTAGTAGTCCTCCAGAAAGCTGGTGACTGCGGCCTGGC
The DNA here is from genome assembly GCF_031457975.1 of Rhodoferax saidenbachensis. GTDB lineage: Bacteria > Pseudomonadota > Gammaproteobacteria > Burkholderiales > Burkholderiaceae_C > Allorhodoferax > Allorhodoferax saidenbachensis_A. Next base: position 357,464 of record NZ_JAVDXO010000004.1, read on the forward strand.
TGGCCACCTGGCTGACGGCACTGCTGCTGATGCCGTCAGCCAGGGCCATGGCAATGCCCTTGGAGCCGAGGTGCGGCTCCTTGGGGATGACCAAGCCATGGAAGTCCTGGTTGGTGTCCTTGCGGCCCTTGTCCGAGTACTGCCCTGCCGATATCTGGAGTGCGTCGGCCATCTTTCTCTTGCGGAAAACTTATGCGATTCAGCCGCGCTTGGGCGCGGTCTTCACGTGGGTGGAATACAGCGTGAGGCCGGTGAATGCCAAGCCGCCCACCAGGTTGCCCAGCACGGTGGGGATTTCGTTCCACAGCAGGTAGTCCACGATCGTGAAGTGTGCGCCCAGCAGCAGGCCGGATGGGAACAGGAACATATTGACGATGGAGTGCTCGAAGGTCATGTAGAAGAACACCATGATGGGCATCCACATGGCCAGCACCTTGCCGCTCACGGTGGTGGAGATCATGGCACCGACCACGCCGGTGGACACCATCCAGTTGCACAGCATGCCGCGCACGAACAGCGTCAACATGCCAGCGGCACCGTAGTGTGCGTAGCCCAGCGTGCGGCTCTCGCCGATGACGCCAATCGCCTTGCCCACTGCGTTGGGTTCGGTGGAGAAGCCAAAGGTGGTGGTGATGGCCATGGCCAGGGCGACAGTGAAGGCACCGCCGAAGTTGCCCACAAACACCAGGCCCCAGTTGCGCAGCACGCCGCCAATGGTGACGCCGGGGCGCTTGTCGATAAGCGCCAGGGGCGCCAGCACAAACACGCCGGTCAGCAAGTCAAAGCCCAGCAGATACAGCATGCAAAAGCCGACCGGGAACAGGATGGCCCCTGCCAGCGGCTGGCCAGTCTGCACGTTGATGGTGACGGCAAACCAGGCGGCCAGGCACAGGATGGCACCGGCCATGTAGGCGCGGATGAGTGTGTCACGCGTGGACATGAAGATTTTGGACTCGCCCGCGTCCACCATCTTGGTCACAAATTCCGAAGGCACTAAATAAGCCATGAGAGATTTCCTTAAATCCAACGTTGCAAAAAAAAACGGCGTCCACTTCTGCACTCCCTTGGGGGAGGTGTGAAGTGGACGCCGTTGTCCGATTCCGTCAGATTTGCAGCACGTAACGTGCCAGCGGAAATTCGCGGCAAACCCTGTGTTTTCTACGGGTTTACGCGGAGATTTGGAGGCGGGCTTGCTTCAAGTTGGTGCAAGGCTGGGTGCAGGCGGGACTTTTCTGGTGCCACTGACCAACACGATGCCCAATAGCACGGGCACCGCGCCGACTAGAAAGCTGGCCTCGATGGGTTCGTCCAGCAACCAGGCGCCCAGCACGATGCCGAACAGTGGCGTCATGAACGAGAACACGCCCAGGCGCGACGCCAGATAGCGGCGCAGCAACCAGAACCACACCAGAAAACTCGCAAACGACACCACCAGCGTGTGGAAGGCCAGCGCAGCCCAAACCCGGGGAGTCGGGTTGAAATGGGCCTGACCCGTGGACAGCGCCACCACCAACAGCAGCACACACGCGCACACCAGTTGGTAGAGCAGCGTTTGCGTGGCCGGTGCGCTGGAGAGGCGCGAGCAGCGCACCACCATGGTGGTGGCGCCCCAGGCCATGCCGCCCATCAAACCCAGCAAGTCACCCAGCAGCATGTTGCCGGGCGCAGCAGCAGTGGGTTGGTGGCGGGCAAAGAAGGCGATGGAGAGCCCCCCAAAGGCCAGCGCAATGCCCAGCCACTGCACCGGGCCCAGGCGCTCGGCTGGCAGGCGCCAGTGCAAACCCAGCGCAGCGAAGATGGGTGCGGTGTACAGGAACACCACTATGTGCGAGGCGCTGGTGTGGCGCAGGCCTTCGCCCACCAGCAAAAACTCCAGCGCAAACAGCGAGCCCACCACCAGCCCTGCACGCCAGTTGCCATTGCGCAGACCCCAGTCTTCGCGGCGCACCATCATCAACAGACCGACCAACACCGCGGCGGCGCCAGAACGCAGGGCAATCAGAAAGATGGGGGCAATGTCGCCGGCCGTGGCCTTGAGGGCAACTTGTTGAAATGCCCACAGCACGCACAGCACCAGCATGCAGCCAATGGCTTGGGAATCGAGAGGTTTTCGGGTGTCCATGCGGTGATTATTGAATTGACGGCTTTCATTGATATAGTGAAAACCAGACAAGCCATACGGCGAAACCGACAACCGCCACCCACCATGCCCATCCTCAAGCCCAAGCTGGAAATCCCACTCTCCAGCCCCAACCTGCCCTCGCCCATCATGTTCCGCAGCGCGGTGGCGCCGGCCGAGGGCATCTACCCCTTGCACCAGCATGCCTGGGGCGAGTTTGTGTATTCCTTTAGCGGCGTGATGGAGGTGAAAGTGGCCGACCACCACTACCTGGCACCCCCGCAGTACGGTGTGTGGCTGCCGCCCAACCTCAAACACGTGGGGCTGAACCGCTACGAGGCGCACCACTGCTCGCTGTACATAGGCCCGGCGCTGTGCCACCTGCTGCCCACCACCCCCTGCGCGCTGACGGTGAACCCCCTGGTGCGCGCGCTCCTGGAGCACCTGCGCCAGCAACTGCCGGTCCAGCCTGCTACGGCGCAGGACGAGCGTCTCCTGCAGGTGCTGCTTGACCAGCTGGTGCGGGCACCCCGCGCGGGCAGCTACCTGCCCACTTCGGAAGACCCGCTGCTCAGTGCGGTGCTGCGCCTGCTGGAGGCCAACCCCGGAGACAACCGCTCATTGCCCGAACTGGCAAACGCCGCCCACACCACCGAGCGCACACTGATGCGCCGATGCCAGCGCGACCTAGGCATGTCACTGGCGGAGTGGCGCCAGCGACTGCGCGTGGTGCGCGCCATGCCGCTGCTCGAAGCCGACCAGACCGTGGAAACGATCGCACTGGACCTGGGCTATGGCAGCGCCTCGGCCTTCATCGCCATGTTCAAGCGGCTCATGGGAGCCACGCCCGATGAATACCGCAAAGGCGTGTTGACTCAGGCGACCTTTCTCTGATTTGGCAAACTCAAGCGTGAGCTGCATTGCGCGTCTGCCTCCATTCACGCGGTGCGACACCACACTGAGCCTTGAATGCGCGGGACAACGCAGCCTCACTCCCATACCCAACCTGGCCAGCAATCATTTTCAGTTGCTGCCCTTGTAGCAAGGCTTTCTGTACAAGCCTCACCCGCCAAGCCTGTAGGTAAGCACCCGTGGTGGTGCCAACAGTGGCTCTAAAGGTACTTGCAAAGATGCTGCGGGACATACCCGCAATTTGCGCCAACGCCTCCAAAGACCATTCCTGTGCGGGTTGCTCGTGCATGGCGACAAGTGCTTTGCGCAGCTTGGGATGCGACATCCCAGCCAGCAAGCCACTATGGATATGCCGGGTTTCCATAAGATGCCGCAGAACCTGGATCAGCACGATCTCAAAGAGTCGATCCACCACCTCGCGACGACCGCAGTTGTCGCCAAACGCCTCGTCAAAGAGAAGTGCAAGTACCTGGTCGGCGCGGTCGAGGGTATTCAGAGGTAGACAAACTACATCGGGTAGGGCTCCAGCAACAGGGTTCGCTGCCCCGCCTTCAAAGTGAAGGTGCGCGCAGGCCAACTCTGCGCCATGCTGGGTATCAGTAACAAACCGACGCGCAAATGGCCTCGGATACAGCAGCAGGCTGGGCTCTGCCACATGCAATGCGGGCTGTCCTGAGTGGATGGCATCGAGTACCCCGGCTTTCACCAGATGCAGCTGCCCCCCTTCACCTTGGTCCGTGAATTCGGTGATTCCACACAAAGCGCCGGAATGGAACACCTGGGCCCGTACCGGGAAATGCGTCAACAAGGCGTCTAGACGGTCAGTGCATACATTGGTCATAGAAAGTACTGTGGATCAAGTTATATGCATTTTATGCGATGTTTCGTATTTTCAAGCCGATAAAGTTCGTACTGCCAAACGGCAATTCGCAATCCGTCCATTCAACCCAAAGGAATCACCATGACATTCAAGACAAAACTTCTGACTGCCGCCCTCGCCACTGCCGTTTCCAGCTTCGCAATGGCAGCGGGCAGTCCCGGCGTCGAACACAACACCCAGGCCTTTCTTGAGGCGCTCGCCAAGGGCGGCGGCAAGCCCTTGGAGAGCCTTTCTCCCGCCGATGCGCGCGCCGTGCTGGTGGGTGCACAGCAGGGCGCCAAGCTGGCGCCTGCGGACGTGAGCGAAAAGACCATTCAAATTGACGGCAAAGCACTGAAGCTCACCATCGTGCGTCCCGCCGGTGCCAAAGGCGTGCTGCCCGCATTTATGTTCTTCCACGGCGGTGGCTGGATCCTGGGCGACTTCCCCACGCACGAGCGTTTCGTGCGCGACCTAGTGGCCGATTCCGGCGCTGCTGCGGTATTCGTCAACTACACGCCGTCACCCGAGTCGCGCTATCCCGTGGCCATCAATGAAGCCTATGCGGCAACCCAGTGGGTAGCCGAGAACGGTGCCCAGATCAACGTAGATGGCAAGCGCCTGGCGGTGGCGGGAAACAGCGTGGGCGGCAACATGGCGGCGGTGGTCGCACTGATGGCCAAAGCCAAGGGAACCCCGGCGCTGCGCGCACAAGTGTTGTTCTGGCCCGTTACGAACGCCAACTTCGAGAACGCTTCCTATGATGAGTTTGCGAATGATCACTTCTTGACCAAAGGCATGATGAAGTGGTTCTGGGACGCCTACACGACCGACGCAAAGCAACGCCAAGAAATCTATGCCTCGCCATTGCAGGCAACGCCTGAGCAATTGAAGGGCTTGCCGCCAACACTGGTTCAAACGGCTGAAAAAGATGTGCTGCGCGACGAAGGTGAGGCCTACGCGCGCAAGCTGGATGCCGCTGGCGTGACCGTGGTGTCCACCCGTTACGGCGGCATGATTCACGACTTCGGGCTGTTGAATGTGTTGTCGTCTGTGCCTGCCACCAAGGCGGCACTGCATCAGGCCAGCGAAGAGCTGAAGTTGCGTCTGAAGTAAGCGGCTTGCGTAACCACAGGTGTCATTCAAAACACCTGTGGCATCGCAAGCGTTCAGGTGACAGGCCTGCTCCAGACCCCATGATGTGCGTCAGGCTCCTTTGCTTTTTACCAATGACTTGGCAGAAAGCACATGGGCCAGCTTCTGCTCGCCGAATGCATGGATGGCGAAATCAATGAAAGCGCGCGTTTTGGCAGGCAACAATTTCTGACTGGCGAAGTAGAGCGAGATCGGCCCCAGATCGATATGCCATTCGCAATGAAGATGACGACAGAGATCCACTACATGAGGCTGGTGAACAGCATTATTCACTTGGCCCATGGGCTCAACTTGAAAGTGGTCGCTGAAGGCGTTGAGACCAAAGAGGAAACGCAATTGCTGAAGCTTTTGCGATGCGAACAGGCGCAAGGTTATTTGTATAGCAAACCCCTCACCGCCGAGGCCTTCGCGGCAAAGTTGTAGCGGCAAAGGTTGTGACTGAGAACCGTACTGGGCACCACGCCCGATGAATAGCGCAAAGACGCGCTGACCCATCAGCGATAGCGCCATGCGGGGTTGGCATTTCTTCACTTCTGAACCAGAATACCGAGAAGAACATCACCACAGCCTCTCTGAGGAGACAACATAAGTGGACACCGTTGGAACGACCACCTCGGCCGAAGACAAGGCCCGGATCGTGGTGCATGTGGCCGCGGACGCGATGAGCGCCGCCCTGGACCTAAGCCCTTCCGCTGATGGCCGCAATGCCACCCTGGACGAGGTGATGGCCGCGCTGGCAGAGGCTGGCATTACCTATGGGCTGGACCACGAGGTCGTGCTTGCTGCCTGTACCCAAGGCCAGGCAGCCCAATTGGTGGTGGCCCGCGGCACGGCACCTGTACATGGGGTAGACGCGATCTTTGAACCTCTGGCGCTGGACGCATCCGTACGCGCACCCAAGATCGACGCGCAGGGCCTGGTGGACTACCGAGAGTTCAGCGGCATCTGCCTGGTAACACAGGGCGCGCCCCTGATGCGACGCACACCCGCCAGTTGGGGCAGCGAGGGGCGCACCATCACCGGTAAACCTCTGCCCTCGGTGCCTGGCAAAGACCTGCCATTTGCCGACGGGTTGACGGGTGCTGCGGTGTCGCGCGACGACCCCTACCTGCTCTGCGCGACCATTCAGGGGCAGCCCGTGCTGGTGGTACAGGGCGTACAGGTAGAGCCGGTGCTGCGTGTGGCCGAGGTCAACCTGGCCACGGGCAATATTTACTTCGACGGCTGCGTGCAGGTGGAGGGGGATGTGACACACAGCATGAAGGTGCAGGCCACGGGCGATGTGTCGGTGGGCGGCACCGTGGAGGGTGGATCGGTCGAGAGTGGGGGCAATGTGCTGGTAGGCGGCGGGATCATCGCGCAGGGGCAGGTGGTCAGCGGTGGAGGTGTGACTGCACGGTTCACCCAATCGGCCAAAGTGAAAGCCGAGACCGCCATCGTGCTGCACGACATGGCGCTGGAATCAGAGCTGCAAGCAGGCAGCCACATCGTGATTGGTGAGAAGACGCCGCAAAAGGGCAAGCTGGTCGGCGGCAAGACCGCGGCCATGATGCTGGTGCGTGTGCCCACGCTGGGTTCACCCAAGTCGGGTACCACCACCGTGAGCGTGGGCGCCAACCCCGAGCTGGAGCAGCGCTACCAGGCACTGCAAGAACGCATCGACATGGAAAAGGCCAACGAAGACAAGCTGTCCAAGCTGGTGGCGCACCTGACCCAAACGGGCGACCCCAAGGCCATGCTGGCGCGGGTCAAAGCCTCATGGCAGCAAGCCACGCAAACCTGGGCCAAGTCCTTGGTGGAACAGGCCGAGCTGGATGCGCTACTGGCCACCACACGCAACGCCAAGGTGCAGGTGATGCAAGGCACCCTGGGTGTGGTGGAGCTGGCATTTGGTAAGCGCAGAACCACGCTGCACAAGGAGTTTGCTGCCGGAGACTTCTCGGTGGCGCAGGACAACAAGATCCAGTTCACCGACGCCGGGGGTCAGGCCTACCCCATCAGCTAGGGCCTGGGCTCACGCGTCAAGCAGCGGCCGCATGGGCCGGGGCACCGCCGAAGCGGCTCTCGGCCTGCTTGCGGAACTCGGAGGGCGTCATGCCCTTGAGCTCGAGGAAGCGGCGGTTGAAATTGGCAACGTTGTTAAAGCCCACGTCGTAGCAAATGTTGGTCACATACCGGTCCGAGCTCATGAGCAGCTGGCAAGCGCGGTTGATGCGCACGCGGTTCACAAAGTCGGTGTAGGTGTTGCCCGTGGCGCGGCGAAAGAAGCGCGAGAATCGACTCTCGCTCATGGCCAGCTCAGCCGCCACCTCGGCTGCGGTTTGCGAGTGCGAGGGGTTCTCGGTGATGCGGTTGACGATGGTGTTGATCTGGTCCAGCTCGGCGTCGTTCTCCACTCCGCGCATTTGCACGTTGGAGAGCAGGCGGTAGTCGGTGCAGCGGGCCAGGTCACTGGCCAGGTCGCAAAAGGCCGCTACCCGTTTGAGCCCGCGCGAGGACTTCACCACATGCCAGTGCGACGCGGCGGTCTCGGCCATGCCGAAGAATTCGATACCGTGGCGTGCGCGTTCCAGTAGCGGCAGCACTTCAGAAAACTCGGGGATGGCGTGGCAGGCTTGTTCCAGCGGCTCATGGCGGAACTGGATGACCAGATCACGCCTGAGCACGCCTTCGTCGGGCAGATCCAGTGAAATCCAGTTGTGCGGCAGGCGCGGCCCACACAGCACCAAATGACCGGGCTCAAAGGGGCCGATCCAGTCGCCCACAAAGGCTTTGCCCGAGGTCGCGGTGATCAGGTGCAACTCGTACTCGTCGTGGCAGTGCCAGCGCGCCAACGGCGTGGGGTAGCCATGGTCCAGGCAACGGATGAAACCCACCTCGTCCGTCGGCTCATAGCCCAACAACGGGTTGCGGTTGTAGTCCGCCTCTAGCTCTGGCGCACGGCGACGATTGGGCTGACTCCCCTGCTGCGAGTGCAAATGATGGGTAGCGACCATGGCAACTTCCCTCTGATTGGATTCAAGATCTCACATTACCAGCTTTTGTCTTTGTTCAGCCCAAATGGTTTTTCACAAAGAGCTGAACCCGTGCATGGCCCACCCGCAGGGCATCGAGCAGTTGCGGACGAGAGGCAAGCAGCCCCCACAGCACCGGGTCGGCGGCAAAAGCAGCCACCGGGTCGACCGATGCGCAGATGGCGTGGGCGGCTGCCGGGTCCATGGCCTGGTCCTGGTAGGTGTAGGCGATTTCGCCTCTGTGCCAGCGCTGCAAATAGACCAAAAACAGGGCAGGCAGCATGGCCACGCTGGCAATGGATTCGCCGCGGGCCAAACGCTCGCGAATCGTGGGCACGATGAAGCCGGGAATCTTGGAGTACCCGTCCATGGCGACGCGCTGGTTGGTATCGCAAATGGCGGGGTTGCTGAAGCGGTCCAGCACCACGTCGCGGTATTTGCGCAGGTCCAGCGGGCTGGGGTGTTCGGGCGTGTCCAGCACAGGGATGGTGTCGTCGGTCACGTAGTCGTACGCGATGCGGCGGATCACCGAGTCTTGTGTGCCTTCGTGGATGTACTCGTAGCCCACCAGCGTGCCGGCCCAGGCGATGCAACTGTGGGTGGCGTTCAGCAGGCGGATCTTGGCCTCCTCAAACGCATCCACCGAGGACACCATCTCCACGCCTACTTTTTCCCATTCCGGGCGGCCGGCAATGAAGTTCTCTTCAATCACCCACTGGATGAAGCTTTCCCCCATGAGGGCGGCTTTGTCGTCCCTGCCGGTGGCGGCTTTCACGCGCTCGGCCACATCGGGGGTGGGGCGCGGGGTGATGCGGTCCACCATGGCGTTAGGGCTGCTGGTGTGTTGCTCCACCCAGGCTTTGAGTTCGGCGTCGCCGAGCGCATCGATGAACTGCAGCAGGCCGGCACGCGAGCGCTCGCCGTTGTGGCGCAGGTTGTCGCAGTTCATCAGCGTCACGGGGCCTGCACCGTTGTGCTTGCGTGCGCGCAGGATGCTGACCAGACCACCGTAAATGGTGTGGCCGGCGCCGCCTTGCTTGACCGTCTCCAGGTCCGCACGCAGGTCGGCAAAGGTCGTCCAGTCCAGCTGGTTTCTGGCGTCCAGGTAATAACCGGCTTCGGTCACCGTGAACGAGATGATGCGTGTGGCGGGGTCGGCGCCCACGGCAATCAGGTCTGCCAGATCGTCCCGGTAGGGAATGACCTTCTGGATGGACTCGATACGGGTGTAGCTGCGCTCGCCCTGGGGCGTCACGGTTTCCAGCGTGTAGGCACCGCTCTGTGCCTGCAGGGCGGCCATGGTGTCCGCCATGTCAGGGCGCAGGTTGCCACCGGTGATGGACCAGCGCGTGTCGCCCTGCTGGCGCAGTTCGTGGACATAGAGCGCTTGGTGTGCGCGGTGGAACGAACCCAGTCCGAGGTGAAGAATCGTATACATGGTCAGGCGTGGAAAAGGTTAACTCTCAAAATCACTCAAAGATCAAACTGGGTTGGCATCATCACGACGTCACGGATGGTCATGCCGCGGGGGCGCGTGAGCATGAACAACACCACGTTGGCCACTTCGGAGGCCTCCAGCAAACTGCCCTTGGCCTTGGCTTCTTCCAGTTTTTCGGCAGGCCAGTCCGCCAGCAGCGAGGTGATGACAGGCCCCGGCGAGATGGAACCCACGCGGATGCCATGCTTGAAGACTTGGCGACGCACGGTCTGCACAAAGCAGTTGATTGCCCACTTGGAGGAGGCGTAGACCGGCTCCCACGGCGTGGGGAAATGCGCGGCCAGCGAGCTGGTGACGATGATGTCGCCCACGCCACGCTCAATCATGTGGGGCAGTACGTTGTGCACGTTCTTCATCACCACGTTCACATTCAGGTTGAGCATGCGGTCGATGGCATCGGGATCGGAATCGACCAGATCACCGCCCACGTACAGACCTGCGTTGGCATGGAAGACATCGAGCCTGCCGGCCAGCGCCAGCACCCGCGCCAGCAGCGTGGCGCACTGCTTGGCATCGAGCAGGTCCAGCACCAGCGGCAGGGCCTGGGGGCCCAGCTCTGCACAGGCCCTGCCCAGCGCAGCCTCGTCGCGGTCCACCAAGACAACGCGTGCACCCGCCTCCACCATCGCGCGTGCGCTGGCCAGACCGATGCCAGAGGCGGCGCCGGTCACGGCGGCCACCTGGCCTTGCAAAGGGGATGTTGTGTTGGTGTTCATGGTCTTCAGGGATGGAGGTTGGAATCAGTGCTTGCCGGCTGCCACCACGCGGCCATTGGCATCAAACAGGTGGGCGGAGGTGCCGTCGATCTGCACCCCCACGGTGGAGCCCACTTGCAGTTCGGTACGCGTGTTCAGCCGCGACACCAGCGGGGCACCGCTCTCGGTGCTCACATAAATCAGAGTCTCGGCGCCCAGGGCTTCGATGAGCTCTACCTTGGCTTGCACCTGGCCCTGGCCCGGGGCCACCAGCGTGAGGTTTTCAGGGCGCAGGCCGATGGCACCCAGCGCGGGCACGGCCATGCCGGCCACGGTAGTGAGCTGGGGCAGTTTGGTGGCTTCGATCACATTCATTTGCGGCGTACCAATGAACTGCGCCACAAACTGGTTGGCGGGCCGGTCATACAACTCCAGCGGCGTGCCTACCTGCTCGATGTTGCCGTCGCGCAGCACCACCACGCGGTCGGCCAGCGTCATGGCTTCTACCTGGTCGTGCGTCACATAAATGGTCGTGGCGCCCAGGTCGCGGTGCAGCTTGGCAATCTCGATGCGGGTCTGGCCACGCAGCGCAGCGTCCAGGTTGGAGAGCGGCTCGTCAAACAGAAAGACCTTGGGCGCACGCACGATGGCACGGCCAATGGCCACGCGCTGGCGCTGGCCGCCGGACAGCTCCTTGGGGGTACGCTCCAGGTAGTTGGTCAGGTTCAGGATCTTGGCCGCGCGGTCCACCTTCTCTTTGATGATGGCAGGGTCCACGTTGGCGAGCTTGAGCGCGAAGCTCATGTTCTCGAACACGCTCATGTGAGGGTAGAGGGCGTAGCTCTGGAACACCATGGCCAGGTCGCGCTTGCTGGAGGGCAGATGCGTGATGTCGCGGCCGTCCAGGTGCAGGCTGCCGTTGTCGATGGCTTCCAGGCCGGCAATCAGGCGCAACAACGTGGACTTGCCGCAGCCGGACGGGCCCACAAACACCACGAATTCGCCAGGCTGGATGTCGAGGTCGATGCCCTTGATGACGCGGTGTTCGCCAAACAGTTTTTCAACGCCGCTGAGTTTGAGGTAAGACATGAGAGAGGTCTCCGCTTGGTTATTGGTTTACTTGACGGCGCCGAAGGTCAGGCCTTGCACCAGTTGTTTTTGGCTGAACCAGCCGAACACCACGATGGGGCCGATGGCCATGAAGGACGCGGCGGACAGCTTGGCCCAGAACAGGCCCTCTGGGCTGGAGTAGGACGCAATCAGCGTGGCCAGCGTGCCGGCCTTAGCGGCACTCAGGTTGAGCGACCAGAAGGCTTCGTTCCAGCTCAGCACCAGCGTGAGCAGACCGGTGGAGGCCAGGCCACCCATGGTGAGTGGCAGCAGCACGTGGCGGAACTCTTGCCACAGCGTGGCGCCGTCCATGCGCGAGGCTTCCAGAATCTCGGCCGGAATCTCCTTCAGGTAGGAGTACAGCATCCACACCATGATGGGCAGGTTGGACAGCGTGAACACGATGACCAGGCCGGTGCGGGTATCCAGCAGACCGCTGGTCTGCGCCATCACGTACACGGGCACCAGGGCGCCCACCGCGGGCATCATCTTGGTAGAGAGCATCCACATCAGGATGTCCTTGGTGTACTTGCCCTTGAAGAAGGCCATGGCGTACGCCGCAGGAAACGCCAATGCCAGCCCCAGCAGAGTGGAGGCCACGCTGGTGATCAGCGAGTTGGTGGCGTAGAGCATGTAGTCGCTGCGCTCCTGCACGATCTCGAAGTTCTCCAGCGTGGGCTTGAAGAACAAAAGCGGCGGCACCGAGATGGCCTGCAACTCGGTCTTGAAGGCGGTGAGTACCAACCAGCCCAGCGGGAAGAACAGCACGAAGGTCACTGCCCAGGCACTCAAGGTGCGCAGCCAATGCAACCACGGAAAGCTTTTGTGTTGTGTCATGGGGGTGCTCACTTGTCCAGGTTTTTGCCGACCATGCGGATCAGGAAGACCGCAGCAATGTTGGCCAGCACCACGGCGAACATGGCGCCCGCGGAGGCCACACCGGCGTCGAAGTTCAGCAGCGCCTGCTTGAAGATCAGGAAGGCCACGTTGGTACTCGCGTCGCCCGGGCCGCCACCCGTGGTGGTGTAGATCTCGGCGAAGACGCTGAGCAAGAAGATCATTTCAATCATCACCACAATGGCCACCGAGCGGGCCAGGTGCGGCAGGTACAGGTAGCGCAGCTGTTGCAGGTAGTTGGCGCCGTCCATGCGCGAGGCTTCGAGCTGCTCGCGGTTCATGCTTTGCAGCGAGGTGATGAAGATCAGCGTGGCAAAGGGCAGCCATTGCCAGGACACGATGATGATGACGCTGAACAACGGAAAGTCGGTCAGCCAGTCCACCGGCGTGGCACCAAAGAAATGCCAGACCTGGGCCAGCACGCCATAGATGGGGTTCATCATCATGTGCTTCCACAACAGCGCATTCACCGTGGGCATAACGAAGAACGGGGAAATCAGCAGGATGCGCACCAGGCCACGGCCCAGAAACGGCTCGTCGATCAGCAGGGCCACCAGAGTGCCACCAATCACGGTGATCAGGATCACACTGCCCAGCAGCAACAGCGTATTCATGACGGCCGTGCCGAAGGACGGATCGGTCATGAAGTAGATGTAGTTTTCCAGCCCGACGAAGCCCACTTTGTCGGGCTGCATCAAGTTGTAATGGATGACCGAGAAATACAGGGTCATCACCAGGGGCACGATCATCCACAGGAACAGGGATAGAACGGCCGGTGCCATCAGGGCACGGGGAATAAAGCGGCTCATACAACGACCTCGCGGGAAAAAGGGCGCGCGGAGGAGACCCCGCGCGCCTGAAAGTCCACCAACCGGAGAGGAGGGTTTACTTGTAGTAGCCCGCCTTCTTCATTTCGCGGTCAGCCGCGGCTTGAGAGGCTTTGAGGGCGTCGTCTACGGATTTCTTGCCAGCGAGCGCTGCGCTCATTTCCTGGCCTACGGTGGCGCCGATGGCCTGGAACTCAGGGATGGCAGCGAACTGCACGCCAACGTACGGGCTCTTGGGCAGGGTGCTGTCGTTGGGGTTGGCCGAGTCGATCGCAGCTTTTTCAGCAGCTGCAAACTTGGCGGCCTTCATGAACTCAGGGTTGGCGTAGGTGCTCTTGCGAGTACCGGTAGGCACGTGGGCCCAGCCATTGGTCTTGGCCACCAGCTCGATGTATTCCTTGGAAGTAGCCCAAGTCACGAACTTGGTGGCCGCGTCCACTTTCTTGGAACCCGATGGAATGGCCAGTGCCCATGCCCACAGCCAGTTCGCACCCTTGGGGGTCACAGCGGTAGGAGCCTGTGCAAACGCCACCTTGTCAGCCACCTTGGACTGCTTGGGATCGGTAATGAAGGACGCTGCGATGGTGGCGTCGATCCACATGCCGCACTTGCCTTCGTTGTACAGCGCCAAGATTTCATTGAAGCTGTTAGCCGACGAGCCAGGAGGGCCGTAGTTCTTCAGCAGGTCCACGTAGAAGTTGATGGAATCCTTCCAGGGCTGGCTTTCCAGTTGGGGTTTCCAGTTCATGTCGAACCACTGGCCGCCGTTGGTGTTCACCAGCGTGGACAGGAAAGCCATGTTGTCGCCCCAGCCTGGTTTGCCGCGCAGGCAGATGCCGTACACACCGTTCTTGGGATCGTGGATCTTGGCAGCCAGGGCCTTGATGTCGGTCCAGGTGGGCTTGTCAGCCACTTTGATGCCAGCCTTGTCTGCCAAGTCCTTGCGGTACATCAGCATGGAGCTTTCGCCGTAGAAGGGCACAGCAAACATTTTTCCGTCTACAGACAGGCCATTGCGCATGGCGGGCAGGATGTCGTCCGCGTCGTACTTGGCGTCGGTCTTGAGTTCTTGCAGCCAACCCTTTTTGCCCCAGATGGGAGTTTCGTACATGCCGATGGTCATCACGTCGAACTGGCCGCCCTTGGTGGCGATGTCGGTGGTCACGCGTTGGCGCAGCACGCCTTCTTCCAGCGTCACCCACTTCAGTTTGATGTCGGGGTTGGCGGTTTCGAAGTTCTTGCTGAGCTTCTGCATTTCGATCATGTGGCCGTTGTTCACGGTGGCCACAACGAGTTCTGTTTGTGCGTATGCGGCGCTGGCCAGCAGACCAAATGCCAGGGCCAAAGATGCCTTGAGTTTCATGTTTTGTCTCCTAATGGAAGTTCGGGTGTTCAGCCAATGCCAACGATGCATCGACAGGCCTGAATAGTAGAAGTCGCCCCTTCTGGGGGTTGATACTTTTGGAACGATTGACAGTATTGGCATGCAAAAACTAGTCAGGGTTTTCCCATATACACGCGATAACGTATTGATTTGGCGAAATTTTGGCGAAGTTTGGGTTGAACCTAAAGGAGCGTATAGGGGCCCACCAAGCGTACTGATGGGGCTCACCAGGGAGTAAATTGGCCTAAAACCATCACTTTTTAGATGTTTAGGTAATTAAGAACTAAAAAAACAGTAGTTCTCGTTTTAATGACGGGCTTCCAGAATCCACCCCATCGCACTGTTGCGTTGCTTTTCTGGAGTTTGTTTCATGGCCCACCGTCGCCACATCCTGAACTTTGCCGTGGCTGCTGCCCTGGTCAGCGCCTCCGCAGGCGCCTTGGCCCAGCAAGCCGTCACCCTGCTCAACGTGTCCTACGACCCGACCCGCGAGCTGTACGTCGAGTTCAACGCTGCTTTTGCCAAGTACTGGAAAGCCAAGACCGGCCAGGACGTGACCATCAAACAAAGCCACGGTGGCTCTGGCAAACAGGCCCGTTCCATCATTGACGGCCTGGACGCCGACGTAGCCACCTTGGCCCTGGCCGGTGACACCAACGCCATTGTGAAAAACGGCGGCTGGATTGCCAAAGACTGGCAAAAACGCCTGCCCCACAACTCCACCCCCTATGCATCCACCATCGTGTTCGCGGTGCGTGAAGGCAACCCCAAGAAGATCAAGGACTGGGACGATCTGATTCGCCCCGATGTGAAGGTCATCACGCCCAACCCCAAGACCTCGGGCGGCGCCCGCTGGAACTACCTGGCCGCCTGGGAATTCGCCAAGCGCAAATACGGCGGCGATGACAAGGCCAAGGAATTCATTGCCAAGCTGTTCGCCAACGTGCCGATCCTGGACACCGGCGCCCGCGGCTCCACCATCACCTTTGCGCAGCGCGCCCAGGGCGATGTACTGATTGCCTGGGAGAACGAGGCCTACCTGCTGGAAAAGGAATTCGGCGCCAAGTTTGACGTGATCGCGCCGCCCCTGTCCATCCTGGCCGAGCCTGCTGTGGCCGTGGTCGACAAGAACGTGGACAAGAAGGGCACCCGCGCCGTAGCCACCGCCTACCTGGAGTACCTGTACTCCGAAGAAGGGCAGGACATCGCCGGCAAGAACTTCTACCGTCCTGTGATCTCGGAAAAAGCCAAGGCCAAGTACGCCAAACAGTTCCAACCCCTGAAGCTCTTCACCATCGAAGAAGCCTTTGGCGGCTGGGAAAAGGCCGACGCAGCGCACTTTGCCGACGGCGCCAGCTTCGACCAGATCTACACCAAGAAATAAGCATGTCCGTCCTACTCATCGCGGGCAGCCCGTCGGAGCGTTCACGTACCGCGGCCCTGCTGGAAGCCGCGGGCCAGCGCCTTGAGGCACGCGGTGTGCTGGTGGACCGGCTCCGCGTGCGGGACCTGTCACCCCAGGCCCTGCTCCTGGCAGACTTTGGCCACCCCTCCATCAGCCAGGCCACTGGCCAGGTGGCTGAGGCGGACGTGATCATCGTCGCCACACCGGTCTACAAGGCGGCATACAGCGGCGTACTCAAGGTCTTCCTGGACCTGTTGCCGCAAAACGGTTTCAAGAACAAGGTGGTGTTGCCCCTGGCCACGGGCGGCAGCCCGCACCACATGCTGGCGCTGGACTACTCGCTGCGCCCGGTGTTGCAGTCGCTCGGTGCCAAGCACATTCTGCCCGGCATCTACGCCACCGACGCCCAGGTCACGCTGTCCGAAGGCGGCAGTTACCAGGTCAGCGCCGACATTGGCGAGCGCCTGGACGATGCCGTGCACACCCTGATCACCGAGACCCTGCAGACCGGGTTGGCCATTGCCACCCGATTTGCGCCGGTCGCGTTTTCGCAAGTGCGATGTAGCGTGTAGCGCACCCGCTCCCGGGCGGCCTGGTCCGCCCTTCTTTCATTTTTATTTTTGACCCCGCGCACGCGGCAAGGGCGAAGCCTTGCCTGCGCCCACGACAACAGAGACGCCATGACACCACAACACCTTCTCACCCGCCGCAAGATTCTGGCTACCGCCGCTGCAGCCACTGCGATAGGCGCTGGCACAAGCGCCTTTGCCCAAAGCGGCCAGCGCGTGCTGCGCGTGGGCCACCAAAAGGGCTGGTTCAACATCCTCAAGGGCCGCGGCACGCTGGAGCAAAAGCTCGCCCCGTTGGGCGTGAAGGTGAGCTGGATTGAGTTCAACGCCGGCCCGGTGCAACTCGAAGCGCTGAATGTGGGTTCGATTGACTTTGGTGACGTGGGCGAAGCCCCCCCTATCTTTGCCCAGGCCGCCGGCACACCACTCGTCTACGCCGGCGCCACCCAGCCCCGCCCCAAACTCGAAGCCCTGATCCTGCCACCCGGCTCCCCCGTGAAAACCGTGGCCGACCTGAAGGGCAAGCGCGTGGCCTTCAACAAGGGCTCTAACGTGCAGTACTTCCTGGCCAAGTTGCTGGAGAAGAAGGGCCTGAAATACACCGATGTGCAGACCGTGTTCCTCTCGCCCCCCGACGCACGCGCGGCCTTTGAAAAAGGCGCGATTGACGCCTGGGTGATTTGGGATCCCTTCCTCGCCGCAGCGCAAAAGCAGCTGGGCGCGCAAATCCTGGCCGATGCCCAGGGCGTGGTGAACAACCGGCTGTACTACTTCACATCCCGCGACTACGCCACCAACAACACCGATGTATTGAAGATCGCACTCAAGGAGGTCGACGAGGTCGAAAAGTGGATCTCCAAGAACAAGGACGCCGCGGCTGTGGAACTGTCCAAAGTACTGGGCCTGGACAAGTCCATCACTGAACTGTTTATCAACCGCACGCCCTTTGGCATCGTGCCCGTCAACAGCGACATCCTGGCCGAGCAGCAACAGATTGCCGACACCTTCCTGGAACTCAAGCTGCTGCCCAAGGCCCTGAACCTGCGCCACGCCGCGCCCGTGAACCTGGGCTAGGCCCACCCGCAGGAGACCCACCATGGCACACACCACACCATCCGTCAGCCGCCGCAGCCTGCTGCAGTTGCTGGCCACCACCGCCGGCATCTGGGGCCTGAGTGGCCCCGTCAGCAACACCTGGGCGCAAACAGCTGCCGGTGGCAGTGCGCCTGAGTTGTTGCGCATCGGTTACCAAAAATCTGCCGTCAACCTGGTGATCCTGAAACAGCAAGCTGTACTGGAAAAGCGCTTCCCCGGTACCAAGGTGCAGTGGATCGAGTTTCCCGCCGGCCCGCAGCTGCTGGAAGCCCTGTCCGTGGGCAGCCTGGAGTTTGGCCTGACCGGTGACTCGCCCCCCGTGTTTGCCCAAGCCGCCGACAAGGACCTGGTCTACGCCGGGGCCGAGCCGCCCAAGCCTGACAGCTCCGCCATCCTGGTGCTCAAAGACTCGCCATTGCAGAAGCTGGAAGACCTGAGGGGCAAGAAGATTGCGCTGCAAAAAGGCTCCAGCGCGCACTACCTGCTGGTGCGCGCGGTGGAGAAAGCCGGCCTGCAGTGGACCGACATCCAGCCCATTTACCTGGCACCCGCCGACGCCCGTGCAGCCTTCGAGCGCAAGAGCGTGGACGCCTGGGCCATCTGGGACCCCTTCTACTCCGC
This sequence comes from Rhodoferax saidenbachensis, assembly GCF_031457975.1. GTDB lineage: Bacteria > Pseudomonadota > Gammaproteobacteria > Burkholderiales > Burkholderiaceae_C > Allorhodoferax > Allorhodoferax saidenbachensis_A. The sequence continues at coordinate 375,624 of NZ_JAVDXO010000004.1, forward strand.
CACCGAACTCACACTGCAAGCCCGTGCGCTGGCCACTGGCCGCAACCTGTCCAGCAACAACTCGTTCTACCTGGCCTCCAAGCCCTTTGCCACGCAGTACGCGCACACCATCGCGGCGCTGTTTGAAGAGCTGACGCGTGCCGACCGCTTCGCGCAAGAACACCGCCCCGAGACCATCAAGCTGATCTCTACCTTCAGCGGGCTGGATGCGGGTGTGGTGAGTCTGTTTTTGCAACGCCGCCCCAAGTCGCCCGTGGGCCCCATCAGCGCCAGCATCGCCGCCGACCAGCAGCGCGTGGCCGATGCCTTCCACAAGCTGGGCCTGATCCCGAAGACCGTGCGCGTGGCCGACATCGTCTGGACGCCACCCGGCGGCACTCGCCTGGCCCAAGCCGGCAAGCCCTGAACTGAGTAGGAGACTTTTGTGAATATTTTCTGGTTCATCCCCACCCATGGCGACAGTCGCTATCTGGGCACCTCCGAAGGTGCACGCCAGGTCAACCTCGACTACCTCAAGCAAGTGGCGCAAGCCGCGGACAGCCTGGGCTACGAGGGCGTGCTGATCCCCACCGGCCGCTCGTGCGAAGACCCCTGGGTGGTCGCCTCCAGCCTGCTGTCGGTGACCACGCGCCTGAAATTCCTGGTAGCCGTGCGCCCCGGCCTGCACCAGCCCGCGCTGGCCGCACGCATGGCCGCCACGTTTGACCGCCTCTCGGGCGGGCGCCTGCTGGTGAACCTGGTGACCGGCGGTGACCAGATCGAACTCGAAGGCGACGGCGTGTTTCTGGACCATGCCGCACGCTACGCACAAAGCGCCGAGTTCATCCGCATCTGGCGTGAAATTCTGGCGCGCAGCCATGACGGCGAATCGTATGACTTTGAGGGCGAGCACCTCAGCGTCAAGGGCGCCAAGCTGCTCTACCCGCCCATCCAGAAGCCCCACCCTGCGGTGTACTTCGGTGGTTCGTCCGCCGCCGCACACGACCTGGCGGCCGAGCAGGTAGAGACCTACCTGACCTGGGGCGAACCGCCCGCCGAAGTGGCCAAGAAAGTGGCCGACGTGCGCGAGCGCGCCGCCAAGCTGGGCCGCACCGTGAAATTCGGCATTCGCCTGCATGTGATCGTGCGCGAAACCGAAGAGAAAGCGTGGGCGGCCGCCGAAGACCTGATCAGCCACTTGGACGACGAAACCGTGGTGCGTGCCCAGGCCGCCTTCCAACGCATGGACTCCGAAGGCCAGCGCCGCATGGCCGCGCTGCATGCCGGTGGCAGCAAGCGCACCCGTGCGGACCTGGAAATCAGCCCCAACCTCTGGGCCGGTGTGGGCCTGGTGCGCGGCGGTGCCGGTACGGCCCTGGTGGGCTCGGCCGAGAGCGTGGCGGCACGCATCCAGGAGTACGCGGCGCTGGGTCTGGACACCTTTGTGCTGTCCGGCTACCCGCATCTGGAAGAGGCCTACCGCTTTGCTGAGCTGGTGTTCCCCAAGCTACCACTGGCCGTGCAGGAAAAACTGGCCGGCCCGCGCATCACCGGTCCGTTTGGCGAAGTGGTGGCCAACAACTACGCACCACGCGCCTCGCAGAGCTGATCCGTCCATCAGGAGCACCCCATGGAAATCCAGGCTATCCACCACGCCCAGCTGCCCTTTGCAGCCGTCGACAAGGCCGCTATCCGCGCGTTTTACAACGGGCTGCTGGGTCTGCTGGAGCGCACCCACCCCGAAAGCAGCACGCTGCGGTTTGAGACTGGCCTGCAACGTCTGGATCTGGTGCCCAACAGCAGCGGCGCGGTGCTGCCAGAGCCCGCGCACCTGGCCTTTGAGGTGCGCGACCTACCCACGCTGCGCCAGCGCCTGCTGGACGCTGGCTACGCGCTGGACGAGAGCCGCGCCCTGCCCGGCCACCACCGTTTTTATGTGCACGACCCGGCGGGCAACCCGCTGGAATTTCTGGAGCCGCACGAGAGCGCGGACCACACGCCATGAGCCACTCCATCCCAGAATTGCAAGTCACGCCGCTGCCCGGCGTGATCGAGCCCACAGACGCACGCAGCGCGCCGCTGCTGTTCGCATTGCCGTTGCCCGCAGAATCCGTCCAGCGCTTTCTACGCGGGGTGGGCCAGCGCCTGCTGCCCTGGCTGGTGCCGTTGTTGCTGCTGGCAACCTGGCAAGCCTCCGTCGCCTATGGCTGGCTGTCGGTGCGGGTGTTGCCGGCGCCCGTGGATGTGGCCAAGGCCGCCTGGACGCTGGCCGCCTCCGGCGACCTGTGGATCCATGTGAAGGTCAGCGCCGGGCGCGCCCTCACCGGCTTGGCCATCGGCGGCGGACTAGGTTTGCTGCTGGGCCTGTTGACCGGTTCGGTACGCTTTTTCGAAACACTGTTGGACTCCACCATCCAGATGGTGCGCAACATTCCCGCGCTGGCGCTGATTCCGCTGGTGATTTTGTGGTTCGGCATTGACGAGGCGGCCAAGCTGTTCCTGATTGCGGTGGCGGTGTTCTTCCCCATTTACCTCAACACCTTCCACGGCATCCGCAATGTGGACCCCGGCCTCATCGAGATGGCGCGCACCTACGGCTTGAACCGCTGGCAGCTGTATGTGCAGGTGATTCTGCCCGGCGCCCTGTCCAGCATTTTGGTGGGCCTGCGCTTTTCGCTGGGGCTGATGTGGGTGATCCTGATCGTGGCCGAAACCATCTCGGCGCAGGAGGGCATTGGCTACCTGACCATGAATGCGCGCGAGTTTTTGCAGACCGACATCGTGCTCGTGGGCATCCTGCTGTACGCACTCTTGGGCAAGCTGGCCGACTGGTTTGCCCGCGGCCTGGAGCACTACTGGCTGCGCTGGCACCCCGGCTACCAAAGCTAATTTGCTATTTATTTAATAGCTGCTCGCGCATATTTCATAAGGGCTGGAGCCTCATTTGACTACTAACCACACCCCCAACCTCGCCGCTGGCGTCGGCCTGGCCGTGCGCGGCGTGAGCAAGCGCTACGGCGCGCGCACCGTGCTCAAGCAGGCGCAACTGAATATCGCGCCCGGCGAGTTTGTCGCCATCGTGGGCCGCAGTGGCTGCGGCAAGAGCACGCTGCTGCGCCTGATCGCGGGACTGGAGAGCACCAGCGAAGGCCAGCTGCTGATTGGCGACCAAGCCCAGAACGGCCTGCGTGATGACACCCGCATCATGTTCCAGGATGCGCGTCTGCTGCCCTGGAAACGCGTGGTGGACAACGTAGCCCTGGGTCTGCCCAAAACCGAACGCCACCGCGCCGAGAAGGTGTTGGCTCAGGTGGGCCTGGGCGACCGACTGAACGACTGGCCTGCGCGCCTGTCCGGCGGCCAGCGCCAGCGCGTGGCCCTGGCCCGTGCGCTGGTGCACAACCCGCGCCTGCTGCTGCTGGACGAACCCCTGGGCGCGCTGGATGCGCTGACCCGCATCGAGATGCATGCCCTCATCGAAGGCCTGTGGCAGACCAACGGCTTCACGGCCCTCTTAGTCACTCACGACGTTCAGGAGGCCGTAGCCCTGGCCGACCGCGTGGTGCTGATCGAGGACGGCCACATTGCGCTGGACGAGCGCATCCCGCTGGCGCGCCCGCGCAGCCGTGGCGATACCGCCTTTGCCGCACTGGAGAAACGCATTCTGGACCGCGTGCTGCAGCAGCCCGCAACCGAAGAGCCCGCCACAGATCCGAATTGGGCTGGCGTTGCCGCCCACGGTGTGCGCTGGGCCATCTAGTTTCATTTTTCCCAACGGACTTTCAAGGAGTAACCCATGTCCATTCAAGCCATCAACGTACGCAACCAGTTCAAGGGCAAGGTGCGTGAAATCATCCGCGGTGACGTGGTCTCCGAAATCGACGTCGAAACCCCCTGGGGCATCGTCACCTCCGTCATCACCACCCGCTCCGTGGATGACCTGCAACTCAAGGTGGGTTCCGACGTCGTGGCATTGGTGAAATCCACCGAAGTGTCGATCGCCAAGCTCTGAACCTGGGGTTTGTCCGCGTGATTGAACTTCAAGGCATTGTGCAAACCTACGCCGGGCCGCAAGGCCCGGTGGAGGCGCTGCGTGGCATCGACCTGTCGGTGCCGCGTGGCCAGATTTTTGGCGTGATTGGCCGCAGCGGTGCGGGCAAAAGTTCGCTGGTGCGCACCATCAACCTACTGAACCGGCCCGTGGCCGGTACGGTGCGGGTGGACGGACGCGAACTCACCACGCTGAACGCACACGACCTGCGCACAGCACGCCGTGACATTGGCATGGTGTTCCAGCACTTCAACCTGCTGTCCTCGCGCACCGTGTTTGACAACGTGGCGCTGCCACTCGAAATTGAAGGCCTGCGCCGCGCCGAGATCGTCGCGCGCGTGGAGCCGCTGCTGGAACTGGTAGGCCTGGCCGCACTGCGTGACCGCTACCCCGCCCAGATCAGCGGCGGACAAAAACAACGCGTAGGCATTGCCCGCGCCCTGGCCAGCCGCCCCCAGGTGCTGCTGTCCGACGAAGCCACCTCGGCGCTGGACCCCGAAACCACGCGTTCCATCCTGGCGCTGTTGCGCGAGGTGCAGCGCGAACTTGGCCTGACCGTGGTGCTCATCACGCACCAGATGCAGGTCATCAAACAGATCGCCAACCAGGTGGCCGTGATCGACGCGGGCCGCATTGTGGAACAGGGCGATACGCTGGACGTATTCAGCCGCCCGCAGCACGAGACCACACGCAGCCTGTTGGACGACGTGGTGCCGCAGGAGCTGCCCGCCGTAGTGCTGGACCGCGTGCGCGCGCTGCTGGGTGGCGTACCGTCCAGCCAGGCGAGCCTGCTGCGTCTGGTGTTTGCGGGTGAAGATTCCGACAAGCCCCTGCTGTCGGATGTGGTGCGCCGCTTTGGTGTGGACCTGAACCTGCTGCACGGGCAGATTGACGAAGTGGGCGGTCGCCCGTTTGGCACGCTAGCCGTGCTGGCACGTGGCGCGCAGGAGCAGTTGAGCTCCACCGTGGCGCATCTGCGCAATGCCGGTGTGCTGGTGCAGGAGGTTTCCCATGTTTGAAACTTTTACTACCGCCCTGCTGGAGATGTTTGTCCAGTCGTTCTGGGAGACGCTGGTGATGGTCGGCATCTCGGGCACGCTGGGTGCCGCCATCGGCATTCCACTGGGCGTGTACCTGCGCCTGACCGACGCCGGTGGTGTGCTGCACAACCATGCGGCCAACCGCATCGTGGGCACGCTGATCAACGCAGTGCGCTCCACACCTTTCATCATTTTGCTGGTGGCGGTGATTCCGTTCACGCGCTTCGTCACGGGCTCGTCCATCGGCACGGCCGCCGCCGTGGTGCCGCTCACGCTGGCCTCCGGCCCGTTTGTGGCGCGCCTGGTGGAGACCGCGTTGCGCGAGGTGGACAGTGGCCTCGTCGAGGCAGCGCAGGCCATGGGCGCCACCACCTCGCAGATCGTGCGCAAGGTGCTGCTGCCCGAGGCCCTGCCTGGCATCGTGGCCGCGCTCACTATCAGCTTTGTCAGCCTCACGGGTTACTCGGCCATGGCCGGTGCCATTGGCGGCGGCGGCTTGGGCGACCTGGGCATCCGCTATGGCTACCAGCGCTTTCTGCCCGAAGTCATGGCCGCCGTGGTGCTGGTGCTGGTGCTCTTCGTGCAGTCCGTGCAAAGCGCGGGCGACTGGCTGGTGCGCCGCCTCAGCCACCGCTGATCCAACGTTGATTTTTAGTTTTTACAAGGAGTTTTTCCCATGAACAAGCGTTTCGCATTGCAATCCATCACCGCCCTGGTCCTGTCCGCCGCGTTGGCACCCGCCATGGCCCAGGACAAGCCGCTCAAGATCGGTGTGACTGCCGGCCCCCATGCCCAGATTTTTGAACAGGTGAAGAAGGTCGCCGAGCGCGACGGCCTGAAGATCCAGATCGTCGAGTTCAGCGACTACATCCAGCCCAACGCCGCATTGGCCGCCGGTGACTTGGACGTCAATAGCTACCAGAACAAACCTTTTCTGGACCAGCAGATCAAGGACCGCGGCTACAAGCTGGTGAACATTGGCTACACCGTCAACTTCCCCATCGGCCTCTATTCCAAGAAAGTCAAAAAACTGGAAGAGTTGAAGGAAGGCGCTAAGTTCGGCATCCCCAACGATCCGACCAACGGTGGCCGCGTGCTGCTGGTGCTGCAGGACAAGGGCCTGATCAAGCTCAAGCCCGATGTGGGCCTAAAGGCGACTCCGCTGGACGTGGTGGAGAACCCCAAAAAGCTGAAGTTTGTGGAGTTGGACGCGGCCCAGCTGGCGCGCTCTCTGGACGACCTGGACGCCGCCTCCATCAACACCAACTTTGCGCTGCAAGCCGGCCTGCAACCCGGCAAGGACGCCATTGCGCAAGAGAACGCCAAGAGCCCTTATGTGAACCTGCTGGCCGTGCGCGAGCAGGACAAGGACAAGCCCTGGGTCGCCACGCTGGTAAAGGCCTACCACTCAGACGAAGTGCGCAAGTTCGTGCTGGCCGAGTTCAAGGGTGCAGTTATTCCTTCGTTCTAAATTCTTGTGAGTGCGTCGCAGCTGCTGACCCTGCCCCAGGCCCACGCGTTATCGGTGCGGGCCAAGGCCCTGGTGTTTGACGACCCGGTGTCGCTGGCGCTGCTGGCGCGCGTGGAGCAGATCGCGCCCAGCGATGCCACGGTATTGATCACCGGCGAGACCGGCACCGGCAAGGAGCTGCTGGCACGCCGTGTGCACCAAGGCAGTGGTAGGCGTGGCCCCTTTGTGGCGGTGAACTGCGGCGCGTTCAGCGAAAGCATGATCGACGCCGAGCTGTTTGGCCACGAGACGGGCGCCTTCACCGGTGCCCACCAGGCGCGCGCGGGGTGGTTTGAAGCGGCCAACCACGGCACGCTGTTCCTCGACGAGATTGGCGACCTGCCGCTGCACCTGCAAGTCAAGCTGCTGCGCGTATTGCAAGAGCGCCAGGTGGTGCGCCTGGGTTCACGCACACCCATTGCACTGGACGTGCGCCTGGTGGTGGCCACCAACGTGGACCTGCGTGCCGCCGTAGCCGCGCAGCGCTTTCGCGCCGACCTGTACTACCGCCTGAGTGTGGCGACGCTGCCTCTGCGTCCGCTGCACGAGCGGCCCGGCGATATTCTGCCGCTGGCCCGACATTTTCTGGACCACTATGCACAGCGCCTGGGACGCACCGGGGCCCGACTCACCACCGATGCGCAGACCGCGCTGCTGGCCCACGACTGGCCCGGCAATATCCGCGAGCTGGAAAACGTCATCCACTACGCGCTGATTACCGCGCCCACCGACACCGTGCGCGCCAGTGATTTGCAGGGGTTGCACCGCCGCAGCGATGCAGCAGTATCAACAGCGCCCACACCGCCCAACACCAGCGCACTGGATGTGGCACTGACCGACTACCTGGCGCAAGGCAGTGCTTCGGCCCTGCACGATGTGGAAGCCGCACTGCTGCGCAGTGCATGGAGCGCCAGTGGGCATAACCAGGTACACACGGCGCGGCTACTGGGCATCACCCGCAATGCGGTGCGCACGCTGCTCAAGCGGCATGGTTTCCTGGAAAGCGAGTTTCAAGCCGCGCTGACTTGAAGACGCTGAGCCAGGCTGCGCAAATAAACCCAGGGGTAAATGCCACGGTTGTGGCCGTCGCTGAAATGCAGCTGCACGCCGTACTGGCCCACCGGCGTGGCATCTGTCAAGGTGACGCCCACGCTGCTGTGCGCCAACGCCTCGGCCATGCCATCGCGCCGGCAGTGGGTGCAGTGGCATTGCTGGCGCAAATAGGCCGCAGGCAGCGTGTGGTGGTCTTCGGCCCACTGCAGCTCCAACTGCTGGGCCGACAGGTGCGCGGCGCTGGGGAGCATGTTCATGCCGTCTGCCCCTGGCGTGCGAGCCCCAAACGTGCGAGCTTGCGCACCTCCGGGTCAGGATCGGCCAGCGCGGCGTCCAGTAGTGCGCGTGCGGTGTCGCCACCAATCTCACCCAACGCAATCACCGCTTCCTTGCGCAGGTTGCTCACCTCGTGGGCCATCAAGGTACCCAAGGCTGGTACCGCCTCTGGCTGACGCAGCAGTCCCAATGCACGCGCTGCACGCAGGCGCACCTGCCAGTACGCGTCGTCCAGCGCGGTCACCAATTCGGGCACGGCGTCCACACGCAGCTTGCCCAACGTGGTGGCCGCCTCCTCGCGCACGGCCCAGGCGCTGTCGCCCAGCGTGGCCAGCAGTGCGGGCTGTACCTGTGCCACGGCGGCGCCGCTGGCAAAGCCCAGCGCCCCCACGGCGGCGCGGCGCACGTCCGCATCCGCGTCGGTCTGGGCCAGTGCGGCCAGCGCCACCAGTGCATCGGTGTGCTTGAGCCAGCCCAGCACGCCCACGGCCTCACGCCGCACCACGGCCTGCGCATGTGCCAGCGATGCCAGCGCAGCCGGAGCGGCCTCCAGCAGGCGCAGCTCGCGCAGGCCGCGCAGCGCGGCAGCCCGAGCAAAGGTGTCCGCATGTTCGGCCCAGGGCAGCAGGGCTGCACCGGCCTGCGGATCCTTGAGTTCGCTGACCGACTGCGCGGCGGCCAGGCGCACGGGCTCTGCACCATCCAGCAGTGCCTGGGCCAGCGCCCGCACCACCTCCTCCACGTCCCAACCCGCCAGGCGCTGCGCGGCTTCCAGCCGCACGGTGGCATCTCCATCTTGCAGCGCATGGACCAGAGCGGGCAACCAGGCTTCTTCCTCGTGGTCGGCCAGCTCCATCACGGCGACACGGCGTATGCCGGCGTCGTCACTCTGCAGGCGTTGCACCAGGGCAGCCGGAATATCGGTATCCAGGTACAAGCTCATGGTTCAGCGCAGCAGGTAGGGAATGTCAACGGTGACCGCGCCCGTGGGGCAGTCTTTTTCGCAGGGCATGCAGTACCAGCACTCGTCAAACTTCATATAGGCCGTGCCCTTGCTGAGGTCGATGGCCAGCACATCGAGCGGGCACACGTCTACACACACGGTGCAGCCCTTGTCGGCAATGCATTTGTCGGCGTCCACGCTGACGGGAACGCTGTGGGGGATAAAGGCCAGAGGGGCGTAACTCATGGGAATCTCTTTCAGGCGGCCAGTGCTTCTGGCGCGGAGGTGGCAATGCGCAGGCGCTGGTAAGCGGCTTTCTCTGCGTCGTGGATGGGGATGATGTAGGGCTCGATGGCGCGCTTGAAGCTGCGCATCGTGCCGTTGGCATCCTTCTGCAGCTGGGCGTGCACAAACCAGTCGGCGTCGTTGCGCTCAGGAAAATCCACACGCGCGTGGTACAGGCCCCAACGGCTCTCGGTGCGGTAGAGCGAGGCGCGTGCCGCCATCTCGGCACAGTCGCGGATGAAGTGCACTTCCATGGCCCGCATGAGCTCGTGCGGGTTGCTGGCTTTCAGCTGGTCCAGGTCGTGGCGTATGCCCTCGAAGCGCTCCAGGCCAATTTCCATCTTGCGCGTGACCTTGGGTGGCTGCAGGTAGTCGTTCACCATGCGGCGCAGCTTGTACTCCACCTGGTTGGGCGGCAGGCCTTCGCTGCGCAATAGCGGAGCCCACACGCGGTTGCGCTCCGTCTCCACCTGCGCCGCGTCCACCGCTGGCAACTCGCGCCCTTCGCAATAGTGCGCTGCACTCTCGCCGCTCAGGCGGCCATACACAAAGGCGCCCAGCATGTAGTTGTGCGGCACGCAGGCCAGGTCACCCGCGGCATGCAGGCCAGGCACCGTGGTCTGCGCGTGTTCGTTGACCCAGACGCCCGAGGCCGAGTGGCCGCTGCACAGGCCAATCTCGGAGATGTGCATCTCCACCATCTTCTCGCGGTAGTTAGTACCGCGGCCTTCGTGGAAGCGGCCGCGGCTGGGCCGCTCGTTGCTGTGCAGAATCGTCTCGATGCTGGCAATGGTTTCCTCGGCCAGGTGGTCCAGCTTCAGGAACACGGGGCCCTTGCCACCTTCCAGCTCCTGGTAGAACTCCCACATCATCTGGCCGCTCCAGTAGTCGCATTCGATGAAGCGCTCGCCCTGGCTGTTGGCGGTGTAGCCGCCAAACGGGCCGGTCACATAGGCACAGGCCGGGCCGTTGTAGTCCTTGATCAGTGGATTGATCTGGAAACACTCGATGCCCGACAGCTCAGCACCCGCGTGGTAGGCCAGGCTGTAGCCGTCGCCCGCGTTGGTGGGGTTTTCATAGGTGCCAAACAGATACCCAGAAGCAGGCAGGCCCAGGCGCCCGGCTGCGCCCGTGCTCAGCACCACGGACTTGGCGCGGATCACATGAAAATCTCCGGTGCGGCAGTCAAACGCCATGGCACCGGCAATGCTGCCGTCATTGGCCGTCAGCAGGCGCGTGACGACCAGGCGGTTTTCGATCTCCACGCGCGTGCGCTTGAGCTGCTTGTAGAGCACCTTCTTGATGTCGTGCCCCTCGGGCATGGGCAGCACATAGCTGCCCATGTGGTGCACCTTCTTCACGGCGTAGTCGCCGGTCTCGTCGCGCTCGAACTTCACGCCCCAGCGGTCCAACTCCTCGATCATCGCAAAGCTGTTCTGCGCATAGGCCATCACCGCCTTTTGGTTCACGATGCCATCGTTGGCAATGGTGATTTCGCGCACGTACTGCTCGGGCGTGGCGTGGCCGGGGATAACGGCGTTGTTCAGGCCGTCCATGCCCATGGAGATGGCGCCACTGCGTTTGACGTTGGCTTTCTCCAGCAGCAGCACCTTCAATTTGGGATTAGCCTGCTTGGCCTTGACGGCGGCCATAGGGCCGGCGGTGCCGCCTCCGATGACGAGCACGTCGACGGATTGTTCAATGGTTTGCATATCAAGGGGTCTCGGGTTGGGTTGCCGCATGGCGCGCAATGCGCAGGCGGTACTGAAAGTTGTCGTTGCGGCAGAACAGTTGTTCATAGTCCAGCGGGCGGCCGTCATCGGTGTGGGTCAGGCGGTCCATACGCAAGAGCGGACTGCCCGTTTTCACATCCAGCAGCGCCGCCGTGGGTGCATCTGCGGCCACGGCGTCGATGGACAGGTCCGCATGGCCCAGGCGCAGGCCATAGTCGTTTTCCAGAATCAGAAAGATGTCGCGGGTGGCCAGGTCTTCGTGCGCCAAGCGGGTGCCAATGGCCAGTGGCATCCAGGTCAGGTCCAGCGACACGGGTTGCCGGTCCAGGTAGCGCACACGGCGGATCTCGGTCACCGCCGTGCCTTCGGGGAGCTGCAAGCGCGCCGCCACCTGCGGTGTGGCGGCCACGGTCTCCAGCGACACCAAGCGGTTGAAGGGTTCGTGGCCCTGCGCGCCCATGGCCTCGGCAAAGCCCTGCAGGCGGCCCAGCGGCTGAAAGGGTTTGGGCTGGGTGACAAACGAACCCTTGCCCGGCACCTTGAAAATCAGTTGGTCTTTCTCTAGCGCCCCCAGTGCGTGGCGCACGGTGATGCGGCTCACGCCGTACTGGCGCATGAGCGCACTCTCGGTCGGCATCTGCGCCTGCGGGGCGTAGTGACCCGCCACAATGCGCTCGCGCAGCTCATGCTGGATGCGCTGGTGCAGGGTGCCCGCGCGGGCGGCGGAGATGGAGGTTTGCATGGCACTGCGAACTGGTTATGACAACCAGAACATTGCAATGCCTGTGCCACATCTTTTTCCGCGACCACTCTATGGCTAAGTCATTGAATTTATTGAAATTTTCAATAAATTCAGGTCACCGCAGCAACCGCGCTGCTGCTCGAAAATCAACACATAACTGTTGATTTATCAACATCTACTTGGTGGCTATTCAACAAGGGCTCAGGTGCTCGCCACCGGATCTGGCGCATATTTGTCGCCCACCTGCTCGCGCAGTGGAAACGTGTCGTACACGATATGCATGCTGCCGATGCGAATGCTGTCTTTCCGAAAGCTGAACACGTCCACACAGGTGAAGTCGACCAATCTTCCATCGCTCAGCGTCCAGTCATAGCGGAAATAGGCAGCCACCCGCACTGCGTCATCAACAGCCTGCACAGAGGCAAACAGGTCAATCAGCGTGATCACACTCTTGCTAGACGCTTGCGCCAATTTTGGGAAAAAGTCCACCGCCTTCATGACCCCGAGAAACGGGGAGTGAACAACGCCATCGTCTTCGAACGCAGAAATCAATGCTTTCGTATCGCTGGCATGCAGGTGGCTGAGGTAATCGCGCACGGCATTCAAGTGTTGTTGGTTCATGGAAGGCTTTCTTGTGGTTGCAATGGCCCCATGGTTCCAAAGGATGGGGTTTTGCACAAGTCACAATGCGCGTGAAACCATAAACACTATTTATGAATTTGCGCTTTCTTTTATACCTTCGGCTGGTGATTCACCACGGCAGCTTCTCTGCTGCGGCACTGGCCGGTGGCGTATCTCAACCCGCTATCAGCCACGCAATGCGGCAGTTGCAACTGCAGTTCGACACCCCACTTTTCGTGAAGTCCGGGAGGCGACAGGTTCCCACCGAAGTCGCGCTGCGCGTTGCGCTGCAAGGTGCTGACATTGCGGACCGTGTGGGTGCCATGGAGGAAAGTGTTGCCACCGCGAGCCGCCGCGGCACTCTGCGCGTTGGGGTTACGCCCTCTGCAGCCTTGGTGTGCGGCCCGGCCCTGCATCTTGCGTGGTGCCATGCACACCCTCACCGACGTTTGGCCATGTCCAGCGCGGACGAAGGGCGCATGCTCGCCGGTTTGCGGGGCGGCGAGCTCGACCTTGTGATCGCGCCTATGCCGCGCGGTTACAGCACGGCAGGCCTGGTGACCCAGGCGCTTTATCACATCAGGCCGCAGGCGTATGCGCGCCGAACGCACCCCTTGATCCAAGCACAATCACTGGTGCAATTGGCGTCCGCTGAGTGGGCCATTGTTGAGCCCAGTGTGCGGGGGCCGGTGGACGTACTGCGGGAAGCTTTTGCCGTGCGCCAGATGCCACCGGCGCGCATCACCGCGTCCTGCCCGGACTACGCCAGCATGATCAACCTCATAGCGCACACGGATTTGTTGGGTGTTCTCCCCCATTCGGCCTTATTGGACAACGGACCGAAGGGCCTGGTGGTGCCGTTGTCTCTGCGTGAGGCGCTGCCACGCTACGAAATGCATGTGTTCACACTGACGCGATTGCATCGGCGTTTGGCACCCAGCATTGCGGAATTGCAGCGACAACTGCAGCGGTCAACTGCTACTGATTCGCGCAGTACAAGCCGTGGGCTACCATAGGCTTCGCGTCAGCAACTCTCTGCATTTCGACCCTCTTACTTCTACACGGAAATAAACCATGTCCTCTGTTCGCAAACTTCCCGCAGCCATCGCCCTCTCGTTGCTCACCCTGACCGCAGGGCTCGCGCACGCAGAGGGCCATCCACCTCACTGGAACTATGGGCATAGCCATGAAGGCCCCATGCATTGGGCCGAGTTGGACCCCGCTTTTGAAACCTGCGCCAAGGGCGGCAACCAAAGCCCCATCGACATCCGCAACGCGGTCAAAGCGGACCTCCCCGCGCTGCAGTTCAACTACACCGCCGCTGCCCCCACGCTGGTCAACAATGGCCACACCATCCAGGTCAACCTACCTGCAGGTCAAACACTGACCGTAGGTGACAAGACCTACGATCTGCTCCAGTTCCACTTCCACACCCCCAGTGAAGAAGCACTCAACGGCAAGCACACCGCCATGGTGGGCCACTTTGTTCACAAAAATGCCGAGGGCGGCCTGGGCGTGATTGGCGTGCTGATGCAGCCCGGCAAGACCAATGCGGCATTTGCCCCGGTTTTTGCCCACTTGCCGCGCAAGGGTGAAACGATCACCGTGAGCGATTTGCAGCTCGACTTGGCCGCGATGCTGCCCGCGGACAAGGGCTACTACTCCTTTGCCGGTTCGTTGACCACGCCACCATGCTCAGAAGGCGTGAAATGGATGGTGCTGAAGCAACCGATTCGACTCGGCGCGGAGCAGATCAAGGCGTTCCGCCGCATCTTCAATGCCAACGCGCGTCCCATTCAACCGCTGAACGGGCGCGTCATTGAAGAATCCAAGTAAGGCGCTCTAAGCAGCCTTCTGCTTGCGCACGGTGAACTGGTTCACCGGCCGCTCCAGTCCCAGGTTCTCGCGCAGCGTCGTGCCTTCGTATTCCGTACGGAACAAACCACGGCGCTGCAGTTCGGGGATCACCAGGTCCACAAAGTCGTCCAACGATTCGGGCAGCACAGGCGGCATGACGTTGAAGCCGTCGGCCGCCCCGTTTTCGAACCAGGTCTGGATCTCGTCGGCAATCTTCTGCGGCGTTCCCACCACCACCCAGTGACCACGCGCGCCGGCCAGATACTCGTAGAGCTGGCGCACGGTGAGCTTGTCGCGGCGCGCTAGTTCCAGCACCACATGGGCGCGGCTGTTGCGGCCAAGGGGAGGCTGGGGAATGTAGGGCGGCGGCGCGTCCAGGTCCCACTTCGTCAGGTCTTCACCGGGCCAGAATGGCGCAATGGTGCTGAGGCCCACCGAGGGGTGGATGAGCTTTTGCAGCTCTGCCCACTTCGCATCAGCCTCTTCCTGCGTGCGGCCCACCACGGGCGAGATGCCGGGCAGCACCAACAGTTGCTCGGGGCGGCGACCGTATTTGGCCAGGCGGCCTTTCACGTCGGCATAGAACGCTTGCGCCTCGGCCAGGCTGGTCCAAGCGGTGAAGATGGCTTCCGCCGTGGCGGCGGCCAGCTCCTTGCCAGGCTCGGACGAGCCGGCCTGCACGATGACCGGGTAACCCTGGGGCGAGCGCTCCAGGTTCAGTGGGCCTTTCACCTTCAGGTGCTTGCCCACGTGGTTGAGCGTGTGCAGCTTGGCGGGGTCAAAGTACACACCGCTGGCCGGGTCCCGGCTGAAGGCGTCGTCTTCAAAACTGTCCCACAGACCCTTCACCACGTCCACGAATTCATGCGCCTTTTCGTAGCGCGTCTCCGGGTCGGGATGCTTGTCATAGCCGAAGTTGCCATGCACATTCTCCGCGCCTGTGGTCACCACGTTCCAGGCCGCGCGGCCTTTGCTGATGTGGTCCAGCGAGGCAAACTTGCGCGCCAACAGGTAGGGGTCTTCGTAAGTGGTGGACGCCGTGGCCACAAAGCCCACATGCTTGGTCACCGCGGCCAACGCAGCCCACAACGTGACGGGCTCGAAGTGCGACACCCGGCCCTGGCGGCTGAAGGCTTCGTCATCGCCCTCAAACCACAGGCCCGGGCTGTCGGCCACAAACACCTGGTCGAACAAGCCACGCTCGGCGGTCTTGGCCACCTCGATGTAGTGGTCGATATTGGTGCCCGAATCGATTTGCGATCCGGGGTGGCGCCATGCGGCAATGTGGTGGCCCGTGGCCATGATGAAGGCGCCCAGGCGCAGTTTGCGGTCAGACATGAAAATTCCTTGGTTGAAAAGGTTTAGGCCAATGCCGGGGCGGGCTTCCAAGCGGTCAGGCGGCGTTCCACCACCTCCAACGCCAGGGTGAACAACACGCCAATGAAGGTGATGGCGATGATTCCGAAGTACATGTCGGGAATCAGAAAGCTGTACTGCGCGTAGATGATGAGATAGCCCAGACCAGACTTGGCGCCCACCATCTCGGCAGCCACCAACACCAGAATGGCGGTGGCACTGGCCAAGCGAATGCCTACAAAAATGGTAGGCACCGAGGCTGGCAGGATGACCTTGAGGAACAGCTGCTGTGCACTCGCCCCCATGGTGCGTGCGGACTTGATGAGCAGCGGGTCCACCTGTTTGACAGCCGAGATGGTGTTGAGCAAAAGCGGCCAAGAGCAGGCATAGACCACCATGGCTACCTTGGACACCTCGCCAATGCCCAACAACAGCAAGAACACGGGCAGCAAGGCCAGCGGCGCCGTGTTGCGCAGCACTTCAATGAGCGGGTTCAAAAAATGCCCCAAACGGCGATACCAACCAATGGCCAAACCCAATGGCACTGCATACAACACCGCGATAGCAAAACCACCCAGGGCCCGCGCCACGCTGGCCGAGGTGTGTTGCCAAAGCTGCCCGTTCAGTGCCAGGGCCCAGCCTGCAGCCAGCACTTCGCTGAGTGGGGGAAAGAAGGCCGGGTCGGTCAGCTCCAGGCGGGGGGCCAGTTCCCACCACAGCGCAAGGGCCAGCACCAACGCGGAGCGCCAGCCGATGTTGCTCAGCTGGCGCAACACGCGCGTCCAGCGGGCGGGGGGCACCAGCGCTACGGGCGCCGTGCCGACGGTTAACGAGACATCAGACATGGAAACTCTCCTTGCGAGCGGGTAGGGTTGCAATACGGGCGCGGCGCTGCTGGCGCGCAGCGGCCACCTCGTCATGCAATAGCGACCAGATTTGGTGGCGCAGTTCGCCAAACAGGGGCAGCGAGCGCACATCGGGGGTGTCCGCACGCAGCGTCTCGGGGATGTCCACAATCTCTTTGATGCGCCCCGGGCGCGAGGTCATCACCGCCACGCGCTGGCCCAGCACCACGGCTTCGTCAATGCCGTGGGTGATGAACACAATGGTCTTGCCGGTGCGGTGCCAGATGTCCACCAGCTCCTCCTGCAGGGTCTCGCGGGTTTGTGCATCCAGCGCGGCAAAGGGCTCATCCATCAGCAGCACCTCGGGCTCGTAGGCCAGGCTGCGCGCGATCGCCACGCGTTGCTTCATGCCACCCGACATTTCGTGGGGGTAGTGGTTGCGAAAATCGGTGAGGCCCACCAGTTCCAGGTAATGGGCCGCTTTCTCCCTGCGTTCCTTCTTACCCAGACCCGCGATTTCCAGACCGAAAGCCACGTTGTCCAGTGCGCTAAGCCAGGGGAACAACGCGTACTGCTGAAACACCACGCCACGGTCCCGCGCGGGGCCGGTGATAGGCTTGCCATCGATCAGCACCCGCCCCTGGCTGGGCAAGGTCAGGCCGGCCAGCAAGTCCAACAGGGTTGACTTGCCGCAACCACTGGGCCCGACCAACACCAGGAATTCACCCACACGGACGTCCAGCGTCACATCCTGCAAGGCCGTGAAGCGCTTGTCCGGACCATCATCTTCAGCGCGGACGGTGAACTCCTTGCTGACGTGTTCAAAGCGGATCTTGGCGGCGCTCATTTGGCGGCCACCTTGGCGCCCGTGGCGTAGCTGTTGAGGGCGTTGGTATACAGATCGCTGGGTTTGACCTGACCTGCCTTGATGATGTCCTCCTTCACCAGCCAGTCGATCCAGACCTGCAGGTCCTTGTCCAGCACCACGCCGCCTACCGAGGGGATGCCGGTGCTCTTCCAGTACTGGATCGCGTCGGCGCTCTCGGCGCGACCACGCGCCTTGATGATGGACTCAAAGGTGCTGCGCACCTGGGCCGGCGGCGTATTGCGGGCCCATTCGATGGACCGGGCCAGCGCACTCACCAGGTGTTTGGAGGCCTTGGGGTTTTGCTCGATGAACTTGTTGCGCAAAACGTAAGAGCCGGCGGTGAAATTGCCAAACAGGTCGCGGTCGGTGAACAGCGGGCGGATGCCGCCACGCTCCAACGCCTTGTCGCGCAGGATGCCGCCCAACGTAGTCACCTCCACCTGGTTCTGGCGCAGCGCCTGCTCACCGGTGACAGGTGGGGTGATGACAAAGGTGACCTGCTTGGCCTCTTCGTCTGTGATCTTGTTGCGCTCCAGGTACTCGCGCACGATGAAGTCGTGGTGGGCGCCCAGAGTGTTCATGGCCACCTTTTTGCCCAGCAGATCGCGGGCCGTTTTGATCGGGCTGTCGTTCTTGACGTAGTAGCCGCTCCAGGTGGTGTCGTCCACGCCGTAGTAGCCCAGCACGGCCTTCACGGGCGCCTTCTTCACGATGAGCTTGACCAGCGCGCCGTTGAAGGCACCGCCAATGTCAATGTCATTGCTCACCACGGCCTGCACGTCCTGCGGGCCGCTGATCGTGTTACCTACCCACTTGGCCTTGAGCGGGGCCAGGTAGCCCAGGTGTTCGGCCAGTTCAATCCAGACCACAGTGCCGACGCTGCCCTGGTAGCGAATGTCGGTGACCTCCAGCGCCTCCTGGGCTAGCGCGCTGGCACTGAGGCCCAGCACGGTCCATACGGTGATGGCAAGTTTCAAAAACGGTCGCATGCAATTCCCTCGTTGGTTGTGAATGGGACACAGCGTAGGTCGCACCACCACCGCCCGCAACGAAGGAAAGCGCGCATGCATATGCACTTTTGCGCAGCGCATATCGACATGCAAATCGGGCGCTTCGCAAGGACGGTGGGGCTTCCTACGATGGCTTCGCCTTTCCTCTTTTTCTCACCGCTGCCCCACCAAGGAGTTTTCATGTCTGCTGTGCTCAACCATCCCCTTATAGAAACCGCTACCACCGTCGATGTGCGTCCCCTGGCCGGGCGCATTGGTGCCGTCATCCACGGCGTGCGCCTGTCGGGCCGGCTGGCCCCCCAGACCTTTGCCGCCATCCACCAGGCGCTGCTCAAGCACAAGGTACTGTTCTTCCGCGGCCAGCAGCACCTGGACGATGCAGAGCACCAGGCCTTTGCCGGCCGCTGGGGCGATGTGGTGCCACACCCTACCGTGCCGTCACGCAACGGCACCGACATCCTGGAGCTGGACTCCAACCACGGCGGGCGCGCCAACTCCTGGCACACCGATGTGACCTTTGATGCCGACTACCCCAAGGTGTCGGTGCTGCGCTCGCTGACCATTCCCGACCACGGCGGCGACACCGTGTGGGCCAACACCGCGGCGGCCTACAACGAGTTGCCCAACGAATTCAAGGCGTTGGCCGAGCGCCTGTGGGCCGTGCACAGCAACGACTACGACTACGCCGCCACCCGCGTGGAACCCGACGACGCCGGCGCCCAGCACTACCGCGAAGTGTTCCGCTCGCGCCTGATCGAAGCGCAACACCCGCTGGTGCGCGTGCACCCCGAAACCGGCGAACGCACGCTGGTGGCTGGCCACTTCCTCAAGCGCTTTGTGGGCTACAACACGCACGACTCGCAGCACCTGTTCGAGATCGTCCAGCACCACATCACGCGTCTGGAAAACACCGTGCGCTGGCACTGGGCCGAGGGCGATGTGGCCATCTGGGACAACCGCGCCACGCAGCACTACGCCATCAACGACTATGGCCACCAACACCGCGTGGTGCGACGCGTAACCGTGCGCGGCGAGGTGCCTGTGTCGGTGCAAGGCCAACGCAGCTTTGCCGTAGGCCAGGCTGCCAACTCCGCGGCCCAGGCCGCCTGATGCGCGGGTTCTTTCAACGCAACGCGTTTTTGCTGCGCTTCGCGCTGTTGTCCTCCTTCATGGGCATCAGCGTGGGGCTGGCCAAGTTCACCACCACGCTGTACGCGCTGCACCTGGGCGCGCAGGGTGGGTGGCTGGCGGCCATTGCCGGGGCGCAGTCGGTGGGCATTTTGTTCATGAGCATTCCGGTGGGCTTCTGGGTGGAACGCCTGGGGCCTGCCCGCCTGTTCGTGAGCGGCAGCCTGGTCATGGGGGCCCTGTACGCCGCCATCCCGCTGTTGCCGCACACCCTGTTTTTGGTGGCACTGACTGCGCTCATCAGTTTTGTGATGCCGTTGCGCTTTGTCTCGCTGAACACCGTGTTCATGGCGGCGCTGGAGCGCATTGGCCACGCACGGGCCGGCTGGCAGCGCGGCGCGCACATGGCGGGCATGTTTTTGCTGGGGCCCATGCTGGCCGCCGGTGTGGTGGCACTGCTGGGCCATGCGGGCAGCTACTGGCTGATTGCGGCCATGTTTGTGCTGACAGCCCGGCTGTCGTCATCGGTGCTGAGTCAGCACACCCACACACCACCGCGCGCAGGTGCGGCGCGGCTGTCCATGCGCCAGTCGGTGCGGGCGCTGTGGCGTGAGCCCGAGATTCGCGTGCTGGCCATGCAGGAATGCGCCATCCAGGCCATCCACATGTACTACGCCTTCTACATGGTGGTGATCGCCGTGCAGGAGTTGGGCCTGCCCGCGCTGGGCGCCGGCTCGCTGGTGGCGGTGCAGGGCAGCGCCTTTGTGGCCACGTTGATCTTTCTGGGCCCCCTGCTCACCTGGCTGGGGCCGCTGCGCACCGTCCTCGCATCGGTGAGTGCGGTCACGCTGGCGGCACTGCTCTTGGCCTGGGCCAGCACGACAGGCTGGCTGTGGGTGGGCGGCGTGGTGTTGGGCGCGGGCCTGGGGCTGCTGCAAATGCACACGCTGACCCAGTTTGCCCACGTGGGCGCACGCCTGGGGCGGGGGCGCGTGTCGGGCCTGAGCGCACTGGCCGGCCCCTGCGGCGGTTTTGTCGGCGGGCTGCTGGGCGGCACGCTGGGTACGGTGGTGGGGCTGCAGGCCGTGTTCCTGCTGTTCGTGCCCGTTTTCTGGTGGCTGGGCTGGCACGCCTACCGCGAGAGCACCCGTCCAACGATGTTTTTGATCTAAAGAATCAACTTTTTATTCTTTTGAGTTTTGAGGAGCCGCCTTTAGAGTGCAAGGCACCAGCGGCTTTTCTCGCAGGTTTCGCGGTCTGGATTCACCTGTTTATAAAGGAAATAGGTCTCTAGCCCCCGTGAAATATGCGCGACAAGCTACCAAAACCATAGCAAACCACACCACCACCCGCCATCAGGAGAGGCCCCCATGTCAGACAACTGGAAATTCGAGACCCAATCCGTCCACGCCGGCTACCAGCCAGACCCGACCACCAAGGCGGTGGCCGTGCCCATCTACCAGACCGCGGCCTACGCCTTTGACAGCGCCCAGCACGGCGCCGATTTGTTCGACCTGAAGGTGCCGGGCAACATCTACACCCGCATCATGAACCCCACGCAGGACGTGCTGGAAAAGCGCGTGGCGGCCCTGGAAGGCGGCCTGGCCGCGCTGGCGTTGGCATCTGGCCAGGCCGCGGTGACCTATGCCATCCAGACCATTGCCGAAGCCGGTGACAACATCATCAGCAGCACCGCGCTGTACGGCGGCACCTACAACCTGTTCGCCCACACGCTGCCCCAGTTCGGCATCACCACCCGCTTTGCCGACCACAAAAACCCCGACAGCTTCGCCCCGCTGATCGACGACAAGACCAAGGCCATCTTTGTCGAATCGCTGGGCAACCCGCAGGGCAATGTGACCGACATCCGCCGCATTGCCGACATTGCGCATGCCCACGGCATTCCACTCATCGTGGACAACACCGTGGCCACGCCCTACCTGCTGCGCCCCATCGAACACGGCGCCGACATCGTGGTGCACTCGCTCACCAAGTACCTCGGCGGCCACGGCACCACCATTGGCGGCGCCATTGTGGACAGCGGCAAGTTCCCCTGGGCCGAGCACAAGGCGCGCTTCAAACGCCTGAACGAACCCGACCCCAGCTACCACGGCGTCGTCTACACCGAAGCGCTGGGCCCCGCCGCCTACATTGGCCGCGCCCGCGTGGTGCCGCTGCGCAACACCGGCGCTGCCATCTCGCCGTTCAACGCGTTCCTGATTTTGCAGGGCATTGAAACCCTGGCACTGCGCCTGGAGCGCATCACCGACAACGCACTCAAGGTGGCACAGCACCTGCAAAAGCACGCCAAGGTGGCGTGGGTGAACTACGCCGCCCTGCCCGGCCACCCCGACCATGCACTGGCCAAGGACTACCTGGGCGGCAAGGCATCGGGCCTGCTCACCTTTGGCGTGAAG
This sequence comes from Rhodoferax saidenbachensis, assembly GCF_031457975.1. Taxonomy (GTDB): domain Bacteria; phylum Pseudomonadota; class Gammaproteobacteria; order Burkholderiales; family Burkholderiaceae_C; genus Allorhodoferax; species Allorhodoferax saidenbachensis_A. The sequence goes on from NZ_JAVDXO010000004.1 coordinate 397,338, forward strand.
GCGCCCGCCGGCCAGGGCCGCGAAGCCGGTGCGCGCTTCCTGGACGGGCTGAACCTCTTCACCCGCCTGGTGAACATTGGTGACGCTAAATCGCTGGCCACCCACCCCGCCTCCACCACACACCGCCAGCTGTCGCCCGAAGAGCTGGTGAAAGCCGGCGTGCCGGAAGACGCCGTGCGCCTGTCGGTCGGCATTGAACACATTGACGACCTGCTGGCCGACCTGGACCAGGCGCTGACTGCCGTTTAAGTATCACGAGGAAATCCCCCCATGTCCCAAGCTTTGAACGACGCCACCCTGGACCAGCTGTTCCGCGAGGCGCGCACGGTGCACGCTTTCAAGCCCGAGGCCATTTCCGACGAAACCCTTCACAAGCTCTACGACTTGCTGAAGTGGGGCCCCACGGCCTTCAACGCCCAACCTGCGCGCTTTGTGTTTGTGCGCTCGCCCGAGGCCAAGGAAAAACTCAAGCCTGCCTTGTCGGGTGGCAACGTGGCACAAACCCTGGGCTCTGCGGTCACCGTCATCGTGGCCTGGGACAGCCAGTTTCAGGAACATCTGCCCGTGCAGTTTCCGGCCTACGACGCCAAGCCCCTGTTTGACAACAACGCCGCGCTGACCCAGGCCACAGCCGAGCGCAATAGCGCGCTGCAAGGCGCCTACCTGATCCTTGCCGCGCGGGCTCTGGGCATCGACAGCGGCGCGCAATCGGGCTTTGACGCCACCAAGGTGAACCAGGCCTTTTTTCCCGATGGTCGTTACCGTGCCAATTTCCTGGTCAACCTGGGCTACGCCGACCACAGCGGCACCTTTGCCCGCGGGCCCCGCTTGACTTTTGAGCAAGCCACACAGGTGGTCTGAACGCGCATGAACTTTCAACAACTGAGATCGGTACGCGAGGCCGTGCGCTGCGGCTACAACCTCACGGAAGTGGCCAATATGCTGCACACCTCGCAGCCCGGGGTGAGCCGCCAGATCCGTGAGCTGGAAGAAGAACTGGGCGTGGACATCTTTGGCCGCGCCGGCAAGCGCCTGACCGGCCTGACGCCACCGGGCAAAGACCTGCTACCCATCGTGGAGCGCCTGCTGCTGGACGCGGAAAACCTCAAGCGCGCAGGCCAAGACTACAGCGCGCAGATGGAGGGCCAGCTCTCGGTGGCGGCCACCCACTCGCAAGCGCGCTACGCGCTGCCGCATGTGGTGAAGGACTTCCGCGACAAGTTTCCCAAGGTCACGCTGCACCTGCACCAGGGTTCGCCCAAGCAGGTGGCCGCCATGCTGATTTCGGGCGAGGCCGACATTGGCGTGGCCACTGAAGCGCTGGCCGACTACAGCCAGCTGGTCACCCTGCCCTGCTACCGCTGGACCCACAGCGTGGTGGTGCCCCCGGGCCATCCGCTGCTGGAGGTGGAAGGGCCGGTAACGCTGCAGCAGCTGGCACAGTACCCCATCATCACCTACCAGGCCGGCTACACGGGCCGCTCCCACATCGACAACGCCTTTGCTGCCGCGCAGCTGCAGCCCGATGTGGTGCTGACCGCCATGGACGCCGATGTCATCAAGACCTATGTGGAACTTGGCATGGGTGTGGGCATCGTCGCCTCAGTCGCACTGGACGCAGACCGCGACCGCAACCTGCGCATCCTCGATGCGGGACATCTGTTCCAGGTGAACGTGACGCGGCTGGGCTTGCGCCGCGGTGCTTGGCTGCGGGGCTATGCGTACAGCTTTATTGAGACGTTTGTGCCCACGCTGTCACGGGATGTGGTGGCGCAGGCGTTGAATAGTGAGGCGTTGGTGGAGGTTTAGATACGTGGCGGAATAGACGAATCGCGACTATGCGTCCGTCTGCTTTGGGCCGAGGCTGTGTGGAAACGCTCATCCGTTTCCATCCAGCGGCAGCTTGGCGGCAACCCAGTAGGTTTGTTTGACGAATACCGTGTTGACGG
>NZ_JAVDXO010000005.1:0-306823 GCF_031457975.1 Rhodoferax saidenbachensis
GCCACCGATACTTTCACGTACACCCTCAGCGACGCACAGGGCGCCACCGACAAGGCCGAGCTCACCATCACCGTCACCGGCACCAACGATGTGCCAACAGCCATCGGCGGCACAGTAATCGGGACTGAAGACACGGCGATCACCCTGTCATGGGCCAACTTTGGCGTCAGCGACGTTGATTCGTCTGCCAGTGCCATGAGCGTGAAAATTGTCACCCTGCCATCTGACGGGATCCTGCAGTATTCAAGCAACGGTGTGACATGGACGAATGTCACTGCCAATCAGGTTGTTAGCAAGACCGAGATCGATGCAGGACATTTGCGCTTCGCACCGGACCTTAATGAGTCTGGGAGCAATGTCTACTCATCAGGCACCGGCAACATGAAGAGCGACTACGCAAGCTTCACATACCAAGGCAATGACGGCAGCGCGACCAGCACGACAGCCACATTGACTCTTGATATCGCACCAGTAGCCGATGACCCCATACTTAGAATTGGTGGCACCTCAGTAATAGACGGCGCGACCACCGTCGTGATACAACCGTCAGGCGATGGATTGACCGTACGCACTTATACGGCCGTCCCCAACATCTCTGCAACAACGGTCGATACCGTGACAGAAGTTGAGCAACTGCTCACATTGCTAGATGCGGACACGCCAGCCACCACCTCCATATCAACGGCCCCACAAAACTACACCGCAAACGCCGGCGGCGATCCATCTGGAATCTCAACCGACGGAGCGTATCGAATGACCGGATTGATCTACCTGGAGGCCGGTCACACCTATACCTTCAGTTCCTATATGGACGATACAGCCTTGCTCAGCTTGGGCGGCACTATTGTTCTGGAGAAACAGTACAACAGCTGGGGCAATATCACCGGAACCACGTATTCAGCCACAGTCAGCGGTTACTACACACTCGATTGGGCCGTTTACAACGGCGATGGGATTGGCGCAGTCAAACCGTACTTGAGTGTTGATGGCGGCACTGCGCAGGACCTGACCAGCAGTAACTTCAAAATCTACAGTTCGATCGCAGCTGTCGAAAATGCCGGCGGCATTCATGATGCAGTGGTCGGCACAACGACAGCCGGGTACTACCCTATCAGCAACAGCGGCGTGGAAGACACCACGATCAAGCTTTCACCGATCACGATAGCTCTTGCAGACACGGATGGATCTGAAGCACTGGTCTCACTTTTCGCAAAGAATTTACTGGTTGGGACGGTTCTATCCGATGGGACCAATAGCTTCACGGCAACGACAGGCACGACCTCCATCAATATCACCAGTTGGTCGCTGAGCACATTAACCATCAAACCCCCAGCCAACTTCAGCGGCACCTACGGCCTGACGCTGGAACTGAGCAGCAAAGAAAACGCCACCAACGAACTGGCCACCACCACGACCACGCTGTCGATCCCGGTAGCAGGGGTCAATGACGCCCCTATCGCGGTAGCCGACACAAACAGTGTGACAGAGGACTCGGGGACGTACACGGTCACGGGCTCTGTGATCAGCAACGACACAGACGTGGATGGCGACACCTTGACCGTCGCTACAGTCAGCGGCCAGAGCGCACTCACAGGCGCCAGCGTGGCGGGTTCCTACGGCACTTTCGTGATCAACAGCAACGGCGCGTACACCTACGTACTCACCAGTGATGATGCACGAATCAATGCGCTCAACACAGGGCAGACGCTTACGGACTTCATTGCCTACACGGTCACCGACCCGAGTGGCGCAACCAGCACGAGTACGCTGACTATCACGATCAACGGCCACACGGACTCCTATACCGGCACATCGTTGATCACGGGCACCGCTGCTGCGGACACGCTAACCGGTACGGCATCGGACGACAACATCAGCGCCCTGGCTGGCAATGATTATGTCGAAGCGGGTGCTGGTAATGACGTGGTCTATGCTGGTGACAGTGGGACGGCCACAACGACGGTCGCCAACCTAGCTGGTTCGACCTTCATGACGACAACCGATGCCAGCATGACCTCCGGCGGGGTGTTTACGGCCACAGTCGCCAGCACGACCAACAAAGGCTACGGAGATCTGGTCCATGGTGGCGCAGGCAATGACGCTTTGTTTGGAGAAGCTGGAAGCGATCTGCTGTATGGTGGCGCCGGTAATGACTACTTGAACGGTGGTGCAAGTAACGATGCGCTGCGCGGCGGTGCTGGCAATGACCGACTGGAAGGCGGCGCAGGCAGCGACGTGCTCAAGGGCGATACCGGAGCCGACGTTTTCTCCTGGTCACTGAACGACGGAAACAGTACCACTGGCGTCAGTAACGCAGGTGGGGGCAATGCCTACGGCGTAGGGAACAGCATCGGCCTCTCCGGCACCACCGACCTGGTGATGGACTTCAGCAAGTCAGAAGGCGACGCGCTCGATCTGCGTGATCTGCTAGTTGGTGAAAACCATCAAGGGCTCGCATCCGGCAACCTGTCGAACTACCTGCACTTTGAAGTTTCCAACGGAAATACCGTTGTACACGTCAGTACCACAGGCGGCTTTACGGGTGGCACCTACAACGCAGCAAATGAAAATCAGACCATCGTGCTGACAGGTGTGAATCTGCTGCAGGACAACAGCGGCACCGCATTGCTCAATGACAACGCCGTCATACAGGACTTGCTCACCAACAAACGACTAATCGTCGATTGATCGGTCATTTCAGGACGCAGAGGCCATCATGAATGCCTCATGATGGCATTGACAGCTCAGTGCGAGGAAGGTGTGATGGGCAGGATTCGCACGCCAGGCCCAGTAGCGCCGTCAAAACCGAGAGCCAACAGCACGTCCAGCTCTGCGGAAGAAGTAACGCCCTCGGCAAGCACTAACAGGCCGATGTTGTGGGCAATGCTGCACAAGCCCTTCAGGAAGGCTGCGTTGCCAGTGTTGGATTCAACCCCCCGCACGAAACTGGAGTCCACCTTCAGGTAATCCAAGCCAAGGTCATGCAATTGGCCAATCTGGCTGAAGTGATGCCCAAAATGCTCAAGCCCGGTCCGGCAACCGGCAGCATTCAACGCGCGGCACAGCACTTTGAAGGCCTCAAGGTGCTTCAAAGCACCGCCCTCCGCCATTTCCAGCCACAACCGGGGTGCCAACTCTTTCTGTGCCGCAATCAATGCCATCAGTCGCGGTTGAAAAGTAGCATCTTCCAACGAACTTGCCGACAGATTGATTGCCAACCCAGGCAAGTCCGGGGCGGACTTGAGCTCCTGCAGGCCCAGGGCCACTGCCACCAGGTCCAGTGCCGGCGTCAGTTTGAGGCGTTCAGCCACGGGCAGGAATCGGCCGGCAGGCAACCACTCGCCTTTTTCGTCAAACATCAACCGTAACGGACACTCACGGTGTGACAAGGCCCCTTGTGCATTGACCACGGGAAACGAAATCAGCCGTACCCACTGGTGCTCCAGCGCGCGCTTGATCATCGTGGACCATTGATCCACGGTGCGCGGCATTTCATCCGCGGCATCAGCCTGCGCCTCCCTGACGCCGTCCGTCCCTCCCGCTTCGGCGTCGGCCAGCGCCAAGTCCACTTGCGACAACAGACTCCCCACATCCGCACCAGCAGCGAATCGGCCGACGCCAATCCAGGCTGTCACTGCGCCATCCACAAACGGCGCAGCCGCCAATGCCATGTCCTGCAACAGTTGCACGCCCACCGCATACCCCGCTTTTTCTGCGGGCAGCAATACAGCAAAGTCTGCGCCATTGAGGCGGGCCGCTACCCCATTGCTGGATGTTGCAGACACCGCATGGATCGTGCGCCCCATGACTTTCAAAAAATCGTCCGTTGAAGCACGCCCGAGTCGCCGGTTGATACCTATCAGATCCGCCAAGCGCACCATCATCAAGGTCCCACCCACTGAATCCTCTGCATCAATCGCCTGGCGCAAGCGCGCCATGAAATGCGATCGATTGGCCAGCCCCGTCAGCGGATCAAAATTGGCCTCTTTGCGCACCAGCTCCAACCGCGAAGCCTCTTCCTCAAACATAGCTTTGAGCCGCCCCACCGTGGCATTCATGGCCACGGCCAGCTGTTTGAGTTCGGGAACTTTGGGCAGTTCCACCGTCACAAAACGGCGCTGGGTAATGGCCTTGGCCTGCTCAATCACGGTGCGCAATGGCCCGCGAATCCGCCCCAGCACCATGGATCCCAAAAAACCACCCACAACGCCTGCGAGTGACAACGCCAACACCATCTCGTAGGCAGTCTTCCATAGCGCACCATAGGCAAAGCGGCTGTGGCTGACGAGAGTGACCGTACCAAACTGCTTCCACCCACTGCTGATCTGGGCCTGCCCCGGTGTGGCGGTGATGGGTAGCAGATGGGCAAACCAGGCGGGCGCATCCAGATCTTTGGCATCGCCCACCCGCTCGCTAATCAGCTTGCCGCTGGGGTCTGTCACGCGGATCAGTTCATAGTGACCGCTGTCAAACAGCGACGCCACCACCAGATCCACGGTTACCGCATCCGGGGTCCCCTGGCTCAGAGACAGGGCCAATGCCGTCGCGTTATCCGTGTTTTTGATCGACAGCTGAGAGCCCAGGTAGCTACGTGCACTCAGCATGGAGGCCAGCAGACCACCACCCAGGGCCAGCAACATGCTGACCACAATCGCGAGCCATAGTTGACGGTACATCGACATTTCGTATTCCTCTTGCAAGCAATCTATTCAAAACCTTCGGCTTTCGCACGGCGCAGTAAATCTTCCCAACGGGACAAGCGCCCCGTTCCCCCTGCTGCCGCGGCCTCGCCACCACCGACACCGGCAAACACGCCAGCGCTGTTGAAACTAAAAACAGGCACCAAGTCCGGCCTGCGTGATGCAGGACGAATATCGGGAATCAGGTTGTCCATGATGAGCGGCTCGGCATCAGGCTGGGCGTAATAGGCCAGCACCATGTGCGCCTGGGTGGGCGCACCATCTGCACCGCCTGTTTTGGCGCGCACATAGATCAACCGCAGCTTCTCGGGCATCACGCCGGTTTGCAGCAGGGTGAAATATTTGGCGATGGCAAAGTCTTCACAGTCTCCCGCGCCGCGCCCCAACGACTCCATGGGTGTGGCCCAGTAATCGGCCTGTCCCCAGACCACCGTGTCTTCAGCAAACTGCACCTGCTGGTTGAAGAACTGGTTCACGCGTTTGATGCGTTCAGCATCGGAAGCCGCTAAGTTGTTCTGTATCAAACCTCGCCAAGCCGTGAACTTGGGCACCGGGCCATTGCCCCAGCGCTGCGTCAATGTGGCCAGAAGGCGATCGAAATCGGCGGCACCCTGCACAATCCCCGCGACACCCAACAGCACCGCCGATAGCAGCACGGCGGTGGTCCACTTGTGGAGAGAACGCAGTGCAAGCACCATTCCAGTCTGCTTCCGTCGGCAGGCATCACCCGCAGAAAAATCCTGATAACGTGAAATTCATCGCACTTGATCTTGGTTTTACCAAAGGGCCGCTGCAAGCAAGGTATGCTAAAAATAGATCGCTGGCCTGATAATCAGGGGATGGACGCTGGCATTGAGGTTAGCACAGCGCTCCGCTCCACCAACAAGCCCGGCGAGCTTGAATTCAAAGAAGTTTCTACTATGAATCGACTGACCGCAATCAGCCAAGCGATTGCGCTTGTCGCCCTCTCTGTGGGGGCCAATGCACAAACAGCACCATCGCCCACCAACTTGAAGGATGCGGTGGAGCGCGCCATCCTGCAAAACCCGGAAGTCAAACTGCGCTTCCACAACTTCGAAGCCTCGCAGGAAGAACGCAAATCGGCCGAAGGCGGATGGCTGCCCAAGGTAGATCTGGAGGCCGCCACCTCGTCCAACCAGACGCTCAAGCCCTACCTGTCGTCCACCCAGTCGTACAACGGCAACCGGGCCTCCATCCAGTTGCGCCAGACCCTGTTCGATGGCTTTGCTACTCTGAACGATGTGCGCCGCCTGAGCTATGCCCAACAAAGCGCGTTTTACGAACTGCAGTCGGCCAGCAACCAGACTGGGCTGGAAGCCGCCCGCGCCTACCTGGACGTGATCCGCTACCGTGAGCTGGTAGAAATGGCCGCCGACAACCTGATCACCCACCAAGAGGTGCATGGCCGCCTGAACCAGAAAGTACAAGCCGGTGTGGGCCGCCGCGTGGACCTGGAGCAGGCCTCGGGCCGCATGGCGCTGGCCGAGTCCAACTGGCTCACCGAAGTGAGCAACCTGCATGACGTGTCAGCCCGCTATCAGCGCCTGGTCGGTGACACACCAGCTGCCGAGCTGCCCCCTCCTCCTCCGCTGGCCGGCCAGATGCCCCAGAGCGTCGAGTTTCTGCGCGGTGCTGTCGCCAAAAACCCGGACTTTCTTGCCTCGGTAGCCACCCTGCGCGCCTTCCGTGCCGACCTGAATCTGCGCAAAGCGGCGATGTACCCCACGTTGGAATTCCGGGCGCGCCAAAGCTATGAAGCCAACCAGAGCGGTGTCATCGGAGACTTCCGCGATTCCACGCTAGAGCTGGTGCTGAACTACAACCTGTTCCGTGGCGGTTCGGACATCACCCGCATCAAGCAGTACGCAGCCAAGCTCAACTCGGCCTTTGACCTGCGCGACAAGGCCTGCCGCGATGTATGGCAGACCGGGCAAATTGCCTACAACGACTCGATGCGTATTGCCTCGCAAATCAAGCTGTTGCAACAACACGAGCTGTCCACCTCCAAGGCCCGCGTGGCCTACCAGCAGCAATTCGACATTGGCCAGCGATCGCTGCTGGACCTGCTGGACACCGAAAACGAGTACTACCAGGCACGCCGTGCCCTGGCCAATGCCGAATACGACCTGCAACTGGCCCATGCCCGGGTGCTGGCGTCGTCAGGCTCGCTGCTGGAAGCGCTGAAACTGCAGACCTTGTCCAGCACCCTGCCCGAAGTGAAAGGTGGCCAAGAGAACGATGACGAGATGATGGAGTGCAGCAGCCACACCTTGCCCTCGATTGAGAAGACGCCTGTGCCGGTCGCCGTGGCAAAACCATCGCCGGTAGAACCCGCCCCCTTGCCAGTAGCACTGCCCGCACCGGTCAAAGCCCCCACGCCTGACCCGGCCGCGCAAGCCTGCATGCAGGTACCCCAGTCGGTACAGACCTGGCTAGCGGCCTGGAATTCCAAGGACGCCACCGGCTACCTGAGCCATTACGCAGAAAACTTTGTGCCTGCCATGGGCCTAAGCCGCAGCGCGTGGGAGACCCTGCGCAAGAAGCGCATTGGCAAACAGGGTGACATCCAGGCCACCGTGAGCGACATCAAGCCCCTGACCTGCGATGCCAAGAGTGCCGAGGTAGCTTTCAAACAGGAATATGGCTCGGTGGACTATCGCGACTCGGTAGAGAAGACCTTGTCCCTGGTCCGCGTCGGCGATGCCTGGAAGATCGTGCGTGAAACGGTGACCAAGGGCCGCACCTTCTGATCAGGGCGCGTGCAACAAAAAAGCGACCCGAGGGTCGCTTTTTTGTTGTCGGAGGCGCATCGATTTCAGAACGGAATGTCGTCGTCCATGTCGTCAAAGCCGCTGGCAGGGCGTGGCGCCGGTGCCTGACGGGGTGCTGGCGCAGGGGCTGCAGCGCGCGGGGCAGCGGCAGGCGCCATGCGACGGGGGGGCGGCGGTGCACCGCCTTCGTCACCGCCATCCGACGGACCGCCCATGCCTTCACGGCCGCCCAGCAGCTGCAATTCGGTGGCCACGATGTCCACCGTGTTCTTTTCCACGCCAGCCTGGTCGATGTACTTGCCGTACTTCAGGCGGCCTTCCACGTAGATGGGGCGGCCTTTTTTCACGTATTCGCCGGCGATCTCGGCCAGGCGGTCATAAAAGGTGACGCGGTGCCACTGGGTGTCTTCCACCGTCTCGCCGGTGTTGCGGTCCTTGCGGCGGCTGCTGGTGGCCACGCTGACGTTGGCCACGGCCTGGCCAGAGGGCAGGTAACGAATTTCGGGGTCGCGGCCACAGTTGCCGACCAGAATGACTTTATTGACGGATGCCATGGTTTTCTCCAGAAAAGTGGGACGATTATGCCGTCCGGGCTGCAACAGGCGCGCGCATGGGCCAGGCCACGGCCAGCCACACCAGCATGGCCGCTGTGCTGGTGGCAAACAGGGCCTGCGGTCCGGCCCATTTCACCAGCCAGCCGCCCAGCGCACCGCCCGCAAAGAACCCCAGCGACTGCAAGGTGTTGTACACGCCCAGCGCCGCACCGCGGGCGGAAGCCGGCGCCACGCGCGAGGCCAGGCTGGGCTGGCTGGCCTCCAGCACATTGAATCCGCAGAAAAATACAAAAAGCAGTGTAGCCAGCAGCGCTACCGAAGGCGTGGCACGACTCAGCACCAGCAGGCCCAGTTGCACCAGCGTCACCAGCCCTACGGCGCAAAGGAATACGGCGCGCAGGTAACCCCGCTTTTCCAGCGGAAACAGGGTGGTCCCCATCACCACGAACGAGGCCAGTACCGCCGGCAGGTACACCTGCCAATGTTGATCGCGTGCCAAGCCCGCCTGCACCAGCATCGCAGGCAAGGCCACCCACATGGCCAGCTGCACCGCGTGCAGCACAAACACCCCCAAATCCAGCCGCAGCAGCGCCGGATGGCGCAGCACCTCCAGCAAACCGCCGCGCGCGGCGTCCACATGCTGGGTTGGCTCGGGCGGCACCCACCACAGCACCACGGCAATACCGCCCAACGCCAGCGCAGCGGTGATGGCAAACAAGCCGTGCAAGCCCACGTGGGCCGCCAACAAAGGCGACAGCACCAGAGACAGCGCGAACATGAGCCCGATGCTGGCACCGATCAGCGCCATGGCCTTGGTGCGCACCACATCACGCGTCTGGTCGGCCAGCAGGGCCGTCACCGCGGCCGAAATGGCCCCGGCACCCTGCAGTGCTCGCCCGGCCACCAGCCAGGGCAGGCTGGGCGCCCAGGCCGCCAGCGCGCTGCCAGCAGCAAAAATGACCAGCCCCACCACCATCACCGGTTTGCGGCCAAACCGGTCGGACGCCATGCCAAACGGGATCTGCAACACGCCCTGGGTCAGTCCATAAATGCCCATGGCCAGGCCCACCAGCGCGGTGTCGTCGCCACCAGGGTAGCGGCGCGCCTCCAGCGCAAATACCGGCAAAACCAGGAAAAGCCCCAGCATGCGCAGGGCAAATATAAGGGCCAAAGAGGCGCTGGAGCGACGCTCTTGCGGCGTCATGGTGGTGTCGGGCAGGGCGGACGTAGGCAAAACGGGCACTCGTGGGCAAAAGGCGGCACAAACCCGGGTCGGGCGGCGCAACCCGACATTGTCTATCATGGCGGGTTACTCTTTTGGCGGCCACGAACTTGAACTCTCCTACTGACGACGGCAAATATCTGGCCAGAGCCCTGCAGCAGCAAAACATCAGCGTGCGGGGCGCGCGCACCCACAACCTCAAGAACATCGACCTGGACATCCCCCGCAACCAGCTGGTGGTGATCACCGGGTTGAGCGGCTCCGGCAAGTCCAGCCTGGCGTTTGACACGCTGTACGCCGAAGGCCAGCGCCGCTATGTAGAGAGCCTGAGCACCTACGCCCGCCAGTTCTTGCAGCTCATGGACAAGCCCGATGTGGACATGATCGAGGGCCTGTCGCCCGCCATCAGCATCGAGCAAAAGGCCACCAGCCACAACCCGCGCTCCACCGTGGGCACGGTGACCGAGATCCACGACTACCTGCGCCTGCTGTTTGCCCGCGCGGGCACCCCGTTTTGCCCGGACCACAACCTGCCGTTGCAGAGCCAGACCGTGAGCCAGATGGTGGACGCCGTGCTGGCCCTGCCCGAAGACACGCGGCTGATGATTCTGGCGCCGCTGGCGCGCGAGAAGAAGGGCGAATTTCTGGACGTGTTTGCCGACATGCAGGCCCAGGGCTATGTGCGCTTTCGCATCAACGGCGAGGCCTATGAGGCCGAGAACCTACCCAAGCTCAAGAAGACCGAGAAGCACGACATCGACGTCGTGGTGGATCGCATCAAGGTGCGCGCCGACCTGAAGCAGCGCTTGGCCGAAAGCTTTGAGGCGGCGCTGCGCCTAGCCAACGGACGGGCCATTGCGCTGGAGATGGATACGCCCAAGGACTCTGAAATTGATAGCACCTCGCGCAATGACGACGGGGGCCAGAGGCCTAAAGAGCACTTATTCAACGCCAAGTTCGCCTGCCCCATCTGCAGCTACTCCATCAGCGAGCTGGAGCCGCGCCTGTTCTCGTTCAACTCACCCGTGGGCGCCTGCCCCACCTGCGACGGCCTGGGCAACCACGAGTTTTTTGACCCCACGCGCGTGGTCGCCTTCCCCACGCTGAGCCTGGCCAGCGGCGCCATCAAGGGCTGGGACCGGCGCAACGGCTACTACTTCAGCATGCTAGAGAGCCTAGCCAAGCACTACCAGTTCGACATCGATGCGGCCTTCGAGAGCCTGCCCGAAGCGGTGCAAAACGCCATCCTGTTCGGCTCCGGCGAGGAAGAGATCAAGTTCAGCTACGTGATGGATTCGGGCGCCTCACAAGGCAAGAAGGTCACCAAAAAGCATCCCTTCGAGGGCATCATCCCCAACATGCAGCGGCGCTACCGCGAGACCGATTCCGCCCTGGTACGCGAAGACCTGGGCCGCCTGCGCAGCACCCAACCCTGCCCCGACTGTTTTGGCTCGCGCCTGCGCAGGGAAGCGCGCCATGTGAAGGTGGGGGAGGGTGACCAGGCCCGTGCCATTTTTGAAATCAGCCACGCCACGCTGCGCGAGAGCTTTGAGTACTTCAACACGCTGCAGATGCCCGGTGCTCGTGGCGAAATTGCCTCCAAGGTGATCCGCGAGATTGGCCTGCGCCTGAAGTTCCTCAACGATGTGGGCCTGAACTACCTGAGCCTGGACCGCAGCGCGGAAACGCTGAGTGGTGGTGAGAGCCAGCGCATCCGCCTCGCATCGCAAATCGGCTCGGGCCTGACGGGCGTGATGTACGTACTGGATGAGCCCAGCATCGGCCTACACCAGCGCGACAACGACCGCCTGATTGGCACGCTGCAGCACCTGCGCGACATTGGCAACAGCGTGCTGGTGGTGGAGCACGACGAAGACATGATGCGCGCTGCCGACCATGTGATCGACATGGGCCTGGGCGCGGGCGTGCACGGCGGGCGGGTGATCGCCCAAGGCACATTTGACGAAGTGAAGGCCCACCCCGAATCGCTGACCGGCCAGTACCTGGCCAAGACGCTGCAGATTGCCGTGCCCAAGCGCCGCACGCCCTGGCTGCCGGTAGTGGCAGAAGCCAAACCCGTGGCCAAGGCCAGCGCCAAAACCGGCAACAAGGGCGCCCCCAGCAAAGCCGCGCTGGCCTGGGCCGAGCGCCAGGCCCACCACATTGCCACCCAAGGCAACATGCAGGCCATTCGCGTCGTGGGTGCATCGGGCCACAACCTCAAGGGCGTGGACGTGGACTTCCCCGTGGGCCTGCTGACCTGCGTGACCGGCGTTTCCGGCTCGGGCAAGAGCACGCTGGTGAACGACACGCTGTACGCCGCCGTGGCGCGCCAGCTCTACCGCGCGCACGACGAGCCCGCGGCACACGAGAGCATCGACGGCATCCAGTACTTCGACAAAGTCATCAACGTCGACCAGTCGCCCATTGGTCGCACACCGCGCAGCAACCCTGCCACCTACACCGGCCTGTTCACGCCCATTCGCGAGCTGATGGCCGAGGTACCCATGGCGCGCGAACGCGGCTACGGGCCGGGGCGCTTTAGCTTCAACGTGGCCGGTGGCCGCTGCGAGGCCTGCCAGGGCGACGGCATGGTGAAGGTGGAGATGCACTTTCTGCCCGACGTCTATGTGCCCTGCGACGTGTGCGCGGGCCAGCGTTACAACCGGGAAACGCTGGAAGTGCTCTACAAGGGCAAGAACATCGCGCAGATCCTGGACATGACGGTGGAGGCCGCCTACGAGTTCCTGCAGGCCGTGCCCACCATCGCGCGCAAGTTGCAGACCCTGCTGGACGTGGGCCTCTCCTACATCCGCCTGGGCCAGGCCGCCACCACGCTCAGCGGCGGCGAGGCGCAGCGCGTGAAGCTGGCGCTGGAACTGAGCAAGCGCGACACCGGGCGCACGCTCTACATCCTGGACGAACCGACCACGGGCCTGCACTTTGCCGACATTGCGCTGCTGCTCAAGGTTCTGCACCAGCTGCGCGACGCGGGCAACACCATCGTCATCATCGAGCACAACCTGGACGTGATCAAAACCGCGGACTGGCTCATCGACATCGGCCCCGAGGGTGGCGCGGGTGGTGGTACGGTGGTGGGCGTGGGCACGCCGGAAGACATTGCAGCGAACCCGGACAGCTATACGGGGCGCTATCTGAAGCCGCTGCTACTGGAGAATTAAATGCCAAAGTGGCACTTAGCCCCGTGGAATATGCGCGAGCAGCTCCTGATTTAATAGCAAATCTATTCACCGACTAGACCGCATCGCCAAACGCCGCCTGTTCCAGCAACGATGAAAAATACGATGTCCCACCACAAAAACTCGCTCGGCACTGGCGCACCGAAGCTGACAGTGATCGCCATCGCCTGGAACGCGCTGGTCTGGGCGCTGGTCATGCCCGAGCCTGGCATTGCGGAATGGTTCAAAGGCGTGGCGGTGCTCACGGGTGTGGGGCTTGCCGTTGGCGCCCTATTGCTCTGGCTCAGTCGCCTGCGCGGCACTGGCGTCACGCTGCACCTCTCGCAGGACCCCGTGCCCCACGGCGTGCCCACGATGGCGACCTTCAACCTGACCCGGCCTATGAAGGCGCAGGCCTGGACACTGCTGGTGACCATTGATTCGCCGAGCGAAGACATGAGCAGCTTTGGGAGCGTCTGGGAGCGCAAATTTATGGCCACCCCGGTCCCCACGCTGGTGGACGGCGAGCTCATGGTGCAGGCCGTCACGGCCGAATTCACCCTTCCCACCGATCTGCCAGGTTCAGAAGATGACTTTTTGTACGTTTCCCTGGTACTCCAGGGCGATGACGCGGCATGGCCTTTTCACATTGAGACCCAAGCCGAAACGTCCCGCGAAACTGGCTTAGACAGCGAAGACGACGCCTCGGAATCGCTACACCCAGATACTGACACCCCGTCGACTTCGGAACTGCCGGAGCCGGACTATGCGTCTAGGCTTCCGTCGCCAGCACGCGTCCGAAGTGGCCTTCGCTGGGTCCGGCGGGGCGCGTTCGCACTGTCCCTTGCCGTGGTGGGCTTGGTAGCTTGGCGCTTGCTGCTGCCCATGTGGTCCCCAGATGCGCCGCCCAAGGACTGGCCGGTCATGACCATGTCGACGGACAGCGTGTCGGTGGTCGAAGATGCTGCGGTGGCGGGAGTGGAGCGCGTGCGCGGCGTGGACGAAACCGATGCCTCCTGGCTCCTGAGCACGCACGTGCGCACACCGGAGTTTGGTGTGTTGCTGAGCAACTGGTTGATCGACGATGGGCACTTGCGCGCGCACCTGCAAGGCCAGGCACAAGTGAACCGCGGGGAGTTGCGCATGCGCATTCAGCAGTTGGCGCTCGCGCCAGCGGGCGCCTGTAAACCGGCTGTCAACTGCCGGGTGGAAAGCATTCGTCTGGTGCTGAGCCAGGCCGCCAGCGACGGCACCACCACCACCTTGGCGCAAAGCGAGCCCCTGCCCTGGGTGGTCGATCTGGCAAAAGACCCCGTGGCCCTGCGCAGCGATGGCAGCTTTCAACTCACGCTGCCGCAGAGCCTGGCTGGCGACCAGGATGTGCGCTTGCAGCTGGTGGTGCAGACGGCGAACGCCAATGGGCACTCCCGTTTTCTGCTCTCGGATGACACGACGGTTGCGTCGAATGGCAACTACATGGGTTTGCAACTGGCGCTGCGCGCTGCCAACCCCCAAGCCGGGAATCTGATGGACCCGTGCGACCGCGTGGGCTCCTTGGGTGAGGCGGTGCGTGCCCATTGCGCGGGACAAGTCCAGTTCCGCCTCGACTCCAACGCCTTCTCAGGGCGCAAGGAACTCGACGCGGCCTTGATCGACGCCATCAAGCACTACAACAGCGCCGTCGTAGGCCCGCTGCTCAAGGCGGGTGCGAGCCCTAATGCGGTCGACCCTGGACAAAGAAGCATCAACGCGCTGCTCCTCGCCACCTTCGGAGATCAACAAGAGGTGCGGGCTGCGCTGATCAAGGCGGGCGCCAAGGTCTAGCCCACCCGAGTGTTAAATTGGGCTCCAGCCCCCGTGTTACTTGCGCAAACAGCTATCAAAACAATAGCGATTTATGTGCGCAGCTTGCGGTACAGCGTCTGCCGGCTAATACCCAGTTGGCGCGCGGCCAGCGACACATTGCCACGCGCAGCCTCCAGCGCCTGCTGGATAGCGGCGTGGCCCAGGGCCTGCAGGCTTTGCGGGGCCTGGGCAGCAGCGGGTTCCACTGGCACTGCCTCCGCAACATCCCCCACCCTCAGCGCGTCCACCAGATCGTCGGGCATATGCACCCAGTCCAAGGTGTCTTCTCCCTCCAGCAGCATGGCGCAGGCGGTGCGCAGCACGCTGGCGTATTGGCGCAGGTTGCCGGGCCAGGCGTAGGCGCTCAAGCGGGCCAGCAGTTCAGGGGCCAGCTGTACCTCGCGCTCCGGGCTCAGGTCGGCCAGCAGGCGCTCGGTCAGCGCGCCAAAGTCGCTGCGCTCACGCAAGGCCGGCAGCTGCACGGTGAGGCCGTTGATGCGGTAGTACAGGTCTTGGCGGAATGTGCCGCGCTCTGCCGCCTCAGCCAGCTTGCTGTGTGTGGCGCAGACCAAGGCAAAGTCCACGGCCACTGCTTTGCCCGCCCCCACGGGCGTAACCGTGCGCTCCTGCAGCACGCGCAGCAGCCGGGTCTGCATGGGCAGGGGCATGTCGCCAATCTCGTCCAGAAACAGCGTGCCGCCCTCGGCCTCACGCAGGCGGCCCAGGCTGCCTTCTTTGCGCGCGCCGGTGAAGGCGCCCGCCACGTAGCCGAACAGCTCGGACTCGATCAGGCTTTCGGGAATGGCTCCGCAGTTGATGGCCACAAAAGGCGCCCCATGGCGCGGACCACTGGCGTGCAGGGCGCGCGCAAACAGCTCTTTGCCCACGCCCGACTCGCCCTGGATGAGCACGGGGATGGGCTTGGCCACCACGCGGCGCGCCTTGTCGGCGGCGCTGCGCCAACGCAAGTCCCCTGTGTCCAGCGCAGCCAGTGCATCGTTGACGATGGCATTCGCCACAGGCAGTGACAGGCTGGTCACCGGCAGCGCCGCGGCGTCTACCTGCACTTGGGCAAACAGCACGGCGCCGCTGTGCAGGCGCAGCTGCTGCACCTGCTGGGGGCGGCGTTTGTGACGCGACAGTAGATCATCCAGCCGCACATCGAGCACGCGCTCCAGCAGGGTGGCGCCGATGTCACCGGCATTCAGGCGCAACAGCGCCAGGCCCACGCGGTTGGCGCCGACCACCCAGCCATCGTCCGACAGGGCGACGATGCCTTCGGCCACGCTGCCGATACCCTCGGGCTGGCTGTGCAGGTGCAGGCGGATGTTGCGCTTGCAGGTGGCCACCATGAGCCGGTTTTCGATCATGCGGGCGGCGGTGCTGGCCAGGCCCAGCGTGTGGCCATGGCCATGGCGGTGGTCGCCCGAGATGTCGAGCACGCCCATGAGTTCGCCGGTGGCGGAGAGGATGGGCGAGGCCGCGCAGGTGAGAAAACCATTGCGCTCCAGAAAGTGTTCACCTCCATGAATCTCCACCGCATTGCGCTCGGCCAGTGCGGTGCCAATGGCGTTGGTGCCGCGGTGCGATTCGTGCCAGGAGGCACCACTGGTCAACGCCACGCGCTCGGCCTTGCCTACAAAGCTGACGTCTCCCAGCGTATGCATGAGCATGCCGTGCGGGTCCGCCAGCACCACCACGCTTTGGCTGTGACGCACCTGGTCAAACACGTACTCCATGACCGGGCGCGAGTGGGCCAGCAAGGCGTGGCTATTGGCCAGCGCCTGGCGCAGGTTGGCGCTGCCCGCGTGGTCGGTGGCCGCACGACCGGCCGGTGCCAAGCCCGCGGCCAGGCTGCGGTGCCAAGAGCGGGCCAAGCGTTCGTCCAATACGCCATCAGGGCACTGGCCGGTTTCCAATAGCTGCTGGCGGGCCTGTCGCAAGGCCAGCATGGGGGAGGTTTGTCGCACGTTGTCTCCTGCGCGGGGTCGTGTTCGCCCCGCTTCGGCACAGTATGGGGGTGGGTGGTGTGCGAGGCAATGGCGCACACCGGTCCGCATGTCCAACTGTTCCATTTTGTGACACCTGTCACTGTGGCGAATCGTGACAGCCCTGGCTTGCGGACAGCTTGCACGGGGTGCTGCGGCGCAACAAACCCAATGAAATCAAAGGCCCACGGTCGCCGCTTGCATGGCACGCGTCTTGAGACAGCTTTGTACCTGCCGGAAAAGCCGACGCAGGTTCATTCAAAGCAACCACAAGAGGACGACAACCATGGCTATTTACGCAGCACCCGGCACGGCCGGCGCCAAGATCACCTACAAGACCCAGTACAACAACTTCATTGGCGGCAAGTTTGTGCCCCCGGTCAAGGGCCAATACTTTGACGTCATCACGCCGGTCAGCGGCAAGGTCTATACAAAAGCCGCACGGTCGACTGCCGAAGACATTGAGCTGGCACTGGACGCCGCCCATGCCGCAGCCGACGCCTGGGGCAAGACCGATGCCGCCACGCGCAGCAACATCCTGCTGAAGATTGCCGATCGCATCGAACAGAACCTGGAGCTGTTGGCCTATGCCGAGACCGTGGACAACGGCAAGGCGATCCGCGAAACGCTGAACGCCGACATCCCGCTCACCGTGGACCACTTCCGCTACTTTGCGGGCTGCGTGCGGGCGCAAGAAGGTGCCTTGAGCAACATCGACGAGAACACCGTGGCGTACCACATCCAGGAGCCGCTGGGCGTGGTGGGCCAGATCATTCCGTGGAACTTCCCCATCCTCATGGCCGCGTGGAAGCTGGCGCCGGCACTGGGCGCAGGCAACTGCGTGGTGCTCAAACCGGCAGAGTCCACCCCCATCTCCATCCTGATCCTGGCCGAACTGATTGCCGACCTGCTGCCTCCCGGCGTACTCAATATCGTCAACGGCTACGGCCGCGAAGCCGGCATGCCGCTGGCCACCAGCAAACGCATCGCCAAGATTGCGTTTACCGGCTCCACCACCACAGGCCGCGTGATTGCACAGGCCGCTGCCAACAACCTGATTCCCGCCACGCTGGAGCTAGGCGGCAAGAGCCCCAATGTGTTCTTTGCCGACATCATGGACAAGGACGATGCCTTCTTGGACAAAGCCATCGAAGGCATGGTGCTGTTTGCGTTCAACCAGGGTGAAGTCTGCACCTGCCCCTCACGTGCATTAATTCAAGAATCGATCTACGACAAATTCATGGAGCGCGTCTTGAAGCGCGTGGCAGCCATCCAGCAGAAGAACCCGCTGGACACTGACAGCATGATGGGTGCACAGGCCAGCAAAGAGCAACTCACCAAGATTTTGTCGTACCTGGACTTGGGCAAGCAAGAAGGCGCTGAAGTACTCATTGGCGGCGCGCAAGCCCACCTGGGCGGTGACCTGGAAGGCGGTTACTACGTGCAGCCCACACTGTTCAAGGGCCACAACAAGATGCGCATCTTCCAGGAAGAAATCTTCGGCCCCGTGCTGGCCGTGACCACCTTCAAGGACGAGGCGGAAGCGCTAGCTATTGCCAACGACACGCTGTACGGCCTGGGCGCCGGTGTCTGGAGCCGCAACGGCAACGTGGCCTACCGCATGGGCCGCGCCATCAAGGCCGGCCGCGTGTGGACCAACTGCTACCACGCCTACCCGGCCCACGCAGCCTTCGGCGGCTACAAGGAATCCGGCATTGGGCGTGAGACGCACAAGATGATGCTGGACCACTACCAGCAGACCAAGAACCTCTTGGTGAGCTACAGCGAGAACAAGCTGGGCTTCTTCTGATGGTTGACAAGGTCGTTGCTACACCGGCCGCATTGGAGCTCGTCGCGTTTCTGCAAAGCAAACACGGCGAGCAGCTGATGTTCCACCAGAGTGGCGGCTGCTGCGACAACAGCGCCGCCAACTGCTACCTGCCAGGTGAGATCACCATGGGTGCGGGCGATGTGTACCTGGGCGATATTGGTGGCTGCCCGTTCTACATTGGGCTGGCGCAGTACCAGTACTGGAAGCATACGCAGCTCATCATCGATGTGATCGAAGGCCACGGCGGTACCTTCTCGCTGGAAGGGCCGGAGGGCAAGGCCTTTCATACGCGGTCCCGCGTGTTCAACGATGCGGAATTGGCAGAGCTGGGGATTGAGAAGCCTAGCGCCTGAACGCAACCCCTATTGCATGAACCCCAGGTCGGTCGGGTAATCCGGCCGGCCTGCTGCGGTGCCAAAGTTCACGATCTTTGGCAGCACGCTGGGCATCTCAGCATCGGTCACCCCAAACCATTTGGCCAGCGTGGCCGCGTACTGGTCAGACGAAGTACGGGGCAACAGGCGCCCTTGGCCCACATGCCAAGCGTTTTCGGGCAAGTAATTGCCGCCGCCATCTTTCACGTCGCTCACGCTCACCGGCGGCGGCACCCCGTAAAACGCTTTACCGTTCACAGCACCACCCACCACCAGGTGGTGGCTGCCCCAGCCATGGTCGGAGCCATCACCGTTCGAGGCCAGCGTACGGCCAAAGTCGGATGCGGTGAAGGCAGTCACCTTGTCGGCAATGCCCACCTCCACCGTCGCGTCGTAAAACGCCGTCATGGCCTTACTCACGCGGTCCATCAACACCGACTGCAGGCTCACCAGGTTGTCGTGCAGATCAAATCCACCGATGGATACAAAAAATACCTGGCGCCGAGCACCCAGCTGGGCGCGGCCATTGATCAGCCTCGCCACCATCTTGAGCTGAGGGCCCAAGCCATCAGTGGGGAAAACGGTGCTGGGTGGGGTGAGCGCCAGTGCGGCGGTGACGGACGACTCGGCATTCAACGCCCGCGCAGTCACGGCGTTGTATTCGTTCTCCATCTTGTGCACACGGCTGTCGCGCAAAAACGCCTCGATCGTGCTGCGCACTGAGGCGGAGCCGTAGACCGTGGCATCGGTCGCCGGTTTGATCTTGATGGCTCCATTGGTGCTGACCTGGTACTGCAGAGCAGTATCACCGGACAAGAACACGGCGTTGCCCGACACCGACATGCAGGTGAAGATGGAACTGGTGTTCAAGCTGTTTTGCAGCACCAGGTCGCCCATGTTGCCACCCCAGCCCACCTTGGAGCCCTCGGGCGAAGAGGACTGCCAGATGGACTGCTGGTCGTTGTGGGAAAACAGCTGCGGCGGACGTGGGTACAGGGTGTGGTTGCTGTTGTTGTATTCGGCCCGGGTCAAGGGTGCCACCAGCGGCCCCACATTGAGCTGTACCGCAGCATGGCCGTTGTTGAAGAGGTTGGCCAGGCCCGTCATGGAGGGGTGGAGGGCGTACTGGCGGTTTTGGCCCAGCGCGTCTTGAGGCACCACGGTGGGTGCCAGCAGAGTGGGCGTCAACGCGGATTTGGCTAGCGCAATGCCACCAGCGGTTTGCCCAGCGCCGCCGCCGCGGATGGTGCTGTACTGGTTGTAGCTCGGGTCGTCATAGGTAATGACGGTGTTGGCGTAATCATTACCGCCGTATAAAAAAACGCACACCAGCGCCTTGTAGTCCCCACTGGGTGCGTTGAAAGCTGCGGCCTCACCAATAGCGACCAAATTGAGTGCAAACGGCAGCGCAGTGCCGGTCAGGGCCAATTGCCCGGAGCGGCGCAAAAACGCGCGGCGAGTGTGTAGGTCGGACGGAGGAAATTGCATGGCAGTCCGCCTATTTCTGGATCAGGTATTCGGGATGGGCCATCACCATGAGCACAGCCGCGCACACGCGCTTGCGCAGGTTGGTGGCCGTAGTACTGGTGGAGGCCACTATGCCGGCCATGCCGCCCACGGTATTGGTGATGGTGGTCACGGTTGTGGAAGACAGCTGCCCCGCGCACAACAACAGATTGAGCCGATCCACCAGCGCCTTGGGGTTGCCCGAAGAGGGACTGGTCGCCAGGCTGATTTCAGTGCTGTAGGCGGCCTTGATATCCGACGAGTAATTCACGCCACTTTCAATCGCGACCATCATGAAGTTGAGGTAGCCGCCCACGCTGGTCTCAGTCACCAGCTGAAACTCGGGTGCCACAGATCCGGCGCTCATGCCTACGGCGGGTGGTGCCACCGTGGAGGGCGGGGTGTAACCCGGCCGGAAGAAATTGAATACCGAGGGCGAGCGCAGCGGGCTCTGGCCCAACTGAGTGCCCGCATTGCTTTGGTCACCAATCTTCCAGCCACCGCTAGCAGAGCCCACGCCAAAGGTCCGCGCCCACTGCACCAGGCGCAACATCGGTTCACGCAGCTTGCCGTACTCCGGGTCGCTCAAGCCTGGCGCATTGCGCGCCTCGGGGTCCAGCAGAATGGCCGCAAACACATACGCCAAATCCCCGCGCACACCCAGACCGTTGTCGGTAAACACGGCGGCCACACGCCCCACATAGGCGGCGCTGGGGTTGCTGGTCACCAGACGTTGGATCATCTGCTTGCAGAAAAACGGCGCGGTGTTGGGGTGGTTGAATAGCGTGTCCAGCGCTGTTTTCAAGGCCGCAGCAGCAGGCGTGTTCGCCGGAATGGTCACGCCCAAAAACGTAGCCGCCAGGTTGGAATGGTTGCTGGCCGTCAGCAACATGGGCAAGCGCGCAAATGCGGTGTTGCCGATGGCGTCTCCATTGATCGTGACATTAACGTTCTGCCGCATGTCCAGGTCGTAGCCCGTGAACACACGGGCCAGGTTGCTGACGTCACTGGTGGTGTAGGTCTCCTGCGGATTGCCGTTGCCGTCGAGCTTCAAACTGCCATCCGCGTTGAGCAGGTACAGCCCCACGCTGAACAACTGCATCACCTCTCGGGCGAAGTTTTCGTCGGGCTGGCGACCCGACGCGTTTTCCTTCTTGTTGCCCTTGGTGTTGAGGTAGTACCCCATGGCCGGATGCAGGGTGATCGCGCCCAGCAAATCCCGAAAATTGCCAAAGGCATGCGCACACAGGGTGTCCCAGTAGTGGGCCATGGCGTGGCTGACCCAACCGAACTCCAACCCCGAGAGTGACACGACAAAGAACTCGGACAGCGCCAGCCCCATGCGCTTGCGCATGGGGTCGCTGGACGCCATGAGCTGGCTCCAGGCCATGTAATCGGCAGGGTAGCTTTGGTTGTAATAATTGTTAGTGCTGTAAACGTCGCCATAGCCTTGGCTGTTGAGCCAATCCCAGCCAGTAGTGCCGTAGTTCAGAGCGACTTGGCGCTCTATCCACGCGGCGTAGCCATTGGCGCGCACGGATGCGATGTCGGCATCGGTGGCCGCGAATTGCGCTTGCATCAAGAAGCGGGCGGCCTGTTCCGCCGAGGGGACGACCGCACGCGTGGCGGCAGCGAAGCTGGCAGATTGCAACGCTACTGCGCGCCCACCAATAGCAGGGGCCGACGCAGAGCCGCCAGACGACGAGTCGCCACCACCGCCACCACACGCTGATAACGCCGCGGAGGCAAGCACTGCTGCGGCCAGCGAAGCGGCGCGCGCATCCGCTTCAACGGGCTGCGTGTCAGGGGCGGTGGCAATATCTCCAACGGCGGAGTGCATAGCGAAGTCGCCCAATGGCGCGTAGCTTGTAAGTAGGGCCCGAGGCTAGGGCCATCCCGCTGGATTGCCCAGCGCTCTTACAAACATTTACCGAGGGTGCGCTTGACGACATGGGCCCGCCCCATGCGGTATTCAGCGCGTGGCAGCTTGCAATATTTCGCGGGTGCGCAGTGCTTCCTGGCGGGCTGCAGATGCGAAGTCCGCACCACTCGCGGCATACAAAATAGCGCGTGAAGAATTCACCACGATGGGCGCAGTGGTCTCTCCGTTTGCCGATTTCCATCCCGCCTTGACGGTGGCCACCGCATCGCCGCCTTGTGCACCCACACCGGGAATCAGCAGTGGCAAGGTGGGCGCCAGCGCACGCACGCGTTCAATCTCTGCGGGGTAGGTAGCCCCCACCACAAGCCCCAGTTGGCCATTGAGGTTCCAAGGGCCTTGGGCCAAGCTGGCAATGTGCTCGTACAGGCGCGGCTGGCCCGGCACATCCAGCAGGCGCTGGGGCTGCAGGTCATCGCCACCGGGGTTGGACGTGCGGCACAGCAGGAAAGCGCCCTTGCCGTGGTACTTCAAATACGGCTGCACCGAGTCAAAGCCCATGAAGGGAGAGAGCGTGACCGCGTCGGCACCGTAGCGCTCAAAGGCTTCCTTCGCGTACTGCTCGGCCGTGCTGCCAATGTCGCCGCGCTTGGCGTCCAGAATGATGGGCACCTGGGGCGCGGTACGGCGCATGTGCTCCATGAGCTTTTCGAGCTGGTCTTCGGCGCGGTGCGCGGCGAAGTAGGCAATTTGCGGTTTGAAGCTGATGACCAAGTCGGCGGTGGCATCAACGATGGCGGCACAGAAGTCGTAGATCTTGCTGGCATCACCCTTGAGGTGGGCGGGAAACTTGGCGGGTTCGGGGTCCAGGCCCACGCACAACAGGGAGCCGTTTTGGCGCTCGGCGGTGCGCAACTGGTCAAGAAAGGTCATGGGGCTATTTTACGGAGGCCATTTGCCGCCGGGCCGCCCCAAAGCAAATGAGCCCCCTCGGGGGGCAGCGACCCGCACAGCGGCGGAGCGTGGGGGCCCTACCGGCCATCCCGTACGTCCATGGCCAGGCACAGGTCGGCCCAGGCCTTGGCCTTGTCGGCGCTGGCGCGTAGCAGCACTTTGGGGTGGTAGGTCACGATGACGGGGATGCCCTGGTATTGGTACACCGTGCCGCGTAGCTTGCCCAGCGGCTGGGTGGCCAGCGCGCCGTGTTCGGCCAACAGGGTCTGGGTGGCAAAGCGGCCCATGGCCAGGATGACTTTGGGCTGCAGCAGCGCTATTTCGCGCTGCAGGTAATGGGCGCACTGGGCCAGGTCGGCGACTTGCGGGATCTGCCCGTGTGGCGGGCGGCACTTCACCACATTGGTGGCGTAGGCACCTTGTGCACCCTCGCCCGCGCGGCTGGCACCCACGGCCTTCAGCATGTTGTCCAACAGCGCACCGGGGTTGTCCACAAAAGCCTGGGCCGCACGGTCTTCGTCTTCCTCGGGCGGGTCGCCCACCACCATCCAGTCGCGCTGGCCTGTGGTGGGCTGCAGGGTCGCATTTTTGCGGCCCGCGCACAGGCCACAGGCCTGGCAGTTGGCGGCGGTATCGGCCAGGGCCTCCCAACCCAAGCCAGCCAAGTCCATGGCCAGGCCATCGCCTGCGGCCAGCGGTTGCACCGTAGGCACGGCGCGCACGGGTGCCGCCA
Source organism: Rhodoferax saidenbachensis (assembly GCF_031457975.1). Taxonomy (GTDB): domain Bacteria; phylum Pseudomonadota; class Gammaproteobacteria; order Burkholderiales; family Burkholderiaceae_C; genus Allorhodoferax; species Allorhodoferax saidenbachensis_A. The sequence continues at coordinate 23,558 of NZ_JAVDXO010000005.1, forward strand.
CGGGCACGGGCACTTCGCTGCGTACCGGGACGGCGCGAACGGCCGGTGCTGGCGTGGGTGCGACAGGGGTTGTTAGGGCCACCACACTGGGCGGCTCGGTCTCGAAGGCCGTGCCGGGCAGCCAGACGCGCACGCCCATCTCCAGCAGCATAGCGCGTTGGCGGTCGTCAAGGTTCAGGGCCATGGGGTGGAGGTTCTCGTCAGATTCACAGGGGCAGACTCATGACCACTGCGTCTTCACGCTGGCCACCGTCTGCCGGGTAATAGGCTTTGCGCTGGCCCACACGGCGGTAGCCATAGCGCTCGTACACGTGCAGGGCGCGCAGGTTGCTCACCCGGGCTTCCAGCCACAGCCACTGCGCCCCCTGGCCGCGGGCCCAGACCGCCAGACCGTCCAGCATCACGCGGGCCCAGCCCTGGCCCTGGAACTCAGGGGCGACGGTGATGTTGAGCAGGTGCACCTCGTCCACCCCCTTCATGGCCACGAAGTAGCCCAGCACATAGCCATCGGCCATGAGCATCTGGGCCTGGTAGCCGCTGTGCAGTGCGTCCAGAAAGTTGGTACGGTTCCAGGGGTGGGCATAGGCGCGGTTTTCCACGCGCAGCACTTCGTCCAGGCGATCCGCCAGCAGGGGCTCAAAGAGGGCTTCGGGTGCGCGCGGGAGGGATGACATGGCGTGCGGGAAACTCAAACAGCCGCAGCGGCTTTTTCGGCCATACGCTCGGAGGTGGTTTTGGCCACCTTGTCGCGGATATAGCTAGGCATGGCATGGGCCGCGTCCACAGCCTGGCCGGCGGCCAGCAGCGCGGGCGCCAGACGCAGCATGGCCGTAGAAGTGGGTAGGGCATTCACCACCGTGGCGGCCTGCAGTGCGGCCGCGGGCAGGCGGTCGGTGTACACACCAAACACATTGCCTGCCAGCAGCAAGGGGCCCAGTGCCGCGTCCTGCGCGGGCAACGCCAGATGCTCGGGCCGCAGCAGTTGCTGTGGCTGCAGTACACGCCACTGGCCGTTGGCATAGGCATAGTGGGCGGCATACATCTCGTCCATGCGGGCGTCCAGCAAGGCCAGCACCTGCAGGGCCGACGTATCGGGCACTGCAGCCATGCGCGCGTCCTCGGCCACAGCCATCAGCGAATCCACGGGCAACACCGGCAGTTTGGCGCCAAAGGCCAGACCCTGCACCACCGAACAGGCCGTGCGCAGCCCGGTGAACGAGCCCGGGCCTGCGCCAAAGGCGATGGCGTCCAGCGCCTGCAGGGTCAGGCCAGCCTGGGCCAGCAGGTCCAGCACACCGGCAATCAGGTCGGTGGACGCGCGCGCACCACCCACACCCGTGTGCTGCCACAACGCGGAGCCACGATTGACCGCAATGGACAGGTGTTCGGTACCGGTATCGATGGCCAGCAAGTTCATGGTTTTAAGCAAAATAGGCCTCTAGCCCCCGTAGATATTGCGCTAGCAGCTCCTTTTTCAGGAGCAATTTGCACCCGGCTAGGCGAGCATCACCGCCAATGCGGGTGTGAACTGGGGTGAATACAGGCATGCCCTGATTATCGGGGCTACCCGGATAATGCCCGCATGCCCCTGCCCCATCGCCTCCGCCCCGCCTTCCTGACCCTTAGCCTGCTGGCCGCCGTACTACCCACCCTGGCCCAGCCCCTGCCACCCGAGGTAGACGCCGCCCTCGCCCGCGCCAAGGTGCCGCGTGAGGCGGTGGCCTTTATGGTCGTGGACGCGCAAAACCCCAGCGCCCCGGCGCGGCTGACCTACCGCGCCAACACGCCCATGAACCCCGCCTCGGTCATGAAGCTGGTGACCACCTACGCCGCCTTGGACCTGCTGGGCCCGGCCTACACCTGGGCCACCCCGGTGTACACCGATGGCGCGGTACAAAACGGCATCCTGAACGGCAACCTCTACATCAAAGGCCAGGGTGACCCCAAGCTGGTGCTGGAGCGGCTGTGGTTGCTGCTGCGCCGCGTGCAGGGCCTGGGCATCAAGACCATTGCCGGTGACATCGTGCTGGACCGCAGCGCGCTGGAGGTGCCTGAGACCGACCCCGCCAAATTCGATGGTGAACCGCTGCGCCCCTACAACGCAGCGCCCGATGCGCTGCTGATCAACTTCAAATCGGTGGTGATGACCTTCACCCCCGATCGCGCCGGCAATGTGGCACAGGTGCAGTACGACCCACCGCTGGCCGGTGTGGCCCTGGCGGCCACCGTACCGCTGAGCGCGGGCGAGTGCGGTGACTACCGCGGCACTTTGAAGGCCGACTTTGCCGACCCCGCCCGCATCCGCTTTCTGGGCAGCTACCCGGCCAGTTGCGGCGAAAAGGTCTGGCCCGTGGCCTACGCGGACGCTAAGAGCTACAGCCCGCGTGCCGTGCAAGGCCTGTGGGAAAGCATGGGCGGTAAGGTCATGGGCGCGGTGCGCTTTGGCTTGGTTCCGCCAGCCCTTGCGGCCGGCAAGCCTGCGTTTGTGAGCAACTCGGCGCCGCTGGCCGAAGTGATCCGCGACATCAACAAGTACAGCAACAACGTGATGGCGCAACAGGTGTTTCTGACATTGGGTCGCGTGGGCAACGCCCCCGCCGCCGCATCGGCAGAGAGTCAATCCGATCCCACGCTGCCCCAAGGCAGCTTTGCCGCCAGCCGCACCGTGGTGCAGCGGTGGTGGCGTGAGCGCATCAGTGCGGACGACGTGCCCGTGCTGGACAACGGCTCGGGCCTGTCGCGCCAGGAACGCATCAGCGCCCAGGCCCTGGCCCGCCTGCTGCAAACTGCCTATGTCTCGCCGGTGATGCCGGAGCTGATGTCGTCCCTGCCCATCTCGGGCGTGGATGGCACCTTGCGCAAGGTAAAAGGCGGCGTCAGCGCCCACCTGAAGACTGGCAGCCTGAGCAATGTGGTGGCGCGCGCAGGCTATGTGCTGGCCACCAGCGGCAAACGCTACGTGGTGGTGGCCTTTATCAACCATGCCAACGCTGGTGAGGCGCGGCCGGCCATGGATGCGCTGGTGAATTTTGTGGCGAACGACCAGTAGCCATGCTGACCACCACCTCATCCTGGAGTCGGGACCTGCGCGGCGGCCTGGAGACCGCCTTGCAGGGCCTATCCAGCTTCATCGCCCCCATCCTCATTTTGGTCGGGCTGTTGGGCAGTGCTGCCTTGGGCGCAGGCTACTGGGCCACGCTCGTGGCTGTCGGTGTGGTTCCTTTGGCTCGCTTTGCGCTGGGGGGGCACATCGCCCTGCTGTCTGCACCACGTGCGGCATCGCAGACCACCTACGCCACCCTGGTCTACCTGCTCTGCGTGGCGTCTGCAGGCACCCACGCGCCAGACCTGTCCCAGGGACTGACACCCGAGCAATTGCGCGCAGGCCTCGCCACCGGTGCCATCCTGTATTTCTCGGCCAGCACGCTGGTGCTGCTCGCCGGCGTCTTTCGGCTGGGCACCCTGTTCAAGATGATCCCGTCGCCGGTCTCCGCGGGCATTGGCAATGGCACGGCCTTGCTGCTGGCCTGGTTGGCGCTGCAGCGGCTCTGGGGGGCACCATCCGGCGCCGGGTTGACGGCGCTGGCCATGCTGGGAGCCTACGCGCTGTGGCAATGGCTGCAGCGCAACACCGCATGGACACGGGCGATCCCCGCCGTGGTGACATCCGTGTTGACGGGCCTTGCGATGACGAGACTGCAGGCGGCCGAATCCGCGCCCGCGTTGTCCCTATTGTCGATTGCACCCGGCCAGTGGGTGCCCGTGCTGCACGCATCGGATATGGCGCTGGGAGAACTGCCCCGCATGCTGCGAATCGCAGTGCCGGGCACCATCACGCTGGCGCTCATCATGATTCTGGAGAGCTTCACGGCGGCTGCCCTTATGGAAAACCGCTTCAACCTGCGCACCGATGGCAACCGTGAATTGATGGCATTGGGTGGCGCCAATATGGTCGGCGCGCTGGCCGGTGGGGTGCCTTGCACGACCAGCGCCTTGGTCAGCGTCACGCATCGCAACGCGGGGGGACGCGGTACTTTTGCCGTGCTGGTGGCGTACGCGGCAGTGCTGACGGCACTGCTGCTGGCCGCGCCCTGGCTGATCGCGCTGCCTGTGGGCATCGGTGCGGGTCTGTTGTTGCTGCAATGCGGCCCCTTGGTCGATCCCATATTCCGCGCGCAACTGGCACAACTGCTGCGTCGCCGCACGGCACCGGTCTGGGACCTCGGATTTCAAATCACCCTGGTGATCTCGTTGATTGGTTTCTTTGGTGACCTGATCTGGGCCTGCATCGTGGGCATTGCCCTGTCCAGCCTGGCCGTGCTCAAGCGGGTATCCAGCCATCTCACGGCCCAGTGGACCTATCTGGACAGCCGCCGTTCGCGGCGCGTCCGCGGCCCTGAGGAACTGCGCCTGCTGGGTCAGCAGGCGCGTACTGTGGGCGTGCTGCAACTGACCGGGCATCTATTTTTTGGCAACAGCGTACGCCTGCGGCAGCTCGCCAGCGAGCTCGATGCCCAGGCCACCCTGGTGGCTCTGGACCTGAGCCAGGTGTACGACGTAGATCCCAGCGGGGTGAATGCCGTGCGCAACCTGGTGCTCGCCTTGCAAGCAGACGGGCGCACCGTGTTGCTCAGTGGCTTGGGTAGTTCTCCATCGCAGGCCTTGCGTGCGGGCGTGGGCCAACTGCCCGGCGTGGCCTACCACCCCGACTTGGACCGCAGCCTGGAAGACTGCGAAAACCGTCTGTTGGCGGATGCCGGCGTCTTCCACGGTGCCCAGACACATCCCATCGCCCACAACCAACTCCTGCAAGACCTGACGCAGGAGGAGGTGCAGGCCGTTGTGGCTCTGGGCGAGATGTGCAACGTGACGCAAGGCGCTACTTTGTTTGACCGGGGTGCGCAGGCCAACGGCATCTGGCTTCTCACTGCGGGCCAGGTCAGCATCCTGTGGGATGCCCGGCAGGACGCTGCGCGGCTCGCAACGCTGGGGCCGGGCCAGTTCGTGGGGGAAATGGGACTGATCGATGGCCAAGCGCGCTCCGCCAGTGCGCGGGCCGACACCGCAGTGAGCGCATGGCTGCTGGACCGCAGCGCCATTGCTACACTGATGGAACAGCATCCGGCTGCGGCCCTGAAAATCACGCGCAATATCGCCAGGGAACTGTCCCTGCGGCTGCGCAGCGTTGCACCCTAAGGCAAGCCCCCAAGCCCACCATGAACTCTCACACCGCTGCACCCGGCAAACGGCATCTACCCGAAGACGATGCGCTGCGCGCTGTGCTGCACAACGAGGTTCTGCTGCGCCCCCCGCCCCGCATGGGCCTGCCGGTGCACTTGCTGTGTGTGGTGGTGCGCAATACAGACGTGGACCTGCAGGCCGAATGTGCCCACCTGGCCTTGTTGCCGGGCCAAAAGGACCTAGATGTTTCCATGCTGCAGACGCAGCAGCTGCGGGTGCAGGTGGGCCCCTGCACGCTGCGCTGGGAACGCCATACTGAGTTCACGCGCTACACATTGATGCGCGCCTTGCCACCGGCCACGCTGATCAACGACGTGCCGCAGCAGTATGTGTCGCAGCTGTTTCCTGACGATGCCTGGCTGGAGAACATTCCAGGCACCACGCTGGCCGCCATGCACTTGGTCATGCTGTGGGGCGAGCCCCCGCATGCAGTCACACGGGCCACGGCCTATGGTCACTGGTTTGCCGAAGGCGCTGCCGTGGCGGCCCTGATGGGTGCCCCGCCCCACTCCTGCGTCGTCACCGACCTGGTGCTGCAGCCCGATGGGTTTGAGCGCCTGCTGGTAGTGGCCACACCGGGCATGAGCGAGCCGCGAGCGGGCCGCATCGCGCAGCGCTTGCTGGACATCGAAACCTACCGGATCATGGCACTGCGCGGCTTACCCGCGGCGCAACAGCTCATGCCGCAGATCACCGAAATGGAAACCGAACTGGCGGGCCTCAGTGGGCAGTTACGCGGAATTTTGGCCAATAACCAGGAGTTGCTGGACCAGATCACGCCGCTGGCGGCACGTCTGGAGCGCAGCATTGCGGAGCACCGCGCGTTGTTCGATGCCAGCCGGGCCTACGCAGCCATTGTCACGCAGCGCCTGAGCGAGCTGCGTGAAAAAGCGGCACCAGAAACCCGCACACTCAGTGAGCTGCTGGACCGCCGACTGGCCCCTGCCATCGCCACCATCACGGCTGTCGAAAAGCGCATGGTGGATCTGTCGGTGCGTATCAGCCACGCCACGGCCCTGTTGCAAACGCGCATTCAGGCCATCGGAGAGGCGCAGAACCGGCATGCCATCGCCACACTGCACAGCACCCAGCTGTTGGTGCGGCGCCTGCAGCGGACGGTGGCGGGGCTGACCATTGCGGCCGCCACCTATTGCATCGTCAGTTTGCTCTGGCAGGCGGCCCAGGCCCTCAAGAGTGGCGGGCTGGCGTTTGATCCCCAACTCTGGGTAGGGGCACTGATTCCGTTGGCGCTAGGCGGTGTCTGGTGGATGGTACGGCGCGTGAACCAGGCGCTGGACACTGACTAGAACCCGTCGGCCCTAGCCCGGAGGAGGCGCAGTTTTCGCAAAGGCATCCAGCCACTGCTGCGCACTGGCAACATCGCTGAACTCGGGCATGGTCGTACCCGGAGGCAGAGCAAAGCCCTCTGGCAAGGTCAGGCCCTGTGGCAAGTTCAAACCCGCAATAGGCGACTCCGGCACCTTGAGCGCGGACAAATCGGGTACCGCCATGTTTGCTGCCAGATCGGGAAGCGTCACCTCCGGCAATGCGATGTCTTTTGGCAAGGTCAGCCCATCCACAGCGGGCATGGTGGGCATGTCCAGCGGCGGAATCTCTGGCATTGCAGGGATTTCGGGCAGGGATGGCACCTCGGGCGTGGCCATGCCCGGCACCGCGGGTTCCGCTGCGGCTTGCGGGGCAGCACCAGCCGAGGCTGTTGCACCTACAGGCGCCCCGGTGGTGGTGGTGGCAGCAGCGGGCGGCGAGGTCGCAGCTGCGGCAGGCGCTGGTGCAGTGCTGGCGGGAGCGCTCGCAGCGCCGGTTGCCGTTGCAGCACTTTCTGGCGCCTGCGCGGCGGCGGCTTGGGGTGCTTGACCTGTGGCAGCCGGTGGTGCGGCGGACACTGGAGGCGCAGCAGTAGCGGGTGTGGCGGCAGGCGCCGCCGCTGGCGCAGCCGTCTTGGCCGCCTCTTGGGGCGCAGCACCGGCGCCCGCGGGGGCCCCGGCACCAGCGGCAGGTGCTGCGGCAGTGGCACCACCCGCAGCCGACGCACTGGTTGCCGCCCCAGAACTTCCCGCTGCGGCTGCGGCAGGAGCAGCGCCCGCGGGCGGAGCTGCAGCAGCGGCCGCGGGCGCTGCTCCTGCCGCTGCCGCTTTGGCAGCCTGCGACTGCCCGCCCTGTGCCACTACCGCCGCATCCATCGTGGTCTCGGCCTTCACCGCATCGGCCCGTGCGACCTGGGCCTCCTGCTTGGCGCTCTCGACCTTCTTTTTGGCATCGTCAATCAGCGCCTGCCCCTGGTCGCGCAGCTTCTGTACTTGTGCCTGCGCTGCTTGCGTTTTCTCGGTCATTTGCGCGGATGCTTCCTTGACCTTGTCCTTCAACGCATCCACCGGCGCTGCCACTGATGCCAGGCTCTCCTGCATCTTGGCCTGCACCGACTCGGCCGCATCGGCCGCCGGCTGCAGCGCAGCCAGGGTGTCATCCTTCATGGTCTTGACAGTCTCCAGGGCCTGGTTCATCTGTGAACAGGGCCCCTCTGTGGCAGCGTTGACCTTGTCGCCCGCAGAGGCAGCGTCGTCTTTGGCCTGTTGCAGCGCGTCTTGCACCGGCTGGCCTGACGACTGCAGAGAGTCTGCCTCGGACGTGGCAGAGTCTGCCGCTTCTTTCGCACTGCCGCCGGCGGTCTTCATACCTTCTTGCGCTCCCGACACCGCCTCTCCGGCCTCCTTGAGCTTGCCGCTGACCGAATCCATTGCGGCGGTGGCTTGGGTCTTGGCGTCGTCGATGCGCGCCTGCACCCCGTCCACCTGGCCTTTGGCGGCGTCCAGGGCCGCCTGGCCCTGCTCGGTGAGCCGGTCCACCGTGCTCTGCGCTTGCGCCCACTGGGTTTCCAGCTGCGCCGACATGCGCACCGCATCACCGCTGAGTCCTGCAGCGCGGTCGACCGCCACCTTGGCTTGGCGCACCACATTGCGGGCCTGCGCAAACAACCCGTCCATGACGCCTAACGCCTTCTGCAACTGCACATGGAACTGCTGGCGCAGATCCTCCGCCATGTCCATTAACTTGGCAGGTGGTTCCTGCACCTTGACCCTGAGCACGTCGATCTGCTGATGGACCACACGCATCTGCTGCTTGACCAGGTCCATGGGCGGCTGCATCTGCGCCTGCACCTTGGAGACCGCCTCCAACAACTGCGTGCGCATCGCATCGATTTTGTCGTGCACAGGCACCACGGCAGTCGCCTTGATCTCCACCACCTTGTCGTGCAGCAGCTGAATCTTCTCCAGCGGCTGCGCCGCCGCCAAAAAGTCGTCACGTGCCTGACGCACTTGCGCCAACAGGGGATCGGGCTGCAGTTCGACCTGCTCCACCACGGTATGCATTTGCTCGGAGACCGCATCCATCTGGGCACTGGCTTCCTGCACTGCGGCCTTGACCTGGTCGAGCACAAGGATGACCTGCGCGATGCTTTGGCGCACCAGCTCCACCACCTGCGCCAACACCGGCCGCAGGCCCTCCACCTGCACAATGGCCTCGTCCATCAACCCAATGGAGGTGTCCCCCGCCGTCTTGACCGTGGTGCGCGCCGTGGCGATAGTCGCCTTGATGCCGGGGATCATGCCCTTGACGCCCATGAACAGCGCGCGCGCCGCCACCATGGCCATGGAGCGGCTGATGTACTTGGTGCACACCTCGATGGCCTGGTCGCACAGGCCATTGGCCTGTTCCATTTCGCGTGCCGCCTGCGCCAGACTGCGGTCTGCCACCACCATGAACTGGCGTATGGTGTCCTGCACCTGGGCAATGGACACTTTGGAGAGGTCGATCTGCTGCTCCACGATGTCAAATTCTTCGGGCAAGTGGTTCAGCAGCACCTCCAGCTTGTCGATTTCGACCACCACGTCCTGCAGCGCATTCTGCAGGCCGCGGATGGCGTAGTCCACGGCGTCTACCACCTCATCCAGGCTGCGTTTGAGCTTCTCGACGATGCGCTCCAGGCGCTGCAACGCGGACTCGACGGCGTCCAGAATCGCATCTACCGTTTGCGCCACCGTGTCGATCTGCTCGACCACGGTATCAATGGCAGACTCCACTTCGCGCACAGGGTGCAATACCCCCTCGATAAGTTCATTCACCTTATCCTTGAGGGTGTCGCCCATGCCACGCAGCAGCTGGAGTTCAGCCTCAATGTCGCTCACGGCAGTGTCCACCCTCTCGACGATGGGGTCCAGCGCCCCGCTGACCTCGTCGATCAGCGCGTCCACCTTGCCTCGCACGTCCTGCACCATGTCAGCCACCAGTTGCTCGGTCGCATCCACCTCGGTACGGATATCGGTGGCCGTGCTGGCAAGCTCGGCATCGGTGTTGTCAATCTCCGTCTGCACACTGCCAACCAACTTCTGTACCTCCAACGCGATCTGGGCTTGAGTGGCCACCAGATCGGCAGGGCGGGTGCTGCGCAGTTGCTGTGCGCGTTGCTGCAGTGGAGCAAGCTGGTCGGCAAAGGCTTTCATGCGTGGCCCCAGCGCACGGGCTTTGTCCATCAGGCCCGAGCCCTCCGCAATCACCGACTGCACACGCGGCGGTACCGCTGTGACGTCGGGACGGATGTCGGCCACGCGCTGCGGCAGACCCTGGGCCATCGCCACGATGTCCTGCACATCGGTGGTGACGCCCGCCAGGTTTTCTCCGACAGCGAGCAGGCGTTCGCCCATGCCTTTCAACTGGTCCGCCATGTCTTGCGCGTGTGGGGGCAGTGACTGCAAGGCGGTGAGCAGGGGACCGGACAGGGCTTGGGGGTTCAGGGTGTCTTGCAAGCCCTGGATGGCCTGGGCGATACCCGTGACCTTTTCCACCACCAGATTCACGGTGTTGGTGGCCTCTTCAATGCCACCGACTACCTCCTCTTCGACAGTGGCCTTTGCTTTGAGAACCGCAGCCACTACCTGGTTGGCGCCTTCGGTGATGGCGTCGGTCGCCTTGGTAACAAGCTGCATGGCCGGGTGCCGTCAGAGCGCGTCCAGTGTCTTCTTGACGTTACCGCCTGCCTCGGTCATGGTTTCCTCAATCTTGGGAATCTGCAGCGGGGCGGGCTCCAGCGATACCCCGGCCTGGTCAACGCCACCCATGGAAACATCGATTTGCTCCAGCGTCTGGTCAATCTCGGGCAGCACCTGCGCGTTCTCCAGCTGCACCTCTTCGAGAATGGGCAACAGAGGAGGCACAGGCGGCTTGTCGGGCAGCGTGTTCAGATTGACAGGTGCGGCATCGCTGACAGGTGCCGCGGTTTCTTCGGGGGCCTCAGGCCACCCGATCAGCATGTGCGACGGCGCCCCCAAGCCACCATTCCCCTGCAATGGCGCTTGGGCCGCCAGGAACTCGCGCATGCGTTGAATGACTTCGGCGTCCGAGAGCATGGTCACACCCTATCGCTCAACCCTTGGGCCCTTTGATGCCCAAAAGAGAAAAATAGCGTCCGATGTCGCCTTCCTCGCGCACGATCTCCTGCATCAAATCGCCCAGCGACATGCGGCCCCAGGTGACTGCACGTTTGACCAAATACGGCGTCGGGCTGTGCGGCTCCGTTTTTTGCAAATACTCCGCCACGGCATCGAGCATGCGATAGGCATCTTCACGGCTGTTGATGGGACCCATGGCGTTGTCACTTTCAGGTAAAGGTGTGGATGCCGACAATGGCGCCGCAGGAGCCACTGTTGCCAGCGACTCCGTCGCCCGTACCGGCACAAACGGAGCGGTGGGAGCAGGGGCCGGTGTGACCACCGTTGGCGTTTTGGGCAGGGGCTCGCGCCCGGCAATCAGGGTGTCGCACATGCGCAGCATGCGCTGCAACACATCCGGCACCTTGGCGACACTGGGCGCCTGCATACCCATTTTTTCATTCAGTGCCTGCGTGAAAGCTTCCCATGCGGCCACGCTCGCAAGCAGAAGACCGCGGTTGTCAATGAGCAACTGCAATTGGGTACCACTGGCCCCTGCCACGATTTCCGAACGCGTAGGAATGGGGCTATCCACCACGGCGGCGTTCTTGGCCGACGTGGGCTTCTTGCCTTCGGGCTTGCGGTTTTCCAGCGCCAGCGCCTGGTCCCAATCAAACACATTCACGGCACTGGGCATACGCTCAGGCAGATGCATCAGAGGCACGCGCAGCATCAGCACCCGCGGCAGGTTTTCATTCATCCAGTACAGCGGTGCAATACGGGCTTCGTCATCCTCCGCTTCAATTTGGGGATGCGCCGTATCCCAGTACCCGTCGACAAGCCCCGTGATCAGCCTCACGGCCGCATGGAAGCCCTTGAGCTGATGTTGCTGTATCCAAGCCTCACACAGCCAGGCAGCGACCTGAAAATCTTTGGACCGGCTGCGCAAAATGGCACAGGCGTTGTCCGCCACCGCACGCCAGTCGGCCTTCTTCAGGGGGCGCTCCCATTCGCGCATGGGCAACCGTGGATCCTCTTCCTCGCGTGCGATCCGGATCGCCATGTACTGCGGGTCATACCGCATGGAGGGGCCAGCCGGCAATTCGCCCGCGACAGGCACGAGCAAGCCCTCTACGTCTGGCTGAAACTCATCAGAGTCATCCATGTGCAGGCGCTCACTGGCCATTGAATTCAGGCGCCCGGACCGGGAAGGAAACAGGCCAGACCATGGGTGTGCGTTTGCCCACAGGGAACAAGGTCAACCGCAGATAGACTTTGGCGCGGGTGTCTGGTTGTGCACCCTTGCCCGGTTCCGTGCCCGTTCCAATCGGGAACTCCATGCGCAGCAACTGAGTACGCAGATCGCCACGGCCGCTTGGGTCCGCCTCGCGCTGGCGCTGCACCATGCGTACCAGCGACCAGGTATCGGTGAAGCGATAGGTCACCGCCTTGCCATCGACGGCCATTGCCGTTTGTTGAGGATCCGGCAAGGCGTTGCCAGGAATGTCTTTGGCGAGCCGCAAGTTCAGCGTCACCGGCATACCAGGCTCCCAGCGCATCAAACGGGGGGTATCGCGCAGCTTGATTGTTTGCGGCCCGACATCCAACGACCAGTCAATGACCTTGTTGCCTTCTACTTCGGCCGCTTGGTTGGCTCGAAACTCCACCATCACGTCGTAGCCAGGCACCATGCCATCTTCCGGCGGGTACAGGGGTGCCAGGAAGGCGCGCACGCGCTCGAACTGGTCCGAGAACTTGCGCACAGACTGGGAATACGGCGCCGTGCGGCTCGCAGTCTGAGGGTCTTTCAACACGCGGGACAGCTTCTCGGAGGTCTTTAACAACTGGTTGACATCCTCGTAGTCCGCATCGATCGTGTCTTTGACCCCTGGCACCGCAAACGGAGCGCGGCCAGCGACCTGCCCGTTGAATGTATTCGCAAACGCGGACCATTGCTCCAGTTGCTCGGTGTAGCGCAATTCGTTGCAGCGCTTAAGCAGAGCACCGTAGACCTGGACATAGCGTTCCGCAAAGTAATCTGCAGGCCTGCTACCCGGAGATTTTCCGGCCAGTTTTTCGGTACATGTATTGCGATCAGTTTCTGCACCGACGGTAAGCAGGAATTGCTCGTACACACCGAGGCTGCTGTTGGGGTTTTTGCTGCGGTAGCGCTCCAGCTCGCGATTGATGGCTTGCCAGCGGTTGGCCAATTGGCCATCGGTCGATATCTTGTCCAATGACGGTAGGTAGATTTCGGCCTGCCGCCCCAAGGTCTCGGCCCGGCTGAATTGCAGTGCCAAGTACTGCTGCAGGGCTTGGGTATCGGGCACTCCGAAGGCCTGCAGCAAAGGCCCGCGATCGCCGGTCCAGTAGCTGAAATCACGTCCACGAATGGCGTACAGATCGGATTGGTTGAGGCTCTTGTCGATCTGGCGCAAGCGGATGCTCGCATCGGCAGACACCAAACGCTGCAAAGTGTCTGCGGTGGTGTTGGCACCGAGATCGGACAGCAAAGCCTCCACCTTGGTCAGTCGGGCGCGCGCCGCGTCAAACGCATTGGCATCGGTCGCATTGGCAGGGTCCACGCGACCACTCACCGACAGGGCATCGACGATGCGGTCGTTGATCAATCGTGCAAACTGCGCATTCAGGAATGCCACCACGCCCGGACGATTGGACGGCGGAAACTTCAGCAGGCCTTCGGCCATGAAGCGCTTGTGCAGGTCCCCCAGTGCCAGCGCCTGGTCTAGCTTGGTGACGTCCCACAGCAGAACGCCCTGCGCGGGAATCTCGGGAATGTCCCGGTCCCCAGGCTGGGTCATGAAGGGTTGGCCTAACAGGCCGGCAATCGCATCACGCAAGCCCAGCCGCTGGGCGGAGAGACCATAGCGCGCTTCCTTTTCCTGCCAAACAATGTCGCTTTGCTGCTCCGGGTTGGAGCGTGCCGAGAACTCGCTGGAAAACTTCAGAAACTCGTTGACTGCGCGCTGGCGAACTTGTTCTGCCGCCTCGGGACCAAGAAGCCGTGTCGCCTGTGCAATGCGGTCCAGCGCTGCGGCATAGGCCTTGCCCAAATCGAAATTCAATTCGTGCATCCAGCCACCTCGGCCGGTCGCCAGCATATTTTCCTGCTCGCGGATGATGTTCAAAATTTCCTTGTAACCCGCCACCGTCTGGGTGAAGCCAGTGACACGGAAATCGGTTGACAAGAGTCGGTAGCTCAATGCCGCCAGCTGGCGCTCCATGACCAGCAGGTCATTGTTGACAAACACGCGCTGGTCCAGTGCGTTCATGCCTTTGACCAGAGAGCAGCGTACGGCCTGCTGCATGTGCATGACACTGACGCCGTTGGAACCGCTAGAACCTGAATCACTGCCGCGCAGCAAACGCAGGCTTTGCGACAGATTGCTGGGCAGCTCGGCACCTAACGTAAATTTGACCAGCAGGCGTAGGTCGTTGGCTTCGTTGGCACCGCCCTTTTGCAGTCGCTTCATCGCCTCCACGGCCTGCTCCAGCCGCTCTACGGACGAGATGTATTGCAGCATGGCCGGGAATTCAGCGGTGTCCTCCACTGCCAATACGGCCTTGTGGGTTGGGCCAGCCACAGGCACGGGATTCACGCATTCACCGCCAATGATGAGCTCTGCCGTGCTTTCATCCTGGGGCACCCCAGTGAGCTCGGAGGCGCGTGCATAGAGCTCTCGCCGCAAAGTACCAATGGCAATGTCACCAAACTCGCGCTCCACGCGCTCCACCACACGGGTGTCAAGGTTGTCCCAGATGGGCCAAGACCCCGGCATGAACACCGAGAACATTTTCTGTGAACCCAGCTCTTCAATGACGCTCAGGAGCGTCAGTGTTCGCGCCTTGTACCAGTCTGGGGCAATGGACTCCCCACTGCGCATCTTCTGGGTCCGGTAGCTTGCGTCCGCTTCGATCTGCTGAAGGGTTGCACTGAGGTGGTGACTGCGGCGGTCCAGGTGCAAGGTGGCGACAACCAACCCTACGCTCCACCCGCCCAGCACCACAATGGCGGTGAACTGGCCAACACGGGTAAGCATGGGCCGAGCCAGCGGTTGGCGCGAGGGACGCGCCAGCCCATACTCCATGAATATTTTCTTTTCGAACAGATCCCGCAAGAATGCAGGCTCTTGCATGAGCTGGGACACCAGATCCGCAGTGTCCAGGGACTCCAGCACGGGCTCCGCATCCGCCTCTGCAAACTGCGTCTCGGCCGTTTGCGCAGATTGGCTGCTATCTCCAGTGAAGTAGATGCCCCGAAAGAAGAAGGGCTCATGGTAGGCACTCGGGCGCATGAGCTCATCGGTGTAGACCTGCAACTGGTCGCGCAAAGCCTCGATACGGCTGGGTAGCAAGAAGAAACCGCGGGTGTCGGCCAGGGTTTGCTTGCTAGCGAACAGCTCCGCAGACGTATCGGAAATGGTGCGTACCACACCGTCGAGTGCTTCGCCCACCCAGGTGTCTTGGTAAGTGGTCGACAGGTCATACGGCGAGGACCAGCCCAACATGCCAGCACGCATGGGTTCAGGCAAGGTCCGTGCAAAGCTTGCAAAGCCCTCAATCTTTTCGCACCCTGAAATCGCAACGTATACGGCGAAGCGCATGGCGAAACGGTTTTGTGCAAGCCACAACCTGCGATGGGCCAGCCGTGCCATCTTGCCCAATTCCAGCGCGGCGTCTGGGCTCGTATCCATCAGCATGGCGGCGGGCACCGTGATCACGACCGAATCAAATGGGCGCTGGGGGCGGTATTTGTGGCACAGGCTGAGAAATTCGTCCCAGGGTTTTTCGGCCGCATTTTCGTCGTCTGGAGAGCCCAGATAGGCCCCCTGCATTTCCACAACAACACCTTTGTCGAAGAAATGCCAAGAAATGCCTTGTGAGGTGGCCGCCGAGGCGGCTTCCGAACTCAGCGCACTGGGCACGCCAGATTGCTCAATCGGCAGCCCGCGTTGCTCCAATCCTTCGTTCAACACCAATACCCAGGGGATTGCGTAACGCTCCGAGCGTGCGGCGATATTTCCTTCGATCAACTCGACCGCTTGGCGAAACGAGTTGCGCAAAGAGTCAAAGCGCAGTTTGGCCAGCTTGGGATCGCTGCCAGGCTTGGCAGAGGCACTGCGCATTGCAAAGTAAAGAACCAGGCCCAGAACGGCCAAGACGATCAGGGTCAGCAGGGCCAGAGAGGCGAGGAACAGGTTGTCCCGCAAGATGCTCATTTGGCACCTTCCTGGCTTGTGCCCGTGCCACTTTGCAGCACATCACGCACTGGCCACGATTGCCAGAGCCACAGCATTTCAGACACTGCCAAAAGCCCAAGCACACCGACCAGGAAGATGACCGACCAACGGCTCAGTGTTGGCATCTTGCGCGGGGAGAGATGCGACAAGGTGCTGGCATAGGCACGCTCGGACAACACGCGGTCGCGGCCCGACAAATCGGCTTGGCGTTGGTATACAAACTGGAACAGTTCGGCACGGTAACCCGCGAAACGCTCGGTCGCTACCGCACCGCGGAACTTGCCCTGAAACCCCAGGGCCAGAGCGAACAGGTAGAGTGCCGCGATAGGCCTCAGCGACGGCTCGCGATTGGACAGCAACTCCTCGATCTTTTCAAAGATACGGTCACCCGCAAAACTCGTCCGGAACAGCGAGGCCTCTAACAAATGGTCGGTCCAGCGATCGCGCCCAACCCATTCGGTGTTGAGCAAAATCTCGTCCGCCAGGGCCGCTTTAAGGTAGCGCGCATCGGCAATGCTTTGCAGTTCCGAGCGACTGCCTTCGCGTTTGGACTCCAGGGTCTGAAGTTCGATCAACTGCTCCAGATCCTTACTCACCGCCGCGGCGGCGGCATCGGGATTGATCTCGCGCATCTCCATCGCACGGGTCTGCGCTTTGGAAACCTCGGCAAAGAACGCGCGAAATTGCGCGATCAAATGGTCGTCTTCGTGTTTTTCTCGGATCTGACGGGCCATGCGCAAATTGCTCCTGTTTTAGCCTCAGCCTTTGACGAACAGCACCATCTCTTGAGGACGCTGCGCCATAGCACTTTCGGCAGAGTTGCTAATCACCAATGACTCTGCGGCCAAAATCAATGTCTCATCGAGTTTGATAGAGAACAAGGTGTAACCTGCACTGGCACGTACACCCAGCTCCTTGGACGATTCGATGAACAGCCGCTCAGCCCCCAAGACCCGGCGCTCGCGCAAGGAGCCGTACGTGGACTGTGACCCGACAATGGCCCCCTCCATCCAGGCAATCAATTCACGCTCTGGCTGCCCCCGCAGACCCACGATGAGTTGAGGCGCCATCCACTCGCTCTGCAACACGATTTCAAATGCGGCATGGCGGAATTCAAACTTGAACTCGCGGTAGTCTTGGCTGATTTCGTCCAACGCCCCCTGCAGGGCTGCCAAAACCGGGGTCAGCGTCGCCAGCGGATCCGCATGGTCGTATTCCGGTGGTACCGGCGGGAGACCGCCGGGACGCAAGAGACTCAAGGGCCCTAAAAGACTGCAAAGAGACAGAAATAATTGGTAGGGATGCAAGGCAGGTGTCCGCATCACAGCCTCGACCAGGGGCAAACCTGTCATCAGGTTGCGCAGACGCTCACGCTGCTCCAGGTAGGCCAAACGGTCTTCCGTGCGCGAGGAAGGCACCGCAGTCTGCTTGGCCACAAAGGCGGCCTTGCCGCGCAATTGCGCCACAAACGTGGAGAGACGCTCCCAAAACTCCCCCTCTTTGGGAACCTCCAGCAGGGGCGGCAATGCCGGGCCCAATTTGATGACCTCATTGTCCTTGAACACAGTGGCCAACCTGAAGCTGGTGTAGAGACCCGATGGCGTAGCACCCGCGAGAAGCGACAAATTGGGAAGCAGCCGCGGCACATCTGCTGGCAACGCCTCAGAAACCTCATCCTCAACTGCCACTGTCGCTACGGAACGAAAGCGTGAAGGCGAACCATTGGATCGCATACTGGGCGAAACGGGCAGGGCAAGGTAGATATCTATCGCCGCATTCGACATGGCCGTCGCATAAGGACCCAAATCCAACTCCAAAACGCCATGCTGTACGTCTTGTGCAGAATGCACAACGGCCGTGCCATCTGGCATCACCGCTTCCAGCTGGACCACTCTCAAAATACCGGCAGCCAATAAGGCAGTGTCTATTTTGAGTCGCCGTACACCCCAGGCAAAAGGCACTGCGACTTGCATTTGCCACGCCAGTAAGGCATCCACACGACCAGACTCTTGTTGAAAGTGCTGCGGCGAGAGCAACATGCCCTCGTGCCACTGAATCCGCGCGCGCGGTGAACCTGGGTTATTCATCGCCCGCCTCCTGTTGCTGGTCCATGGGAAAGGTTTTTTATGTCATTCAACATGGCTGCTCCGGGGTTCATTTGGGCGACTGCGCGGTAACTGTGAAATCGCGGGCGCCCAGCTGAACCAACACAGTACCCTGTAGCTGGTCTACCCGGATCCGGTGCTCACCAGGTGTCAAATAGTCGGCGTACATCATGACGCCAGCCACTCGCGCAGATCCGAATTCGGACGCGGCGATACGCAATGTCTGGCCGGGTGCGACCTCGAAGCTTTTGTAATTGATCACCAGAGGGAACGTCTTTTCCATCTCACCCCGCGTAGCGAACCATTTCGCAGCGGGCAGAGTAGCCAACATATTCAAAGAGGCATCGTCCTTGAGCACGACGATGTCCAGCGCCACAGGACTATTGAGGTTGGCGTCATTGGCAGCCGAAATAGTGACGCTGTCCCACCCCAGCTTCGTCCCTTTTGGCGACGCGAAATCCATCATGCCTTTGGGAATGATGTAATCCAACACTCCGCAGCCTGTGAGTTGGAGCAATGCAAAAGCCAGGAGGATGTGCTTCAGATAGGTAATCATTTTGTATTCAAAGGATTATCCACTAGCAATTCCCCAGAAAGAGCAGCACTGGGCCGTCCAACGCCCGGACTGCCGGCCCTTTGTCCAACGCCAATCCCAACCACCACAATCAAGCTGGCCAGGACTATGCAGCAAATGACTGCCAGCGACGCACTCGTCCGGGTGAACGAGAACTGAACCGGGGCAGCTACCTCCACATCGTCGCCTTGCTTTGCATCGGTACGCTCAGAAGGAAGCCCTTGGCACACCAAGACAATCAATACGCAACAGCACAGCGTGGAGAGCAGATTGCGTGGTGCCTCACAAATCAGGTCAATTGCCAGGAAAAGTGCCAGCGCTGCCTCTACAGGCAAGTTCAGCAGCGACAGCACCACGCTCCCCGAAGCAACCACCGCAAAACTGCTGGTCCCGGCCGATGCAAAAGCCGACATCGTGGCCCCCAGACAAATCAGCATCAACCCGGTGCCATCCAACGCGTGTCCATAAATATTGGCGACGAAGACCGCCAGCAGTGCGAAATACACGGCAGAGCCGGCACGTACAAAAATAGAGGCCGCGGGCACCACCAGCTCAACGATGCCCCGGCTATATCCGAGCTTGGCACTCATGGCACGAATGGTGTCCGGCACGCCAGCCGTAGAGCTGGCTGACGTCAAGCTGATCAAGGCGGGTGTTTTCAGGCAAGACAGCACCGTCAACAAAGGCGCTGCTGAGTTTCGCCATACCAGCACTGTGGCGAATGTGGCAAGTAGCAACGACAGTCCGACAAACGTTGCGATGAAGGAGCTCATGGATCGCAAAACCTGGCCATCCGCACTGGCCGCAAAGTGCGCTGCCAAGCCAAACACCAGAACCGGGATAAGCAGGTTCACCCGGGAAATAATCGTTTCGAAGGTGCGGTAGATGGCCTCAAAAATCCCCATCAACACGTTGCTCCGGGTCTTGCCCATGGACGCAAAGGCCAATCCGAACAAAATGGCACAGATCAGAATTCCAAGCGGCTGGCCCAGCGCCAGTGCTTTGAAAAAATTGTCCGGCAAAAAAGTACCCCAGGCATGGACAGCAGAGGCCGTGTTCTGGGTATCTATATCAAAAAGGGAGAGTTCGGTGTTGCCTGCGGCCGAACTGAGCACAACAGATCCCAGATACGCGCGGTTTGCCACACTCAGGCTGCTTCCTGGATCGGTCACATAGCCAAAAATCGTTCCGAGCAGCGCCGATGCAAACACCAAGCCCACTGCCAGCACCACAATCATGAAACTTCTGCGCGCAGGTTGCGGCAATGCCAGCGTCTGGCGCAGACCAAAGAAAGTAGCCACCACCATAAGAGGGATAGCCACCATATTGATCAAGGCCAGGTAGACCTGTCCCAACACAAACGCGAGCTCGGCTACCTCCGGTGCCGCACTCCCTACTGCCGCACCCGCCAGCAGGCAAAGCAGCAGCATCAGGGGATTGGAGGCCAGCGTTTTCAGGAGTCCCATCCCGGCCTGTTCCACCCACGCTCAAGGGCATATCCGACGCTGGCACGCGCCAACTCCAATGAGCTGTCAATCAGCGTTAATCCGGCCGTGTCCGCGTGTCGGCTTGCAATGGGAATCTCGGTACAACCCATGATCAGGGCCGTAGCACCTGCGGCGGCGGCAGCAACACAGGCTCGCTCCAGCGAGGAGCCTGCCACATTGAAGCGACCCGCCTTGACCTCCCGGATACACACGTCAACCTCGTTTTGCGCTCCATCTGGATCCGGTAAGAAATAGTCGAGACCCTGCTCCTGAAGAGAGCGTTGATAAAAGCCAGACAGCAACGCTCCCCGCGTCGCGAAGATTGCAACGCGTGTCGCATGTGATCGGGGCACAGCCGCCACGCTGGCCTCGGCAATATGCAGCAAGGGTGCCTGACTCCGTTCGCGCAACTGCGCAAACCAATGGTGCGAAGAATTGCAAGGGATAGCGATAACACCAACACCCGCATGGTTGAGCAGGTCGATGCCTTGCAGCAACTGTGGAAGCGGGTCACGGCCACGGCCCAAGATGGCACTGGAACGGTCATGTGTGTGGGGCAAACTGGCAACCAACAAAGGAATGTGGTCTTGGTCACGCGTGGCAGGCGTCAGTCGAACCAATTTCTCCATGAAATCGACTGTGGCCAAAGGGCCCATTCCGCCAAACACACCAATTCGTGACATCCAGCGTGCCCTCTATATCTTCAAGGGTTTCGCACAAACCACGGAAACCGCAGCACTGTTGCCGATGACCAAGACCAGCGTTCGCAGCATGTCGCAAATTGGGTCCACGGCCAAAAAGAGAATGAATGCTGCCTCAAATGGCAGCCCCAAATAGCTGCAGGTGAGGCCGACAAGTGACACTGTCAGCAAACCTGTCATGCCTGCTGACGCAAAACCCGCAAGAATAGATGCCGCCATGACGATGGCCAGCTCGCTCGGGCCCAACACGCGGCCATAGAGCTGTGCAATGAAAAGCGTGGCCGCAACATAGTAAATAACCGGCCCCACACGCAGCAACGACACACTCAGGGGCACTAACAATTCGACGCGGGAACGGGCAAACCCCAAACGATCCACCAGCCCCTCAATCATGATGGGCATACAAGTAGCACTGCTGCGCGTAGCCAGCGCCAATGCAAAAGGCCCACGCAAGGCCCCCAAAGTCTGGCCCAGGCTGGCGTTCGATCGCTTCCAGATGATGAGGGTCGCCAAGGCGAGGGCCAACAGCGAAGCGACCGCGAAAGCCAATACAAACTGAGCCATCGCCTGCAGCGGCCCCAACCCGGTCTTGGCCATCTGCGACGCGCTCATGCACAACAGGATGATGGGCAAGGGGTAGTTCAGCCAACGCATGAGCGTCTGACAGGCGTGGTAAATCGTCTCCAAGGAATAGGTCAGTCCATCCGCAATCCGCGACGGCACCTGCCCGACCGCGAAACCAAACATCAAGGCAAACACGAGTGCTTTGAGCGTTTCTCCCCCAGCCAACGCTGCGAAGATGTTGGAGGGAACAATGCTCACCAACACGTCGGCAAAGTTGACCGACTTGGCTGGCGCATCAATGCCCTGCAGACTCATCACGGTGTCACTGGAGTTGAGATCATTGCCGACAATCTTGCCGAAGGTCTGGCGGGTCTGGACAGACAAGTCTTCGCCTGGACGGATCACCAACAGGGTGGCGGCACCCAAGGCAGCGACCACAATGGAAAACACGACAAAAACCGCTCCCACGCGCGCCAACAAGCTGCCCGCGCCACCTTCACGAAACAGCCGCTGCAAGCTAAATATCACAGCGGACACCATGAACGGCAAGGCAATCATTTTGAGCATGTCGACATAAACATCACCAACAATGCCCAGGTTGCGCGCCACGCCAGGCTGGTACAGCCCCAGCGCAAACCCCGCGGCCAGCATGGAAACCACGACCCAGGGGTTGAGTGCGAGTGCGTATAGTTTTTTAGAATCAATCATGGAGGAATTTCCGTCAGCCTTTATTGCGACACTGCCTTGAGAACCTTATCGATGGTCAATTTCTCCGTTCCCTCCGCGAGGAACTGATTGACGAACGCCAATAAGGTCGGATCCTGGATGCCCACAGCAATTCCCAGGCTGTCTTCCAGGTCCTTGAATGTCACGGTGCGCAGCGTCAGCGATACGGTGGGATCAATCTTCAGAAGGCGTTTGATCTCGAATTCATCGCGATAGGCCGCCATGATTTGACCTTTTTCAAGCGCCTTGAGTACGTCTCCCCAACTTGGGAATTCCCGTATCTCGGCATTGGGGAAATTCTTGACGGCGTAGTCGGCAAAGGATGATTTGGCGATCACACCAATCGAACCCTTGAAACCGCGGATGACCGTGGGCAATGGCCGATCCCGGGCTAACTCTGCAAACTTGACCCGGTTCAAAATAAATGCATGGTTCAAGCGCAGGTACGGATCGGTAAAACTGATGGTCTGGGCGCGCGCCAAGGTGCGCGAGAGTTTGCTAACCCCCAAATCCGCTTCCTGCCGTGCCACCACGGCCACGACTTCGTTGAAAGTCTGGGCGCTGCGATCAAAGCGCACGGTCACCTTGAGCTCTTTGGCGATAGCCTTGGCCAGGTCGACCTCCAACCCCACCAGTTCGCCGTTGCGCGTATAAAAGAACGGTGGCGAATCCACGCCCAGCATGGCCACGATAAGCTCGCCACGGTTAACAATGCGCGCGATGTCCGGCGCCAGCAAGCGCCCATCCGCCACCTTGACCAGCGTTGTGGTGGGAAGCACCGGTGCGGGTGCAGGCGCCTCCACTACGGCAGCCGGCTTCATAAGCACGGGAGCCGGGGTTGCGCTATGTGCCCCTGCGGTCAGCCATGCACCAGCAAATATTGCCAAACACTGCACAGCATGGCGCGTCATGGATCGTGGCCCGTGTTGCATGGATACGCTCTCGTCTTTCTTGGTCATGTTCATGGTTTGGTTGTGGGGGCCAAGGGTGCCGCCAATTCCGCAACACCCGGCAACTTTGGTGGTGCGGGCAAGGCTTTGGAAACGTCTGGGACTTGCACGTTGATCGTCTGACCTGCCATCTTCTGCCCGATCTCCATACCAACCAGGAAAAGCAGAACGCAGAGCAAGATGACACACACCGCGGCCAGGGTCACCATTCGCGGTGTCATTGAAAATGTGTATTGCATGCGCTAGTAACCTCACTTTAGGGAACCATGACGGTCGTCTGTCCTGGTACCAGGATCTGGATCACACCACCCCAATTGCACATTAACTTGGAAGAGTTTTGTAAACTTGGCATGCCTCCCACCAGTACGGTAGGAGCGCCCGGTGCCCAAGGCGCAGCGGTGACAGGAATACATGGCATAGGGGTCAACACACCGAGTGCCGCCGCCGTCGCAGCGGCCACCATGGGATTCGCCGGGCAGTTGCACATGCCAAACGGCAGGATGTTGACCATGGGCTTGTTGTCCATGATGTTGGCCGCCGGGGTGCCCGTCAGGACTTTGTTGGCGGGCAGCACCATCAGCGTACCCGGCGCTGCGCCAAAGCTGCACTGAAGATTGGCGCCCATGGCTACTTGAATCCCCATGTTCAGCCTTTCACCAGTTGTTCGAGCCGCTGCATTATGCCGGGCTTGGCACTGGCGCTGTGCATTTCGTCACCATTCTGATCGAAACTGCGCAGAGCAGATACTGGCTTGCCCGCTTTGTAGTCCTGCATCTCCAGAATCTTCCCATCGGGCCAAAACCGTGTCACGGTGCCATCCAGCAGATTGTCTTTGTAGAAGGCCTTTTGCACGGGTTTTCCGTCGCGGTTGAAATCCACCGCCTCTCCGTTTTGCACCCCTCCGCGGTAAGCCACTTTGCGAACCATACGGCCCTCGTTCAGATAAACAGCCTCGCCTTCGAGCAGCCCTTGCACATACATCTGCTTGGAAGAAATTTCGCCTGCCTCGGAATACATGACACTTGGGCCGTGCAGTACTCCCCGCTGGTAGTTCTGCTCCATACAGAGTCGACCCGCTAGGTAAACACGCGTCAGACCATGCTGCACACCCGCTGAATAACTGGCCTCTTGCAACAAGCGACCTTGCTCATCCCGCGTCGTCAGCCCCCCATCCAGAACCCCCTCGACGTAAGTGGCCTTGAGCAGCGTGATTCCGTTGGTACCAAACGCACTGAAGTCACCATGCAAGATGCCCGCCCGCAGACCGGAGCGCTGTGTCAGTCGCCCCTCAGCATCGAACTGCTCAATGGTCTCCGTCGTGGCGGTGGAGGAGGTTGCGTCCATATCAGTTGATCTTCACCATGCCGCCTTTGAGGGTCAGCATGCCACCGCCATCGACCGTTTGTGTCGCAGACGCTTTGTTGTTGACCATGGCCCCTTCATTGTCCAACGTGGTACCCGCTTTGTTCTTGAGTCCGGTGCCCGCCTGATTGGTCAGCTCCGTTCCGGCCTTGTTGGTCAAGGCTGTACCCGCCTCATTGGTGAACGTGGTGCCGGCCTTGCTCGACACACTGCTGGCTGACTTGATGGTGATGGAGCCGGTCACATCAATCAGCAAGTCTCCTGTCACCTTGAGCTCGTACTTGCCACTGACCACCTGCTTGAAATCTGCTTTGTTGGTGTGTGTTTCGTTGCCGGTGATGGTCAATTCCCGCGTGCCCTTGACGTTGTGGGTTTCCTTGCCGGTCTGAACATCCACGGTGCGGTCGCCTTTTTCCAGCGTGTGGATCTCAGCGCCCTTGTGGAGCATGGTGGTTAGATCGTTTTCAATCTCCACCTTCATGTCTTTTTGGGCGTGAAAGTAAAACTCCTCGGAATCTTTTTTGTCTTCCATGCGCATCTCATTGCCGGCAGCGCCTTCTTTTGAGGAGCGCGACTTGATCGTGCTTTGGGTCTGCATCGATGGCAGGGTCACCGGTGGCGCGTTCTCCGCGTTGTAGACGCTGCCCGTCACTAGCGGGCGGTCCGGGTCGCCGTCCACAAAGCTAATGACCACTTCCTGCCCAATCCGGGGCAAGAACAAGCTGCCCCAGCCCTTACCGGCCCAGGACTGCGCAACCCGCACCCAACAAGAACTTTTGTCGTCCTTGGCGCCCAGCCGGTCCCAGTGGAACTGCACCTTGATACGCCCGTGTTCATCCGTCCAGATTTCCTCTCCTGACGGTCCGACCACGAAGGCTGTCTGGCTGCCTGACACCCGTGGCAAGGCGGTGTGCCGCGGAGTGCGGTACGGCACCGTGGCGTCAAACGCTTCAAACGCATTGCAATACTGCGCCGCGCTGGCCCAGTGCGTCACCGAGCGCAACACCAGTGCCGTGTTGAGCGCGGTGCGGGGATGGTCTGTCAGGTTGAATTTGGTACCCGCCGTCAGCGGATAGCTGTAGCTCGTACCGCGACAGATCACGCCCTGGTTCTGGCTCGCCTGCGAACGCACCGTAGCGCGCTGAGTGCCGTCCGCAGCGACGACATGGTTGCCAGGATAGACAAACTGTTTGCCTTTGCCGAGGGTGCCGTCCACTTCGGCTTTCAGCGCCGTGGTGGGTGTGAGGTAATTGAAATCACCGAACTCGAATTTCTGTGACACCAGCCGGCTCTCCAACTCCAGCTGGTTGACGATGGTCATGCGCCGACGGCCATCCTGGTCCGGAAAATACTTCAAGTCGGTGGCATCGGTGCACGCCTTGTGCGCGCTGGCGGCATCCGCCAGCACCATGGTGTGCACGCCATCGGCAAACGTGAAGAAGTAGAAGATACCTTCTTCCTCCATGAGCCGGGAGATGAAGTCGAACGCAGTTTCATCGTACTGGACGCAGTATTCGCGGACACCGTAGGTACCAGTGAGTTTGGCATCAAACACCACGGCAAAATCCCCCAACACCTCCTTGATGATGTCGGCCGCTGTCTTCTTCTGGTAGATCTTGCGGTCGCGGCTGAGTGTCAGCAGCCACAGGGTAGGGACCATCTCTGCGGTATAGAAGGAGAACGCGTCGTCCCCTCCCGCATACAGAAAGCGGGAGGCAATACCACTGAAATAGCGCTTCGGCCCCTTGGGCACCTGAAGTTTGACCGTGATGGTCGCGCCTACGATGGTGGCAGGGTCCAGCGTCGCCTTGGCTGCGCGCATCGTCAGCGAAAACTTGAACGGCTGGGAAAGCGCCTCCACCCCGTGGAAAGTATCCAGAATCAAAGCATCCGCGCCGAACGGCGTAGTCACGCTCATCACGGAGTTCTGTTGGGTAAATCCCTCGCGCATTGCCGGTCAGTCCTCGGATGTCAGTGCAAAGTCGAACTGAAACTGATCCGTACCATCCAGCCGCACAACCACGGCATTGAAGTCATCCGCCGTGGCAATGCACTCCAGCACGCGCCGCGACAACTCCGGCAGCAAGGCATGCGACAGGATGTGATCCACATTGCGGGCACCACTGTCAACCTCGGTACAGCGGGCGACGATGGCATTTTCCACCTCCGCACCCCAGGTCAGCACGGCCTTGTGGTTGTTGGCAAAACGCTGCGCCAGTTTGGCGAGTTTGAGCCGCACAATGGCGCGTATCTGCGCGTCTCCCAGGGGGTAGTAGGGCGCCAGGGTCAAGCGCCCCAGAAAGGCGGGGGAGAACTGCCGCAGCAATTCTGGGCGCAGCGCTTCCACCAATGCGCTGGCAGAGGGGCGCACGTTGCCCGCACAGGCCTGGGTAATGACGTCCTGTGCCGCGTTGGATGTCAACAAAATAAGCGTGTTCTTGAAATCGATCTGCACGCCTTCGCCGTCTTCCATCGTGCCTTTGTCAAACACCTGGAAGAACAACTCCAGCACATCCGGATGGGCTTTCTCCATTTCGTCCAGCAGCACCACGCTGTACGGTCGACGCCGCACCGCCTCTGTCAGCACACCGCCTTTGCCATAGCCGACATAACCAGGTGGCGCACCCTTGAGGTTGGAGACCGAATGTGCCTCCTGGAACTCCGACATATTCACGGTCACCATGTTGCGGTCGCCGCCGTACATCAGATCGGCCAGTGCATAGGCGGTTTCTGTCTTGCCCACACCACTGGGGCCCACCAGCATGAAGACACCGACCGGTTTGCCCGGATCATCCAGGTCCGCGCGAGAGGTGCGCACGCGCCGGGCGATGGCATCCAGTGCCGCGTCCTGCCCCACCACCCGCTCGGCCAGGCGCTCCTTGAGGTGCAGCACCGTGTGCAACTCATCCGCCAGCACCTTGCCAATGGGGATGCCCGTCCAGCCTGACACCACCGCCGCCACCGCCGCCGAATCGACGTAGACGGGGACGAGGGGCTCATCACTGCGGATGGCTTCCAGCCCCTTCTCAAGCCGTACCAGATTGGCGGAGGTCCATCCCACATCTTCACCACTGTCGACGGGGGTGTTGGCATCTGCCTGCTGGGCAAGACGGCGACGCAACACAATGATCTCCGCAACCGCCCGTTTTTCTTCCGCCAGCTTCTCGTCCAGTCGTTCCTTATCCTGCTTGTACCGGGCGATCTCAGCCGTCAGGCTCTGGATGGCACTGGCATGGTCTCTGCCCGCAGCACTCTCGCGCCTGTAGATCCGCAACTGAACCTCGGCGTTGGCAATCTCTCGCTCCAAATTCTCCAGCTCCGGCGGCAAACCACTCTGACCGACCGCTACGCGAGCGCACGCCGTGTCAAGCACGCTGATGGCCTTGTCCGGCAACTGGCGGCCGGTGATATAGCGATGGGACAGCTTGACGGCATCACGGACAGCGTCGTCCACAATCTCCACGTTATGGTGCTTCTCCAACGTGGCCACCATGCCGCGCAGCATCTCGATGGCGACCTCTTCCGTGGGCTCGTCGACTTTGACTACCTGAAACCGCCGCGCCAAGGCCGGGTCACGCTCCACATACTTCTTGTATTCAGCCCAGGTGGTCGCAGCGATGGTGCGCAACTCGCCCCGTGCCAGCGCAGGCTTAAGCAGGTTGGCGGCATCGCCCTGACCTTCCGCCCCACCCGCACCAATCAGTTGATGGGCTTCGTCAATGAACAGGATGATGGGTTGCGCCGACGCCTTGACTTCGTGGATGACAGACTTCAAGCGATTTTCAAACTCACCCTTGATGCCAGCCCCGGCCTGGAGCAGCGCCAAGTCGAGTGAACGTACCGACACATTTTGCAGCGCAGCGGGCACCAGCCCTTGCACCACGCGCTGCGCAAAACCTTCGACTACGGCCGTTTTGCCAACACCAGCTTCACCCGTGAGAATCGGGTTGTTTTGGCGGCGGCGCAGCAACACGTCGATAAGCTGGCGAATCTCAGCATCTCGGCCGCGAATGGGATCAATCTGTCCTTGCCGTGCCCATTCCGTCAGGTCTACGGTGTATTGGTCCAGCGAAGGCGTATTTCCATGGGTACCCGAACGACTCGGCATCTGTGCAGCTGCCCCTGCCCCTGCACCAGCCGCAACCGCAACCGCCGGTATCGCGCCGCTAACGATGTTGCCTGAGTGACTGCGGCTGTCCTCGCTGGAGCCACGCAACCATTCGGGCAAACCATTGCGCAAAGATTCGCGCGGGATTTGCAAGAGTCCGGGCGCCGACTCCAACAACACGCCGCGCACGGCATCCACCTCCAAGGCAGCCAGTAGCACCGTCCCGGAGCGGATCCGTTGCTCGCCCAGAAGCATGGAACTCAGCAACCAGGCTTCCTGCAACAAAGGAGCCAAGTGGGGCGAGAGGGCCGGGGTTCGTGCATTGCCGCGCTTGAAATGGTCCATCGCCTGCTGCAACTGCTGCGCAATGGCATCGGGTTGGATCGCGAAGTGAGCCAGCAGCACCTTCCAGTCGGGCGCGTTACTGTCCATGAGCATGAAGAAAAAGTGCTCGACTTCGACGTTGTAATGCGTGTGTTGAACGCAAAGCTCGGCTGCACGCTCCAGAGCGCGCTTGCATTCCGGGTTCAATTTGCCAAGAAGGGTGCGGGTGTCTATTTCCACGGTCAGGCGCCCTTCTTCATTGTGGCGCTGCCGCAGACTCAGCGAGCTTGAAGCGCACTGGCGGCAAATCCACCAAAGAGGCTGGCCGCGAAACCAACCAAGAGGTCCAACCCAGGCGCAAGGGCTGCTGGGCACTTAGCGCAGCACGCGGCAAGTCGTCAGGTCGAACCTGCAACACGATTTCAACGTCGAGGTCTTGTGACAGGTAGCGGCGCACCATCCAACCCAGCAATGCGTGCTCGCTGCCTCCCTTTAGCAGTTGCTGCAAGCGAGGCAGCCGCAGCCCATGGAATGTGATGCAAACACCGGCACTTTGATCCCAGACCCGCTGACCCAAGGCGGCCGAGCGACCAAGCCTGGGCGATCTCCCTCGCCCACCAAGACGCAGCACATCCGCGGGCTCCAGCAAACGCCAGCCACCACAAAATTGCCTGGCCGAAGCACGCACGTCCAGGCGATGGGACAACATCGCCAGCAAGCCAGCGATCGACCGGGGTGCACCACCCAACAAGCCTGCGTGCTCAAGCCATCCAGCATCACCATCTGGCGCACGCACGCCAGCCTTCAGTCCCAGTGCGCTAAGTGCATCCAGGCAGGAGGCCAGTGGTGACGCCGCCGGCGCCAGGCCATTGAGCCCCATGTTGTGCTTCTTGCGGCTACGGTACAGAAAGGCCAGAAAACGGTGATTGAAGATATCGAGAAAGTCTGCTGTGGCGTAGTCACGCGCGGCATTGCGCTCCAATACCATCTCGGTAAATGGCAGGGGCAGCGGACCCTGCGCTCCCGCAAGCGACAACACGGGTGTGCGCAAGACAAACGGTGCACTCTGCGAATCGTCCTCGCTCACGTTGCTGACGTCGCTGGCCTGAAAACCCAGAGAGACCACAGAGCGCAAACGCACAGGCAGCTGCATCGCGTCGCGCTGCGGCGTCGGTGTTGGCTCACGCGCACGGACTTCACGCTCCAGCAGGCTAATGGCCTGAAAGAGGTTATAGCCTTGCGGCTTGGCCACCAGTCCTTGGACTAGAGAACCAGCTGGCGGCCGCTCATCGGTTCCCATTGTTTCCATATCTCATCACCGCGGTACACCCGCAATTGCACAAATGAATTGACCGAGGTGTACAAGGCAAAAAAGCGAGCCAGTGCCGCCGACATGAGAAGCCGCGACCCACCCACAAAGGCCTCTTCGTCAAACTCCAGCGAGATTTCCGTGCCCCGGCAGTACCCGCGCCAAGCCTCGGTCCCAATATGGCCCGTGACACTGCGCGCCTTCAAACTGCGAATACCCCGGATCTGCTCGTGGTCACGCGTGCTATCGGATGCAAAAAGCCCCAACATCTCACGCAACTGGTCTTTGCCGGTGGAGCCATCTACCAACGACTGATGGCTCAAAGTCAACAGCGAGACCAACCGCCAAAGCGTTTCACTGCCCAGCGGGGGGTTGCGCTGCGAGGTGGGCTCATACAGGCAGCGTACGGCGGCAGTGTCAGAGATGCCTTCCGCCACCATGCGCGCGTTGCGGGGAACCTGCTCAGCCAACCTTCTGTTGGTGCACAGCACATTGGCGTAGACCACGGGTTGCGGCGGTGTCGTCAGCGACTTGGTCTGATCCACAAACGAAAGGAATACGTCAGTGCCGGAGATGTCGTGACGCAAACTTTGTTCTCGTCGGGCAGACCAATAACAGGTCGGAGCACCGGCTCCCGCATGGCTCAGCGCGGCGAAGCTGGGCACAACAACGGGGCGTTGCGCGTTTGGATCGGATGCCGTGACCGACACAATGGAGTGCACCTCTGTACTGGCTTCGCGCTGGCGGTCGGCTACCAAACGGTATTCATAGTGCTTCTGGTCGATCAACAGGGGCTCACTGGTCCGCGGAAACAGATTGATGATAGGTGTGCATCCAAGTTGAAATTGGTCCGCATCAATACCTGCAATTCCCCGCGCGGGCTGCCCCATGACCAGACGCACCTCAAAGCGCCGCCCCTTACCCAGTCTGCCGCGCAAATTGCAAAGGTCAAAAAAGTGGAACTTGTTCGGAAACGCAAAATACTCCTGCATCAACCCATATGCGGGCTGTGCGTTGGGCGGCAGTGGCAATACATTCTCATCCTCGCCATAGCCCACTTCTCGCCATGAGTTCGCAGGAAGGAATCGGGTGGGTTCGCCCTCGGGAGTGAGGCTCACTGTCGCTACGTCAGCCACCAAAAACTCGTAGAGCGGAATCGTCGTCATCCAGTCGCCGTGCAGGTGAATGCGCAGGGAGTCGATTTCCAACTCAGCAAAATCTGCGCCGACACCGCACTCAAAGGTCAGCCGCACGGCATTGCTACCGCCCTCCAAAACGGCAGCGGTCACGCTGACAGGCCACAGCACCGAATGCCAAGCCGTGCGGAAGCGGCATTGCTGACCATCCGACGCATTGGCATAGAGTGCCGAATGCTGAGGCACCTGAAAACCGGAGGTGACCTTGCCCTGCGTCGGGTCCAACTGAAATTGGGCAATGGACATAGAAGGCACTGGCTGCACCAGAGAGGGACACAAATTGTCCAGCAGCGCAGCCGCGACCTGGGGGAACTCGCGGTCCAGGTCCTGGTGCACACGCGCTGCCAAAAAAGCGACGGACTCAATCAGCCGTTCGGTATGCGGATCCAAGGACTCTGAACCATGCAAGGCCAAACTAGACGCCACTTTGGGATAGCGCGCCGCAAAGTCGGAGCCTTGCTCGCGCAAATAGGTCAGTTCACGCTTGTAGTACTGGAGCAGATCGCTGTGTATGACTTCAGCCACCGTCAATTCGCCTTTGCCAAGCCGCCGTGGCGTGGGTCAATTTGAAGTTCAAAATTCAGGGGGCGCAACTTCATGTCGATGGTGACCGCTCCGGTAATTGCCACCCGCGTCGTCGTGTCGGTCGCAGATGACGCGGCCCGCACCACCACATTTTTCAAACGGGGCTCGTACATGGCAATCGCCCTAGCAATTGCAGACTGCAGCAAGTCCAGGTCGGACTGCGAGCGCGATGACAAGGCAGACATATCCGGTATGCCGTAATCCAGGGTGGTTCCGCTGCTCTCCAGAAACTCGCGCACCAGCAATTTGGACCGCGTGTTCAACAAACGCGACAGCTCTCGCCCAATCGAGAGCTCAAGTTGAGCCGGCGACATGACCTGCCCGAATTGGCCGGACTCACCGCCCTGCAAGCGTTCGAAGAGCGGAATGCTGGCACCACGGATGAGTTCTGCCATTCAAAAAATCCCTCATCCGACTAGTGGGTGCCAGACGTCCCGCAAGACGCTTGCCTTTGGTTAGCCGCCAGCGGCGGATTTGTTCTCGCGTGTCTTCATATCCCACGAGAAGTTGGCCGTACCTTCGGCAGTACCTTCGGGCTTCTGCTTCGTGTACGTTGCATCGATCGCAGTGAAATTGATACTAAAACTTTCATGAGGCAGGTCGCCGTGACCAGAACCAGATGTCGAGATGCTCGAAATCATTGCATCACTCAAGGTGTAGTTCACCAATTCCAATTGCTCGTCGCCATCCGTACGCGTCACGGTCAGAATCACTTCCCCAAGATTCTTGTTGCCAGCACACGCCTCCGCAAGCAACAAAGAAGCAACGTCCATGGTTTTTGAACAGTTCATTTCGGAAATCTGTACACCACCGCTTGTGCGTTCGCTATTACCAGCATTGGACGTCAATGAGTTTGCCACCCCCAAACTAAAGGAGTCGAGCATGATCCAGTCTTCATAACCTTTTTCTGTGCAATTGCCGCTAATAGTGTCAATACTTAGGTACAACATAAATGATCCAAACAGGTTGAGTTAATCAAAAAGGCTTCAGACCGCAGGTGCTGGCAGATCCGCCACCAGACGGATGGAGGCAGTCAACTCTTCCATCTGGAAATGCGGACGCAGGAACACTACGGCACGGAAGGCGCCTGGCTTGCCGGGCACTTCCGATACATCGATGCGCGCTTGATTGAGCGGGAAGCGTGCCTTCATGGCCTGCGGCGCCCCCTCGTTGATCAATACATACGCCGAGATCCAGTTGTTCAGGTAGATCTCTACCTCCCCACGTGTCTGGAAGCTGCCGACCTTGTCACGCATGATGACTTTGAGGTAGTGCGCAAAGCGGGAGGCCGCCAGCACATAGGGCAGACGGGCCGACAACTGGGAATTGGAATTCGCAGCGTCCTTGTCATACAGCTTGGGCTTGTTGACGGTTTGGCCACCAAAGAACGCTGCAAAGTTGGAGCCTTTGGAGTTGACGATGGCAATGAAGCCTAGATCGTTGAGTTCCTTTTCGCGGCGATCGGTAATCAGCACTTCGGTCGGGCACTTCAGCACCACATCGCCTTCGTCGGTCTTGAAGGCATGGGCAGTCATGCCCTCGACTTTGCCCCCACCCTCCACACCACGGATGGCGGTAGACCATCCGTACTGGGCATAGGCATCGGTAATGCGCAAACCCAACTGGTACGCCGAGTTGGCCCACAGGTACTTGGAGTGGTCTTTGCCATCCACGTCTTCTTCAAAATTGAAGTTGTCCACCGGGATGGTCTTGGCGCCATAAGGCAAGCGCGCGGCGTAGCTTGGCAGCACCAGGGAAACATAACGAGAATCTTCCGAGTCGCGGAAGCCACGCCACGTGGCCAGCTCTGCACTTTCGAAAATCTTGGAGAGGTCGCGCGGAACACCCAGTTCGGTGAACGACTTCATGTCGAACAAGGCGGGGGCTGCGGCTGCAATGAAGGGCGCATGGGCCGCTGCAGCCACTTTGGAGATGCGCTCCAGCAACGCCAAGTCCTGGGGATGGCGGCCGAATTGGTAGTCACCGATCAGCAGCGAGTAAGGATGGCCGCCAAAGGTGCCATATTCTTCCTCGTACACCTTCTTGAAGAGCACGCTCATGTCGTGGTCCACCGCGGACTCCAGATCCTTGAGCAATTCTTTCTTGGTCACGTTCAGCAGGCGCAGCTTCAGGCGCGTACTGGTTTCGGTGCCAAACACCATGTCGTGCAGACCGCGCCACGAGGCTTCCAATTTCTGGAATGCGCTGTCATGCATGATGGCATTGAGCTGGTCAGACAGCAGCGTGTCGATCTCTGCAATCCGCTCGTTGATCATTGCGACCACGCCCTTGTCCGGGCTGGTTTTCATGCCTTCGTCCAGAATCTGCGAGGCAAACTGGCCGATCAATTTCTTTGCGTAGGGGTTTTGGGAAGGCTCCACCGCCATATTGCCCTCCACCACGATGCGGTCCAGAAGACCCAGTTCGCTGGTGGTGCCGGCGGCGCCTGCGCCACCCGTTTCTTGTGTAGTTGCCATGTCAATCACCGTTCCAAATGTTGAAGCACGTGCGCTTGCACGAACCTAAAAGCTGTTAAGACGAAGAGGCGTCCGACGCTGGTGCATCGGCATTGGCCTGGGACTGGATCGTTTTGAGCTCTTCCGTGCTTTGGACGATGTTTTCAAGGAGGCTGTCGAGCTCATCGTTGCCGTCGAGTTTGGCCAGCAAGTCGCGCAATTGCTGGCGTGCTTCCAGCAATTTAGCCAGACGGGGAACCTGGCGAACAATGGCTTCCGGGTGGAAATCGTCGTACTCTTTGAAATTGAGTTCGACCTTGATATTGCCTTCACCCTTCATCGCATCGGGAACGGAGAGGTCCAGCCGGGGTGCGATTTTGGCCATGATGCCGTTGAAGTTGTCACGGTCGATTTCGACAAATCGGCGGTCCTTCATCTTGGGCAGGGCAATGGCTGGCTGACCAGACAGGTCGGCCAGCAAGCCCACCACCATGGGCAGCTCTTTCTTTTCTACCGCGTCGCCAATTTCAACGTCATAGGTGATTTGGACCCGTGGTGGACGGTTGCGACCCACCCAATTTTGCAAACTATCAGACATAGATTCCCCTCAAAAAGGTTAAAAAACGTAGTCACAAGGGACCGCAATCGTCACCACAACAAAATGAAGCGCAAAAACGCAGCATCCGAGGAGAGGCTTTGTACACCACTCTTCCTTGCTATGCAACTAATAGTAACTATTAAAACATCATGCAGCATCTGTAACAAGGCCGAATGCTGCAAATTCGATCGCAAAAGCGCTCAATACTCCGTCGATTTTCTATTCCACTCGCGTATATCCAATGCTAAAGTGCCCCGCTGACGCACTTGGAGGGCGGAATGCCAACCCCAGCAGACGAAATACGCTTCACAACACTTACACATGGTGTGGAAGAAAAGGTAAAAGCAGGCCAATCCATCACGATTGGACGGCACGACACAGCCAGGCGCATTGGGCGCTACCTCGACACACAAAAGCGATTCATGGCGATGAATGCCACCACATTCATACTGACCGCCACCATCGCAGTGCTGGGTGGACCGATTGCGGCGGCGGTGGCTCTGGCCGGCAGTGTGGTCGGTCTAGGGCTCAGCACGGCCTGGGACCGATGGTCCAGGAGCCGATCCAAAGGCAAGTACGAAAAGAAGAAGAAAGCCGGACTGACCCTGATGACGACCGAAACCATCCAGGGCAGCAAGAGCGACGGGACCCCAGACCCCTTTGAGTCCAAAAAACTCAATGAAGGGTATTCCGAGGTCGTTGGCGACGTCAAGAACATGTTGTCCAAACAGGGGCTGACCGATGTCTACAACGCCCTGGCCAATCTGGATGTCGACTTCTTGCGGCTCAAGAAATTCATCAATTCCCCCAAAGTTGACAGCGCTTGGACGCAAGGAACCTTCGGCCCCACGCGGGCAAAAAGTCAGGGGCCTGAAACTGGCCACGTCCGCCTGCTGCATTGCAACGATGCGGTGGAGCTGTGGGAAACCATGAAGCTCGTCGACAACCGCTTTGAGACCCTGCGCGAAACAGCCGCCATGGTGGACGAATTCATCATGTATACCGCGCTGGTCACAAGCCAGTATGAAGCGGATGAACGAAAACTGCTTAAGGGAGCCTGGCAGCTCATCCAGAGAAACCATACGGCGAACAATCAGGTTAACTGCAAGGCAATCTACGACGCTTTTAACACCGCCATCAAGAATGAAGGCATTCAACACTACGCAGGACGACGCCTAGGGCATACCAAGGACTACGCGGAATGGATCTATCAAATGATCCCGGACTACATCAAGGACGCGTGGCCCGTCGGCCTGCAGACGGATATGGCGCTGGAACTTCTGCGGCGCACCAACAAGGACAAATTCGAGAAAGTCAAAAATGACGTCGTTGTGAAATACATTGCCGAGCAGAAAAGGGCCTATCTGCAAGCTGGCTATGAGATCACAAGAGATATGTCCAAGGAATATCTGGCCGCCGTCGTTGCTATTCCTGACGTTCCAAGCTCGTGGGGCGATGCCGCGGTTACTGCGGGATCAACGATAAAGGGGGTAGGCATTACCGTTGGTAGCGCTTATCTCACCAGCTTTTTGAATGGAACCCAGTCAGAGGCATGGCAAATCAAGTATGCGGGCGCCGATGCCGAAGATCTTGCCAAGGCTGCCAACCAGACGAATGCGCAGGGCAATCAGGACACGGCAAAAAGTCTGCTGGACCCCCTCACGTTTTCCAAAGGTTTTACGGCACAGCACGGGATGATGATTGCCACGGCGGTGGTCAAAGTCGCGCTGGAAGTAGCCAATGCAGCCTGGAACGAACATAAGTTGGCAACCGGCAAAACGCTAGGCCTCACAGGCATGCGTCAGCAATCTGTGGGCGAACGTATTGGCACATTGCGGACCTTTGCCAAAAAGGAGATCGACGATTACATCGCCAATCTGGAGGAGTGGGAGCAAGCGCACGAGACCCTGGAGCAAGCCAGCTTCCCCGACAAGCTATACGGGGCTTTCCTGATGCACATGAAATGTGTGACCGCCAAGTACAGCAACCGTACAGGACAGTTCTTTGAAGAGTTCGTCGCAATCGCCAACGAAATGTCCATGACTGCAGAGAACTACACCGGATTGGCCGAGGAAGCCGTCAAGAAGTTTGTGGCGAGCACCAACCATGCCCATAGCTGCCGAGGCAATAAGTATTGCTATGGACCAGCGTCGGATGCCCTCAAGGGCTGGTTCACCGAACTAAGCGCACTGGATGCCGGATTGGCCCAGGACTTGAGCAATATACGCATTCCTTCCGGGTGGGAGCAGACGCCTGCGCGGTCCATAGAAGGCGATGCGTTGGAACTCTACAGAGATGGATTTATCAGCACCCTGAAGTCGAAGGACTTGCGACGGCGCGTGTGGGAAGCGCAGTATGGCGACTCTTGAGCCACACTTGCGGGTACAGGTATGCATATGCAAACCTGCGCATCGATGATGCAGGGCCCCTGAGATTTCACAAGGTATTGCCATGGACACGGTCTCCCAACTTCGGACGGATCTCACCAGCCTGCGCATGACCGTCGCCATTGACTCTGCCATGTTGCTGTCCGTACTGCGGCGCATGCGCCCAGAACAATTGGCACAGGCCTCGACCGATTTTCTGGAAGTGTGTGAGGGTTTGAGCATCAAAACCCTGTTTTCCGAGATGGATGACCATGCCATCCAAGCAGCCCAAAAACGTCGTGACTGGTGGGTTGGGTTGGTGGCGGAGTTATTGACCGATGAGGCGTTGGGCCAAAGCGCCACCCTTCCCACCGGCCCACCACCAACCGAATAACCGCGACGACTCAGGTGACAACAGCCCGTTTGGTCACATCCAGCATGCGGGAAGCCACTGCGGCCCCCAAAGCCATCACCAGGGACAGCGCGACATCAACATTCTGTTTGCGCAGATCCTCAAAGCGCGCGGGGGTCAGACTCCATACCCGGCATAGGGTCATGGCCTGAACCGTGGCGTTGCGCTCCAACTGGGAAAAGAATGCGCCCTCTCCCACCACACTGCCAGCACGAAGGGTGGCAACCACCACCTGTCCCGGATCTTTACTGTAGTGAATGCGTAGGGTGCCGGACTCCAGAAAATACACGGTGCGATCCAGGGCGCCCATGGCGGTCAGGATATGGCCGCGCTGGATACTTTCCACATCCAGATACCCAGCCAACACCTGCCAGGCAGGCTCTGGCATGAACCGCGCCATCGAATCATCTGCGGGATTCGCTTGAATGGCCTTCAGCAACTCTGTAACGTCGGGGCTATCGGTCTTGAACAAAGATTTCAGTGTCGATTTCATGGATACGCGCAATGTGACGTAAATCATGCGCCGTGGCAAGCTGAAGCGGCGTGCTGACTGTTGCAGGAGGACCTCAATGCGCTGCTGCGCGTGTAAGTCGGTCGCGCACGCCGTCCCATTCAGGGCTCTCCGGCGGCGTCTCCACCCAGATCAGTTTGACGCCCTGGGCGTCCATTTCTCGCAGCTTTGCGAACAGCTCATGCGCCGCGGGTTGAGCGTGGTTGGGCATGCGGTGCGTGCTGACCAAGGGCGAGCGCACCTTGAGCGGGCTGCGGTGGTACAGCGCGATGGTGGGACGGGCATCAGGCGCCTGGGCGCTGGCCAGCAGGTCCAGCGCGGCCTGCAGCGCTTTGGCATCCATCAACCGCACGGTGGCACTGGGGGCGTAGTGCGACTCCAGTGTCCCAGAGGCCCGTGGCCCAGGTTGACTCTGTGCGTCCAGCTCCTCTTTTGATAGCAACTGGCGGCCGCACGCGGCCTCCACCTGCGCCGCAGTGATGGAACCCGGGCGCAACAACACCGGTGCACCGCGCGTGCAGTCAATGATGGTGGATTCGATACCCACCTCGCAGGGGCCGCCGTCCAGGATCAGCAAATCGTCACCAAACTCGGCGTGCACATGCTCGGCCGTGGTGGGGCTCACGCGGCCAAACTTGTTGGCACTGGGTGCGGCAATGCCCCAGACTTCTGTTTCACCCTCTGCTGGCTTGCGCAGCGCCGCCAGCAGCGCTTGCGCCACCGGGTGCGCCGGGCAGCGCAGGCCGATGCTGTTTTGCCCGCCCGCGGCAGCCTCGCCGACGCCATCGCGGCGCGGCAGGATCAGCGTCAGCGGGCCGGGCCAGAAGGCCGACATGAGTTGCTGCGCAAAGGCCGGCACCTTGGTGCAGTAGTGCGCCACGCCGCCCATGCCACCGTCAAACGCGGCCACATGCACGATCAGCGGGTGGTCAGCCGGCCGGCCCTTGGCGGCAAAGATTTTGCCGACGGCGACGGGGTTGGACGCATCGGCGCCCAAGCCATACACCGTCTCGGTTGGCATGCCCATTAAGCCGCCAGCCCGCACAACCTCTGCGCCAGCAGCTATGGAATCAGGAGCAAGCTCCACGCCGTCAGCGAACAGGTAGGCCGAAACAATCATGGCGCTGGTGGCTCAGAACGCGGCGATGCCGAGAATGCGCGCCGCCTCCAGCGCCGTGGCACGCACCTGTGCCACCGTGGCACCGGTGATGTTCAGGTGGCCCATCTTGCGGCCCTTTTTGGCGTCCAGCTTGCCGTACAGGTGCAAGTGGGTGCCGGGCAGGGCTAGCACGGCGGCCCAGTCCGGCACTCCCCCATCACGCCCTTCATTCGGCCAGATATCGCCCAGCAGGTTCAGCATGATGGCCGGGCTGTGCTGGCGCGGCTGCACCAGCGGCAGGCCCGCCAACGTGCGCACCTGCAGGTCGAACTGCGAGACATCACAGGCGTCCATGCTGTAGTGGCCGCTGTTGTGCGGGCGCGGCGCCATCTCGTTCACCACCAGGCCACCCAAGCCGGCAGATGCGGGGTGCGACTCGTCCAGCACAAAGAATTCCACGCACAACACGCCGACGTACTGCACGCCTTTTGCTATCGATTTTGCAGCAGCCACCGCACGTTCCACGAGGGCTGGAGGCAGATTTCCTTCATACACCTCAGTCACCACCAGAATGCCGTCGCGGTGCAAATTGCGCTGCACCGGCAGGTTCACGCAGCTGCCGTCGGACGCACGCGCCACGATGACCGAGCACTCCAGGGCCAGCGGCAGCATCTTCTCCAGCACGCAGGACACGCCGCCCAGATCCGCCCAGGCGGCGGCCAGCTCGGCCGGCGTCTTCACGCGCACCTGGCCCTTGCCGTCGTAGCCCATGCGGGCGGTCTTGAGGATGCCAGGGAGCAGGTTCGCATCCACGGCCGCCAATTGCTGCGCCGTTTCAATCACCGCATAGGGCGCGCAAGGCACGCCGCACTTCACAAAGTGCGCCTTCTCGGCCGCACGGTCCTGGGCAATGGCCACGGCTGCGCCACTGGGGGCGACGGGGCGGGTGTGCGCCAGTTGCTGCAGTGCCTGGGCCGGAACGTTCTCGAATTCAGTGGTGATGGCGGCCGACACTTCGGCCAGCCGGGCCAGACCCGCGGGGTCGGTGTACTCCGTCTGAATGTGGTGGTGGCTGATGCGGCCCGCCGGGCTGTTGGCATCCGGGTCCAGCACCGCGGTGAAAAAACCCATTTGCTGCGCGGCGTGGGCAAACATGCGGCCCAGTTGGCCGCCGCCCATGACGCCCAGCGTCACCTCTTTGGGCCCGCCCAATGCCAAGATGTCGGACTTCTCCATCATTGCTCGCTGCCCGTAATCGGCAGGGTCATGCTCTGCGCCTTTTGGGTCTGGTCACGGCGGAAAGCCTCCAGCTCCATGCGCATGTCGACGTTGTTCA
Source organism: Rhodoferax saidenbachensis (assembly GCF_031457975.1). Taxonomy (GTDB): domain Bacteria; phylum Pseudomonadota; class Gammaproteobacteria; order Burkholderiales; family Burkholderiaceae_C; genus Allorhodoferax; species Allorhodoferax saidenbachensis_A. Next base: position 64,273 of record NZ_JAVDXO010000005.1, read on the forward strand.
CCGCCAGCATGGCCACGGCAAACAGCGCCGCGTTGGCCGCACCGGCAGGGCCAATGGCAAAGGTGGCCACGGGGATGCCTTTGGGCATTTGCACAATGCTGTGCAGCGAATCCACACCCGACAACGCCTTGCTTTGCACCGGCACGCCCAGCACGGGCACCGTGGTTTTGGCCGCCAGCATGCCCGGCAGGTGGGCGGCACCACCGGCACCGGCGATGATCGCCTGCAGGCCGCGCTCGGCAGCCAGTTCGGCGTAGGCGAACATGTCGTCGGGCATGCGGTGGGCAGAAACCACCTTGGCTTCAAAGCCAATGCCAAACTGCTGGAGAATATCGACTGCGTGCTGCATGGTGTCCCAGTCGGAGCTGGAACCCATGACGACGCCGATTTGAATGGTTTTCATAGTGCAGAAATGCGCTTTGCAGAGCGCCAGGTGGGCTGGCGGCGCAGGGTTTGCGCACTTGGCCAGAATTGAATTTTACTTTTTCACCCCGAGCTACCCCAAATGATCAACGTCACCATCGAAAACTTTGAGGCCGAAGTCGTCGCGGCCTCCCACCAGATCCCCGTTCTGGTGGACTTCTGGGCACCCTGGTGCGGTCCCTGCAAGGTCATTGGCCCGCTGCTCGAAAAAGTGGAAGAAGAGTACGCTGGCCGCTTCAAACTGGTCAAAATTGATTCGGACCAGGAACAGCAACTGGCCCAGGCCTTTGGCATCCGCAGCATTCCCACCTGCGTACTCATGGTCAACGGCAAGCCGGCCGACGGTTTCATGGGCGCCATTCCCGAGAGCAAGATCAAGGAGTTTCTGGACAAACATGTGCCGACTGAGGCAGCGCTGGAAGCCGAGGCCGACGCCGAAGACGCCCAGGCCCTGGCGGCTGCCGGTGATCCGCAAGCCGCGTTGAACAAGCTGCTGGAGGCGCTGACCATCAACCCCGGCAATGACGACGCGCGCTACGACTATGTGAAGCTGCTGATCGAAAACGACCTGCTGGAAGATGCCGAGGCCGCGTTGGCGCCCAAGCTCACCGAGATTCCGCGCCAGCTGCGCTTTGAAGCGCTGGGCCAGTTTCTGGATGCCATCAAGTTCGTGGTCACCGACGACCGTGGCCTGTGGACGCCCGACCAGTTTGACGCCCTGATTGCCACCAACAAGCGTGACTTCGACACCCGCCTGGCCAAGGCCCGCGTGCTCATGGTGGCGGGCGACTGGACTGGCGCCATGGACGAACTGCTGGAAATCATCATGCGTGACAAGGCCTGGGGCGATGCTGTGCCGCGCAAGACCTTTGTGGCCATCCTGGAGCTGCTGACCCCGCCTAAACCCAAGGCCAACCCGGCCGATGCGGGCAAGACCGCCGGTGGCATTGAGGTGGTGGGCAAAGTGGTGGCAGAGACCGACCCGCAGGCCCAGTTGGTAGCCACCTACCGGCGCAAGCTCAGCATGGCGCTGAACTAAGCCCGAGATGGTGTCCCCCCGGGGGCACCCTGTTGCGAAAGGGGCAGATTTGCAGTACGGTTCATCAGGCATTTCGCACACCACAGCATCCCCTTGCTCTCCTTCGATGCAACCACCTGTCCGTATCGGCTTTGTGCACCTCAATGCCCTGTGCTGGACGTATTTCCATTACCACCTGCAGATCTGCAGCAAGCCGCTGGGCATTGAGCTGCTGAACCGGCCTGTTCGCTCTCTGCAGGGTCAGATCGCAGAAATCCGACAGCTGCTGCAGGAGGGCATCCAGGTCCTCATCGTGCGACCCGTTGCCACCGAGCAACCTGACCTGATTGCGGTTTTGCAGGAGGCACGCAAGCAGGGCATGCATGTGATTGCCGTGGACGGTTCCCCGGGCGGAGAAGACCCTTTTTTAACCATCAGCGCCGACAACTTTGCGGGCCAGTTCGCCATGGCGGACTATGTGTGCAGGCATTTGGAGGGCAAAGGCAAGATTGCTTACCTGCAGGGCGACCAGCGCATGGAAGCCGGGCGCCTGCGCACCCAAGGCTTTCTGAGCGCGCTGAAGAAGTACCCGAACATTGGTCTGGTGTTTGATGGCGCGCTGGACTGGAGTTCGGAAACCGACCTGCGCACCCAGGGCATGGCCCTGGCGCGCGAGGCCTTGGCCCAGCACCCCGACCTCGTCGCCATCCTGACCACCAGCGACGAGGCTTCACTGGGCGTCAACGAGGTGCTGATCCAAGCGGGCCTGGTCCACAAGGTGCTGGTCACGGGCTTCGACGCCATGCCCGAAGGGCTGGTGGCCATCGCCCAAGGCCGCATGCATGCCTCGGTTCACCAGCCGCTGGGCCGCATGGCCGAGACAGCCATCCAGGCTGCGCTGCAGATGGTCCAAGGCATTAGACCGCAGAACCACCAGGTGGTGCTGGACACGGAAATCATCCTGCCCGAAAACTTGGGCGATGCGGCGCTGCGCGCACTCAGCATCTTTCCCAGCATCACCCAGGATCTGGTCACCCGCAACCAGGAGCAAAAGCAAAGCAACGCGTTTTTGGAGACGCTGGTGGACAACATCCCCACCATGCTCTACGTGAAGGAGGCCAAGGACTACCGGTACATCCGTGTGAACAAGGCCCGCGAGGCCTGGCTAGGCGTCCCACGCGACCAACACCTGGCCAAAACGGTGTTTGACCTGTTTGGCGAAGAAGACGCCAAACGGTATTGGCTGGAAGACCGTGCGGTGATGGAATCCGGCATTCCACTGGAGATACCTGTCGAAAGAACCGAGGTGCCTGGCTTCGGGATCCGGTACCTGCACACCCGGAAAATTCCGATTTACGACGAGCAGCACCAGCCCGCCTACATTCTCTGCGTAGCCGATGACATTACGGAACGCACCCGTGCAGAGGCCATGCTGGAGCAACACACCACCGATCTGGAGCGTGCCAACCAGGCCTTGCTGGAGAACCAGCGCATGCTGGTGAATTCGGAAAAGATGGCCGCACTGGGCGCGCTGGTGGCAGGTGTGGCGCATGAGCTCAATACCCCCATCGGCAATGCCATGCTGGCCGCCACGACCCTGAAAGATCAATGCCTTGCCTTTGCAGAACAAGTCAGCAAGGGCATCACGCGCACGGACCTGCAGCACTTTCTCGATGCCATTGGCAACGGCTCAGACCTGGTCGAGCGCAACCTGGTGCGCACAGCACATTTGATTTCGAGCTTCAAGCAGGTGGCAATCGACCAGTCGAGCTCTCAACCGCGCAATTTTTTGCTGGCGTCGGTGGTGGAGGAAACGCTGCTGCTGCTCTCCCCCACCCTGAAAAAGACCGCGGTGACGCTGGAACGCACCATCCCCGACGACATAGAGTTGCACAGCCACCCTGGGGCGCTGGAGCAGGTGCTCATGAACTTGATCAACAACGCGGTGATCCACGGGCTGGACGGACGGGTGCAGGGGCACATCCGCATTCAAGCCCACATGCAGTCACCGGGTTGGGTTCGGCTGGCGGTGGAAGACGACGGCGTGGGCATCGCCCCCGAGAACATCCAACGCGTGTTCGATCCATTTTTCTCTACCCGCTTTGGCCGGGGTGGATCCGGCCTGGGCTTGAGCATCACCCACAGCCTGGTCGAACACACCCTGGGTGGGAAAATCGAAGTCCGCAGCCAGGTGGGCCAAGGGGCCCACTTCGACATTACCCTGCCGCTGCGTGCGCCCGCCGTTCCTCTGGAGTAGCAGGACTACTTGGCAGCCTCTTTCGCCTTCAACCACGCGGTCATCATCGCAATCTCCTGCTTTTGCGCGCGAATGATGTTGCGGGCCAGTTGCTTCACCTTGGGGTCTTTGCCGTACTGCAGTACCACCTCGGCCATGTCGATGGCACCCTGGTGGTGAGGAATCATTCCAGCCCAAAAGTCGCGGTCTGCGTCACCCGTCAGGGCCACCGACATGTCCTTGTGCATCTTGGTATTGGCCGCTTCATAGGCTACGCTGGAAGGCGACGTGTCGCCACTGGCTGCCATGGTGTGACCAGCGTGCGGGTCTGCGGCCTGTGGGATAGACCGCATTGGACGGCCAAGGTTCCTGCCCGCGTTTGCGCTGGGTCAAGAATCTGTCAGGCGGCCTGGCGGTGCGGCGCCCCGCTGGCAGCGGGATAACGCTCAGTGGCCAGCACGCGCTCAGCGTTCAGGCTGCGGATGGGAATGTCCACGTCCTGCGGAATGCCGCCGCTGAGCTGCAGCGCCATGTAACGGCCGCAACACACGCGCAAGAAGGACGCGAAGTTGTCCACCTCGCCACGCTCCTCCACCAGTTCGTCATACAGCTTGGTGCAGAGCTGCGGCACACTCATGCCGTCGCGCGTGGCGATCTCGTCCAGCACCTGCCAGAACAGGTTCTCAAGTTTGATACTGGTGGCCACGCCGTGCAGCCGCACCGAGCGGGTGCGGCTCTCATAAAGCGTGGGGTCGGCACTGATGAACACTTGGCACATGGGCTGTCTCCTCAAGAGGCTGATCTGCATGGTGCGGGCCAACCCCCAGACCGTCAATGGGAGATACGCGTACCCAGTAGCGCCAGGAACTGTGCGATCCAGGCAGGGTGTGCCGGCCAGGCCGGCGCCGATACCAGGTTGCCGTCGGTGTGGGCCGCGTCGATGGCAATGTCAGCATAGGTGCCGCCCGCCATCTCCACCTCCACCCGGCAAGCCGGGTAGGCCGAGCAGGTGCGGCCCTGCAGCACACCAGCCCCCGCCAGCAATTGGGCACCGTGGCACACCGCGGCCACAGGTTTGTTGGCGTCGAAAAAATGCTTCACGGCAGCCACCACCGCAGGATAGGTGCGCAGGTACTCGGGGCCGCGGCCACCGGGGATCACCAGCGCGTCGTAGGCCTCCGGCTTCACATCGGCAAAACTGGCGTTCAGCGTGAAGTTATGGCCGGGCTTCTCGCTATAGGTCTGCGCGCCCTCAAAGTCGTGAATGGCCGTCTTGATGTGGTCGCCTGCCTTTTTGTCGGGGCACACCGCATGCACGGTGTGGCCCACGGCCAGCAGCGCCTGGAACGGCACCATGGTTTCGTAGTCTTCGCAGTAGTCACCGCAAATCATCAAAATTTTCTTGCCCGCCATGTCAGTCTCCTCATTGTGTTGGGGAGGCCATTGTTGGCGCCGCCGCGCGGTGGTGGGTGTTAGCCGGTTACTACATGCAAATGGTTCAGGCCGCGGTAGGCTGGGTTGGCGGCCCACTGGGGCTGCGCGTCAGCTAGGCGCAGGCCGGGCAAGCGCTGCAGCAGTTGGCGAAAGGCGATTTCGGTCTCCATGCGGGTGAGCATGGCGCCTATGCACACATGGGGGCCCGAGCCAAACGACACCGAACCGCCATCGCGCCCGACAATGTCCAGCCGGTCTGGCTGCGGGTGGCGCGCTGGGTCGCGATTGGCCGCACCGATGAGCGGCACCACCAGGTCGCCGCGGCGCAGGGTCTGGCCGTGCAGCACCAGCGTGGTGGTGACGCGGCGGCCCGTGTACTGCACCGGGCTATCAAAGCGCAGCAGCTCACGCACGGCACCTGGCAGCAGTGCGGGCTCCTGCTGCAGCCGCTGCCACTGGTCCGGGTGGCTTAGCAGGGCCTGCAGGCCATTGCCCAGCAGGTTGCGCGTGGTCTCGTGGCCCGCGAACAGCAGCATGGCGCACTGGGCCAGCAGTTCTGCATGGTTATGAATCTCGCCGGCCGCTTCGGCCTGCAATAGGCGGCTCACCAAATCATCGCCGGGCTGCGCGCGGCGACGTGCCAGAAGGTCTTCAAAATAGCGGCCCATGGCCAGCAGGCTGGCCTGGGCGCGACGCGCTTGGGCATGGGTGGGCAGTGGGGCACCAATGAAGCTGGCCAGGTCGTCGGACCAAACCGCGAAGTCGGCGTTGGCCGCATCCTCAATGCCCATCATGTGGCCAATGACGCGAGTGGGCAGAGGCCGGGCCAGGGCCAACATCACGTCAAACGATGGCGCCCCCTGCACCGCATCCAGCAGCTCGACCACCGTGTCTTCGATAAAAGGCGCCAGGGCCTGCAGCACCGCGGGTTTGAAGCCCGCGTTCAGCACCTTGCGGATGCGGCCGTGGTCGGGTGCATCCAGAAACAGCATGGCGCGCGCAAACAGCTGCTGAAAGCCAGCCAGTTCGCCACGCGCCTGCTCGCGGCCGGTGACCCAGCCGCCGGTGCGCTGGGCCGAGAAGCGTGGGTCGCGCAGCACCTGCTCCACATCCGCATGGCGGGTGAGCAGCCAAGCTCCGCCAAAAAATTCGGTGCTCCAGTGGATCGGGCCTGCTTCGCGCAAGGCCTGGTAGGCCGGGTAGGGGTTGGCCAGAAAGGAGGCATCCCCCCAAAGAAGCATCGGCATCACAGGAACAGGCAGCGCCAGCCTGAAGCGGGGCGCTGGGCTGCCAAGGGCGTGCGACGCATACGGCCTGGAGGGGCTTCCGCTCAGGCCGTCAGACGGGTCAGCGCTTCCTGGTATTTGGCGGCGGTCTTGGCAATCACCTCGTTGGGCACACGGGGGGCCGGGGGCGTCTTGCTCCAGGGCTTACCGTCCACCAGCGCCTGCTCCAGCCAGTCACGCACAAACTGTTTGTCGTAGCTGGGCGGGTTGGTGCCTTCCTGGTAGCTCTCTTGTGGCCAGAAGCGGCTGGAATCAGGGGTCAGTACCTCGTCCATCAGCGTCAGCGTGCCGTCTTTGTCCAGGCCAAACTCGAACTTGGTGTCGGCAATGATGATGCCCTTGGTCAGCGCGATTTCTGCCGCGGCCTTGTAAATCTGGATGCTGAGGTCACGGATTTGCGTGGCCAGGTCCAAACCAATCATTTCTACGGTCTTCTCGAAGGTAATGTTCTCGTCGTGGTCGCCCACCGCAGCCTTGGCAGCGGGGGTGTAAATGGGTTCGGGCAGCTTGCTGGCGTTCTTCAGGCCTGCGGGCAGCTTCACGCCACACACGGCGCCGTTTTCCTGGTATTCCTTCCAGCCGCTGCCGGCCAGGTAGCCGCGCACCACTGCTTCCACCGGCAAAGGCTTGAGACGTTTGACCAGCATGGAGCGGCCGGTGACCTGGGCCACTTCGGACGGCAGCACCACGCTTTCGGGCGCATCGCCAGTCAAGTGGTTGGGGCAGATGTTGGCGCCGTTGGGGCCCAGCTTCTCGAACCAGAACAGCGCCATCTGCGTGAGCAGCGCGCCCTTGCCGGGAATCGGCTCCCCCATGATCACGTCAAACGCGGAGAGGCGGTCGCTGGCGACCATGAGGATGCGGTCGTCGCCCACGGCGTAGTTGTCACGCACCTTGCCACGGGCAAGCAGGGGAAGGGACAGGGCAGAGGTGTGCAAGGCAGAGGTCATGGCATCCAACAAGTAAAAGGGCTCTGCCCCCACGCCGGGAGGCAGAGCCCTCGATTATCGCAAGTTACGGGAACGACGGGTTACTGGACGACTTGCGCCAACTCTCCACGCGCGTACTGCCCCGCCACAACCTGGAGGCTGTGGCCCTTAATACTGGCGGCCTGGCCTTCGCAGCCGAACTCCATGTAGCGCTGTTTGCATAACTGCTTGGCGGCTTCACGGGCGGGTTTGAGCCATTCGCGGGCGTCAAACTTTTCTGGGTTTTCGACCAGGAACTTGCGCACCGCAGCGGTCATGGCCATGCGGATGTCGGTGTCGATATTGACCTTGCGCACGCCAAACGGAATGGCGCGTTGCACCTCTTCCACAGGCACACCCCAGGTCTGGGGCATCTTGCCGCCATACTGGTTGATAGCGGCCAGCAGGTCTTGCGGCACGGCGCTGGAGCCGTGCATGACCAGGTGGGTGTTAGGGATGCGACGGTGGATTTCCTTGATGCGCTCAATCGCCAGGATGTCGCCCGTGGGCTGGCGCGTGAACTTGTAGGCGCCATGGCTGGTGCCAATGGCAATCGCCAGCGCATCCAGTTGCGTGCGCTTGACAAAATCAGCGGCTTCTTCGGGGTCGGTCAGCAACTGCTCGCGGGTCATGGTGGCGTCGGTGCCGTGACCGTCTTCCTTGTCGCCCTTCATGGTTTCCAGCGATCCCAGGCAGCCGAGTTCGCCTTCCACTGTCACGCCCAACTTGTGGGCCATGTCCACCACCTTGCGGGTGACTTCGACGTTGTATTCGTAGCTGGCGATGGTTTTGCCATCGGCTTCCAGCGATCCATCCATCATCACGGAGCTGAAGCCCAGGTCAATGGCGCCCTGGCACACGGCGGGGCTTTGGCCATGGTCCTGGTGCATGACCACGGGAATCGTCGGGTAGCTTTCCACCGCGGCCTGGATCAGATGCCGGAGAAAATGCTCGCCCGCGTATTTGCGGGCGCCAGCGCTGGCCTGCATGATCACGGGGGCGCCGGTTTCCTTGGCGGCCTCCATGATGGCCTGGACTTGCTCCAGGTTGTTGACGTTGAACGCCGGAATCGCGTAGTTGTGCGTTGCCGCGTGGTCGAGAAGCTCGCGCATCGAAACGAGTGCCATGGATGTCCCCAGGAAGTTGAAAACTCGCAGCGGCAGATTTGGTAACCGCTTGGTAACTTGTACCGTTGCTGGATTCTAACTCCCGAGGGTTAACCCGAGTCTGGACGTAAAAAAGGGACCCGCAGGTCCCTTGAGAAAACGTTGAATGGGTCTAGTTCACCGCGCAGATCTTCAGCATATTGGTACCACCCGGTGCGCCCATGGGCTCACCGCAGGTGATGGCGTAGATCTCGCCCTTTTGCACAATGCCACGGGTCTTCAGGTGCTTTTCGGCTTCCAGCAGCGCGGTATCGCGGTCGGCGCTGGAACCCATCAAGAGCGGGCGCACATTGCGGTACAGCGTCATCTTGCGCTGGGTGGTGACCTTGGGGGTCAGCGCGTAGATGGGCACATGGATCAGGTGGCGGCTCATCCACAGCGCAGTGCTGCCGCTGTCGGTCATGGCCACGATCGCTTTGGCACCCAGGTGGTGGGCTGTGAACAGCGCGCCCATGGCGATGGACTGGTCGATGCGGGTGAAGGTCTTGCCGGTGAAATCGGCATCCAGCTTCACATGCTCGCTGCCTTCGGCGGCCAGGCAGATCTTGGCCATTTCGATCACGGTTTCCAGCGGGTACTTGCCGGCGGCGGTCTCGGCGGACAGCATCACAGCGTCGGTACCGTCCAGCACGGCATTGGCCACGTCGCTCACCTCGGCGCGCGTGGGCACGGGGTTGGTGATCATGGATTCCATCATCTGCGTGGCGGTGATGACGACCTTGTCGTGCTCACGGGCCAGCTTGATCATGTGCTTTTGCAGTGCGGGTACCGCCGCGTTACCAACTTCCACGGCCAGGTCACCGCGGGCCACCATGATGCCGTCCGACGCCAACAGGATTTCCAGCAACTTGGGGATGGCTTCCGCACGTTCGATCTTGGCGATCAGGCCGGGCTTGTGGTTGTACTCGGCTGCGGCCACATTGCAGAGCTGGCGCGCCATCTCCATGTCGGTGGCGTTCTTGGGGAAGCTCACGGCCACATAGTCCGCCTGGAAGCTCATCGCAGTGCGGATGTCTTCCATGTCCTTGCCGGTCAACGCGGGGGCGGTGAGGCCGCCACCCTGCTTGTTGATGCCCTTGTTGTTGGACAGCTCGCCACCCAGCTTGACGGTGGTGTGCACCTGCTCGCCCTTCACCGCGTCCACGGTGATCACGATCAAGCCGTCATTGAGCAAGAGCACATCGCCAGCACTCACTTCAGAAGGCAAGGCCTTGTAGTCCAGACCCACGGCGTTGATGTCGCCCAGCTCCACACGGGCCGCATCCAGAATGAATTTTTGACCGGGCTCCAGGAACACCTTGCCTTCGGCGAACTTGCCCACGCGGATCTTGGGGCCCTGCAGGTCGGCCATGATGGCCACTTCGCGGCCAGCGCGCTGCGCGGCCTCGCGCACTAGGCGCGCGCGGTCGATGTGGTCTTGGGCCTTGCCGTGGCTGAAGTTCAAGCGCACCACGTTGACGCCGGCACGGATCATTTGCTCCAGCAATGCGGGATCGCTGGAGGCGGGTCCGAGGGTGGCAACGATTTTGGTAGCGCGACTGGGCATGAAACTGTCTCCTAGGGTGAGTTACCTATTTTCACATGCTTGTTTGTACCTTGGTTACATGGCAGGCACAAGAAAAGACGAGCAGGGGTTAGCCCCGAGGGCACAAAACCGCTGCCCGTGGTTGAATGGCTCCCCCGCCCCCCGCTTGCTTGCCATTTCCCATGAATGCCCCCGCCACCCACACCGCTGCGCTGCTGGACAGCACGCACGGCAAGCCCAAGCTGTTGGTGGTGGACGACCAGCCCATCAACATCCAACTGCTGGTGCAGGCGTTCGCGGAGGACTACCAGGTGTTCATGGCCACCTCGGGCGAACAGGCGCTGGCCGTATGCCAAAGCAACCCGCCCGACCTGGTGCTGCTGGACGTGCTGATGCCCGGCATGGACGGCTTTGCGGTGTGCCGCCAGCTCAAGGCGCAAGAGTCCACCTCGCACATCCCCATCATCTTTGTCACCGCGCGGCCTGATGCGGGCCAGGAAACCCATGGCCTGGGCCTGGGCGCGGTGGACTTCATCTCCAAACCCGTGAACCCGGCCGTGGTGCGCGCCCGCGTGCACACGCACCTGACGCTGAAGTTCCAGTCCGACCTGCTGAAGAAACTGGTGCTGCTGGATGGGTTGTCTGGCGTGTTCAACCGCCGCTACTTTGACCAGCAGCTGGCCACCGAGTGGGCGCGTGCGGCGCGCAGTGGCTTGTCGCTGTCGTTGGTGCTGTTGGATGTGGACCACTTTGGCGCCTACAACGAACGCCACGGCCACCAGGCCGGGGACGATTGTTTGCGTCTGATTGCGGTCACGCTGAAAGCCGTGCTGCGCCGCCCGGCCGATGTGGTGGCGCGCTTTGGTGGTGAGGAATTTGCCTGCCTGCTGCCCGACACCTCCCACGAGGATGCGCTGGCGCTGGCGCAAGAGATGGAACGTCGCGTACGCCAATTGAAGTTGCCGCGTGGCGGCGCCGATGGCAGCGATGTGGTGTCGGTCAGCGTGGGCCTGGGCACCCGCGTGAGCCCGCACAGCGGCCAGGCCGGTGACCTGCTGGCCCTGGCGACCCAGCAGCTGCAACAGGCCAAACACAGCGGCCGCGGCCAGGTACGCTACGCCAGCCTGAATACAGCACCAATGCCACTCTAGCCCCCGTGGGAACTGCGCAAGCAGCTCCCAATTTCATAGCAAATCAACCTGCAGCGCGCTTTGTCAGAATCTCGAACGCAGGCAGGGTTTTGCCTTCCAGTACTTCCAGGAAGGCACCACCGCCGGTGCTGATGTAGCCCACCTGCTTCTCGATGCCGTACTTGGCAATGGCGGCCAGCGTGTCGCCACCACCAGCGATGCTGAAGGCGCTGCTTTCGGCAATCGCCTGGGCAATCACCTTGGTGCCGTTCTCAAACGCGGCGAACTCGAACACGCCCACGGGGCCGTTCCAGACAATGGTGCCGGCCTTCTTGAGTTGGTCGGCCAGGGCCTGGGCGGTTTGCGGGCCAATGTCCAGAATCAAATCGTCATCGGCCACATCGGTGGCGGCCTTGACAGTGGCCACGGCGTCGGCAGAGAAGGTCTTGGCGGTCACCACGTCGGTGGGGATGGGCACGGCCGCGCCGCGCGCCTTCATGGCTTCGATCACGGCCTTGGCCTGGTCCAGCAAGTCGGGTTCGGCCAGGCTTTTGCCGATCTTCAGGCCGGCGGCCAGCATAAAGGTGTTGGCAATGCCGCCGCCCACGATGAGCTGGTCCACGTTCTCGGCCAGGCTCTTCAGAATGGTGAGCTTGGTGGACACCTTGGAGCCGGCCACGATGGCGACCAGCGGGCGCTTGGGGGCCAACAGGGCCTTGCTGATGGCATCCATTTCCGCGGCCAACAGCGGGCCGGCACAGGCGATCGGGGCGAACTGGGCGATGCCGTAGGTGGAGGCCTCTGCGCGGTGCGCGGTGCCAAAAGCGTCGTGCACAAAGATATCGCACAGCGCAGCCATTTTCTTGGCCAGGTCTTCGTTGTTCTTCTTTTCACCCTTGTTGACGCGGCAGTTTTCCAGCATCACCAGTTGACCCGGCTTCACGTCCACGCCATCGGTCCAGTTGGCGACCACGGGAATCTCGCGGCCCATGAGCTCGCCCATGCGCTTGGCCACGGGGGCCAGCGAGTCGGCGGGTTTGAATTCGCCTTCCGTGGGGCGGCCCAAGTGGCTGGTCACCATGACGGCGGCACCTGCGTCCAGCGCCATCTGGATGGCGGGCACGCTGGCGCGCACGCGCGTATCTTCGGTGATGTTGCCGGCATCGTCCTGCGGCACGTTCAGGTCGGCACGGATGAACACGCGCTTGCCAGCGACTTTGCCTTGGGCAATCAGGTCAGAAAAACGGATCACTTGCATGGGGGAAACCTCAGGTAGTAGAAAGCGCGCGCGGGGTGCGGCAACACCCGGCATTGTAGAAGTGGCGCAGGACAGGGACCGCACGTAACGGCAACGGAACTCGCCGCCGGGCCGCCCCAAGGCGAGTTAGTCCCCTCGGGGGGCAGCGACCCGCGCAGCGGCGGAGCGTGGGGGCACTATCTCTACCAACCGAGGCCAATGTGCAGGGGCAGGTAGACGGCCATGCCGGACACGATGGTGCCGAGCACCGCTTGGCCCGCGCCGCGGCGCCAGACAAAGAAGGCCAGGCCGGCGGCCACGGCGTAGAGCCGCGCGTCCTGCAGCGTGTGAATGGGCACACCCTTGGTCATCACGATCTCGGGCACGATGACCGCTGACAACGCGGCAATGGGCGCGTATTGCAAGCCGCGCTGGGCCCAGGCGGGCAGCGACCAGTCCTTGTCGGTGATGAAGAAAAACGAGCGCGCAATCACGGTGATGCAGGCCAGCCCCAGCGTGGTCAGCAGGGTCCAGCCGTCGGTGGTACCCACAAAGAAAGTGTCCCAGTTCATGCAGGGTCCTTGGGCGGTTGCGCTGCGGGGTGGTGCGGTGGGTGCGAGGTGTCCGGGCGCTTGTCCAGCAGCAGGCACACCGCCACGGCCACCGCAATCGCCACCAGGATGTTGAGCTTGAGCGGCAGCGCAAATGCTGCCACACCCGCAGCCCCTGCCACCCCGGCCGACACCCAGCGCAAGCGGCTGGTGGCCAACGAAGCCATCATGCCCACCAGCGCCAAAATGCCCGCAAAGCCCAGGCCCCAGGACGTAGGCACAAAATTGGCCAGCACCACGCCCAGCACGCTGCTAACGGTCCAGCTGAACCAGTTGATGCCACCGTTACCCGCCAGGTAGGCCATTTGCGCGGTACGGCCCGCCTCGTCCGTAGCGGGCTTGGTGAACTGTTTGACAAACAGCACATACGTCAGGTCGGCCGACAGGTAGCCCGTAACCAGGCGCTGCCAGCGCGGCAAGTGCATCAGGTAGGGCCGCATGTGCGCGCTGAACACCACAAAGCGCAGGTTCACACAGAAGCCGGTCACCAGAATCACCCACATGGGCGCCCCGGCCATCAGCAGCGGCACCGCCGCCAGTTGCGAGCTGCCGGCAAACACGGTGAGCGCCATGAACAGCGCCTCTACCGTACTCATGCCGGACTTGACCATGGCCACGCCCGTCATCAGCCCCCAGGCCGCAATGCCGGGCGACACACTGAGCATGTCGGTAAAGCCGCGGCGGAACTCGGGGTGCGTGTAGTTGCTGCGCAGGAAAAACATCAGGGAGCCTCGGGCGCCGCTGGCAGCTCAAACCGCTGGCCGACCTGCAGCGGGCAGCCGCGCAAGAACTCTGCTGCGGGCAAGCGCTTGCCGCCGGGGCGCTGCAGCTCGGTCAAAACCGCTATGGAATTCATAGCTGCCACCGCAATACTTTCGGGGGCTAGAGCCACTATTTGTCCATATTCTGCAGTGCAGCCGCCTTCGCCCACGTGGGCGCCCCAGACCTTGATGACTTCGCCATTCAGTACCGTGCTGGCGCCCGGGAACGGGTTGAAGGCCCGCACGCGGCGCACGATAGCTGCAGCGTCCAGGCGCCAGTCGATGGGCGCCTCGTGCTTCTCGATCTTGTGGGCGTAGGTCACGCCCACATCGGGCTGCTTCACAGGCCGCAGCGCGCCCTGCGCGGCTAGGTCCAGCGCCTGCACTACCATGTCGGCGCCCAGGTCGGCCACCTTGTCGTGCAGCGTGGCCGTGGTGTCGCTGTCCGCAATCGGCAGGCTCTGTTTGAGCAGCATGTCGCCCGTGTCCAACCCCACGTCCATCTGCATGATGGTGACACCGGTTTCGGCATCGCCCAACTCGATGGCGCGGTGAATCGGTGCCGCGCCGCGCCAGCGCGGCAGCAACGATCCGTGGATGTTCAGACAGCCGAATTTGCCAGCTTCCGCCATGTCATCCAGCACCCATTGCGGCAGGATGAGGCCGTAGGCAGCGACCACCATTACGTCGGCCTGCGCATCGGCAATCGCCTGGCGCGCCGCTGCGGCGTCTTCGGGGTATTTACCGTCCAGGCGCAAGCTGCGCGGCTGGGCGACAGGAATGGCGTGCTCGATTGCAAACTGCTTGACTGCCGAGGCCTGCAGCTTCATGCCGCGCCCGGCGGGGCGGTCGGGCTGGCTCAGCACCAGCGCGACGGTGTGACCTGCAGCGTGCAGCCGCTCCAGCGCCACGCGGGCAAACTCCGGCGTACCGGCAAAGATGACGCGCAGGGGCCGCGCTGCCGGGCCAACGGTCTGGGTCACTTAGCGCGATTCCTCGCGCTGGGCCTTGATCATCTTGGTCTTGATGCGGTTGCGCTTGAGCGGCGACAGGTATTCCACAAACACCTTGCCCAGCAAATGGTCCATCTCGTGCTGCACGCACACGGCCAGCAGGCCGTCAGCCTCGATCACGCGGCTGTTGCCCTTTTCGTCCAGCGCCTTCACATGCACCGCGTCAAAGCGGGTCACACCGTCGTAAATGCCGGGCACCGACAGGCAGCCCTCTTCATTCAGGTGGGTGGTGGGGCTGGTCCATACAAACTCAGGGTTGATCAGCACCATGGGCTGGTCGCGCTCTTCTGACACGTCGATGACGATCAGGCGTTCGTGCACATCGATCTGCGTGGCCGCCAGACCAATGCCTTTGGCGTCGTACATGGTCTCCAGCATGTCCGTGGCCAACTGCTGGATGCGCGCGTCCACCACCGGGATGGACTTGGCCACGGTGTGGAGTTTGGGGTCGGGGTAGCAAAGAATCGGAAGTAAAGCCATAGGAAGATCTTCAAAGATGTGGCTATTTTCGCCACTTTTGGGTTCCCTCGCAGCACCAAAGGGCTAAAAACGTTGCCGAATCAAGGGCTTGAGCGCAAAATCGCGCGTAAATTATCAAGTTCCTTCACAGATTCGCACCTTATGACGACACACCTCAAGGCGAAATCCAGCGTGGCCATCGCCGCTCTGGCTGCACTGGCCACTTTGGCCGGCAACGCGACCTGGGCACAGAACTTTCCCATTTCTGCCGCCCAGAAGCAAACCGCCAACGAAGTGGCCCAAAAAGGTGTACCGCTGAGCGAACTGGCCGCCAACGCCCCCGACCGTTACACCGTCAAGAGCGGCGACACCCTGTGGGCCATCTCCACCCTCTACCTCAAGAGCCCCTGGCGCTGGCCCGAACTCTGGGGCATGAACCTCAACGACATCAAGAACCCCCACCGCATCTACCCCGGCCAGGTGCTGGTGCTGGAGCGCAAAGACGGCATGGCCACGCTGCGGGTGGCCGGCTCGGGTGGCGACGCCCCCACCGACACGGTACGCGTCAGCCCCCGTACCCGTTTTGAATCGCTGGCCGACCAGGCCCTGCCCACGCTCAAGTCCCGCATCATCGAAGCCTTTCTGGCCGAGCCCATCGTGGTCGACGAAGCTGGCCTGAAGGCCGCGCCGCGCATCGTCTCCGCCCAAGAAGGGCGCGTGCTGCTGACCCGCGGTGACCGTGCCTATGCCCGCGGCTCCAACGGCGGCCCGCTGCTGGACGACCAAAGCAAAGAACAACAGCTGTTCCGCGTGTTCCGCAACGCCACCCCGCTCAAAGACCCGACCACCGCCGAGATCCTGGGCTACGAAGCCCAGTACGTCGGCAAGGCCACCTTGGTGCGCGGCGAGACCACCGCCGAAGTCGAGGGCGAAGAAGGTAAGACGGTCAGCGCTATCGTGCCCGCCACCATCGATATCGTCGCGGCCAAAGAAGAAATCCGCGTCGGCGACCGCATGCTGCCAGAGCCCCCGCGCGAACTCACCACCTACGTGCCCCACGCGCCCGGTACCCAGACCACGGGCCGCATCGTTTCGGTCTACGGGAACGCGGTGGCCAATGCCGGCCAGAGTCAGGTCGTCGCGATCAACCGCGGCAAGCGTGACGGCATGGAACCCGGCCATGTGCTGGCCATCCTGAAAGACGGCGCCCGCGTGGTCGACAAATCAGACCCCGCCCACCCGTTGATGAAGCTGCCCGACGAGCGCAACGGCCTGCTCATGGTGTTCCGCACCTATGACCGCCTGTCCTACGCGCTGATCCTGGAGATCACCGACAGCGTGCGTGTGGGTGACCGTCTGGTCAACCCCAAGTAAGAAGCAAGACACCAGCACCAGGCCGCTAACGCCGTGGAGCCCGACGAACTCAGCGCTTGGCTGCGCCTGCAGCTCAGCCCCGGCGTGGGCAATGGCACGGCGCGCAAGCTGCTGGCGGCCTTTGG
The DNA here is from genome assembly GCF_031457975.1 of Rhodoferax saidenbachensis. Lineage (GTDB taxonomy): Bacteria > Pseudomonadota > Gammaproteobacteria > Burkholderiales > Burkholderiaceae_C > Allorhodoferax > Allorhodoferax saidenbachensis_A. The sequence continues at coordinate 81,039 of NZ_JAVDXO010000005.1, forward strand.
TCTGCCGCAGCAGGTGTTTGCCCAATCCCCCGCCGTACTCGAAGCCTGTGTGAGCGCCCGCCAGGCTGCGGGGCTGCTGCAGGAACCGCCCGAGCTAGCGGAGCAACTACAAACGACCTTGGCCTGGCTGGCCGCCCAGCCCGCGCAACGCCGGGTGCTGACTCTGGGCGATCCAGACTACCCCCAAGCACTGCTGGACATGGAAGACCCGCCCCTGCTGCTCTATGCCATGGGTGCTGCAGGGCAATGGCGGGGTTTGGCCCAGTGCGCCGCCACTGGCATAGCCGTGGTGGGCAGCCGCAACCCCACGCCGCAAGGTAGGGCCAATGCTCGGCAGTTCTCGCAAGCCTTGGCGGAAGCCGGCCTGACTGTGGTGTCGGGCCTGGCGCTTGGGGTGGATGGTGCCGCCCACGAGGGCGCGCTGGACGGTGCAGCCGACGGTCAACTGGCCACGATCGCGGTGGTGGGCACCGGCCTAGACCGGGTTTACCCCAAAGACCATTTCGACCTGGCGCACCGCATTGCCCAGCGCGGGCTGCTGCTCAGCGAATACCCGCTGGGCACGCCGCCCCTGTCCGCCAACTTCCCACGGCGCAACCGCATCATTGCCGGGCTCGCACGCGGCACGCTGGTGGTGGAGGCCGCACTCAAGTCTGGCTCGCTCATCACCGCACGCCTGGCGGTGGAGCAAGGCAAAGATGTGTTCGCCATCCCGGGCTCCATCCACGCCACCCAGGCGCGCGGCTGCCATGCGCTCATCAAGCAGGGCGCCAAGCTGGTGGAGTGCGCCCAGGACATTCTGGAAGAACTGCAACTTCCCGGCGGCCTGTCAGGCGCTATTAATTCAGGAGCTGCTCGCGCAGATTCCACGGGGGCTACCCCCCTAAATGGTGCTGAAGACTCCCTCTTGGAAGCCATGGGCTATGACCCCAGCGGTCTGGACGCGCTGCAAGCCCGCACCGGCCTGGACACCGCCAGCCTGCAGGCCCTGCTGATGGGCCTGGAGCTGCAGGGCCAGGTGGCACGCCTGCCGGGTGGGCTGTTCCAGCGCATGGGCCAGGCCTAAGCCGCCAAGCCCCGCCCAAGCCTTCAATCGAGAGAAAAGAGGGGCAGTTTCACCCGCTGACGCGAAGCCGTTTTTTCTGCGCTATATTGGCTTCCATGTTTGAAGTGCTTGTCTTCGTTTACGAAAACTACTATGCCGATGAGGGCTACCCCGAGCCGGCGCATCTCCAGCGCAAACTCAGCGCGGTGGGCTTTGAGGCCGACGAAATTGAGGAGGCCATGGCCTGGCTCAATGGCCTGAGCACCGCGTCGCGCGGGGCCCGACCAGTGCCGGAGGCTCTGCCTACCGTACCGGCGGATCCTTGGGTGCGCCTGCCGCTGGCCTCCAGCGTGCGCATCTACCCGCAGTACGAGCAAAACCACCTGGGCCCGCAATGCCTGGGCTTCATCAGTTTTCTGGAATCCAACGGCGTACTGCCCGCCCACATGCGCGAGGTTGTCATCGACCGCGCCATGGCCGCACCCGGCAGCCCGGTGGCCCTGGACGACCTGAAAACGATTATTTTGATGGTGTTCTGGAGCTTCGGATTGGAACCCGACGCTTTGGTGCTCGACGAGTTGTGTGACAACCCCAGCGACCGCGTCGCGCACTGACTAGCTTGCGCGCCCCGCAGGGCGGCGCTCAAGCCAGCAAGCGTTCCGGGTTGGCTTCTAGCTTGGCCAGCGCGTCGCGCGTGGCACGCACGGTCAGCGCTTCTTCTTCCTGTGGCAACAGCAAGCCGGCCTGCAGGTAGGCCGCCAACCGCCCACCTTGAATCAGGAAGCTCTTGCCGGAAGTCGCAGCAAACAGGTTCAGGTGTTTGCGGTCACTGCGCCAGGCAAACTGCACCTGGGTGATTTGGTTGTTGTGGTCCAGCGTGAACCACGAACCCAGCTGCAGTTCCTGTGCCCAGGCCAGCATGGCGGCCGTGGGTTTGGAGCCGCCATTGGCCACCACCTCCAGCGCGGAGGCATCGATGCCCAGCATCATCTCGATGCTTTCGGCATCCAGCGGCAAGTCGCCCATGCCGTCTTCGCTCACAAAGTCTTCCAGATTGCCTAGGCGCTGCGCCATGGCATCGATTTTGGCCTGTGGAATCGCCTGGGTCTTGGACATGAAGGCATCGGCCAAGGTGTCGCTGATGCGCTTCACATGGCCCTCCTGCTCGCTGGGCGCCATGGCCAACAGGGTCATGCCGGAACGCAGGCGCAGCAGCAAATTGGGCAGATCCTGAATCACCTTGGCACGATCCGCGCGGTTGGGCTTGGCGCTAGCGGCCCAGATCAGGTCGGTCGCCGATTTTTTCAGCACCAGCGTGTCGGCATGCTGCGGGCCCTTGCGCACCGCGGCCACGGCCAGCACCTCCGCCCAGACCTTGAACAGGAAGTCACGGATCTCGTCGCGCACGGGCATGTCTTTCAACATGTTGCGCATCTCAATGGTGTACTGGATGGCCAGGGTCTCTTTTTGCTCGACCTGCTGCGCCACGCTCACCACCTTCTGGGTCGGGCCCTTTTCGGTAAGGAACTTGGAGAGGAATTTCTGGAACTCCTCAAACACGATCTGGTAGACCTTTTTGCCCGTCTCGGGGTACTGCTCGATCACCTGCACAATGCGCTTGATCTCGTTTTCCATGGCCTTGCCCTGCACGCCAGCAGCGTCAAAGCCCATGACCACGGAACCCATGCGGTCGATCAGTTGGCGCGCTGGATGGTCGGCCGTGCCAAAGAAGTCCGGATCTTCCAGCGCCACACGCAGCACCGGCATTTGCAGACGCGCAAACCACACGCGGATGCCGGGGGGAATGCGCTCCTCAGCCAAGATGGCCTGGAACATCAGGGCCACGATCTCGATCGTGGCTTTCTCGCCCTTGGTTTCTGCTTTTTTCTTCAGCTCAGCGGACTTTTCACGCAAGTCGCTGGCCACGCGGACTACGCCCGCGGGACTGTAATCTTCATACAACGTGCCGCCAGCAGCATAGGACATGCCACCGCCACCGTCCATGCGCGGCGCCATGGCCGCAGCCAATGCGGGCGAAGGCGTGTGATGGGCCGTGCCCACAAAATCACCGCCTCCATGGCTGACAAACAACCGACGGATCTGGCCAATCATGCCCTGCGCTCGGCTACGGGCGCGGGCGATGGGCGTGTTGGTGGTCAGCATGCGGGTTTCTTCCGACGCGCCGTAGGCCTGGCCCGGCATGCTGTTGGAGCCTGACGATTGGCGCCAGAAGGGCGTGGGCGTAGAAGGCGTCACGCCTTGCGGGCCAGTCACTGCTGCCTGTGCCGGCCCAGCGGGAGCGGCATTGCCGCCACCGCCCCAGCCGAGGCGCCCGCCAAAAAAACCACCACCGGAACGCGGCGCACTGCCTCCGGCAGCTCCAGGACCAGAGGCATCGGCACGCGCATGGCCACCCCCATAGGCTGGAGCAGCACCATTGCCACCATCCAGACCTGCGTGACCTGTGGGGGCATAGGCTTGCTGGTACCCACCACCCTGGGGACCGCCGCCATAGCCGCCCACATCGCCATAACCGCTCGGCCCCATCTCTCCTGGTTGGGGTTGCTGCGGCTGGGCACCCGGTGCCGGGGGGCGAGGGCGGTTGGCCCCCATCTGGCGCACCGGCGCCTTGACACGGTCTTTCAGCTCAATGGTGGGCATCACGCCCTTACTGATCAGTACGTCGTTGGCATTCTTGTAGGCAATCACGAGCCGCTCGATTAGCAGCTTCTGGACCACATCGTTCACCATGGGCCAGGACTCGCCGGGCATGCCAGACTGCGCCCATTGCTCTACCATCAGCAGCACCAGTACCTCGGGGCGCAGCAGGTCGTTGCCTTCCAGGTCTTCCGTGCCTTCGAGGTACTTGATGCGCACCCGCAGGTCATCGAGCTGGGGCAGCACTTTCTCATTGACGGCCAGCACCAGGCGAGACGCCAGAATCTTGTTCTCCACCACGTCGGTGCCCACCAGCTCCAGGCCCGCACTTTCCAGCGAGGCCGCTTTCTTCTGCTTAGCGGGATCCAGACATTCGCGCCAGGCCTTCATGGTCGCGTCCAGCCACAGGGGGCGGCAGCGCTTGTAGGCCATCCAGGTGTCGCGGCGCGTCTGGGATTCGCGGGCATTCGCCAACTCGTCCATCAACGTCGTCAGACGCTCCTGCACGGCACCGGTAATTTCCAGCGCGGCTTTGCCCGCTTCCGCCAAAAAGCGCTCACGCACCGCGCGGGCGAGTTGCAATCGGGGAGAAAAAGCGGGTCCGCTTGCCATGATTTTTTATCGCTTAAACCGTTGCGCCTGCATTGGGATCGTTGGGGTCGGTTTCCTTCTTGGGACCGCCCTTGACCAGGTCTTCCCGCTGGATGCCCAGCCACATGGCAATGGCCGCGGCCACAAAAACCGAAGAATAGATACCAAACAAAATGCCGATGGTCAGCGCCAGGGCAAAGTAGTGCAGCGTGGCACCACCGAACAGCAGCATGGACAGAACCATCATCTGCGTGGCTCCGTGGGTGATGATGGTGCGGCTGATCGTGGAGGTGATCGCGTTGTCGATGATCTCTTCGGTGTTCATCTTGCGATAACGCCGGAAATTCTCGCGAATCCGGTCAAAGATCACCACCGATTCGTTCACCGAGTAGCCCAGCACCGCCAGCACCGCCGCCAGCACGGGCAGCGAAAATTCCCACTGGAAGAAAGCGAAGAAGCCCAGGATGATGACCACATCGTGCAAGTTGGCGATGATGGCCGCCACCGCAAACTTCCATTCAAAGCGTACGGCCAGATAGATCATGATGCCGGCCACCACAAAGGCCAGAGCCTTGAGACCGTCGGCCGCCAACTCATCCCCCACCTGGGGACCGACAAACTCGGTGCGGCGCAGCGTGGCCGAGGGGTCGCTGGCCTTGAGCGCTTCCAGCACCTTGTCACTTTGCTGGCTGGAGGTGCTGCCCTTTTGCACAGGCATGCGGATCAGCACGTCCTGGGCAGTACCGAAGTTCTGCACCTGCACATCGTTGATGCCCAGCTTGTCCACGGCACTGCGGATCGCGTTCAGGTCGGCGGGCTGGGAGTAGCTCACCTCCATCAAGGTGCCGCCGGTGAATTCGACCGACAGGTGCAGATGGCGGGTAAAGAGGAAAAACACCGCGGCCACGAAAGTGACCAGCGAAATCAGATTGAACACCAAGGCATTCCGCATGAACGGAATGTCGCGGCGAATTTTGAAGAATTCCATGCCCGTTTCCCTTTAGTTGGTCGTCACCTGATTGCCGGAATCAGGCCGCCACACCGTGCCGATCGACACAGTCTTGAGCTTCTTTTGCCTACCGTACCACAAATTGACCACGCCCCGGGAGAAGAAGACCCCGGAGAACATGCTGGTCAAAATACCCAGGCAATGCACTACTGCAAAGCCGCGGACCGGACCAGAACCGAAGGCCAGCAAGGCCAGACCGGCGATCAGGGTGGTGACGTTGGAGTCGATGATGGTGGCCCAGGCGCGGTCGTAGCCGGCGTGGATGGCGGCCTGCGGCGAGGCTCCGTTGCGCAGCTCTTCGCGCACGCGTTCGTTGATCAGCACGTTGGCGTCAATCGCCATCCCCAGCACCAGCGCCATGGCGGCCATGCCGGGCAAGGTCAGCGTGGCCTGCAGCATGGACAGCACGGCCACCAGCAGCAACAGGTTGAAGGCCAGCGCGATACTGGAAATCACACCAAACAGCATGTAGTACACGCACATGAAGACCGCCACGGCCAAGAAACCCCAGGTCACGCTATGGAAACCCTTGGCAATGTTCTCGGCACCCAAGCTGGGGCCAATCGTGCGTTCTTCGATGATTTCCATGGGCGCGGCCAGGGAGCCAGCGCGCAGCAACAGGGCTGTATCAGCCGCTTCCACGGTGGTCATGCGGCCCGAGATTTGCACACGACCGCCGCCGATTTCAGAGCGGATCACCGGTGCCGTCACCACTTCACCCTTGCCTTTTTCAAACAAGAGAATGGCCATGCGCTTGCCGATGTTCTCGCGCGTCACGTCGCGGAAGATGCGCGAGCCCTTGGCGTCCAGCGACAGGTTGACCGTGGGTTCCTGCGTCTGGCTGTCAAAGCCGGGTTGGGCATCGGTCAGGTTTTCACCGGTCAAGATGACCTGCTTCTTGACCACCACGCCCTGGCCATTGCGCTCCAGGTAACGTTCAGAGCCAAACGGCACCGCGCCGGCGCCGGACTCGGCAGCACGTGCCTCGGAGCCTTCGTCCACCATACGGATTTCCAGCGTGGCGGTGCGGCCCAAAATGTCCTTGGCCTTGGCTGTGTCCTGCACACCAGGCAGTTGCACCACGATGCGGTCCAGACCCTGCTGCTGGATCACGGGTTCGGCCACGCCGAGTTCGTTGATCCGGTTGTGCAGGGTGGTGATGTTTTGCTTGAGCGCTTGGGTCTGCACGGCGCGAGCGGCCACGGGCTTGATGGAGGCGACCATCTTCACGTCGGTACCGTCGGCGGTTTCCACAGTGTCGAGGTCGGCAAACTGGTCCTGGATGATGCGCTTGGCGGCCTCGGCCGTCGCCGCATCGCGGAACCGGATTTCGATGGTCTGGGCGTTGCGGGTGATGCCGCTATGGCGCACATTTTTTTCACGCAGGGTGGTGCGGATGTCACCGGCCAACGACTCGGCCTTCTTGGTTAGCGCGGCCTGCATGTCCACCTGCAGCATGAAATGCACACCACCGCGCAAGTCCAGCCCCAGGTACATGGGCGACGCGCGCAGCGAAGTCAGCCACGCAGGCGAACGCGACAGCAGGTTCAGCGCCACCACATAAGCGGGATCGGCCGCATCGGGGTTCAGCGCCTTTTGCAGCGCGTCCTTGGCCTTGAGCTGGGCATCGGTATCGGCGAAGCGGGCCTTGATGGAGGTGCCATCCAGGCTCAGCGCCTCGGGCGCCAGACCGGCCGTTTTCAGAACCTCTTCGACCTTGGCAAGGGCCACGGTGTCGAGCTTGAGGCTGGCCTTGGCCACCGATACCTGCACGGCAGGGGATTCACCAAACACATTCGGCAGGGCGTACAAGCCACCCACCACGAGCGCGATCAAGATGATCGCGTACTTCCACACCGGGTAACGGTTCATGATCGCGCGTCGCTTTGAGAGAAATTACTTGATGGAACCCTTGGGCAGCACTTGCACCACGGCGCTGCGCTGCACTTGCACTTCCACGCCATTGGCCACTTCCAGGCCCACATAGCTGTCCCCCATCTTGCTGACCTTGCCGAGCACGCCGCCGGCGGTCACGACCTCGTCGCCCTTGGCCAGCGCGTCGATCATGGCGCGGTGGTCTTTTTGCTTCTTCATCTGGGGGCGGATCATCACGAAATACAGCACCACAAACATCAGCACCAGAGGCAACATGCTCATCAGGGTGGATTGCATGTCACCGCCGGCGGCGGCAGGGGCGGTTTGGGCAAAAGCAGAAGAAATAAACACAGGCAAACTCCACAAAAATGGACCACATACAAAAGCGCCTTCGCCTCAGGGGCGGCCGCGCACGGCCATGCCGACCCAAGGTGGGCAACCGGTCATTGTAAGCGGGGGGAAAGGCCCGCCCGAGCCGGGCGGGCAAGGCCCTAGGCGACCTGGGTTTGCTTGACAGCGGGCGTCTGGCGGTACTTTTCCAGCAACACCGTCCATTGCTGGCGCGCTGCGAGCAGGTGGCGCGCCTTGACATGGCCAAACCCGCGGATCTGCTCCGGTACGCGCGCAAAGGCCGCGGCGGCATCGCGGTTACCCGCGCCCAGCGTGGGCAGCAACGATTCGATAGCTTGGCGATACTCGCCCACCAGGGCGCGCTCCTCGCGGCGCTCGTGGCTGTAACCGAACACGTCCAACGCCGTGCCGCGCAGCACCTTCAGCGGCGCGAGCAGCCCAAAGGCCACGCGCATCCAGCTGCCAAAGCGCGCTTTCTGCAGCTCGCCCAGGTCGTTCTTGCAGGCCAGCAAGGGCGGCGCCAGGTGGTAGGCCAGTTTGAAGTCGCCCTCGAACATGCCCTCCACCTTGGCGCGGAAGGCCGTGTCGGTGTGCAGGCGGGCTACCTCGTACTCGTCCTTGTAGGCCATGAGTTTGAACAGGTAGCGGGCCACAGCCTCTGCCAAAGGTTGCTTGTCGCCGCCCACCGCGGATGCCTCGGCCGCGCGGACCTTGGCCACAAAATCGGCATAGCTTTGCGCGTAGGCGGCATTCTGGTAGCCGGTCAAAAACTCCACGCGCTTATGTACCAAGGCATCCAGCGACTGGTGCTGGCGCGGCGTAAAGGCAATCACCTGGCCGGGGTTGATGGCGCGCTGCACGGCTGGCCAGTCCACCGCGGCACGGCGGCCCCACTCAAACGCCGCCTTGTTGTTGGCCACGGCTACGGCGTTGAGCTCGATAGCGCGCATAAGCGAGGCCAGCCCCAACGGGATCCAGCCCTTTTGCCAGGCGTAGCCCAGCATCATGGGGTTGGTGTAGATGCTGTCACCCAGCAGATGGGTGGCGGCGGCATCGGCGTCGAACACGCCCACATGGCCCTCCCCCACGGTCTTGGCGATGTCGGCCACGCATTGCTCGCCCGGGTTGGTCCAATTGGCGTTCTTCACAAACGCTGCAGTGGGTGCGCTGTTGGTGTTGAGCGCCACATGGGTGCGGCCCGGGCGCATGCGCACCAGCGTTTCCTTGCCCGCCACCACAATGGGGTCGCAGCCCAGCACCAGGTCGGCCGAGGCCGTGCCCACGCGGGTGGTGCGAATGGCGTCCTGGCTGGCACCAATGAGCACATGGCTCCAGGTGGCGCCGCCCTTTTGCGCCAGGCCACCGGCGTCCTGCGTGACGATGCCCTTGCCTTCCAGGTGGGCTGCCACGCCCAGCAGCTGGCCGATGGTGATGACGCCGGTGCCGCCGACGCCGGCAACGATAGTGCCCCAGACGCCGCCGGTGGCCGTGGCCAAGTCAGGAATCTGCGGCTCGGGCAGGGCCGGCCAGGAGGCGACCTGGGACTCGCCCGCTTTGGGCTTGGCGGCTTTTTTGAGCGAACCGCCCTCCACCGTGACAAAGCTGGGGCAGAAGCCCTTGACGCAGGAAAAGTCCTTGTTGCAGGTGCTTTGGTTGATCTGGCGCTTGCGGCCAAACTCGGTCTCCAGCGGCTCCACGCTCATGCAGTTACTTTGCACGCCGCAGTCGCCACAGCCTTCGCAGACCAGCTCGTTGATGACCACGCGCTTGGCAGGGTCCACCAGAGTTCCGCGCTTGCGGCGGCGGCGTTTTTCGGTGGCGCAGGTCTGGTCGTAAATGATGACGGTGGTGCCCGCGATCTCGCGGAACTCGCGCTGGATGCGGTCCAGCGCGTCGCGGTGCTCGATCGCAATGCCTTCGGGCAGGCCCACCACGTCGTCGTACTTCTCGGGCTCGTCCGTGACCACTACGATTTTGATAGCACCTTCCGCACGCATGCTCTGGGCTATCTGCACTACCGAGTGTCCTTCGGGCCGCTCGCCCACCTGCTGACCACCGGTCATGGCCACGGCGTCGTTGTAGAGAATTTTGTAGGTGATATTCACGCCCGCCGCAATGCTCTGGCGCACGGCCAGCAGGCCGCTGTGGAAGTAGGTACCGTCGCCCAGGTTGGCAAAGATGTGCTTCTCGTTGGTGAACGGCTGCTGGCCCACCCAGGGCACGCCCTCGCCGCCCATCTGCGTGAAACCGTCGGTACTGCGGTCCATCCAGATGGTCATGAAGTGGCAGCCAATGCCGGCCATGGCGCGCGAGCCTTCTGGCACCTTGGTGCTGGTATTGTGCGGGCAGCCCGAGCAGAACCAGGGCTGGCGGTCTGCGCCCTTGGTGCCCGACAGCTCAATCACGTGCATGGCGCGTTCCTTGGCTTCCAGGATCGCCATTTGCGCGTCGATGCGGGCGCTGGTGTCGGCGTCCAGCCCCAGCTTCTTGATGCGCTGGGCGATGGCACGCGCAATCAAGGCAGGGTTGAGATCGGCATTCGCACGCAACAGCGTGTTGGCCATGGGATTGGGCATGGACCATTCGCCGCCCGCACCGTAGTGGTCGGGCGTTTCCACCTCGTTGAACTTGCCCAGCACCGTGGGGCGCACGTCGGCGCGCCAGTTGTACAGCTCTTCCTTGAGTTGGTATTCGATGACCTGGCGTTTTTCTTCCACCACCAGAATCTCCTGCAGGCCGGTGGCAAATTCGCGCGTGAGCTGCGCCTCCAGCGGCCAGACCACGCCCACCTTGTGCAGGCGGATGCCGATGCGTTGGCAAGTCGCGTCGTCTAGCCCCAGGTCGGCCAGTGCCTGGCGCGTGTCGTTGTAGGCCTTGCCGCTGGCGATGATGCCGAAGCGGTCGTGCGGGCCTTCGATGACGTTGTAGTTCAACCGGTTGGCGCGGATGTAAGCCAGCGCGGCGTACCACTTGTAGTCCATCAGCCGGGCTTCCTGCTCCAGCGCATGGTCGGGCCAGCGGATATGCAGGCCACCCGGGGGAATTTCGAAGTCGGCCGGCACGCGGGTGATGACACGGTCCGGGTCGATCATCACGGTGGAGCTGGACTCGACAATTTCCTGGATGGTCTTCATGCCCGCCCACACGCCCGAGAAGCGGCTCATGGCAAAGGCATGCAGGCCCAGGTCCAGGATCTCCTGCACATTGGCCGGGAAGAACACGGGCGTGCCGCAGGCCTTGAAGATGTGGTCGCTCTGGTGCGCCGCGGTGCTGCTCTTGGAGATGTGGTCGTCACCCGCCACCGCAATCACACCGCCCCAGGGGGTGGTACCCGCCATGTTGGCGTGTTTGAAGACGTCGGAGCAGCGGTCCACGCCCGGGCCCTTGCCGTACCAGATGCCGAACACGCCGTCGTACTTGTTGCTGCCGGGCGGGGCAAAGCCCAGCTGCTGCGTGCCCCACAGCGCGGTGGCGGCCAGCTCTTCGTTGACGCCGGGCTGGAAGTGAATGTGGTGGGCCTGGAGGTACTTCTCGGCCTTGACCAGGGACTGGTCGTAGGTACCCAGCGGCGAGCCGCGGTAGCCACTGATGAAGCCGGCCGTGTTCTTGCCCACACGCTGGTCGCGCACGCGCTGCAGCATGGGCAGTTTGACCAGGGCTTGCACCCCGCTCATGAAGGCGCGGCCGTAGTCCAGCGCGTATTTGTCGTCCAGGGTGACCGTCGCCAGCGCCGTGCGGATGTGCTCGGGCAGGTCGCGGTTGAGGGGTGCATTCATGGTGCTTGTCTCCGTTATAGCTGCGGCAAAGTGTATGCCTGCAAGGCGGATATGTCTTTGCGTTCTTTGCCCTCATTAGGGCTTTCAAAGAACGAATCTTTCTCCATAATGCTATTTATGGAAACACTTGACCGATTTGACCTCGCCATCCTGAACGAACTGCAAAACGATGGGCGCCTGAGCAACGCCGAGCTGGCCAACCGCGTGGGCCTGAGTGCCGCGCCCTGCTGGCGCCGCGTCAAGGCGCTGGAGGAAAGCGGCTTCATCACCGGCTACCGCGCCGAGATCAACCGCCAGAAGATGGGCCTGGGCGTGCTGGCCTTTGTTCGGCTGGACGCCAACCGCAACAGCGGCGACGTGCTGCACGCGCTGGAAGAAGCCATCCGCCAGATCCCCGAGGTCATCAGCTGTCACTACATCAGCGGCACCGGCACCTTCGAGCTGCAGGTGGTGAGCCGCGACCTCAACACCTTCAGCCAGTTCGCGCGCGAGGTGCTGATCAACCTGCCCAACGTGAAAGACGTGCATACCAGCTTTTCGCTGGGCGAGGTGAAGGCCAGCAGCGCCCTGCCGCTGGGCCATCTGCAGCCCCAGCCCACCGCCACCACCCCATCCCGGAGCCGCCCATGAACCGCCGCCACGCCCTGGTTTTTGCATCATTCTGGCCTCTAGCCCGCGTCGAATATGCGCAAGCAGCTCCTGATTCGATAGCAAACTCGACATCGCTGCCGCTGCGCAACCTGCTCATCGAGGTGCGCCAAGTGCAGTCCGACGACAGCCAGCGCGCCGGCGTCGAGCTGGGCAACCGGGGTGGCGTGCAAATGAACCAGTCGCGCAACAGCGGCTCGGCCACGCAGCAGGCGCTGGTGCTGAACGGCCGGCCGGTGCGTCTGGGCCTGCAAACCACCACGCCCATCCGCCTGCTGCAGGGCTTTGTGCGCAATGGCCGTGTGGTCACTACCGTGGGCACGGTGCTGCTGGAAGCCGGCACGGGTTTTAGCGCCACGCCACGCTGGGACGGCGGCACGCTGGTGGAGCTGGAACTGGCGGCGCAGCAGGCACTGCGGTCTGGGAACGCAATTCCCGGCGTCGTGGCCTCATCCAGCGCCAGCAGCGTGTTGGCGCTGCCGCTGGATGAGTGGACGACGGTGGGGGAGTCGGAGCAGAGTTCGCAGTCCAGTGAAAGCGGGTTGACTGGGGGGCAGCGGCAGAGTGGACTCGTGCGGACTGAGGTGCAGGTTAGGGTTTCGGTGCGTTAGGTTCTTTAACACCCACTCCCCCAGCCCCTCGCCCCGTCGGCGAGGGGAGCCTTAACAGCCATATCTTGTTGTGTCGCGTCGGCTGAGTAGCTACGTGCGGTGCTTTAGAGCGGTTATTTATCTCCACGGCGCAAGCCTGCGTTGGGGGTGACAGCAAAGATGTTGGCGCGGAGCCACTGGCGGGTGCAGCCGCCAGCCGGGGTGCACTGCTCTCTGCGAAGTTCCACAACCGTTGGCACGGGCCGTTGCGTGAAGTAGCAGTGGCAACCTACCGTAAGTAGCCCGTATTCGGCGCGAAGCAACCAAATACGGCTGTTAAAGGCTCCCCTCGCCGACGGGGCGAGGGGCTGGGGGAGTGGGTGTTAAAAAACAAAGCCACTTAAACCGACAACGCAGCCAACCACCGAGCATGGTAGGCCTGCAAACCCGACACCCGGGCAGCCTGCAAAGGCGCTAATTCAGACACAACAGAACTGCCCCAACGCGACAACAGCCAAGCCCCTCGCGCCGTGCCCTCCATCGCATCATGGCTGGCCAGACACCGCGCCTGCGGCAGCAGCGCCTGCAACAACGCCAGGTACAGCGGGTTGTGGGCCAACGGCCCTTCCAGCACCACGGTGCGCGACAGGTCGACGCCGTCCCACAAGCGATCGACCAACCACGCCGTGGTCTGCGCGCAATACAGCGCAGCCAGTGCAGCACGCTGGCTGGCAGGCAAGGCCTCCGCAAGCGGCTGACCTCCGCGCATGATTTGCCCCTGCCGCCCCATAAACGGGCCACCGTGCTCGGCAAACGAGGGCGTGGCCAAGGTGCCGGAGTCCACCAGAGTCTGCACATCCGCCAACGTGCCCGCATCGGGCGCGGCGCCGTCCAGCAGCGCGGCAAATTCGCGCCCACCCATAAAGCGGGCCGTGGGCGTGGCGCGGCCCAGCACATCCACATTGGCCAGCATGTCGCGTTCGGCTTGCAGGCTGGCCGTGGGCGCGCCGGGCGCCATGAGCACGGTCCAGGTGCCGGACGACACCACGGTCAGTGCGGACGCTTGGTCCGCAGACGCATCCAGGTAGCGCGCCAGGCAGGCATTACTGTCGTGCACGCCCACATGCACCTGGCAGTGCGCGGGCAAGCCCCAGGCCTCGGCAATATCAGGGCTCACGGTGCCCAGCACTTCCCAGGCAGAGCGCAACGGCGCAAACAAGGCAGACCAGCCCTTGGCCTGCGCCAGCGCCGAGAAGCCACCTTCCTGCGGGCGCCACAGATGTGTGTGGCAGCCCAGCGATGAGACCTCGCTAGCCCGCTCACCGCACAGGCGCCAGGCCCAGTACTGCGCGTAGGGCAACAGACAGCGCGTACGCCGCCAGGCCTCAGGGTGCAGGTTTTGCACATAACAAAGCTGGCGCGCGGCGTTCAGGCCCGCGGGCAGGTCGGGCGACAGGGTCTGCGCAAAGCCATCGGCCGCAGCATCAAAGGCCTGGGCCAACAGGGGATGCTGCGCCAGGCCATCAAATTCGTAGTCCACCGGAGCCCATGCCAGGCCCTCATCGCCCAGCGCCACCAGCGCGGCGCCGTGGGTGGAGGCAATGGCGCGGCGACAGCGTGCGGTATGGGTAGATGCGCGCAGGGTCTGCGCCATCCAGTCTTCCAGACCGTGCACATCCAGCGCGGGGTAGCCTAGGGGCGAGGGCACGCTGGCGTTGTCGCGCCCATGGCGCTCCACCACCGAGCCCTGCGCATCCACCATCAGCAGCTTGGCGTGGCTCTTGCCAATGTCGATCACCAGCGTCAATGCATCGTTCACGGCCACCGCCCTCACTCCATGTGGAACAGGCAAGGCAGCGGCTCGGCTACCGGGGAACCATCGGGGTTGGCGCGCATGATGTCGGCCATATAGGCCCACCAACGCTGCATTACCGGGTGGTTCGGCAGCGCGTCCATGGTGTGGCCCACCGTGCGACGCAGCACGGCAAACAGCACGTGGTGCTCCTCGTACAGGTAGATGCTGTAGTCGCTGACGCCCGCGTCCTTGAGCAAGGCGGACAGCTCGGGCCAAATTGCGTCATGGCGTTTTTTGTACTCCGCCACGCAGCCGGGATTCAGGAACATACGGAACGCGTACTTCTCCGTGGATGCTGCACTCATACATGCGCTCCCTGGCGCTTGAGCAAACGCGGCAACACCATGGAGACGATGAGCAGTGCGCCAATCACCATGCTCATCACGATACCGGTCACATTGGCCATGCCCATGGCGAAAGTGAACAGGCCCAGCAACAGCACGGCCAGCATGGTGCCCACAATGCTGCCGCGGCCACCTTCAATCGCTACGCCACCCAGGATCACCATCGTGATGGCGTCTAGCTCCCAGCCCATCGCAATGTTGGGGCGGGTGCTGCCAATGCGGCCGGTCAGCATGACCGCGGCCAACGCCGCCATCAGCCCGGCAAACACAAACAGGGCCATGCGATACCGGTCCGCCTCGATACCCGAGAAGCGCGCGGCCACGGGGTTGGCGCCAATGGCATACAGGCGGCGGCCCAGCACCGTGCGGTGCAGCGTGACGCCCACCGCGATGGCACCCACCAGCAGAATGGCAAATTCGATCGGGATGATGAGCCAGCGCACGCCGACCACCTCGCCCACATAGCTGTTGCCCAAGGTGGAGAACACCTCGGGGTAGCCCGAGATGGCCTGGTCGCCCAGCGCCACCATGGCCAGGCCGCGGTACAGCGACAAGGTGCCGATGGTGACCACGATGGAGGGCAACTTGTAGCGCGTGACCAGCACACCATTCACAGCACCGGCCACACCGCCCGTCACGAAGGCCGCCAGCGTCATGCCCAGCGGGCCGGCACCGGCCTTCATCGCGTAGCCCATGGCCAGCGAACTGAGGGCCAAGATGGCGGCGATGGACAGGTCAATCTCACCGGTGATGATGAGCAAGGCCAGCGCCAGCGCAAGGATGCCTTTCTCGCTGAAGTTGAACGTGCTGTCGGCCAGTGCGTCGGGCGTCATGAAACCCGGCTGCGCAAACCCGAACACCACCAACAGCAAAACCAGAAGGGCCAACAGCACCCGCTCCCATGTGTTCCAGGCCTTCATGCTGCGACTCCTTGCGAGGTTGTATGTGTTGTCGCCTTGTGTTCCAGAATCTGGCGCCCTGCGCGCCGCTCGGCACGGGCGTTCACCGTCACCGAAATCAAAATCACGGCACCCGCAATTGCTTGCTGCCAGAACGGCGAGACCTGGATCACCGGCAGCGCGCCGTTGACCACGCCAATGAACAGTACGCCCAGTGCCGCGCCCAAGACTGAGCCCACGCCACCGCCGATGCTCACACCACCAATCACGCAGGCCGCCACCACGGTCAGCTCATAGCCCGCGGCCAGCTCGGTATAGGCAATGGAGTAGCGCCCCACCCACAGCAGCCCGGCCAGGCCGGCCAGCATGCCCGACAGCGTGTAGACCATCATGAGGCTCTTGCGGGCCGAGATGCCCACGTAGGCTGCCGCATGCGGGTTGCCGCCCAGTGCGTAGATCTCGCGGCCTTCGCGGCGAAGCTTCAGGAAGACGGCCGTCAGCACCAGCACGGCCATGGCAAACCACACCAGGGCTGGCAGGCCCAGCCACACTTCGCGTGGCAAACCTTTGATTACTTCATGGATGTCCTGGTCGGAGACCCAGGCGCCCTTGCTGGCCACAAAGATGGCGCCACGGTAGGCCGACAAGGTACCCAGCGTCACCACAATGGGTGGCAGTTCAAAGCGCGTGATGAGCCAGCCATTCACGGCACCCAGCAAGGCACCTACGCCCAAGGCCAACACCAGCAACACGGGTACCGATGCGCCAGGCCAGGCCTTGCCAATCAGGGCGCACACCATGCCGGTGAGCGCCAGGTTGGACGCGACCGACAGGTCAATGCCGCGCGTCAACAGCACCAGCATCTGGCCCATGACGAGGATGGCGAGGATGGCCGAGTCGTTGGCAATGTCCATGCCATTGCGCCAGGTCAAAAACACGGGCGCACGGGCCCCCACGGCCAGCGCAATGGCGACGATGATGGCCAAGAGCAGCCATTCGCGCCGTATCGATTTCAGGGATGTCATGCTGCAAGCGCCTCCTGCGCCGTTGCGGGTTCGGCCACACGGGGCACCGGCACAGCGGTCAGGCCCGAGGCCGCGGCCACGATCTGTTCTGCGTGCGCGTTGGCACGGTCAAATTCCGCCACTTGCACGCCACGGCGCATCACGATAGTGCGGTGCGCCAGGTGCATCACCTCGGGCAGTTCGCTGGACACCAGAATCACGGCCAAGCCCTGCTCCACCATCTCGGCAATGAGCTGGTAGACAGCCTGCTTGGCGCCCACGTCGATGCCCTTGGTGGGCTCATCCAGAATCACGATGCGCGGGTCCAGCCCCAGCCACTTGGCGATCACCACCTTTTGCTGGTTGCCGCCCGACAGGCCCGACAACAGCGTGTCAGGTGAATGGGTCTTGATGCGCAGGCGTTCGATCATGCGCTGACACAGCGCCGACTCGCGCACCTTGGACAGCCACACGCCGCGCGCAAAGCGGGAGAGCCCGGCCAGGCTGATGTTGTGCTCTACCGAGAAGCCCAGAATGCCGCCCTGGCGCTGGCGCTCTTCGGGCACATAGGCAATGCCAGCCGCAATCGCGTCGCCGGGGCGGCGGGCATGCAGCGTCTGGCCGCACACCACAAACTCGCCACGTGCCGCGGGGTTCAGGCCCATGATGGCCAGCATGGCCTCGCTGCGGCCCGAGCCCACCAGGCCGTAGAAGCCCAAAATCTCGCCGCGGCGCAGCTCGAAGGCGACGTTGTTGAATTCGGTGGGGTGCGACAGGTTTTTCACCGTCATCACCACCTCGCCGGGGGTGGAGGCGATGTGCGGGTAGATCTGGTCAATGGCGCGCCCGGCCATGAGCTTGACCAGCTCCTGCTCGGTCGCATCGGCAATCGCGCCGCTGCCCACGGCAGCGCCGTCGCGCAGCACCACGTAGCGGTCGGCTACCGCAAAAATTTCGTCGAACTTGTGGGTGATGAAGATCACGCCCACGCCCTGGTCGCGCAACTGGCGCACGATGCCGTAGAAGTCGCGGATCTCGGCCTGCGACAGGGCGGCGGTGGGCTCATCCAGAATGACCACCAGCGCCTTTTGTGACAGGGCCCGCGCAATTTCCACCAGATGCCGCTCGGCCAGGCTCAGGTCTTTCACCAGCGTGGTGGCCTTGAAGCGCGCACCGATCTGGTCCAACACCAACTGTGCCTGCGTGTTCATCGCCGACCAGTCGATAAAGGGGCCGTGCATCAGGTGGCGCCCTACGTAGATGTTTTCGGCCACGCTGAGTTCTTCGAACATCACCGTTTCCTGGTGCACCGCCAGGATGCCCGCGGCCTGCGAGGCCTGGGCGTTAGCAAAACTTTGCACCACGCCGTTGAGCGTGATCACGCCTTCGTCCACCGGCACCACGCCGGTGAGCATCTTGACCAGCGTGGACTTGCCCGCGCCGTTCTCGCCCACCAGGGCCAGCACTTCTCCGGCCCGCAAATCCAGGTCCACCCCGCGTAGCGCATGGGTTGCGCCATAGCGCTTGTGGATGGTCCGCAGGCTCAGCAATACATCAGACATGATGAGAATCCAACATTCCAAAAAAATGGGGCCACCCCAACCAGGCAGGGTT
Organism: Rhodoferax saidenbachensis; assembly: GCF_031457975.1. Lineage (GTDB taxonomy): Bacteria > Pseudomonadota > Gammaproteobacteria > Burkholderiales > Burkholderiaceae_C > Allorhodoferax > Allorhodoferax saidenbachensis_A. The sequence goes on from NZ_JAVDXO010000005.1 coordinate 99,298, forward strand.
GCCCCGTCGACCTCAGTGGCCTGCGCCGAGGGGCGCAGGCACACGCCGCCTCATTAGAAAAACTTCGCGAACTTCTCGACGTTGGAGGCATCGTACGTGAAAGGCTCGGACATGGCGGCTTCGCCCTTGTCGTCCAGCGTCACGGTACCAACGCGACCCAGAGACACCTTGTCACCCGCCTTGCCAGTGACCTTGCCAGAGATGAACTGGCTGGCCGCGTAGATGGAGGAGTAGCCCAGGTCGATGGGGTTCCAGATCGCGAAGGACTTGACCGCACCGCTCTTCACGTGGCCAGCCATTTCAGAGGGCAGACCCAAGCCGGTCACGAAGATTTTCCCGACCATCTTTTCATCCTGAACGGCCTTGGCCGCTGCCGCCACACCCACGGTGGTGGGAGCGATGATGGCCTTCAGATTGGGGTAGCTCTTGAACAGGCCTTGGGCTTCGCGGTAGCTCTTGTCGGTCTGGTCGTCACCGTAGACCACGCTGACCAGCTTCAGGCCCTTATAGGCGGGCTGGGCCAGCACCTTCTTGGCTTCCTCGATCCAGATGTTTTGGTTGGTGGCCTGGGCGGTGGCGGACAGCACGGCCACTTCACCGGTGGAGCCGATGGCGTCCGCCGTCATCTTCACCAGCTTTTCGCCGATCAGCGGGTTGCTGGAAGGGTTCAGGTGCATGAGGCGGCCGTCTTTGCGCACGCCGGAGTCAAACGAAATGACCTTGATGCCGCGGTCCATGGCGCGCTTGAGCACGGGGGCCAGGGCGTCGGGGTCGTTGGCAGAAATCACGATGGCGGAGACCTTTTGCGCGATCAGCGAGTTCACGATTTCTATCTGACCTTCGGCAGTCGCCTTGGCGGGGCCGGTGTAAATGATCTCGATGTTCTTGAGTTCCTTGGCGGCTTCTTGCGCACCTTGGTTGGCGGCGTCAAAGAAGCCGTTGCCCAGGCTCTTCACCACGAGGGCGATCTTGTCCGCCGCAAACGCGGGTGTGACCAGCGCCGCGCTCAAGGCAATGGTCAGCAGGGTTTTGAGTTGTTTCTTCATGCGTTGTCTCCTGGAATTGTTAGTGGGAAAAATTGGCACTAAGGCCGGTCTCGATACCGACTGCACACACCAGGGGCTGGCGGCGTGAACCGGGTTCGATGGGGAAGGCACCGTTGCACATGGGCAATGGCACTTAAACGATGCCGCTGCTGGGGCCGCTGGCAGGGCGGATGGCCGCCATCTGTTTGCGGTAGCCGCTGGCGCGGTAGGCGGCCACAGGGTCGGCAGCGCCGCCCGCATCCATACGAATCTTTTGCAGCAGGGGCGTCACATCGGTGTGGAAGGCCTGCTTCAGGGTCTGGGCGGCCATCAGCACATCGTTGCTGTCCTGGTAGGCGGTCAGTGCCTTGCGGTCCACCAGCAGGGCCTGGGCATAGCAACGCTGCACGGTCACGGCGCTGGTCATCAGGCTCTCGATGGGGTCGGTCACGTTGTGCGACTGGTCCAGCATGTAGGCCGGGTCAAACTCGGCCGCGCCGGTTTGTGCAGCGTCCACCAGTTCGTTGAACACCAGGAACAGCTGGAAGGGGTTGATGCTGCCGCTGTCCAGATCGTCGTCGCCGTACTTGCTGTCGTTGAAGTGGAAGCCGGCCAGCTTTTGGGCATGCACCAGGCGCGCCACGATCATCTCGATGTTGGTATTGGGCGCGTGGTGGCCCAGGTCCACCAGGCAGCGTGCCTTGGGGCCCAGGGTCTGGGCGGCCAACAGGCTGGAGCCCCAGTCCTGGATCACCGTGGCGTAGAACGCAGGTTCGAACATTTTGTGTTCGAGGAACATGCGCCAGTCGGCGGGGAGTGCGTCATAAATCTGACGGTTGCTGTCCAGGTAACGCTCAAACTGGCGGCGGAAGTGGCTTTGGCCCGGGAAGTTGGCACCGTCGCCAATCCACACGGTCAGCGCCTTGCTGCCGAGCTGCTTGCCGATCTCGATGCATTCCAGGTTGTGGGCCACGGCTTGGGCGCGTACGCCAGCGTCGGCATGGGTCAGGCTGCCAAACTTGTACGACAGTGGCTGGTCTTTCTGGTCGGAGAAGGTGTTGGAGTTGACGGCGTCAAAGCCCACGCCATTCGCCTCTGCGTGCTGACGCAGCTCCTTGTAGTCACTCACCTTGTCCCAGGGGAAGTGGGGCGACACGGTGGGCGTGCAGCGCACCAGCTGCTGGATCACGCCGCAGTCCTGGATCTTGTCGAACACATGGCGCGGTTCGCCCAGGCCGGGAAAACGCGCAAACCGGGTGCCGCCGGTGCCCACGCCCCAGCTGGGCACGGCCACGGCGAACTTCGCCACGTCCGCCTTGAGGACGGCGATGTCCACGCCGCGGCGGGCCAGTTGCTCGCCCAGGGTTTCGTAGTCCAGGTTCACGCGCGCTGCGGCCTGGGCATTGTGGTCGGCGATCAGTCCGGTATTGATCTGTTGTGTCATGGTGTGTCTCGAATGCGTGTGGTCTTAGCGTGGGAAGGCAGCCAGGTTGCCGGCGTCCACGTTGAGGATGTTGCCGGTGGATTTGGCCGCGAGTTCGCTGGCCAAAAAGTAGGTGGCCTCGGCAATGTCTTCGGGGAAAACGCTGCGCTTGAGCATGGAGCGGTCGCGGTAAAAGGCTTCGAGTTCTTCCTCACTCACCTTGTTGGCCGCAGCACGTTCCTGGCTCCAGGTGCCGGTCCAGATTTTGCTGCCGCGGATCACGGCGTCGGGGTTCACCACGTTGCAGCGGATACCCAACGGCGCGCCTTCGAGTGCAAAGCTGCGCGACAGTTGTATCTCGGCCGCCTTGGCGGCGCAGTAGGCCACGGCCTGGTTGCTGGCCACCATGCCGTTCTTGCTGGCAATGAAGACCATGGAGCCGCCCACGGCCTGCGCCTTCATGAGGCGGAAGGCTTCACGGCCGACCAGGAAATAACCCGTGGCCAAAATGCTCTGGTTGCGGTTCCACAGCGCCAGCGTGGTGTCTTCCAGCGGCGCAGCAGAGGCAATTCCGGCGTTGGACACCAGAATGTCCACGCCACCGTATTCGATGGCGGCCTGGGCATACGCCGCGATGACAGACTCTTCGCTGGTCACATCACACACCACGCCGCGCACCACGTCCTTGCCAAACTTCTTGGAGAGTTCGGCCACGGTGGATTCCAATGCGGCGACATCAATGTCCAGCAGCACAGCGCACACACCCTCTTGCAGCTGGCGCTCCACAATCGCGCGGCCAATGCCACCGGCGCCACCGGTGACCAGCGCCACCTTGCCCACCAGGGGTTTGGCTTTGGGCATGCGCTGCAGCTTGGCTTCTTCGAGCAGCCAGTACTCGATGTCAAACGCTTCCTGTTCAGGCAGACCCACATAGGTGTCGATGGCGTTGGCGTCGCGCATCACGTTGATGGCGTTCACATAGAACTCACCGGCAATGCGGGCCGTGGCCTTGTCCTTGGCGATGGCCACCATGCCGATGCGGGGCAGCAGGATGATGACGGGATTGGGGTCGCGCAACGCCGGGCTGTTGGCGCGCTTGCAGCGCTCGTAGTAGGCGGTGTAGTCGGCGCGGTAGTCAGCCAGCTTGGCGGCAATGGCCTTGGATAGCTCGGCACCTTCCAACTGGTAGACCGATTCGTCCAGGATCAACGGCTTGATCTTGGTGCGCAGGAAGTGATCGGGGCAGGAAGTGCCCAGGGCTGCCAGCGTTTCGAGCTGCTGGCTGTTCACAAACTCCATGACCACGGGCTGGCGATCCACATGCAAGAGCTTGTGGCCGCTTTGCGAGGCCTGACCACGCAACACGGGCAGCACGCGAGCCAGGACCTCGTCTTGCGCCGCCACATCCAGCGCGTTGACCTTGGCGCCACCGAAGGGCACGGCCTTGCGGGCCTGGGCCTGTTCGGCCAACCACGTCTGCGCCTGCTCGATCACGGCCACGGTGTTCTCGTAGCAGCTGCGGGAATCGTCACCCCAGGTGAAGAGGCCGTGGCCACCGAGCACCAAGCCCTTGAGGCCGGGGTGGGCGGCGACGTAGCGTTGCAGTTGCAGGCCCAGCTCGTAGCCGGGACGGCGCCAGGGCAACCAGCCAATGGTGCCGCCAAAGGCTTCCTTGGTGATGGCTTCGCTGTGGGCCATGGCCGCAATGGCGATGACCGAATCGGGGTGCATGTGGTCCACATGCGCAAACTGCAAGTAGGCGTGCAGCGGTGTGTCGATGCTGGCAGCGCGCGGGTTCAGGTTGAAGGTGCAGTGCGGCAGGTAGCCCACCATCTCGTCTTCAAAGTCGGAGCCGCGGTAAATGCCTTGCAGCGCGTTGAGCTTGTCCATGTAGAGCGTGGAGAAGCCGTCCAGCTTCATGGAGCCCACATCACCACCCGAACCCTTGACCCACAGCACCGACACGTCTTTGCCGGTCAGCGGGTCCTTTTGGGTGATCTTGGCGGAGGTGTTGCCACCGCCGTAGTTGGTGATGCGCAGGTCGGAGCCCAGCAGGTTGGAGCGGTACAGCAGCAGATTGGCGGCGTCCAGCTTGGCGGCGTGGTCCTGGTTCCAGACAGGAAATGGGACGGGTTGGGAGCGAGTGGTCATGTGCGGTGCAGTTACGAGGAATTGGAGTGACTGTAGACAGCATGAGCTATAGGCACAACGCAGACTTTTTTATCAAATGCATCAAAAAACCTGATAGATCACTAGAATGCGATCCGGCCCATGCACACGCCCCCCGTCGCCCCGGTGGCACAGGGCGGCTACCCGTTGAATCCCTAGGGAAAACACCGATGAAAACCCGATCTCCCGCCCCTGCACCAACACGCAAAGCCCTAGGGAAATCCCGCACAAGTCCTACCCCCGCATCCGAGCCGCAGAGCAGCAAACGCGACCACCGGCTCAAGAATCTGACGCTGCGCCAGCTGCGCCTGTTTGAGGCCGTGGCCACGCAGCTGAGCTACTCGCGCGCGGCCGAACAGATGAGTGTGACCCAGCCCGCCGTGTCCATGCAGGTGCAGCAGTTGGAAGCTGAGCTGGGCCTGCAGCTGCTGGTGAAAGCCGGCAAAAAAGTGAGTCTGAGCCAGGCTGGCGAAGAGATGCTGCGCCAGGCGCGGCGCATCCTGAACCAGGTGACCATGGCCGAAGAAGCCCTCGGTGCCTTCCACGACACCGAGGGCGGCGTTGGTGGCCTGCTGCACCTGGGCGTGGTGTCCTCGGCGCACTACTTTGCGCCCGTGCTGTTGATGGCGTTTGCCGAGCACTGGCCAGGTGTGAAGTTCAAGCTGACGGTAGACCGGCGCGAAACCATTCTGGCCATGCTGCAGGACCACCAGCTCGATGTGGCCATTGCAGGCTACCCGCCGTCGGAGGCCGATGTAGAGGCCGAAACCTTTGCACAAAACCCGCACTGTGTGGTGGCGGCGGCTAACCACCCGCTGGCCAAGAAACGTCGCATCCACTGGGATGCGCTGCGCGACGAGCCCTTCATCTTTCGCGAACCCGGCTCAGCCACACGGCAATTTTTTGACCACCTGCTGCAGGCCCAGTCGCTGCCGGTGCGCGTGACCATGGAGCTGTCGGGTAACGAGACCATCAAGCAGGCGGTGATGGCGGGCATGGGCATCAGCTTTCTGTCGGCCCACACTTTCCAGGTGGAGATCGAGGCGGGCAAGCTCGCCGTGCTGCACATGGAAGACATGCCCAAGATGCTGGACTGGTGCCTGCTGCACAGGCGCGACTCCGCGCTCAGCGGCGTGAATGGCGCCTTCCGCGAATTTGTACTGGAACACGGTTCGCGGCTGGTGCAATGTCGCATGTAGAAAGGGGCCGCCAGGCCCCTTTTTACATCTCGCCAAGCGCCGCTTAGCGGTGCAGCACGTCGCGAATCGTCGCGGCCAGTTCTTCTTCCACAAACTTGGCGATGTAGGCATCGGCGCCCACGCTCTTCACATGGCTTTCGTTGGTGGAGCCGGTGAGCGATGAGTGGATGATGACGGGGATCTGGTTGAAGCGGCCATCCTGCTTGATGTTGCGGGTCAACGTGAAGCCGTCCATCTCGGGCATTTCCAGGTCGGTCAAGACCAACGCCACCTTGTCCTTGATGTGCTTGCCCTCGGCGGTAGCGGCGGCGTGCAGGGTATGCAAACGCTCCCAGGCCTCCTTGCCGGTTTTGGTCATGATGTAGGGCACGTCCATGGACTTGAAACCCTTCTCGATCATCATGCGGGCCACGGCCGAATCGTCGGCCGCCAGAATGACCTGGCCGGGGTCCAAACGCACCTTCGGAACCCCCTTGACATCTTCCATGCTGACTTCCTTGGGCAGCACATCACGCAGAATCTGTTCCACATCCAGCACCTGAGCCAGGCGGGTGTTTTCGGCGGCACCGTCCAGGCGTGCAATGCTGGTCACCAACCCGCCGCCCGAGTTCTCGGCCGAGAGCACATGCTTCCATTCCAGGCGCACGATCTCGTTGACCTCTTCCACGGCAAACGCCTGGGTGGTGCGTGCAAACTCGGTTACCAGCAGGATGCCCAAGCCCTTGGTGGGCTTGCAACCCACCACCATGGGCAGGTTGATGACGGTGATCATCTGGCCGCGGATATTGGCCACGCCCATGACCTCGGGGGGCGAATTCACCATGGCGGTGATCTCGGGCATCACCAGGATCTCTCGCACCTTGAAGACGTTGATGCCAAACAGCTCGCGGCGCTCGGCGCTGTTGGCGGCCTCACCCAAGCGAAACAGCAGCAGTTCAAACATGCTGTTGGCAGCCAGGTTGGTTCGCTCGTCAATCTCGCGCATCTCTTTGCTCATGGGGTCCGTCCTGTTGAAGGCTTCAATGTTGATGTGCCGCCATGGTAACGCCATCCGGCCTATTTCGGCCAGAGCACCCACATCTGCAGCGGCTGGCGCAAACGGCCGGCTAGGTCGCCGGCCTCGGCGCCCCAGCCAGCGAAATAGTCGGCCCGCACGGCACCGGCAATGGCGCTGCCCGTGTCCTGCGCCAGTACCAGTTTTTGCAGGCTGGTTTGCGGCCCGGGCGAGGCCAGCCACACCGGCGTGCCATAGGGAATGCTGCCGGGGTCTACCGCAATGGATCGGCCCGGCGTCAACGCCACGCCTTGGGCACCACGGGGGCCAAAGCCGGCCTCCAGATCCGAGAGAGTTTCTTCCTTGAAAAACACCACGCGCGGGTTGCTCCACAGCAGCTCCTGCTGGCGCCCCGGGTTCTGCGCCAGCCAGGCCTTGATGCCGGGCCAGGACGCGTCCTTGACCAGCCCCTGGTCCAGCAGCCAGCGGCCTACGCTGCGGTAGGGCTGGTCGTTGGTGCCGGCGTAAGCCAGGCGTACCCAGCGCTGGCTGCCATCGGCCTGGGTGATGCGCACGCGGCCCGAGCCCTGGATCTGCAGCACCAGGGCATCGACCGGGTCGGCCATGTAAGCCAGGGCCCGGCCTTTGAGCGCGGCCTGCGCCTCGGGTAGGGTGTCGATTTCCTGCCGTGTGTACCAAGGCTTGCGCTGGGCCAGCGTGGCCGGCGGCTGGTACAGCGGCACCGTAAAGGCGGCCGTCGGCACGCGGCTGGCCTCAATCACGGGCTCAAAGTAGCTGGTCAACAGGCCGGTGGCCTCGCCCTGCAAGGTCTCCACGCGGTAGGGCTGCAGGCGCTGCTGCACCCAGGCGCGTTGCTCGTCGGGGGTGCCAATGCTCAGGCGCCGCACTTCGGAACACAGGGACGCCAGCGGGGCCTGCGGCTTCTCGCAGCTTTTGATCCAGGCGTTCCAGGCCTCGAACAGGTTGTCCTGGCCCCAGCCTGGAAGTTCGGCCCACGGCACGGGCACCCAGCGTGCGCGCGGCTGGGCCAAGGTGCCTGGCACCACCGCGGCCGCTGGCGGCGCCGCACCGCGCGGCGTCTCGACCGGCGTGGGCTCCTGCAGAGGCACACTGCCACAGGCCGCCAGCATTCCTACAATGGCGGCCATTGCGCACCACGCCAGGACACGAACCATGACATTGCTACTACTGGAAGCCCTGGGAGCCGGGCTGATTTTTGTCGCCATCATCTGGTGGACCATGTTCTCGGGCCGCCAAGGCGGTGAACTGCCTGGCACCCACCCAGAAGAGAAGTCCACTGACGCGTCACCGCAGGATAAGGCTCAATAAAGGCTCTAGCCCCCGCAGAATATGCGCAAGCAGCTCCTTTTTTAATAGCAATTTGCATTACAACACGCGGTGCTGCAGGGACGGCAGCTGCGCCCGGCACTGCTGCAGGTGCGCGTAGTCCAACTCGGCCACCACCACCCCCGGGCCTTGCGCCTGCTCGGCCAGCACCTTGCCCCAGGGGTCGACCAGCAGCGTCTGCCCCCAGGTGCGCCGCCCACTGGGGTGTACGCCGCCCTGGGCCGCCGCGGCCACGAACGACAGGTTCTCAATGGCGCGGGCCCGCAGCAGCACCTCCCAGTGCGCCTGGCCCGTGGTGTGGGTGAAGGCGCTGGGCGCCAAGATCAAATCCACGCCCTGCTGGGCATAGGCGCGGTACAGCTCGGGGAAACGCATGTCATAGCACACGCTCATGCCCACCTGCCAAGTGTGGCCGTCACGCGACGGCAATGCAAACACGGTGGGGGTGCTGCCACGCTCCAGCACGCGCGACTCGTCGTAGCTCTCCACCCCGTTGTCGTAGCGAAACAGGTGGATCTTGTTGTAACGCGCCACACACAGGCCCTGCGGGTTGTAAGCCAGGGAGCTGTTGAATACACGGTCCGGCTGGTCTCCCCGCAACGGCAGGGTGCCAGCCACAATCCAGATTCCGAGGGAACGCGCCGTCTGCGCCAAAAAGTCCTGGATGGGGCCGCTGCCATAGCCTTCCTGGATCGCCAGTTTGTCCGCGTCGCGCTGGCCGATCAGGCAAAAGTACTCGGGCAACACGGCCAGCTCGGCACCGGCCTGGGCGGCCTGGGCCAGCAACACGCCCGCATGGTCCAGGTTGTCGGCCAGCACACCGGACGACACCATCTGAATGGCAGCAACTTTCATCTCTCACCTCCTGCTATCAACACAACACATGCACCCTAACGGCGCTCCACCTTGGTCACCCGCGGCTCCAGCCAGGTCCCATCCACCGTGAACTCTTGGGTCGCCGCGTTGACAAGCGGCCCACGCAAAATCAGCTGGGCCAAAAAGGTGCTCAGCCCCACCACGGGGTTGATGATGCTAGCGATCACCGAGGCGCTGCCCGCGTTGATCTCGGGCACCACCACCACGCGCAGGTTTTGCGTCTCCTTGGCAATGTCGGCCTGACCGTCCATCAGCACAGCGGCGTTCACGCCCTTCATCTGCAAGTTGGTGGTGCGCGCAATGCCCTGCTCAATGGCGATGTCGCCGCGGAAGAAGTCAAACGCAAAGCCTTCGCTGAACACATCGCGAAAATCCAGCGTCAGGCGGCGCGGCAGCGACTGCAGGCTCAGCACACCCAGCAGCTTGGCAATCCCAGGATCGGCCTTGAGGAACTGGCCGGTCTCCACATTCACATTGAAGTTGCCCGCCAGGCTGGGGTAGTCCAGGGTGATGGGCGAGCCCAGCCAGGCCACATGGCCCTCGATCTTGCCCTTGCCGCGGCGCACCACGCCGGTCATGCCGAAACGGTTCAAGAGCTCGCCCGCATCGTTGATGTCGAGCTTGAAATTCAGTACGGTGCGACGGCGTTCGCGTGCACTGCGGCCTGCTCCAGCTGCGCTGTTCATATTGGCCCAGTTGCCGCTGGCGGTCAGGGTGGCCTCGGGGGTCTGGATGTTGAAGCGGTTCAGCCGCCATTCGCGTGCGCCCGCGGTGCCCAGGTTCACCGCTTCGATGTCCACATGCCCCAGCTTCTTGCCCCGCAGGTCGAAGTCTTCCACCTCAATGTCCAGCGCCGGGATGGTGGTGGGCTGCTCGTCGAGCAGATTTTCCACATCCTGCGCCGTGCTCTGGCCCACGGCCAGGCGGGCCAGGCGGGCATACAGGCGCCCGGCATTGCTACCGGTGGGCTGGCGGTATTCCAGGTAGCCGCTGAGCTCGGTGGCATCCACGTTGGCGCGCCACACCAGGCCGTCGCGCCCGCCGCCAACCACCACGTTGTTGAGCTTGCGGCCCGACAGCCGCAGTTCCCGTGCGCGCACCGCCATCACCGTAGGCATGTACCCCATGAAGGCCGACGCGCCAGGCGTCGCCGGGCCGCTGGCCGGGCTCTCGCCGGTGGAACGGGACAACACCTCGGTCCAGGCATCCAGGTCCACACCGGACACGTTCAGGTTGGCCACCACGCCCTCATCGGGCAGGGGCGCAGATTCGTCCGCCGCCAACCCCACCGCGATGGCGCCGCGCAGCACGCGTGCGTCGGCACCCGAAATGTCTCGCTGGTAAATCACCGAGGCCAGGGTGCCCACGGTGAGCTGCAGCTGGTCTTGCAAGCGCACCGGCGCGCCCGCGACTTGTGGGGTGCGCAGCAAGGCAGTCTCCAGGCGCACCGGCAGTGTGGCTTCAGCCGTCTTGGCAAACGGTACTGGCAGGCTCAGGGCCATGCCGGTCAGCGGGCTGCTGATCTGCAGCTCGGGCACGCCGCTGCGCAGGCCCAGCACCGCGGTGTACGACGTGCTGCCGTTGGCATAACCGGCCAGGCGCGTGGCCAGACCCAGTTCCTTGGCTTGGCGCAGTCCCTCGGAGGTAACGGTGCCCTGCATACGCAGTACCGGTGCAGCGGCCACGCGCGTAGAGCCTGGCACGGGCGGCGTGCTGTGCATGTTCAGACCGCCCTCAATGCGCACATCGCCGCCCAGCGCACGGGCCTGGGTACCGCTAACGGAGAAGCCCGATTCGGTAAAGGCCAGCGTGCCGCGCGCACGCGTCAGGCGCGGGGTGTCGGCGGTGATTTGCAGATCGTTGCCGGCCAGCGTCACCTGGCCCTGCACCGTGGTGCGGTTCACATCGGTGAGCGGAACGCCCAGTTTGAGTCGGTAGTCCGCATTGCCGGTGGCCGAGGCCTTGGCCAGCGCCCCGCCCAGCATGCCGCCCAGCGGCGAGCTATTCACAATGCCCAACACCTCCGCCACGGGGCCTGTGGCCTCGCCATTCACGGCCAGCGTGGCGCCCTGGAACAGGTGGCTGATGGTGGCATCGGCCTTGGTGATGCGCAGGCCCGCGCTGTTGGCAAAGCCGCCCTTGGCACCATTGACCTGCAGGGTTTCGTGGTCGATCACCAGCTCGCCCGAGAGCTGCGACAGCACCGGCCAAGGCAGGCTGTCCTTGGGCAACAGGAACGCTGGGGCGAACGCAAAGCTCGCGTTTTGCACATTGCCAGAAATGCGGAAATCGCCCTGCTTGGCATCGGTGAAGGGGAACTTGGCCAGGTCGCCCTTGACCTTGAACTTCACCCCATTGGCCACGCCACCCACGATGGCGGTTTGCAGGTAGGTGCGCACGTCTTTTTCGATGACGTTGGGCAGGTAGCGGTACAGCCGCGTGCCCACCACCTGGCTGGCCGTGCCCTGCAGGTCCAGCACACCGGGGTAGCGGCTGTGGGGCTTGCCGGCCACCGGGCCGGGGTCGGCGGTTTGCCATTTCACCTGCAGATCGGCCTGGCCATCGGCGTTGCTGAAATGCAGGTTGGAAATGCTCACCTTCAAGTCGTCGCCCTTGCGCGTCCACTCCACCGCGGCGCTGAGCTCGTCCACCGCGACCAGGGGCTCGTCCATCAGGCCCAGCAGGTCCAGCTCGCCCTTGTGCATGGCCACACTGGCTTTGCCACCCAGCTGGTTCAGGTCAAAGTCCAGGTCGGCACCACGGAAGCCCTGGGTCTGCACGCCGTTCAGCGTGCCCGCATTGAGTGCTAGGCGCACCACCCGCCCCTTGGCCGCATAGACACTGGGCTGCTCAGGCGTGCCCTGCCAGCTGGCCTGCAGGCTCTCCACCAGGCCCTGCGGGCTGTAGTAGCCCATCTGCGCGCGCAAGGCTTCATCCAGCGGCAGGCGTTTGGCAATCTCGCCCATGGCCGCCAGGTCCAACCGGTCGGCCGAAAACTCACCGCGGGCTGGGGTCTTGGCGCCAGCTGCAAACAGGGCCAGCCGCACATTGCCACCGGGCCAGTGCAAGCCGTCCTGGGTGTCAAAGGCCAGAGACTCGGTGGACACCTCAAAACCTCCGTCCAGGCGCCGCGCGCCCAGGCGCCCGGCCACACGGGTCAGGTTCAACGCGCCCAGCTTGGGGTCCACCGTGGCCTCCACGTCGCGCAGCAGCACATCGGCCGTGGCCCCGAGAACGTCGCCGCGCGCCACATCGGCCCACACGCGCAGGCTGCCCACGCCCTTGGCCACGTCCACGCCCACATCGGCATAGGGGCGCAACAGCGACACATCGGTCTGCGGGAGGTTGGCGTACAGCTGGCCGGTCCAGGCGCGCCAATCGCCCGCATCGGCCGAGAGCAGGGGCTGCTTGAATACGCCCATCACGCTGAGCCGCTGGCCCCATTGCGCGGGCGGGTCGGCGTCCAGGCGCATGGAATGGGTGTGCAGGCGGTTGCGCAGCACCACATCCACATTGGTGAGCGCCAGCGGCGGAGCGCCGCGCAACTCGTCGGTCCAGCGCACAGTGCCGTGGCGCAGCGCCACCTCGGTCTGCGAAAACACCCAGTCGGTCGCGGTCGTGTCATGGGTATCGCTGGCAGGCAGTGGCAGCCCGGCAATCCAGACCTGGCCGTCGGCCGCGCGGCGGATGTCCAGCACGGCGCCGTCCACATACAGCTGCTCAAACCCGAGGTTCAATAGCGAGTGGGGCGACAGCGCCGCGATAACAGAGGGCAGCCGCAAAGCCTCGCGCCCCTGCGGGTCCAGCAGGCGCACATCGGTCAGCTCGACCGAGGGAATCAGGCCATTGGATTTGGTGTCGATGGCACCGATGCGCACGGTGACACCCAGCACCGTGGAGGCCCGTTGCTCCAGCCACGGGCGGAGTTCGCCAATTCGCGGCACAATCAGAAAATGCAATCCCCCCCACACCAAGACCATCGCTATCCATGCTGACGCAAGCAAGCGAAGCGCCCATTTCGCGCTCACTGCAAGCGCTTTGAGCCAAGGCGAAGGGACAGGTGTCAAATCATTCATCGTGCATCGGGACTATGTCAGGAATTATGACCCGCATTGAGTCTTCCCCCTGGTTGGAGGGCTCCCGCTTTGGCCAGCGCATTCGGCGCCGTTACGAGGCACAACTCTCCTTGCTTCCCCCCGGGGTACCTGACCGTGCCGCGCTACAGGCGCTGTACCAGGCCCTGCGCGCACAACAACCCGATGCCGCCACCGCGCTGCGCATCACGCGCCAGCTGGTGCTGGAACGCCTGGTAGAGCTCGATTGCGGCGGCCAGGCCGACCTGACCAGCGTGACCCGGTTGATGACCGAACTGGCCGAGTGGGCCCTGGAAGTGGCCTACCACGAGAGCTTTGCCGCCCTGCAGACCATCCACGGCACACCCCTGACCCCGCAAGGCGAGTTGTGCCAACTGTGCATCATCGGCATGGGCAAGCTGGGCGCACGCGAACTCAATGTCTCCAGCGACATTGACCTGATCTACATCTACGACCAGGACGGCGACACCACGGGTAATGCCGAGGGCCGGGGCCGCATCTCGAACCAGGAATTTTTTGCCAAGATGGTCAAGGCCATCTATGCGATGGTGGGAGACACCACCGAACACGGCTTTGTGTTCCGCGTGGACCTGGCGCTGCGCCCCAATGGCAACTCGGGCCCGCCCGCCGTGTCGCTGGGCGCGCTGGAGGAGTACTTCCACGTGCAGGGCCGCGAGTGGGAGCGCTTTGCCTGGCTAAAAAGCCGGGTGGTGGCGCCACAGCAGGCCATTGGCTCCAGCTGCGCGCAGCAGCTGCGCGGCGTAGTCGTGCCCTTTGTGTTCCGCCGCTACCTGGACTACAACGTGTTCGACTCGCTGCGCGGCCTGCACCGCCAGATCCGCGACCACGCCTCCAAGCGCAGCGCGGGCCGCCCCGAGCGCAGCAACGATGTGAAGCTGTCGCGCGGCGGTATTCGTGAAATTGAATTCACCGTGCAGCTGCTGCAGGTGGTGCGCGGCGGCCAATACCCCGAGCTGCGCACCCGCCCCACCGTGAGCGCGCTGCAGCGTCTGGTGGTGGCCGGGCTGATGCCGCAGGCCACGGCCGACGGCCTGGCCCAGGCCTATGTGTTTTTGCGCCTGGTGGAGCACCGCATCCAGTACCTGGACGACCAGCAAACCCATGTGCTGCCCACCGACGAGACCGACCTGCGCTGGATTGCCAACACCCTGGGCCTGCACGACGGCTGCGCCCTGCTGCAAACGCTGGACCTGCACCGCGAGCTAGTGGCGCAGGAGTTTGACGCCCTGCTGGGCGGCGCCCCCTCGGAATGCCGCGGCAGCTGCAGCGGCAAGGGCGCAGCCGCCACGCCCAGCGATCTGGACACGGTGCTGGAGCTGCTGCAAGGGCTTTTCAAGGAGCGCGTGGCCTCTTGGCGCGAGCACCCGCGCGTGCTGGCCCTGAAAGAAGAATCGCGGGCGCGCCTGGGCCGCCTGGTGCTGCGCACCGGCCAGTGGCTGGCCGAAGGCCGCGTGGCCGAAGACGCCGCCGTGCGCCTGGTGGACTGGATGGAGCCGCTGCTGCGCCGCGAGAGCTACCTGGCCATGCTGCTGGAGCGCCCCAAGGTGCACCAGCGCCTGTTGCGCATGCTGGGCGCCGCACGCTGGCCCGCGCGCTACCTGCTCAAGCACCCCGGCGTGATTGACGAACTGGCCAGCAACGCCATTCTGGAAGAGCGCTTTGACGCTACGGCCTTCGAGCAAGACCTGGAGCGCCGCATGGCTTCGCTGCAGGGCAGCGCCGAGGACGACGATGAGGCCCTGCTGAACCTGCTGCGCCGCGCCCACCATGCCGAGGTGTTCCGCACACTGGCGCGCGATGTGGAGGGCGTGCTGACCGTGGAGCAGGTGGCCGACGACCTGAGCGCGCTGGCCGAGAGCGTGCTGCGCATCACCACCCGCTGGTGCTGGGAGCGGCTGAAGAACCGCCACCGCCCCGACCACCAGTTTTCCATCATTGCCTACGGCAAGCTGGGCGGCAAGGAATTGGGCTACGGCTCGGACCTGGACATTGTGTTTGTCTACGACGACGCCGACGAGCGCGCCGGCGAGGTCTACGCCGCGCTGGTGCGCAAGCTCATCAACTGGCTGACCGTGAAAACCGGCGAGAGTGACCTCTACGAGATCGACACCGCGCTGCGGCCCAACGGCAACTCCGGCCTGCTGGTGACCAGCTTTGACGCCTATGCCAACTACCAGCAGCAGCGCGGCAGCAACACCGCCTGGACCTGGGAACACCAGGCCATGACACGTGCCCGCTGCGTGCTGGGCACACCGGCGCTGCAGGCCCGCTTTGACGCGGTGCGTGCCGCCGTGATTGGTGCGGTGCGCGAAGAGGCGGGGCTGCGCCAGGAGATTGGCAGCATGCGCGAGAAGGTGCGCAGCGCCCACCCCGTCAAGGGTGCACAGTTTGACGTGAAGCACAGCCCCGGCGGCATGGTGGACATCGAGTTTGCGGTGCAGTTTCTGGTGCTGTCACAAGGTTGCGACCACCCCGAGCTGCTGGACAACGTGGGCAACATCGCCCTGCTGCTGCGCGCCCAGGCCTGCGGCCTGCTGCCTGCGCCCGTGGGGGAAAACGCGGCCCAGGCCTACCGGGTGCTGCGCCAGATCCAGCACAAGGCCCGGCTGAACGAAGAGCCCACCCAGGTGGACGAAGCAGCGGTGCAGCAAGAGCGTGCCGCCGGCCTGGCACTGTGGGCGGCGGCGTTCGGCAGCCTATAAGCCTTTCAGACCCCTAGCCCCCGCAAACATTGCGCGAGCAGCTCCTGTTTTTATAGCATCTCATCAGGCGCAAAGGGAGCGATCAGCGTGGTGATGAACCGCAGACCCAGGCTGGCGTCGGGCTCCGCCGACGCATCGGGGAAGACTGCACCCGGCGGGGCACGCCACCACAGTTGCTGGTCACGCAGTTCCACGCGGTAGGCGTCGCGGGCCAGCGTAGGCTCCACCAGGCGCGTGGCTTCCGCAGAAATCGCACGGTTGCGGATGGCGATGGCCACCTCGCTGTTTTGCAACTGCGAACGCAGGTCCAGGTTCATGGAGCCCACCACCAAGAGCGCATCGTCCATCACCACCAGCTTGGAATGCAGGCTGGCGCGTGACCCGGCATTGCCGCTGCCCAGGGCCGATGCGCCGAAGCTGCGGAAGGTGCCCCGCTGCTCCGCCCGCATTTCGTACAGCTCTATGCCCAGCCCCAGCAGCGCCCGGCGGTAACGGGCGTAGCCCACGTGGGCGGCTGGCGCGTCGTTGGACGCCAGGGAATTGGTCAGCACCCGTATCTGCACATCGCGCCGGCGCAGGTCGGCAAAGGCCTTGAGCATGCGCTCACCGGGCACAAAGTAGGGCGACACGATGAGCAACGAGCGCCGCGCCTGCGCCATGAGCTGTAGCAGCCCGTCGACCGTAGTGTCTTGCGCGGCTTCGGTGGCGTCTGCATCGCCCGCAATCTTGGAGGGCTTGTCCACCAACAGCGCCGAGGGCGCCCAGGTCCAGGTCAACAAACGCAGGTCGGTGGTTTCGGGCGGGGTGCCGGTAGCCGGCAACGCCGCTGGCGCCATGACGGCGTCTTGCACCGGTGGGGGTTTCAGGGCGTCAATCTCCTTCGCGGTCATCAACGATTCCACCGGATAGGCCAGCGGGTTGTTCCAGTACAGGTCAAAGCTGTGGGAGAGCTCGCGCACGACGCGGCCCGCGGCCAGCACATCCAGGTCCACAAAGTTGCTGTCCTGGCCCTGGCCAAAGTAGGTCTCGCCCAGGTTGCGCCCTCCGGTGATGGCTACGGCGTTGTCGGCCACCAGCATCTTGTTGTGCATGCGCCGCTGCATACGTGCCGTGTCCTTGAGGTTGCTGAGCACCCGCCCCACCATGGAGCCGCGCCCGCCCGGCAGTGGGTTGAACAGGCGCAACGCAATATTCGGCTCAAACGCGAGCCGGAGCACCTGGGCGTTTTTGCCCGAGGTGTTGAAGTCGTCCAGCAGGAGGCGAATGCGTACGCCGCGCGCCGCCGCGTCGCGCAGCGCGTCAAACATGCGCTCGGTGGTTTCGTCGGCAAAGATGGCGTAGTACTGCAGGTCCAGCGTCTTTTGCGCTGCCTGTATCAGCGCCATGCGGCTGCTGAAGGCCAGCTCCGCATCGCCCACCAGCGCAAAGCCCGAGTCGTTGCGCGTACCCGCCTGTTGGGCCCGCGCCGCCACCGCGGCGCCCAGCCGCGTCTCGGCCGGGTTGGCCAGGGCGGAGGAAACCGGCCGGTCCACCGCGCTGGGCAGCGAGGCGCAGCCGGTGAGCACAGCGCACAGCAGCGCCCCGGCCAGCCAGCGCCACACACCGGCTCCCACCCCGCGCTGGCGCTCTGCAGCCAAGGAGGGGGGAAGGCGCAGGGACGGCATGGTGCAGACCACTGTAGCGAAACGCTTGGCAAACAGCGTGCGACGCCACACCATCCAGCCACTTGTGATAAAAATAGGCCTCTAGCCCCCGTCGATGTTGCGCGAGCAGCTATATTTTTCGTAGCAACCTGCCCGTGCACCTGGCTGGCCGCCGCGAAGCCTTTCACCCTTTTCTTGTTGTCTGAATCCCATGCGTGCTTTTCTGTGGATGACCGGTGCCCTGGTCTCGTTTTGCCTGATGGCCATTGGCGGGCGCGAGCTGGCCGGTGGTATCAACACCTTCCAGATCCTGCTGTCGCGCAGCGTGATCGGGCTGTTGGTGGTCAGCGCCGTCATCTGGCGCACGGGCAAACCCGAACTGTTTCGCACCCAGCGGCTGAAGCTGCAGGTGGGGCGCAACCTGTTTCACTTTGTCGGCCAGTACGGCTGGTTTCTGGGCATTGGCCTGTTGCCGCTGGCGCAGGTGTTTGCGCTGGAATTCACCACGCCGCTGTGGACGCTGCTCATTGCGGCGCTGTTCCTCAAAGAAAAGCTGACCACGCGCAAGGCCGTGGCGATTGCGCTGGGCTCCATCGGCGTGGTGCTGATCCTGAACCCTGGCGGCGACATCGTGAACCCGGCGGCGCTCTACGTGCTGGGCGCCGCGGTCTGCTACGCGCTGTCGTATGTCGCGACCAAGGCGCTGTCCACCACCGAAGCCCCACTCACCATCCTGTTCTACATGTGTCTGGTGCAGCTGCCACTGGGCCTGCTGCTGAGCGCCAGCCATTTTGTGGTACCCACGCCGCTGCAGTGGGTGTGGCTGACGCTGATTGGCCTGAGTGCACTCAGCGCCCATTTCTGCCTGACCCACGCCATGAAGACCGCCGAGGTGAGCGTGGTGGTAACGCTGGATTTTCTGCGCCTGCCGCTGATTGGCGTGGTGGGCATGGCGCTGTATGGCGAGGGCTTCAAGCCCATGCTGCTGGTGGGTGCCGCACTGATGCTGGGGGGCAACCTGGTCAACGTCTATAAGCCGCGCTAAGGGCGCGGACTAGGGCGTGTCAGCTGCAGCGGATGCGCTGACGTTGTGTTTCACACTGCCGGATGGGCGGGGCCGGTTTGCGGCGGAAGCCGACATTTAGGTATGTTGTCGACTGGGCTACAGTCGAAAAAATCAACTCGGCATTGACCAAATTTCGCCAGGATAGGCGACAGGGTTTAAGGGGACGGAAATGACTTCACTTTCTTGGGGAATTGGCTACGGATCAAGGCTACATACACCTTGCAGCTTCATTGCCCATGAGCATCCGCAGGTGGAATTCGGGTATGTCCCGTCGGATATCCTGGGCGCCCAGAATATCCGCTCACCTACATCACGTTAAGACTCTTGCGCTAATGTTTCCGTTTTATTGGCACCAGTTTGTCGACAACCATCAGTTGGCAGGCAAGTCCGCTTGCCTCAGCGAGGAGGTTGATTTATCGACGCTTGGCGCAGACATGCGGTTCCTCACCGAAGCGCAATCTATCAACGAATCGACAAATTTCTGGCCGGGACTCGGCGTCTCGAAAGATGGCTATGTTCCAGTTGCTTGGTGCTCGATTGGAAGCGGTGATTACTACTACATCAATACAAACGATGGGCAAGACGGGCCGCTTTACCGCGTATACCATGATGCCGTTGGCCCAGATGGTTACAAAACAGAAGACGCCGTAGCAAAGGTACTTAATCACTATGAAGAGCTTCTTCGGCATGTCGAGTCCTAACCCGGCGCTCAACCTCGCTCCTTTCAGTCGCTGGACGCTGCGCGATAAAGCCGCGCAGCGCCGGCTAGCTCTACGTTAAGCGTCAGAGAACATCCCGTGAACATTCGCTACTTCCTTGAACGCCGGCTCAAGTTTGTCGAACAGTTTTACCGTGAGGCGTCCGCTCCGTTCGTAGAACGCAAGCGAAAGATTGACGCAAAGGAAGAACCCTTTGTGGGCAACAGTTCAGAAGATGGCGAGCCACCGTTTCTGTTCGAGTGGCTAGAAGCAGAGGATTCCCTGCAGGTTCTTGGGAAATCATGTCTCTCGATGCTATCGGCCTCACTCCATCTCTATCTCAAGACATGGGAGTGCCAACTTGGCCGACCGGTTGACGAGTCGTTGAAACCCATCTTCAAGAAGAAGGGATGGTTCGCTGGGTATCAACTTTATTTCAGCAAGATCTTCTCAATAGAGTTCGAAGATAGCGGCTGCAGTCTCGCCCTGCTCGAAGAACTGGTTCTGGCGCGCAATCGCGTTCAACACCCGGACCAGATTACCACTCACGACACGCACTGGACAGACAGCGACCTACAAAAGCTGCCGAGCCCCGTTTTTGTCTCGCGCCAGGAAGTGGAACTGAACTCCTCTCTCGATTCCGGAGAATACAGTTGGCTTCTTCCACTGACCATACACGTCACGCCAGAAAAGCTCAATACGGTGATCTCAGAGATCAGACGCTTCGCAGAATGGCTGGAGACCGCCGATCACTGACCCCAGCACTTAGCAGCGCACTGACGCCTAACCCCTCGTACAACCGGACCCGCTTCGGAGCGCAGCGAATGTGTTGCATCGACCGGTTGAATCCGCCGTCTATTGTTGCCTCAGCTAAGCGGTGCGGAATCCCCCGGCCGATCCACCCCAAGCCGCATCAGCCACCTGACGCAAGGCAGCTGCATGCAACCTAACCCCGGCAGACATCCACATCCATAACCATGCC
This sequence comes from Rhodoferax saidenbachensis, assembly GCF_031457975.1. Lineage (GTDB taxonomy): Bacteria > Pseudomonadota > Gammaproteobacteria > Burkholderiales > Burkholderiaceae_C > Allorhodoferax > Allorhodoferax saidenbachensis_A. Next base: position 119,558 of record NZ_JAVDXO010000005.1, read on the forward strand.
AACGGGCAGGCCACTTCCCAGCACCTCCACATAGGAATAGACTGGTTTGGTCGCGTCACGCAGTTTTGCGGACGCATACGCCATGAACATCAACGACTTTGTCAAAGCCCATGCAGCCACACAGTACCTGGGGGCCAGCGCCAGCACGCAGGCCACGGGTGGCTTGAGTTTGGTGGCGCAGGCAGGGCTCAAAAAGGCGGACCAACGCATTCAGGCGCAGGTGAATACGACCACCGCGCAACTCTCCACGTTTGGCAAACTGCAGTCCGCCGTGTCAGGCACGCAGATAGCCGCGCGTGGATTGGGTGTTTTGGGCAGTACCAGCACGGCGGCGGCGCAGAAGTCTGCTGCCAGTGATTTCACCAGCGCTTTCAACACGGCCCTGGCCAGCGCCAAGACAAGCGCCGCGCAACCCGGCGAACCCGCGGCGGCGCAAAGTGCCAGCCGTACCGGCAACAACCTGCTGCGTGCGTTGGGCGCGGACTCGGCCGCGGTGGATGCTCTCAAGAAGGTGGGCTTCAGCCTGAACACGGGCGGCAGCCTGGTGTTGGACACCAAACAGCTAGACGCCGCACAAAAGGCAGACCCTGCCGCTGTGCGCGCCACCTTGAACAAGCTGGGCCAGCAGGTCTTCAGCGCGGCGACGCAGGAGCTGGCTGGCAATGGCAATGTGGGCTTGTCCCTGTCCACGCTGAACCAGCGCTCCGGCATTCTCAAAAGCCAACAAGCCACCTTGAGCGCGCTCGGGCAAGGCGCCAGCCCCACGCAGAGCAACACGGGCTTTGGCAGTTGGACGAACTGGGGCGTGTCGGTCTACCAGCAAAGCCGCTAGTTGCGACCCAAGGCGGGTGTGCAGCGCGTCGCTCAGCCCGCCCGAATCCTCTGCACCAGCTTGGTGGTGGAGTAGCCCTGCACAAACGGCAGCGCCAGCGCCCGCCCGCCCCAGGACTCCATCAGCGCCGTCTCAGGCAGCTTGGCCATGTCGTAGTCGCCGCCCTTGACCAGGATGTCGGGGCGGATCTGGGCAATGATTTCCACTGGCGTGTCTTCGCCAAACCAAGTCACGAGACTCACGGCCTCCTGGCTGGCCATGACGATGGCGCGGTCAGCCTCGGCGTTCAGCGGCCGGTCGTCGCCCTTGCCCAGACGTTTGACGGAGGCATCGGTGTTCAGCGCCACGATCAGGCTACCGCCCAGCGCGCGGGCCTGGGCCAGGTACATCACATGGCCGCGGTGCAGCACGTCAAACACCCCATTGGTGAACACCCAGGGCCGGGGCAAATGCGCCAAGGCGGCCGCCAAAGCGTCCGACGGCACGATTTTTTGAAGAAAAGCGGGAGACTGGTCGATAGATTCCATGACGAAGATGCTAGCAGCACGCCGTTTTGCCGAATCGCCGGCCGGGCCACGCGTGCGCGCATTGCATAATTCGCCGACTTCTATGCACCTAGTTCCCGTCAACGTCGAATCCATCCGCATCGGTCAGCCGCTGCCGTTCCCCTTGATGGACAAGAACGGCGTTTTACTGGCCAAAAAGGCCTTTGTGGTGGCCACGCGCCAGGATCTGGACGAGATCTCCCAGCGCGGCGGCGGCCTGTACATTGATGTGGCCGACTCCGAAGCCCACCACCGCGCCTATGTGGAGCGCCTGCACGGCCTGGTGCGCGACGAAAAAACGCTGGGCCAGATTGCTGGCACCCAGATCACCAACGACACCACAGCCGCCGAACGCGCCGCAGCGGACGACCGCATGGACTGGCTGGACCTGCAGGAAGTGGCCAACTCGCTGCTGCGCGAGACCCTGCCCGCCATGTTCCGCGAGCGCATGGTGCGCCTGCTGCGCCAGTTGCAACGCAATATGCAGCGCAACGCCGATGGCACGCTGTTTGCGCTGATCTACCTCTCCGCCACCGACACGCGCATGTACAGCGCCACGCACGCCATGCTGGTCAGCGTGATGTGCCACCTGGCCGCCAAGGAGGTACTGAACTGGCCGGAGGCCGACCAGATTCTGGTGGCCCAGGCCGCGCTGACCATGAACATTGGCATGACGGATCTGCAGGACCGCCTGGCCATTCAGCTGGAGGCGCCCACGGCCACGCAGCGCGCAGCCATCGACACCCACGCCGAGCGCTCGGCCCAGATGCTGCAGGCCATGGGCGTGGGCGACCACGACTGGCTGGCCGCCGTGCGCGACCACCACCGGCAGGCACCAGGTCGCTTGGCCGACCGCACCCGGCCCCAACGCCTGGCGCGCCTGATCCAGCGCGCCGACATGTTTGCCGCGCGCCTGGCGCCGCGCGCCGCACGCGTGCCGCTGGCACCGGCCGCGGCCATGCAGGCCTGCTACTTTGATGAAGTGAAGGCGATTGACGAAGCGGGGGCGGCGCTGATCAAGGCCGTGGGGATTTACCAGCCGGGCTCGTACGTACGGCTGGCGACGAATGAGATTGCGGTGGTGATCAAGCGCGGTGCCAACACCACCACGCCGCGCGTGGCCGTGCTGGTGAACCGCTCGGGCATTCCGACGGTGGAGCCCACCATCCGCGATTCCAGCCTCAAGGAATACCGCATTGTGGCCAGCGTGGCGCACCGCGATGTGAAGGTGCAGATCAACCTGGAGCGGCTGCTGCCGCTCACCGCGGTTCCGACTTCAGACCGCCCGTGGTGAGGCCACGGCTTCGAGTGAGGCGCCCAGTTCGCGTGCCAGCTCTTTGCGGTACTTGTTGAGCTCTTGCACGGTGGTGAAGCTGCGCTCCATGAGCAGGCTCAGGTTGTGCAGGATGCGCTCGACCACCTTGGTTTCCCACACGGCGTCGAAATTAATCTGCTTGTCCAGCCAGTGCTCCAGCCACTCGGGGTTGGGCAGGCGGCTTTGCACGGTGTCGCGCGGGAACAAGGCCTTGTTCACATGCAGATTGGTGGGGTGCAGGGCCTGGGCCGTGCGGCGGGCCGATGCCATCAGCACGCCCACTTTGGCAAACGCGCTCTTGGCCTCCACACCGAAATTGCTGATCGCGCGCTTCATATAGCGCAGGTAGGCACCGCCATGGCGGGCTTCGTCCTGGCTGAGCTTGGTGTAGATCGCCTTGATGACGGGTTCGGTGTGCCATTCGCTGGCACGGCGGTACCAGTGGTTCAGGCGAATCTCGCCGCAAAAGTGCAGCATCAGCGTTTCCAGCACGGGCGCGGGGTCGAACTCAAAGCGCACGGCGTGCAGTTCTTCCTCGGTAGGTGCCATGTCGGGGCGGAAGCGGCGCAGGTACTCCATCAGCACCAGCGAATGCTTTTGCTCTTCAAAGAACCAGATGGACATGAAGGCGGAAAAGTCGCTGTCGCCACGGTTGTCACGCAGGAACATCTCGGTGGCGGGCAGCGCAGCCCACTCGGTGATGGCATTCATCTTGATGGTGGCCGCCTGCTCGTCGGAGAGCTGGCTGGCGTCGAACGCATCCCAGGGAATGTCCTTGTCCATGTCCCAACGGACCGATTCCAGCTGTTTGAAGAGTTCAGGGTAGAGCATGGCAACCTTTCAATGCGTTTGAATTTTAGTCGGGCCGTATGTCAACACCTTGACACAGCTATGGCTTTTTCGTGACAAACCAAGGCCTTGGCCTGGATTGTGACCCGTCAATCCGATAAATTACCATACAGTCACAAAATTACTTTATAGTTCAAATCATGAAAATCGCCATCGTTGGTTCCGGCATCTCCGGCCTCGCCGTCGCCCACACGCTGCGCGGCCAGGCCGATCTCACGCTGTTCGAAGCCGGCAGCTACTTTGGCGGCCACACGCACACGGTGGACGTAACGCTGCCCGGCCCCACAGGTCCGGTGACGCATGGTGTCGATACAGGTTTCTTGGTGTTCAACGAGCGCACCTACCCCAATCTCATCGCCCTGCTGGCCGAACTGGGCGTGGACACCGCCAAGTCCGACATGTCGTTCTCGGTGCAGGTGCCCGGTGCCAAGGCCGGTGGCCCACTGGAGTGGAGCGGCTCCACGCTCAGCACGGTATTCGCCCAGCGCAGCAACCTGGTCAACCCCCGTTTTTTACGCATGCTGCGCGATGTGCTGCGCTTCAACCGTCTGGCAACACACATTGCAGAGCGCAATGCCGAGGCCGAGCTGATGCAACCCCTCAGCGCGTTTCTGGACCAGCACCAGCTCAGCGCCGAGTTCCGTGACTGGTATTTCCTGCCCATGCTGGGCTGTATCTGGAGCTGCCCGACCGACCAGATGCTGCAGTTCCCCGTGGCCACCATGATCCGCTTCTGCCACAACCATGGCCTGATCCAGGTCAGCAACCGCCCCCAGTGGTGGACCGTGACTGGTGGTGCCAAACACTATGTGCAAAAGATCGTGGCGCAGGTGGCCGACAAACGCCTGAACACGCCGGTGCAGTTGGTGGAGCGCACCGCCGACGGCGTGCTAATCACCAGCAAGGGCCAGACCGAACGCTTTGACAAGGTGGTGCTGGCCAGCCACTCCGACCAGTCGCTGGCGCTGCTGGCCGACGCCACCGCGCAGGAGCGCGCCACGCTGGGCGCCATCCGCTACCAAGCCAACCGCGCTGTGCTGCACACCGACACCACGGTGCTGCCGCGGGCACGCCGCGCCTGGGCCGCCTGGAACTACGAGCGCAGTGCCGACGGTGAGCAAGACTCCGCCCGCGTCTGCCTGCACTACCTGCTGAACATGCTGCAGCCGCTGCCGTTTACGCAAAGCGTGGTGGTGTCGCTGAACCCGGTGCGCGAGATTGCGCCTGAACATGTGCATGGCAGCTTTGACTACGCCCACCCGGTGTTTGACCTGGCCGCCATCCGCGCGCAGGGCGAGGTGGGCGCGCTGCAAGGCCAGCAGCACACCTACTTCTGCGGTGCCTGGACCGGCTATGGCTTTCACGAAGACGGCCTGAAGTCTGGCCTGAAGGTGGCCAAGCGCCTGCAGGTCGTGCTGGCGGGCGGAGCCTGAGCCATGACCCAAGCCACGCACGTGCCCCCGACGCCCCACACAGCCCTGCTGGGTTTCGGGCAGGTGCGCCACACGCGGCTGCGGCCCGCCCACCATGCGTTTGCCTACGGCACCTACTTCCTCATGCTGCCGCTGCGCAGCCTGCAAGCGCAGGGCCCCGGCGCGCTGGCGCGCAACCGCTGGGCAGCACTGAGCTTTTATGACCGCGACCATGGCGATGGCCGCGGCCCCGAACAGGGCGGTGCATTGGCTTGGTTGGACGCGCTGCTGCACGCCGAAGGCATTGAGGATGCCGATGGTGAGGCTTGGCTGCACTGCTACCCGCGCGTGCTGGGCTTCACCTTCAAACCCGTGAGCTTCTGGTACTGCCACCGCACGGATGGCAGCCTGCGCGTCATCGTGGTGGAGGTGAACAACCCCTTTGGCGAGCGCCACTGCTACCTGCTGGACCAGCCCCACTACGGCGCCGAGCTGCGCGCGGACAAGGTGTTCCATGTGTCTCCGTTTTGCCCAGTCGAGGGCGGCTACCGCTTCCGTTTCATGCTGACGTCTGACCTGCACCGCACGGTGGCACGCGTGGACTACGACGACGCCCAAGGCCCGCTGATCGAAACCAGCGTGAGCGGCACGCTGGAGCCGCTGAACGCCCACAGCGTGCGCCGCGCGCTGTGGGCCTACCCGGCCATGACGCTGGGTGTGGTGGCACGCATCCACTGGCAAGCGCTGCGGCTGTGGCTCAAACGAGTCCCGTTCTTCCGCAAGCCCCTGCCACCCACCAGCTTGACCACCCGCTAACCCCACCCATTTGCCCTTTTGCATGACCGCGTCAGAAGCCCCATGAACACCAACAGCATCACCTCCACCGCACCCTCGTTCACGCTGCCCCGTGACACCCCGGCTGCCGCACGCACCGTGCTCAAGCTGCTGCAACACCTGCGCCATGGCAGTCTGACGGTGCAGTTGCCCGACGGCAGCATGCAGCGTTTTGGCGGCGAGGCACTGCCGCACGCCAGCCTGCAGCTGCACAACTGGAATGTCTGCAGCGCGGCGCTCAAGTCGGGCGATATCGGCTTTGCCGAAAGCTTTATCGCCGGCGACTGGAGCACGCCGAACCTGACCGAGCTGCTGCGCGTGCTGGTAAAAAACCGTGCCGAGGTGGAAGGCGTGATCTACGGCACCTGGGCCGGGCGCCTGCTCTACCGCATCAAGCACCTGCTGAACCGCAACACCAAGGCCAACAGCCAGAAGAACATCCACGCCCACTACGACCTGGGCAACGCCTTCTACACGCTGTGGCTGGACGAGACCATGAACTACTCGTCCGCCATCTTCGCAGGCAACACGGACCAGCCCATGGCCGAGGCGCAAAAGGCCAAGGTGCGGCGCGCGCTCTCCATGGCCGGTGTGCAAACCGGTGACCGTGTACTGGAAATTGGCTGCGGCTGGGGCGCACTGGCCGAGATGGCGACCACCGAATTCAACGCGTCCATCACCGGTGTGACGCTGAGCACCGAGCAACTGGCCTTTGCGCGTGAGCGCATGCAGCGCTTTGGCGGGCAAGACCGGGCCGAGCTGCGGCTGCAGGACTACCGTGACATTGCCGATGCGCCGTTTGACGCGATCTGCTCCATCGAAATGGTGGAGGCCGTGGGTCGCGAGTACTGGCCCACCTACTTCGCCAGCGTGGCCCAGCTGCTCAAGCCCGGTGGCCGCGCCTGCGTGCAAAGCATCGTCATCGACGACGCGCTATTTGACCGCTACATCGCCTCCACCGATTTCATCCAGCAGTACATCTTCCCCGGTGGCTGCCTGCCATGCCCGCGCGAGTTCCGCGCGCAGGCCCGCGCTGCAGGGCTGGAGGTGGTGGACGAATACGCCTTTGGCCCTGACTACGCAGAGACCCTGCGCCGCTGGCGCGATGCCTTCCTGGCCGAACGTGACCGTGTGATGGCGGCCGGCTTTGACCAACGCTTCATGCTGATCTGGGAGTTTTACCTGGCCTACTGCGAAGCCGCTTTCGATGAACGCAACATTGACGTGGTGCAGTACACGCTGCAAAAGCGCGCAGCCTGAAGCCCCCGCCATGCGCCACGCCCAGACTGCGATGCCACCAGAAGTGCAGGCCCAGCTGCCGCAGGCCAAGGCTGCCGGCGCTACGCGCATGCGGTTTTTTGGCCTCTCCATTTACGACGCGCAGCTGTGGGTGGCGCCGGGCTTTGAGGCCGCGCAGTATGCCGCCCTCCCCCTGGCGCTAGAGCTGCGCTACCTGCGCTCGCTCAAGGGCCAGGCCATCGCGGAACGCTCGCTGCAGGAGATGCGCCGCGGCGGCCCCATGGACGCCGCCACCGAACAGCGCTGGTTGCAGGCCATGGTGGAGGCCTTTCCCGATGTGAAAGAGGGCGACCGTCTCACCGGCCTGCACACGCCGGGCGGAGGTGCCCGCTTTTTCTTCAATGGCACGCTGCGCGCCACCGTGGCCGACCCGGCGTTTGGTCCGCAGTTCCTTGGCATCTGGCTCGCGCCCTGGACCAGCGAGCCGCGCCTGCGTGCTGAGCTGCTGGCGGGGTTGGCGCCATGACCCGCAACACCGTGATCACCGCGCCGTTCAACTGGCATGCCAGTTGGCGCTATGGCCTCATGGGCCTGCCGCTGGCGTTTGTGGCGCTGCCGCTCTACGTCACGCTGCCCAACCATTACGCCACGGCCTTTGGCGTGCCGCTGGCCACACTGGGCGCGGTGCTGCTGGCCGCACGCCTGTTCGACGCGCTGATCGACCCGCTGCTGGGCCGCTGGAGCGACCGGCTGTTTGCCCAGTCGCTGCGGGCCGTGCTGGCCTGGGCCGCGCTGGCCTGCGTCGTGCTGGGCGCAGGTTTTGCACTGCTGTTCTTCCCGCCCGTCCACGGCCGCGGCGCACTGGTGCTGTGGGCCACGGCCTGCCTGGTCATCACCTACGCGGCCTACAGCGCACTCAGCATCCTGCACCAGTCGTGGGGCGCGCGGCTGGGAGGGGACGAGGTACAGCGCAGCCGCGTGGTGGCCTGGCGTGAAGGCCTGGGCCTGCTGGGCGTGGTTTTGGCATCTATTGCACCGCTAGCCCTCGGATTGCCTGCGACAGCAGCTCTGTTTTTGATAGCACTTGGTGCGGGTTGGGCTGCTTGGCGCGTGGCACGCCAGCCCCCCGTGGGTGCCGCCAGCGCAGCCGAAGCAGGCTTCTCCGTCGGCCAGCCCGCGTCGGTCTGGCTGCCATTCACCCGACCCGCGTTTCGCGCGCTGCTGGCGGTGTTTGTGGTCAACGGCATTGCCAGCGCCGTGCCAGCCACGCTGATTCTGTTTTTTGTGCAAGACCGGCTGCAAGCCCCGGCCGGCATGGAAGCCATGTTCCTGGGCAGCTACTTTGTCTGCGCCGCCTTGGCCCTTCCTGTGTGGCTGCGCGTGGTGCCACGCCTGGGCCTGGCGCGCACCTGGCTGGTGGGCATGGTGTTGTCCATGGCAGTGTTTGTGTTTGCCACGCAGCTAGGCGCCGGCGACACCCTGCATTTTGTGGCTGTGTGTGTGCTCTCTGGCGTGGCACTGGGCACCGACCTGGCCTTGCCCGGTGCCCTCCTGGCCGGCACCATTGCCGCCGCTGGGGACCGCGGCCGCACCGAGGGCGCCTACTTTGGCTGGTGGAACTTTGCCACCAAGCTCAACCTCGCGCTGGCCGCCGGTGTGGCGCTGCCGCTGCTGGGCCTGTGGGGCTACACGCCCGGCACGCGCGACCCGGCCGCCTTGCAGGTACTCACCATCGCCTACTGCCTGCTGCCCTGCGCACTCAAAGCCGTGGCTGCCGCATTGCTCTACTTCCTCGTCATCCGAAAGACCCCATGAAACGACGCCTGCTTCTCAGCGCCGCCACCGCAGCCAGCGCGCTTGCGCTGGGCGGCTGCAGCACCCAACGCATTGACCAATACAGCCAGGAAAAACCGGTGCTGGACCTGCGGCAGTATTTCAATGGCGTGCTCGACGCGTACGGCGTGTTCACCGACCGCTCGGGCGCGGTGGTCAAACGCTTCACCGTGGTGATGCGCTGCAGCTGGCAGGGCGATGCGGGCGTGCTGGACGAAGACTTCAGCTACTCCGATGGCACGAAGCAAAAGCGCGTGTGGCGCCTGAAAAAGTTGCCTGATGGCCGCTACACCGGCACCGCCGACGACGTGGTGGGCACCGCCCAGGGCCAGGCACGTGGCAACGCGTTTTACTGGACCTACACGCTGAGCTTGCCGGTGGATGGGTCCGTCTACGACGTCACGTTCGACGACTGGATGTACCTGATGACCGACACCGTCATGCTCAACAAGGCCACCATGACCAAGTTCGGCGTGCGGCTGGGTGAGGTGACGCTGTCGTTCACCAAACGCCCCTAAGACAAGCCAAATCGGCACCCAACCCCGATATCCATTGCGCGAGCAGCTATCAAAACAAGAGCAAAGGTTGTTCCCATGCCCTTCCTTCAACCCCTGAATCCCCCGCTGCGCGACTGGCGTGGCAAGACCGTCTGGATCGTCGGCGCCTCCAGCGGCATCGGGCTGGCGACAGCGGCCGCCCTGCACGCGTTGGGTGCCCACGTGGTGGTGTCGGCGCGCAAGGCCCAGGCGCTGGAGGCCTTTGTGGCGGCGCACCCCGGCAGCACGGCGCTGCCGCTGGACGCGACCGACGCCGCCGCGGTGCACGCGGCGGCCGACCATCTGCTGGCGCGCGGCCCGCTGGACTGCGTGCTGTACTGCGCGGGTCACTACGCCGCCATGCGCGCCACGGCGCTGGACCTGGCCGACCTGCAGCGCCACACCGCGGTGAACTACACCGGCGCCCTGTATGTGCTGAGCGCTGTGCTGCCCGCCCTGCTGGCGCGTGGCACGGGCCACATCGCACTGGTGGGCAGCGTGGCGGGTTACCGCGGCCTGCCCAACAGTCTGGCCTACGGCCCCACCAAGGCTGCCCTCATCCACCTGGCCGAGACGCTGTACCTGGACCTGCACGACAAGGGGATTGGCGTGTCGCTGATCAACCCCGGCTTTGTGCAAACCCCGCTGACGGCGCAGAACGACTTTGACATGCCCGCCCTGCTGACCCCGGCGCAAGCGGCCCAAGCCATATTGGCGGGATGGGCGCGGGGCCTCTTCGAGATCCACTTCCCCAAACGGTTCACCCTGTGGCTCAAAGCCCTGCAGGTGTTACCGTACCGGGCCTACTTTTACCTGGTGAGCCGCGCGACCCTATGAACGCATCCTCTGTTACTTGCGACGAGGCCGTCACCCGCGTGGTGGCCCTGTTTGAAACCCTCACACCCGCCTCGGTGGCGACCCTGCCCGCGTTCTACGCAGCCGATGCGCGCTTCAAGGACCCGTTCAATGATGTGACGGGCGTGGACGCCATCACGCACATCTTTGCCCACATGTTTGAAGCGCTAGAAGCGCCCCGCTTTGTCGTGCGCGAGCGCATCGTGCAGGGGCAGCAGTGTTTTCTGACGTGGGAATTTCGCTTTCGCTTCCTGCGCTTTCGGCCGGGGGAGGAGCAAGTGATTCTGGGCGGCTCGCACCTGGTGTTTGACACCACCGGCTTGGTGACGCTGCACCGCGACTACTGGGACGCTGCGGAAGAGCTGTACGAGAAGTTGCCCGTGGTGGGCGGTGTGATGCGCTGGCTCAAGAAAAGAGCCAACAGCTAGACGGGATCAGCGCCCGGTGGCGTTGGCCTGGTTGCCAAATTTACTGCCCTGAAAGTCTTGGTGAAACTCTACGGGGCGCCGCGGTTCCCACCAAGCGCGCAGGGTGGCAAACACGTTGCGGCAGCCGGTGCATTTGTACTCGCCGGTGGGCTTCAGGGCCCCGTTGGCGGCACGGTCAATCACCGGCTGGTAGCTGGTAGCACCGCATTCGCGGCACTTGTAAATGGTCTTAAAAGTCGCCATGGTGGGCCGACTGTAAGCACTGGCCTGGGTTTTGGCCAGTGTTTTTGTGCAATACCTTGTAAAAACAGGGCTGGCAGCCGCTTTTGGGCCGCCAGGCCGCGCCAACCCTAGGCCGGAACCGTGTCGGCGAAGCTCGGGCGTTGCGCCAGCTTCTCAACCAGCTTGGCCAGGTTGGGGTACTCGGTGCGCCAGTCGATCTGGGGGAAACGGAAGTCCAGGTAACCCAGCGCACAGCCCACGGCAATGTCAGCCAGGCTCAGGTGGATACCGGCGCAAAACGGCTTCTCGCCCAAACCGCGGGCCATGGCCTTCACCGCATCGTTGACCTTAACCATCTGGCGGTCGATCCAGGCCTGGCTGCGCTGCGCCTTGCTGCGGCCAGCCCAGGTGGCTTCCAGGCGCGCCAGGATGGCAGCGTCCATCAGGCCATCGGCCAGGGCTTCCCAGGTCTTGATTTCGGCACGCTCACGGCCCACGGACGGGATCAACTTGCCCACAGGGGAGAGCGTGTCGAGGTACTCGACGATGACGCGGGAGTCAAACAAGGCTTCCGCGCCTTCCATGATCAGGCAGGGCACCTTGCCCAACGGATTGGACTCGGCGATGCTGGTGTCTGCCGCCCACACGTCCTCGGTGACGAAGGCGTAATCGAGCTTCTTCTCGGCCATCACGACGCGGACTTTGCGAACATAGGGGCTGGAAGTGGATCCGAGTAATTTCATGGGGTCTTGGCAGTTGCTTGAAGGTCGATTCTATCCAGCAGGGTTTACCAGAACGGGGCATGGGGCCGGGCGTGGCGCACAACCTACAATTCGGGGATGACTTTCTCCGCCATTTCCGCCCTCTCCCCGCTCGACGGCCGTTACGCCCCCAAGCTCGCCGCCCTGCGCCCCCTCACCAGCGAACTGGGCTATATGCACCGCCGCGTACAGGTGGAGGTGGCCTGGTTCATCGCTCTCAGCGACGCCGGCTTCGCCGAGTTCAAACCGCTGACTCCGGGCGCCCGCACCTACCTGCTGGGCCTGGTCAAGAATTTCTCGGAAGCCGATGGCGAAGCCATTAAGACTATTGAAAAGACCACCAACCATGATGTAAAGGCGGTGGAGTACTGGATCAAGTCCAAATTCGAGGCGCGCCCCGAGCTGGAGAAGGCTGGCGAGTTTGTGCACTTTGCCTGCACCAGCGAAGACATCAACAACACCAGCCACGGCCTGCAGTTGCGCTCCGCACGCGACGTGGTGGTGCTGCCCGCGCTGGACAAGATCGTGCTCAAGCTGCGCGACATGGCCCATGCCTACGCCGACGTACCCATGCTAAGCCGCACCCATGGCCAGACCGCCAGCCCCACCACCGTGGGCAAGGAGATGGCCAACGTGGTGGTGCGCCTGCAGGCCGCCTGCGAGCGCATTGCAGCCGTCAAGATTCTGGCCAAGATGAACGGCGCCGTGGGCAACTACAACGCCCACCTAAGCGCCTGGCCCGACTTCGACTGGGAAGCCTTCAGCCGCAAGGTCATCGAAACCCACGAGCCGCTGGGCCTGGGCCTGACCTTCCAGCCCTACAGCATCCAGATCGAGCCGCACGACTACATGGCCGAGCTGTTTGACGCCGTGGCGCGCACCAACACCATCCTGATCGACCTGAGTCGCGACATCTGGGGCTATGTGAGCCTGGGCTACTTCAAGCAGCGCCTGAAGGACGGCGAGGTGGGCTCCTCCACCATGCCGCACAAGGTCAACCCGATTGACTTTGAGAACGCCGAGGGCAACCTGGGCCTGGCCAACGCGATGCTGCGCCACCTGAGCGAGAAGCTGCCCATCAGCCGCTGGCAGCGCGACCTGACCGACTCCACCGTGCTGCGCAACATGGGCGTGGCCTTGGGCTACGCCGTTCTGGCCTACAGCTCGCTGATGACCGGGCTGAACAAGCTGGAAATCAACGAAACCGCAATAGCCGAAGACTTGGACGCATCCTGGGAAGTACTGGCCGAGCCCATCCAGACCGTGATGCGCCGCTTTGGCCTGCCCCAGCCGTACGAGCAACTCAAGAAGTTCACTCGCGGCGAAGCCATGACCAAGGAACTGATGCAGGGTTTCATCGCCGGGCTGGCGATTCCCCAGGAAGAGAAAGACCGCCTGCTGGCGATGACTCCGGGTAGCTACACCGGCAAAGCCTCGGAGCTGGCAAAGCGCGTCTGATGGCACTCAAATCCACCATCTACAAGGCCAACCTGCAGATTGCAGACATCGAGAACAGCTACTACGCCGACCACGCGCTGACGCTGGCGCGCCACCCCAGCGAGACCGATGAACGCATGATGGTGCGGCTGGCCGCGCTGGCGTTCAATGCCTACAAGCTGCAAAGCGTGTGCAATGGCGATGGCACGCTGGCATTTGGTGCGGGCTTGTCAGACGTGGAAGACCCGGATGTGTCGCTGACCGACTTCACGGGCCACAAGCGCCTGTGGATCGAAGTGGGCCAGCCCGAGGACAAACCCATCAGCAAGGCCTGCAACAAGGCCGACGCGGTGCTGCTCTATCCCTTTGCCCACTCCGCCGACATCTGGTGGAAGGGCATCGAGGGTAAGCTCAGTCGGCTGGATAAGCTGCAGGTGTGGCGCATTCCGTCGGTCACTTCGCAGGCCTTGGCCAAGCTGGCACAGCGCAACATGCAACTGCAGGCGACGGTGCAGGAAGGGGTGTTGATGCTGGGCGATGGCGTGAACACCGTGGACATCGAGCCGATTCGCTGGAAGTGACCAAAGGCAGCTTTGGGCGGCGTCACTTTGGGCCAAACAGACCCCTAGCCCACGTCAACACTGCGCCAATAGCTACTATTTTGGTAGCACTTCTGTGTCAGGCATCGGGCCTTCGGCCGCGCGCTCTGAGTATTTGTTAAACCGCCAGGAGGTGGCGTCCAGTGTGATGCGCCGCCAGGTGGCGCGCTTGGCGGCTGGACCCATCTCGGGCCAAAGCTGCACCTCTTCAAAGGTGCGGCCGCAGCCCTTGCACAAGTCGTCTCCCTGGCTGGTAGAGCAGATGGCGATGCAGGGCGTATCGGGCGTGCTCTCGTACCAAGCCAGCCAGGCAGCCAGCGCCTTGGGCGGCATGGTGGCCTCGTCGGCCTCGGTCTCATGGTAGTAGACCAGCAGGGCATACACCTCTGCCAGCGCGCGCGTGGGCGCGGGCAAGGCCACCCCATCGGGCGAGGGTTCGCGGGCCCGCCAGTAGTTGATGGCCGACTCGATGTCGGTGATGTGGATGCCTGCCATAGATTCCCGTAGAAGGGGGCGCATCATATACCGGCGGGCCCAAAGCCCCCTCGTTTCGCAGGCCCTTCCCGCACCTCAGTACACTGCGGGCACGAAGGGGAGTAGCTCCCGCCCGCTGCCATCCAGCGGTTTTCAGCAAGTCGTCAATACGAAGCTTCGGCTTCCGGCTTGTTGGGCAAGGCACCATACCTTGCTGAGCAAGACCTTCGATTGGAGCCCGCCGCGGGCTTGATCGAAGTGTGCTTGTGGTGTCCCATTACCCCCAAGTCCCCCTAGATCCAGTGCGCGGTGTGCGAAACATCGATTTCAACCTGGATCTGTCATGGAATTTCTCTCTGCCTCCTGGTGGTCAGCGCTGCTGGCCATCGTGCTCATCGATCTGGTGCTGGCTGGCGACAACGCCATCGTCATCGCGCTGGCGGCGCGCAACCTGCCCGATCATCTCAAGCGCAAAGCCATTGTTTGGGGTACCGTGGGCGCCATCGTCGTGCGCTCGATCATGACGGTGGGCGTGGTCTGGCTGCTGAAGATCCCCGGCCTGATGCTAGTGGGCGGACTGGGGCTGCTGTGGATTGCCTACCAGCTGCTGGCCGACCAGGGCGGCAACGAACACGACGGCCCCATGGCCAGCACCTTCTGGGGTGCGATGAAGACCATCGTGGTGGCCGACGCGCTGATGGGTATCGACAACGTGCTGGGCGTGGCCGGTGCGGCCCATGGTGCGTTTGACCTGGTCATCATCGGCCTGCTGATCAGCGTGCCCATCGTGGTGTTCGGCAGCACCGTAGTGCTGCGCCTGGTGGAGCGCTTTCCCCTGATCATCCAGCTGGGTTCCGCTGTACTGGCTTTCACGGCTGCCAAGATGGTGGTGAGCGAGGCGCTGCTGCGCTCGGTGTTTGGCGATGCATCCGGTATCGACGGTACGCAGGCCGCTGCACGCTGGGCGGTCTACATCGTCGCAGTGGTTGGCGTGCTGGCCGCAGGCTGGTGGAGCCAGAAGCGGGCCCAAGCCGCGGCGCCGCTCAACGGCTAAACAGGGCTTGCCGGTGCTATGCTGGCAGCATGAAATTACTCATCAAATGGCTTCTGAGCGCAACCGCCTTGCTGGCGGTTGCCCATCTGTACAGCGGCGTAGAAGTGAAGAGCTTCACTTCGGCCCTGATTGCAGCCTTCGTGATTGGCTTGCTGAACACCGTGGTGCGCCCACTGCTGGTGGTGTTGACCTTGCCGTTCACGATCCTGACGCTGGGCCTGTTCCTGTTTGTCATCAACGCGCTGATGTTCTGGTCCGCCGCAGGCGTGCTGGACGGCTTTTATGTGCAGGGCTTCACGGCGGCGCTGATCGGCTCGCTGATTTACACCCTACTGGGCCTGGTCATCGAATCAGCGCTCGAGCGCCTGTTCTTTAAGTAACTGCTCCACCTGGCGTGTTCGGGTGTCCACGATGGATGCCTCGAAATGGTCGGCACCTTGCGTGCCGCTGCGCGCCCTGTCCTGTGCGGCCTTCAGGCGCGCTAGCGCTGCCGTGTAGTCCAATTCCGCGATATTGACCTCGGCCTCAGCGCGGATGGCCGCCAGGGTCTTGCCCTGCGCCGCTGACGCACTGGCCAGGGTTTGCCAAGCCAACGCATCCAGCGGGTTGTCGGCCAGCCAGGTTTGCAATAGCTGGCCCGCCTGGGCCGCCCGCCCCGCTTGCAGCTGGGCCTGGGCCTGCAATAACAACTCCGCACGGCTGCCGACCTGCATCGACTCCCCCAGCGCTGCCAGGGCCTTGGGGCCATCCCCTTTGGCCAAGGCCAGCTCCGCAGCCAGCAAACGGACCTGGCGCGCTGCCAGTGGATCACCCTTCGCAGCGATGGCCAAGCGGCCCAGAGAGGCGTCGGCCAGCGCAAAGTCGCGCAGCTTGGTGGCGGCCAGAGTAGCGCCATAGAGCGTGGCGGCCTGTTGCATAGAGCTTTGCTGCGCCAAACGCGCTGGTTCAGCTTCCGAATACCAATTGCGTAGCGCGTCAACCGCCGGGTTGGACAGCACGCGTGCGCGTGCAGCGATCAACGCGTGCTCCCATTGCGGTACCGGCGCGGCCGCCCCGTTGGCAGGTACGCGCGCCTGCATGTCGGCCATGCGCTCCGTTGTCAGCGGATGGCTGCGAAGGTAGGGGAAACCACCAGAATCATTGAGGCGGTTGGACTGCTGCAGCTTTTCAAACATGCTGACAAAGCCCTGCGGCGCAAAGCCGGCCTGCGAGGCCACGCCAAAGCCCACACGGTCTGCTTCCCGCTCCATATCGCGCGAGAAATTCAGTTGGGTCTGTATCGCGGCAGCCTGCCCGCCCACGATCACGGCATTCGCCGCCCCGGGGTTTTTGCTGGCCGCCAGCGCGCCCAAAATCATGGCCCCGATCAACCAAGGCGTTTGTTCACTCTGGCGCGAGATCAGGCGCGCAATGTGCCGCTGGGTCACGTGGCTCAGCTCGTGCGCCAGCACCGCTGCTAACTCATCCCTACTGGTGACCACGCCAACCAGCCCTAAATGCAGCCCCAGATAGGCGCCAGGCAGGGCAAAGGCATTGACCGTGCGATCCCGCCCCAACAAGATCGTCCAGGCATACTGTTCGTCCAACTCCGGCGGCAGCTCCCCCCGCGTCCGCGCCGCCGCTAGGAGCGGCTGCCAGATACCCTGCACATACTCCATGATGACGGGGTCATCGAGGTAATCCGGGTCCCGGTACAGCTCGCGCGCGATGCGGTTGCCAAGGCGGCGTTCGGCGCTGGGAGTGATGGAGGTGGTGTCGCCGAGGTTGGGGAGCAAAGATCCGCTTGAGCCAGTTGTATCTTGCGTCCAAGCGGGTTTAGTCATCACACATGCTATACATACAATAACGATCTGCGCGAAAGCCGCCGGAATCAACAATCCTCTCCTCTCAAGTAGCTGCATCAAAACGAGTCCAACGGCATGACTGCTACCACGCCGGCGGTAACAGGATCCACGAAGGCTGTCCAGAAATCCTTTCGACCGGCCAGAGGGAGATACAACGTATTGTCCATTGTGCGTCCAGCACGAACCAATATCGCCTCGATCACCGGCACTTGCGACTCAAAGCGCGCTGCCAACTGACGCGCAGGTTTGGCCGCCCTCAACACATCGGCAATACTGGATGTATAAGGTTGCCAGAGGTCTGGTCGGAAGCTAATTTCCAGCCCCTGAAGAGCGGCAATAGTGACGTCAACCTTCTCAGCCTCATCTTTAAAGGCCCGGACACCCAACAAACTAGGCCCAGTCAACGGGAGCGCGGTGATGCCGTCAGGGGTTTTGTCTAACAAATCTACGGGCACATCGATGGCGTGCACTACGCGGAACCGGTCAATCTCGAACACTAGATGAACTGGACGGGCAACGCTGACCGTCCACAATCCGTAGGCTAGCGCAATGGCCTGTAGCACCCCGACGATAGCTAGATCGCGGCCCAATTCGGACCGAGGCTTAGTGCGGTTGAAGATAGCCATCGTAATTAGAGGGCCCATGACTACATCCACGGTCACGACTATGAAGAACAACTCCCGCCCCCCGGAGAGCTCTCTGTAGGGGTACGGGTACCACAGCCCGAAGACGAGCATCGCTGCGAGCATTGCAATGGCCATGCTCAAACCCAAGTGGAGTCCACTTGCAAGCAGTCGATCTCGCCAAAATGCGGGGGAGCTTGTGAACATTCGCATGGAAAACTCTACTTTTGACAAATGTACGGCTGCAGACTTGAAGACGATTGGTCCAAATATACGCGGTGTTGAAATACGCTGGGGCAAACCCGAAGTTGATGTTTTCTGCGTTTTTGCCTCCCCATCGACCTTGCTCGTCATTTTGAACAACATTCAATGTCTCAGTAGCTCCACAGCCAAACTAGGGCAATATGACTTGATTCAATTCAGGATATGTTTGTTGCTGAAGACTTAAAAGAGCATCTTTAGCTTCTTGGTATGCGACGGGGCCGAATAGATTTCGCATAAGCAACATTTGATCTCTTGCCTTTCTCGGCTCTCCATTTAATGCGAGAGCAGTCGAATACCGCATGTGTAGTGCAGCCCAAGAAAACCGCTGACAGGCAAGCCGAAGTACCTCCAATTCTTCAGACGACATCCCAGGCTTGGCACGAAGTCTCATCGCATGCAGAACGACGCTAAAGTGACTGAGTATGGTGAAGTTAGGCGGTTCGTAGCCCTCGGGAGTTCGCCCAACGCGACGATTTTCAAAGCGAGCGATATTGAAATCTTGCTCCACTCTCAAATATTCCCATCCTGCAAAAGTCACTAGCGACAAAAAACACACAACTACCCCAGCAAACGCCCGCTTTTGCAATGCCACCGACTGTTCCGTAGGTGAGGGGCCATCGGCCGATGATTGGCGATCAATTCCGCCAATGAGTAGACCGACCGGAAAAAGAAAGTACGCGTAAGCAAAAGGGAATTCCAGCAGGCTATGTATTGCGAATGGCAGCAGCCAAAGCAAAGCAAAAACAGTTTGTTCATCGGCAGCATTGCGCCAACGGCGCACTATCCAACACGAACCGACCCAAGTTACAAAAACACCAACGGGAACACCACACCACACCAAAAGATCTAGCACTAAGTTATGAGAATAATTCGTCTGCTCGATACCGGGAACCAGCATCGCTCCATGTTGTTGCGCCGTCGCTGTTTGCAAAAATCCGTATCCCCACCAAGGGGACTGCGAGAGTCCGGCCACAAGCTGCGTCCACATGAGAGGTCGAGTACCGGTAGTTACAACTTCTCGTGCCATGTTTCCACTTGTACCTGTATTCAGCACAACTACATTTCCAACATATCGGTAGCTGATCGCCATAAAAAGTAGTGCGCCCAGCCAGATCCAAACAGGCCGCTTAGAGAATCTAGCCCGCATGCGCTGCGGTATAAGATAAAGGGCAACGGGTAAACACAGTGCTGAGAGCAATACTGTGCGAGATTGACTCAACACCATCCCCATACTCATAACTGCAATCAATAGGATGGTTGTTGCACCGCCCAGCTTCGCCTGTTGATATAGGATCCACGTGGCTATTACTCCCATCAGCAAGAGCGTGGCAAGTTGGTTAGGCTGCCCTATATTCCCAATAGCACGCCCGGAGTCCCCCACTGACGTAACCCAAGGAGCTAAGTCCATATCCAACCCAGTCGATTGAATTAATGCGATGAAACTCGATACACATGCGACAAAAGCGAATGTGATTGCCATTGCAGTCAGCCTTGCTGCTCCCTCATTTGCCTTCCAGTTAAAACCCAACGACCAGGCCAGACCAAAGCCTAGGCTATACATCACTAACAAAAAAGCATCCCCTCCCACAGGCAGCAAACCGAATCTCCATTGCAAGAGGGCGATGGCAGTGAAAAACATAGAAATGCCCATCCCCACCCATCGGATGCGGACGACTTGTTTCGAGAACAAGGAAGCAATAGTCGCAAAGATCAACCCGACAAAAACGGGAGCCTCATTATGAAATGCCTGCCACGGTGGAATATGGTCAGGCACTAGCATGCCAACCGTTAATAGTGAAAAAAAGATGATTTGCGACATAAAAAAAGCGCCCAAAGGGCGCTTTTTGTTGAACTTACAAAATCAATTACCGCGGCAAGAACCAGGCAGATATTTTGCAGTAACGCCATTGATTGCCCCGGGGCCACACTTCCAGGCGGCGACAGCCTTGCCTGCATCGGTAACGGCCATCGGAGTACTACCTGCAGCATCCGAATAGGGGGCCAACGAAACAGTCTTGGAATCTACATTTGAATTACCAATGCCTTGGGCGGTGACGGTAACAACGCCAGCATCAGAAGTTTCAATTTTATTTACATACTTGGAGGCACCACCAACCTGGCTGGATTCACAACCCCAAGCATTAGCAGAGGGCAATACAGAGGCAGATTGGAAAATCTCCGTGATGGTGGTTCGGCAAGAGGACGCCGCAAGCACTACTTCAGACATCTTCGCACGTACGGTGTAATCCTGATAAGCAGGGAGGGCCACCGCAGCCAAAATACCAATAATCGCAACCACGATCATCAATTCGATCAGGGTAAAACCCTTTTGCAAAGTGCGCTTCATATTGAGCTCCAAAAAGAAACAAGAGAGCTATTGATCAGCAGACTTCGTGCCAACCGTCCAGCGCTACCAAAACACATTTTTGGTAAGCTTTTTTCAACTATCAGACACCCTTTCCGACAAATCCAACCAAATTAGTGACATAAATGTCACTCTTGGCGATTATTTAATACAGACCTGTCTCACCATCTTCAAATCCGTCAGCCCCATCATGATCTTCTCCATGCCGTCCATCTTAAGGGTGCGCATGCCCCCCTCCACCGCGGCAGAGAACAATTCGGCCACACGAGAGCGCTCTTGAATGAGCTTTTTCACCGCGTCATCGGCCACCATGAGCTCATGCAGGCCAATACGCCCCTTGTACCCCGTCTTGTTGCACTTATCGCAGCCGACGGCTTTGTAGAGCTTGAGTTGTCCGCTGTCCCCGTAGGCCTGCATCCATTTGTCGACCATCTTTTTGCTTTCACCTGCGTAGTCCTGCTTCCAGCTCTGTGTGTGACGCAATTCTTCTGCATATTCAGCCGCGAAAAGGCGCATCTCTTCGGCATCGGGCACATAGGCGGCCTTGCAATCACATAACTTCTTGGCCAAACGCTGTGCCAAGATTCCCAGCAGCGCATCGGCGAAGTTAAACGGATCCATCCCCATATCCAGCAAGCGGGTAATGGACTCCGGTGCGGAGTTGGTGTGCAGCGTGGAGAACACCATGTGACCTGTGAGCGATGCCTCCACGCCCATGGATACGGTTTCTTTGTCGCGCGACTCACCCACCATGATGATGTCCGGGTCCGCCCGCAAAAAAGCACGCATGACCAACGCGAAGTCAATTCCCGCTTTTTTGTTGATCTGAACCTGCCGCAACCCCTTCTGTGTAATTTCCACGGGGTCCTCGGCTGTCCAGATTTTCGTGTCTGGTGTGTTCAGAAACTTCAGGATGGAATGCAGCGTAGTGGTTTTACCCGAGCCCGTGGGTCCACACACATAGAACAAGCCGTACGGCTTGCTGACTGTGGCTTCCAGTCGCGCCTTGTTATGCGGAGTAAGGCCCAATTTCTCCAAAGGAATTGGCTCACCCGCAGCCAGAATCCGCATGACCACGTCTTCCACACCGCCCGCGGAGGGAATGGTTGCCACGCGCAACTCAATGTCCAATGGCCCGTACTTCTTGAACTTGATCTTGCCATCCTGCGGCTTGCGCCGCTCGGAGATATCAAGGTCACACATGATTTTCAGACGGGTCACCATGGCTTGTCTGAAATGTGCAGGTACCTCTACGTAAGGCACTAGGCTTCCGTCAATCCGAAAGCGGATGCCAGTCTTGAACTTGCCCGGCATGGGCTCGATGTGGATATCCGACACCTTTTGGTTGTAAGCGTCGATGATCACCTTGTTAACGAACTTCACGAGCTCGTTGTCCGCCGCCGCCGACTCCAGTGACTCATCATTGTTCCCATCGTCTATGGGGCCACCGTCCATGTCGGCAAGCAACTGGTCAATCGTGCTGCTGTCAGCCGCGGCACCAAACAACTGCGCCAACGTTTCACGAAACTCGACCAGCGTTGTCACCCGGTAGGCAAACTTGGTAACGCGTGGAAACACCTGCGGCACGACCCGAGAACCTTTGACCGCCTCCGGATCCACACACATGATGACCAAGCCATCTGGAGACTCCTCCAGTGGCATCCATTCCTGCTCTTCGATGAACTCACGCTTGAGAGCCCCTTGCAGCATCTCCGACCGAATGCGCCCGGGATTGAAAGGCTCGTAGGGAACACCAAAGAATTTGGCTAGTGCGCTTCCCAGCTGTGCCGGTTTGATGCTGTAGTCAGCCATCAAGCGTTGTTCCACGGACTGACCTTCATTGCGGGCATCTTGCACGCACTGGGCGAGCTCTTGCTCGGTCAGTATGCCGTCAGAAATCAGCCCATCGTATTTGGTGGTCTTCCGCTGTATGCCGCCTTCCGGCCCTTTGACACGCTGGCGAATGGCCGTAGCTAGCGTTTTGCACAACTCAGTAACACCATCTACCTCAAGCTCGCCGAAGGGTTCATCACTTTTGTTGTTGATGACTTGCAAGACTCCATGCAGGGTTCCTCCGTCCATGATGGGGGCGACCAGCATTTGTTTCGTACGATAGCCAGAGCGTTTGTCGACCTCTTTCAAGAACGTCAACGAAGGATGGATCCGTTTGAGCGCGTCTTCGTCATACACGTCAGGCAGATTGAGAGCGGTTCGGCTGAATGCGGCGTAGCCTGCCAGGCTCTGCGGAGAGATGGGCAGCTTCAAATCCCGGCTACTGTTCAAACCCGTTTTGATTTTGGAAATAATCGCCGTCTGATCTTCCGTCACCGCATACAAGGTCAAGCGATCGGCATTCAGCAGTTTGCAAATTTCCTGGCTGGTCTCCAGCATGATTTGCTCAAGCTGTTCCGTATCGTGAATGCGTGCCGTGACCTGGTGCAGTTGCCGATAAAAAAGCGCCTCAAAGGTCATACCTCTTTTTTTGGAAGGCAACTTCTGTGACTCAAAAAAAGCCTGCTCGGACGATCGCTCGGCTCCGCTGGGCTGTATAACCACGCTCATATCTCAAACTCCTGCCCCGCGCGCAACCACCGAATGTCATGCGTCACATCCGGGCCGAAAGGCAAGGTCTGGTCGAATCGCTGTATCTCGGCCATGATCAACTCAGTTTCAGCTGGCTTGGTGTGGGTGATGTAGATGGGGAAACTTTTGCCCTTGCGAATGCAGTCCAGCTCCTTGGCCAGGGCACTCGGCGACAAATGCAGACTCTTGCGAGCCAATTCTTTTTCGCGGTTGCTGAACGCCGTTTCAATGACCAACATGGCTACGTCCAACTGGTTAATACGGGTCCACAACGCAGGATTGCGCTCCGTGTCACCCGTGAAGACCCAATGCCCAGCCCCTGCAGAGACCGCGAACCCCACCGCAGGCACCGTATGGACCGCCGGCAATACTTCGATGCGGCTTCCCGCCAACTCTAAAACCTGACCTACTTGTATTTCCACAAACCGTACAAACGGAGCCTGCACTGTAGGAATTCGCGAAAAATCGGGCCAGATGATATCGTTAAAGATGTGGGCTTTAAGGGCCGCGATCGTGCCTGACAGTGCGTAGATAGCAATTGGTGATTGCCGTTGCGAAGCTACGGCATCGACCATTAGTGGCAAGGCTGCAATGTGATCCAGGTGCGAATGGGTCAAAAACACATGGTCAACTTGCCCCATTTCCTCCAACGTCAGATCGCCCACACCGGTCCCTGCGTCCACCAAAATTTGGCGACCTACAAGGAATGAGGTGGTCCGGCACTCTTGGGCGATGGCGCCCGAGCAGCCAAGTACGCGTACTTTCACAAAACGAGGCCCTATTTGGTTTCGAAGTTGGTGGCGCCATCCCATTCTGGATCGAATGGGAGCAACCGCATAGAGGCTACCCGCTCAGAGTACAACTGGTAAAGGTATTTTTTGGCATTCATGCGCATCAAATTGATAAGCAACACATCTGCCTGATCCCAATTTTGCGCCCTGTAGGCCTTGAGAAATTGCGCCCAAGTCTTGACCTCGTCCGCGACCTCAGCACTCACCCGCGCAAGCGGCGCCAAAGGCCAGAAGATCGCCACTGCTTGTTCCTTACCCTTCACCCGAACCCGGTCCAACTCCTGCCACGCGAAATCTGGCGCCAATTTACGTGTGGCTTCGCTTACCACGATATCCAAGCCGTAAGCCTTGGACAGGCCTTCAAGCCGAGATCCCAGATTGACCGCATCACCAATCACGGTGTAGCTGCGACGAATGTTCGACCCCATGTCTCCGACACACATGGTGCCGGTGTTCAAGCCAATCCCAATTCCGATCTCCGGCAGGCCCTTGGCACGGTGTTCCAGGTTGATCTCTCGAATGGCATTGGCCATTTCCATGGAGGACTTGACGGCCAAATGGGCGTGCTCAGCGGTCTCCACCGGAGCGCCCCAAAACGCCATGACGCAATCGCCCATGTATTTGTCGATCGTTCCGCGGTTCGCGCGAATCAAACTCGTCAGTCGACTAAACACCCCGGTGAGCAACTCTTGCAGTTGTGTGGGCTCCATCCGCTCCGACATTTTGGTGAAACCGCGCATATCGCAGAACATCACTGTCAACTCGCGATTGGTTGCCTTCATGCTGTAGCTGTCAGGGTCCTTGACCATTTCATCCACCAGCTCGGGTGGAACATAAGTACCAAACAGATTGGCCAATTCACGTTTGGAACGGCTCTCTACAAAGTAGCCGTAACTCATATTGAGACCAAAAGCGGTAATAGCCATGGTGAGCGCAGAAGCCAACGGCAGCACCAAGCCGTACGATAGGTAAAGCCATAGGTTGGTGAGTACCAGCACGCTCACCACCGCCACGCTCAACAGCACTGCTCGCGGCGCCGATAGCAGAGGCAGTCCAATGGACAACAACAAACCTGCCAAAGTGAGAATGACAACCTCATAGCCCACTGCATAGTCCGGTTTCACCAATACACTGCCATCCAACAGTGCAGAAATGATGTTGGCGTGGGTCTCTACCCCAGGATAGGTCTCCCCCACCGGGGTCACTCGCAAATCCAGCAGACCCGGTGCGGTGGTCCCCAGCAAAATGATTTTGTCCTTCAGGCTATGGAGTGGCAGCTTTTTGGACAGCACATCAGATGCGGACACATACCGGAACGAACCGCCCTGCACACCACCCCGCCCCCGATATGGCACCAGCGTGGCCACACGCTCATCTACCGGAATGGCCAGTGCTTTTTCTCCCTGCTTGAGCAATACACGGTCCATGCCCTGATAGCTGCGAGCCAGGAATTTCTCGTTGGAAAACCCGGGGGCCACTTTGGGCATGCCTGCAATGGCGCGAAACATCGCCAAAGAGATGGACTCGTAATACTGTCCCTTGTATTCAGCCAACAAGGGCAAGGACCGAACAACCCCATCCCCGTCGGTAATTGAATTGAAAAACCCTGCCAATGGCGCCGCCTTGGCTAGCTGGTCAATATTGGAGCCAAATCCATTCCAAGAAGTCGCCTTGATGGGGCGCCCCTGCAATACGTCTGGAGTCAATACAGGGGCCGGCAAAGTTCCGTTGGAGCGGCCTTCGCCATCGCTCGTCAAGTAATACCCCATAACGACCGGGCGGTTGGCAATGGCACGCGCAAAGGCCGCGTCGAAATCGAGTTCCGGTTGCAACTGGCGCAAGCGGTCAGAAAACCCGGCCTGATCGCGAAATTCGTTGCGAGCCAGCTCATTAAGCCGGGTCAGACCGGAGCTCTCGTCCGCCTCGGCAAAGACCACGTCAAAGCCAATGAGTGCAATCTGCTGCTCATCGAATAAGGTGGTGATCAACTGAGCGAGTTTGTTTCTGCCCCAGGGCCAGCGCCCCACCTCAGCCAAGCTTTTTTCGTCAATATTGACGATGACAATCCGGTCATCCTGCGTGTTGGGCATGGTGGCCCGCAGACGAGCGTCATAAATGATGTCGTCCAGCCGCTGCAAAACACCAATACGCACCACGCCAACCGCATGCAACAGTGCCAAAATCACGGGGATCAGGGTCACCGCGATGCGGGGCCAATGCCTGGTTAGCGACCGCATTTCAAACCAGGCTGAATTCCAATCTGCATGTGATCAGGCCGGATTTCGACCAGCTCAGGTTTGGACGAATTGCATTTGCGTTCCCGCCAACTCCACCAAATCGCCATTCTTCAGCGAAATGGGGTCAGAACCGATCGGTGAACCATTCAAAGTAGGATTGCCCGCCCCTTCCACATGGTGCACCACATAGCCATGCTGTCGCCGCGTGATCGCGGCCACTGCAACACCGGGCTTGCCGATGGTAGTCACGACCTTGGTCAAAGGCACTTCACGCCCCGAAGCGGCGCCCGAAAGCACTTTGATCGCAGCGTGGAATGCCCCGATGCCAGTGGAGTCGCCTGCTGAAGTGGGGTATCCGGAAGCAGGCGCCGCTTGGGGTGCCACCGCAGGGCGCGCGCGCACCACCATGGTTTTGTCAAAGTTGTCGACAACACCATCACCCACGAACTTGATTTTGTACTTCCCAATCTCGATACCATCACCGTTGTGCAACTGCTGCTTTTTCACAGCCTTGCCGTTGATGTAGGTGCCGTTGGTGCTGTTCAAGTCCTCCAGGAAAACTTCGCTACCAGTCATTTGGAGCACGGCGTGCTCACCACTCACTGCCAAATTGTCAATCACGATGTCGTTGTAAGGACGGCGCCCCAACGTCGTGCGCTCTTTGGTGAGCTGAACTTCCTTGATCACGACCTCATCGATCGAAACGATCATTTTCGGCATGATCGACTCCTTTTCCTGTAATTGGTTTTTGGAAAATGTAACAACTCTACTTCCCTAGCAGCCGAGCGATCAAACCACGCTTTTCTGCGGCTTCACTTGCAGAGACTATCAGCACGGAAATATTGTCCCGCCCACCATTGTCGTTGGCAGCATCAATCAACAAGCCCGCCTTTTGATCCAGACCGGAGTCGCCAACGACAATTCTAGCGATTAGTTCATCGTCAACCATGTCGGACAAGCCGTCCGAGCACATCAAATACAGGTCCCCGGGCTCAACGACGTGTTCGTTGACGTCCAGCATCACAACCTCTTCCACCCCCAAAGCCCGCGTCACCAAATTTTTGATGGACGAGGTCGCCGCCTGCTCCTGGGTAATCAAGCCCGCATCAATTTGCTCTTGCAGCAGGGAATGGTCTTTGGTGATTTGGGTCAATTGCCCGCCCCGCAGTCGGTAGCAACGGGAATCACCGATGTGGCCGAGCAACAAGCGATCGTCGCGAAAAACCCCCACCACCAGGGTGGTTCCCATGCCCGAGTACGCAGCATTGGAATTGGCAGAATTGAAAATCGCTAGGTTAGCGTTGTCCACGCAAATTTCCATGGCACGGCGCACCTCCTTGGCCTGCGCCGTAGCACCGGCCTCTAGCAGCCAGCGGCTCAATTCTGATTTGATGAAAGCAGTGGCCATGCCGCTGGCAATCTCACCTGCGTTATATCCGCCCATGCCGTCCGCCAGAACCGCGACCCGGGCAGACTCTTCGAAAGCGACAGAGTCTTCGTTGTTATCGCGAGCGCGACCAGGGTCCGTTTGCGCACAAAAGTGGTACATCATTGTTGTTTTAGATCTGAATATCCGTGTCAGCACCCGCGGCTGTTGGCCCGGGCGCTCCCGTCGCGGGCTGCGCAACGGTTTGATCGAAATTGCTTTGAGCCTTAGGGTTGGCGGCCACAAACGCCTGCGTTTTTTCTTCCGCCCCTGCCGCCACAGCTAATGCAGGACGCGCCATTGCTGCTCTAGAGGAGTCCAGCCCTCCGATTGCTTCGCGCAAATCGGTCGCAAATTGGTCGCCATCCTGATAGCGCAACTCAGGGCGCTTGCTCAGAGACAGGGCAACCACATTCGCCAGAGACACAGGCAAGTCTGGCCGCACAACACGTATGTCTGGCGCCTCTTCGTTGGCAATTTTGAACATCAGTTCAGCCATGGAGTCACCCCGGAAGGGCAACACACCCGTCAGCAATTGAAACAGCATGACGCCCAGTGAATACAAGTCGGATCGGCCATCCACTTTTTTACCGGCCAACTGCTCGGGAGACATGAAACTGGGCGTCCCTAACACGAGCCCCGTTTTGGTCTTGCTGGAGTCGGTAATGCGCGCAATGCCAAAGTCGGTGACCTTGACCGTATCGGTTTCGCGCTCGTACATGATGTTGGCGGGCTTGATATCACGGTGTACCACCGACTGCTTGTGCGCATACGCTAGCGCCTCGGCGACTCTGGCCACCAAACTCAACACCAGCGGCACGGGCAACAAATTGTCGCCCTTGCAAAACTCGACCAAGTCACGCCCTTTGAGAAACTCCATGGCGATATACGCCAGGTCATGTTCTTCACCCGCATCGAAAATGGTCACGATGTTTTGGTGTTGCAGGCGGCCAGCGGTCTCTGCCTCCCGGAAGAAACGCTCTCGGGCGTCCGTCAGTTCTTCGCCGGCAAACTCTTGACTCAGCGCCATAGTTTTGATGGCCACAACCCGACCGATCTTGGGATCCTTGCCCAAATACACCACGCCCATCGCGCCCTTGCCAAGCTCTTTTTCCACCTGGTAACGACCCAGCATGGGCTTCTCGACAGCACCACCATCCAACAGCATGGTGCCTCCAGGATGACCTCCACCTCCACCCAATATCACGGTTTCCGAGAGGTTTTTGGCGCGACTCAACTTGGTCTGGATGTCCTTGTAGTTCTTGTCGAACGCGGCCATGTGCTCGTAAACAGCCTCCGCTTTGTTGAACTGGCGTTTGCGCTCAAAGTCCAGCGCCAAGCTATACAAATTGCCCATCACCGCCTCCGCCAAAGGCACGCGACGGAAACGGTCAAAAGCCATGTCCAACTGCCCCTGGCCTTGCAGAGCCAGACCCATCATGCGATTGGTCTCCGCAGACTCTTCATCGGCCTTGACCTTGCCTGCTTCGGTGACCAGAAAACGCTTGGTCGTTAATGCCAAATGACCCAAGACCAACACCGTGGCAGGAAACACCAGCTTCAACCAAGTGGCGGCAGCCGACAGCAGACCAAACTCCACGACCAACAAGGCGACAAACAAACCCAAGGTCACCGCTGCGGCCGTGGCGGCCGACAAACGCGGCAAGCCTGCGACGA
The DNA here is from genome assembly GCF_031457975.1 of Rhodoferax saidenbachensis. Classification (GTDB taxonomy): domain Bacteria; phylum Pseudomonadota; class Gammaproteobacteria; order Burkholderiales; family Burkholderiaceae_C; genus Allorhodoferax; species Allorhodoferax saidenbachensis_A. The sequence continues at coordinate 148,593 of NZ_JAVDXO010000005.1, forward strand.
CATAAACCACCACAACCAAGAAGGCCAGCAGGCTGATCCACACGCCCCAACTAGGCTGCACGATAAAGTGCTCACTCAAGATGCTCGACGTAATGTGGGCGATGGTTTCCGCGGGTGACAAGGCTGCGTTACCAGGCACCGGAAATTGAACGCCCACGCCCGCAGCTGTGGCACCAATGATGACGATCTTGTCGGCATACTTGCTCGCAGGGATTTTCCCTGTCAGCACATCATAGAAAGAATCCACTGCGAAGGCTGGTTTGCCGTCCCGCCCCTTGTAAAACTGCGGCAACATCAATGCCGCTTCATCGGTTTTGACCTTCAGTTTGCCAATTTGGACCGAATCGCCGGGGTTGAGTTTCACGTCCGCGGGGGAAAGGTTCAAGCTCTTGAAGGCGGCCAACAGCGCCATGGAGGGCACTGCCTTGCCGTAGTAGTTCACCAGCAAGGGCTCTAAACGAACCGCACCATCCACGTCGGGAAACTGGTTCAAGTGCCCAATACCGGCTGCGGCATTCCCCACGCTCTCAATAGGCTGCTGCCCACGTACGGCGGGAATGGAAAACCCATTGGCATCATCCAGGGCACTTTTCAGCGCGTAAGAGGGAAGCGGGTTATCGGGTCGGCCTTGGGGTTCGCCCAGGGTGAACACTGACGGGATCAACACATTGCCAGCATTCTGCAGGCTGGTTGCCAATTTGGCATCGGTATCCAGCGCAGTCTCAGCCTCCGCGATCAGCTTCACTACCGATTCATTGGCTGCCGCCCCATCGGCAGGCGCATCCAATGCGGCCTTCATCTTGCGGATGAAAACGAGGCCCGGATCCACCTGGGGCTCAAAAAAGAACGCGGTGTGCACGATGGTCTTGGCTTTCGCCGCAGCCAGCGTGTCGATCAGCTTGGCATGGATGTCTCTGGGCCAGGGCCAGCGACCCAGGTTGGCGATGCTTTGGTCATCAATGGCAATGACCGCGATGCGGTCTGAGGGCTGCCGCGAGGTGCTGGTGCTTGCGAAATCGTAAAAGCGGCGCTCCAAAGTCCCAATGAAATCGGTGGACAGGTGCAGTACCACGGCTGCCACCACGATCGCCAACCCGGCAAGCCAGTCCGCGCGCCAGAATGATTGCGTCTTTGAAGAAGATTTCGCCAATTGCTACCCCCAACACCATGCCTTATCGGCGCCCATTGATCTGCCCACACCCCTACCCGCCTCACGTGAGGAGGAGTCAAGGTAGGGACGTTAGCAGACGATCCCCCAGCCGACAAGGGACTTCTTCACTGGACTTCTCGCTTTTGCGACAAGTGGGGGCCCTTGGCGACAGGCGGAGGCTCGTTTAGGCCGCAGAGCGCGCCTTGCGCTTCTCCAGCGCTATACCCAAGCCCAATACCAAACCGGCGCCCATGACAGCCGCTGCATAGTGCACCCAGCCATGGGTCACCATCCATCCGCTGAACGCACCGTCGCTGGCGATGGTTTCACCGCCTACCCAGCCGATCAGTGCGGCACCCAGGGTGACGATCACCGGGAAACGCTCCATCAAGCGAATCATCAACGTGCTGCCGAAGATAACCAGCGGAATGCTGATAGCCAGCCCCAGGATCAGCAATAGCATGCTGCCCTTGGCGGCAGCCGCCACCGCGATGACGTTGTCCAGGCTCATCACCAGATCCGCGATCAGAATCGTGCGCACCGCGGCCAGCATGCTTCCGGTGTTCTTGCCATGGCCCTCTTCACCGTCGTCGTCACTCATCAACTGCACACCGATCCACAGCAGCAAGATGCCGCCGATGACCTGCAAAAAGGAGATCTCCAGCAACTTGGCAGCCACCACAGTCAGCGCGATTCGCAGCACTACGGCCGCACCGGAACCGAAAAGCACCGCTTTTCTCTGCTGTTCAGGTGGCAGAGAGCGCGCCGCGAGGGCGATCACCACGGCGTTGTCCCCGGACAAAATGATGTTGATCCAGACGATCTTGATCAGACCAATCCAGAAGTCAGCGCTCTGAAGAATTTCCATAATTGCACTCCACACTACAAACGAAAAAGTGCCCAGACACGAGGTGTGGGCACTTTGCTCTGAGAGGAAAACCCCTCGCTTCGGCTATTGAACCAACGCTGGAATTACAGCATGGCCTTGAGCAGCTTCGCCATTTCGGACGGATTGCGTGTGACTTTGAAGCCGCACTCTTCCATCACTGCCAGCTTGGCATCGGCTGTATCAGCACCACCAGAAATCAGCGCACCGGCGTGGCCCATGCGTTTTCCGGGAGGCGCAGTCACGCCAGCGATAAAGCCAACGATAGGCTTCTTCATGTTCAGCTTGCACCAGCGAGCGGCTTCGGCTTCGTCCGGTCCGCCGATTTCGCCAATCATGATGACGGCGTCGGTATCAGGATCGTCGTTGAACGCCTTCATGACATCGATGTGCTTCAGGCCGTTGATGGGGTCACCACCAATGCCAACAGCCGACGACTGGCCCAGACCGATTTCCGTCAGTTGTGCCACAGCTTCGTACGTCAGCGTACCGGAGCGGGACACCACGCCGATACGACCCTTGCGGTGGATGTGGCCGGGCATGATGCCGATCTTGATTTCGTCAGGTGTAATCAAACCGGGGCAGTTGGGGCCCAGCAGCAGCGTCTTTTTGCCGCCCGCAGCCTCCTTGGCCTTCATGCGGTTGCGCACTTCCAGCATGTCGCGCACGGGGATGCCTTCGGTAATGCAGATGGCCAAATCCAGATCGGCTTCAACAGCTTCCCAGATGGCAGCAGCGGCGCCAGCCGGCGGCACATAGATCACCGACACGGTGGCGCCGGTGTCGCCAGCAGCTTCCTTGACGGAGGCGTAGATTGGGATGTTGAAGATGGACTCGCCAGCCTTCTTCGGGTTCACGCCAGCTACGAAACAGTTCTTGCCGTTCGCGTATTCCTGGCACTTCTCAGTGTGGAACTGGCCGGTCTTGCCGGTGATACCCTGGGTGATGACTTTGGTGTCTTTGTTGATAAAGATCGACATGGTGTTTCCTTAGCGGGCTTTGACGGCTGCAACAACTTTTTCGGCCGCTTCGGCCATGCTATCGGCGCTGATGATGGGCAGACCGGACTCGGCCAGCATCTTTTTGCCCAGGTCTTCGTTGGTGCCCTTCATGCGCACCACCAGTGGCACGGACAGGTTCACGGCCTTGCAGGCAGTGATCACGCCAGTGGCGATGGTGTCGCACTTCATGATGCCGCCGAAGATGTTGACCATGATGGCCTCGACCTTGGGGTTCTTCAGCATGATCTTGAAGGCTTCAGTCACCTTCTCGGGAGTAGCACCGCCGCCCACGTCCAGGAAGTTGGCAGGCTCAGCGCCGTACAGCTTGATGGTGTCCATGGTGGCCATGGCCAGACCGGCGCCGTTCACCAAGCAGCCGATGTTGCCGTCCAGGCTGATGTAAGCCAGGTCGAACTTGGAAGCTTCGACTTCGGCCGCGTCTTCTTCGTCCAGATCGCGGTAGGCCACGATTTCGGGGTGGCGGAACAGCGCGTTGGGGTCAAAGTTGAACTTGGCATCCAGGGCCATCAAATTGCCCTTGGAGTCGCAATTCAGCGGGTTGATTTCCACCAGTGACGCATCGGTGTCCATGTAGCACTTGTAGATCTTGGCGAAGATGTCTACGGCCTGGTCAATGGAGGCGCCGGTCAGGCCGATGGCTGCGGCCACTTTTTTGCTCTGCTCGGTGGTGATGCCGGTCAGAGGATCGATCATTTCGGTCACGATCTTTTCAGGTGTGGAATGGGCCACTTCCTCGATATCCATGCCACCTTCGCTCGACGCGATCAGAGCCACCTTCTGCGTAGCGCGGTCGGTCACCAACGACACATACAGTTCATTCTTGATGTCGGCACCGTCTTCGATGTAGAGGCGGCGGACCTTTTGGCCTTCGGGGCCAGTTTGGTGCGTCTTGAGCTGCATGCCCAGGATTTCGCTAGCCAGACGCTTGACGTCGTCGATGGACTTGGCCACCTTCACGCCACCGCCCTTGCCGCGGCCACCCGCGTGGATCTGCGCCTTGACAACCCAGACAGGGCCACCGAGCTTCTGGGCGGCTTCCACCGCTTCTTGCACTGTGAAAGCGGGGATGCCGCGAGGCACCGGCACACCGAACTGGCGCAAGATTTCCTTGCCTTGGTACTCGTGAATCTTCATGACGTCTCTCTCTGGACTGGACAATTTTCACCATGCCGCAACATGAATTGCGAGTGCATGGCACTGGACACATCAGCCTCCGACTGTATCATGGTGCGATGCACAATCCTTGTGCGTGGCTTACGGCCACTGTATACAGCCCGGGTGTTTGCCCCTGCTATTGCATTGATTTTCGACCATGACCATGAAAAAAATCTTTATCGACGGCGAGGCCGGTACCACCGGGCTGCAAATCCGGGAACGCCTGCAGGCCATGCCGCAAATCGACCTGCTCAGCATTGATCCCGCACTGCGCAAAGACCCGCAGGCCAAGCGCGCCCTGGTGGCACAAGCCGACCTGGTCGTGCTCTGCCTGCACGATGACGCAGCCTTCGAAACCGTGGCCATGGTCGATGGCCTGGAAAAGGAAACCGGGCGCCCTGGTCCTCGCATCATCGATGCCTCCACCGCGCACCGTACTGCGCCAGGTTGGGTCTACGGTTTCCCCGAGTTGGCCAAGGGCCAGCGCGATGCGGTGGCAAACGCCCGCCGCGTCAGCAACCCCGGCTGCTACGCCACCGGTGCCATCGCGCTGATCCGCCCGCTGGTGGACGCAGGCCTGCTGCCCGCCGACTTTCCCGTGTGCCTGCCGTCGGTGAGCGGCTATTCGGGTGGCGGGCGCACCATGATCGAGGCCTACGAGCAAGGCACTGCAGCCCCGTATGAGCTGTACGCCTTGGGCCTCAAGCACAAGCACATCCCCGAAATCATGAAGTACACGGGCCTGAGCCGCCGCCCGCTGTTTGTGCCTTCGGTGGGCAACTTCAAGCAGGGCATGCTGGTCCAGTTGCCGCTGCACCTGGACACGCTACCGGGCAAGCCATCGGCACAGGACCTCCACAACGCGCTGGCCAAGCACTACGCGGGCAGCGCCTGGGTGACCGTAGAGCCGGTCACACCTGACCTCAAACTGGATGCCGTGGCGTTGGTCGACACCAACAAGCTGGAGTTGCGCGTATTTGGGAATGACGCTGCCAAAGACGGCTTTGCCCATGCCGTGCTCGTAGCCCGCCTGGACAACTTGGGCAAGGGTGCCAGCGGCGCAGCGGTGCAAAACCTGGAACTGATGCTCAGCCTGTAAGCGTTACTCTTCGTCCGCGCCCGACACCACCTTATGGATGGTGTCGCCGCCAAAACCACGGCTGGCCAGAAAGCGCATTTGCTTACCGCGCTCGGCCGCATCTGCGGGCTGGCGATCAAACTTCTTGCGCCAGATCTCTCGAGCCCGCTCCAGCTCCGTGGCGCGCAGGGCCTGGACCGCCTCGGCCACCGCCTCCGGCTCCAGCCCCTTGGCCTGCAGCTCTTGCTTGATGCGCGAAGCACCCAGCTTGGATGCCCGCCGATGCACCACCGATTCCAGCACCCGCGCCTCGTTGATAAAGCCCTTGGCCTGCAATGCGTCCAGCACCTTAGCCAGGGCGCCCGGCTCCTCCTCGTACGGCTCCAGCTTGCGCTCCAGTTCGGCCCGGGAATGCTCCCGGGTGCTGAGCAGGCGCAAGGCTCGGCCGATCAATGACAACGCCGGCTTTGCTCCTGTATTCATAGCTGCTTGCACAATATCCACGGGGGCTAGAGGCTCGCTTACTCTATTTTCTCGGTTTTATCGGCCTTGTCCGCTTTTTTGGCCTTGGCCTTGACCTCAGGCTCGGCGACGGGCAGCAAAGGGATGCCCAGGGATTCGCGCACCTTGTTTTCGATCTCCACCGACAGCACAGGGTTCTCGCGCAGGAACTCACGCGCGTTGTCACGGCCTTGGCCGATCTTCTCGCCCTGGTAGGCGTACCAGGCGCCAGACTTTTCCAGAATGCCGGCGGTTACGCCCATGTCGATGATTTCACCGTGGCGGCTGATGCCCTCGCCAAACAGGATGTCGAACTCTGCCGTCTTGAACGGGGGGCTGACCTTGTTCTTCACCACCTTGACCTTTGTCTCGTTGCCAATCGCGTCGTCACCTTTTTTGATGGTGCCGGTGCGACGGATGTCCAAGCGCACGGAGGCGTAAAACTTCAGCGCATTGCCGCCGGTGGTGGTTTCGGGCGAACCGAACATCACGCCAATCTTCATGCGGATCTGGTTGATGAAGATGACCATGCAGTTGGTCTTCTTGATGTGGGCCGTCAGCTTGCGCAGGGCCTGGCTCATCAGACGAGCTTGCAGGCCGGGCAATGAATCGCCCATTTCGCCTTCCAGCTCGGCCTTGGGGGTCAGGGCCGCCACCGAGTCGACCACGATCAGGTCCACTGCGCCGGAGCGCACTAGGCTGTCCACAATTTCCAGCGCCTGTTCGCCGGTATCGGGCTGGCTGATCAGCAGGTCTTGCAGGTTGACGCCCAGCTTCTGGGCGTACTGGATGTCCAACGCATGTTCGGCATCCACGAAGGCGCATTGGCCGCCCTGTTTTTGCATCTCGGCAATCACCTGCAGCGTCAGCGTGGTTTTACCGGAGGATTCTGGTCCGTAGATTTCAACAACACGGCCACGAGGCAGACCGCCGACGCCCAAGGCGATGTCCAGCCCCAGCGAGCCGGTGGAGACGACCTGGATGTCCTCGATCACCTCGCCTTCGCCCAAACGCATGATGGTGCCCTTGCCGAATTGCTTTTCGATCTGGGCCAGGGCCACCTGCAAGGCCTTGGCTTTTTCAGCGTTGGCGCCATTCGTGTTGTTCAGGTTCTTGACGGGTGCATCCATGAGAAATCTCCTTGAAAATCAATGGGTTGGTGCACCACAGCAATCTGGTTTTAACAACAGGCTGGATGCTTGAACAGTAGTTTAAACGCGCTTATTACATTGCGTAAATACATTTTTTAGTCAGCTTGCATTACTATTTGCAGGTGCCCGATTTCACCCCAATCCGCAACGACACCTGGCGTCAGAACCACTTGGGCCATTGGCTGCGCCTGGCGCTGGAGCGCTTTGACGCCCGCGTGCTGGAACTCATGGCGGACCACCCCGGCGTCCCTCTGGGCCTGTCCAACCTGGCCGAGCGCGGACAAGTGGGCGCGGCCCACATCCACATCACGCGGCACCTGGCGGTGGAGGGCTCACGCCTGACCGAGCTGGCACAGCGTGCGGGCATGACCAAGCAAGCCATGGGCACCCTGGTGAACCAGTGCGAGGCCTGGGGCATGGTGACCCGGGAAGACGACCCCGCCGATGCGCGCGCGCGCCGCGTGCAGTTCACCGCCACCGGCCTGGCTTGGCTGGGTGCTTACCAGGAGGCTGTGGCCCAAGCCGAAGACGAGCTGCGTCAGTCGGTCAGCCCTGAGGTGGCTACCGTGGTGGCGCTGGGCCTGGAAGCTTATAGCGGCGGCTAACGGGCAAGACCGGCGCAAGGGTCGCGGCCTAGAATGGCAAACAGAACAGAACGCGCACGCTGCCCAGCGAGGAGACACCCATGCGAATACTCATAGCGGAAGATGACCAGGTGCTGGCCGATGGCCTGCTGCGTGCCCTGCGCAGCGCAGGCGCTGCGGTGGACCACGTATCCAGCGGCACCGAAGCCGATGCCGCACTGATGACCAACACCGAGTTCGACCTTCTGATCCTGGACCTGGGCCTGCCCAAGATGCACGGGCTGGAAGTACTGAAGAAACTACGTGCCCGCGGCTCCTCGCTGCCCGTGCTCATCCTCACCGCAGCGGACAGCGTGGACGAACGCGTCAAAGGCCTGGACTACGGCGCCGACGACTACATGGCCAAGCCTTTCAGCCTGCAAGAGTTGGAAGCCCGCGTGCGCGCCCTGGTGCGCCGCGGCATGGGGGCAACCTCCGCCAGCATCAAGCACGGCCCGCTGACCTACGACCAGGCCGGCCGCGTGGCCACCATCGACGGCAAGATGGTCGAGCTATCGGCACGCGAACTGGGCCTGCTGGAAGTGCTGCTGCAGCGTGCCGGCCGCCTGGTCAGCAAGGACCAGCTGGTGGAGCGCCTGTGCGAGTGGGGCGAAGAGGTGAGCAACAACGCCATCGAGGTCTACATCCACCGCCTGCGCAAGAAGATCGAAAAAGGCCCAATCCGCATTGCCACGGTGCGCGGCCTGGGCTACTGCCTCGAGAAAATCGCGCCTTGAAAATCTTCCAGCGTGAGCAACGCAGCCTGTTCGGGGAGATCCTGGACTGGATGCTCACACCGCTGTTGCTGCTGTGGCCTGTGAGCCTGGTGCTGACCTGGTTGGTGGCCCAGGGCATTGCGGGCAAGCCCTTTGACCGCGCGCTGGAATACAACGTGGGCGCGCTGGCCCAGCTCATCACCGTCAACAAAAACCACGCCCAGTTTGTGCTGCCGCTGCCTGCGCGCGAACTGCTGCGTGCCGACGATGCGGACACTGTGTACTACCAAGTGCTGGGGGCCAATGGCGAATTCCTCAGTGGCGAGAAAGACCTGCCCCTGCCGCCCGAGGACGAACGGCTGCCGCCCGGCGAGGTGCGCATGCGCGATGCCGAGTTCAAGGGTTTGGACCTCAAGGTCGCCTACATGTGGGTCAAGCTGGACTTGCCCCAGGGCCGGCCCGCACTGGTTCAGGTGGCCGAGACTATGGAGAAGCGCTCGGTGCTGGCCACCGAAATCGTCAAAGGCGTGATGCTGCCGCAGTTCGTCATCTTGCCGCTGGCCGTGCTGCTGGTCTGGCTGGCGCTGGTGCAGGCCATCAAACCGCTCAACAGCCTGGAAGAGCGCATCCGCGCGCGCAGCCCCGACGACTTGAGCCCACTGGACGTGGAAGCCGTGCCGCTGGAAGTGGTGCCCCTGGTGTCCTCGGTGAACGACTTGCTAATGCGGCTCAAGGACTCGATCTCTACGCAAAAACGCTTTCTGGCCGACGCAGCGCACCAGCTCAAGACCCCGCTGGCGGGGCTGCGCATGCAGGCCGACCTGGCCCAACGCGAGGGCGCGAATGCCGAAGACTTGAAGCAATCGCTGCGGCAGATCGGCCGCTCCAGCATCCGCGCCACCCACACGGTGAACCAGCTGCTGGCGCTGGCACGCGCCGAGAGCAGTGGTGCCGTGCTCAGCCACCAGCCGTGCGACCTGGCGCGCCTGACCATGGAAGTGGTGCGCGACTGCGTGCCGCGCGCTATGGAGAAACACATCGATCTGGGCTTCGAGGGTGTGGAACCCGGCACCGAAGGCGCCACGCTGCAGGGCAACCCCACCTTGCTCAAGGAGATGGTGCGCAACCTGCTGGACAACGCCATCAACTACACGCCATCCACAGCCGACAAACCCGGCGTGATCACCACCCGTGTGCTGGTGGACCCTTTCAGCAAGGCGCTGGTGCTGCAGGTGGAAGATTCAGGCCCCGGCATCCCGGTGGCCGAGCGGGAGTTGGTGTTCCAACCTTTCTACCGGGCACTGGGCAACGAGGCGGATGGTTCCGGCCTGGGCCTGCCCATCGTGCTGGAAATTGCGCGCCAGCACCATGCCACCATTTCACTGGAAGAAACCCGCCCCGGCCATACCGCGCCAGGCGCCAGCTTCACGCTGCGCTTTCAACACAACCTGCACGCGGCTTAGCAGACGATCAACTGCAGGTCTTGAGTGGCTTGCCCGCCAGCGCTGGTTTGACCTCGCCCAGCTTGACCCGGACGGCTTCTGACACTGCGGGCAGCTTGAGCAGGGACACCGTGGCCTCTTCACGCTCCTGCACCACCTTGGCGGTGCGAATGCCCTTGGGCGCCAGTTTGACCAGTTCGGCCTTGGCTGCAGCCTCGGTCTCAAAGCCGCCCAGCGACAGACCGATCTCCAGCGTGGGGTTGTTCACGGCTTCGGTCTTGATGTCCATGCCCGCCAGCTCCGCGCGCTTTTTGGCCAGCAGCTCGGGCGTGGCGTACTTGCCCATGTAGATGATCCAGCGGGCGGCTTCCTTGCCCGGCTCCAGCTGCCAGCTGCCGGCGGGCAGGCTGGCAGCCTCCAGCGCCGTGCGCAGGGTACTCACCTGGGCATCGTCAAACGGGCCGGCCTGCAGACATTCTTTGGGCGCCAGATCGGCCTGCACCTGGGCCTCCACGCGCTTGAGTTCACCCGTGCTCAGCAGTTGAATGGCCTCGGGCTTGATTTGCTGGGACAGGCGCTGCGGCTCATTGGGCGGCACTGGCGCAAACCCGTAGGCGCGCAGCAGGCCATTGCTCCAGGCGAAAAACAGGCCGTTGGCCAGTACCAGCATCAAAACAAGCAAGCGCAGCATAGGGTCAGGTCAGAGAAGGGCAGCGCGCGCGGGTCGCACACTGACCTCCGCGCTACTAATTTTGATCAATCCATTCTCAGTATGCACCAGCAGGGCACCGCTGGCGTCGACCCCGCGCGCGGTACCGGTGGTGCCATCGCTGCACACCACGGCCTGGCCATAGAGCAGGTCACGCGCGTGGAAGGCCGTGCGCAACGGACCAAAGCCCTCCAGGGCAAAGCGCTGCACGGCCTGCGCCAACAGCGGCACCACGCTCGCCAGTACCGACGGTGCCGTGGCATCGGGCAACAGCTCGTGCAGGGCCGCAGGGGGCGTGCGCAGGTCGGTCGCGTCGCGCGGGGCGATGTTGATGCCAATGCCGATCACCGCGTAGCGTGCATCGCCCACGCTGGCGGTCTCGATGAGGATGCCGGCCAGCTTGCGCTGTTCCAGCCACACGTCATTGGGCCACTTCAGGCGCAGGTCCGGGTGCAGGCTGTTGACCACGGCCAGGCCCACGGCCAAGGACAGGCCCGACCAATCCGCAGGTGCCAGGGGCACGCCCAGCGAGAAGGTCAACGTGCCGCCCAACCCTTGTGTGTCACTCTTCCAGTCGCGGCCCAGACGGCCGCGGCCGGCCGTCTGGCGCTCGGCCACCAGCAGGATGGGGTCCAACTGGCCCGCACGGGCACGGCGCATGAGTTCGGTGTTGGTGGAGTCCACCTCCGGCAGGATCTCAACCGAGAACGTCGGCCACAGGGGGCTCACAGCCTCCCAGATCCCCTCAGCCTGCCAGCGTACAGTCATACAGACAATGTCTCCGGCGCGCTATGCCTGAACCCAGAAACGCCGTGGAACCGGCTTTGCCGGGCCATTGGCGTTGCCCCCTTGAGGGGGAGGCGGCAGGAGCCGCCACAGGGGGGAGTCATTTTTTTGGGGCCAGCAGGGTGCCGCGGCAGGTCTTGGCGCCGCACCAGCAGGGGTACTCGGCCTTGAGCTTCTTGGTATAGGGCTCGTCGATGATCAGGCCGTAGTCGTAGTTCAGTTCTTCACCGGCCTTGATATTGCGCAGCGCCTTGATGAACACGCGGCCGTTTTCCTCGTCGGCATCGCAGTTGCCGTCGCAGGAATGGTTGATCCAGCGTGAGGAGTTGCCGCCAAACAGCGCGTCGATCACATTGCCATCTTCCAACGAGAAGTAGAACGTGTGGTTGGGGTCCTTGGGGTCGTGGGGGTGGCGGCGCTGGGCCTCCTTCCAACTGATGATCTGACCCACGTACTCGATGATGGTCTCACCCTCGGCAATGTCCTGCACCGCGAATACCCCCTTGCCATGCACCCCGGAGCGACGGGTCTGGATACGCCGGTTACTGGCGGGGACCGAGGAATTCACTGGGTTTTTTGCCACGGATCGAAAATTTGGTATGGTGAATCGTATGGGCGCGCATGTGTGCGTGCCTGCGTGTGCAAGTGCGCGCCTGCGCGCACGCGAGAACTGGATTGTAGTCAGATGAAAAACGACGTTTTCTATAAAACTTTGGTTATTGCCGAAAAGCCGTCGGTCGCCCAAGACATCGTGCGGGCGCTCACGCCCACGGCGGGCAAGTTCGAGAAACACGACGAATACTTCGAGAGCGACACCTACGTCGTCTCCAGCGCCGTGGGTCACCTGGTGGAGATCCAGGCGCCCGAGCAGTACGACGTGAAGCGTGGCAAGTGGAGCTTCGCCCACCTGCCCGTGATTCCGCCGCACTTTGACCTCAAGCCCGTGGACAAAACCAAGACGCGCCTGAACGCCGTGGTCAAGCTGGCCAAGCGCAAGGACGTGGACAAACTGGTGAACGCCTGTGATGCGGGCCGCGAGGGAGAACTCATCTTCCGCCTGATCGAGCAGTACGCCGGTGGCGCCAAGCCACTGGGCAAGCCAGTCAGCCGCTTGTGGCTGCAGTCGATGACGCCGCAAGCCATCCGCGATGGCTTCGACCACCTGCGCAGCAATGCCCAGATGCAGCCGCTGGCCGACGCCGCCCGCTGCCGCTCCGAGGCCGACTGGCTGGTCGGCATCAACGGCACACGCGCCATGACCGCCTTCAACAGCCGCGACGGTGGCTTCTTCCTGACCACCGTGGGCCGCGTGCAAACGCCTACGCTGTCGGTGGTGGTGGAACGCGAAGAGCTGATTCGCAAGTTTGTGAGCCGCGACTACTGGGAAGTGCACGCGTCCTTCCACGCCGAGGCAGGTGATTACGCCGCCAAGTGGTTCAACCCCGCGCACAAGAAGGACGCCGAGGATGCCGAGAAAAAGGCCGACCGCGTATGGAGCCAGCGTGAAGCGCAGGCCATTGCCGACGCCGTGCGCGGCCAGCAAGCGACCGTCACCGAAGAAAGCAAGCCCACCACGCAGGCATCGCCGCTGCTGTTCGACCTGACCAGCCTGCAGCGCGAGGCCAACGGCAAGTTTGGTTTCTCGGCCAAGACCACACTGTCCATCGCCCAAAGCCTGTACGAACGCCACAAGGCCCTGACCTACCCGCGTACCGATTCGCGCAACCTGCCCGAAGACTATGTGGCGGTGGTCAAAGACACCTTCAATATGCTGGCCGACAGCGGCATGAAGCACCTGGCACCATTCGCAGCTCAGGCCGTCAAGGGCGGCTACGTGAAGCCCACCAAGCGCGTGTTCGACAACGCCAAGGTGTCGGATCACTTTGCCATCATCCCCACGCTGCAGGCGCCCAGCGGCCTGAGCGAAGCCGAGCAGAAGATCTATGACCTGGTGGTGCGCCGCTTCATGGCCATCTTCTTCCCGAGCGCCGAATACCAGGTCACCACCCGCATCACCACGGCCGTGGGCCACAGCTTCAAGACCGAAGGCAAGGTACTGGTCAAGCCGGGCTGGCTGGCCATCTACGGCAAGGAAGCCGCGGCCGAGGTGGAAGATGCCAAGGAAGGCGACAAAGGCCAGAACCTGGTGCCCGTGGCGCCCGGTGAAAAGGTCAAGGGCGACCCCGTGGACCCCAAGGGCCTGAAGACCAAGCCCCCCGCACGCTACTCCGAAGCCACGCTGCTGGGTGCCATGGAAAACGCGGGCAAGACCGTGGACGACGACGAGCTGCGCGAGGCTATGGGGGAAAAAGGCCTGGGCACACCCGCTACGCGCTCCAGCATCATCGAAGGATTGATCGCCGAAAAATACATGCTACGCGAAGGCCGCGAGCTGATCCCCACCGCCAAGGCTTTCCAGCTAATGACGCTGTTGCGCGGCCTGGGCGTGGAAGAACTCTCCAAGGCCGAGCTGACCGGCGAGTGGGAATACAAGCTGGCCCAGATGGAGCAGGGCAAGATGAGCCGTACCAGCTTCATGGCCGAGATCGCGTCCATGACCGAACGCATGGTCAAGAAGGCCAAGGAATACGACCGCGACACCATCCCCGGCGACTACGCCACACTGACTGCGCCTTGCCCCAACTGTGGCGGCATCGTCAAGGAAAACTACCGCCGCTACACCTGCACCGGCAAGACTGGTGCCGAAGAAGGCTGCGGCTTTTCGTTTGGCAAGTCGCCCGCCGGGCGTACGTTTGAGCCCGCCGAGGTCGAACAATTCCTGCGCGACAAACACATCGGCCCGCTGGATGGCTTCCGCTCCAAGGCGGGCTGGCCCTTCACGGCCGAGATGGTCATCAAGTTCGATGAAGAGACCAAGAACTACAAGCTGGAGTTTGACTTTGGCGACGACAAGGCTGGCGAGGAAAGTGGCGAGCTGATCGACTTCAGCGGCCAGACTGCCCTGGGCGTGTGCCCCAAGTGCGGCGGCCATGTGTATGAGCACGGCAAAAACTATGTGTGCGACAAGTCGGTGCCCACCATGGCCCAGCCCACGCCCAGCTGCGACTTCAAGAGCGGCCAGATCATCCTGCAACAGCCTATCGAGCGGGAGCAAATGCAAAAGCTGCTGGCCACCGGCAAGACCGACCTGCTGGACAAGTTTGTCTCCATGCGCACGCGCCGTGCCTTCAAGGCCATGCTGGCCTGGGACGCCGAAGCCGGCAAGGTGAACTTCGAATTTGCGCCCAGCAAATTCCCACCGCGCAAGCCCGCTTACAAAGCGGCAGCCAAGACTACGGGCGCTACTAAAACAGGAGCTGCTCGTGCAGCATCTACGGGGGCTACAGCCAAAAAGGCACCTGCAAAAAAGGCCGCAGCCGCTAAAGCTGCCAAGCCCAAGGCACCCCGCAAGACCACCGCCGCCAGCGGCAAGCTACCCAGCGCCGAACTGGCCGCGGTGATTGGCGCCGAGCCCGTGGCGCGCACCGAGGTCATCAAGAAGCTGTGGGACTACATCAAAGCCAACGGCCTGCAGGACGCCACCAACAAGCGAGCCATCAACGCCGATGCCAAGCTGCTCAAAGTGTTTGGCAAGGAACAGGTGACGATGTTTGAACTGGCTGGCATTGCGGGCAAACACCTGAGCTGACGCCATGCGCTACTCCGAACCGCGCGACGACAGGGAGCACAGCACCCATTCCGCCGCGCAGCGCGCGGTGGCGTCGGCGCGCAGCACCTGGGTCAGCGTCGTGGTCAACCTGGTCCTGTCGGGCCTGCAAATCGTGATCGGCCTGCTGGCCCGGTCCCAAGGCCTGGTAGCCGATGGCCTGCATTCGCTGTCCGACCTGGTGGCCGACTTTGTCGTGCTGTTTGCCAGCCGGCACAGCCAGAAGGACGCAGACCAGGAACACCCCTACGGCCACCAACGCTTTGAGACGGCCGCGTCACTGGCACTGGGCGCGCTGTTGCTGATGGTCGGCGTGGGCATGGTCTGGAGCGCCGTGGTCAAGCTGCAGACGCCCGAAGCCATCCCCGTGGCCCATCCCGTGGCGCTATGGGTGGCGCTGACCGCACTGGTGGCCAAGGAACTGCTGTTTCGCTACATGCTGAGGGTGGCCAAGGCCGTTAAGTCCAGCATGCTGGTGGCCAATGCCTGGCATGCCCGATCCGACGCTGCTTCGTCACTCGTGGTCAGCCTGGGGCTGCTGGGCAACCTGGCGGGCTTTCCACTGTTGGACCCGATTGCCGCGCTCATCGTGGGGCTGATGGTCAGCCGCATGGGCTGGATTTTTGGCTGGGACGCGCTGCACGACCTGGTGGACCACGCCATCGACCAGGAAGAGGTGCAGGCCATCCGCGACACACTGCTCTCCACGCCGGGCGTGCTGGGAGTGCACGAAGTGCGCACCCGAAAAATGGGAGACATGGTACTGGCCGATGCGCACATCGAGGTGGATGCGCTGCTGACCGTGGAGGCCGGCCACGCCATCGCAGTACGGGCCCGGGCCGCCGTGCTGGCACGCCACCGCGTGCTCAACCTCTTCACCCATGTGGACCCGGCCCAACGACCGGACAAGGACCACGAGCCAGTGGTCCCCTAAGAAAGCCTTGCCGCCCGGCTCAGTGCGGCTGCTGCGCGTTGTGGGTGATGGTGAGCAGCTTGTCGGTGTAGGCAATCGCCATGGCGCTCATGAGGAACACCACATGGATGATGGTCTGCCACATCAGCACCTTCACGTCGTAGTTGGCAGCGTTGATGAAGGTCTTGAGCAGGTGGATGGAGCTGATGCCGATGATGGCCATGGCCAGCTTCACCTTGAGCACCGAGGCATTCACATGGCTCAGCCACTCGGGCTGGTCGGGGTGGCCGTCCAGGTCCATGCGGCTCACAAAGGTCTCGTAGCCGCCCACGATCACCATGATCAGCAGGTTGGAGATCATCACCACGTCAATCAGCGCCAGCACCACCAGCATGATGATGGTCTCGTTGAGCGCCGGCACGGCGATGTCGGACTTGTAGCCAATGCTGGTTACCAGCGCCTGTAGCGCGGCCTGGCTGCCAAAAGCAGCCTCCAGCAAATGCACCAGCTCCACCCAAAAGTGGAAGACGTACACACCCTGTGCCGCAATCAGCCCCAGGTACAGCGGCAGCTGCAGCCAGCGGCTGGCGAAAATGAAATTGGGGATGGGCCGCAGTGCGGTGGTTTTCTTGGGCGTGGGTGCGGTCATGGCGTACGGGGTCAGAAGTGAACAGCGCGCGCATTGTAAAAAATGCGCCTAAGCCCCTACAAACCGCTCAGCAGCGTCTGCGATCCCTGCCAGTGCGCTCCCGGCGCCAGCGCCACGGGCTGCATCACCGCCGCCGCCTCCACACAGGCAAACGCGGTATGGCCCAGGGGCGGCAGGTCAGCCAGCCCCGCATCGGGTCCGGGGTTCCACACCACCACATCGCCAAAGCCCGCGTGTTCCAGCCGCAGCAGCCCCAGCGGGCTATGCAATTGCAAGGGGCCGGTCACGGCTTCGAAGATCTGGTCAATAGGTTCCCGCAGCGACAGCACTGCACCCTCGGGCAACACGCCAGCCAACGTGGTCTGTGCCACATCGCCCACCGCCAGGTAGGTGTGCAGGGCGGCGTGGAAGGAGAAGGACGCAGGGCCCGTGTTCTCCACCGTCAACGCCATGCGCAGGCCATTCGGCAGCAGACTCACCGTCAGCGTACAGACACAGGCATGGGGCCACTGCGGGTCGTCGCCCACGGCGTTGTGCAGTTGCAAAGACACGCTCGGCTCCGGCGCGGACGTGTCCCAGGGCTGCAATGTCCAGCCACGCATGCGTGCCCAGCCATGGCGCATCAAGGAGCCACGCGCCGCAAACTGCGGAAAGATCACCGGCACACCGCCGCGCACGGCCTGCGGGCCCTTGAGCGGAGATGCGGGGCTGCAATAGAGCCGCTCCACGCCACTGGCGTCCACCCACGAGATCACCTGGGCACCGCGCAACAGCACCGTCACGGTATCGCCGGCGGCCCCTTGCAGGCGCACAGCAGGAGCATCGTCAATCAGCAGGGTCTGGCAATTCATGCCCCGCAGTTTATCGGGTGGTCGTGACCTTGGAGAGGTGGCGGGGCTGGTCGGGGTTGGACCCGCGCGCGCGCGCCACGGCTTCCACCAGCAGGTAGAAACTCTGAATGGCGGTGATCGGGTCCAGGTCCTCTTGTGGCGCGGTGCTCAACGTCAGGTCTCGGCCCGGCACATCGGCCGGTGCGGCCAGCAGCACCTGGGCGCCGCGGCCACGCATCTCGGTGGCCAGGTCGATGAGGCTTTGCTGCGCGGGGCCGCGCAGCGCAAACACCAGCATGGGGTAGTTCTCGTCCACCAGCGCCATGGGGCCGTGCTTCACCTCGGCACCGCTGAAGGCCTCAGCCTGGATGGCGCAGGTCTCCTTGAACTTGAGCGCCGCTTCCTGCGCAATCGCGAGGCCCGGACCGCGGCCAATCACCATGAGCTTGCTGGCGGTGCGCAATGGCTCCACCGCGCTGGACCAATCCTGCTTGCAGGCATCCTCCAGCGCGGCAGGCAGGGTCTGCAGGCCCTGCAATAGGTCGGCATGCGCACCCCAGTGTGCCGCCAGGCGCGCACCGGCCACCAATCCACAAATAAAGCTCTTGGTGGCGGCCACACTTTTCTCGGGGCCGGCATGCAATGGCAGCGCCCAGTCCACGGCTTCCGCCAACGGTGACGTGGTGTCATTCACCAGTGCCACCGTAGTCGCGCCTGCGGCCTCAAACATTTGCATCGGCTCAATCAGGTCCGGGCTGCGGCCCGACTGCGAGATGGACACCGCCAGCAGGCGCTGCTTGGCCAACGGCGCCTTGTACAGCGTCAACAGCGACATGGGCAACGAGGTCACCAGTTGCCCGGTGCGCGACATCACCAGGTAGGCAAAGTAGGCCGCCGCGTGGTCCGAGCTGCCACGCGCAATCGTCACCGCACCCTGCGGCGGCAGCGCGCGCAATGCGGCGCCCAGGGCGGCGTAACGGTCTTCGTCCGCCGCCAACTGTTGCGCCACCTGGCGCGCCGAGGCAAGGGCCTCTTCCAACATCAAAGTACTCACGAAACAATCCTCTATTGAAAACACAGGGCCAGCGCGCCATCCATGGCGTCGCCTTGGGCGGGTACCACGCGCCGCACCGTGGCGTGGGACAAACGGGGCAGCAGGCGCTGGGCAATGCTGCCGGCCACGGCCAACGGCAGCGTGTGGGTGGGGTCCAGCGCAGTGGCCAAGGACTCTAGGCTGTGCGCGGCGTGCGCGAGCAGGCGGGCCGCTTCGGCGTCCTGCTCCGCATGCGCAAACACCTTGGGCGCCACGGTGGCGTACTCAAACTGCCGCGCCGCGCCGCACCAGGCCAGCAGGGCCTGCGGCGTGCCGCCTAGCGTGGCATACACGTCGCGCGTGAGCGGCGTATGGGCATGGCGCCCATCCACCGCGCGCTGCGTGAGGTTCACAGCCTGCAGCCCCAGGTCGGCACCGCTGCCTTCGTCGCCGCAGGGGAAACCCCAACCGCCCACTGTCGTGCGCTCGCCATTCGTCTGCAGGGCCAGGCCAACGGCGCCCGTACCCATGATGACCAGCGCACCGGGCGCACCCTGGTGGGCGCCCAGCAAGGCGGTCACCGCATCGGACTCCAGCACCAGGCGCGTGTAGCCAGGGTTGGCAGCCAGGCAGCTGGCGTTCCAGTCCGCATTATTGGCACCGGCCAGGCCCAGACCCAGCGCGCAGTTGGCGGGCTCGGGCTGGGGCCAGTCGGCCTGCAAGCGGCCCTGCACCGCCACTGCAATGGCCTCTGCAATATGGCGCCAGGCTTGCGGCGTGCCCTGCATGAGGCCGGAAGCACCGGCCTTGCCCTCGCCCACCAGCGCCCCGCTGCGGTGCACCACACGTGCCCGCGTGCTGGTGCCGCCACCGTCCACGCCAATGGCGTAGTGGATGTGCACCGGCAGTGATTCAAAATTCCAGACAGCACTCATCGGGCGTGGGCCGAGCGCATATTGCCCGGGTTCAGGCGCGTGCAGGCCGTGCCGTCGGCCCGGAAGACGTACAACGCCGATGGCGCTGCGCGCACGATGACCGAGTCACCCAGATGCACCTCGGCATTGCCATCACCGCGCACGATCAGCTCCTGGCCATCGTCCATCTTCAGGTACAGCAGGTTGGACTCGCCCAAGTGTTCCACCAGCGTGATCTCGGCATCCAGCGCCGTGTCATCCGTGCCCGGCGCCACCCCGGCGGGCAACACTTCGCAATGCTCGGGGCGCAGGCCCACCTCCACCGTCTCGCCTACCTGCAGTTGCGAGGCATCCACCGTGGCCAGCACCTTGCTGCCATTGCCCAGTTGCAGGCGCGCGCCGGTGTCCGACACCTCGATCACGCGCGCGGGCAGCAGGTTGATGGTAGGCGAGCCGATGAAGGTCGCCACAAAGCGGTTAGCGGGCTGCTGGTACAGCGCCAGCGGCGTGCCCGCCTGCTGCACATGGCCTTCGTTCAGCACCACGATCTTGTCGCCCAGCGTCATGGCCTCTACCTGGTCGTGCGTCACGTAGACCATGGTGGCGTCCAGGTCGCGGTGCAGGCGCGCCAGCTCGATGCGGGTCTTGGCGCGCAGTGCGGCGTCCAGGTTGGACAGCGGCTCATCAAACAAAAACAGCCGTGGCTCACGCACGATGGCGCGGCCAATCGCTACGCGCTGGCGCTGCCCGCCCGAGAGCTCGCGCGGCAGGCGGTCCAGCAGGTGGTCGATGTGCAGCACCTTGGCCGCGTCGCGCACTTTTTTGTCGATGTCGGCCTTGTTCGCGCCGTGGATCTTCAGACCGAAGGACATGTTGCGGTACACGTCCATGTGCGGGTACAGCGCATAGCTCTGGAACACCATGGCAATGCCACGCTCGGCTGGCGGCAGGTGGTTCACCACATCGTCGCCAATGCGCAGCTCGCCGCTGCTGATGTCTTCCAGCCCGCAGAGCACGCGGAGCAGCGTGGACTTGCCGCAACCGCTGGGGCCGACCAGCACTACCAGCTCGCCGTGTTCGATGTCCAGGCTGATGTTGTGCAGCACCGGGTCGTTGCTGCCATAGGATTTGGAAATGTTTTTAAGGGAAACGCGTGCCATGGTGTGTGTGCTTTATTTGACGGCGCCCGCGGTGATGCCGCGAATCAGTTGACGGGAGAACAGGGCGTAGAGCGTGACCACCGGCACGATGGCCAGTGACAGCGAGGCCAGCACGGCATTCCAGTCGGTGGCGTACTGCCCCACAAACTGCTGAATGCCGAGCGTGATGGTTTGGGTCTTCTCGGACGGCGCCAGGATTAGCGGGAACCACAGGTCGTTCCAGATCGGCACCATGGTGAACACCGCCACCGTGGCAATGGCCGGGCGGATCAACGGCACCACCACCTGGAAGAAGATGCGGAACTCGTCAATGCCGTCGCAGCGCGCCGCGTCCTTCAGCTCGCTGGGCACCTGGCCCATGAATTCCGAGAGGATCATGATGGCCAGCGGCAAGCCCTGCGCCACATAGACCAGCACCAGCGCGGTCAGCGTGTTCACCAGGTTCAGCTCCACCATGAGCTGCAGGATGGACACCGTGCCCAGCCGGATCGGCACCATGATGCCGAAGGCGAAGAAGAACTTCAGCCAGCGGTTGCCCTTGAAGTGGTACTCCGACAGGCCCCAGGCCGCCATGGCACCAAACAACAGAATGAAGAACAGCGAGGCAATGGTGACGATGAAGCTGTTGCCGAAATACATGAGCACATCGGAGCGGCCCAGTACCTTGGTGTAGCCAATCAGCGAGAAGGTCTCGGGCGTGGGCCAAGCCAGCGGGTCGTTGAAGATGGCGTCACGGCTCTTGAAGGAGTTCATGAACACCAGCAGGATGGGCAAGAGCGCCAGCAGCAGGTAGGCAATCAGCGTGAGGTGCACGAACACGCGGCTGGGCGCCAGCGGCAGGGCTTTGGAGGAAGAGTTCGATGCCATGCGTGGCCTCACAGGGCAAAGCGCTGCAGCTTGCGCTGCACCGCGAGAAAGTAAATGGCCACGCCCACCAGAATCACCAGGAACATGATGGTGGCCACGGCCGCCCCCATGGTCGGACTGGCCACCTGCGACTGGTAGCCAAAGAAGGTGCGGTAGAACAGCGTGCCCAGAATGTCGGTGCTGTAGTTGGGACCGGCCAGCGCGCCCTTGACCGTGTAGACCAGGTCAAACGCGTTGAAGTTGGCCACAAAGGTGAGGATGGTCACCAGCCCCAGCGTGGGCAGGATCAGCGGCAGGCGGATCTGCCAAAAGATGCGCCAGGGCGATGCCCCCTCCACCACGGCGGCTTCAATGATGTCGTCGGGAATCGCAATCAGCGCGGCATAGATCAGCATCATGGGCACGCCGATGTACTGCCACACCGACATCAACGAGACCGTGATGAGCGCGCTGCCCTCCAGCCCCAGCCAGGGCGCAAACCAGTCGCCCAGCCCCACCAGCGTCAGCAGGCGCTCGGACACCCCCCACAGCGGCGACAGGATGAGCTGCCAGACAAAGCCGATGATCACCACCGACAGCAAGGTGGGCAGAAAGAAGATGGTCCGGTAGGTGGCCGCAAAGCGCACATTGCGCAGCGACAGCAGCGCCGCCAACAGCAGACCCACGGGGTTTTGCACCGCCATGTGGATGCCAAAGAACTTCAGGTTGTTCCACATCGCGTTCCAGAACGCGGTGGACCATTGCGGATCTGCCAGGATCGTTGTGTAGTTGGCGAGGCCAGAGAACGTGCGCACACCGGTGTCGTCGGCGCTGTACAGACCCAGGCGCAGGGTGTCGATCAGCGGCAGTGCGCTGAAGGTGGCGTAGATCAGGAGCGCCGGTGCAATGAACACCAGCACCCGCCAGGAGAAGCCTAATTTCATGGAAGACCTTGTTGGTCAGAGACAGAAGCAGGGGGAAGAAAACTGCGGTACCAAGGTGCGGACCGCTGGCCCGCACCTTGATTACTCACACCCAGGCATTACTTGCCAGGCGTGTACCACTTGGCAAAGCCGGTCTGGATTTGCGCTGCAGCATCCTTGGGCGCCATCTTTCCGTTCATGACCTGGGAGCTCACGTTCCACAGTTCGTTTTCCATGCTCGGTGTGCCGCGGCTCATGATCTGGGCGTTCAGGCGGATGGTGCTCTTGCACTGGTTGCGCCAGCTGATCATTTCCTTGGCCACGGGGTTCTTCACATCAATCGCGTGGTTGGACAGCGAGAAGAAGCCCGTCACCTTGTTGGTGTACAGGTCGGCAAACTCTTTGCTGGCCAGCCAGTTCAGGAACACCTGGGCATCTGCCTTGTTCTTGCTCTTGCTGTTGATGCCCATGGCGATGTCGGTGTGGTCCGAGATGTAGCAAGGGTCACCGGCCTTTTGCACGGGCGGCTTGAAGGCGCCGAATTCCACTTTGCTGTTGCCTTCAAAGTACGAGATGTCCCACGAACCCGCAGGGTAGATCGCAGCGCGGCCAGTGCCGAACAGGTTTTGCGAATCGCCATAGGTTTGGGCTTGGTAGCCCTTGGGCAGGTAGTTGGCCCACTTGGCCATCACGTCCCAGGTGCTCACGAACTCGGGATCGGTGAACTTCTTCTTGCCAGCGATGATGGCCTTGCGACCCTCTTCACCCTTCCAGTGGTTCGGGCCAATGCCGGTGAACACGATCTGGTTGGTTTCCCACTGGTCCGCAGTCCCCATGGCGATGGGTGCCACTTTGCCTTGCGCCTTGATCTTGTCCAGTGCAGAGAAGAAGTCGGCTTCGGTCACAGGCACAGCCAAGCCCAGCTCGGAGAACACCTTCTTGTTGTAGAAGAAACCGTGGATCACCGAGGCCATGGGCACGCAGTAGGTGTCCTTGCCGTCATCGGTCTGCCACGCCACCTGGGCGGATTCGGGGAAGCTCTTCAATGCAGGGTTGCCATTGAGCTTGTCCAGGTGGCCCTTTTTGTACAGGTCCAGCGACACGTCAAACGGGCGGCAGGTCAACAAGTCCCCGGCGGTGCCAGCGGTCAGGCGGGCATTGAGTGCGGAGTTGTACTCGGGGGGCGACGTGGGGCTGAACTTCACGGTGATGCCGGGGTTGGCTTTGTAGAAGGCGGGCAACAGCACGTCTTCCCACAGGCCTTTGTCGTCAACGCGCCAGCTCTCGATGGTGAGGGTGCCTGCACTGGCCAAACTGCTGCAAACCAGCGCTGCCGCAGCGGCGGCAAGGCGAAGGGTATGGGACATGGGGTCGGTTCTCCTGGACTTTGGTGAATGAAAACTGCCGTCACTGCCCTGTGGCAAGCGCGATCAGTGGCCCGGAGGTTATGCTGTGATCCCTGTAATATCAAACCGCCGGAGCAGGGCGGCATTACACAGTTAAGTCGTTGATTTCATTCAGAATTTTCTCCATGCACTGCCGCTTCGCCTTACGCTTTATTACGCGCCAGCAGCCCTCACGGGCCAGGGCTGGCAGGCTTGGCGGCGGCGCGCATACATAACATTACAAATCGACAGGAAATGAAAGCTTTCACCTGGGTCGTTTGGGGTCTGTCGCTATGGCTAGGGGCCGCGTTGCCCAGCCACGCGCAAAGCCCCAGCGTGCCGCTGGACGTACTGCACTGGTGGACCTCGGCCAGCGAACGCCGCGCGGCCGACCAGCTCAGCGCCCACCTGGCCACCGCCGGAGTGCAGTGGAAAGACGCGGCCATTCCCGGCGGCGGCGGCATGGCAGCGGTCAAGGTGCTCAAAAGCCGCGTGCTGCTGGGCGACCCACCCGACGTGGCCCAGCTCATCGGCACCACGCTCACCGACTGGGCCGACATTGGCCTGGTCATGCCCCTCAACGCCGTGGCCCAGCGCCAGCGCTGGTCGCAGGTGCTGTTCCCCACCGTGCTGGACCTGATCACCTACAAGGGCGATGTGATTGCCGCGCCGCTGGGCATCCAGCGCATCAACACCCTGCTCTACAACCGCAAGGTGTTCAACAAGCTGGGCCTCACGCCGCCACGCACCTGGGCCGAGTTCGAAATCATTGCGCGCAAGCTGCAGGCCCAGGGCGTGCGCCCGCTGGCCTGGAGCGACGAGCCCTGGCAAATGGCCACCGTGTTCGAAACCCTGCTGCTGGGCGACGCCGGCCCGGCGCTCTACCGCGAACTCATCGTGCAGCGCAAGAGCAGCGCCTGGATGGACCCGCGCGTAGAGCGCGCCCTGCAGCGCCTGCGCTGGCTGCGCACCCTGGCCAGTGACGCCCCGGTGGAGCGCGCCTGGACCGAAAGCGCACGCGAGCTGCTGGCCGACAACGCCGGCATGATGATCATGGGCGACTGGGCCAAGGGCGAACTCATGGCCTGGGGCGCCAGCCCCTCCAGGGACTTTGGCTGCGTGGTGGTACCTGGCACCGAAGGCATGCACCTCTACAGCATCGACACGCTGGCCATGCTGGTCAGCGCCCGCCCGCGCGAAGCCGCGCAAGAAAAGATGGCCGAAGTGGTCACCGGCATTCCCGCGCAAATGGCCTACAACCGCTTCAAGGGCGCCGTACCCGTGCGCCGCGATATTGACGTGACCCAGCTGGACGGTTGCGCGCGCGATTCGTGGGAGACCTTTGCCGCCCCGCGCAGTGCGCGCGTGCCCAGCCTGGCGCACCGCATGGCGGCCGACGAAGCCATCAAGGACGCTGTGGCGCAAACCCTGTGGCGCTACCTGACCGACACGCGCATGGAGCCGCAAGAGGCCCAGCGCCGCCTGGCCGCCGTGATCCGCGCACCCAGCGCCGAACGCTAACACCCACGACACGCCATGAACCGCACCCTGCTTGTCGTTGACGACGACCAAAAAACCCGCAACCTGCTCAAGACCTACCTGGAGAAACACCAGTACGAGGTGCGTGTGGCGCACGACGGCGCCAGCTTCAACGCCGAGTTCGAGCGCTTCAAGGACGAGCTGAGCCTGGTCATCCTCGATGTGATGCTGCCCGACACCGACGGCTTCACGCTGTGCCGCAGCGTACGCAGCCAGTCGCCCGTGCCTATCATCATGCTGACCGCCAGTGCGGATGACACCGACCGCATCGTCGGCCTGGAGCTGGGCGCCGACGACTACATCGCCAAGCCCTACAACCCGCGCGAGCTGCTGGCCCGCATCAAGGCCATCCACCGCCGCATGCAGCTGGGCGCTCCCGGCGCGCCGGTGCGTACGCTGCGCTTTGCGGGCTTCAGCATGGACGTAGTGGAGCGCGTGCTGACCGACCCGCAGGGCGAGCCCGTAGTGCTGACCAGCATGGACTTCAACCTGCTGCGCTTCTTTGCCGAGCACGCAGGCGAAACACTGGACCGCAGCCGCCTGATGGAACAAACCCGTGGCCGCGACCTGGGCCCGCTGGACCGCTCGCTGGACGTGCAGATCAGCCGCCTGCGCCAGCGCCTGCATGACGATGGCAAGCAGCCCGTGCTCATCAAGACCGTGCGCGGCAGCGGCTATGTGTTCTCGGCCGACGTGACCCAGCATGGCGACAGCTGACCGACGCCGCTGGACGCGCCGCTACCTGCCCGACAGCCTGCTGGGCCGCATCGTGGTGGTCATGGCCTTGGGCGTCATCAGTGCGCAACTGGTAGGCACGCTGTTGTGGGCGCGCCAGCTGCGCGAAAGCGCACGCACCGAGGCGCTGGGCGCCGGCAAACACCTAGCGCTCAACGCGGCCGGCGCGCTGCGCTTCTTCCGCGACCTGCCGCCGCAGTTCCGCCCCATCCTCATCGAGCAACTGCGCACCATGGGCGGTACGCGCTTCTTTGTGAACGTGAACAAGGCCCGCGTGCCCATCACCCCGCTGAAGAACAACGCGCTGGTGGACGCTGTGGTGGATGTGGTGCGTGACGACCTGGTGCGCAACCTGCACGCCACGCAGGCGCCGGACGTAGCCTTTGCCTGGCCCGACAACCTGCAGGTGTCGGACGACGGCCGCATGGTCAGCGACCTGCCCGAATCGTGGGTCGAGGCCACACTGCTGCTGCGCCCGCGGCCAGCACCGGTGCTCGTCATCCAGGCCGAATTTGAGCCCGGGCGCTGGCTGTACCTGGCCGCGCCCATGCCCGACCCCTACTTTCTGGACAACGCCAACCCGCTGACCACCGACCGCATTGCGCTGCAGCTGGTCACCCTGGCCACCGTGCTGGTGCTCAGCGTGCTGCTGGTGCGCGGGCTCATTCGTCCGCTGAACAAGATCGCCTCGGCCGCCAACGCCTTTGGCAGCGACACCGCGCCCGAGAGCGTGCCCGAGACCGGCACCGCCGAGCTGCGCCGCACCGCCCGTGCCTTCAACGAAATGCAGGCCCGCATCCAGGGCTATCTGGTGGACCGCGAACGGTTGTTCCTCGGTATTTCGCACGGCCTCAAGACGCCCATCATGCGGCTCAAGCTGCGCACCGAGCTGCTGGACGACGAAACCCTGCGCGCCGAATTCCACGAAGACCTGGACGACCTGGACGTGATGGTGAAAGCCGCGCTGCAAAGCGTGAAGGACACCGACATCCACGAAAACCTGATGCCCGTGCGGCTGGACACACTGCTGGCCCGGCTGGCACAGCGTCCCATCCATCCAGATGCATCGATTGAATGTACCGCCGAGCCCATCAGCGTGCAGGGCAAGCCCCTCGCCTTGGAGCGCGCCTTCAGCAACCTGCTGGACAACGCCGTGCTGTATGGCGAACGCGTGCAGGTGCGCCTGAGCCGCCAGGGCACACGCGCACTGGTGGAGGTGCGCGACTTCGGGCCCGGCATTGCGCAGGCCAGCATGTCCGCCGCGTTTGAGCCCCATGTGCGCCTTTCCCACGGCCAACAGCAAAACCGCACCGGCACGGGCCTGGGCCTGGGCATTGCGCGCAACATCTTCCAGGCGCATGGCGGCGAGATACGCCTGCACAACCATGCGGAAGGTGGGCTGGTGGTAACGGTGCTGCTGGCGGCGATTGCGCAGGAAGACGCTTAAGCCTCAGGCTGAGTCCTGCAACGGCAAATAGATGTCAGTCAGCAAATCGGCCGGCGCCGTGTCGCGCGGGTTGTTCAGGTATTCCTCAAATACCGGCTGGTCCAGCGCGGCGTGGCCCGACTGCACCAGCCATTGCCCATACAACCACTGGTAGGCCGCACCCATGGTGGCGTAGGGGCCGCGGTGGCGCAGCACGGCGCAGGTGCAACCGCCCAGCGTCATCGGCTGTAGCGGCGCGGCAGCGCTGGCATCCGCGGGCACCGACAAGCCCGCCCAGGACCGCAGCTGCGCCTCGGGCACGGCGGGTACAAAACGAATGTCCACTGCGTAACCCGCCGCTGCAGCCTGCGCCAGCCCCTGGCGAAACACCACATGACCACCCTGCGCGCGGTACTGCGTGGGGCCCATGCCATAGGCGGCGCCAAACGCACGCGTGAACGACTGCACATTGGGGTAGCCGCACTTGCGTGCCACCTGCGCCACTAGCAGTTGTGTGTTGGCCAGATAGCCAGATGCACGGTGCAGCCGCAGCCGGCGTATGGTGGCGGCAATGGTTTCGCCATTCAGTGCGTGGTACACGCGGTGCCAGTGGTAGGGCGACAGGTGGGCCACCTCCGCCAACTGGTCCAGGCCCAGATCCTCGGCCAGATGGTCGTGGATGTAGGCGGTCACGCGGCTCAGGCGATCCTGGTAGTCGGTCCAGCTGTGGCTGCGGTTCATGCGGGTACGGCGCTTTCGTTATTGCAATCCGATGGAAATGGCAATCTTGCCATCGGCACTGTAGCGCTCGTACTCCGCAATGAAGGTTTTTGCCAACTCGGTGTGGCCCCAAATCTCCATCCACTTGGCTCCCACCAAATCAAAGCGGGCAGGCTCCACCTCAAACACCGCGCGTTGGGACGCAGGAATGACCACCCGCACCATACCCGCAGGCACCTCGGCACTGGCCGGTACGGGGGCGCCAATCACCAGCGAATACAGGCCCGTGTTGTTGAGGCCCGCATTTTCAAAGTGCGTGTAGACCGCATACACATCCGCGTTCAGCTTGGCGGGAATGTGGGCCAGCACCTCCTCCTGGCCAAAGCGCTGCCAGTGCGGGGGGATGGTCTGCATGGCCTCCAGATTGGTGGTGCGCAGCTCGATGCCGACGACGTGGATGGCCTGGGACAGTTGCTCGGTTTTCATTGGGAGACTCCGGTAGGGTGGAACACCGGGCCAGTCTAAAAACACCGAGCAGACATTTCTTGCGGAGTTGCCATGTGTTGCAACGCACAGACCCTGTCGGCAGGGGCCTCCCAGAATGACCTATGCCTCTGTTTTCGATTGAACATAGCCGATTCACGTACTTTGCAGACTTTGTAATCTATTGCGCGTGCGTGGCAGTGCTGGCGGCATTTCTGGGTATTGCGGCGCCCCATGCATTGCGGTGGGAGCTCGTGGCCTGGGCATTGGGCGGGCTGGCGTACTGGACCCTGATTGAGTATGGCGTGCACCGCTTTGTGCTGCACCAGGTGCCACCGTTTCGGGCGATGCATGAGCTGCACCACCTCCATCCCCGCGCCTACATCGGCACGCCAACTTTTGTGACGCTCACCCTGTTTGTGGTGCTGGCGTTTTTGCCCGCCTGGTGGTTGACAAACCTTTGGATTGCCAGCGCGCTCACACTGGGTGTGCTGCTGGGATACATCACCTACTCTGTGACACACCATGCAGCCCACCACTGGCGTTCTTCGAGCAAATGGATGAAGCGCCGAAAGCAGCTGCATGGGTTACACCACCAGTTTGGCCATTCGCGGCATTTCGGCGTGACCACCAGCCTGTGGGACCATGTGTTTCGCAGCTCCTAGTTCAACCGCACCGCGTGGCCTTCCACCAGCACCGCCTGCAACGCCAGGTCGCGGTTCAGTACCACCACATCGCCCCAAGCGCCTGCTGCCAAACGGCCACGGTCCTGCAAGCCCATGTGGTCAGCCGCATAGGTGGAGACGCGGCGTGACGCGTCGGCCAGGTCCAGCCCCAGTGTGTCCACCAGGTTGCGCAGCGCCTGGTCCATGCTGAGCACCGAGCCGGCCAGCGTGCCATCGGCCAGGCGCACGCCGCCCATGCACTTGGTCACCGTGTGGCGGCCCAGCTTGTAGTCGCCATCGGGCATGCCCGCGGCAGACGTGGAGTCGGTCACGCAGTACAGCTTGGGAATGGCGCGCAGTGCGGTGTGGATGGCACCGGGGTGCACGTGCAGCAGGTCGGGGATGACCTCAGCAAACTCGGCGTGCGCCAGCGCGGCGCCCACCATGCCGGGCTCGCGGTGGTGCAGGGCCGACATGGCGTTGAAGAGGTGCGTGAATCCCGTGGCACCGCAGCGCATGGCGGCCACGCCCTGCTCGTAGCTGCCCGTGGTGTGGCCCAGCTGCACCTTGAAGCCCTCGGCCACCAGCTGCGCAATCAGCGCATGGTTGCCACCCACCTCGGGTGCCAGCGTGATCAGGCGGATGGGCGCCATGGCGTGCAGGCGGTGGATTTCGTCAAAGCTGGCGGGGCGTGCAAACGGCGGCTGCGCGCCCAGCCGGGCCTCGCTGATGTAGGGGCCTTCGAGGTGCACGCCCAGCACGCGGGCGGCGTTGGGCGCGCGCTGTTTGCACAGCGGCCCCATGGCGGCAAAGGCGGCGTCCAGGTCGCTCTGCGGCGCGGTCATGGTGGTGGCCAGCAGCGACGTAGTACCGTGGCGCGCGTGCAGCGTGGCCACGTGCAAGGCTGCGTCGCCGCCCTCCATGATGTCGTGGCCCGCGCCACCGTGCACATGCAGGTCGATGAAGCCGGGCAGCACAATGGGCGCGCCGCTGTCGCGCACCGCCGCCGTGGCCACGGGCGTGCCACTGATATCGGCAATGCGACCCTGCGCATCCAGTGTGAGTACGCCCAACACAAAGCCCGTGGGCGTAAGGATGTGGCCTTCGATGCGGCTCTGCAATGCGGTCATGGCGGTGTCCTTAAGTTTTCAGTTCGGCCACAAAGTCGTAGTAGTCGCTGCGGCAGTACGACTGGGTATGCTCCACGGCCACGCCATCGGGCAAATAGGCGGTGCGGCTCACCCACAGCAGGGCCGCACCAATGGCGATGCCCAGCGGCAAGGCCATGGTGGCCTCGGCATTCACGGCACGGATGTGCTGCACCGCGCGCACCGGCGCCAGCCCGCTGCGCGCCAAGTGCAGGTAGAGCGAGCCGTCCAGGTCCTGCGGGCGCGGGCAGGCACTCAGCAGCACGGTGCTGCGCTCGTAGGCCATGGGCACGCCATCGGCCAGGCGCAGGCGCTCCAGCCGCGCCACGCGGGCGCCGCGTGCCAAGCCCAGGGCCTCACGCTCGGCCACGCTGGCAATGGCCACCTCCCGCGTGATCCAGTTGCTGCTGGGCAGGTAGCCGCGCTGGCGCAGCTCTTCCGAAAAACTGGCCAGCTTGGAGAGCGGCTGCTCCAGCCGCGGCGCAATGAAGTTGCCCGAGCCGTGGCGGCGCAGCACCAGGCCCTGGTCCACCAGCACGTCAATCGCTTTGCGCGCCGTGATGCGCGACACACCCAGTGACTCGGACAGCACCCGCTCTGACGGCAGCGCCTGGTCCACCCGGTAGGTGCCCGCGCGGATGTCGCTCTCCAGCTGGCGCGCCAACTGCAGATACAGCGGCGAGCCGTCCGGCGGCGGGGTGGAGGATGCAGGAAGGGCGGGCATGGGCAAGGGTGGTTTTTATTGATAGTACCACTTCAATACCAGACAAATGTAACGCTATGTTTTGTATAGCTACTGGCGCAATAACTACGGGGGCTAGAGGCCAATCTGATAGAGTTTGCGCTCCCCCACCCCTGGACCGCATCGCCATGGCCACGTTTGAAACCGAGTTTCTCAACCACTACTTGCAACTCGGCCTGGGCTCCATGCCCAAGGCCGACATTGACGCGCTGGTGATGCACCTGCTAGATCAGCACGGGCTGGACGGCTCGGGCCCGCTGGCACGGCTGAACAACCAGACCGTGAGCGAGCGCCTGAAGACGCCCGTGGCCAAAGTGAAGAAGCTGCGCTACGAAGCCGCGTTGAAGTTTGGCGGCCGCGTGGAAGACCAGGCCGCCGGGCGTCTGCTGGCGGCGCTGGCCAATGCGTCGCTGGAGCCGCAGGGCGACAAGATCTGCCTCATCATCGAAGACACGCTGGCCAAAAACTGGCTGCAGGGCCAGCTGAAGATCTACCAGCACATCTTTGACCACCCCTTTAGCACCGAGATCATCCGCGTCTCGGCCGACGGGCTGTTCCAGGTGCTGGAGTCGCTGTTTGGCAAGAAAGAGCTGGCCGCTTTCCGCGCGGGCTACGACAAGGCCAAGGACACCAAAGACGCCGCCGCGCGCAAAAAGCTATTCAAGGACATTGCGCTGAGCTTTGCCAAAGACGCCGCCAAGGCCGCAGGCGGCACGGTGCTGGCCGTGGTGAAAAGCCAGCTGGGCCTGGGCTGACCCTCTCTCGCCCGGTTACGGCTGCACGGCGTATTTGCGCAGCAGCTCGGGCATCTTGTCTTGCCGCAGCTTGGCCAGCCTGGCCCAGATGCGTTCGGCCCGCTCCGGGTCTTGGGCCACAAACTGGTGGCTCAGCAGCAGGTAGTAGGCCTTGGTCTCCAGCGGAATCGATTCTTCTCCACATCGTGCATGGGGTGCGCGCCCAGGTAGCTGTCGGCCGCCTGCTCTTGCATGGCATACGCCGCGATACGCCCCATCACCAGTTTCTGAAAATTCTGCTCCGTGGTCTTGACGTCTTCGGTCTTCAGGCCCCAGCGGACCAGCTCGGCGCCTATGGAAAACGTGGAGTTGAACCCAATGGTGCCCTCACCCAGGCCCGACACCGTGCGCCCGTCCCAGCTGAAGGGCGAGCCCTTGAGCCGGTAGAACACATACGACTGGCTGAACACCCGCGCGCCTTCGTTGGGCTTGCCATCTTTCATGGGGTAGCGGCCATAGGGCAGGCGGTCGGCGGCATAGGAGTAGGCAAACGCCGCGTCGATGTCACCGTTTTGCAGGCGCCGAAAGCTGCGCAACTGGGGCGCGCGTTCGTACTCCACCTCCAGCCCCATCTCTTTGGCCACCAGGTTGACCAGCTCCACGATGGCGCCGGGCGGGTCGGCCATGCGGGACCCGTTGCCCATCTGGTACGGCGCGGCCTCGATGTCGGAATAGGCCACGCGCAGTTTTTGCGCCGCCACCGGGCCGCCCACCAACGCCAGTGCAGCGACCACCCAGAGCGTCCAACGTGTCATGTTTTTGTCTCCGCTGCGTGCAACACGCAACTGGTGCCCAGTATTGCGCGTGGGCGGCGGGTGTCAAGCGGTTTGGGCCGCGCTCAGCCTGGCAACGACGCAACCACCGTCTGCAATATCTCGTCCGACAGCGCCTCATCGTCCACCGCGCGCGCCAGGATGAGCGCGCCCACCATGCTGGCGTAGGCCAGCACGGCGCGCTCGCGCTTCAGCGCCTTGGCGCGGCCCGGTGCCAGGTTGGTGAACAGGTCGAGCACCTTGCGGGTACCACCCGTCACCGCCTGGCGCAGGCTGGGACCCTGGCGCGCGGCGTCGGCGCCCAACGCGGCCATCACGCAGCCTTCGCCGGGGTTGTCGCGGTGCTGCTTACTCAGGTAGGCCTGCATCACCGCGGCCAACGGGTTGCCCTCCGCACGCTCGGCCAACTGGGCCCAGAAGTCTGCCGCCTTGTCAAAAGTGCGCTCGCAAGCCTCGGCCATCAGCTCTTCCTTGGACGCGAACTGGCCATAAAAACCACCGTGCGTCAGCCCCGCGCTCTTCATCAAATCAGCCACGCCAATGCCGTCAAACCCGCGTTCGCGGAACAGACGGCCCGCCACTTCGAGCACGCGGTCGCGGTTCTGGTTGGCTTGTTCCCTTGTGACTTTCATGGTCTTTCTCCGTTAGGTCTTGCTATTTTAAATGATGATTGACATATAATTCAATCATGACGATCGTCATTTAAAAAACCAACCCAAGGAATCCACCATGCAAATCAAAAACTCTGTTGTTCTCGTCACCGGCGCCAACCGTGGCCTGGGCCAGGCCTTTGTCAACGCGCTCCTGGCCGCTGGCGCCGCCAAGATTTACGCCGCCGCGCGAGACCCCGCCAGCATCACCCTGCAGGGCGTGACGCCCATCCAACTGGACGTGACGAACGCCGCCGACATTGCCGCGGCCGCCGCACTGGCCACCGACGTGACGCTGCTCATCAACAACGCCGGCATCAGCCGCGGCTCACCCTTGCTGGCGGCCGGCAGCGCCGACGCCGCGCGCGCCGAGCTGGAAACCAACGTCTTTGGCCCCCTGGCGCTCAGCCAGGCGTTTGCCCCCATCCTGAAGGCGAATGGCGGCGGCGCCATCGTCAACGTGCTGTCCGTGCTCAGCTGGCTCAACATTGCCGGTGCGGCCACCTACAGCGTGTCCAAGTCGGCCGCCTGGTCGCTGACCAACGGGCTGCGTGGCGAGCTGCATGCGCAGGGCACACAGGTGGTGGGCGTGCATGTGGGCTTTATGGACACCGACATGGCCAGCGGCACCCCCGGCCCCAAGGCCGCCCCGCTGGACGTGGCCCGCCAAACCCTGGCCGCGCTGGAAGCAGGCCAAGACGAAGTGCTGGCCGACGAGCTGAGCCGCGGCGTGAAGCAGGGACTTTCGGCCCAGCCTGGTGTCTACTTGGGGCAAGCGGGTTAAGGCGCCCCTAGCGCACCCACAGGAGCACACCATGCAAGCATTCATTGTTGATCGTTACGGCAAGGGCAGTGGGCAGCTGGGCGACATGCCCGAACCCACGCTGCACGACCATGACGTCCTGGTCCAGGTACACGCGGCAGGCGTCAACCCGCTGGACTCCAAGATCCGGGATGGCGAATTCAAACTTCTGCTGCCGTATGCGCTGCCCCTCATTCTGGGCAATGAATTTGCAGGCGTGGTGCTGCGGGTGGGCAGCCAGGTGCGGCGTTTCCAGGTGGGCGACGCGGTGTACGGGCGCCCTGCGGCGCAACGCATTGGCAGCTTTGCCGAGCGCATTGCGGTGCACGAAGACGACATTGCGCTCAAACCGAAGACCCTCAGCATGGAGGAAGCCGCCTCCCTGCCCCTGGTGGCGCTGACCGCGTGGCAGGCCCTGGTGGAGCGGGCTCAGGTGCGCCCCGGGCAAAAGGTCTTCATCCACGCAGGCTCGGGCGGCGTGGGCACCCTCGCCATCCAGCTCGCCAAGCACTTGGGCGCGCAGGTGGCCACCACCACCAGCACCGCCAATGTCGCGCTGGTGAAGCAACTGGGGGCGGACGTCGTCATCGACTACAAACAGGAAGACTTTGAAGCCCGGCTGCGGGACTACGACGTGGTGCTCAACAGCCTGGACGCGCAAACCCTGCGCAAATCCCTGACTGTGATGAAGCCAGGCGGCCAACTCATCTCCATCTCGGGCCCACCCGACCTGCGCTTTGCACAGGAGGCCGGCCTGAACTGGGGCCTGCAGCAAGTCATGCGCTTGCTGAGCTACGGCATCCGCCGCCGGGCGCGCCGCCGCGGCGTCGACTACTCCTTCTTGTTCATGCGGGCCCAGGGCGAACAGCTGCGCGAGATTGCCACGCTGATCGACGCCGGCGTGCTGCGCCCAGTGGTGGACCGTGTTTTTCCTTTCAAATCGGCCGCCGAGGCCCTGGCGTATGTGGAGAGCGGGCGGGTCAAAGGCAAGGTGGTACTGCGCATGGTGTAGCAGCCGGGCCAGGGGCGCGGGCTGTCAAGCATTTATCGCGGCCGCCCCATCTCGTCTGCCACCCGTGCCTGGTAGGCCTCTATGAGCCCTTCGGCTTTCATCTTTTTGAACGTCTCCGCCAGACGCTGCGCCAACTCTGCATGCCTGCGCTGCATATACAGGTAGATCGGGATACTGCCCAGGCCCAAGACCCTGCGAACCCGCGCCGCGCCCGTGAAGCCCGGTGCGCTCAATACATCGCGCACCGGGTAATCCAGATCGCAATACAGATCGGTGCGCCCCGCCAACAGCTTGTTGATCCCCTGCTCTTCGTTGGAGATGTCCGACAGCCGGTCCACAGGAAGCAAGGGTTTCAATATCGTCTCGCAAAACAAGATCCCGCGCCGATATTCCACCTGCCAATCGAACTTGCGCATGTCGTCCAGCGAATGCAGGCGCAACACCGGATTGGCCGTATACAGGCCAAAGCTGTATTCAACAAAGGGCTCCTCCACGCGAACCAGGTTGGGATGCGCTTCCCCGTAGGCATGCACACGGCCCCCATCGATGTCGATTTCTCCCGCATCCATCATCATGGTGCGGCGCGCCAGGGGGTAGTTGACGATCTGGACCGCAACCCCCAGACGCCGAAATGCTTCCTGAAAAACCAGCTTGGACCAGCGGTTGGCATAGGTGGCGGGATCCGCGGCGAGCCCCAGGATCAAGGGGCCGGCGGGTTCAGCGGCAAGGGCTTGCACCCCGCACTGGCAGACGGGCAACAGCAGGCACACAGCCAATAGACGCCTCAAGAGAGCCCGCAGCATGGACAGGACCATTGCAGGGTGTGTCACACCTATTCTCCAATTTCGAAACACAGTTGCGCGCCGACAAAGTATCGCACTGGGGTGCGCCATGTTGCAAACGCCGTACAACCACTATGATTTTGATAGCTATTTGCGCATATTCCACGGGGGCTAGGGACCTAATTGGC
This sequence comes from Rhodoferax saidenbachensis, assembly GCF_031457975.1. Lineage (GTDB taxonomy): Bacteria > Pseudomonadota > Gammaproteobacteria > Burkholderiales > Burkholderiaceae_C > Allorhodoferax > Allorhodoferax saidenbachensis_A. The sequence goes on from NZ_JAVDXO010000005.1 coordinate 184,591, forward strand.
TCCCAACCGTAGCCGACCGGCGGGGCCAAGGGCGCAGTTTCTGTTTGCGCAAAGCAGGCAAACCATGCAAATATCGTTGCCGTATCATTTCTCCCACTGTCTGTCACCAGTTGATCGGAGTTGAACATGCCCCTGGCCAATATCAAAATCGGCGTCAAACTCAGCATTGCGTTTGTGGTCGCCGCCCTTCTCACCATCATCCTGGGCGTGGTGGCCCTCATGCAGCTGGGCAAGGTGACCAAAAACACCGAAGACCTGGCCACCAACTTTTTGCCGGGCGTAGAGGTCAGCTCTGCGGTGCGCGGCTACATCAACGACATTCGCCGCGCCGAAGCCCGGCTGATGATCTCCGAAACCCCCAAAGAAATTGACGACCAGGAAGCCCGCGTGGCCACCGGCAAAAAGAAGGTGGCCGAGCTGGAGACCAAGATGCTGGCGCTGATGGACTCGGACGCCGAGAAGCAGGCCATGGCCAAGTTCCAAGAACACCGCGCCGCCTGGCTGGCCATCAACGAGAAGATTCTCGCGTCCATCCGCAGCGGCCCCGACGGGAAGGCCCCCGCCATCGAGATGTACAAGAAAGAAAGCGCCGTGGCCTTCAACGCCGCGCTGGCCGACATCACCGCCATCAACGACGACAACTCCAAGATAGCGGCCGAGGGCTGGGCCAGCGCCCAGGTGGTGGCCCGCAATGCACGCATCACCGTCACCGGCACCATTGCGCTGGCCGTGGTGGTGTCCATCGTGCTGGCCTTCACCATCACGCGCAGCATCACCCGGCCCCTGGCCCAGGGCGTCACCCTGGCCGAGGCTGTGGCCGCGGGCGACCTGACCGTGCAGGTGAACACCAGCGGTGGAGATGAGTTGGCCCAGCTGCTGCGCGCCATGGACAGCATGAAAAACGGCCTGCGCAGCGTGGTGAGCCGCGTGCGCCAGGGCTCCGAGGGCGTGGCCACCGCCAGTTCCGAAATTGCCCAAGGCAACCACGACCTGAGCGCCCGCACCGAACAACAAGCCAGCGCGCTGGAAGAGACGGCCGCCAGCATGGAAGAGCTGTCCTCCACCGTGAAAGCCAATGCCGACAACGCCCGCCAGGCCAACCAGCTGGCCAGCAGCGCGTCCACCATAGCCATGCAGGGTGGTGCCGTAGTGGGCCAGGTGGTGGAAACGATGAAGGGCATCAACGAGAGCAGCCGCAAGATCAGCGACATCATCAGCGTCATCGACGGCATTGCCTTCCAGACCAACATCCTGGCGCTGAATGCGGCTGTGGAAGCGGCCCGCGCAGGCGAGCAGGGTCGCGGCTTTGCCGTGGTGGCCAGCGAGGTGCGCAGCCTGGCCGGCCGCAGCGCCGAGGCTGCCAAGGAGATCAAGACCCTGATCAACACCAGCGTGGAGCGAGTGGAACAAGGCAGCGCACTGGTGGACAAAGCCGGTGCGACCATGACCGAGGTGGTGGCCAGCATCCGCCGCGTGACCGACATCATGGGCGAGATCAGCGCCGCCAGCAGCGAGCAATCAGCCGGTGTCAGTCAGGTGGGCGATGCCGTCACGCAGATGGACCAGGCCACCCAGCAAAACGCCGCGCTGGTGGAGCAAATGGCCGCTGCGGCCAGCAGCCTCAAGAGCCAGGCGCACGACCTGGTGCACGTGGTGTCCACCTTCAAGCTGGGCGGCGCCGACGAGCGCCCTGCGCTGGCCTACGGCTAAGCGCTAGTACAGGTCCAGGTATTTCTTGGCCAGTGCTTTGCCCTGGGCTTTGCGCACTTCGGCAATGTGCTTCCACAGCTGGATGGCGCTGGCGGAGGATTTGTCGAAGAACTGTTTGGAGAACGGCAGGTAGTAGTCTTTGGACGAAAACGGCACCGGCAGCTTTTGCACACCCGTCAGGTGTTTGTCCTCGATGACCAAGTCCACCTGCAGGTCCTGCCCCACATAGGCGGCAATACGTCCCATCAGCAGCTTCTGCAGGTTGTTGGTCGTGCTGGTCGCCTCCTCCACACTGAGGCCCAGTTTGCGAACCTCGTCCGCCGCCGAATATCCCGCATTCACACCCACCAGTGCCTGCGCCGGGCTGAACTGCCGGTTTTCCCATTTGAAGGTGGAGCCGGTTTTGACATACACGCTGTGGCTCAGCGTGGCCAGGCTGTAGGCCGGGTCAGGCGCGTCGCCCAGCATGGGGTAGACGGCGTAGGCCGCACGCTCGGGGCTGTACGACAGCAGCATCATCGCCTGGACCGCGCCGCTTTCCAGCTCACGCAGGGCACGGCGGTTGGGCAGGCGTTTCCAATCGATCTTGCAACCCATCTTGGCCGCCGCCTGCGTGAGCAGCTCCACTGTAATGCCGGGATTGGCGGGAATCGCCTCGCCGTCTCCCAGGTAATAGGGTGGCGACGCCTGATCGCTATAAACAATGCTGAATGAACAGGCTAGTGCCACCTGTGCAAAGCAGCTCGCGAACACGTAAACAACGAGACGCAGGAAATAGTTCATTCGTCCAACGACTTAGTTTTGGACAAAGTATAGCCATGCGCTATGACAGGCCACCTCCCGGCCAGGCGGCTGGGGCCTCAGGCGTCTAGGTGGCAGACCACGCGGTTGCGGCCGCTGGCCTTGGCCTCGTACATGGCGGTGTCGGCCATGTGCAGCAGCGTGTCCAGGTTGCCGCTGTGCGTGGCCACCCCCACACTCACGGTGAGCTGCAGCGTCTGCCCACGCCAGGGCACGGGGGTGCTGGCCACGGCCTGGCGCAGCTTTTCGGCCACGGCGGTGGCCGCTGCGGCATCGGTGTCGGCCAGCAGCACGGCAAACTCTTCGCCGCCAATGCGGGCACACACATCGGCCGCACGAAACTGCTGCACCAGCAGCGCACTCAGGTGCTGCAGCACCGCATCGCCCGCGCTGTGGCCGTGGGTGTCGTTGATTTCCTTGAAACGGTCCGCATCGATCAGCAGCGCACTTAGCGACTTGGCCTGGCGCTGGCACAGGCGCGTGGTTTGCTCGCCCAGCTCCATGAACGAGCGGCGGTTGGCAATGCCCGTCAGCTCGTCCGTGCGGGCCATGCGGTCGGCTATCGCGTTGGCCTGCTTGAGCTCGTAGCTCAGCCGCAGCTGGCTTTGCATGGTGTCAGACAGCACCTTGGTACTGCGCAGCGCCCCCAGCATCAGCGTGGTGGCCGACACCGCCAGGCCCAGCGCCATGTGGCCAGGCTGAAAAAGCAGCCATACCGTGCTGGGCGCCAGCATCACCACCATGGCGCTGAGCGTCACGCCCCGGTGCGCGGAATAGATTGCCATGCTGCCACACACCACCACCACCAGAATAAACAGAATTGCGAACTGCCCCGCAGCATCGTCCGGCGGCATCAGCCACAGTACGCCAAAACCCCAGGTCAGCAAAGAGAGCATCAGCGTCACCACATAGGGCAGCTCCCACGCCAGCAGCGCCTGCCCCTTCGGCTTGGCGCGGAAATACAGTAGGTACAGCGCCAGCCGCATCACCGTAGCGGCCGCCAGCACCCCCAGCCAGGTGAGCAATTTGATGGGAGTCACCCGCCCCCACAGCGTCCAGCACAGGATGCCTCCAATCGCCAGGCTCTGGAGCGGGGCGTAGAACGACTGCGCGAACAGCAGCGCCAGCGTGTCGGCGCGCACCAACGCACCGCTGGCCACAGGGGGCGGGGCGCCGGGCAGGGCTTGGGGAAAAGCGTCGCGTTCACGCATGGTTCTTGTTCACTCCGTCTGGCAGCTGGGTTGGCCCAGCTTGCTTACTATGGTTTTGATAGCTGTTGGCGCACATTCCACGGGGGCTAGGGGCCGATTTCTTTTGTAAAAAACCCACACCCGCCAAAACCCCCTAGCCGCATGCCAACTTTGCGGGCATTATGGTTACATAAAGATACAAGTCACTCAGGGAGGGTGAACCGGAATGGCAACGCTTATTCCTTCATTGGGTTCGTGCGTTTCGCGTATGACCAGCGGCGAACGCAGGCTAGCCGAACGGCTGGAGGCCAAGCTCGACGACGACTACCTGCTTTGGTACGACGTGCCCATGGGCCCGCGCAACACCCACCCGGACTTTTGCGTGGTGCACCCGCGCCGCGGAATTCTGGTGCTGGAGGTGAAGGACTGGAAGCTCAGCACCATCCAGCAGGCCGACAAGCAAAACTGGGAAATCATTCCCGACGGTATTCCCAAAACGGTGATCAACCCGCTGGAGCAAGCGCGCCAATACGCCCACCAGGTGGTGAAAGCGCTGGAGCGCGACGCCCAACTGGTGCAGCCCGACGGCCCGCACGCGGGCAAGCTGGCCTTCCCCTGGAGCTACGGCGTGGTGTTTACCGAGATCACCCGCAAGCAGTTTGAAGACGCCGAGCTGCAGCACGCCATCGAGCCCCACCGCGTGCTCTGCAAAGACGAGATGCTGGAAGGCGTGGACGCCGAGGCGCTGCAAAGTCGGCTGTGGGACATGTTCCCCTTCATGATGCGCGGCGTGATGAGCCTGCCGCAGCTGGACCGCGTGCGCTGGATCATGTTCCCCGAGGTGCGCGTGCAACAGGGCGCGCTGTTTGACGACAACGATGCAGACACCGACCTGCCCGACATCATGCGGGTGATGGACATCCAGCAAGAGCAGCTGGCCCGCAGCCTGGGCGAAGGCCATCGCGTCATCCACGGCGTGGCGGGTTCGGGGAAGACGATGATCTTGGGCTACCGCGCGGAGTACCTAGCCCAGGCCAGCACGGCCAGCAGCAAGCCCATTCTCATCCTCTGCTTTAACGAGCCGCTGGGCGTGAAGCTGCACAGCGTGATGACCACCAAGGGCCTGGGCGGCCGGGTGCATGTGCGCCACTTTCATAGGTGGTGCCGCGACCAACTGGTGGCCTATGGACAAACACTGCCCGACAGCCGAATGCAGGTGTCCGCCATGATGGACGACATGGTGCACCGCGTGATTACCGCCGTGGACCGCCAACAAATCCCCAGCGGCCAGTACCAGGCGGTGATGATTGACGAAGGCCACGACTTCGCGCCCGAGTGGCTGAAGCTGGTGACGCAAATGGTGGACCCGAACACCAACAGCCTGCTGGTGCTGTACGACGATGCGCAAAGCATTTACGAACGCGCGCGCAACAAACAGTTCAGCTTCAAGAGCGTGGGCATCCAGGCGCAGGGCCGCACCACCATCCTGAAGATCAACTACCGCAACACCAAACAGATATTGCAAACCGCCAGCTTGGTAGCGGCCGACCTGCTGACCGCGGAAGACAAAGACGATGACGGCATCCCGCTGCTCAAGCCCATCAGCTGCGGGCGCGATGGCGAGGCCCCGCTCATCATCCGCCTGCCCAGCCTGCGCGACGAAGCCTTTGCCATTGCCGATGAAATGGGCAACGCCCACCAAGAAGGCCACGCCTGGGGCGACATGGCCATCCTGTGCCACGACTACTTCACCATGGACCTGTGCGCCAAGGCACTGGAGCAACGCAAGCTGCCCTTCAACGTGCGCAAGCGCGCGGGCGACTTCAACCCCCGCGCCAATGCCATCCAGATCATGACCATGAAGGTCAGCAAGGGCCTGGAGTTTCCCGTAGTGGCGCTACCCGGCGTGGGGCATATGCCTGCGGCGGGGGAGGATGAGCAGGAAGCGGCGCGAGTGTTTTATGTGGCGGCTACGCGGGCGACGCATAGGTTGGTTCTCACGATGAGTGGAGATGGCGGGTTTGGAAATCGCCTATCCAATGCATCGTAGAGACCCATAAAACACGCGATTCAAGATAGCGCACGCTTGCAACTGGAATACCCTCAACTTGAGAGAAGCCTTGGGACGGAGGGGAGGAAAACTCTTTCAGACAACCAACTTATTTAGTGGAGATATATGAGCACAGAAAAATTACTCAACATCGGATCGATGAACAAGATCAAAATCAATCTTGATCAAAGCGATGCAAGTCGGCATATTGGCTCAGGTGAACTCATTCAGCAGGAGTGCTACAACAAACTTAAAACGGAAATAGCACGAGACTTGACTCGAGCCAAAAGTTTTCCACCAGCACAAAACTTTCCATTGGGCAGCGGATTGGCCTATTTCATCGACGGAACGCGCGGCGCCGGGAAGTCTACGTTTTTACAAGCCGCACACAGCGCGTTATCCGATGACAGTGCGCTCAAGTTGGGAAAGCTTTCATACATTGATCCTAGCCGTATAGAGGGCAGCGAAGTAATTTTGCTACCAATTTTGAAAGATCTGAAACGCTTGATACAGGACTCGGCCAAGCGATGTTTGAACGAGGAAGATCGCGTTAGAGAATTTCGGACTCATTTCAAAAGGATGGCAGGAGGCTTGAGTCTCTTTGCCACAGATAATGATCAGCTTAAAGATCTAGACCCAGAGCTATATCTGGATTGGGGACTAGAACGTGCAGCTCACGGCACCGAGTTGAGAAACAATCTTCACAAACTTGTTGATGCCGCTTGCCAGATTTTGAACGTAGAAGCGCTTGTTCTGGCTTTTGATGACGCAGACACCAATGCTGTAAACGCTCACACAGTATTGGAGTGCATACGTAAGTACCTGGATACACCAAAACTTGTTGTACTGATCACAGGCGACATGGAGCTGTATTCCCAATTGGTTCGTGACAACTTCTTCAAAGATCTGGGCGCTAGCCGCAGCGAAATGGATAGTGAACGCAATGCGCAGCGGACCAAGATGGTTGACCATCTCGAGGATCAGTACTTGCTCAAGCTCTTTCCGATTCGACGCAGAGTTCAACTCCGTCCACTTTGGAATCTTCTTCCCCGGTCAGATGCTAATGTGGAAATGCCGCGATTTGAACTTAGCTGCGATGACTGGAAGGGCAACGCCAGAAGCATAGAGAGCGCGATTTTTGAACTCATTCGCCGAGGGTTGAGACTTCAGGACCGGAAGGACATCGTACTTTTTTATGAGTTTTTACTTAAACAACCTCTGCGTTCAGTTCTTCAGGTCTTGTCTCGATGTGCGAAGCATATTTCTTCTTCGGATGAAATAGGTCGCGACAACTCGAATTGGGACAGTACGTTGTCAGAGGCACTGGGGGAGAGCCTAAGAGCCATGGCTCTTGGGAGTCTCTATAAATTTGGCATCGACGTTGATGCATTGGGTGCGCGTGAGCTTCCCACTCTAATAGAAGCGGTATTTGAGTTGACAGTACGCGATGGCGAGCTTGATACAGGGGCCTATTTGCGTCCACAGCCAAGTGACGCTGCGTTGAGAAACTGCTTCGCCACACTTTCAGCAGATGTCGCCGCTTTTTGTGTAAACAATCCAAGCGCATTTATTCAATACCTGTTTGGTGGTCCCGGAAGTGTGGCGGTCTATAACCAAGTGCTGCATCGTAAAAATAAGGACATAGAAAAAGAGACTATCAAAGAAAATACTTTGCGTGCGCAATACAAAAAGTACATCGGCATTGGTCGAAAAGAAGATGCACTCAATTGGGCCTGGCATGCAACCGCAGTGCTTGCTGCACCTTACGTAGCAAATCCTAAGCGACCAGTAGTCTATTTCGGTGTAATTGGTTTGAATAAGGAGAAGAGAGATAACGTAACCGAATTGAGTGCAAAGAAGGCAATTGAGGAATGCATTGCACAAATTAACAGGACACCAACATTCGCCTTCAGTCTTATTGATGCCTCTGGTCAAGGCGTTGGAACATTCTCCTCCATCTTTAACATTTTTGGGTTGATGGATCGGTTATTTCAAATAGACATAAGCAATAACCCTGACTCACTACCTCAACGCGTTCGCGAAGTGTTAGCCAAGGTGTTGAAGACTCCAACAATATCCAGACCAAACTGGGAAGGTGGAGATTCTGGCTCTGAGTTTGATGAGTCAAGCGACGCAGGTGCTCTGGAAACTGAATCGGGAGACTCTTTGACTTCGCTTTGTGAAAGCATAGCCAGATGGCTGCTAAAAACACGCGAATTGCGACTCAAATTGAAACCGTCGGCAGTTTTAATTGGAAAGGTATGGACGAGAATTTACTTTAGCCTTGAAAAAGTCTCCGAAAGTCGAAGGGGGGAAATCGGGGCAGCCTCTTTGATGGAGCTTTTTGCGCTATGCATAGTAAATGCACTTCTTATAGAAGAGCTTGATCATCACCTACTTGATAGCCGACCTGCCGAAAGTGTGCCCGCAAAGAAAGTTGAGCGAACGAATCCGAATAGTGCACCCGTCGTTGTAGCGAAGAAATTTGAGAGCGACTTAGTCTCCGATGCCAACTTGCCGTTAACTTTTCTGATAGCGAGTTGTCCATTGTTCGTCGGTCTATTGCAGGCACAGCGCCGCAGTGGTCGAAGCAAAGTTTATGGTCACATGCTGGAAAAACTTAAACAATTTGGGTTGAGTGAAGACTCGTTGTGCGACCCAAAAACTTGGGGACTAATTGAGCAAGTGCGAATTGCCGGGAGCTCACCAACGCCAGTAGGCAAGAAAATCCAGTCTAGTGGAGGAACCCTCGATACAGACTCGCAATTAAACACAGATCAAACAGCAACGATAGGATCAACTGCATCCAAGAAAAAGACCATCCGGCCGAAAGGGAAAGCAACAGGACAGTCACCAGCTTCGGAAGCAATTGAATGAACAACCCAACGGCTGAACGTCCATGCACCGTTCATGGCCTCATCAGTGCAACGATGCTATCAAGCCACAGAGTACTTGGGCTAATCAAGACAACTCAGTTCAACCGAGCTTTAGATGAAGACGCATTGCGTGAATCTGTTTATCTCACGTATATGCCATGGGCAGCGAGATACCCAGATCATGTATTCGGCCAAAGTTGGCTATGGCTTATCAATCCCAGACAGATTGGTGAGCGCCAAACTAAGTTGTTATGGACTACTACCGTCTTAGATGCACTGGCCGACGAATTCTTGGAGTCAAGACATGGGAAACTCAGTGTTCGACTGGAAAAATTTGGACCTTGGCATCAGACTGTTCTCAGTCGCATTAGTGGCCTAGCAATCCAAGCGTCTGTTATTGCGCGAATGACGGACGGCTTAGAAAAATGGGAGTATCCAGCGCAGCCTCTTATTCGACGGGCATCTCCGTTGCTAAGCCCACAAGATGCAATCATTGAGGACTATATCGAGAGAGAGGGTTTGCACGAATCTCACCTGCACCTGAATGGGAGTACTCACGCTGAGATCTGCTGGCTGCGTGCGTTGCGTAGTCCTCATACAGAAACGAAGGACTTCGAAAAGCTATGGAAGATTGGGAGCGACTACGATGCAATCAAGACTCGAGAGCTTGCCCATGCCGTTGATCCGACGCTTAATCCTGCTGAGTTGTTTAGACGCCTAAGGGTTGCCGCCCAATTGCGACAATGGCTAATTGCAGCGGCGATTAATGACATTGACCCAGATGCAGATTTACCAACCGGTTACAGTGATTTGGAGTCAGGAAAAGCACCATTTCCACCACCGCTCAGTGATAGTAGATGGCAACTTTCCGACGACACTTGTCTTGATCATGAAATCGATTGGATGGCGGTGCTTTTAAATCGATTGAAAGATGCACGTAGCTCGACTCTAGATAGGATGCTGCATTGCTATTTGGTATTACAGAATCAGTATTACCGTCTGCTGGTTCAGAGCGAGGAGCAATTCGGGTTCGATCAATTTCAAAAAATGACGTTTACTAAATTGCGAGAACCGACAGAAGAAAAATTCTTTCAGCGATTTTCGGCCATGCATGGCCATGAGAACAGTTTCAGTCGTTTGGGTTACCTAGAAGGTCGAATAGCGCCAAAAACTACGGTCGAAGATAACTGCAAACTACTTCAGGCGGTTTTGAGCGGATATTTAACCTACCTCGTAACCTATTCTGCAAAAGATTCCTCTAGTACGAAGGCAGCATCTCTCAGCAGTCTCCTCGCGCAACTGGACTCCAGCGCCGACTTCACCCCACGCTACTCTAGGCAGCATCATCGCTTAACGTTGGTTTTCCACTTCATCAAGAAGTCTTGGTGTCCATATCCACTAGGCAAGGCTGGGCCTTATCGTTTTTATAAACTACATCGCGACTTAGAACTTCGTACGAATGTTTTGTTGGAAACACTACGCCGATGGCCTGCTCTACATAAATGGGTGTGTGGGATTGATGCTGCTGGCAATGAGCTATTTACTCCACCCGAGGTGTTCGCAACTTATTATCGTATTTGCCAACGCGCAGGTCTAACCAGACGCAGCTATCACGCAGGGGAAGATTTTCCTCATTTGCTAACAGGTTTGCGTCAAATTCTGGATGCGCTGGAACTCCTCGACCTCCGTTCCGGAGATCGAATCGGCCACGGTACAGCCATGGGCATCTCTCCTCAATTGTGGATTGAGCGCATGCCGGAAAAGCTGATCGTAAAGAAGGCCGACTGGATGTTGGACTTGCTTTCAACATGGCGGCTCTTAAGGCATGCAGAAAATGCTACTACAGAGGCATACCGTATCGAGTGCGAGCTTGCCGACTTGGCAGGATACATTTTTGGATCGGACATCAGCTGCGCTGCGTTGGAGCGCGCTATGAATTTCAGATACCTCAATCCGCACTATGTTATGGAGGCGCAGGAGACCTCGTGGCGATGGGAAACAGCAACTCACAGTGACATCTGGATGGAAGAAGCACGGCTGGTTCACGTTGCGATCAGTACCAATCAGCAAGACGTTGTTCGACTTTGGAATTGGCTTAGCGACAAAGGGCTTTGGATTCGCGGTGAAGAGACTATGGAAGTAGATGCCGCTCACCTCAATTCAGCGACCTTCATAAAAATTCAGCAATCGTTAATGACAAAGGTAAGTGAAAGAGGCGTAGTCATAGAAACGTTGCCGTCCAGCAACGTTCGAATCAGCCAATATCACAGCTATACCGAGCATCATTCGCTGCGTTGGATGAGAGTCCCAGGATTCTTCATAGCCAATGACCCCGAGATTATGGTTTCGCTAGGATCTGATGATCCAGGCATTTTCGCTTGTGATCTAAATAGTGAGTTTTACCAACTCTATGCGGCATTAAGAGCAACAGGGCTTGGCGACAAATCTGCACTAAATTACTTAGCACCACTAAACGAACGTGGGCGTCAGTATCGATTTCATGCTGCCCTGTAAGGCGATATTACGCAGGCCGTGGGTTCGATAAAAAAATGAGCTCGGCGTGGATCGATTGCAAACTATCTAGTGGTCGTCGATCTTCCACTCTTTGTGCTTACACAGCAGTCTTGCAGACCGGTGATCGCGTGCCGTGCAGTTCTGATCGCACCCGGCCACAACATTGCATATCGCGCAGTGACAATGGCCACACATTGCAGCTAGGCATTCGACAAAAAGAAACACCATGATCAGCCATGTCATGCAAGATGTCGGCGACCTTGAAGTTACTAGAAAGTCTTACGACGCGACGCTCAGCATCATCGACCACAATGGCGTGGTGCAGTGCCACTTCTACCGCAGCCCCGCGAGTAGTTTCGGTATCACTCAGCCGCTGAATGACGGGCAGCTACCCACGACAATGGCAGCTCCATAGGATTCAAGTTGGATTCGTCCACCGAAGGCTTGACGCTACTTATTTAATAACTTCTTGCGCACATTCAACGAGAGCTGCAAGCCAATTTGGCTCAAGAACCAGCGTTTGCGCGTCCCTCTCGCTGGCGGCAAATTTCAAGGACTCTCGCAACGCGCCAACTTTGCCAATAGCTCTGCCATACGCTTCTGCCGGGTTTCGGGGCGCTTGGCGCTGGTAAGCCGGTAGTAAATGGTGAACAGCTGCTGCCGCTTCAGCGTTGCGTAGAAAGCCTGGGCCGCAGGGTCTTGTGGCAGCGCCGCCAAAAAGTCTTCGGGGATCACCATGGTGGCGCTGCCGGCGTAGGCGGTGGCCCAGCGCCCGTCAGCGCGCACGGCGATGGCGGCCACTACGCAGTCGTCCCGGGTCACGCTGGGCTTGCCGGTGCCTTTTTGAAGATGCGCACGCACAGCTCAGTCTCGCTGACGTGGCTTTTCCACAGCTAGGCATGGAGCTGCTCGGGCGTTTCAAACGTGTGGCGTACCTTGTCGCTCACAAATTAATAGCCGCCAGCGCATATTCCACGGGGGCTAGAGGCCAATTACCCCCAAACGCCCCGGCAACTTATCGCCAGCCGCGATGCCAGCCGTAGCTGGGGTGGCGCCAGCCCCAACCGAAGTGGCTGTGGTACGCCCATGCATAGCCTGGCCCAGGCATGGCATAGGTGGGTGCGACGTAAACCACGCCGGGGGGTGCTGCATAAGCGGGTTCAACAGCGACGGGGGCGACCACACAGCCTCCCAGAAAAGCCGCAGTGCACACGACTGCAATGCAGCCTATCGTTGAGAATTTCATGGCGATGTTCCTTGTCGTGGGGGCGAGTTGCCTCAAGCCCCTGTACAACGCCAGCCGCAGCGCAGGTGATGACCCTGCCCGGGTAAAGCTACTGCAAACTAAATGTGCGAAACGTAAGCGTCTTTTGTTCCGCCGACGTCAAGGGCTTTCCCCCCGCCCCAACTTCGCCAATATCTCCACCATCCGCTTCTCCCGCGTTTCCGCCCGCTTGGCGCTGGTGAGCCGGTAGTAGATGGTGAACAGCTGCTGCCGCTTCAGGGTGGCGTAGAACGCCTGGGCAGCGGGGTCTTGTTGCAGGGCCGCCAAAAAGTCTTCGGGCATCACCATGGTGGCGCTGCCGGCGTAGGCGGTGGCCCAGCGCCCGTCGCTGCGCGCGGCCTCTACATGCGCCAAGCCTGGGGGCTGCATGCTCCCTTGCGCTATCAGCCGCTCGGCGTGCTGCACGTTTTTCTGCGACCAGTTGGAGCGCGCGCGGCGTGGGGTCAGGCGTTGCAGAAACGAGGTGTCGTCCAGCGCGTTGCGCACCCCGTCGATCCAGCCCCATGCGATGGCGGCCAGCACGCAGTCGTCCCACGTCACGCTGGGCTGGCCGGTGGCTTTTTTGAAGATGCGCACCCACAGCTCAGACTCGCTGGCGTGGTTGGCCCGCAGCCAGGCGTGGAGCTGCTCGGGGGTTTCAAACGTGTGGTGTGCCTTGGTGCTCATGAATTGATAGCTGCTCGCGCATATTCCACGGGGGCTAGCGGCTAATTTCTCTTATAAAACCTATTTTTGGCTCAAAAGGATTTGGGCTGGTTGATGACATTTACGCCGGTGCGGATGCGCTGTTTGCAGTAGTGGATGTTTTGCCAAACGCATTCTGTCCAAAGGTGTTCTTCACCCGTATGGATCGCATGAAGTAGGGGATCCAGACGGCAGCTATCAAGACGGCTTTGACGGCATCACTCGTCAGTTGGGCGTCTACGCTAGTTTTTGAGACGGCGAAGTCGGTCAGGACGATGTCAACGACATGTATGGCAACTGGGACTGCGTACCAAATCGCCATAAGTGTGGGGACGCTGGCCTGTTTTTTGAAAAACTTGGGAATGATTGTCAGCGTGAAAAGGATGAAGGCAATGTTGACGAGTAGTTCCAACCCCACCACGGGGAGCAGTCTGGGGTTATGGCTGGGCAGTTGTGTATTGGCGAGCAGCGCCAGGGTTTGCGTACTCATGAGGGGGGAGTAGGCGTCATAGACTGATTTCGCCATGAGCAGCGGGCTCACCAGCAGGCCCATGCTGGGCAGTATCAACCAGCCCCCCAATCCGCTGGGTTGCTGGGTGCCCAAATTGATGTCGAGGTGGTTGGTGTCTTGCATTTTTGTACTCCCTGAAGTTGCTTGGATTTTTGGTTGGTGATTATTAGCCCGACTGCGTTGGCAATAGCAGCACCATTGGCTTCAATATGGGATCGCCCCAAAATCTACGTGCTGCACATCAGCATGCTCGCGTCTTTGGGTAATCAGATTGTTCAGACGCTGTCTGGACAATTGGCGGCTGCGTCCGCAGTCTCGAATAAGCCAGACGCTGTCTGACCAATTCTTTGGGCGTGCAGTGCATAGAACTGGCGCATGAGTTTGAGGTTGGTGACTGAGAAGCCGCTGCCAAATTCGGCAATCAGGCGTTCAGCCAAGCTCTTGAGCATTTGCGAGCCGACTCAAAACCAGCCCCATCCGCTACCAACGCATCCCCGCCGCTCGCGACTTGCTACTATTTTCATAGCTACTAGGGCATATTCCACCTAGGCTAGCGGCCGATATGGCTTAAATTTTCCGCAGCTATCTGCCTAAAGCCGGCGGATATGCGCGCATCGGCACTGGCGGCCGCCCAGAAGCTGCGGGCCAGGGCCAGCGCCTGCGGCCACTCGGGCAGGGTGGCGGCGGTGGGCTGCAGGGGGCGGGCTGCAAAGTTGCGGGGCACGAGCTCGCCGCCCACGGGGGCGTAGAGCATGGGCAGCATGTCGTAGGCGGGGGCCAGGGCCCAGTCGTCATCGTCCAGCAGCAAGGAGATGTTGCCGTAGTGCCGGTCGGTGTTGGCAATCAGCTCCCCAAAGGCCTCCAGCAGCCGCAGGGTGCGCGCATCGGCAGGGCGCAGCAGCCCGCGCTCTTGCATGCGGTTGGCGGTGGCGGCCCAGTTGTCCATGGCGCCTACGTACTCGGCGTCGTACACCATGAGCGACACCATGCCGATGCGCCCCAGGCCCAGTGGGTTGGCGGCGTTGATGGGCGTGCGGTCAAAGCGCTCCACTTCCAAAAACACGCGGCCCGCGCCTGTGCTGATGCGGCTGGTGGCGGCGGCAATGCCGGCACCGACCAGCGTTTGCAGGGCCAGGTGTTCGCAGACCAGCAGGTCGCGGGTGCGCTGGTCGGTGGGGGCATCGCCTGCGGGCGAGAACTTGACCAGCACATGGCGGGGCGCATCCCCCGATGCATCTGCGCTGCGGCCGACGATGGTGCAGAACTTGGGCTGCTCGCCCCCTGCAGACGAGCCGCCGATGCTGCCCTGCATGGCCGCATCAGCCAGGGCCGGGTAGTCGGCGATGGACGCCACGCGGCTGGCGCGCTGGGGCAGGCTGTGAAAGCGCGCAAACGCCGCCTCGCCCACCACCAGGTTGCCGGGCAGGTCGTCGCCGCACAGGGCCAGGGCGCGCAGCACGTCGTCATCGCTCCAGAAGCGGGGGTCGTTGCCCAGTTGCAGCTCGGGGTGGGCGCTGGCAAAGGTGCGGCCCATAAAGCCCTGCGGGCGCATGTCGTCCAGAAACCAGGGCAGGCCGTCAAAGCGCTTGGAGAGGCCGTCTTCTTCATCCACCCACACGGCGCCGCTGGCTAACGGCACCATGCGGCCAAACGGGCTGGGCTGGCCCTGCGCGTTAATGCGCATGACCGGCACGCTGCGGCCCACGTCGCGCACGGTGCGCGGCAGCACGTAGCGCTGCTTGCGGGCGGCGCCCACCTTTTGCACCTCGCCCGCCTGAATCAGCGGGGCCAGCGCGCGCGACACGGTGGGCTGGCTCACCCCCAGCGCCGTTTGCAGCTCGGCGCTGCTCAGCGCCCCGCCCTGGCGGCGTAGGGCTTGCAAGATGCTGGCGGAGAGGTCTGGGGTGGTGGCCATGAATGATTATATGAATAGATTTATTTTCTTAAATCTCTTTTTAAATCAATCATTTAATCCATTCATTGAATAGATATTGATGGCCACACACATTTACTTCACCGGTATCGGCTGCTCCGCCGGCACGGCCACCGCGGTCACGTTGTTTTTGGGGCTGCCGTCGATGATTTTGTCGGAGTACACCAGATAGACCAGGGTATTGCGCTTCACGTCCACCATGCGCACCACGCGCACGTGCTTGAAGAGGAAGGAGGCGCTGGCCTTGAAGACTTCGTCTTGCTTGTCGATCTTCTCTTTGAAGCTGATGGGGCCCACCTGGCGGCAGGCCACGGCGGCGTCTGCCGTGTCTTCTGCCAAGCCCAAGGCACCGGCGTAGCCGCCGGTTTTGGCGTGCGACAAATAGCAGGCCACACCGTTCACCGCCGGGTCGTCAAACACGTCCACCACCACCTTGTCGTTGGGGCTGAGCAGTTTGAAGGTGGTGCTGACAGCGCCCACGGTTTCGGCGCTGGCGGCCAGGGCAAGGCTGCTGAGCAGCAGTGAGGCAAATAGTGTTTTCATTGCAGATTCTCTTGGTAGAAATTGGGGGCCGGTGCTTCATTGTGTGTCCAGGCACACACGGGCACACAGCGTATCACCGGCTCATGCAACAGCTGGGAAAGAACCCGCAGGAGGTGATGCCCTGGGGCCAGACGATTGCGTATGTGGCCGACAGCAACGGCTTTTTGGTGGAGCTGTGTACGCCAATGGGCTGAGGCAAGCCTATTTTTCCTTGGTTGAGCCGTATTTGCGCAAATACACCTCACTTTTTGAGCCGTATCGTTCAAAATACGCCTCATGCCCACCGCCGCCGCCCATCCCCGCTACATCTGGCAGCACTCCGCTTGGCCGAAGCTCACCTTTGATGCGGCGGCAGTGGCCCCAGCGCTAGACCAGGCGCGGCTGGAGCAAGGCCGCTTGTTGGGGCTGCTGAGTGCCATTGGGCTGGAGCAGGCCAACGCGGTGCAGCGCGAGCTGTGGGTGCAAGAGGCGCTGGCCACTGCCGCCATTGAGGGCGAGCAGCTCAATCTGGAGTCCCTGCGCTCATCGGTGGCGCACCGGCTTCAATTGGCGGATGCGCCGGGCTCTGACCGGTCGGTGGAAGGCTTGGTGCAGGTGATGGGGGACGCGCTGGCCAACCATGGCGCGGCGCTGGACTTGGACCGGCTGTGCCGCTGGCAGTCGGCGCTGTTTCCGGGGGGCACGTCGGGCATCGCGCGCATTGCCGTGGGGCGCGTGCGCAGCCACGCCGGTGCCATGCAGATTGTCAGCGGAGCGCTGGAGCGCGAGGTGGTGCATTACGAGGCGCCGCCCTCTGCGCAGGTGCTTGCAGAGATGGAGCGTTTTTTGGCGTGGTTTGAAAGCACGCGCCCTGCTACGGGTGCCACTGCGGTGAACGGCATTGCGCGGGCGGCGCTGGTGCACCTGTGGTTTGAGTCCATCCACCCATTTGAGGACGGCAACGGTCGCCTGGGCCGCGCCTTGGCGGACATGGCGCTGGCGCAAGACATGCAAGCGCAAGACGCACAGGCCAGCCCGGCGCTGGTGCGGGTGTATGGCATGGCGCACCAGATGCTCAAAACCCATGCCGCGTATTACGACGCGCTGAACCATGCACAGCGTCTGCGCGGCATAGCACCCGAAGCCAGCGCGATTGATGCAACGCCTTGGGTGCTGTGGTTTGTGCAGGCGTTTAACCGCGCCTGCATTGCCAGCCAAGCCGTGGTGCGGGACGCTACGGACAAGGCGCAGTTCCGGCTGCGGGCGGCGCAGTGCCAAACCAATGAACGCCAGCGCAAGGTGCTGGAGCGCCTGCTGGAGGCCGGCCACGTGGATTCTGGCGGGGGCTTCTTGGGCGGCATGACCACGGACAAATACGCCAAGATCACTGGCACATCCAAAGCCACCGCCACCCGCGACCTGGCTGATCTGTTGGCCAATGGCTTGCTGCGCGTGGAAGGCGTGGGCAAGGCCACGCGCTACGCGGTGAACGTGCCGGGCTGGGAGCAGCCTGCGCTCAAGGGTTGAGCGAGCGGTGGCTGGCGCGGTGGGGATTGGCATACTATCCCCACGATTCAAAAGAGGAGACAGGCATGTTCAGCCACGTGATGCTCGGTGTGAGCGATCTTGAGGTTTCCAAGAAGTTTTACGACGCGCTCTTGGGCACGCTGGGCCTGGGCCCCGGCATTGCCAACCACAACGGTATTTGCGGCCGCTACTTTTACCGCAGCCCGGCGGGCAGCTTTGGCATCACCGAGCCGCTGAACGGCGAGCCAGCCACCTATGGCAATGGCAGCACCGTAGGCTTCAAGATGGAATCGCCAGAGCAGGCCGATGCCTTTCACGCCGCGGGCGTGGCCAACGGCGGCACCACCTGCGAAGAACCCCCAGGCTGGCGCGACAACGGCGTGGGCAAGCTGTACCTGGCCTACCTGCGCGACCCCGACGGCAACAAGATTTGCGCGTTGCACCGCCCGCCTAAGGCCTGACGCTACATATTTAATAGCTGCTTGCGCATATTCCACGGGGGCTAGCGGCTTATATGTTCCATAAAATCTCTGTTTACTTGAAATTAACGCATAAACGGAACATACTCCGGATTCCATGCAAGCCGACGACACCCAAACCCAGCGCGTACTGGCGCTAGCCAGCCAGCGGGGCCTGCTGCGCGCCAGCCATCTGCAGGAGCTGGGCATTGCACGGGTGGTGCTCTCGCGGCTGACGGCCAGCGGCCAGCTGGAGCGCGTGGGGCGCGGCGTCTACCGGCTGCCAGATGCGCAAGCTGCCGAACACGAAAGCCTGGCCACCATTGCGGTCAAGGTGCCGCAGGCGGTGTTTTGCTTGCTCACGGCACTGCAGATTCATGAACTCACCACGCAGCTGCCGCGCCAGGTGTGGATCGCCATGCCACAGGGCAGCCACGCGCCCAAGATGGACTACCCACCGATGAAGATGGTGCAGTTTTCGGGCGAGGCGTATGCCCAGGGCATAGAGGTGATTCGTGCCGACCAGGTGGAGCTGCGGGTGTATGGCGTAGCCAAAACCATTGCAGACTGCTTTAAGCACCGCAACAAGATTGGGCTGGATGTGGCCATCGAAGCGCTGAAGGAAGCACTGGGCGCCAACAAGACCACCGCCAATGACCTGTGGCGGTTTGCCAAGATTTGCCGGGTGGCCAACGTGATGCGACCCTACCTTGAAACCCTGGGGCACGGAGGCTGAATGGGGCAAGACCTGGCAGCTTCCACCCAACCGGACTGACTTTTGATCGCCCTATGCACACCCCTACTGCCCGCGCCCTTGGCGCTTTTGTGATGTTCACCTTCTTTAGCACCATGCTCGGCGCCAAGCCCCCGGGCGACTACCCCCACTTGTACGAGAACACGGCCGCATCGGCCACGCAGGAGGCGCGCATGGTGCTGCGCGGCCATGTGGATGGGCTGTTCGCCATTCCGCGCACGCGGCAGGTAGTGGCGGCGGCCGGGGGCTACCTGTGGAAGTTCAGCGCGCAGGGGGAGTTGCAGGATTCGCTGCGCGAGCCTTCCGACCTGTTCACCTCGGGCGTGGCGTTCACGCCGCTGTATTACATCGACTGGGTATTCACCGGCGACCGCCAGCGCAAGGCCTATGGCCCGGCGCTGAACGGCAACGCGCTGAGCCCGGCCGCGCTGCGCGCCACGCTGAACAAGGCCGATGTGGTGGAGTTTGGCAACACCGACACCACCGCCTGGGCCTATATCTGGAAGGCGGGCAAGGCGCAGATCATGGACATCACCGCGCACCGCGAGCAGGTGGACGACTACTGCAACCAGCGCACGCACTCGGCCGAGGCGCTGCGCTGGAAGGCCACCTGCCTGAATGAGTACAAGACCCGGCCCCAGGCCTGGCAAGAGGTGGAGCCCGAGCAGTTCCAGGGCTACGACGACAGCCCACCCCCGCGCGCCACCGTGGTGGACTTTGACCGGCGCAAGTACCACCTGGAAGAAGGCATTGGCGGGCAGCTGTTTGGCGCCACCATAGGCTTGGCACTGAAGGCCTGGGGCGTGCCAGGCAGCCTGCCGGGGCGCTATTGGTTTGGCGATGCGTACACGCAGCTGCATGTGGGCAAGGAGGTGATCAAGTTCAAGGCCTTTGTGGCCAACGAGAACGGTTACCGCTTTGCCGATATGCGCTGGTGGGACCCCGCGCCCACAGTGCCGGGCGCCAGCCCCTGGTTTACGCAGCACATGCGCACGTACATGAGCCGTTCGGGCGAATCGGCGCTGCTGCCCTTTTACGAGAAAGACATTGGCCTGTATGTGGTGCGCCCCAAGGGCACGGGCCAGCCGGCCGCCGCGCAGGGGCTGATGCCCGAATGGCGCCCGGTGTTTGAGGGGCCCAAGGCCAATGGTGCGGCGGTCACCGGCATGGTGGAGTTTGCCGGGCAGACACCCGCCACCCCACCCGCGCACTACTGGCTGCGCACGCCCAAGTTCAAACACTTTGCCGACCAGGGCCCCACGGTGGACGTGGTGGCGCTGTGGCCCAGCCTGCGCCAGGTGCCCACGGCGCTGGTGGTGCAGTGGGACAAGTCATACGACGAAGAAACCACGGTGCTGCGCGTGACGCTGGACACAGAAGAAACCACCATCGCCTTCAACACGCTGCGCACCAACAAGGTACAGACCACGCCGCTGGAGCTGGTGGTGAAGGTGCCCGATATCAGCGGCCCCATGGACGGCATGCAGGTGGTGCTGAAGAGTGGCAGCACCGCGCTGCCATTGACCAAGGCGCGCTTTGCCTATGTGATGAAGCCGCCGGTGGAGAAGGTATCGGACCACGCGCTGCGCGGTGTGCTGCAAACCGCCACGGCCGCAGCCAAGGTGCCCGGTGCTGCGGGGCTGCCCGCCTTCTTGAAGCAGGCGCAGACCTTTGCCCAAGACAAGGAACACGCCGAGGCGCTGGCGCCCAACGTGACAGCGGCCTATGCCGAGCTGATCAACGACTACAACGGGCAGAAAGACTTCCAGGCGGCAGGCATGCTGGTGCGGCACTACCTGAAAGAGGTGCACCCGCACATTGGCCACTACAGCAAAGACCCCGGCCAGCCCTACAACATCACCGTCATCGCCAGCCAGACGCTGGCCATCTACAGCCAGCTGCTGCCGCAAGACAAGGACCTGGTGCCCGCGGTGATGGCCACGCTGATAGGCCCCAAGTTTGACCCGGCCAAGCAGACCAACGGCACGCTGATGTACAACCTGGCCTGCCACTACGCCGTGGCCGGCGACAAACCTCACATGCTTGAAAGCATCACCGCCGCCCGCCGCCTGGGCAAGCCACCATCGCAGTTCATGGCGGACACGGACTTTGAGAAGTACTGGAAGGACGCGGAGTTTTTGAAGGTGCTGGCCGCCACACAACCTGAGAACTGATATGCAACGCCGCTGGTTTCTGCCCACCCTGCTGTGCCTGCCGCTGCCCCGTTTGGCCTGGGCGGAGCCTGAGCCCGAGGCCGAAGACCAGCCCCCCAAGCAGCCCAGCTACAAGGTGTCGGCTGCGGCACTGCAGGCGGCGGTGGGGCAGCGCTTTCCGCTGCGTTACCCGGTACCGGGGCTGCTGAATCTGGATGTGCAAGTGCCTACGCTGCGCCTGTTGCCCGCGCAAAACCGGCTGGGTGCCGAGGCGGTGGTAGAGGCCGCTGGCCCGGCGCTGAACCGCAGCCACCAGGGCACACTGGACGTGGAGTTTGCGCTGCGCTACGAGGCGACCGACCGCACGGTGCGCGCGCACCAGCTGCGCCTGAATCGCCTGCAGTTCCCCACCCTGCCGCCCGCGGCGATGGCGCTCATCAACGTCTACGGCCCCGCACTGGCCGAGCGCACGCTGCTGGAGGTGGTGCTGCACCGCATGCGCCCGCAAGACCTGGCCCTGCCCGACGGCCTGGGCATGCAGCCCGGCAGCATCACCGTGACGGACGAGGGGCTGACGATTGGGTTTGTGCCCAAGCCGTTGTCGTGAACTTCATTTATAGATATTCTTTTTTATTGCTTTTACATATTTCTATGAATTTTTGTGAATAATAAATTCATAGATTTGAGTAAATTAAAGATTTTGCTAACATCTATGAATGCCAGTACAAAACACCAAACCGTCTGACTACCCCCAGGCCGTTGTTCAGCAGATCGAACTGCTGGCGCAAAACATCGTCATTGCGCGCAAGCGGCGCAAGGAAACGCAGGCGCAGTGGGCCAAGCGGCTGGGGGTGTCGCAACCCACCATGGCGCGCATCGAGCGCGGCGACCCGTCGGTGGCCATGGCTTCGTATGTGATGTGCATATGGCTGATCAACCCATCTGCCCCGCTGGCCGACCTGATCGCCCCGCAGCAGGACCACGCGGCGCTGGAGCGCGAGATTGTGCGCATCCGCCCCCCTAAAGCAGGGAGCGCAAACACCACTGCAGAGGTGGCGCGAACCAGGGTCACGGGTATTGGCGCTGCAGGCGCTACGCAAGCCGCATCCGGACTGGCCGCGTTGATCGCAGCACAAGGACTGGGTAAGCCCAAATGAACACCCACGATATCCAGCCCGGCAGCTACCGGCCGCAAGACCAGCTCTATGTGTGGGCACTGGTCAACCCTGCCAGCCCCGCGCTGGTGGGCGAGCTGCGGCTGTCGCCGCTGGTGCCCGACTGTGCGGTGTTTACCTATGCACCCGAGTGGTGGAACTTCCCGCTGAGCGAAGACCTGCCGCTGATTGCGGGGCAAGACTTCAGCGTGGGCGAGCGCAACAGCGTGCCGGGCGCGCTGGACGATGCAAGGCCCGACCGCTGGGGCGAACGCATCATCCGGCACATCGAGCGGCCTGCCCGGCTCTCGGTGCTGGAGATGCTGCTGTTCGCAGGGGACGATCGTTTTGGGGCGCTGGGTATCTCGGTCTCTGCAGAGCAGTACATTCCGCGCCGCATAGGCCCTTACCCGCAACTCAGCGATCTGGCCCCACTGGCTCAGGCCGTGGAAGACGTTCAGCAGCAGGCGCCCATCACGCCACACATCCAGCGCCTGGTGCAGCCCGGCGTGACCTTGGGCGGCGCGCGGCCCAAGGCCCTGCTGCAAATGCCCGACGGACCCTGTGTGGTGAAGTTCAGTGAGCTGGATGATCCAGTTGACACGCCCAGCATCGAGCACGCCACCATGACATTGGCCGTGATGGCAGGTATTACTGTGGCGTCTACGGGGCTGTTGCCGCTGGCGCCGCGCCACGGCAAAGCACGCCATGCATTGACGATCCAGCGCTTTGACCGGCAGGGCGGCCTGCGGCTGCATTGCCTATCTGCCCACACCGTGCTGCGCGCAGCGCGCCTGCCCGAGAGCTACAGCGCACTGGCCATGGTTCTGCTGCGGCTGGGCCACCCGGACCGTCAGGCCGCCATGCGCGAGGAGCTGTTCAAGCGCATGGTGTTCAACATCCTGATGGACAACACGGACGACCATGAGCGCAACCATTGCCTGCGCCTGGGTTTTGACGGCTATTACGAACTGGCCCCGGCGTTTGATGTGGTGCCCAGCTTGCAGAACCTGGGCTACCAGGCCATGGCGGTGGGCGCGCAGGGTACCGAATCCACACTGGACAACGCGCTATCGGAGCACAACGAGTTCGGCATCAGCGCCAACCGTGCCCACGCTCTCGTGGCTGACGTTGCGCGCACCGTAGACCAATGGCACACCCACTTTCTGCACCAGGGCGTGTGTGCGGCAGACATGGAGCTCCTGCGGGCCAGCATCGATCGCGACGCATTGCGACTGCAACGGAAGGCGTTTTGTTCAACATGACCCGCACTCCCCACGCCGTCTCCCGCTTGCGCGCCGCCCGCCTGGCGCGCAGTGTGAAGCCGTTTCTGGCACGCGGCGGCATGAAGGCCGAGCGCTGCCCGGACTGCCGCGTGGCGCCCGCCCACTGCATCTGCGCGCTGCGCCCGCAGGTGCCCACGCACGTGGGCGTGTGCCTGCTGATGGCAGACATTGAACCCATCAAGCCCAGCAACACGGGCTGGCTGATTGCCGATGTGGTGGCCGACACCTGGGCCTTTGGCTGGGCACGCACCGAGGTAGACCCTGCGCTGCTCACGCTGCTGGCCGATCCGCAGTGGCAGCCGTATGTGGTGTTCCCCGGCGAGTTTGTGACCGAGGGGCGGGTGGTGAACACGTTGCCCCCAGCGGCAGCGCATGCGCCGGGCAAACGGCCTTTGTTCATCTTGCTGGACGCCACCTGGCCCGAGGCGCGCAAGATGTTTCGCAAGAGCCCCTATCTGGACCGCTTTCCGGTGCTGAGCCTGCAGCCCGACCAGATCTCGCGCTACCGCCTGCGCCGCAGCCGCCGCGACGACCACTTTTGCACCAGCGAGGTAGGCGCCCTGTGCCTGGAGCTGGCGGGAGAGCCACGCGCTGCGCAGGCACTGGAGGCCTGGCTGGATGTGTTCAGCCTGCACTACCTGCGCGCCAAGAACCAGCTGCCGCCGCTGTGGGACGGAGAGGCGCATGCGCGGCTACAGGCGCTTCGGTCGCTCATCTAGTGATTGCATCCCACCCCACCGCAGGCAAGGGTGTTGAAGTCGAACACGGTGGAGTGGCCTGGGTTGCCCTGTGGCGCGGGTATGCCTTTGGGCACAAAGAAGGTGGACGAATTGGCTCCGTACAAGCCAGCGGGGAAGGTGAAGGCTTTGAGCACCACATAGCCCCCATAGAAGGTGGGCGCACGAGGAGCGGTCTTGCCCTGGCCAGCCACCGGGGGCAGGTCGCTGTCGGGCGTATTCTTGGCCACAGCGTTGGCCCAGGCCTGGGCATCGGCGGCACTGGCCGGGCGCAGCAGGCCTTTGCGCACCGCGTCTTCAAGCCCCGCCGGCCCGGCCATGGGCGCAGAGGGGTCACGCAGGGAGGCGATGGTGGTGTCAGACGACGTGCGCAACGCGGTGCCTGCGGCCAGCGGCTCCCCCACCACGACCTTGCCGTTAACAACCGGGAACACCATGCTCACCGGGCGACCAAAGACGCGCTTCGACATAGGGTTGAGAGCGCCCATGGTGCTGTCAGACACGTAGAAATAGCCGCAAGCCCCTTTGTTGTCGTAGGAGCTGTTGATGATCGGCGTGGACTTGGGAAGACCAGCGACCGCCTGACGGTGGTAGCCGCTCACCAGCACCGCCAGAATCTGAGTGCCTTGCGACCAACCAATGTTCCACACTGAAGGCTCGTAGGCGCCCAGCATGAGTACCACCGGTTTGTCCGGGCTGTTCACGGCGATGTCGAAGCGTGTGGCTTCGTGTCCGCTCTGGTCGATCTGGAAGCCTGCAGGTTTGCCGCCGTAAGCACCCGTGGCGAACACGGCCAGTTTCTCTGGCAGCTGCAACTCGCTGAACGAACACCCCGCCGGGCTGGCAGTTCCGTTGCTACCCGGCTCAGGCACAAAGTCAAACTTCTTGGTGTCACCCGCATTTGCCGACGCCATGACCAAGCAGGCCAATGCCCAAGCTGCATACCGTTTCATGCTTCCTCCCTTTGGATATTGTGTTGACAGCCAGCAGTGTATGCACAGTCGACACACTATCTTTTTAGGAGCTGCTTGCGCATATTTGACGGGGGCTAGGGGCCTATTTGGTACATAACTCGTAGGCCGCGTTGAACCATTCCAAAAAGGCCTGGGTGTGCGTGGGCAGTGTGCTGGCGGGCGGCGCTCAGGGTTTGGTCAAAATGGCCCGTGGCGTCTAGCACCACTTCCACCACGCCCTCCACATGCCGGTCACTGGGTGCCAAGGCGCCAATGTCCAGCCCCAGTTCGGCCATATGCGTCGAATAAACCCTCTATTCACCGCACGCCCTAACCCACCTTGCGAAACGTCACATTCACCCGCCGGCGCCCCACCAGCGGGTGGTCGCCGTCGGCCACGGGCAGCACGCCATGGAAAGCCAGGCGCGACGGGCCACCCCAGACCACCACGTCGCCGTGGGCCAGGCGAAAGCGTTGGGTTTTGCCAGTGCGCTGCAGGCCACCAAACAGGAAGGTGGCGGGCAGGCCCAGGGAGAGGGACACCACGGGTGCGCGTAGGTCGCGCTCGTCGCGGTCTTGGTGCAGGCCGAGTTTGTTGCCGGGCAGGTACTGGTTGATCAGGCAGGAGTCGGGCACAAAGTCGGGGTAGCCGGCATCCAAGGCGGCGCGCACCGCAAAGTCCATCAGGCACTGCGGCATGGCGGGCCAGGGCTGGCGGGTGTGGGGGTTGGCAGCGGCATAGCGGTAGCCGCTGGGCTCGGAGGTCCAGCCCATGCTGCCGCAGCGGGTGGTCTGGATGGACATGGTGTGCCCGCCCGGCGTTTGCAGGTGGCGCAGCGGCAACTGGGCAATGACGGATTCCACCGCGGCAAGGATCTGCACATCGTCCGCCCGGCCCAAGCCACGCAACAGCACGGCACCTGGCGCGATGGCGGCGCGCAGGTCCTCAGAAGCAAGGGGCAGGTCGTCAAACAGGTCCACGGGCGGGTTGGGGCTGGCGTTGAAATACTGTATTTTTACACAGCATCTCAACGCCCGCCAGACCCCACCAGCCTTACAAACGGCCCTGCTGGCGCAACAGTTGGGCGCGCTCGCGGATACCGGCCTGACCGCGGTGCAGCGCAGCTTCGCTGGTGTGCACCGAGTACGGCCCCATGAACAGCTCGTGCGGGTGTTGCATGCCCGAGCCGAGCACAAAGGCGGTATCCGTCTGCGCTTCAAACTCAATCGCACCACCGGCGTCATCAAACACCGCCAGATCACCGGTGCGCAGCGCGGCGGGTTCGGCCAATGCACCTTCGCCCACGGCAGCCCAGGCCACGGTGTGGCCGACGGGCGGCTCAAAGCGCCAGGTCTCACCGGCCTTGAGGTGCACACCCAGGTAGGTCATGTTGGACGGCGCAGGGATGGGGCTGGTCTGGCCGCCATAGCTGCCCAGCAGCACGCGGGCCGGACCTGCATGCGGCACGCCCTCGGGGCCCAGGTAGATGCTGTGCGCCTCAGCCAGTTCGAGTTCGGGCGGCATAGCCACCCAGAGCTGGAAACCCAGCACGCGCTCGGTGTTCTCAGGCGCGCCGGTGTGCCACACGCCGCCACCGGCCATCATCCATTCCACGCCACCAGAGGGCAACACGCCGCGCGCACCCTGTTCGCCGGTCGTGTCCTCATAACCCGTCTGGCCGCTCATCATGTACGTGAGCGTGGCAATGCCCGAGTGCGGGTGCATGCCAAATTGCGGCGGCTGGCCGCCGGCAGGCAGTTCGAAGTGGTCCAGAAAAATAAATGGCTTGAGCAACTGCCCCAGATCGGACGGGCTGACCAGCCGGGTGATAGGGCCGTGGCTGATACCGCGGGTACGGTGCACGATGCGGCGTTGGGCAACGGGGATTTGGAAAGTGGCAACTTCAGACATGACGGAACTCCTTTTACTTAAGCCGTGCGAAAACTGGCAGGCCGCAGGTGGTAGACCACCAGCGCGCTCAAGGCGCCCAGTACCATGGCGGGCACGGGCGATCCGCCCGTCAGGAACACATGTGTGGCCACTGCGCCCACCATGGTGCCGCCCAACCACAGGCCGCCAAAGAAGCCCGTACGCGGCACCAAAATCAGCACCACCCCTATCAGCTCTACCGCACCGGTGAAGTAACGAAACCACTGGCCAAAGCCCATGGCTTCAAATTTGGCGACCATGAGTGGCACGCCAGCCAGCTTGGCCGCAGCAGCGGCGCCAAACGCCAGAGCCAGCAAGATGCGAACGCCCCAGACGGCGCGGTTTTTAGTGGTGGTGGACAGTGCCATCGTGAACTCCTGATACGGGTGATTGATTCGAGACCTGTAGATTAGGGTTTACGGCATTACTTGTGTAGATGCCACAATTGGCATTCACTATGCCGTTTTCGTTAGGAATAACATGCTCGACCTGAACCAAATGGCGCTATTTGTGCAGGTGGTGCAAGCCGGTAGCTTTGCCGAGGCGGCGCGCCGCCTGGGCATGCCGCCCACCACGCTGAGCCGCCAGGTGGCGCAGCTGGAAGACAGCCTGCAGGCCCGGCTGCTGCAGCGCACCACCCGCAAGCTGACGCTGACCGACGCAGGGCGCACGCTGTTTGACCAGAGCGCGGCGCAGATTGCCACCCTGCAGGACGCCGCCAGCGCGCTGGCCGGCCACGACCAGACACCCAAGGGCCATGTGCGGGTGGCCGCACCCTCGGGGTTTTTCGACTACTTTGCGATGGACTGGGTGGCCGAATTTTTGGCTGCACACCCGGGCGTACAGCTGGAGTTTGTGCTGAGCGACGGCATGGCCGATGTGGTGGGCGAGGGCATTGACGTGGCGTTTCGCGGCAGCGGCGAGTTGCCCGACTCGAGCCTGGTGGCGCGCAAGGTGGCCAGCAGCTACCTGGCGCTGGCGGCCAGCCCTGCCTACCTGGCCGCGCGCGGCACACCACAGACGGTGGAAGACCTGGCGGCGCACGACTGCATCTGCCCCGCGCACACGGGCGGCCACGGCAGCTGGCGCCTGAACGGACCCGACGGCCCGGTGCAGGTGGCCGTGCACGGGCGCCTGGGCGCCAGCACCGGCCAGGCCCAGCGCAAGGCGGCCCAGGCGGGCCTGGGCATTTGCCTGCTGCCCATCAACGCGCTGCAGGACAGCCTGCGCGGCGGCACGCTGGTGGAAGTGTTGCCCGGTGTGGCCAGTGCGCCAGCCGGCCTGTTTGTGGTCTACCCCAGCCGCCGCCATGTGCCGCGCGCGGTGACGGCGTTTGTGGAGATGGCGGTGCAGCGGTTACTGGCGGTGATTTAAACCCCTGCACTCAGGCTAGCCGCTCCATGCGCAGCGTACTGGCAAAGCCCATGACATGGGGCAGCGCCTCCAGCTGCGCCACGGCGGCGCGCAACACGCGCTCTTGCACAGGGTCCGTCAGCAACACCAGGGCGTTCAGCTCCGCGTCATCCGCGTGGTCGAACTGCTCCAGCAGGCGCACGCGCACACCGGCGTCCGCCAGCACGGCCATGACCTGCGGCACGGTGCGCGCGGCACGGGCCACGTCCAGCCGTAGGTACCAGGCGGTTTCCACGTCGGCAATTGGGGCCACAGGCAGCGCGGCAATGGCGCTGTGCTGAAACGCCAGCGCAGGCACGCGGTGCTGGTGCGCCACATCCATCACGCGGGCCAGGTCCACCAAATCGGCAATCACGGCAGACGCCGTTTGCTCCGAGCCCGCACCGGCGCCGTAGTACATCGTGAGGCCGGCGGCATCGCTTTTCACCATCACCGCGTTCATCGAGCCGTTCACGTCCGCCAGCAAATGGTCCGCAGCCACCAGCGTGGGGTGCACGCGCAGCTCCAACCCGTGCAAGTGGCGCTTGGCAATGCCCAGCAGCTTGACGCGGTAGCCCAGGCGCTCGGCAAAGGCGATGTCGACCGCGTCCAACTGGGTGATGCCTTCCACATGCACCTGGTCGAACTGGGGCGGTACGCCAAAGGCGTTGGCCGCCAGCAGGGTGAGCTTGTGCGCGGCGTCCACGCCCTCCACATCGAAGGTAGGGTCGGCCTCGGCATAGCCCTTGGCCTGGGCATCGGCCAACGCATCGGCAAAGCTGGCGCCCTTGGTCTTCATCTCGGACAGGATGTAGTTGGTGGTGCCGTTGATGATGCCGGCGACCCATGCGATGCGGTTGGCGCTCAGCCCCTCGCGCAGCGCCTTGATGATGGGGATGCTGACGGCCACCGCACCCTCGTAGGCCACCACCACGCCCTGCGCCTGGGCCGCGGCAAAGATCTCGCTGCCATGCACGGCCAGCAGGGCCTTGTTGGCGGTGACCACGTGCTTGCCGTTGGCAATGGCCCGCAGCACCAGCTCACGCGCCAGTGTGGTGCCGCCCATCACTTCCACCACCACATCAATGTCCGGGTGGTTCACCACGGCATAGGGGTCATCGGTCAGGGCCACGGTGCTGCCCACGATGCTGGCGGCGCGCGCCAGCTTGCGCACGGCAACCATCACCAGTTCCATGCGCCGGCCACTGCGGGCGGCAATCACCTCGGCATTGCGCTGCAAGACGGTGTAGGTGCCGGCACCCACCGTGCCCAAGCCCAGCATGCCAATGCGCAGAGGGGCAATGGCGTGCGGGGGCGCCGCGTGGGTGTGGCTGCTGACAGCAAAACTAGCGAGATGATCTTGGTACATAAAACTCTCCGAACAGTTGCGAACCCAGCTGCCTATGCTGGGTTGTTCGGGGAGATACACCAGGAGGCAGCCGGAACGGCCACCTGCACGACGCTCAGGCGGCCGTGGTTGTAATGGTGGTAATCATGCTGGCAGCCCTGGTCCGCGCCACAGGCATGGCGTTTAGGGGGGTCAAGCGGGGGCTGCACAACATGGAATAAGCATAGCACGGGCACCTTGCGGGACCGAAGCGGCGACAATCCCCCCATGACCGATAACTACAAAGCCGCAGAACTGGCCCGCGAAGCTGCCCTGTGCGAACCCTGCCGTGGCATTCAGCGCAACTGGCGCCGCGCCCCCGGCCACGCCGAACTGGTGCAGGGCGAGAACCGCAAAGAAGAGCGCAATGGCCGCGACGTCACCGTGACGCGCTACCGCTGCGACCGCTGTGGTTCCATCTGGGACTACGAGAACAACAAAGCCAACCAGCGAGCGGGCTGGTCGCTGCCCCGCCGTTAAACGCGGCAGGCCATGAAAGCTCCCCCCAGACTGCAGTCCCTCCTGGAAGAGGGCCTGATCGACACCGTGGTGCGCCAGCTCATGAGCGGCAAAGAGGCCATGGTGTTTGTGGTGCGCTCGGGCGAACAAACGCTGTGCGCCAAGATCTACAAAGAAGCCAACAACCGCAGTTTCCGCCAGGCGGTGGACTACACCGAGAACCGCAAGGTAAAGAACTCGCGCTCGGCCCGCGCCATGGCCAAGGGCAGCAAGTTTGGCCGCCAGGAGCAGGAGGCGGCGTGGCAAAGCGCCGAGGTGGATGCGCTGTACCGCCTGGCCGCCGCGGGCGTGCGCGTGCCGCAGCCCTACAATTTTCACGATGGCGTGCTGCTGATGGAGCTGGTAACCGATGCCAACGGTGACGCCGCCCCGCGCCTGAACGATGTGGCCTTCACGCCGGAGCAGGCGCTGCAACACCACGCCACGCTGGTGGCGGAGGTGGTACGCATGCTGTGTGCGGGCGTGGTGCACGGGGACTTGTCGGAGTTCAACATCCTGCTGGCAAGCTCCGATGACGTGGACTTCCCGGTGATCATCGACCTGCCGCAAGCGGTGGACGCCGCGGGCAACAACCACGCCCAGCGCATGTTGCTGCGCGATGTAGCCAACCTGCGTGACTTCTTTGGCCAGTTTGAACCGACTCTCTTGAAGACCGACTACGGTCCCGAAATTTGGAGCCTGTACCAGGGCGGCCTGCTGAGCAATGACACCCCGCTGACCGGCCACTACGAGCGCGCCAACGCCGATGTGGACATGGAGGCCGTGCTGCGCGAGATTGACGATGCGCGCGCCGAAGACGCCGCACGCCGCCTGCGCATGGCTACTGCTACACCATAGCGGCCTACGCGCCTTCCGCCCAGCGCTTGAGCACCACGCTGGCGTTCACACCCCCAAAACCAAAGCCATTGGACAAGGCGTAGTCCATCGCCATGGGGCGCGCCGTCAGCCGCACCAGATCCAGCCCCTCCGCCAACGGGTCTGGCGTGTGCAGGTTGAGCGTGGGTGGCGCGATCTGGTCGCGCAGGGCCAGGATGGTGAAGATGGCTTCCACCGCGCCCGCAGCACCCAGCAGATGCCCCGTAGCGGATTTGGTGGCGCTAATGGCCGGGCTGGCGCCCGCAAACACGGTGCGAAACGCGGCCAGCTCGGCCGCATCGCCCACCTGCGTGGAGGTGGCGTGCGCGTTGACGTGTTGCACCTGGCTGGCTTGCAGGCCCGCCTGGCGCAAGGCCAGTTGCATGGCGCGCGCTGCGCCGCTGCCATCCTCCGGGCCGGAGGTCACATGGTGTGCGTCGGCACTGGTGCCATAGCCCACCAGCTCTGCCAGCGGTGTGGCACCGCGCTGCAGAGCGTGCTCTAAAGATTCCAACACCAACACGCCCGCACCCTCGCCCACGATGAAGCCATCTCGCGCGCCGTCGAACGGACGGGAGGCCTGGCTCGGGTGGTCGCTATAACCGGTCGACAACGCGCGCGCCGCGGCGAAGCCGGCCTGGGTGACCAGGTGGATGGTGGCCTCGGTGCCACCGCACACAGCCACATCGGCCTCGCCACTGCGGATCAGGCGCGCACCGTCGCCCAGGGCCTGCACACTGGCAGCGCACGCAGTGACAGGGGCGCCAATCGGGCCCTTGAATCCGTGCCGGATGGAGACATGGCCCGCCGCCATATTGGCCAAGAAAGACGGCACGGTGAAGGGCGACAGGCGCCGGGGGCCACGCTGGTCGGTGGTGCGCACGGCGTCCGCAATGGCGGGAAAGCCACCAATGCCGGACGCGATCACCGTGGCCGTGCGCTCCTGCGCGTGCGCGTCGTTGGGGTGCCAACCGGCCTGCGCCAGCGCCTGCTCGGCCGCGGCCAGCGCCAGCACGATAAAGCGGTCCATCTTCTTGCGGTCTTTGGCGGGCACCACGCGGTCGATGTCCAGCCCCGCTTCGGCATCGTCCGCCAACGAGGGCACGCGGGCCCCTACCTGGGCCTCTAGCCCGGCGCAAAACTCGTCGGGCAGGCGCTGCAACCCGCTGGAGCCGCCCAAGAGGCGTTGCCAGACCACCTCGACACCGCAGCCCAACGGAGTGACCAAGCCCATGCCGGTAATGACAACGCGCGAAGATGGATGCATGCTGATTCCTAGTTTTGTACCAATCGGTATTTATATTAGAGATTGTGGCATATGGCACAACCCAATGGGATTAGCTACCGAAAGGTATGAAAATACGGCCATCGCACACTGAAAGCAGAACTATGGCCATGGGACGCCCGCGCGGGTTTGATGCAGACGCAACGCTGGACAAGGTGATGGCGACGTTCTGGCAACACGGTTTTGAGGGCACGACCATGGCCACCCTGACCGCGGCCACCGGCCTGAACAAGCCCAGCCTGTACGCCGCCTTTGGCAGCAAGGAGGAGATGTTTCGCACGGCCTTTGCCCGCTACCGGGAGCGCCAAGCGGAGTTCACCGGCAACCTGTTGGCCGATCCGAGCGCGCGCGTGGGGATTGAAAAGGTATTGCTGGCGCTGGTGGACAGCCTGACCCAGCCGGGCATGCCACACGGCTGTTTGATGGTGCACGGCTGCTTGGTGGGCAGCGCCGACAGCACGGCCGTTCGCGAAGAGCTTCAGCTGCGCCGCAAAGCAACGGAGACCCGAATCCGCGAACGGCTGAAGCTTGCCCAGGCAGAAGGCGAGTTCGCAGCCGCGGTGGATGTGGCGGACTTTGCCCGCTATATCGGGACGCTGTTCCAGGGCCTGGCGGTGCAAGCGGCCAGTGGCGCACCGCGCAAAGCGCTGCACCGGGTGGTGAAACTTGCCATGATGGCGTGGCCCGCCAACGCCTGAATTGCTATAAATTCAGGAGCTGCTTGCGCAATGTTGACGGGGGCTAGAGGCCTTTTTCTACCATATCCAGCAGGCGCTGACCAAACTGCGGAAAGTACGGGCCCACGGGCGCGGCCAGCGGGCCGTCCACCACCAGCATGGCCAGGCCATGCACCGCAGACCAGGCCAGAATCTCGGCCCCCGGGCGGCGTGCCAGCGGCATGACACCGGCGCGCACCAGCAAGTCCACCGCATCGCACAGCAGCTCGTACGGGTTGCGCCCACTGGGGCCGGCCGTGGGCAGCTCGGGCGTGGCCTGGATGAGCTTGTCGGACGGCGCAAACGCAGTGCGGAACAGGCCCGGCTCGGTCTGCGCAAAGCGCAGGTAGCCGGTGCCCACGGCGCGCAGGCTGGCACGCGCGTAGTCGGCGGCAGACAGGTCGGCAGGCAGTGTGGCCAGTTCGTCTTCCATGGACTTGGCCACGGCCTGCAGGGCCGCCGCGCGCACCGCCTGCAACAGCACCTGCTGGCTGGCGAAGTGGCGGTAGGCGGCATTGGGCGCCACACCCGCGCGGCGTGTGGCTTCGCGCAGGGCCACGGCGGCGGGCCCACCCTCACGCGCCAGCGCGATGCCGGCGTCCAGCAGGGCGCGGCGCAGGTCGCCATGGCGGTAGGTTTCTCGGACGGGGGGGGAGGCAGATGGAGGCATGGCAATCACATGTGGACAGCGTCCATTATCTTTGCTATTCTTTGTGGACAGCGTACACAATTGATGCCGCCTCCCTGTTTGACCACCCAGGAGATCCCCATGAAAGTTGAACC
Organism: Rhodoferax saidenbachensis; assembly: GCF_031457975.1. Classification (GTDB taxonomy): domain Bacteria; phylum Pseudomonadota; class Gammaproteobacteria; order Burkholderiales; family Burkholderiaceae_C; genus Allorhodoferax; species Allorhodoferax saidenbachensis_A. Next base: position 218,556 of record NZ_JAVDXO010000005.1, read on the forward strand.
TTATGTGTTTTTCAATGGCCGTTGTGAGGAAGCCATTGCCTTCTACCAGCAGGCGCTGGGCGCCGAGGTGACCTTCCAGATGCGCATGAACGAGGCCCCTGATCCGCCACCGCCTGGCAGCATTCCGCCCGGGTTTGAGAACAAAATCATGCACGCCAACCTGCGCATCGGCGATACCAGCCTGATGGTGTCAGACGGTAACAGCGATATGCAAACCAGCTTCAAGGGGTTTACGCTGTCGCTGGGTGTGGCCGACGCCGCCGAGGCCGAACGCACATTCCATGCGCTGGCCCAGGGTGGCACCGTCAAGATGCCATTGGGCAAGACCTTTTGGTCACCCGCCTTTGGCATGCTGGAAGACAAGTTTGGCGTGGGCTGGATGGTGATTGCGCCCTGACAGAAATACAGGAGGGAACCCATGCTCATTGTTTTCGCCATTGCCGTCCTCGTCCTGGGCGTGCTGGTGTATGCGTCGACCAAGCCGGACCGTTTCCATGTGGAGCGCTCGGTCCGCATCAGCGCGCCGCCCGACGCGATCTTTCCCCTCATCAACGACCTGCACCGCTGGGATGCCTGGACGACAAGGGTAGACGCATGAACCAGATGTACCAAGGGAGCTGCCACTGCGGGCAGATCGCATTTGAGGTGGAGGGCGAACTGACGGGCGCCACCGATTGCAACTGTTCCATCTGCCAGCGCAAGGGCACGCTAATGTGGTTTGTGCCACGCACCCAGTTGCACCTGCGCACCGCCCCGGAGGCCATGCGCAGCTACACCTTCCACAAGCACGTGATCCAGCACTACTTCTGCCCCACTTGCGGCATGCACCCGTTTGGCGAAGGCGTGGGGCCGGACGGATCTGCGATGGCGGCAGTCAACATCCGGTGCCTGGAGGGCGTGGACGTGTACGACATTCCTGTACACCACCACGACGGACGCGCGCTGTGAGCGCGGCGCACCCGCTGGCTCACAAGCGCTGGTCGGCTTTGGTGCTGCTGTGCCTGGGCGAACTGATGATCGTGCTGGACACGACCATCGTGAACGTGGCCCTGCCCTCCATCCAGGCCGACCTGCGCTTCAGCGAGACGGCACTGGTGTGGGTGGTGAACGCCTACATGCTGACCTTTGGCGGCCTCATGCTGCTGGGCGGGCGGCTGGGGGATTTGTACGGGCAGCGCAAACTGTTTGTCGCAGGCATTGTGCTGTTCACGCTGGCGTCGCTGGCCTGTGGCCTGGCGCATGGCCAGGGGGTGCTGGTAGCCGCGCGCGCGGTGCAGGGCGTGGGCGGCGCGGTGGTCTCGGCGGTGGCGCTGTCTCTCATCATGAATCTGTTTACCGAGCCCGCAGACCGTGCCAAGGCCATGGGCGTGTATGGCTTTGTGTGCGCCGGTGGTGGCAGCCTGGGGGTGCTGCTGGGCGGTGTGCTCACCAGCAGCCTGAGCTGGCACTGGGTGTTTCTGGTGAACCTGCCCGTGGGGGTGGCCATTTGCGTGGCCAGCCTGGCGCTGCTGCCCCCAGACACCCCACCGGCCCAGCGCCCGCGGCTGGATGTGGCGGGCGCGCTGACGGTCACGCTGTCCCTGATGCTGGCCGTCTACGCCATCGTGAATGGCAACGCCGTGGGTTGGACCACACTGCAAACCCTGGGCATGCTGGGCGGCGCGGTGCTGCTGTTCCTGGCCTTCGGCACCATCGAGTCGCGCGTGCAGGCGCCGCTGGTGCCACTGGGCCTGTTCAAGTTGCGCAACCTGTCAATCGCCAACGGCATTGGCGTACTGTGGGCAGCGGCCATGTTTGCCTCGTTCTTTGTGTCGGCGCTGTACATGCAGCTGGTGCTGAACTACAGCGCCATGCAGGTGGGGCTTGCCTTTCTACCGTCCAACCTGCTCATGGCGATGTTCTCGCTGGGGCTGTCGGCCAAGATGGTGATGCGCTGGGGCATCCGTGTGCCGCTGTGCCTGGGCCTGCTGCTGGCGGCGGTGGGGTTGGCGCTGTTTGCGCGGGCACCGGTGAACGGCGAGATGTGGCGCGATGTCATTCCAGGCATGTTGCTGTTGGGCCTGGGCGCGGGCATGGCGCTCAACCCCTTGCTATTGGTGGCGATGGACGATGTGGGCCCCGAACAATCGGGCCTGGCATCCGGCGTGGTGAACACCGCGTTCATGATGGGCGGCGCTCTGGGTTTGGCCGTGCTGGCCAGCCTGGCCGACGCCCGCACCGACACTTTGCGCAGTACCGGCGCCAGTGCGGCCGAGGCGTTGAACGGCGGCTACCAACTGGCGTTTTTGCTGGGGGCGGGGTGCGGGTTGGCGGCGGCAGTGCTGGGGGTTGGGCTGCGGCCCAAGACGATTGAGGCGGCCACCGCAACAAGTGCACACTAGGTATCGCACAGGGTAGCAAGCAGCCTTTAGTATCGGTGGCCACAAACCATCGAGAACCATCCATGCCCCATCTGGTCATTCTGTACACCGCCAACCTGGACCGCGAGACCGACATGTCTGCCCTGTGCCGCACGCTGCACCCTTTGCTCAACAAAGCCTGACCAGGCGCCACACCATGAACCGGATGCGCGGATGGGGCTTGCTGTTGGCGGTGGCCGTGCCACTGCTGATTTTCTTCAGTTGGTCGCGCCTGGGCGGGGAGAAGGCACGCATCAACCTGGACCGCTATGCCGACTGGTCGGCCAACAACGGCGGTGTGCTGATGCGGCCCCTGGCCGAGTATTTTTTGCAACACAAGAAATTGGCCATACCCGGCGACGTGGTGCTGCCAGCCGTGCCCAAAAACAGTGGCATAAAAAGCTGGGCCCTGCAGCCCGACACCACGCTGCTGGTGGAGCTGGATGCCAAAGTTGACGGGCGCGCCGTGCAGCTGCGTTTTGTGCCGCTGGTGCGCTCGGCCACCGGTATTTTTTACGACTGCGTGAGCGCCACGTCCCCCTTGCATGTGGGCCGGTTCTGCCGGGGCGAGGTATTGAAGACCGAGGCCGACATCCCGGCACAACTGAAGGCCAACACGCAGGCGCTGCAAAACCTTCCCCCCGTGTTGAGTGCCTCGGGGGTGGACTTGCCCGCCGGTACGGCGATGGGCAGCGTGGTCGTGGTGCCAACCAATCCGGCGGACATGAACCACTGTGGTTATCAGTGTGTGCAACCGCAAAGCTGTGTCACGCCGCGCCCCCTGGCCTGTGGCCGCACGGTGGACGAGGGCAACAGCCGGCATCTGGACGTGAGCCCCACCCCGGAAGACTTTCGCGGCAACCAATTTGCCACGCGCAGCGCGGCCGATGCGGCCTGCGCGCAGGCACTGGGCGTGGGCTACCGGGTGGTGAATGCGGCCAGCCTGGGCGGTGTGTTCAAGCTGACCGGAGGCAATGAATACTGGGTCCACCACGACCTGCGCCCCGAGAACAATTGCTGGGCCAGCGACGTACGCTGAGGGCACCTACAGTACGTTGCGGTGAGACTGCAGGTAGGCCAGAAACTGCGTCAGCGGCATGGGCCGCGCAAAGAAATACCCCTGGCCGTACTCCACCCCCAGTGCGCGCAGCTGCGCGGCTTGGGCGGCGGTTTCAATGCCCTCGGCAATCACCTGGCTGTGCACCGCTTTGGCAATGCCAATGATTTCGGGGATCAGGCTGGAGCGCAGCGTGACGTCTTCCATCTCGAATACAAACGACTTATCGATCTTGATGAAGTCGGGCGCCACTTTTTTCACCATGCCCAGGTTGGAATAACCGGTGCCAAAGTCGTCCAGCGCGATCAGGTAGCCGTCGGCCTTCAGGCGTTGCAGGTGCGGCACGATCTCGGGTGAAAAGTTGTACTCGGTCACCTCCAGCTCGATCTGCAGGTCGCTGCGCCGCAGGGCCTCCAGTTGGGTCTGCAGGTGGTTGTGGATGACGTCGCGCTGCAGGTTGTGCGGAAAGAAGTTCAATGCCACCTTGAAGCTACCCGGCTGCACCGGCAGATGCGCGCCCAACTCGCGCAGCGCATGGGCGCTGACCGCGGCGTCAAACGTCCAGGCCAGCTTCTGGCGCATCAGTGCGGGGATGAACTGGTCGGGGTAGACCAGGGTGGCCCTATCGCGCAGGCGGGCCAACACCTCGCAGCCCACGATGCGGCCCGTGGCGAGCTCCAGAATCGGCTGGTAGTGGCACTCCAGATTGGCGGCGTTGCACAGGTCGTGGATGCGGTACTCCATGGACTGGTAGTGCCGGCAGCGCCGCCGCACCGCATCGCTGGTCAAAAAGCCCAGCAACAGGCTCACACAGCCCGCCACCACCAGCAGCGCCAGATTCGCCTGCAACAAGGCCCACACGCCAATGGCCGACTGGGCCGAGATGGGGCTGACACCGGGCTCGGTGGTGGTGACCAACACCAGGCCCCGGCCCCAGTCCAGCTGCAAATGCGGCGTATCGGCGGCCACCATGGCTTGGGTCAGCGCCTCTGGCTTGCCCTTGAACACCTGGGTGCGCTGGTTGCCCGCGCCAGCCCACACGCTGTCGGCATGCTGGGTCCAGACATCGCGCGTGGCGTTGGGTTGAATGGCCACCTGAAACAAGCCACGCTCCACCACGGTGCTGGCGACGGCACCCTGCGAGAGCTGCAGCAGGCTGCCGCGGTAGTAGCGGCCAATGGAACCGTCAATGCCACCGGTGCCTGCAGGCCGGGGGGCGGCCAGCAAGCCGATGCTGGTGTTGCAAAACAGCTGGCGCTGGGGGTCCAGCAGCCCGATGTCGCGCGCGTAGCGGTGGCTGAACAGCAGGCTGCGCAACTGGTTCAGGTTCTCGGGCGAGCACTCGGGCTTGTAGGACTGGTTGAGTTCGTCCAGTACCTCGCGGATGTCGGTTTGCACCACCTGCATGGTGTGCACGATCTGCGCGTGACCGGCCTCGATTTCCTGCACCCGCAGCTGCAGCACCAACAACAGCACGGCCGCCGCCAGCGCCAGCGCCAGGGCAAAACCGCACAGGGCACCCACCAGTGTGGGATGGCGACCCAGCAGCCGGGTCAAAGACACCGGATGCTCGGGCGTGGAAGAAAAGGGCATGGGAAATTATGGAGGATTCCCCGGGCCCTGTGTCATCCGCCGCGGGTCCACCCCTGCACATAGGCCGGGGGGGCGATGCCGCACACCGGGTCCACAACTGGTGGCGTATGCATGACGACGAAAGGCAGCACGCCGGCCCAGGCCGGGTGCGCCATGTCTTCCTCGTCGTCCACCGGGCCGCCACTGCGCACTTTGCAGGCGGCCTCGTCCAGCGAGATGCGCATGACGGTGGTGGCCGCAAATTCTTTGTCGCTGCCGGGACGGGCTTCGTGCTGGCGGCCAGGGGCCAGGTGCTGCATGAAGGCATCCAGCGCGGCGCGCTTGTCTTCCACGCGCTCAAACACGCCGTAGACCATGGCCGAGCGGTAGTTCATGGAATGGTTGAACGCCGAGCGCGCCAGCACCAGACCGTCCAGGTGGGTGATGGTGACGCAGGCCTGCGTGCCCTTTTGCAACAGCTTGAGCAGGCGCCCGCCGTTGGAGCCGTGGATGTAGAGGTACTCGCCCTCGCGCCAGCAGGCCATGGGGATGCAATGGGTGCCCTTCTCGTCCGCAAAGGCCAGGTGGCACAGGTAGGCGGCGTCGATGATGGCATGCAGGGTGGCGCGGTCATAGTGCGCGTTCTCGGCTATGCGGCGCACACGGGTGCGGTCGGTGGGGGCCTGGGCGGCGGTGTCTGGCACGGGGTTCCTTTCAAGGGATGGAGGGTGAAGCGAGCGCAGAATGTAGGGCAAATGTGGTTCCAAATTAAGATCCATAGATGCACTATTTTTTAGAACCACACAGATAGTCACCCAGATGGACTACCAGTTGCTCTTCACCCGTTTCCAGGCCGATGCCGCCCACACGCGCTGGCCGCAACAGCGCCAGCTGCACGAATGCCTGCGCAGCGCCATCCGCCAGGGCACGCTGGCCAGTGGCACGCGCCTGCTGGCCAGCCGCGCGCTGGCGCTAGAGCTGGGTGTGTCGCGCAACACCGTGCTGTACGCCTACGACCAGCTGGCCACCGAGGGGTTTGTGCTGCCTGCACGGCGGGGCACCGTGGTGGCGTCGCTGGCGGCGGTACAGATACCAAAGGCCGCAGCACCGGCGCTGCGGTCCGGTTTGTCACGGCGTTCGCAGGGAATGCCGACGTTGCCGGGGTCGGAGATGTCGGTGGCGTTTGCACCGGGCGTGCCGGCGCTGGGCAGCTTTCCCATCACGCTGTGGCGCCGCCTGCTGGATAGGGCCTGGCGCGCCCTGCAGCCCGCGCAGCTGAACTATGCCGACCCGGCCGGCGAGCTGGCGCTGCGCACCGCCATTGCCGACCACCTGCGCGTGGCGCGCGGTGCGCTAGTGGACAGTGGGCAAGTGTTCATCACCGATGGCACGCAGAGCAGCCTGGACCTGGTGGCCCGCGCATTTGCCGACCCTGGCGACAAGGTCTGGATGGAGAACCCCGGCTACCAGGGCGCGCTGGCCGCGTTCCGCGGGGCGCAGCTCAAGCCCATTGGCATTGCGGTGGACGAGGAAGGCCTGGCGCCGCTGGCCAGCGACTGGCTACGCCACCGGCCCAAGCTGATCTACGTCACCCCCTCGCACCAGTACCCGGTGGGCAGTGTGCTGAGCCTGGAGCGGCGTATGGCGCTGATTGCCCAGGCGCGCAACGCGGCGGCCCTGATCATTGAGGACGACTACGACAGCGAATTCCGACACGACGGGCCGCCGCTGTCCTGCATGCAGGGCCTGGCGGGCGATGCGCCGGTGCTGTACCTGGGCACCTTCAGCAAGACCATGTTTCCCGCGCTGCGTGTGGGCTTTGTGGTGGTGCCCGCCGCATTGGCCGAACCGCTGACGGCCCTGCTGGCGCGCGCAGCCCCACGCGGGCGCACGGCGGACCAGCTGGCCCTGGCCGAGTTCATGCGCAGCGGCCATTTCAGCCTGCACCTGCGGCGCATGCGGCGCCTGTACCGGCAGCGGCGCGATGCCCTGGTGGCCGCGCTGCAGCAGCTGGGGGATGTAGCCACGGTGCATGGCGGCTCGGCCGGCATGCACCTGGCGCTGCGCCTGCACGACCCCCAAGCAGACGATGAGGCGATGAGCGCGCGGCTGATGCAGCGCGGCATCATGGCGCCTGCGCTGAGCCTGCATGCGGTGGGCGCACGGCACCAGCCCTGGCGCGGCTTTCTGCTGGGCTATGCGCAGGTGCCTGCCGAAACCATGGAGGCGCTGGTGGCCACACTGGCGGCCGTGGTGCGCGGGGGGCGCTAGACCCCGCGGCTACAAGCCATACAGGCGCCGGGCACGCGCCAGATCGACCGCAGCACCCGACAGGTCCACAAAGCAGTCCTGCTGCCACTGCTGGGTTTTTTCCGCCTGGCGGCTGGTGGTGGTGTCCCAAGGCGGGTAGACCCGCAGGGCGCGCTTGCCACCCTGGCCGTTCACCGACACCACCCCCTGCTGGCGCAGCACCGCCATGGGGAACACAAACTGCCCCACCTGCGCCCCACGGCGCACGCTGACCACGCAGCAGTCCACCGGATCGGCCATGTCAAAGGGCTGGATAGGGCCCTTGCCCACGCGCTGCCACAGCGTGACGAACTGACCGACTTTGGTGGGTGTGATTTTGGCGGCGCGAAAGCGCACGCGCAGGCCTGCCACTTGCAGCGCGTAGGCACCGTAGTCGGCACTCTCGGCCTCGGGCTGTGGGGGGCTGCACTGCCAACCCAGGGGGTGGTAGAGGAGGGTGTGGGCGAGTAACAGTTCAGGGTGCATGGCGCCATTGGACAATAGATGGATGCTCCCGTTCCCATCCATGCCCTCTGCGCACCGCACCGCCCTCACTCCGTGGGCGCTGCTGGTGGGCCTGTCCACCGTGCTGCCGTGGATCAATCCCTTCACCTGGGGGCCCAACCCGGCCATGGTGCAAACACTGTTGTCAGGGCTGTGTGCTGCGGTGTTGCTGTGCTGCGGCGCCTGGGGGCAGCCTTCGGCCAGAGCCCTGGCCCACGCCGTAGCAGGCGCCTGGCTGCTGGCGGCGCTGCTCAGTGCCGTGGCCGGGCTGCTGCAGTATTTCGGCCTGGCCGATGTGCGCACGGCGCCTTGGATCAACGCAGCCGACCTGGGCCAAGCCTACGCCAACCTGCGCCAGCGCAACCAGTTTGCCTCGCTTACCTCGCTGGGGTTGCTGGCCCTGCTGTACCTAGCGGGGGAGCATGCAGGGGCAGGCCACCGGCGGCTGCGCCTGGGTGCCATTGCGCTGGCGCTGGTATGGCTGGCGCTGGGCAACGCGGCCAGTGGCTCACGCACCGGGGCGCTGCAGTGGGTGCTCATCGTGGCCTTAAGCCTGCTGTGGGAGCGCAATGGCCAGCGCGCCACGCTGCGCTGGAGCGCGCTGGCGCTGGGCCTGTACCTCACGGCTGCGCTGCTGCTGCCCAACATCTCCGCGTCATCCGGCCATCTGGGTGACGGCCCCAGCCTGGGCGTGCTGGAGCGGTTTCAGGAAAACTCGGGCTGTGCGGACCGCACGGTGCTGTGGCGCAATGTCGTTGAGCTGATCGCCCAGAAGCCCTGGCTGGGTTGGGGCTGGGGCGGGCTGAAGTTTGCGCACTTCATCCACCCCTACCCGGGCGATCGTTTTTGCGAGATTCTGGACAACGCGCACAACCTGCCCCTGCACCTGGCCGTAGAGCTGGGTCTGCCTGCAGCGGTGCTGCTGTGTGCGGCCGTGCTGGGCGCCGTGGCTTGGGCCAAGCCCTGGCGCGAGACACAAACCGCACGGCAGTTGGCCTGGGCCGGTCTGGCCATCATCGGACTGCACAGTCTGCTGGAGTATCCGCTGTGGTACGGCCCCTTCCAATTGGCCGTCGGCCTGTGCCTGTGGTTGCTGTGGGCCACGCGCCGTGCACCGGCGCCAGCGCACCCCATGCGTGCCGCCACGGTGACCGCACTGGCCGCTTGCGCGTTGCCCCTGCTGGCCTACGCCGGCTGGGACTATGCACGGGTCAGCCAACTTTTTTTGCCCCCCACGCTGCGCGCCGAGGCCTACCGCGAGGACACACTGGAGAAGGTACGCGGCTCCTGGCTGTTCCGCAACGAGGTGCTGTTTGCCGAAGTGACCACCACGCCGCCCACGCCGGAGAACGCAGCTGCGCTGTACGCGGGCGCGCTGGAGACACTGCGCTTCTCGCCCGAACCCAAGGTGATTGCCGCCCTGCTGGAGAGCGCCCGCATGCTGGGCCATGAGAACGCCATCACCCAGCGCATCCGCGCCCAGGCGCTGGCCGTGTACCCCAACGAGTTCTGACGGGCTTAGAAAATTGCTACTGATTTAGTAGCTGCTCGCGCACATTCCACGGGGGCTAGAGGCCTTTTTGACTCTTAATCTGCCAGCAAATACTCCCGTGTCAGCGTGCGGGCGCGGTGCAGCCGACTCTTGGTTGCGGCAGCCGTCAGGCCCAGCTGGGCCGCGATTTCGGCAATCGACAGCTCTTCAAAGTCGCGTAGCAAAATCACTTCCAGGTACTGCGGCGGCAGCGACTGCAGCGCGCTCACCAGGTCCATGCGCAGCGCGTCATCACTGTGGCGCGCGGCCCAGGCGGCCACCGCGGCCTCGTCCCAGGGGTCGTAGGCAATGGCAAGGCGGCCCAGGCGGCGGCATTCGCGCTTGACCACCTGGAACAGCCAGCCCGAGAACGCCGCCAGCGTGCGCACCGAGTGCAGCTTGCGCGACAGCACCATCAGCGCTTCCTGAACCGCGTCGTCCACATCGCTAACCAGGCAGTGGCGCTGGGCATAGCGCCGCACGTCGGGCCGGCACACCCGCAGCAGCGTGTCCAGCGCGCCGGGGTCACCGGCATGCGCCGACACCAGCACCTGCTGGCTCGCAGGGGAGGCCATGGCATTGCTCACGACGCCAGCACCTCAGCCCACGGGCTTACGGCCCACCATGGCGCACATGGGGCAGAACCCCACCAGGCCGGTCAGCGCCAAGCCAGCCACGCTGGCACCCGCCACCCAGCCCATGACACCAGGCACCAGCAGCACGGCAGCCACGGCACCTCCCAATCCCACCACGACCCGCACCACGCGCTCCCCGATGGGGACATTTTTGACATACCAGGCAGACATTGCAGTTTCCTTTGATTCAGGGTTTGGGAACATTCCCACCTCCTAAGAGGCGGGCTGCAAGGGTTTGGATTCGCGGTGTTGCAACTATTTTTGCTGGCGGCTGTTCCACCAGCCTTCCAGGCCATACACCCCCAGCGCCGCCCAAATCAGGCAAAAGCCCAGGACACGGGCCGATGCAAAGACCTCGCCATACAACCACACGCCCAGCAGCAACTGCAGACTGGGCGAGATGTACTGCAGGATGCCCATGGTGGACATGCTGACGCGCCGCGCCCCCGCGGCAAACAGCAGCAACGGCACGGCGGTGAGCGGCCCAGCCAGCAGCAGCCAGCCCAGTGTGGTGGCATTGCCCTGCACCAGGGCACCCTGGCCCTGCCAGGACCACCAGGCCAACAGCCCGGCGGCCACGGGGCTCAGCACCAGGGTTTCCAGCGTCAGCCCCTCCAGCGCACCCAGGGCGCCCACCTTGCGCAGCAGGCCGTAGAAGCCAAAGGTAAGGGCCAGCACCAGCGCCACCCAAGGCACGCGCCCGGCCTGCACGGTGAGCCACAACACCCCAGCCGCCGCGACTGCCACGGCCAGCCACTGACCGGGGCGCGGGCGCTCGTGCAGGAACACGAAGCCCAGCGCCACATTGACCAACGGCAGAATGAAATAGCCCAGGCTGGCGTCCAGCACATGGGCGTTTTGCACCGCCCACACATAGGTGGACCAGTTGGCCGCGAGCAGCACGGCCGACAGCGCAAACGCCCCCAGCACGCGCGGGCTACGCAGCACCGCGCCTAGCCAGTCCCAGTGCCTGCGCACGGTCAGCACACCCAACAGGAACACCAGCGACCAGACGGTGCGGTGCATGACCACCTCGAAGGCGTTGACCGAGGCCAGCTGTTTGAAAAAAATGGGGAACAGGCCCCAGGCCGTGTAGGCCAGGGCCGCAAAAATCACACCGGATTGCATGCGTTGAGCTCTGTGGCAGCGCTTGTGGCGCGAGGCAACGAGCTTAACCCGACTGTGTGCCCTCTTTAGCTGCCTCCCAAGAGACCCGCTTTGAGCTTGGCATCGGCGGGCCGGTCGCCGAAGTAGTTGTACATCAGACAGTTGAAAAACTCGGGCTCGCCGATTTCGGCAGCGACTTTGTTGTTGATGCTGACCACGGTGCCTTTGCCGGGTATGTCGTCAACAGTGAACGATTCCCCGACGGCCATTTTTTTCTTCTCAGCGAACAACTCGCCGAGCTTCGCGATGCCAGGAATGCACTTGCCAAATTGCTCCCGTGGAAGGTTGTCACTCATCACCTGCGACATCGTTTTGCCCAGCGTAGTGGCGTCGGTTTCACGTACAAAACTCACTTTCAACCGTTTGGGGCCCTTGGCAGCGTAGACGTCCGCAGATGTGCTCACCGGTCCTTGCAGGTAGAGACCGGCCGCATAAATCTTGAAGACGAACTTGGTGCGGATACCGGCACCATTGAGCTTGAGGGTGGTGCCAGCGAGCTGAATTTCTTTCTCAAATGCGACCCCTTCCACAGTAACCGTTGCCAGCCCACTGCCTTGGGCAGCGTTCTGCGCGCGGCCGGACACCGGAAGTACGAACAGACTGCCACTGAAGACCAGCAAGGCAAGCCTTTGCAGACATAGGGAATTCAACATGGTGATGTTCCTGAATTACGGTCGCCGCAGCACCAAAACACCAAACGCGGTCGCAGTGAGGTACATGCTCACCGAGTAAATGGCGGCAGGTAGTGCAAGCTGCAAATTGCCCAGCACCGACAGTGCGATAAAGATAGCCAACGTGGAGTTGTGGATGCCAATCTCGAAGCTCACCGCCGTGGCCATGGCCTTGTTCAACCCGGCCCAGCGCGACAGGTAGTAGCCACACAGCAGGCTGATGAGGTTGAAGGCCAGCACCAGCGGGCCCAGGCTGGCAAACGAGGCACTGAGCGCCGACCATTCCTTGACAATGGCAATCACCGAGAACGCTGCCAGCACCAGCGCGCTGAACACCTTCATGGGCTGGCCCATGCGTTGCGCAAACCCGGGTTGCCGGCTGCTGACCAGCATGCCGATGCCCACCGGAACCAGGATGACGCCCACCACCTCAAACACCTTGCCAAATTGCAGCGGCACCACCTGGCCCGACTGCACAAAGGCCGCAATGGCCCAGTTGGCAATCAGCGGCAGGCTGACGATGGAGAGCACGGTGTTGATGGCGGTGAGCGAAATGTTCATGGCCACATTGCCACCAAACAAATGGCTGAACAGGTTGGCCGATACCCCGCCGGGCGAGGCCGCCAACAACATCAAGCCCACGGCAAACACCGGCTCCACACCCATCACGCGGATCAGCAGGTAGGCCGCGCCGGGCAGCAGGAACATCTGCAATGCAAGTGCGAGCAGTACCGAACGCGGGTGCTCGCGCAGGCGCCGGAAATCGTCCACCGACAACGACAGCCCCAAGCCAAACATGACCAGGGCCAGTGCGATCAACAGCAGCGTGGGCAATAGCGCGGTGAAACTCATGCGGTGGCACCCGCAGCATGGGCGGGTGCCACACCGAGGCGACGGTCCATCTCGGCCTTCACGTCCAGGCGCAGGTGCAGGTAGAACGCCACTTCGGCGGTCAGGAACAGCGGCCCCACCAGCAGGCCCACCAGGTCATCCACAAAGGCGGGCTTTTTACCCTCGTAGTAATGGCCCAGAAACTGGATGGCCCAGCCCACCACAAACAGGCCAATGCCCGAGACCAGCCACACGGTGGTGGACTGCGCGGCAAACCACTGGCTAAGCCAGAGGCTAATCGCCATCTGCGCCGCCATGACCAGTCCAAAGCGCAGGTCCAGCCGCAGGTAAAAGACCACAGAGAGCACCGCCAGCACCACGGCCGGCGTGATGGCCACACCGCCCAGCATCCAGCTGGGGCGGGCCAGCAGGATGGTGACGGCGAGCACGATCAGGGGAATGCCCACAAAGTGGGTGGCGACGTTGCGCGGGTTCTGGTGGTAGGCCGCGTACTGCGTGAGGTGGTCGGTCAGGGTTTTCATGCGGGTCTCCTTCTTATTGACGAAGCGCCATGATCCGCCTAGCCTCAGCCCTGCGTCTGTCGGGTAGCCGACACAAGGCGCGTCATCCGTACAAACCACTAGGCCCATGCCCTCCATGACCGACCTGTCCCGTTATCTGCCGGTGCTGAACTCCGGGCGCTGGTTCACCCAGCTCCCTGCCGAGTTTGCCCAAGCCCTGCTGCAGATGGCCAAGCTGCGCACGCTGCAAACGGGCGACGCACTGTTTCTGCGCGACAGCCCGCCCTGCGGCCTGTATGCCCTGGTGTCCGGCGCCATCCGCATCTCGGGCCAAAGCGGCGTGCGCAATGACGCGCGCGAGGCCCTGCTGGTGATGCTGACGCCGCCACAGTGGTTTGGCGAAATCTCGGTGTTTGATGGCTCGGCCCGCACCCACCACGCCCATGCGGCGGAACCCTGCACGCTGCTGCAGGTGCCGCACGAAGAGCTGCTGGCTTGGCTGCAAGCCCACCCCGCGTACTGGCGCCACCTGGCCGTGCTGATGGCCGACAAGCTGCGCATGGCCTTTGTGAGCATGGAAGAGCAAACCGTGCTGAGCGCCCCGCTGCGCCTGGCCCGCCGCCTGGTGGGCATGGCCCAGGGCTACGGCCAGCGCACCGAAGACGGCAGCACCCAGCGTGTGCTGGCCGTGACGCAGGAAGAGCTGGCGCTGATGATTGGGGTGTCGCGCCAAACCACCAACCAGATCCTCAACGACCTCAAGGGCCGCCACATTTTGCGCATCCAGCGCGGTGAGCTGGAGATCCTGGACTTGGCCGGGCTGCGTGCGCTGTGCCAGTAGAAAATCGAAAACCCTGCATCTAACTATTTTTGATGACGGACCAACTGCATGGTCGGTCTATGCAGTGCCAAAAGTGCGTCCTTTTCTCGCAAATGCTTGCAGAACCGGGTGCCATAGTTTTCCGCCACGGCCGCCTGGACGCTTGGACGCCGAGCCAAAGCTCTCGGCTTCAAAGAGGCCACGCATTTCAGTAAATTCTTTCGGCGCATCTCAGGAGTGACGCCTCAGCAATTCCGATCCGTAAATGGGCATGGATAAAACGGGTGCTGTTGCGTAAGCCAGCGTCGAAATCCACTTCAATTGAAAACGCCCGATGAACCTCATCGGGCGTCTTTGGCTGAGCGCCTTAGGCCAAAACATCCTGCAACTACAGGTGTCAACCTATCGCAGGACGGGTCAGATGCTGCGTCCTCAGTTGGACAGCTTGGGCGCTTCGTTCATGAGCGCCGGGTCCCAGTGCTCGACAGCCTTGCCATCCTTGATGCGCCATGTGTCGAACCAGGCTGTGCTGTAGCTGCCGTTGGGGTGTTTGGGGTCGATCACCCGGCGGGGGTAGACCACCGTCACCAGATCGCCCTCGGCCATGACCTCGGCGACCGGCAGGCCCAGTTTGTCTGGAATCGGCGTGGGCTGAACCTTGAGTATCTGGGTGAAGAAATACACCACGGCATCCCGTCCATTGCGCGCGTTGGGGTTGTGCTGGATGTAGTCCTTGTCGATGTAGCGCTCGGCCAGTTCCCAGTGGTTGGCTTCCAGCAAGTCCTTGACGATGTGGTAGGCCACCTGCTTGTTGGCGTGCAGCTTGGGGTCGGGGCTGGTAAACAGTGCGTCGGCGTTGGCCGCGCTGCGCACGGCCTCCTGGGCCAGGGCCGGCAGCGCGCAGGCGGCGGCCAGCATGCCAGCCAGTAGGGATGTCTTCATTCAAGTCCTTTCAGGTTTCTGGGACCGGGCAGTAGAGCCGCCCGGGTGGGATTGAATGTAGGCATATCACTTACTTTTTGCAAGTACAGACAAAATAGTAAGTGCTAGCGCAGAGCGCGTATCTACAATCCAAGCTGTGTTCTCAAGGAGTTAAACATGGGAATTGCCGCCAAGTTCCAGCGGGGCGATGTGCTGGTTGCCGCCTGCCCCTCGCGGGAGGTGCTGCAGCACATCACCAGCCGCTGGGGCGTGTTGGTGCTGATCGCGCTGGAGTCGGGCACGCTGCGTTTTGGCGAGCTGCGGCGCAAGGTCAATGGCGTGAGCGAGCGCATGCTGGTCCAGACGCTCCAGTGCCTGGAGGGCGATGGCCTGGTCAATCGCATCGCTTTGGAGGTCGTGCCGCCGCACGTGGAATACAGCCTCACTCCGCTGGGGCGCGAAGCCGCCGAGAAGGTGCGCCTGCTGACCGACTGGATCGAAGGCAATATTCCGCGTCTCCTCAAAGCCAAGGCGGCGCCATAAACCCCGGTTTATGGAGGTGCAGGTCAAGCCCCTGCCGGTCTGAGGGGTCAGGGCGGCGACCGATTAATCCTTCGACTGCAGAAAATCACGAATCAGCGCGCGAGGAGCGCCTGATGCTGACGAAGGTGCTGCTGGAAGCGCTGGGCATAGTCTCCTGCCACCGCGGCGGCGACGCTTTGTCGTCTCGCCAGCGCCATCCGCCACGCTGTGACACGGGGAAGGTTCTCGAAGATCGGCTGCGATACCGTCGGATCGAGGATGTCGAAATAGCGGAAGAGGGGCGCGAACACTGCGTCGACCATGCCGAAGGCAGAACCGCCGAAATAAGGCCCTTCCACGAGCACCGTCTCCAGTTGCTGGAGCCTGCCCTGGAACGCCGCCTGCTTTGCATCTGCGGTCAGGCGATCCTTGGCGTTGAGGAACTGCCAGGCCTCGGCGAGGGTCGCCGTGCCGAACTCGATCCAGCCCCGCTGCCGGGCACGGGACAGCGCATCGACGGGATACAGCCCTGCGCCGGCCTGAGATTCCTCGAGATATTCGCAGATCACCATGCTTTCGAAGAGAACGGCGTCCGACCCATCCGCCTGGCTTACCTTGAGCAATGGCACCTTGCCGGTCGGCGAAAGCGCCAAAAACCAGTTCGGCTTGGCCGCGAGATCGACGTCGATCCTGTCGAAGGGCACGCCCTTTTCCAGAAGGACGATCGCCGCCCGTTGAACGAACGGGCATAGAGGGTGGCTGACGAGTGTCAATTGCGTTTGTGGCATCGGAATGCTCCTTGTAAACAGGAAGCCCCCCACGCATGTGGGGCGGGCGCATCGCGGCTGATTTACCCGTGTGGCTTCGTGAAATCCTGCCGAGGGCGATAGCTCAAAGGCTGGCAGAAGGTGCCGTCTGCAATCAGCCGTTAAGAGTGCGACCACCGTCAACGATGATTTCGGAGCCGACCGTCCATCGGGACTCGTCGGAAGCGAGGTACAGCACCGCCTTGGCTACTTCCTCCGGCGTGCCGAAGCGGCCGAACGGAATGGTTGCGGCGATGTCCTTGTTGAGCTGATCGCGATAGGCGTCAGGAATGCCCATCTTGTCGTACAGCGGCGTTTCAACCGGGCCAGGGCTGACGGCGTTGACACGGATACCGCGTCCGAGCAGTTCGCTCGAAAGCGTCTTCGACATGTTTAGAAACGCGGCCTTGGTCGCGGCATAGACCGACGAATTCGCCGCGCCGACGTGCGCGCTGACCGACGTATTGAGCACCACCGATGCGGGGTTCGCGAAAACAGGCAACAGTGCTTGGATCAGGAAGTAAGGCCCCTTGACGTTGATGTCGAACGAGCGATCAAACATTTCCTCCGTCCACGCTTCGATCGGCAACCAGACGGAGACGCCGGCGTTGAGAAAGGCGATGTCGAGCTGGCCATAGTGCGTCTGGACGGCTTGCGCCAACGCCTTCTGCGCGGCCACACTGGCTGAGTCTGCACGCAGCACCAGGACCTCGCTACCCAGCTCCGCCTGGGCCTTTGCGATGGAATCCGGATTGACGCCGGTGACGATGACGCGTGCGCCTTCGGCAAGGAACTGTTTGGCCGTTTCCAGGCCAATGCCGCTGGTGCCGCCGGTGATGAGAGTACGTTTGCCTTGCAAGCGGGACATAAAAGTTCTCCTGTAGATGATTCGGGGGTCAACCAACCTTGGCTGACCTGCCAAGGGGAGAACTATCCACTCATAGTGGAAATTGCATAAGATGGTATTTATGAATACATTTCATGCGCCAATTGCATGAATAAAGGGCTTCACGTGGATCGTTTTTTGTTGATGACATGCTTCGCTCGTGCTGTGGAGACGGGCAGTTTCTCCGCTGCGGGCCGCGACTTGGGTTTAGGGCAGCCGAACGTCAGTCGCCATGTGGCGGCACTGGAAGATCATCTGCAAACCAGGTTGCTGCACCGGTCGACGCGCAAGCTTGCCCTCACACCTGAGGGGGAACGCTACTACGCGGAAGCCCGGCGAATTCTTGACGCCGTGGACGAATCAGAGTCGTCGTTCAGGGAGAACGTCAACCCCTCCGGATTGCTGCGCGTCGCTTGTCCGACGGCACTGGCCCATACATTCGTGTTGCCGCATGTGCCTGCCTTCCTGGGGCGCTATCCAGGGTTGTCGCTGGACCTCCAGATCAATGACCGCTATGTGAATCTGGTCGATGAGGGCGCTGAGCTCGCGATTCGGATCGGGCATTTGGAAGACAGCGCACTGCGCGCGCGGCGCATCGGTTTGTTCGAGCGCGTGTGCGTTGCCAGCAAGGGGTACCTGGCCCAACGCGGAGTCCCCAGCACGCCCGATGATCTGCGCGAGCACGATTGCGTGGTCTACACCTTGCTGTCGACTGGTGCCACATGGCGTTTCCGGGATACCGATGTTCCCGTCTCTGGCAGGCTTCGGGTCAACTCACCTGAGGCCGCACGCCAATCTGTCAATGCGGGGCTGGGGATCGCACTTGGCCCGGAATGGCTGTTTGAGGAAGGGCTGAAGAACGGAAATTTGCAATTGCTGCTGACGGAATATGGTGCCCCGCCTGTGCCTATACAAATCATTTATGTAGCGAACAGACTTCTTCCGAAGCGGGCCATCGTCTTCATGGATTTCATCGCCGAAGCATTTTCAAAGGTTCCGGCACTCAACGCTCGCAACGGATTACCTCCATTGCAATAAATCTATTGCAATGGAGGCCCGCCCGAGGCAGGCCTCGGCGTAGAGCAGCCCAGTCCGCAGCGGTGCTTACTTGGCGACTACGCGAGCCATTTCCAACACCTTGTTGGAGTAACCCCATTCGTTGTCGTACCAGCTCACCAGCTTGACGAAGGTGCCGTCCAGGGCGATGGAGGCTTCGGCGTCGTAGATGGAGGTGCGGCTGTCACCGCGGAAGTCGGTGGCCACCACTTTGTCTTCGGTGTAACCCAGCACGCCCTTGAGTGCGCCTTCGGATTGCGCCTTCAACTCGGCATTGATCTCGGCCAATGTGGCGGAGGTGTTCAGTTCCACGGTCAGGTCAACCACGGACACATCGCTGGTCGGCACGCGGAAGGACATGCCGGTGAGCTTCTTGTTCAGCTCAGGAATCACCACACCCACGGCCTTGGCAGCACCAGTGCTGGAAGGAATGATGTTTTCCAGAATGCCGCGGCCACCGCGCCAGTCTTTGTTGGAAGGGCCGTCCACCGTCTTCTGGGTGGCAGTGGTGGCGTGCACGGTAGTCATCAGGCCGCGCTTGATACCGAACTTGTCGTGGATCACCTTGGCCAGAGGGGCCAGGCAGTTGGTGGTGCACGAAGCGTTGGAGATGATGGCCTCACCCTTGTAGGTGGTGTGGTTCACGCCGTAAACGAACATGGGGGTGTCGTCCTTGGAAGGCGCCGACAGGATGACCTTCTTGGCGCCAGCGTCGATGTGCTTTTGCGCGGTTTCCTTGGTCAGGAACAGGCCGGTGGATTCGACCACGATGTCGGCACCGACGTCGGACCACTTCAGGTTGGCAGGGTCACGCTCTTGCGTCAGGCGGATCTTCTTGCCGTTGACGATGAGGGCGCCGTTGTCGATGGACACGTCACCCTTGAAGCGGCCGTGCACGCTGTCGTACTGCAGCATATAGGCGAGGTAGTCAGGCTCCAGCAAGTCGTTGATGCCGACGATTTCCACGTCGTTGAAGTTCTGGATGGCGGCGCGGAACACCATGCGGCCGATGCGGCCAAAACCGTTGATACCAATCTTGATAGTCATGTGCTTCTCTCTTCAAAAAAATGTCGAACCAAAAACCAGATGCCTGTTTACGCCTTGCGGGTCAGCGCCGTCTGTACGGTGTCCGCAACGTTCTCGGCGGTAAAGCCGAAGTGCTTGAACAGCACGGGCGCGGGAGCGGATTCACCATAGGTGTCCAAGCCCACCACGGCCGCGGTGCCGTACTTCCACCAGCCACCGGTGGAGCCCATTTCAACCGCCACGCGCGGCAGGCCGGCGGGCAGAACCGCAGACTTGTATTCGCTGCTTTGCAGGTCAAACGTGGTGGTGGAAGGCATGGAGACCACGCGCACCGCAATCTTGCGCTCTGCCAGCAGCTTTTGGGCGGCGATGGCCAGTTGCACTTCGGAACCGGTGGCAATGATCACGGCCTGGGTCTTCTTCTTAAGGCCCACGTCCGAAGGCTCGGACAGCACATAGGCGCCCTTGCTGATGGCGTCCAGACCGGAGGCATCGGGTGCATCGGCGGAGTCTGTTTTGGCAATATAGGCAATGTTCTGGCGGCTCAGCAGCAGTGCGGTGGGTTTGGCCTTGTTTTGCAGAGCCACGGTCCATGCCACGGCGGTTTCTGCCGTATCGGCAGGGCGCCACACGTCCAGGTTGGGAATCAGACGCAGGCTGGCGGCGTGCTCAATGGACTGGTGGGTGGGGCCGTCTTCGCCCAGACCGATGGAGTCGTGCGTGAACACGTGCACCACACGCAGCTTCATCAGTGCGGCCATGCGGATGGCGTTGCGGCTGTAGTCGCTGAAGGTCAGGAAGGTACCGCCGTAGGGGATGAAACCACCGTGCAGGGCGACGCCGTTCATGATGGCGGCCATGCCGAATTCGCGCACACCGTAGTTGATGTGGCGGCCGCCCTGGCCGGCTTCGTTGGTCACCACGGCGCCGGTCAGCGCGTCAAAGCGCAGGTTGGGCGTGCTCTTGGTGTTGGTGAGGTTGGATCCGGTCAAATCAGCCGAGCCGCCCAGCAGCTCAGGCAAAGCGGCGGTGAAGGACTCCAGCGCCAGCTGGCTGGCCTTGCGGCTGGCCACGGTTTCGCCCTTTTGGTGGGCAGCAATCACGGTGTCCACCGCGGTCTGCACAAATCCCTTGGGCAGGTCGCCCTTCATGCGGCGCAGCAGTTCCTTGGCCAGCTCGGGGAAGGCTGCTTTGTAGGCGGCGAACTTGTCGTTCCAGGCGGCCTCTGCGGCCTTGCCTTTTTCCTTGGCGTCCCAGTCGGCATACACCTCTTTGGGGATGACGAAGGGCGCATGGCTCCAGCCGATGGCTTCGCGTGTGAGCTTGATTTCTTCGGCGCCCAGGGGTTCGCCGTGGGCCTTGGAGGTGTTGGCACGGTTGGGGCTGCCCTTGCCGATGTGGGTCTTGCTGATGATCAGCGTGGGGCGGTTGTCCGTGCCGGCCTTGGCCTGCGCAATGGCAGCAGACACAGCGGCAGCATCGTGGCCGTCCACCGGGCCGATGACGTTCCAGCCATAGGCAACAAAACGCTGGGCGGTGTTGTCGATGAACCAGGGCGCGACCTGGCCGTCGATGGAGATGCCGTTGTCGTCGTACAGCGCAATCAGCTTGCCCAGCTTCCAGGCGCCGGCCAATGCGGCGGCTTCGTGGCTGATGCCTTCCATCAGGCAACCGTCACCCATGAACACATAGGTGTGGTGGTCCACGATGGCATGGCCTTCGCGGTTGAACTCTTTGGCCAGCAACTTTTCAGCCAGGGCAAAGCCCACGGCATTGGTGATGCCCTGGCCCAGCGGGCCGGTGGTGGTTTCCACACCGGCGGTATAGCCAAACTCCGGATGACCCGGGGTCTTGCTGTGCAACTGGCGGAAGTTCTTCAGCTCTGCAATCGGCAGCTTGTAGCCGGTCAGGTGCAGCAGCGCATAGATCAGCATGGAGCCGTGGCCGTTGGACAGGATGAAGCGGTCACGGTTCAACCAGCCAGGGTTGGTCGGGTTGTGGCTCAGGTGCTCGCCCCACAACGCTACGGCCATGTCTGCCATGCCCATGGGGGCGCCGGGGTGACCCGAGTTGGCTTGTTGGACGGCGTCCATGGCAAGTGCGCGGATGGCATTCGCCATGTCTTTGGTATTGGGGGTGGGGGCCATGCGGGGGCAACTCCGGGGTAAGGTTGAAAAACGGTGGGAAGGGTGAAACTCCCCCGATTTTACCGGGCCGCGCCGAGGGGACGTTACACGGCGGTACCGCACCGCCTTTGATCCTTGGGCTATGCTTTTGTGCATGAGCCTGCTTTTCACTCCCCTGACCCTACCATCGCCCCGTGGTGGCCTCACCCTGCCCAACCGCATCGTCATCGCACCCATGTGCCAGTACCAGTCCGTCAACGGTGAAGCCACCGACTGGCACCTGATGCACTGGGCCAACTTGCTCAACAGCGGTGCCGGCCTGTTCACCATCGAGGCCACCGGTGTGCTGCCCGAAGGCCGCATCACCTCGGCCTGCCTGGGCCTGTGGGACGACCGCACCGAAGCCGCGCTGGCCGACAAGCTGGCGCGTGCACGCAAACTGGCACCCCAGGTGCCGGTATGCATCCAGCTCGCGCACGCAGGGCGCAAGGCCTCCAGCCATATTCCATGGGAAGGCGGCCAGCTGATGGCACCCGAAGACGGCGGCTGGGAGACCTTTGGCCCGTCGGCACTGCCGCAACTGCCAGGCGAAGCCCCGCCCACCGAGCTGAACGCGACCGGCATGGAACGCATCAAGCAAGGCTTTGTCGACGCCGCACGTCGTGCCGACCGTATGGGCATTGAAGCCATTGAAATCCATAGCGCCCATGGCTACCTGCTGCACGAATTTCTATCACCCATTGCCAACCAGCGCCATGACGCTTACGGTGGCAATTTCGAGAACCGTATCCGCTTTCCGCTGGAGGTGTTTGCTGCGGTGCGCGCGGTCTATGACGGCGTGCTGGGCCTGCGTCTCTCGGCCACAGACTGGGTGGAAGGTGCATGGGACGTCCACCAGAGCGCCGAGTTTGCCAAGCGCCTGAAGGCCCTGGGTTGCGACTTCATCCATGTGTCCAGCGGCGGCGTGTCGCCGCAGCAAAAAATCGCTCTGGGGCCCAACTACCAGGTGGACTTTGCGCGGCAGATCCGCGAGACCAGTGGCCTCTTGACCATTGCCGTGGGCCTGATCACCGATCCGCACCAGGCCGAGGCCATTTTGCAAAGCGGCGAGGCCGACCTGGTGGGCCTGGCGCGTGCCTTTTTGTACCAGCCCCGCTGGGGCTGGCAAGCCGCGGCCGCGCTGGGTGGCGTGGTGCAGGCCAACCCGGTGTATTGGCGCAGCCTGCCTCGAGAGGCCCAGGCCGTGTTCGGCAAGGTGGCCGTAGGCACCCGCTGAGCGTGCCCTCACCATGCAAGGACTTCACCTCACCGCCGACCTGCATGGCTGCCGCTGTGCGATGGACTGGCTAACCGAGGCCGGGCCACTGGTCGACTTCTGCGTGCGCGCCGTGCAAGCGGCCGGGCTGCAAGCCGTGTCCCAGGCGACGCACGCCTTCCCCGCCACAGACCAGGGCCCTGGCGGCGTGACCGCTACGGTGCTGCTGGCCGAGTCGCACCTGTGCGTGCACACCTGGCCCGAGCAACGCGCGGTGACGCTGGATGTGTATGTCTGCAACATGGGCAGCGACCACTCGGCCAAGGCGTATGCCCTGCTGGCCACGCTGATGCAGCTGTTTGATGCGAAGCATGTCGAGCAGCACCAGTTGCAACGCGGCACGCTGCCGCAGCCCCCGCAAGCTACTGCGCCCGCATGATCTGGTGGCGGCGCCAATAGTGGCTGACGGCGGCATTGAACGCGTCTTTTTGTTTGCCCAGGCCCGCCAATTTGAGCTTGGTGGTCTTGGCGCCTATCAGGCCTTTTTCATGCAGGGTGACGATGAGGCTGTCGCCAAAACTGCTCTCCTTGTACTGCAGGGACTTGACGCTGTCCCAGGGCAGCACGTCCTCTCCTGAAGGCGCAATGCCGCTGTAGTTGATCTCGATGGACGCCTGGTTCTTGAGCGCAAACACCACCGGCGGAAAGTACTTGAGCACCAGTTGGCGCTCTTCGTCGTTGGCCGGCTCATAGCGGTAGGCCAGGGTCTGCTCATGGTTCTGGGCAAACTGGGCCTCGTACTGCGCCCACAGGCGCCGCTCAATGTCCGCGGCCGTCAGGATCTCATCGGCCCAGGTGGTGGTGGGCGTTTCGCGCACGATGGCGCCGTAGTTGTCCGGCAGCACAACGTGGCCCACATGGCGCATGCGCTGGGCGATGGGCGGGTGGCTGTCAAACGGGTGAGGCACGTGGGCCGTGCGCATGTCGTCAAAGAAATCGTCCGATGCCGCATACGGGTGCAGGCCCTGCGCCACGGCCTGCCCAATGCCCAGCGCACCGTCGAGTTTGCGGTCGCTTTCAAACAGCGTGCGTTCGGTGTTGGAGCGGTAATGGTCGTAGGCCGCAATCTTGATGAGCGACTGCACGATGCCCTGCGGCGACACTAGCTTGGCGGCCATGCGGTCGGCCTTGAACTCGCGCGCCCGGCTGTCGCGCGACAGCGCGAGCTGGAACACCATGCGGTAGAGCTGCATAAATGGCACCACCACGAACGCCAGACCGCCTTCGCCCAGGCCGTGCATGTAGTGGTCGTACTGCTGCAGCTTGGGGCCTAGCCGCGCACTGTTGCGCGTGTCGCCGCCGCGGAAGTGCGCCAGTTCGTGGCCCAGCACCGCGTCAGCCTCTTGCAGGCTCAGCACGCGCAGCAGCGGAATGCTGACGAACAAGCTGCGTCCCTGCAAGGTCTTTTGGCCTACGGTGAGCGGGGTTTCAGTCACAAAGAAATTGGTGTCTATGCCGGCCACGATGTGGTCGGGTGGCGCCGTCTTCAGGCGCGCCGCCATGTGGCGGATGCGGCGCCACAGCAAGGGGGCGTCGGACTCGGTCACCACCTCACCCTCCACCGTGTTGTTCAGCGCCACGCGCTGGAAAATTTTCATGACCACCACCCACACCGCACCCAGCGCCAGCACGCCGGCAATGAGGATCAGCTTGAGGTAGTACTTGTGGAAGAAAAACGCGGTCACCCAGAACGACAGCCACACCAACGCGGCACCCTGCACCACCACCGCAGCCGCACTGGCCAGCATCATCAGGCGCCAGCCCACCACAAAGCTGCCGTACTGCAGCTTGCGGTTTCCAAACGCCAGCGCGCCCAGTGCTGCAATCGCGAGCAAGACAACCACCCCAGCCACCAGGGTCCAGCCCGCGACCTGGCGCACCAGATGGAACTGCCAGACCTCGCCAAACGGCTCGCAGACGGCCTCTCGGTAGCGCTGCGCATCGGGCTCGCGGTTGTCGCAGATGGTGGAGGGCGGTCGCTGGCGGTAGAAGGCGATATGCGCTTCCTTCTCCTCACTGGAGGCCGTGGTGTCCGCGTAGACACGTTCTTCCACTGAACGCTGGAAGGCCACATCGTCCTGGTGGGCGGCGTAACGGACGAAGCCGTAGGTCAGCGCGGGGATGAGAAAAAGCGCCAGTGCCGCAAAGCAAAGGACCTTGAGCAGCTGGCTGCGCAGTGCGTTGTCTGGATTCATGGATGCAGGCCTGTTTATCTGTGTTGTATCCAGCCACACCCTGTCGTGCAGCCTCCCGCGTAAATTCTAGGGGGCTGGCAGGTTCGCCCTGCACACGCTTAACGGCCAGCCACAGCCGCTGGTCCGAAATTCTCAGTGCACCACAGGCGCCCAAGGCGGTGCCAGGCTGGACTCCAGCGTGGGGTGCACGGCCAGGGACGGGCTGATGGTCTGCGCGTCCATGCCCAGGGTGCGCACGAAGCCACCGAAAGCCCATTCGCTGTAGCGCCAGTCACCATCGATGCGCTCCACCCCGGCGGGCGGCTGCACCTCCTGCACGGGCACACCCTTGAGGGCCGTAGCCATGAACTCGATCCACGCGGGCAGCGCCAATGCGGAACCCGACGCGCGCGAGCCCAGGCTGCGCGGTGTGTCGTAGCCCACCCAGGCCACGGCCACCAGGCTGGGCTGGTAACCCGCGAACCACGCGTCCACCACATCGTTGGTGGTACCGGTTTTGCCATACAGGTCGGGGCGTTTCAGCGTGGCCTGGGCACGGGCAGCAGTGCCCACGCGCGTGACATCCTGCAGCAGGCTGGAGACGAGGAAGGTGTTGCGCTGCGGCACGGTGCGCAAGGACTCATTCAACGCCTGCGTCGGGGCCTCGAACACCACTTCACCATTGGCACGGGTGATGGTCTTGACAAACTGCGGCGCCACACGGAAGCCGCCGTTGGCCAGCACGGCGTAGGCACCGGCCAGTTGCAGCGGGTTGGTCGAACCCGTACCCAGGGCCTGCGTGAGATCAGCGGGCTGGCGTTCCACATCGAAACCGAAACGGCTGGTCCAGTCCCGCGCGCCCTGGGGCGAGAGAAACTGCATGAGCCGGATGGACACCAGGTTTTTGGAGCGGGCCAGTGCGGTTCGCAGGGTGATGGGGCCGTCGGTGCTGCCATCGTCGTTTTCCGGTGCCCAGTCGCCCACGTTTTCCAGTGGCGCGTCATTGACCAGGGTGTCGGGCTGCACACCGTTTTCG
Organism: Rhodoferax saidenbachensis; assembly: GCF_031457975.1. Lineage (GTDB taxonomy): Bacteria > Pseudomonadota > Gammaproteobacteria > Burkholderiales > Burkholderiaceae_C > Allorhodoferax > Allorhodoferax saidenbachensis_A. Next base: position 244,421 of record NZ_JAVDXO010000005.1, read on the forward strand.
ATGGCGCCGGAATAGATGAAAGGCTTGTAGCTGGAACCGGGCTGGCGCCAGCCCTGGGTCACATGGTTGAACTGGTTGCGGTGAAAGTCAAAGCCCCCCACCAACGCACGCACCTCGCCATTGAGCGGGTCCAGCGCCACGAAGGCGCCCTCGGTTTCGGGCCACTGCACCAGCGCCCAGGTCTTGCCCTGTTGCACCACACGCACCACCGCACCACGGCGCACCTTCACCTTGTTGGAGGCGGAGTCGGCCAGGCCGCTTTGCGCGGCGCGCAGGCCTGCGCCGTCGATCTGCAACACCTCGCCCGAGGCCAACACCACGGTCACCGCCTTCGGGGTGGCGCGTGTGACGATGGCCAGGCGCAGGTCATCGTCGTCGTCAAAGTCGGCCAGGGCCTGGGCCACGGCGGGGTCATCGTCCTTGAGTGCCGGGGCCAGGGCCTCAAAGCCTTCGGGGCCGCGCCACGCCTGGCGCAGCGAGTGCTCCACCAGCGTACGGCGCAGGGCCTTGTACGCGGCCTGTTGCTCCGTAGAGCGCAGGGTGGTGGTGACGTTCAGGCCCGTGGTGTAGCTGAGTTCACCAAACTGGGCGTACACCTGCTGGCGCACCATCTCGGCCACGTACTCGGCATGCACCTCCACGTCATTGAGCTTGCGCACCACCAATTTTTCCAGCAGCGCCTCGGCATACTGCCCACCGTCAATCACACCTTGCGAGCGCATGCGACCCAGGGCCACCAACTGCCGCGCCCGCGCCCGCTCCAGGTTGTGGATAGGGTTGGCGAAATAGGGGTTTTGCGGCAAGCCCGCCAGCATGGCGCACTCGGCTGGCGTAAGCGCCGACAGGGTTTTGCCAAAGTAGGTTTGCGCCGCGGCCTCAAAGCCGTAGGAACGTGAACCCAGATAAATCTGGTTCATGTAGAGCTCCAGGATCTGGTCCTTGCTGAGCTGCGATTCAATCTTGAAGGCCAGCATGGCCTCCTTGAGTTTGCGCTCCACCGTGCGCGAGCGGCTCAGAAAGAACGTACGCGCCACCTGCTGCGTGATGGTGGAGGCGCCCTGCATGCGCCCGCCCGTCACGATGGCCAGCGCCGCGCGTGCCATGCCCACCGGGTCCAACCCGTGGTGCGAGTAAAAGCGCGAGTCTTCCACCGCCAGCAGGCTGTCTTTCATCAGCGCAGGAATCTGGTCAATGCGCTGGTACACCCGCTTCTCGGCGCCAAAGCCGCCAATCTCCACGCCATCGGCCGTGAGCACACGCAGCGGCTGCTTGGGCTGGTAGTTGGACAGCGAGGAGGTATCGGGCAGCTGCGGGTACAAGAAGGCGATGGCCGACAGCAAAAACGCCACCGCCAGCACGCCCAGTACCAGGCTGATTTTGAGAAGACGCATGGGCCAAGGGCCCCAGGGAATGGTTGGCATAGAGATGAAAGGGTGAGCGCGCATTATGAACAGCCGCCTGCCTAGGCCTGACCGGCCACGTGCCCCAGCGTGAAGGCCTCTTCAAAGATGGAGTAGCCCGCCCAGTCGCTGTGGGCAAACCGCAGGCGGCCTTGGGCGAGCGTAAATTGCTCTTTTTTTGATAGCTGTTTGCGCACATCTGACGAGGGCTGGAAGCCAATTTGACCTGCAACCGATGGCACCGGGATGGCCATGGCATGGCCGTAGCGGGTCAGCTCCATGCGCGTGGCTTTGGCGGGCAGGTCGGGGTGGGCGGTGGCCAGTTCGGCCAGGATGGTGTCGCGCCAATGGGTCCACGGCTGCTCCAGCAGCTGCTTGCGCCCGGCGCTGGGTCCACCCGCCACATCACCCAGCGCGCGGTAGTGGGTCAGCACCGTGGCACCGGGCACGGGGTGCAGGCTCTGGTGCATGGCATCCACGTAGCCCAGTCCGCCACCGGCCTCGGTGTAAATCACGTTGTCCCAGCTTGGCGCCGGGCCGGGCCGATCCCGCAGCGGTTCGCGGATATGGATGTTGGCCACCAGCCAGGGCGCGTAGACCACGCGCTGTGCGGCTTGGCGCAAAAAGTCGGGTGCGCCTTCCACCACGCGCGCCGCCACAAAAATCGGCAGCGCCACGATGGCCTGCTGCGCCTGCCAGCGTTCTACCTGCTGCGTCGCGGTGTTGAAGGCGTCCACCTCCACGCCGTGCCGGCCCTGTGCCACGCGCAGCACCACACAGCCCGTGCGCAGGCGCTCGCCCAGGGGCGCGGCCAGGCGGCGCGTGAGCCAGGCATTGCCCTCGGGCCAAGTCAGCAGGCCTTCGCGCTCGGCGGACTCGGCACCCGGCGCGTGGAAGCCGTGACGGCTGGCGAAGTAGTGGATGCCGGCCCAGGCAGACACCGTGGCAATGCCCGCGCCGTAGTCGTCGCGGCAGCAGTAGTCCAGGTACCAGCGCAGGTGCGGGTCGGTCAGACCGTTTTGCTCCAGATATGCTATGAAAGTCATAGCTGCTAGCGCACGTTTCACGGGGGCCAGAGGCCTGTTTTGTATTGGAATGGTCCACTTGGCTGCGTTGCGTGCCTGCTCCACCAACGCCGAGAACCTGCGGTACTGCACCAGCGTGGACTCGCCCACGCCCTGCACGGGCAGCAGGCCGTCCTGCCAGGTGCCGTTGAAAAACAAGCGCTCCTGGGGGCTGTGGCAGAGGTGGCGCTCGTCGTACTGCCAGCGCCCGGCCACGCGCTGGCGCAGCCCCAGTTCTTCCAGCAGGTCTTGCACTTCGGGCGCGTCGTCGCTGGGCAGCGGTAGGTAGTGCGCACCCAGCGGGCAGGCGATGCCGCCGACCGCGCCACCGCGCGCATTGCCACCCGCGCCGTCTTCCAGCTCCAGCAGCGCAAAGTCGTCTTGTCCGCGCAAGTGCAGGGCGCGCGCCGCGGCCAGGCCGGCCACACCGCCACCAGCGATGACGGTGTGGGTGCGGTGGGTGACGGTGGGCGTCGGCCAAGCGGTGGTGTCGCGCAGTTGGTGGCCGCGCTCCACTTGGATACCGGTAAAGCCGCCGGTGATATGGCGCATGTCGGAAGCCGATGGTGCACAGCCGAGCAAGGGCAGGGGCGCCGCGGCGGCGAGGAAATGGCGGCGTTTCACAGAGCAGCAGGCTCCAGCCAGCCGCGGTACTGCACGAGAAGCCCTGCCAGCGGGTGGGCAATCTCCACATCGAAGTGGAAGCGCCCCTCGGACTCATATTCGCGGCTGTCTCCGCTGGGGAGCAGCAGGGCAGGCAACGGAATGATCCACAAAGCGCCGCTGCGCACCGCCCACAGCAAGGCCCCGTCCACCACCGCTAGAGAAATGTGAAACCGCAGCGGGCCGAACTGCTCCACCAGCAACCCCTGCTGTGGGCCCTGGCCCAGGCTGAAGTGGCTCTCGAACCGCTGCGCGCCAAAGCGCCGCTGCCAGCGCTCCCCGGCGCCCTGTGTTTGCATGTGCACACTGACCGGCACAGCATCGCCCGCCGCAGGAAAGCCGATGACGCGGCACAGCGCACGCGCCAGCAGCCCGGACCCGCGCCGCACCGAGGCCTGGCCCGACATGAGCAAAACTTCGCCGGGCTGGTGCCCGCGCTGCACGGCTGGCGCCAGCTGTGCAAATGCGTTGCCCAGCAGGCGCTGGAACAGGCTGGCGGAGGCGTCGTCCCGCAGGTTCACGAACCGTCTCCCACCACAAAGCGGTCCGCGTCCTTGGGATCCGGCAAGTAGCAGACTTCCTGGCGGCCAAACCAGCGGATGCGGTTGCGTGCCACCCAGCTGTACAGCGCATCGCGCCACGGCAGGGGCAGCGCACGCAACACCCCGACGGCACGCCAAGGCCAGCCCAGACCTTCCGCCATGCGGATGCTGCCTTCCGATTTGATGAAAACCTGGCCCGAGGCGATCAGCAGGTTGCTCTGGTAATCGTCGCCCCCCAGGCCATAGTGGGCATACAGGGCTTGCCCCAAAGGGGTTTGGGCAGCCAGCAGGCGGTACACGCGACGTCGGTCGTGCTTGATAACAAAGTTGGCCCAACCCGAGCACAGCACGCAATGGCCATCGAACACGATGAGTGGCTTGTCATCCGCAAAACGGGGTACGCGGGCATCGCTGCGGTAGCTGTAGGCATGCCCCGTCATACCGCCGCCTTGCCCAGCAAGCGCCGAAGGCCCCAGCTAGCGAGCAGGGCAGCCGCCAAGGCTGCGCCCCAGGCCGCAGCAGGCGCGGACACGGACACGACCGGTGATGTAGCGCCTTCACCCAGGGTGGCGGACAACGCCACGGTGCCCGTGTTGTAGGCGGCATGCAGAGCCATGCAGGGGATCAGGGAGCGGCTGCGCTCGTACAGCCAGCCAAGCAGCAGCCCCATGCCCACGGCCACCACAAACTGGTAGATATTGAGATGGGCCACCCCGAACAACAGCGCTGAACCCCAAATGGCCTGACGCCGGTCGTACTGCTGCAAAAAGCTGCGCAGGATGACGCCCCGGAACAGCATCTCCTCCACGACTGGCGCCAGCACACAAATCGCCAGCACGGTCGCCAAGTCCAGCCCGTCCATGCTGGCAAACATCGCCTCTTCGGCGCGTGACATGGGAAACCAGGCCACCACCAGCTCCGTCACGCTCCAGAACACCAGCAGCAAGCTGGGCACCAGCAAGAGCACCAGGGGGATGAGGAAGACGGCCGTGGCCCAGGGGGAAGTCGCGCTGGGGTGCAACAGTTCGCGGTAGCCCATGCTTTTGAAGTGCAGGATGCCGCTGAGCAGCAGCCCATTGCCCAGGAGCACCACCATCACCATCAGTTGGGAGGAGTGCAGACCCAGCACGTGGCGCGCATCGTACAGGGCCAGGCCCAGCACATACTCCAACACGAACAGGGCTACAAACAGGAAGAAAGCCTCTACCCCGCTGGGGAAGTTGGCTTTTTTTTCGCGCGCTGGTTTCACTTCGCCACCCTGCCCCATTCCTCTTCATACGTCGTCACCAGCACCTGGTTGGACAGCCTGTTCACCTCGGTGGGCACGCGGCCCATGTCTTGCGGAAAGTCGAACAGCAGCGGCAGGCTGGGCACGTTCAGAAAGCGCAGGCCTGCGGGCAGCGAAGTGGGCATGCGCCAAGGGCGACGGCTGGCCAGCACAAATCCCCATTCACCAAAGCTGGGCACATGCGCGTGATACGGCGTGGCGGTCAGACCGACGGATTCGATGGTGGTAACCACGGTCCAGAAACTCTTGCGCGCAATCAGCGGCGAGGTGGTCTGTACCACCGCGTAGCCGGAGGCTGCCAAGTGCTTGTCCAGCAAGGCGTAGAAGGCGTTGGTAAACAGCTTGCCGACCGAGAAGTTGGTGGGGTCGGGGAAGTCGACCACGATGACATCGAACACTTCTTCGGTGCCCTGGAGCCAGGTGAAGGCATCGGTGTTGATGACCTTGACCTTGGGCGAGCGCAGCGACTCGCTGTTGAGCACGGCCAGCTCCGGCGTCTGGGTGAACAGGGTGGTCATGGCCGGGTCCAGCTCCACCAGCGTGACGCTCTCTACGCCGGGGTACTTGAGGATCTCGCGCACGGCCATGCCATCGCCGCCGCCCAACACGGCCACCTTCTTGGGTGACGCGCCGGTGGCCGAGAACGCGGCCATGGCGGGGTGCACCAGGGCCTCGTGGTAGCGGTATTCGTCGCGCTGGGCGAACTGCAGGTTGCCGTTGAGGAAGAGGCGATAGCCCATGCGGCCCTCGCCAGGCGCGTAGGTCACCACGATGCGCTGGTAGGGCGTGGTCTGCGCGATGACGGCCTTGTCCTGGTAGAGCTTGTCCTCGGCCCAGGTAGTGATGTGGTCGGCCACCACCATGCCCGCACCCAGCAGGGCGAGCGTGGCCGCGCAGGCCCAGGCGTGGGCCGCAAAGCGGCGCAGTTCATGGCGGAACAGCCACAGCGCCCACAGCGCCACCACCGCATTCAGCAGCCCAAACAACAGCCCGGTGCGCACCAGCCCCAGCTTGGGCACCAGCAGCAGCGGAAACGCCACCGACACCACCAGCGCACCCAGGTAGTCAAAGGTCAGCACCTGCGAGACCAGATCCTTGAGCGCCACATTGCGCTTGAGGATGCGCATGACCAGCGGAATCTCCAGCCCCACCAGAATGCCCACCAACAGCACCATGGCGTAGAGCACGAAGCGAAAGGAACCCGGCAAAAGGGCATGCGCTACAAAAAGAATAGCTGGTAGCGCACCACCGGCAAGGGCCACCATCAGTTCTATGCGCAAGAAGTGGGCGCTGAGCTGCCGCTCGAAGAAGCGCGACAGGTAGGAGCCAATGCCCATGGCAAACAGGTAGGCCCCGATGACGGTGCTGAACTGCAGCACCGAATCGCCCAGCAGGTACGAGGCCAGCGCACCAGCGGCCAGCTCGTACACCAGCCCGCAGGCCGCCACCACAAACACCGAGGCGAGCAGCGCCACCTCCACCGGGCGCGGCCCGGGGTGCTGCGCCTGCGGCTCCAAGACCTCAGTCTTCAATGGATGGCTGCCGCCACGATGATGCAGATGCCCAGTGACATGGCCGCCACCACCAGGGCCAGCGCCTTGTTCTGCTTTTCCACAATCTCGAGCCACAGGTTATAGGGCGTGATCTTGTCAATGATGAGGAAGCTGATCCAGAAAATCAGCACCCCCATCACCGCATACAGCACCGAGCCCAACACCACATCCGGTTTCAACCAATCCATGGTCATCTCCTTGAAAATTCCAACATCTATTTGTGCCCACCGCCCGACGAGAATCCGCCAAACGAACCGCCCGAGGTGCGGTAACTGCTGCTGGAGCAGTTCTCCACATTCGGGTCGCAGTCGGGTGAGCAGCGTGTCATCGCCAGGAAGATCAGCACCACCACGATAAAGACCCAGAACTCCTGACGCATCAAGGGGTTGTTGGTGGATACCAGCGGCCCCACGTCCGTGCGCCTGAGCAGGTCTTGTTTGTCCTTCAACTTGAAGGCCATAGCCACCGTCGCACTGTCGATGGTGTTGCCCACCGACCAAGTCAGCTCGTTGGGCGTTTGTTCCAGTGACAGCAGGTTTTTGCCGCTGCTGTAGTCGCGGTTTTCCGTCACCTGGTCACGCCGCACCTGCCAGTAGAACTCGCCCACCACGTAGTTGGTGCGTGCGGTGTAACTCTCCTTGAGCTGGTAGCGGGTGCCCAGATAGGTGGCGCTTTGCCGGTTGTCACTCACCACCGGTGCTCCGGTTGCAGGGCGCACCACGCTCCAACCCTCGGTGGAATCCACCAAGAAGATGAAGCCACGCTTGGCGTTGTACAGCAGGTACTCTTCCCAGCCAAAGTGTTCGTCGGGGTCGCTGGGGTCGGTGCCCATGCGGTGCTGAAACCCCACCACTTGCCACTGTGCCCCCTGCAGCATGCCCGTGGTACCCAGCGGGATCAGCGGCTGCACGGGTTCGTCCTGGATCGCGTGCTTAAGCTCGCCACCTATGCCCTGTGACAGGTCAATGATGCTATTGCACGAGCCGCAGCTCATGCTCTGGCTGCCGGCCAGCTTCACGGTCAGCGTGGCACCGCAGTTGGGGCAGGCAAACTGCCGACCCTTTTCGTCCTTGGCCGATTCGTCTTTCAGGCCCGTGAGCTTCAGGTCCTCCAGCAGCACCGATTTGCCCATGCTCACGCTGGGCGGCTGGCTGCTGTAGTCCACGCTGAGCACCTCGCCCACGCCCTTGGCGTCCACCGCCTGGCTGCGCAGCTCCACCATCGCAAAGCTGGTGCCCAGCTCAGGCAAGCGCGGTAGCTCACCTTGGGCCGCAATCAGCGCAACCGATTGGTTGGAGGCGACAGTGAACGACTTGCCATTGATGGCCGTGGTGGCCCCCACGCGGAAGCGCTCGGCCGGCGGCATCTCGCGCTGCACGGCCTGCGCCGTGGTAAAGACGTAGGCACCGTTGTCTTCGCTCAGGTACGCGCTGCTGCCGTCGCCCAGCACCGCATGCCACTCGGTCCAGGTACCTTCGCCGTATTTGTATTGCAGCCGGCCCAGCAGCGTGAAGCTCTGGCCATTCCAAGTGCCACTGGCCTGCAGCTGCAGCGGGCTGTGGTCGTCAAACAGCTCGGCCATCTTGCCGATGCGCTGCAACACGTCGCCATTGCGCACCACCGTACTCTGGCAAAACGCGCAGACCGCATGCGTGCTCTGCGCACTCAGAAAGCTGACAGGTGCGCCACACCCCGGACACGGAGCCCGGTAGGCGCGTTGGGTGTTGCTAGTTTCGAGTGCCAAGGCGTGAAGAGGAGTCTGGGTGACCGAGCGTTATGCGGAGGTAAAGGAGGGGCCCGAAGGGCGGGGGACACGCAGCAGAACGCTCGGTCACCCAGACTCTTCGCCGATAACTACACCAGCTTCTTCAGCAGTTCCGCCTTCTTGGCATCAAACTCTTCCTGCGTCAGGATGCCCTTGGATTTCAGATCGCCCAGCTTCTCCAGCGTAGCCATCACATCCTCAGGCTTCACACCCGCCACTTGCGCCGCGGCAGCGGCGGGCGCCGCATTGCCCTGCAAACCGCTGGCCAAGTTCTGCGCCAACACCTGGCCCAACGCCACACCAGCCCCCAGGCCCATGGCATCGCCCGCAATGCCGCCGCCAGAACCCGCGCCCTCGGCAAACTTGGGGATGGCCTGCGCCGTCTGGTACTGCATGAACTTGCCCATGTCGTTGCCGACCATGCCCATGCCGATTTTCTGGTCCAGAATCTTCTGCAGCTCTTCGGGCAAGGAGACGTTTTGCACCGTCATGCCTTCAAGCTTCAGGCCGATCTTCTCGAACTCGGGCGCCAGTTGGCGCACCAGCGCCTGCGCAAAACTCAGCTGGTTGGCTGCCAGGTCCAAAAACGCGATGCCACTACCAGCCACCGCGTTGCTGATGTTCTGCAGCACCAGACCACGCAGCTGGCCGTCGATGTCGGCCGTGGTGTAACTCTCGCGCGTGCCCGAGATCTCAGTGTGGAAGAGCTTGGGGTCGGCAATGCGGAAGTTGTAGTTGCCAAAGGCGCGCAGTCGCACCGCGCCAAAGTCGGCGTCCCGGATGGTGATGGGCTGGGGCGTGCCCCACTTCTGGTCGATCTGCTGGCGCGTGCTGAAGAAGTACACATCGCTCTTGAAGGGAGACTCGAACAGCTTGTCCCAGTTCTTCAGGTAGGTCAGCACCGGCAGCGTTTGCGTGGTGAGCGTGTGCGTGCCGGGGCCGAACACATCGGCCACCTTGCCTTCGTTGACGAACACAGCGACCTGCGATTCGCGCACGATGAGCGTGCCGCCGTTCTGGATTTCCATGCCCGCCATAGGGAAGCGCCAGGCCAGCGTACCGTCGTCCTCTTCAGTCCATTGAATGACGTCAATAAACTGTTTCTTGATGAAGTCCATCAGTCCCATGGTGTGCTCCTGCGGTTGAAGGTGGTGAAGATGATAGCGGCCCGGTGTGGCAGACCCAAGCCCAGTATTCAGGCGTAATAGATGGTGGTGATGCCAATCGCTACCTGGCCGGCACCGATCAGCTGGGCCATGAAGCCGGTGAATTCCGATTCAGGGCCGTCACCATCATCGCGCGACCACCAGGAAAAACGCACCTCGCGCTTGATGAAGGTGTAAATACCGATCGCGACGATGATCAGCCCAAAGATCACCTGGATACGTTGACTACCCATAAAGTCCTCCCTGTGTTGGTTCGCAAGTGCCCTGTGGCCCCGCTGTTTTTTCTATGGGGCGGTTTGTACCACACGCCTACGCCGCCTGGGCTATGCTCAGCGCCCATGTCCTCCCTCTCCCCCGCCATCGTGCTGGCCGCTGGCCGCGGCGAGCGCATGCGCCCGCTGACCGACACCTGCCCCAAACCGCTGCTGGAAGTGCAGGGCAAGCCCCTCATGCAATACCACCTGGAGGCGCTGGCCCAGGGTGGCTTTGGCCAGGCCGTCATCAACACGGCCTGGCTGGGGGAGCAGATCGAGGGGCACTTTGGAAGCCGAATCAGCACCCAGCCCCCGTCAACATTGCGCGAGCAGCTATCAAAAACAGAGCATTCCTCTACCCCCATGGCACTGCACTACTCGCACGAAGGGCGCGACTTTGGCGGTGCACTGGAGACCGCAGGCGGCATTGCCCGTGCGCTACCGCAGTTGGCACCCGTGTTCTGGTCCATGGCGGGCGATGTGTTTGCACCTGACTTTGTCTTCAGCCAGGCCGCGGTGGATCGCTTCGCCGCCAGCGGCAAGCTGGCCCACCTGTGGCTGGTGCCCAACCCCACACACCACCGCAAGGGCGACTTTGGGCTGGAACAGGTGGACGCCCACGGCATCGGCCTGTGCACCGACCCGCCAGCCGACAGCACCGCCCAGCGCTACACCTACAGCACCTTCGCGCTGTTCCACCATGCCCTGTTTGCGCCGCCCTGGTGCGACATTCCGGCAGGTAATCCGCAGGGCATCAAAGCGCCGCTGGCACCGCTGCTGCGCAAGGCCATGGCGCAGAAGCAGGTCAGCGCCGAGCTGTACACCGGCCGCTGGACGGACGTGGGTACGCCCCAACGGCTGGCCGAACTCAACGCCTGAGCACACCGTCTAATTGCCCACATGCATGGTGAACAGGGCGCCGTTGGACAGGCGGCAGGTACCGGTACCCAGGGTGGCATTGTTCATCTTGTAGGTGCACTGCAGGTAGCTGCCTCGATTGCCTGCGCCATTGGCAATGCCATCGCGTGCGGAGGTGCTGTTGCGGGTCGCCTCGCCGGAGAAGCTTTCGCCGTCGATCACCGTGTTGAAGGTGCCGCGCCCGTTCAAGTCGTTGGTCACGATGGCGCTGACCATGCCATAACCCCGTGCCAGGTCGTTGGCGGGGTATAGGCGAGCGGGGAAGGTGATGGGCCCCGGCGCAGCCGTTATCGGCACTGGCACGGTTCCGACATAGCCGGGTGCCTGGTTCAGCGGCACCACATAGCAGCCGGTCAGAATGGCCGCACTGCCCAGCGCGGCCAGGGAGACCAGGCCGCGTGACACCACAGCCCGAAGGAAAAAGACTCGCATAACACTCCAAGTGGCACAGGCACATGCCTGTGGGCGCAGTGTGCAAGGAGGGCGGTCCAAGTTCTGTGGCTTTTCTGCGCAGGTCGGCAGACGCCACCCGTGGTATCAAAAATCGCTACTTTTGCCCACCGCCCCGGCAACAACCCCGATCCCTGTGGCAGCCCAGCCAGCAGGGCTTTACACTGGACCCATGACCCAACTTACCGCCAACTACGCCGCCCGCCGCGCCACGCTGGCCGCCCGCATTGGCAAGCACGGCGTGGCCGTGCTGCCCACCGCCCCCGAGCAGCAGCGCAACCGCGACGCAGACTTCCTGTTCCGCCACGACAGCTACTTTTATTACCTGAGCGGCTTTACCGAGCCCAAGGCCTGGCTGGTCATCACCGGGGACGGCAAGACCACGCTGTTTTGCCAACCCAAAGACCTGGAACGCGAGATTTGGGACGGCTTTCGCGTCGGCCCCGATGCTGCGCCGGAACTGTTGGGTGTGGACGCTGCCTACTCTGTGGACGAGCTGGACCAGCGCATGCCCGCACTGCTGGATGGCGCCGACGCCGTGTGGTATCCGTTTGCCACGCACAAGGGTCTGGAAACCCGGGTGGACGGCTGGCTCAGCGGCTTGCGCGCCCGCGTGCGCTACGGCGCACTGACACCCGAACAAGTGCGCGACCTCTGCGGCCCGCTAGACGAGATGCGCCTGGTGAAGGACACCTACGAGCAAGACACCATGCGCCGCGCCGCGCAGATCAGCGCAGGCGCCCACATCCGCGCCATGCAACTCTCGGCCCGCATGCTGCGCGAAGGCAAAGACGTGCGCGAATACCACCTAGACGCCGAGCTGCTGCACGAGTTCCGCCACCACGGCTCGCAGTACCCCGCCTACGGCTCCATCGTCGCCGCGGGCGCCAATGCCTGTGTGCTGCACTACCGCGCCGACGCAGGTGCCGTGCGCGATGGCGAACTGGTGCTGATTGACGCGGGCTGCGAACTGGACGGTTATGCCAGCGACATCACCCGCACCTTCCCGGCCAACGGCAAGTTCAGCGGCCCGCAGCGCGCGCTCTATGACCTGGTGCTGGCCTCACAGATTGCCGCGGTTGACGCGACCAAGGCGGGTGCTCGCTTTACCGACCCGCATGAGGCGACGGTCAAGGTGCTGGCGCAGGGCATGCTGGACCTGGGCCTGCTCAACAAGAACAAGGTGGGCAGCCTGGACGATGTGATCGAGAGCCGCGCTTACTTCCAGTTTTATATGCACCGCACCGGCCACTGGCTGGGCATGGATGTGCACGACTGCGGCAGCTACACCGAACCCGCCGAACTGGGCCAGGGCAGCGTGCGCAAGGACGCGCTGAGCGGCGACACCATCGTCAACCGCCCCGCGCGCATTCTGCGCAGCGGCATGGTGCTGACGATTGAGCCCGGCATCTATGTACGTCCGGCTGACGGCGTGCCGGCGCAGTTCCACAACATCGGCATCCGCATCGAAGACGACGCCATCGTCACCGACACGGGCTGCGAGCTCATCAGCCGCGGCGTGCCGGTGGAGCCGGATGCGATCGAAGCACTGATGCGCGGTTGACATGGTCACCCGCAAGTTCACGGCAAGGCCCCCTGCGCCAGCGGCGCAGCGAGCACCCCTGTCGCTACGTCTGGAGCGCCCCAAGCTGACCGTGTCCTTGCGCCGCAACGCGGTGAAGGCCTTTGTCATTGCCAAAAATCACCAGGTGGTGATTGGCATCGTGCGCTGGGGGCTGGAATATGGCCTGTTGGCCATCTCGGAGACGGGCGACTACCTGCGCGTGAATGGCTCGTACGTGGAACTGCTGGAGCCGCAAGAGGTGCGCGCGGCCATCATCAAGGTGTTCATGAGTGGTGAACTGCCACAGGGCCGATCGGCAGGGGATGGCCCGCCTGTGCGGGGGCTGGAGTTTCTGGACGCCACCGTGCGTCGAGGAACGATTTAGTCACCCTCGGCGGCGCGGTGCACTTCTTCCCAGTGGCGTTTGGGCAGGTGACCCAGCAGGCGCTCCACCACGGTCTCCACCACCTCGGCAGTGATTTCGTGGCCCAGGAAGGGAATCACGTCGGCCGTCACGTCCGCGCCCAGGCTGATCAGGTGTTCGGCGGCCGACACGGTGTAGCCGTAGTGCATGACCGCGTCGCTCTTGCCATGCACCATGTGCAGCGTGGTGTGGGCATGGGGCAGCTTCGGCAGCTGGGCAAAACGGCCTGACAGAGCAACGACCCGACCCGCAATATGCTGTTCCAGCTGCGTGGCTTCCAGCGACATGATGGCGCCCTGCGAAAAGCCCACCAGCGCCGTGGCCTCGGCTGCAACACCGCTTTGGACTTGCCAGTGCTCCACCATTTTTACAAACTCAGGCATGGCCTCGGCTACGCGGGCGGGGCGGTTCTCTTCGGTGATCTCACGCACCGAAAACCATTGGTAACCCTGGCCAAAGTCCGACGCGTGGGGCGCCTGGATGCTGACAATGAGTGCCTCGGGGAAGGCCGCCGCCAACTGCTGGCCCAGCGGCACCAGGCCCTGGGGCGTGGCGCCCACGCCATGGTTCAGCAGAAACAGCTGCTTGGCAGGGCCTGCGGGTTGTTGAACGACGATGTCAGGCATGCTGGGCCTCCTTGCTATGGCCGTGGCCGCGCAAGGTGATGCGCGCGAACACAAACGCCACGATAGCCGACCCGGCAATGCCGGCAATCATGGGGCGGGCTGTGCCATCGGCAAGCACACCGGTTACCGCCATCACGACGGCGCCCGTCACGAACTGCAGGGTGCCCATGAGCGCCGAGGCCGTACCGGCAATCTCGCCATGCTCCTCCAGCGCCAGCACGGCCGTGGTCGGCACCACCAGCCCCAGAAAGCCATAGCCGATGAACATCATGGCAATCATCACGTCCAGCCGCTCGACACCCGCGAGGTTGACTGCCAGCAGCAGCGTCATCATGGCGGCGTAGCCCACCACGGCAAACTTCACCAGACGCACCAGCCCAAACTTGGCGCTGAGCTTGCCCGTGAACTGCGAGATGCCGATGAAGGACGCCGCATTGGCCGCAAACGCAATGCTGTACTGGCGTGGTGTCAAACCGTAGTGGTCAATCAGCACGAAGGATGAATTGGCAAGGTAGGCAAAAAAGCTGGAGATGCCAAAGGCACCAATGAACACCAGCCCCAGAAAATGCTTGTCGCGCAACAGCACGCCGTAGGCCGCCAGGGCGCTGCCCACGCTGCTGTTCACGCGTTCTTCGGCCGGGCGGGTTTCGGGCAGGCTGGTGGCCAGCAGGATCAGGCCCAATACGGCGGCCACGGTCACGGCCCAGAAGACGCTGCGCCAGCCCACGGTCTCGATGAGCACGCTGCCGGCCAGCGGCGCCAGGATGGGCGACACGCTGAACACCAGCATCAGCAGCGACATCAGGCGCGCCGCATCATGGCCGGTGTGCAGGTCGCGCACCACGGCGCGCGGCACCACCATGCCGGCGCAAGCGCCCAAACCCTGGATAAAGCGCAGCACCACCAGGGTATGGATATCGGGTGCCAACGCACAGCCCACGCTAGCCACGGCAAACAGCACCAGGCCAAAGTACAGCGGCGCCTTGCGGCCCACCATGTCGGACACCGGGCCGTAAATGATTTGGCCAATGCCCAGCGCAATGAAGAAAGCCATGAGGCTGGCCTGCACCGCCCCCATGGAGGCGCCCAGGCTCTGCCCGATAGAGGGCAGAGCGGGCAGGTACATGTCGATGGCGAAGGGACCGATGGCCGACAGCAGGCCAAGCACCAGGGCGGTGCCGAAGAAGGAAGTTTTCATAGGGGCGGAAGAATACCCCCGAGGCCCCAACCTGCGGAGGCCTAGGGGTACTGGGCGAAGGCCTGGTTGGTCTTCTGTAATAGTCTCTATCAATGAATTAGTAAAAGTCGATTGGCTTTCATGAGCCACCCTCCTTACCATTGCGTCCATGGCTGCAGAAATGGTTTCTGTAGCACCCGCCACCCAAGGAGAGAGCACCATGTCCACCACCGCCCGCCCCGAGATCAAGACCTTCGCCAACCTGGAAGCCGCCTTTGCCGGCGAGTCCATGGCCCACATCAAGTACCGCTACTTTGCCAAGCTGTCGCGCGAGATGGGCGACGAGGCCACGGCCCGCGCCTTTGAGGAAACCGCCGACCAGGAAGTCATGCATGCCTTCGGCCACCTGGACCTGCTCTACCCCAAGGCCAGCATGACACCGGCCAAGGCGCTGCAGATTGCCATCGACGGCGAGACCTACGAGTACACCGAGATGTACCCCGGCTTCCGCGCCACGGCTGAGGCCGAGGGCAATGCCGCCGCCGTGGCCGAGATGGACGAGCAGATCGAGGAGAGCAAGGTGCACGCGGCACAATTCAAGGCCACGCTGGAAAAAGCCCAAAAGCGCTTTGCCGCCCTGGCCCGTGTGGAAGAGCGCCACGCAGCCCATTACAAGGCCCAACTGGCCAGCCTGAGTGCCTAAGCTCTTTCATCACTACTATGAATTTGATAGCTGCTCGCGCATATTTTGCGCGGGCTAGCGCCTGATTTCACCCATAACTGAACCAAGAATCCCCATGAACACCTATATTTGCATCGTTTGCGGCTTTGTGTACGACGAGGCCGCTGGCCGCCCCGAAGACGGCATTGCCCCCGGCACCGCCTGGGCCAGCGTGCCCGACAGCTGGGAATGCCCGGACTGCGGCGTGGCCAAGGCCGACTTCGAGATGGTGACGCTCTGATCTAGACTCGCTGCTTCCTTCCACCTGAACGCCCCTGAGCCCGCCGCATGAGTGACCTGACCGCATCCCAACCCGCACCTTCCGAACCCATTCTCATCATCGGCGCGGGCCTGGCCGGCTGGACCACGGTGCGCGAGTTCCGCAAGCTGGACACCACCACGCCCGTGGTGCTGGTTACTGCCGACAGCGGCGACTTCTACGCCAAGCCCACACTGTCTAACGCCTACGCCCAGAAGCGCACACCGGCCCAGCTGGTGAGCACACCTGCGGCCAAGATGGTGGAGACCCTGAATGTGACGCTGCTAGCCCAGCACCGCGTAGAGTCGCTGGACACAGCAGCGCGCAGCGTGGTGCTGGGCCACGGCGGCCAAACGCAGACCCTGCACTACAGCCGCCTGGTGCTGGCCACGGGTGCCCAGCCCATCCGCATTCCCGTGGGCGGCACAGGCGCGGATCAGGTGAAGTCCATCAACAATCTGGACGACTTCGGCGCCTTCCACCAAGCCCTGGGGGTGGACCCCAGCGCCGCGGAGCCCGCAGCGCCCAAGACCGTGCTCATCATGGGTGCGGGCCTGATTGGCTGCGAGTTTGCCAACGACCTGGTGCACACCGGTGCCACGGTGCATGTGGTGGACCCCGGCCCGCGTCCGCTCTCGCTGCTGCTGCCAGCCGAAGCGGGCGACCAACTCAGGACGGCCCTGGAGGCACTGGGTGTGGTCTGGCACTTTGGCACCACGGTGACCGCTGTGGACGGCACGGACAGCGGACTCACCGTGCAACTGGCCGATGGCGGCGTCGTATCCGCCCACATGGTGCTCAGCGCCATTGGCCTGCGCGCCGACACCGCACTGGCCGCCGCCGCGGGCTTGGTCTGCGAGCGCGGCATTGTGGTGGACGACATGCTGCAAACCTCAGCTCTCGGCGTCTACGCACTGGGCGACTGCGCGCAGTACGCCTCGGCCGGCCAGCGTCCCCTGCCCTATGTGATGCCCATCATGAACGCGGCCAAGGCCTTAGCTGCCACGCTGGCGGGCACGCCTACCGCGCTGGTGTTCCCGCTGATGCCGGTCAGCATCAAAACGCCCGCGCTTCCCATCGTGGTGGCCGCTGCGCACCCGGCCCTGGCGGGCGCGTGGAAAGCGGGTGACGGCGAAGGTATTTGGCAGTTCACCGATGGTGAGGGCACCCAGCGCGGCTTCGTGCTGACAGGCAAAAGCACGGCCCGCCGTATGGAGCAAAGCAAGGCGACCCAACCCTAAACCACCCCGAATAACCCCATTCTTTATTCGCATAAAGTTTGCCTCCTCTGCAACCAAGCGTCCGCGGACGAGGTCTACAATCCAAAGCCCATGACCGAGCCGGGGGACATGCGAGTTTGCTAGAACCCCTCGCCGCAGAGGATCCCTAATGCCCCAGCAACCCGCGCCCCTCGTCCCCCATCCCCCCGTTTCCAATTCGGCCGAAAAGAAAGCGCAACTGCGCCAGGCCGCGCTGGAGTACCACGAGTTCCCCACCCCCGGCAAGATCGCCATCTGTGCGACCAAGCAGCTGATCAACCAGCATGACCTGGCGCTGGCCTACTCACCCGGCGTGGCCGCCCCCTGCGAAGAAATCGTCAAAGACCCGAACAACGCCTTCAAGTACACCAGCCGCGGCAATCTGGTCGCCGTCATCACCAACGGCACCGCCGTGCTGGGGCTGGGTGACATTGGCCCGTTGGCCTCCAAGCCAGTCATGGAAGGCAAAGGCGTGCTGTTCAAGAAGTTCGCCGGCATTGATGTGTTCGATCTGGAGATCGACGAGAAGCACGACCTGGACAAGCTGGTCGACATCATCGCGTCGCTGGAGCCTACATTCGGCGGCATCAACCTCGAGGACATTAAGGCGCCAGACTGTTTTTACGTCGAGCGCAAGCTGCGTGAGCGCATGAAGATTCCGGTCTTCCATGACGACCAGCACGGCACCGCCATTTGCGTGGGTGCGGCCATGCTCAACGGCCTCAAGGTGGTTGGCAAAGACCCCAAGAACGTCAAGCTGGTGACCTCGGGCGCCGGTGCCGCCGCGCTGGCCTGCCTGGGTCTCTTGGTCAAGCTGGGCATTCCGCGTGAAAACATCTATGTGACGGACCTGGCCGGCGTGGTTTACGCGGGCCGCACCGAGCTGATGGACGAGGACAAGGCCCAGTTCGCCCAGAAGACCGATGCGCGCACGCTTCGCGAAGTGATTGCCGGTGCCGACATTTTCTTGGGCCTGTCCGCCGGTGGCGTGCTCAAGCCCGACATGGTGGCCTCCATGGCCGCCAAGCCGCTGATCTTCGCGCTGGCCAACCCCACGCCCGAAATCCTGCCGGAAGAGGTGAAGGCCGTGCGCGACGACGCCATCATGGCTACCGGCCGTACCGACTACCCTAACCAGGTCAACAACGTCCTGTGCTTCCCCTACATCTTCCGCGGTGCGCTGGATGCGGGTGCTTCCACCATCACGCTGGAAATGGAGATTGCCGCGGTGCACGCCATTGCCGAGCTGGCCCAGGCCGAGCAGAGCGAAGTGGTGGCTGCGGCCTATGTGGGCGAGCAGCTGGCCTTTGGCCCCGAGTACCTGATCCCCAAGCCGTTCGACCCGCGCCTGATGATGAAGATCGCCCCGGCCGTCGCCCAGGCCGCGGCCGACAGCGGCGTGGCGCTGCGCCCCATCCAGGACATGGATGCCTACCGCGAGAAGCTGCAAAGCTTTGTCTACGCCTCCGGCACCACCATGAAGCCCATCTTCACAGCGGCCAAGAAGGCGCTCAAAAAGCGCGTGGCCTACGCCGAGGGTGAAGAAGAACGCGTGCTGCGCGCCGCCCAAATCGTGGTGGACGAGGGCCTGGCCCTGCCCACGCTGATCGGCCGCCCCAAGGTCATTGCCGAGCGCGTGGAGAAATTCGGCCTGCGCCTCAAGGAAGGCGTGGACTACAACGTGGTCAACGTCGAGCAGGACCACCGCTACCGCGACTTCTGGCAAACCTACCACCAGATGACGGAGCGTAAGGGGGTGACCGCGCAGGTTGCCAAGATCGAAATGCGCCGCCGCCTGACCCTGATCGGCTCCATGCTACTGCACAAGGGTGACGTAGATGGCTTGATCTGCGGCACTTGGGGCACCACCGCGACACACCTGCATTACATCGACCAGGTCATCGGCAAGCGCCATGGCGGCAGTCCGAGTACCCCGCAGGACGTACAGATTTACGCCTGCATGAATGGCTTGATGCTGCCCAATCGCCAGGTGTTTTTGGTGGACACCCACGTCAACTACGACCCGTCCGCCGAAGAACTCTGCGAAATCACCGTCATGGCGGCCGAAGAGATGATGCGTTTCGGCTTCAAACCCAAGGCCGCCTTGCTGAGCCACTCCAACTTCGGCAGCAGCAACGAGCCCAGCGCCGTCAAAATGCGCCGCACCCTGGAGCTGCTGCGCGAGCAGGCTCCTTGGCTGGAAGTAGATGGTGAGATGCACGGTGACGTGGCGCTGGACGGTGCCGCCCGCAAGGCACTCATGCCCAACAGCACATTGCACGGGGACGCCAACCTGCTGGTCTTGCCCAACATCGACGCCGCCAACATTGCCTACAACCTGCTCAAAACTGCCGCTGGTGGCAACATTGCCATTGGACCCGTGCTGCTGGGTGCGGCCAAGCCCGTGCATGTGCTGACTGCCAGCACCACGGTGCGCCGCATCGTGAACATGACGGCGCTGACCGTGGCGGACGCAAACGCAACGCGTTGAGGGATTTTGTAACAGTTAGCGCACACTTTACTTTGTAAAGACCCTGCGGGCCTTGCTCATTTCTTGAGCAAGGCCTTGCTTTTTTGTACCGAATCCACGACACTACGCACTTGCTTTTCCGGGTTTACCCGCGTAGTCACACAAGGATTCAGGGTGCGCAAGGGTGTATTCAAGTTAGTACTTACTGGCTTGGTTTTGGTTGCAGCAGTGTCTGCAGACCTCACCTTCGCCAAAGACGTGCCTTGGCCGTTGGCGACTCCCTCCGTGGAAGTGGGCAGCCTTCCAGCCCCCGCCCGTGCAACCTATGCGCTGGTCCGGCAAGGCGGTCCTTTTCCCTACGCCAAAGATGGCGTGGTCTTCGGCAATCGGGAGCGTTTGCTGCCCTTGCAAAAGCGCGGCTACTACCGGGAATACACCGTGAACACACCGGAATCTTCGGACCGGGGAGCACGACGAATTGTGTGCGGTGGCCCAGCCACTGTGCCAGATGCCTGTTACTACACGGCCGATCACTATGCGAGTTTTCGCAAGATCGTGCCCTGAATTGAATTTTGTACTTTGAGAAAGAGAATCGGGGATGGATACGCCACTTCGAACTGTGAGAACGAACATCGTTCAATCAATCCGCGCGTTCCGCGTGTCGGATCTGCAGGAAGCCGCTCAGGGCTTGGGACACCACTTTCTGTACGCCAACCTCGCTAACGCGCAGACCAAGCAGGATGTGCTGGACATGATCGGGCAGCAATTCATGCTGCCCGCCACCGTCAGCAAGAATTTTGACGCGCTGTACGACAGCATGACCGACCCGGTGCACAAGTCGGGCCCACAGCCTGGCTTCATCGCCGTGCTGGAGCACATCCCTGCGAACGTGAAGTTCGACAAGGAAGCGCGTGAGCAGCTGCTGGACATCTTCCGCGACACCGCCGACTACTGGGGAGACCGGAAGATACCGTTCAGATGCTTCTATTCTTTTCTGTAGCCCGTTCTGCACACACCAGCCAAGCAGAACGGGCGAACGAGGCAAGCAGCGAAGCCGTGTCCACCGAGGTGGTCGGCGTCGAATTGACTACCGAAACCGGCGAGAAGATGCCCACCGACAAGTTGTTGGATGTCTCTCCCCTGGCGCTGCGCATGAGCAGCCCCTTCAACGCAGGGTACTGGTTGGCGGCCGCGTAAGCAGCAACTTCCACTCTGCCAGGCGATGTACCCGCCCAAAACCAAGCCTGTCCCCGTGACAGGCTTTTTTTTGCACGCTGTACTATTGCGGCAAACAAAGAGACACTTGTTGGCATGGGCATCTTGGCAAGGCTTTTACCCAAGGCACTCAAGCGCCGGCTTCTGGCCGCCCTGTCCGATGGAGAGGACAAGTTCTCCCGGGTGTTCAACACCAGCGCGGAGTGGATCGTCATCACCCGGCTGGACGACAGCACCATTGCCGAGGTCAACACGGGGTTCGAAACCATCAGCGGCTACCAGCGCGACGAGGTGCTGGGGCGCCGCATGGCGGACTTCAACGTCTGGGCCCAGCCCGCACAACGCACCGCACTGATCGCCGAAATGCTGCAGAACGGCTCGGCCCGCAACCACCTGGTCACTCTGCGCCGGCGCGATGGTTCGCTGCGCGACTGCATGGTCAACTGCGCACTGATTGCGCTGGACGGCACCGCTAACTCGCACGCCGTGTGGATCGCACGGGACATCACCGAGCACAACGTGGTGTACGAGCAATTCAAGGCCGCGTTTCGGCTCACACCGGATTTCATGTCCATCTCACGCATGGACGACGGCAAGTACGTGGAGGTGAATGCCGCCTTCGAGCGCATCACCGGCATCCGCCATGACGATGCGATCGGCAAGACCTCCACCGAACTGCACATATGGGCCGAACCCGAGAAGCGGCGCGACCTGACGCGTCTGCTGCGCACGGAGGGGGCGGTCAGCGACTACCCCATGGCCCTGAATGCACGGGACGGCCAGGTACGCGAGGCCCTGGTCAACGCCGCTTCCTTCGAGTCGCGCGGTGAGCGCTACCTCATTGCCCTGCTGCGCGACGTGACGGATGAACGCCGCGCTGCACGCGCCCTGCAGCAGAGTGAGTCGCGCTTTTCCCGTTTGTTTGAACAGTCGCCGCTGCCCATGTGCTACTCCAGCACACAGAACGATTTCCAGACCACGCAATGGAATCTCGCGTGGTTCGATGCCTTCGGGTTCGACCCGGTACACGACCAAGGCAAGTCCGGCCTGACACTGGGCATCTGGGTAAATCCCGAGGACCGCGCACGCTTGATGGGCATGACTGCGGCAGGCACGGCCTTTACCGACGTGGAGGTACAGATGCGACGCCACGACGGCGAGCTGCGCTGGATCTCGCTGTCCACCCGGCTGTTTGAGGAAATGGACCGCACCATGGTGCTGTTCACCTACTTTGACATCACCGAGCGGCGACGCGCACAGCAAGGCATTTTGGAGCTCAACACGCAGCTGGAAGCCCGCGTGGCGCGGCGCACCGCCGAACTGCAAGGCGCCAACCAGGAACTGTCAGAGACGCTGGACACCCTGAAAGTGGCGAAGAATCACCTGGTCCAATCGGAAAAACTGGCCGCCTTGGGTGCGTTGGTGGCCGGCGTGGCGCATGAACTCAACACGCCCATTGGCAACGGGCTGACCGTAGCCAGTTCGCTGGAACACCGCATCCGCGACTTCCGCCATCTGGCTGCCACCGGACTGCGCAAGTCGGACCTGCAGGGTTTTCTGGACGACATGCAGTTGGCCTCGGACATCATGGTGCGCAACCTGGGCCGCTCCGCTGCGCTGGTGGCCAGCTTCAAACAAGTCGCAGTAGACCAGACCAGCTCACAGCGGCGCAAGTTTGACCTGGCCGCGGTGGTGGGTGAAATTCTGGTCACGCTGAACCCGGCAATCCGCAAGACGGCCTGCACCGTCAGCACCCGGATTGATGAGGCGCTGACCATGGACAGCTACCCCGGCCCGCTGGGCCAGGTGCTGACCAACCTGATCAACAACGCTGTGCTGCACGGCTTTGAACCCGGAGAAGAAGGCAAGATTGAGGTGCAGGCTTGGGCCAAAGACAGCCAGCATGTGGTGATTGAGGTGCGTGACAGCGGACACGGTATCCAGAGCGAGGACTTGCACCGGGTGTTTGACCCCTTCTTCACCACACGTCTGGGCCAGGGCGGCTCGGGCTTGGGCCTGCACATCGTGCACAACCTGGTGGGCAGTGTGCTGGGCGGGCGCATCGAGGTGCACAGCCGGCCTGGCGCGGGCGCCACTTTCAGCATGACCTTGCCCATCACGGCCCCAGAGCGACTGGACGCGACGGCCGCGCCCATCAGCGACGGCTAGCCCAGCTGCTGGACCAGACCCAGGTACTCGTCCACCGGCACTTCCTGGGCACGACGCTGCACATCAAAGGTGCCGACAAAGCCCCTCTCATCGAGCCAACGGCCCAGCGTGTGGCGCAGCAGCTTGCGGCGCTGGCTGAACGCGACCTGCACCATCTCGGAAAACAGGGCCTGGTTGATCGCCGGGGGGTGGGCCAGTGGCACCATGCGTACCACCGCACTGTCCACGCGCGGGGGCGGATCGAAACTCTCGGGCGGCACAAACAGTACGTCTTCCATGGCATAGCGCCACTGCAGCATCACGCTCAGGCGGCTGAAGTCTGAGGTGTCGGGCTGCGCCACCATGCGGTCGATCACCTCTTTTTGCAGCATAAAGTGCTGGTCTTCAATGCAGTCCACATGGCCCAGCAGATGGAACAAGATGGGCGTAGAAATGTTGTACGGCAGATTGCCCACCACGCGCAGCTTGGGACGCACCACCGGCGCAGCATCTGCATTCGCTATGGTTTTAGTAGCTGCTGGCGCAATGTCTATGCGGGCAAAGTCCACATTTAGCACATCAGACTCGATCACCGTGAGCTGCCCGTGGCTGCGCAGGCGTTTGGCCAGGTCGCGGTCCAGCTCGATGACGGTGAGGTGTCCCAAGCGCTCCACCAGCGGCTGTGTCAGCGCCGCCAGGCCGGGACCGATTTCCACCATGGGATCGCCCGGCTTGGGGTCGATCGC
The DNA here is from genome assembly GCF_031457975.1 of Rhodoferax saidenbachensis. Taxonomy (GTDB): domain Bacteria; phylum Pseudomonadota; class Gammaproteobacteria; order Burkholderiales; family Burkholderiaceae_C; genus Allorhodoferax; species Allorhodoferax saidenbachensis_A. The sequence goes on from NZ_JAVDXO010000005.1 coordinate 268,093, forward strand.
CCGCACGATGGCATCGATGATGCCCCCGTCGGACAGGAAGTGCTGGCCGAAGCGCTTGCGGGCGATGTGTTGGGTCATACGCGTCCTCGCGTGAGCGCCGCAGGGCCGCCCCAAGGCGCGAGAGCCCCCTTGGGGGGCAGCGTACGACACGAAGTGCGGAGCGTGGGGGTCATCACTGTGGAGCTTCGCGCATCTCGACGAATGCGCGAGCGCGTATGTCCTGCGCCCAGGTGGTATAGGCCTCGTCGTAGCGACTGCGACGCAGTTGGTTGCGCACCGATTCGCGCACCTGCTGCGGGCTCAACTCAACTTTGCGACGCTCCATGAGCTGGATCAGGTGAACACCGAAACGCGAAATCAGCGGAGGGCTTATCTGGCTCTCGGTCAGGCGGTCCATGGCCTCCTCAAACTCGGGCACAAACATGCCGGGCGAGGCCCAGCCCAGGTCACCGCCCTGCTCCGCGGTCGAGTCTTGGGACAGCTTGCGCGCCTCAGTAGCGAAATCTGTCTTGCCAGCGACGATACGCGCGCGCACCTCAGCCAGCTGCGCCACGGCCTTGGCCGGTGGCAGCTGGGGGGTGACCCGCAGCAAAATGTGGCGAGCCCGGCTCTGGGTGATGGTTTGCACCAGGCGGCTAGGGGGGCGCTTCTCCACCACCTTGAGGATGTGGAAACCCGCACCGGAGCGCACGATGTCAGACACCTCACCGACCTTGAGCTTTTGCGTGGCCAGCACGAAAGAGGGCGGATAGCGATCGGCACGGCGCAGGCCCAACTGGCCGCCATTGCTGCGATCGGCTGCCGACACCTCTTTCACCAGGCGATCGAAGTCTTCACCACCGCGAATGCGCTCCAGCAGCTTCTGCGCCTGCACAAAAAGGGCTGCCGCTTGTTCGGGCGAGGCCTTTTCGGGCACCGCCACCAAAATCTGCGCCAGGTTGATGTCAAAGGTAAAGGGGTCGGTATTGGCGGCCTGTTGCTCCAGCATGGCACGGTCCACGTCCACGTCGGACACCTTGATGGTGGCCTCCACATCGCGTTCATGCAGGCGGTTAAGCATGAGCTGGTCACGCAGGCCATCGCGGAAGGTGGCCACCGACACGCCGTCCTTGGCCAAGCGCTCGTACAAGCCAGCCACGTCCACCTGGTTCTGGCTGGCCACGGCTTGCTCGGCGCGGTCAATCGCAGGGGTGTCGATGCGGATGCCGGTTTCGCGCGCGAGCTGCAGCTGGGCGCGGTCGTTGATCATGCGCTCCAGCACCAGTCGGCGCAATTCGGCGGGCACTGGTGCGGGCTTGCCCTGTTGGGCCAGCTGCAGCGCCACGCGCTTGACCTCCAGCTGCACCTCTTGGTTGGTGATGGGGTCAGAGTTGACCACCGCCACGATGTAGTCCAGCGGTTGCGGGGTTTGTGCCTGCAATGGCGACACCGCCATGCTGCACAGACAGACCAGGGCCCAGGCCCAGACGCGAAATTTCATGGTGTTCAATCGTAGTTACTGAAGCGGCTGTTGGTGCCGCCCACTTCTCGCAAGTTCTGGTAGCGTGAAATATTGGATTTCAGGGTTTGCAATGGGCTTACGCCCAGTCGGGTAAAGCCGACAAACTCCAGCTCGAATTTGATGCTCTCGGTGGCCGAGGATGTGCTGGTCTGCACCCGGCCCACCACCACCCGCGCCAGCCAGCAGCCCGCATCGTACTCGACGCCCAACAGGGTGTCGACCAAGCGGCGCTCGTCCATGCTGTAGTTCATGCGGCCCACGGCGTAGTAGCGGCCCTCGCCCATGCCACGCCCGGCGCCCAAGTCCTGGCCACGGTCGCCCCACAGGTCGTTGAGCGGCCACTGCCAGCTCACATCCACCTGTTCACTCACATCACGCTGAAAGCGATACGCCAGGTTGACCACGCGGTAGTTGCTCGGGCTGTAGCGGGTGCCGATGGTGGAACGCTCCGACTTGTCGGTGCGCGGGTTGTACTGCACCGTGGAGTCCAGCGCCCAGCGTTCGTTCACATTCACGGCGGCGCCGAACAGCACATCGCTGAAACCCGGTTGGGCGGTGGCCGTGGACGGCGTCAGTGTGACCTGCTGTTCTTCAAACCGGAAACGCTGGGCCACACCAAAACGTGCCAGCTGCACGCCGGTATCCGCATCCAGCAGGCGGGTGGTCACGCCCAGGGTCAGCAGGTTGTTGTCGGAGATCTTGTCGTGGCCACCAAAGGCGTTCTCGGTGTAGATGCTGGCGAAGTTGAAATCGTTGGCCGCCGTGTCGTAGTTGGGCAGCAGGCTTTGGTTGTGGTACGGCGTGCGCACATAGAACGCGCGCGGCTCCAGGGTTTGCACCAGCGCACGGCCGAAGTAGCTGGCGTCGCGCTCAAACACCAGGCCCGCGTCCAGGCTGAAGGTGGGCACCGTGCTGTCGGCGGACCGGTTGCCATTGGCAATCGGGTTGTCAAACTGGTAGGCCGCGGTGTGCAGCTGCAGCTTGGGCACCACGAAGCCTGCTGCACCCACCCAGGGCCGGCTCACCTGGGCCAGGCCATAGACACGCTGCGCGTTGGGCTGCAGGGTCAGGCTGCGGTCGGCCTGGAACTGGGTGAAATCCCCCTCTAGCGACCAGTCAAAACCACCTTGGTTGGTTTGCGTATAGCGCGCTGTGAGCTGGGGCACTCGGTCATAGGGTGGAACAATCGGCGCCGTGGGGTCCTGCAGGGTTTGCCACTGCAGCACGCTGGCGGTCAGCGCCACGGGGCCCTCGGTCCAGCCGACCGACGCGTTATTGGGCAGCAGGCGCTGGGTCAGCGAACCGCTGGAGCGCGTGAAGTCGCGCCAGTAGTTGTCATCGCTGACGCGGTTCAGGTTCAGTAGGTAAGACACATTGCCAATACCTTGCAGGCCCGTGTCGTACGTGCCGGTCTGGTTCACGGTGGCACCCCAGCGGTCCGCGCTGCGCAGTTTGTCGCTGGGCATGTAGTTCGCGCGCAGCACGCCCGCGTAGGTGGGCTCCAGGTAGCGGAACTCGGCACCCAGGTCGGCGCCACGCGCGGCCATCACCGTAGGGGTCAGGGTGGCATCGCGGTTGGGCGCAATGTTCCAGTAATAGGGCACGCTGAGCTCGGCGCCATTGACGTTGTCAAACCCAACCGTGGGCGGCAACAGGCCGGACTTGCGCTTGTCACTCAACGGAAAGCTGATGGCCGGCACGGGCAGGATGGGCACGCCTTTGAAGTTCAGGTAGGCACCGTGCGCGATGCCCACGTCTTCGTCGCTATCAAACGTGATGTTGGCCGCCTTCAGCACCCAGTCGGGCATCCAACCTGGGCCAGGCTTGCGCCGGCAGGTGGTGTAGGTGGCGTCGTGCACCACGGTGGTACTGGCGTCCACAAAATCGGCGCGGCTGGCGTCGCCGTGGGCGTCGCCCTGCAAAAACTGGTAGCGCGGCTGCAGGAAAAAGCCTTCAAAGGCTTCGAGCTTGAGCTCCAGCTGCGGCCCTTCAAACACATTGCCACCGCGGTTGATGCGCACATTGCCTGTGGCTTTGGCCTGGTCGTCGGGGGCGTTGTACTCCAGCCGGTCGGCCTTGATCACCGTGCCAGGCTTGCGCAGCTCGGCCTGGCCTTCGACCACGGTTTCCAGGTCCGGGCGGCCAGAAATGCGTTCACCCAGCAAAAACATGGGGGCAGATTCGCGCTGGGCGGGTGACAACGACTCCTGCAAGCGCTGGGTGGGCAACAGGGTCGCAGGTGCGTTCTCGACCGACTCGCCCGCGGGAGCAGCCTCTTGCGCCTGCACCGCCATCTGCACGCACGCCAACGCCACCAAAGCCACGAGGCGGGTCAGGGGTGGCGGGCAGTGGGGCGGCCTGCGAGTCAGGTCGCGCGGGGGAAAACGCATGGGGCGGGGTGCAGGGTCAGCAAATCAGGTCGAACAAGGCAGCCAACCAGGACCGTGCGCACAGGGGCGCGACCATGGGGCTTTGTAGAATGGATTATCCATGAGCCCAAGCCCCTCCCTTTCCCCGCATTCCCCCGCCGTGCCCGCCCCTACCGACATCCACTGGACCGACCCGGCGCGCCTGGCGCAGTTCAATGCCTGGTTTGCCAGCGTGCAGGCCTCGCACGGGCTGGACACCAGCACCCTGGGTCTGGCCTCGGCCGATGCCAGCTTTCGCCGCTACTTCCGCGTGCAGGGCCCCAGCGGCACCCTGGTCATCATGGACGCGCCACCCGACAAGGAAAACAGCCAGCCCTTTGTGGACATTGCGCGGCTGCTGCGGGACGCCGGCCTGCGCGCCCCCGAGGTGTTGGCTTGGGATGCGCCGCACGGCTTCATGCTGCTGACCGACCTGGGTGCGCTGACCATGATGCAGCTGATGGACGCACGCGGTGACCTGAACCCCACCTACAGCACCACCGGCCAGGCCCTGAGCGAACCTCCGCTGGACCTGTACCTCGGCGCGGTAGACACGCTCGTGCAGTGGCAACTGGCCTCCCAACCCAACGTGCTACCGCCCTACGACCACGCGCTGCTGCTGCGCGAACTGGAGCTGTTCCCGCAGTGGTACATAGCCGCACACCGCCAGGTGACGCTGGACGCGGCCCAGCGCAAAGTGCTGGACGACAGCTTTGCGCTGCTGATCCAGAACAACCTCTCCTGGCCCAGCGTCTACGTGCACCGCGACTTCATGCCACGCAACCTGATGGTCCCCACCACCGGTCTGCCACCCAAGCTGGACGCCACCACGCTGGGCGTGCTCGATTTCCAGGACGCGGTCTACGGCCCCATCACCTACGACATCGCCAGCCTGATGCGCGACGCGTTTCTCACCTGGGAAGAAAACTTCTGCCTGGACGTGACCATCCGCTACTGGGAGAAAGCGCGCAAAGCCGGCTTGCCCGTGGGCGACGACTTTGGCGAGTTTTACCGTGGCGTGGAGTGGATGGGCCTGCAGCGCCATCTGAAAATTGCCGGCATCTTTGCCCGCCTGACCCTGCGCGACGGCAAGCCCAAGTACCTGGCCGACACACCCCGTTTCATCCATTACATCCGCAGCACCTGCAACCGCTACATGCAACTCAAGCCGCTGCTGCGTCTGGTGGAGAACATTGAGGGCATTGAGGCACCGAATGTCTTTGCTTTCGGTCGCTCCTAGAGTTCTTAAATCAAATTGACCTCTAGCCCCCGTCGATATTGCGCGAGCAGCTCCTGATTCAATAGCAAATTACCTGCCGCCATGCCCCGCTTTTACTGCCCCACGCCCCTGGTGACCGACGCACTGCTGGAACTGCCCGCCGGCGCGGCACGGCACGTGCAGGTGCTGCGCCTGCAACCGGGTGACCCGATCACGCTGTTCAACGGCGAGAGCACCGCAGAGTTTGACGCCACCGTCACCCGCATGGGCCGCAGCGACGTGCAGGTGCAGGTGGGTGCCCCGCACGCCACCGCACGTGAGCCGGCCCGCCGTGTGCACCTGGCCGTGGGCATGCCCGCCAACGACCGCATGGACTGGCTGGTGGAAAAAGCCACCGAACTCGGCGTGACCAGCATCCAGCCCCTGATGACCGAGCGCAGCGTGCTGCGCTTGGCCGGCGAGCGCGCCGAGAAGAAAGTGGCGCACTGGCAAAGCGTGGCCGTCTCGGCCTGCGAGCAGTGCGGCGGCAACCGCGTGCCCACGGTGCACCCCATGCTCACCCTGGCCCAGTGGCTCAAAACCTTGCCTGCGGTTGCGGGAGATGGCCAGCGCCTGCTGCTGTCGCTGCGCGAAGGCAGCGTTGCCCTGCACGCCAAGACGCCCACGCAAGAGGCCGTGTTCCTCTCTGGTCCCGAAGGGGGCTTGGGCCCCGCCGAAGAAGACCTGGCACTGGCCCAAGGCTTCGCCCCGGTGTCGCTGGGCCCGCGCGTGCTGCGCGCGGAAACGGCGGCGCTGGCCGCGCTCACCACCCTGGCACTTCTGCCTTAACCCACCACGCCTGCGGGCGCCCCCCATGAACCGCAACCTCTGGCTGCTGGCCCTGTGCCAGGGACTGTTCCTGACCAACAACGTGACCTTTATCGCCATCAACGGGTTGGTCGGCCTGGCGCTGGCGCCCTATGGCTGGATGGCCACGCTGCCGGTGATGGGCTATGTCGTGGGCGGCGCGCTGGCCACGCCGCTGGTGGCGCGCACACAGTCGCGTTACGGTCGGCACATCTCGTTCCAGATTGGGCTGGCGGTGGCCGTGGTCTCCGCGCTGTTGGGCGCCTGGGCGGTGGTCGAAAAGCAGTTCTGGTGGCTGGTGGCGGCCACCGTGGTGGCAGGCTACTACAGCGCCAACGGCCAGCTCTACCGCTTTGCGGCGGCCGAACTGGCGCTGCCCGCGTTCCGCGAAAAAGCCGTGTCGCTGGTGCTGGCCGGGGGCCTGATAGGCGCCGTAGCTGGCCCCAACCTTGCAGCGCGCACCCGCACACTCCTGGAGGTGCCGTTTGCTGGCGCCTATGTGGTGCTGGCCGGTGTGGCACTGCTGGCCATGCTGCTCATGGCCTGGGTGCGATTCCCACCACACCAGCCGCCTACCGCGCACACCGCACAGGGAAGGCCGCTGGGGGAGATCCTGAGCCAGCCGGTGTTTCTGGTGAGCTGCATGAGTGCGGCCTTGGGCTTCGGTGTGATGAACCTGCTGATGGCCGCCACCCCACTGGCCATGCAACAGTGTGGCCTGGGCTTTGACGACGCAGCGTTTGTGCTGGAGTGGCATGTGATCGGCATGTTCGCACCGGGCTTCTTCACCGGCCATCTGATCAAACGCTTTGGCACACTGCCCATCATGGGCCTGGGTGTGTTGCTGAACCTGCTGTGCATCGCCATCGCGCTCAGCGGGGTAGAACTCCACCAGTTCACCCTCGCGCTGTTTACGCTGGGCGTGGGTTGGAACTTCCTGTTCACAGGCAGCACCACGCTGTCGCTGGCAGCCTACCGACCCGAGGAAAAAGACCGGGCCCAGGCGGCCATCAACTTCGGTGTGTTTGCGGTCATGGCACTGACCTCGCTGGCGTCAGGCGCCCTGGTCGTTACCGGAGGCTGGACTTGGCTGAACCTGGGCTCGCTACCGCCCGTGCTGCTCACCGCCGCAGCACTGCTGTGGCTGGCGGCACGCCAGCGCAGCGCCCGCGCCGGCTAGGTTTACTGGGCCAGCAGAGCGTCCTTCAGTTTGAAGTCGGCGGGCACCGGGCCCACCCAGATGCGCAGCACCATGTTGAAAAACTCGGTATCCCCCACAGGCGCACCTTGAGCCTGGCCCTGGATGTAGAAGGTGGTGCCCTTGCCCGGCACATATTCCATGGCAAACGTGTCGCCAGCCACCAGCTTGGCCTTGCCCGAGAAAATCTCGATCAAACGGGTGCTGGACGCCGTGTGCTTTTGCACTAGCTCCGGCGATGAATTGCTGGTCAGCCCCTTGATGAAGGCCAGGCCCAGATCGGTGCCCGGCACCTCACGCAGCGCCACAAAGCTCAGGCGCTTGGGGCCGGGCAGGGCCAGCAGCGCCTCGGGCGTGGTGACCTTGCTGGGCGTGTACATCGCCATGTCGTAGACGCGGAAGATGGCTTTGTAGCGCGTGCCCATGCCGTTGATGGCCAGCGTGCTGCCCTGTACCACCTGCGTGGGCGGGAACACACTGGACACCGTGTTGGCCCACGCGCCGTGCAGGCCACTGAAGGCCCCCACGATCGCCAGCGCCATCACCGCGCGCCGCATCCGCCATTGAAGGGAGTTCATACCGCTGTCTCCTTGTTGTGTCGTTCAGCCATCCAGGCCTCCAGGGCCTCCACCGCCAGGGGTCGCGCGATGTAGTAGCCCTGCAGCGTGTGGCAGCCGCTTTCTTGCAGAAAGGCCTGCTGCTCTATGGTCTCCACGCCCTCGGCCACCACGCTCAGGCCCAGCGCATTGGCCAGGCCGACCACGCCGCGCACAATGGCGCGCGAGTCGCTGTCGGTGTCCGCGTCGTTGACGAAGGACTGGTCGATCTTGAGCTGGTTGGGCCGCAGCCGCTTGAGGTAGGCCAGCGAGGAATAGCCGGTACCGAAATCATCAATGGCAATCCCGACACCAAGCTGACGCAGCCGCTCGATGATGCGCTGGCTGGTCTCGGTCTCGGCCATCAGCACGCTCTCGGTGATCTCGATCTCCAGCTCGCTGGGCGCAATGCCGCTGGCGGCCAGTGCAGCCTGCAGGCTGTCGAGCAGGCGGTGGTCGCGAAATTCCAGTGCCGACACATTGACCGCCATATTGCCAACCCGAATGCCGCGCGCCTTCCAGTCCGCCAACTGGCGGCAGGCCTCGCGCAGCGTCCACACGCCCATCTCGGCGATCTTGCCGGACTCTTCGGCCAAACCGATGAACTGACCCGGAAACAGCAGGCCACGCGTGGGGTGCTGCCAGCGCACCAGTGCTTCCACCGCCACCACGGCCCCGCTCATCGCGTCCACCTGCGGCTGGTAATGCAGCACCAGTTCGCCGTGCGCAATGGCGTGGGCCAGCTGTTGCTCCAACTCCAGGCTGGCCTGCAGACGGAAGTTGAGTTCGGAGTGGAAGAAACTGTAGCGCGCGCGGCCCAGGGTCTTGGCCTGGTAGACCGCCACGTCGGCATGTTTGACCAGGGTTTCAAAGTCCTGGGCATCTTCGGGGAACAGCGCAATACCGATGCTGGCTGACACGCGCACCGTGGTGTTGGCCAGTTGCACCGGCTCCTCCACCACACGCAGGATGCGCTCGGCCATCTCACCCAGGGATTCCCAGTGGTCGATGTCGCGCACCATCACCAAGAATTCGTCGCCGCTTTGGCGGCATACCACGTCCACCTCGCGCAGCGTATCGCGCAGGCGGCGCGCCACCTCGATCAGCAGCTCGTCGCCGGCCGCGTGGCCCATGGAATCGTTGACCGCCTTGAAGCGGTCCAGGTCGATGAAGAAAATGCCGAACTGCTGTTGGCTGCGGTGGGCCTGCAACATCTCGCGCTGCACCAGGTCAATGAACAGCGCGCGGTTGGGCAGGCCGGTGAGCTGGTCGTAAAACGCCATCTGCTGCAGCTGGGCGTTTTTGGCACCCAACTGGCCGAACAGCTCGCGCAACTCACTCTGCACCAGGCTCAGGTGGCGGCCCAAGAGACCCAGCTCGTCCTGGCGGCGCCAGACAAAGCGGTTGCCATGGGCATCGGTGTGGTCGTGGTCCAGCAAGGCCGTAGCCTGCTCTTTCAGGCGTTCAATCGGTTTGAGCACGCGCGACACCAGCACCGGCATCAGCACCGCCAAAATCGCCAGCACCTGCAGAGCCACCAGCGACAGCATCTGGCTGCGCCGGGCCTGCAACAGGCCCTGACCATAGGACGCGTCAAACCACACCACCAGTGTGCCCAGCTCTTCACCGGATCGCATCACCTTCTGCACACGCCGTGTCAGGCGGCCCGCTTGGGCATCGTCGTGCAGGGAACGCGCAAACTCGGGCCGCACCCGCTCCAGCTCAGGCGTGTTGGCCAAACCGTCTTCAATGCGCACCGCCACCACCTGCGGGCTCTCCAGCAGGCGCACGGCGGCGGCATCCAGCGCCACGCGGTCCACCACCCACATGGGCTCGGCAATCGACACACTGCCGATCTTCATGAGCGCAGACTCGCTCTGCGCCAACAGGGCTTTTTGGGATTTCTCGGCCAGCTCCTGCTCCAGCGTCAGCAGCAGCACGGCTGGCAGGCTCACGCCAAGCACAACCACCAGCATCATGGTGTACCGCAGCGGCAAGCCGGCGCGCCAGCGGGCACGCAAATTGGCGAAGCTCAGGGGGAAGCGCTGCATAGGCGGTAAAAGGGCTTTCAAAGAAACACGTTAAGCAAGGCTGATGCCGGGCTCAAAACCGCTGCACCAGCCACTGGTGCAGGGTGTCAAACACCTCAGTGGCATCCAGCTCGTTGAATATTTCGTGGTACAGACCATCAAAGCCCTTGGTGGTGACCAGCGCTGCGGGTGCAGCGGCGGCAAAGTCGCGGCTGCCCTGGGGGTTGACCAGGCGGTCGGACCCCGCATACATCAGCAGTGTGGGCACTGTCCATTTCGGAGCCAGGGCCACGGTGGCAGGACCCGCCGTGGCAATGAAGCGGGCCAGGCGCGCGGAAATGCGGTCGTGCACCAGCTTGTCGGTCTTGTACGCGGCCACCACGGCCGGGTCGTGCGAGATGTAGCTGGCGTTCAGGCCATTGCCCACGCGCAGGTTGGGCACCAGCTGGGGCAACACCGCCACCAGCAGCTTCTGGAAGGCATTCAGACCAGGGTTCAGCGCGGGCGATGACATGACCAAGGCGTCCACCGGGCGTATGCCCAGCGACACAAAGCGCCCCGCCACCAGCCCCCCCATGCTGTGGCCCAGCAGAATCAACGGTGTGCCGGGCACCATGCGAGCGCGGGTGCTGTCGACGATGTCGGCCAGGTCGTCCAGCAGGCGGGTGTCATTGGGCAGGCTGCCGGGAAGACCCCCTGACTCGCCATGGCCACACTGGTCGTAGCCACGGGCGGCAAAGCCCCAGGCGTTGAGCTGGCGCGCCACATGGTCGTAGCGGCCCGCATGTTCGCCCAGGCCATGCACGATGACGACCGTGCCACGCGCGGCCACGCCGGGCTCCAGCGGCCAGTCTTGAATGACCACGTTATCGCCATCGCTGGCCACAAAGGTGGTGAGGGTGGTTTCAGAACTCATGGGGAGATGGAGAGGGTCAGGGAAAACGGGAAATCACCTGGGCCACGGCGGCGGTGAGCTTCTTGGCATAGGGCACATGCAGGAATTCATTGGGGCCGTGGGCATTGCTCTTCGGGCCCAGCACACCGCAGACCATCATCTGCGCCTTGGGGAAACCCTTGGACAGCATGTTCATCAGCGGGATGGTTCCGCCCTGCCCGATGTGGCCACAGGGCGCACCAAAATGGGCCTGCGACGCCTCGTCCAACGCCGCATCCAACCAGGGTGCGGTGTCGGGTGCATTCCAGCCGGTGGCGCTAGCGGCGCCTTCAAAGGTGACCCGGGCCTGGTAGGGCGCGTTGTCTTCCAGCAAGGCCTTGAGTTCCTGCACGGCGGAGTCGGCCTCCACCAAGGGCGGCAGGCGCAGGCTGAGCTTGAAGGCGGTGTAGGGGCGCAGCACATTGCCGGCATTCTTCAATTCGGGCAGACCGTCCGCCCCGGTCACGCTGAGCGTGGGCTGCCAGGTGCGCTTGAGCAACGCCTCCAGCGGGTCGGTGGTGGTGGGCAGCGCAAAGGTGGTGGCACCACCGCAGTCGTAGTGGGCCCAGGGAAAGCGCTTGAACAGCTCGTCACCCAAGATGGCCGCGGTGGCCTGGGCCTGCTGCAAGCGGGCGGCAGGCACTTCGCAGTGGAAGCTGGCGGGCAGCAGGCGGCCGGTCTTGCTGTCTTCCAGCCGGTCAAGCACCTGGCGCATGATGCGAAAGCTCGATGGCACCAGGCCGCTGGCATCACCCGAGTGGATACCTTCAGTGAGGATTTCCACCTTGAGCACACCGCTGGCCATGCCGCGCAGGCTGTTGGTCAACCACAGCTGGTCGTAGTTGCCGGCACCCGAATCCAGGCACACCACCAGCCCCACATCGCCCAGCCGTGCTTTCAGGATGTCGATATAGGGCAGCAGGTCGTAGGAGCCGCTTTCCTCGCAGGTCTCGATCAGACCGACCACGCGCGGGTGGGGCATGTTCTGGCTTTTGAGGGCCTGCAGCGCGGCAATGGCGGCGTAGGCGGCATAGCCATCGTCGGCACCACCCCGGCCATAGAGCTTCCCGTCTTCGTATTTGGGGGTCCAGGGGCCCAAGTCATTGCGCCAGCCGGAAAACTCGGGTTGCTTGTCCAGGTGGCCGTACATCAGCACGGTCTGGGTGGAGGTACTGGCGCTGGCCGCCACTTCAAAAAACAACACGGGGGTGCGGCCTTCCAGCCGCACCACTTCAAGGGTCAGGCCGGGTACCTTCTGCGCCTCAATCCACTGGGCGGTGGTGCGCACCACGGTTTCGATATGGCCGCCGCTGGCCCAGTCGGCATCAAACATGGGCGATTTGGCGGGGATGCGGATGTAGTCTTCCAGACGGTGAACGATGTCACGGTCCCAGGCTTGGCTGACATGCTCCAGGGCTTGGGGTGCATTCAGGGCAGCAGACGGTACGCGGGCGTTCATGGTGAACTCCTGAAACAACAGAGTGGGTGGTTCGCCATCATGCCATGCGCCAACCCCAATCTGGCTGTGGCAAACCCTCAGCGCAGGGGCGTGTCGCGCCAGCCCAACCCGGCCTGGGTGCCACCCGGCTGCGCGCCCAACCGGGGGCGGTATTCGCAACCCACCCAACCGTCGAAGCCCAGTTCGTCCACCAAGGCCAACAGGTAGGGGTAGTGCAGCTCGCCTTGCGAGGGCTCCTGGCGCTCGGGCACACCGGCAATCTGGATATGGCCTACCGCGCCCGTGGGCAAGTACTGGCGCAGCTTGCTGGCCACATCACCCTCAGTCACCTGGCAGTGGTACAGGTCCATCTGCACCTGCAGGTGGGGCGAGCCTACCTCGGCCACCACGGCATGGGCCTGGGCCTGGTGGACCAAAAAATAACCCGGCATGTCGCGCGGGTTGATGGGTTCAATCAGCAGCGTGCATCCCTGCTGCTGCGCCTGCTCGGCTGCCCAGCGCAAATTGCGCACATAGGTGGCGTGCAGGACAGCCCGGTCCGCAGCCTGCGGCACCAGCCCCGCCATCACATGGATGCGCGGGCACTGCAGCACGGCGGCATAGCGCAGCGCGGTGGTGATACCCGCTTGGAATTCAGCCTCGCGCCCCGGCAGGCAAGCGGTGCCGCGCTCGCCCCGGTCCCAGGCGCTGGCCATGGACGCGGCGTCGCTGCCCGCAGGCGGCGCGTTGAACAGCACCTGCTGCAAGCCTGCCGCCTGCAGCGGGGCCGCCAGCGCCTCGGGCGCCCAGGCATAGGGAAACAAAAACTCCACGCCTGCAAAACCATCCGCCGCGGCCGCTGCAAAGCGCTCCAGAAATGGATGCTCGGTGTACAGAAAACTCAGGTTGGCGGCGAAGCGGGGCATGGGCGGTAGGGCCGGAAGCGTTAGCGGGCCAGCTTGTAGACCGAGGTACCGGCGCGCAGGTTGGGCGCAAAGCGCACGGTGCGGCCATCCTGCAGGCCAAAGCTGTCGAGCACGCGCAGGCCATTGCGCTGGGCCAGCTCGGCCAAGTCCGCGTGGGTGCCCACGCGGATGTTGGGCGTGTCGTACCACTGGTAGGGCAGGCGCCGGGTCACCGGCATGCGGCCTTGCAGAATGCTCAGGCGGTTGGGCCAGTGCGCAAAGTTGGGGAAGGCCACGATGCCCACGCGGCCCACGCGGGCCGTTTCCTTGAGCATGGTCTCAGCGTTGCGCAGGTGCTGCAGCGTGTCGATCTGCAGCACCACGTCAAAGCTCGCGTCTTCGAACATGGTCAGGCCCTGGTCCAGGTTCAGCTGCAGCACGTTCACGCCGCGCTGCACGCAAGCCAGCACATTCGCGTCGTCCAGCTCCACGCCGTAGCCGGTGCAGGCACGGTGGCGCTGCAGGTGGTCGAGCAAGGCGCCGTCGCCACAGCCCAGGTCCAGCACACGGGCACCCTGGGGCACCAGGCTGGCAATCGCGTGCAGGGTGTTCAGGTCGGTCATGCTGATAGAGCCCCCAGGCTGGTCGCTACGCGTACTGCGCTGCCCCCCGAGGGGGTGCTTTCCGCCTTGGGGCGGCCCGGCGGCGGAAACACCTCCAGTGCACGTGCGATGCTATTGAAATAGGAGCTGACCACGCCCGTATAGCGGGGGTCATCGAGCAAAAAGGCATCATGACCATGCGGCGCGTCGATCTCGGCATAGCTGACATCCCGCTTGTTGTCGAGCAGCGCCTTGACGATCTCCCGGCTGCGCTTGGGGCTGAAACGCCAGTCGGTGGTGAAGCTCACCAGCAGGAACTTACAAGTAGCGCGCGCCAGCGCCTGGCTCAGGTCGCCGCCAAAGGCGCGGGCCGGGTCAAAGTAGTCCAGCGCGCGGGTGATCAGCAGGTAGGTATTGGCGTCAAAGTACTCGGCAAACTTGTCGCCCTGGTAGCGCAGGTAGCTCTCGATCTGGAACTCCACGTCCTGCGTCGAATACTTGTAGCCCGATGCGTGGTCCAGCAAGGTTTCCTTGAGCTGGCGGCCAAACTTTTCGTTCATCACGTCGTCGCTCAAATACGTGATGTGGCCGATCATGCGGGCAATGCGCAAGCCGCGTTTGGGGATCACGCCGTGCTCATAGAAGTGCCCCCCATGGAAGTCGGGGTCAGTCACGATGGCGCGGCGCGCCACCTCGTTGAAGGCGATGTTTTCGGCCGTCAGGTTTGGCGCACTGGCCACCACCACGGCGTGCTGCACGCGATCGGGGTACTGCAGCGTCCAGCTCAGGGCCTGCATGCCACCCAGGCTGCCACCCAGCACCGCGGCCAGCGTTCGAATGCCGAGTGCGTCCAGCAATCGGGCCTGCGCGGTAACCCAGTCTTCCACCGTCACCACCGGAAAATCCGCGCCATACACCTTGCCCGTATGGGGGTCGGTGTGCATGGGGCCAGTGGAGCCAAAGCAGGAGCCCAGGTTGTTCACGCCAATGACAAAGAAGCGGTTGGTGTCCACCGACTTGCCGGGGCCGATCATGTTGTCCCACCAGCCCTCGCTTTTGTCCTGGCCCGCATACACGCCCGCCACATGGTGCGAGGCATTGAGCGCATGGCACACCAGCACCGCGTTGGACTTGTCGGCGTTCAGCGTGCCGTAGGTCTCGTAACTCAGGGAATAGCCATGCAGCAACGCACCGCTTTGCATAGGCAAAGGGGCATCGAAGCGCATGGACTGGGGCGTGGCGATCAGCATAAAAACAAAACCCGGCAACGCTAAACGCGGGCCGGGTTGCAATGCCTAATGGCGGGTCCGTGTTTAGCTGAATTTATTAAGCGCCCGCAAGCTGGAGCAAATTGGCGCTGTGAGCCCAAAGTATAGCAAGCCTCCTCTTTGTGACGCTACACCGCCCATTTTTTACCCTGCGCTGCGTAGTCCAACACCAGGTGAAACACGTTGTCGCACGTTGACTGGAATAGTCCTCGGTCGTAGCTTTCTACGGGAAGCTCGCGGTCTAACACTTCGGCAACCGCGGAACGGACAATGCGACGGGTCTGGTCTGTTTTGTACCAGTCCTGCACCAAGACTTTGGGCTGCACATCGTGCAACCACACATGCTGCAAACAACGCCCGCCCAATCTGGGCTTCGGTGAAGATAAGACGCAAAAAAATCACACAAATCAACGACTTGGAACCGTACTTCCGACTGACTCAATTTCCTTCCATCAAAGTCATCGCGATTGCTCTCTATTTGAGAGCACGTTGCGCAATGAATACGGGGGCTAGAGGTCTATTTTGCACTCAACGCGGGTGCCTCAGTCACACTGTCCAGCCAGGCCTGCAGCTGCGCCCCGTACAGAGGCCGGCTACCCAGGTAGCCCTGCATCACATCGCAACCCAGTTGGGCGATGGTGCTGCGTTCGGCCTCGGTCTCCACGCCTTCGGCGGTGACAAACAGGTCCATGCCATGGCCCATTTCGATCATGGCCTTGACCAGCTTTTGCGTGCGGGGTGCCTTGTCGATGCCGTCGATAAAGCTGCGGTCGATCTTCAGCTCGCTGACCGGCAGCTTTTGCAAATACGCCAGTGAGGAGTAGCCGGTGCCAAAGTCGTCAATCGACAGTGGAATGCCCACGGCACGCAGCGCGTGCAGCAGCTCCACGCTCTTCTGCGCGTCTTCCATCAAGCCACTCTCAGTAATCTCCAGCCGCAGGCGCTGTGGGTTGATGCCGCTGCGCGCCACCTTCTGGCCCACGCGTTGGGCAAAACCGGCATCCTGCAAATCCCGCGTACTCACGTTGACGGCAATGCTGAGCGCCGGGTGCGTGGTCTGCCAGGCCTGCAGCGTCTGCAAGGCTTGGTCCAGCATCCAGTCGGTCACCATGGTGATGTAGCCGGTCTGCTCGGCAAACGGCACAAATTCCGCCGGTGACACAAAACCGCGCTGCGGGTGTATCCAGCGCACCAGTGCTTCGGCGCCCACGGGCTGGCCCGTGCCCGCCAAAGAAAACTTGGGTTGCAGCCACATTTGCAGCTGCGACTGCGCCACCGCCGCGCGCAGGTCGGACACCAGCCCCAGGTGGTCCAACCGTGCAGCCTCTTGCGCGGCGCTGTACCAGGCGTGGCTGAGGGCTGCGCGCTTGGCACTGTGCAAGGCCACCTCGGCGTTGCGTAGCAGCGCGCCCACAGTCCCGTTGCCGGTGTCGGTGGTATCGGCAAAGCCGCAGCTCAGGCTCAGGTCCACGCTGTGGCCGCTGCAGGCCACAGACGCGGTGGTGGCCTCATCCAAATCTGCGTGCAATTGCTCGACGGCACTGCGCTGGTCCGCCTGAAAGGCCGCGGCAAACGTGCCACCCGACAGCCGCGCCACCACCCACTGAGGCCCGATCAGCCCGCGCCGGGCCGCAGCGCCCAGCACCAGGCTGGCGCGCACGCCCAGCTCTTTGATCAGCGTGTCGCCCGTGGTGTAGCCCAGGGTTTCGTTGATGATTTTCAAACGCGCCAGGTCCACCAGCACCAAGGTATTGGCGCCCTCGGGCCCTGGATGCTGGGGGTTAAGCAGGGCCGTGCGGTTGGGCAGGCCGGTCAGGCTGTCCTGGTAGGCAAGGCGCACGATTTGCTGCTCCCGCTGGGACACCGCGTCGGACATGGTGTTCAGCGCCTGGCCCACACGGTCAATTTCTTCAGTGCCGGTGGTTTGCACCTGGTGGGCGTAGTCGCCCTGGGCAATGTGGTGCGCGGCCCGCTCCAGCCGGGCCAGCGGTGCTACCACGCTGCGCGTGGTGCGCCAAGCCAGATAGGTGGCCAGTGCGATGGCCAGCAGCGACAACAGGCCCACCCACATGGCCACGCGCCCGAACAGCACGCGCGCATCACTGAGCTGCGCCTCCACACGCTGGCGCTCGCGTTGCAGCAGCGTGCCGGATTCACGCAACATGGCGGTGAGTGCGGGGTTCACCTGGTCGTTCAAGGCCCGGGCCGCGGCCTGCATGTTGTCGCCCTCGATCTCATCCACCGTGGCAATGAAGGCCTGCGCATACATCGCACGGCAGGCTACCAAGCGGCGCAAGGTGGCTTCTTGTTCGGGGTCTTTGAGCTCGTCCGACAGCGATTCGATGATGCCGTCAATGCTGCGGTTGCGCGCATCCACATCGGCGTATTCCTTCACGCGGTCGGCGCGCGGCGCGTGCACCAGCCGCACCAAGGCGCTTCCCACGCCTTCCGTCTGTAGTGAGAGCGCCTGCACGCGCAGCAACCGCTGCATGTCGCCGGTCGCAAAGCGTTGCGTCACGTCAGACACCAGGCGCAACTGCCATGCGGTTTGCACCAGCGCCAGCAACACCATGAGCACCAGCGCCCCCAGCCCCAGGGTCAGACGCCAGGCGATGCGCTTGGGCCAGAGCCGGGCCAGACCCGTGGGGATTGCGGAGGAGAGAGGGTCAGGCGCCATGGCAGAAGGTTAACCCCTGCGCAGCCACCAGTCGCGCAGCCAGGGGCCCAGTGCCCAGTTGCCCGGGCCAAACAGCGCCAGTGCGGCCAGCAGCACGCCCCAGGTGATGTGCTGCTGCAGCGCCGCCGGCGCCACCTCGGCCAGCGACACCACGGCCACAGCGTTCACCACACTCAGACCCAGCGCGGCGAAGCGCCCACCCAAGCCCAGCACCAGCAGCACTGGCAGGGCCAGCTCGCCGGTAGTACCCATGGCGGCGGCCAGCGCGGGTGGCAACAGCGGCACCTTGTACTCGTCCATGAACAACGCTAGCGTGATGTCCCAATCGCGCAGCTTGGTCAGGCCCGAGGCAAAAAACACCTGGGCTACATACAGGCGGGCCAGCAAGGCGGCCAACGGCTGCAGCGCCACTAGGCCGCGTTCCAGCCAGCCCCAGGCCAACAGACCACGGGTGATGAGGGAGGGCGAGTGCAACAGGGGCTGCGGCATGGGCGTAGGTTTCATGGGTCGAGCGAAAGAGAAGAAGGCGGTATCTGCACCACCGAGAGCAACAAACCGGTTTGCACCGCCAGCGGCAGCCAGGCGCCCACATCTAACGTGGGCGCGGCATCCAACGCCTGTCCCAGCGTGCCAGCGGCCAGCAACACCGCCAGCGCATCGGCTTCACCCGCCAGCGCGGCACGAGCACACGAGCGCAGGCCCTGGCGCCACACCACGGTGTCTTGGGCCACACGGTCGCGGATTTGCGCACCGGCCTCGGCCAGGCTGGGGCTGTGCTCCAGATGGGCACCCACAATGCTGGCCACGGGCCAGGGGCTGCGCAGCACGCGGCAGCCCGGGGCCAGGGTCAGCTGCAGGGTGGCAGGGTCTTCAGATGTCAGCAGTGCCAAGGTAGACAAGTCCGGTGTCTGGTCGGACGCCGTGGCGGCCACGTGCAATGCCCATTCCACGCGGGCCACATCGGCTAAATACGGCTCATCGGCCAGTTGCCCACTGGCCTGCACGAAGTCGGGCAGTGCATCACCCCACTGGGCCAAGTCTCCACACTGTGGCGGCTGGGCGTGCCACAGCGCACGGGCCAGGTCACCAAAACTGTCGTCACCCAGCAGTTGGGCCAGCAACGGGTAGGCGCCTTGCAAAGCCCGGCCTGCCAGCTGGTGGCCGTTGGATTGATAAGCTTTTTGGCCTCTAGCCCCCGTATCTATTGCGCGAGCAGCTACTTTTTTCATAGCATCTTCGGCAGGCCAAGCAAACAAGGCCTCCACCAGCGCCTGCTGTTGTGCGGCCAGCGTGCTCATGCGGCCACCGACTCAAAGACACTGGCGCAGACGGCGCGAGCGTGCTGGGCCTCGTCCAACAGCACGTCCAGCGCGGGCACATCGGTGTCCCACTCGATGAGCGTGGGCACGCAGCCAAAACGCGCCACGGCATGGGCGTACAGCGCCCAGACCTCGGGGCAGACGCGGCTGCCATGGTCGTCGATGACGATCTCCCCATGCGCATCCGACACATGGCAGTGCCCGGCCAAATGCAGCTCGCCCACCACCTCGGCAGGTATCGCATCCAGCCAGTCACGGCAGGCCTGCATCGGGTCGGTCACCAGCCCCTCGCGCTGTGCGTTCAGGGCATTCACATAAATGTTGTTCACATCCACCAGCAGCAGACAGCCTGTACGACGGGCCAGCGTGACCAGAAATTCGGTTTCGCTCCAGGCCGCATCGGCGGGCGTATTCCAGCGCAAGTAAGCCGAGAGGTTTTCCACCATGAAGCGGCGCTGCAAGCGGTCTTGCACTTGGTGCACATGGCCGCACAGCAGGTCTAGCGCTTCGGTGGTGAAGGGAATGGGCAGCAGGTCGGACGCATGCACCGTGTGGCCGTTGAACACCCCGCGGGCAAAGCTCGCATGGTCGCTGACGCGCGCCGGGTCTATGCGCTGCACGAGTGCGGCCAACTGATCCAGGTGCCAGGGGTCCAGCCCCACGGCCGAACCCAATGACAGGCCCACGCCATGCAGGCTGATGGGGTAGAGCGCGCGGCCCTGCTCCAGCACGGCCAGCGCGGCACCGCCCTGGCCAAAGAAATTCTCGGAATGGACTTCAAGGAAATCCAATGCGGGCTGCCGCTGTAGCAGCTCCGCGTAATGAGGGTGCCGCCACCCCAGGCCCACCACCGCATCGGTGGCTAGAGGCATGGGCGCCGCGGAGGACAGCATGGTGGCGAGCACAGAAACGCTATTACGAATTAGCTCTTCATCTTCTTGGCGTCGTCCATGGACAGGCCCTTCATGTCCTTGCACGTGCCCTTGGCCACGTACTTCCAGTCGTCCTTGCTCATGTCGACCTTGGCCTGACCTGCGCAGGAATGGCTACCCGACAGGTTCGCGCAGTCGTTTTGGCCAGCCTTGGCGATGCCAAAGCATTTTTCTTTTTCCTGGGCAGCCACGGGGGCAGAGGCCAAAGCCAGAGTCATCAGGGTGGCTGCAGTGGCAGCGAGCATTGCGCGTTGGTTCATTTGGAAACTCCTAAGTGAATAAAGTAGAAACAGGTGACACATCAACCAGGACTTGCCTGTGCACATCGGCACCATTGCACTGGTTGACGTTTAGTCTGTGGCCGGGTGTGTTTCTTACATTACGGCCGCAAAAAATTTGCAGCGCAAGGGTTTTCCCGCGTTTTTGCACGCTGCGTCCCATGGCGAAAACGTACACTGCGCGCAGCCCCACATCGCCATCCACCATGCCAAGCTTTGAACACCAAATCGTCGAACTGCGCGACTACCTGCTCAAGTTCGCGCGGCTGCAGCTGCGCAACGACGCCTGGGCCGAGGATGCGGTCTCGGAGACCGTGCTGGCCGCCCTGGCCAAGCCCCAGGCTTTTGGCAACCGCTCGCAACTCAAGACCTGGCTGGTAGGCATCCTCAAGCACAAGGTCATCGACGCGCTGCGCCACCACAGCCGCGAAGTGGGAGGGCTGGACACCGGGGAAGATGGTGAGAGCGACCCGATGGACTACATCGCCTTCCAGGCCGACGGCCATTTCGCCCAAGCACCGGCCGAATGGGGCAATCCCGAGCAGCAGCTGACCAGCCGCCAGTTCTTTGAAGTGCTGGAAGCCTGCACCACCAAGCTGCCCGCGGGCCAAGGCCGGTTGTTTCTGATGCGCGAATGGTTGGAGCTGTCCAGCGAGGAAATTTGTAAGGAACTCCAGCTCACGCCGACCAACCTCTACGTCCAACTGCACCGCGCCCGCCTGCGTTTGCGCGAATGCCTTGAAATGAACTGGTTTGCGAAGGCCCTCACCCCATGATGCCGCTCAGAAGAACATGCCGCGAAGCAGCCGCCCTGATGGTGGGCCGGGAAGACCGCGCCCTGGGCCTGGCCGACAGGCTCGCACTGCGCCTGCATTTGATGGCCTGTGGCGCCTGCCCCAAGTTCGAGCGGCAGATGCTGGCCATGCGCAATGGTCTGCGCCAATGGCGCAATTACGCCGAAAACGACGATTCCAACGGGGTTTCCCCAGAAAAGTTCAAAAATTAGCTTGCTTTTTTGAAAACAGGCGCATAATGGTCTTGCATTGCCGTAAATACGACGGTGCAAGTTTGCGGTGATTAGTCAGTTTCGCGTCTGCTTTAAGTCTTCATTGGTTTGTTGATTGCGGTTAAGGACTCCATCGCGTTTTGAGTTATTTAGAGGAGTCCTTTCATGGGCAACAAACTTTACGTAGGCAACCTGCCTTATTCTTTCCGTGACGAAGACCTGCAACAAGCTTTTGCAGCACACGGTTCCGTTTCCAGCGCCAAAGTCATGATGGAACGCGACACCGGTCGCTCCAAGGGTTTCGGCTTTGTGGAAATGGGCAGCGACGCTGAAGCGCAAGCCGCTATCAACGCCATGAACGGTCAACAATTCGGTGGCCGTGGCCTCGTGGTGAACGAAGCCCGTCCTATGGAACCCCGTCCTCCCCGCTCCGGCGGCTTCGGCGGTGGTGCTGGCGGTGGCGGCGGCTACGGCGGCGGCGCTGGTGGCGGCCGTTCCGGTGGTGGCGGCTACGGTGGCGGCGGTGACCGCTCCGGTGGCGGCGGCTACGGTGGTGGCGGTGGCCGTTCCGGCGGTGGCGGCGGTGGTGGTTACGGCGGTGGCCGTAGCAGCTACTAAGCACTGAACTGCTTGCAGCTCAAACAAAAGGGACCTTCAGGTCCCTTTTTTATTGCCTGCTCACTGGGTCAGGCTTCGTCCACGCGGCGCTTGCGCGGGCGCCCGGCAAGCGCTTTGTCATACAACGCATTCGGCAGGCAGCGCATGAGCTTGGCCACCCAACCCATTTGCCAGGGAATCACCCGGTAGGATGCACCCGCCACAATGGTGGCAAAGGCCTTGTCGGCAAATACTTCCGGTTTCATCAAGAACGGCATCGAATACCGATTGGCCTGGGTCAACGGCGTATCGATATAACCCGGACAGATCGTCACCACCTTCACGCCGCTGGTGCGCAACTCCCCGCGCAGCGACTCGCAGTAGCTGATAACAGCAGCCTTGCTTGCGCAATACGCACCATGGCCTGGCAGCCCGCGGATACCGGCCACACTGCCAATGCCCACCAGCGCGCCGCTGCCGCGTTGCTCCATCGCCCGCACAAACGGGTGGAACGTGGCAGCCAACCCCAGGTTGTTGGTGGCAAACGTGCGCGCCATCACCTCCAGGTCCCCACGCACCGCGGTGTCCATGCCAATGCTGATGCCCGCATTGGCAATCACCACATCGGGCACGCCCTGCTCACGCAAGCAGCTCTGGCCTGCTGCCACGATGCTGTCCGCATCCGCCACATCCGCACCGTAGATGCGGAACCGCGCAGGCTCCAACCGCTGGGCCTCGGCCCAGGCCTGCATGTCCTGCGTGCGCCGGGCTACCAGGGCCAGTGCATAGCCTGACTGGTAGAACCGCCAGGCCAGGGCCTGTCCGATGCCGCTTGAAGCGCCCGTGATGAAAATCAGTTTGGACATGGACGCCTTTCGGTGCAGGGACTATTTGTTTTCTGGCACCAGCGTGCCGCGCACGCGGCCACGCAGCTGCATGACCTGGTCCACATTGTCAAACTCCATGGCGTCGGCCGTGAAGCGGTCTTTGCCACGCAGCAACTCCACCGGCTTGTGGGATTTGACCTGCTCGGTGTCCATAAAGGCGTGCAGAAATTCGCCGCGGTATTCCATGCGGGGCGTAGTTTTTGCGGCCGTCGCATCCGCCTCGCGCACCACGACCGCATTGCCAATCAATTGCACCTCGGAGCCACCCTCATTGGTCAGCCCGCGCAATGCCGTGGCCGTGGTCAGGCGACCCTGGGCATCAAAGGAGCGTATGCGAATCCCATCGATCTCCAACCACTGGGTGTCCGGGTAGTGGCGTGCCACATCGCCCTGCACTTCGGAGCGCATGTGGCCGGCGGTGTCAAAGGTCTTGATGGAGAAGCCATGCATGAAGTAGTCGGGCTCATGGCCACGCACGCGCTCAGCCTGGGCCACGTCTTGCACCGGCGTGCTGCGCACCAACCAGTAGGTTCCCAACGCCAACACGCCCATGATGGCAATGGGCAGGTACAGGAGCGCCCGGTCCCAGGCATCGTAGAGAAAACGGTTCACTGGGTGTAGGCTTCCAACAGGCTGGCGTAGCGGCCGCTGGCCACCATCAGCAAATCACACAGCTCACGCACTGCACCGTGGCCACCCTCGGCCCGGGTGACGTAGTGGGCCATGGCCGTTATCTCGATATGGGCGTTGGCTGGCGCGCAGGCAAATGCAGCGCGACGCATCATGGGCAGGTCGGGCCAGTCGTCGCCCATAGCCGCCGCCTGTGTCCAATCCAGGCCCAGTGCCTGCAGGGTTTGTTCGGCCGCAGGGCGTTTGTCCTCGGTGCCGAAATGCGCGTGCTCAACGCCCAGGGCCTTCAGACGCACGCGCAGCGGTTGGGAGTCACGGCCCGTAATGACCGCAGGCGTGATGCCTGCCTTTTGCAACAGCTTCAGGCCGTGACCATCCAGGGTGTTGAAGCGCTTGATCGTCTCCCCGGCATCCGAGAAGTACAAGCCACCGTCGGTCAACACACCGTCCACGTCCAGAAACACTACTTTGATGCCTTGGGCTTGCAGCAGCAACGGAGGTGGGAATTGAATATGCGGTTGCATCAGATCACCTTGGCCCGCATCAGGTCGTTGCTATTGAGTGCGCCGCACAGCGTGCCCGTATCGTCCAGCACCAACACACTGGTGATGCGCCGCGCCTCCATGAGGTCAGCCGCATCCACCGCCAGGGCATGGATGCTGATGGTGCATGGCGACGCATGCATCACCTCTTGGGCGGTCTTGGCGCGCAGGTCTACACCCTGCTCCACCCAGCGGCGCAAGTCGCCATCGGTGAAGATGCCCAGCACCTGGCCTTGCACGTCCACCACCGAGGTGGCACCCAGCCCCTTGGCGCTCATCTCCCGCATCAACTCGCTGAACGTGGCAGTCGGCGCCACCTTGGGCACCGCATCACCGATGCGCATCACATCGCTCACCAGCGTCAGCAGTTTGCGGCCCAGCGCGCCACCGGGGTGGGAACGGGCGAAGTCCTCGGCGCGAAACCCCCGGGCATCCAGCAGAGCTACAGCCAGGGCGTCGCCCATGGCCAGTTGTGCCGTGGTACTGGCCGTGGGGGCCAGGTTCAGGGGGCAGGCTTCTTTGGCCACCGCAGAGTCAATCCACAGGTCTGCGTGCTGTGCCATGGTGCTGCTGCCGTTGCCCGTCATGGCCACCAAGGGCACGCCCAGACGCTTGAGTACGGGCAGGATGGCGGCCATTTCTTGCGATTCACCACTGTTAGAGATCATGAGCACCAGGTCCGTCTGCGTCACCATACCCAAGTCACCGTGGCTGGCCTCGCCGGGGTGCACAAACATGGCGGGGGTTCCGGTAGACGCCAAAGTGGCAGCAATCTTTCGCCCCACATGGCCACTCTTGCCCATGCCCATCACCACCACGCGGCCTTGCAGGCCCAGTACCAATTCAACGGTACGCGCAAAGGCCTCGCCAACACGGTCTTTGAGACCCAGCACAGCGGCCGATTCAATGTCAAATGTTTCTCTGGCCAGTGCCAATGCGCGGTCGGCGCGCGAGGCGTCGCCAGGGTGTGCGTGTGCTGTCATGCGCGCATTTTATAGACCGACACTTCTCTTGCTAGTATGGCACCATGACCGCATTGGAAATCACGCTCATCTACTTGCTGGCCGCCGTGCTGGGGGTGGTGGCTTGCCGCTCGCTGAAACTCCCTCCCATGTTGGGGTATCTGGTAGTGGGCGTGGTGATTGGCCCCAACGCGCTGGCCCTGTCCAAGAACTCCGAAGCCGTGCGGCATCTGGGCGAGTTCGGCGTGGTGTTTCTGATGTTTGTGATCGGACTGGAATTCAACCTGCCGCGCCTGCGGGCCATGCGCCAGCATGTGTTTGGATTAGGCCTGCTGCAAGTAGCAGTGACCATCGTGCTGACCACCGGAGCCACGCTGAGCCTAGCCCTAGTGCTACCTCAGTTCTGGGCCATGGAGTGGCAAACCGCGCTGGCGCTCTCCAGCGCGCTGGCCATGAGCAGCACGGCGATTGTGGTCAAGCTCATGGTGGAGCGGTTGGAGCTGGAGTCTGAGCATGGCAAGCGCGTGATGGGCGTGCTGCTGTTCCAGGATTTGGCGGTGGTGCCCTTGCTGGTGTTGATTCCGGCGCTGGGAGCATCGGGAGAGCGCCTGTTTGAATCACTGATCGTGGCAGGTTTCAAGGCCGTGGTGTTAGTTACTGTATTGCTTGTGGGCGGACAGCATGTGATGCGGCGTTGGCTCACTTTGGTGGCCCGCCGCAAAAGCGATGAGCTGTTCATGCTGAACCTGCTGTTCATTGCCCTGGGGCTGGCCTGGCTCACGGAACTGGCAGGGCTGAGCTTGGCGCTGGGCGCCTTCATCGCTGGCATGCTGATTTCCGAGACCGAATACAAGCACCAGGTGGAAACCGACATACGGCCCTTTCACGACGTGCTTCTGGGGTTGTTTTTCATCAGCATCGGCATGCTGCTGGACTGGCGGCTGGTGCTGGAGCGCTGGCCGCTGGTGTTGCTGCTGGTGGTCGTTCCCACCGTGTTCAAGGCGGCACTGGTGGCTGGTCTCGCCAAAGCGTTGGGGGCCACCTCGGGCGTGGCCCTGCGCACCGGCCTGTACCTGGCGCAGGCCGGTGAGTTTGGCTTTGTGCTGCTGACACTGGCGCAGGAAAACTCGCTGATACCCCCCAGCCTGCTGAACCCTATCCTGGCCAGCATGGTGCTGTCGATGTTGGCCACGCCCTTCATCCTGATGTACACCAACCGCATCGTGCTGAAACTGGTGAGCAGCGAGTGGCTGCAACAGTCTTTGCAGATGACCACCATTGCGCGCAAGTCCATCAATGCCAACCGCCACGTCATCATTTGCGGCTATGGACGTTGTGGGCAAAACCTGGGGCGCATGCTGGAAGCCGAAGGCATCCCCTACATGGCGCTGGACCTGGACCCGGACCGCGTGCGGCAAGCCGCCGCAGCCGGCCACTCCGTGGTGTTTGGCGACGCTGCTCGGCTGCAAGCCCTGATGGCTGCCGGCTTGGCGCGCGCCAGTGCGGTGGTTATCACCTACCTGGACGAGGGCGGCGCCCTCAAGGTGCTGGGCAACACCCGCGCGCATGCGCCACAAGTACCGGTGATTGTGCGCACCCAAGATGACCATAGCCTGGAAAAGCTGCAGGCCGCGGGCGCGACGGAAGTGGTGCCCGAAGCCATTGAGGGCTCACTGATGCTGGCCAGCCACGCGCTGGCGCTGGTGGGCGTCCCCATGCGGCGCGTGATCCGAATCGTGCAGGACCAGCGCGACGCGCGCTACAACCTCTTGCGTGGCTTCTTTCACGGGGCCGATGACGATTCGGTGGACGAGTTGCAGCACGAACGCCTGGTGACTCTGAACCTGCCACTGGGCTCCAAGGCCAGCGGTAAGGCCCTGGCAGACTTTGATTTGCTGGCACTGGGAATTCGTCTGGTAAGCCTACGCCGTGCTGATGGCAAACCGGCGGCGACCGATGAGGGCATGCTGCTGGAAGGCGGCGACACCCTGGTGCTGTCCGGCAAAGCCGGGGCGCTGGCCGTGGCAGAGCAAAAGCTACTCAAAGGATAAGCCCCATCGGCACACTCTGCAGGCACAATAGCGCCTGCCCCGCACCCACGTGTGCCCTACCGCCTCGCCTCCATGCAACACCTCAGCGTCAACCAATACCTCCGCGACCACATCCGCACCGTGCCCGATTGGCCAGCGCCCGGCGTGCAGTTCCGCGACATCACGCCCTTGCTGCAGGACGCCAAGGTGTTCCGTGTGCTTATCGATGCGTTTGTGCACCGCTACATGGACCCCAGCATGCGCCCGGACGTGGTGGCGGGGCTGGATGCGCGCGGCTTTATTCTGGGTGCGGTGGTGGCCTACGAACTCAATATTGGTTTTGTGCCGATCCGCAAAAAGGGCAAACTGCCCTTCACCACGGTGGAAGAAACCTACGAACTGGAATACGGCAGTGCCACGGTGGAGCTGCACACCGATGCGGTGAAGGCGGGCGACCGTGTGTTGCTGATTGACGATCTGATTGCCACTGGTGGCACCATGATGGCCGGCAAGAAGCTGTTGGAACGCTTGGGCGCCCACGTCATGGAGGGCGCGGCGATTGTGGACTTGCCCGAACTGGGTGGCTCCGCCCGCCTGAAGGAATCAGGCCTGGCACTGTTCACCCTGCTGGACTTCGCAGGCCACTGACCTGCGGCCCCACGCGGGGCTTAGTTCAGGTCGCCGTATTGGGTACCGCTCAGAGGCGACTGGCGGTCGTCCAGCTCAGTGTCCTGAAAGCTGGGCGGCGCAGGATTGCGGCGGCCCGAACGCACAATTTCTCCCGGAGCCGACAAGGCGGCAGGCGCGGGAATCGATGCCAAAGCCTGCTTGAATGCGGCCACTTCGTCGGCCTGCAAGGGTTCAAAGCGCGGTGCCATTGGCGCTAATGGCGCTCCCACGACGGCGCCCCTAGGAACTGGCGCTGGTGCGGGGGCACTGCGTGCCAGACCGGCCGTCACATGCTCATTGACGCGCCAGTACACCGCAGTGACCAGAATGTCGTGGCGGGTTTTGGCAATTTTTGCGATGTGGCTTTCCATTTCGGCCAAGCGAGCCGCGTCGCCCACATTCTGGCGCGCCATGTCCATCATGATCAGGTACTGGCGCCCGCGTGAATCCAGCGAGAGCACCTTGAACTTGTAGCTGGTGGAAAGCAGTCCTGCGCGGGTCATGGACTCACGCACCACGGTGTACAGCAACTCGCGGCGCTCCAGACGCTCGCTCTTTCGGTTGACCGCACTCCCTGGCACGGACACGGGCGCTTTTATACGGCCTTTGCCGCCCGGTAGGTAAGGCACGGTCGCATCTACATGGCCGAGACCGGAGCTTTCGGGCGCGGGCGCTTGCTCATGCGGTTTTCTGGAGAACCAGCCAAACAGGGACATTCTTATTGCTTTCGGATTCGACGACTTGCCGAGTGTAGTGCAGCTATTTGCCAATACAAAACTTGGAAAAGATCACGCCCAGCAAGTCGTCAGAACTGAATTCGCCAGTGATGGTATTCAAGGCGTTTTGGCCCAAGCGCAGCTCTTCGGCCAGCAAGTCCAGCGTCCCGGCACCTGCGCTCAGGTGGGTCCATGCCTCCACCAAATGCAGGTCTACCTGCTGCAAGGCATGCAGGTGGCGTTGTCGCGCGATGAACATGCCGCCGGCAGGCGGCTGCCAGCCTGCGGCGTCTAGCAGGCGGCGGCGCAAGGCCTCCAAACCCTGTCCGGTTTTGGCCGACAGCACCACACCGTCCTGCAATTCGCCTGTGGTCACCGCGTCCGCCTTGTTCCAGATATCGATGACGGGAATATTTTTGGCAAGTTTTTGGGCCAAAGCCCCCGCAATCTCTGCGTCAGCAGCTATATATTCGATAGCGCTACTGCGCGTGAGATCGTGTAAGAACAACACCGCATCGGCACCCTCTATGGCCTGCCAGGCGCGTTCAATGCCCATTTTCTCCACCGTGTCGTCACTGGCGCGCAAACCGGCGGTGTCCACGATGTGGATGGGCACGCCCTCGATCTGGATAGTTTCTTGTACCTTGTCTCGGGTGGTCCCGGCTATCGGGGTGACGATGGCCAGCTCCGCCCCCGCCAGCGCATTGAGCAGCGACGACTTGCCCGCATTGGGCTGCCCGGCAATCACCACCTGGATGCCCTCGCGCAGCAGTGCACCCTGCGAGGCCCGTTGCAGCACCTGCTGCAAGGCTGCCTGCAAACGCTGCAGTTGCCCCAGGGCATCGGCCTTTTGCAGGAAGTCGATCTCTTCTTCGGGAAAATCCAGCGTCGCCTCGACCAGCATGCGCAGGTGGATCAGCGCATCGCGCAGCGTGGCGACTTCTTTGGAAAAAGCCCCCGACAACGACTGGGTGGCACTGCGCGCCGCGGCCTCGGTGCTGGCGTCGATCAGGTCAGCAATCGCCTCGGCCTGCGCCAGATCAAGCTTGTTGTTCAGGAACGCCCGCTCCGAAAACTCACCGGGCTCTGCCAAACGCAAGCCAGGCAAAACCTGTGCGGCGACTTCGAGGCAACGTGCCAGCAGCAGCTGCAACACCACTGGACCTCCGTGGGCTTGCAGTTCCAGCACGTCTTCGCCGGTGAACGAGTGCGGGTTGGGGAAGAACAGCGCCAGACCTTGGTCAATTGGCTGGCCTTCGGCGTCGTTAAAAGGCAGGTAGGTCGCTTCACGCGGCTTGAGATCACGCCCCAACAAGGCCGCGATGAATGCTACGAGATTCTTACCGCTGACACGCACGATCCCGACCGAGCCACGCCCTGGGGCGGTGGCAATGGCCAGTATCGGATCGTTGTGACGGGGAAGCATCGCAGGCTCCATGAAGAAGGGCCGCTGAGTGCGGCCCTTGCGGGGTTACTTGAACTTGGGCAGGTTGAACTGTGGCGGCACACCCATGCGGGTGTTGATGATCCACTGCTGCGCGATAGACAAGATGTTGTTGGTGATCCAGTACAGCACCAACCCAGCCGGGAAGGCAAAGAACATCACGCTGAAGGCCAGCGGCATGATCCACATCATCTTGGCTTGCATGGGGTCTGGTGGCGCGGGGTTCAGCGCAGTCTGCAGCAAGGTGGTCATGGTCATCAGGACCGGCAGGATGTACATCGGGTCTTTGGACGACAGGTCATGGATCCAGAAAATCCAGGGTGCGTCGCGCATTTCGATGGTGGACAGCAACACGGTGTAGAGCGCAATGAACACCGGGATCTGGACCACGATGGGGAAGCAACCACCCAGCGGGTTGACCTTTTCTTCCCGGTAAATCTTCATCATTTCCTGCTGCATTTGCTGCGGGCTGTCCTTCAGACGCTCGCGCATTTCCATGATCTTGGGGTTGATCGCCTTCATCTTGGCCATGCTGGAGTAGGCCTTGGCGTTGAGCCAGTAAAACGCGATCTTGAGCAACAGCACCAGCGCCACGATGGACCAGCCCCAGTTCTGGATGAAGCTGTGCAGCTTGTCCAGCAACCAGTACAGCGGCTTGGCCAGAATGGTCAGACGGCCATAGTCCTTGAGCAACTCCATGCCGGGAGCCAGCGACTCCAGCATTTTTTCTTCCAGCGGGCCCACGAAGAGCTTCGCGTCCACGGTCTTGCTGGCGCCGGGCGCAATCGACTCAACCGGAGAAACCATCACCACACGGTAGCAGCAGTCGGCCACGGGAGAGTCCAACGTCACGGGCGTCATGGACAGATTGCGCTTCACACCATCGGGCAACAGCCAGGCGCTGGCAAAGTAATGCTGCACCATGGCGATATAGCCATTGCTGCTGGTCTTTTCAAAGTCGGCCTTGTCCTTTTTGATGTCCGAGAAATCCACCTTCTGAAATTTCTTGGCTTCGGTATAGACCGCGGGACCGGTGAAGGTGGAATAGAACGATGAACCGCCGGGAGGGCTGGTGCCGTCGCGCTCCAGCTGCAGGTAGAGCTGGGGCGAAATGGCCACGCTGGAAGTATTCACCAACTCATGCTTCACAGCAATGTCATAGGCACCGCGGCGCAGGGTGTAGGTCTTAACCAGCTTGATGCCACCCACATCGGGCGAAGTGAACTTGATCGAGATTTCGTTTTCGCCTTCGGCCAGCACGCGCGGACCGGACACCGACATCACCGTTTTGTGCGTGGGGAATGCACCGCCAGCTTCACTTGCCACCACGCCGGTCTGGGCGCGGTACACACGGTCCTTGCTGTCATCCAGCAACACGATGTTTTTGGACTTGTCACCCGTTTCCGCGTACTTCAGCAACTCGGAACGCACCAACGTGCCACCTTCGGTATCCAGGGTCAGCTTGAGCACATCGGTGCTCACCTCAAACCGCTCCTTGGGTGTCCCGGGCTCTGCTGCAGGTGCCACGGGTGCGGCGGTACCTGCAGAGGCAGCAGCCACCGGTACGACTGGCTTGGCGCCATCCGCTACTGCCGCCTTTTGCTGCACCGGGCTGGGGAAGAAGGTTGCCTTCTTGCCGTTATGCACTTGCCATTGGTCCCAGAGCAACACCATGGAAAAACCAAAGATCACCCACAAAATGGTGCGGCGAATATCGTTCATGAAGGTTTCTTTTCAGAAGAAGGAGGAATCAGACGGCCAAAAAGCCGGGGACGTTGCACGGGCACAGGGTCATGACCACCCTCGCACCAGGGGTGGCAGCGCGCCAGACGCGCCACCGTGAGATAGGAGCCCGCGGCCGCACCATGGGTCTGCAACGACGCCAGGGCATAGGCCGAGCAAGTGGGCTCAAACCGGCAGGCCGAACCCAGCCAGGGGCTCAGCAGCAAGCGGTAAGCCTTGACGACGCCCACCAGCAGCGCCCGCATCACGGCAACACCTCTGCAGACCCAACAGCAGATGGGACCAGAACCGAGACTGGGGGAGCAATGCGTGTAAACAGCTGCAGCAGTTCAAGGCGAACGGCTTTTTTGAGAGCGGTCGACGTGGCGCTGACGTACTCCGCACGGTCGAATCCAGCGCGAAGGCGCACCAGATGCGCACGCGCCTGCAGCGCCGGAGCGAACTCGGCGCCAACACTGTAGATTTGACGTTTGATGGCGTTACGGGTCACAGCACGTTTAGCCCAGCGCTTGGGCACCATTCCCCCCAGCCACACGGAGGCAACCGGGAATACCGAATCCGGGGATACGGCGGAAGAAGGGGGCGTCACTGGGCAGCAATGGAGCGCGAAATGGGCTGTTTTGGAAACAGTAGTCCCACCCAACGCTGCCTGGAACTGCGCGCGCGTCTGAAGACGTCGCACTGCGGCCTTGCCAGCACCTTGCGAATGTGCAATGTCCAAAAGCTGTTCAGCCCTGGATTGCAGAATTCGCGCAGATTAGACAGCCAGACGCTTGCGGCCCTTGGCGCGACGTGCGTTGATCACGGCGCGGCCACCGCGTGTCTTCATGCGAACCAGAAAACCGTGGGTACGTGCGCGGCGGATTTTGGAGGGTTGGTACGTGCGTTTCATGTGAAATTCCTAACAGGCTCAGTGGGTATCCGTACCCACTCCACAAGGAGAGCAAGGCCCGGATGTCGGTCTAATCGCCCCGAACACAATCAGGGGAACCCGCGATTATGGCAAATTTTCTGAATCCCGGCAACACCTTAGGCCGCATACAGTGTGCAACGCTGGAACTTTTCACTTGTCCACAAAAAATGTGGATAAAGGTTTGATAAATTACAATCCAGCCCGCAGCAAACAATAACTATCCACAGAAGCTGACTACCTAATGACCCAGGGACACTCCCACTCTTCTTCCGACTCCAGCGGCCTCGAACTAGGCCAGAGCCTGTGGCAGAGCTGCGTCGATCAGCTCGCGCAGGAGTTGCCCGAGCAGCAGTTCAACACCTGGATCAAGCCTCTCACCGCACAGGTGCAGGACGACATTTCCAAGGTCACCATCTTTGTCGCCAACCGCTTCAAACTGGACTGGGTGCGCGCGCAATACAGCAACCGCATCGCGGGCTTGCTGGAGAAGCTATACGGTCAATCGGTTCAGGTTGAGTTAGCGATTACTCCGCGAGAAGCCCCTGTTAAATCAACCTTCACTCCTCGCACAGCGGAGCCAGCGGTGGTGGTCGAGGAAGCCTATGTGGGTGAAGACCGCATGGCGGGTGGGCCCAAAAATCGGCTCAACAGTTTGCTGACTTTTGAGAGCCTCGTGGAGGGCACGGCCAACCGTATGGCACGCGCTGCGGCCATGCATGTGGCCACCATGCCGGGGCATTTGTACAACCCGCTTTTCATTTATGGCGGCGTGGGTTTGGGTAAGACCCACCTGATGCACGCGGTGGGCAACCGGCTGCTGGCAGACAAGCAGGGGGCCAAAGTTCTCTACATCCATGCAGAACAGTTTGTCTCGGATGTGGTTAAGGCCTACCAGCGCAAAACTTTTGACGAATTCAAGGAGCGTTACCACTCCCTGGATTTGTTGCTGATTGACGATGTGCAGTTCTTTGCCAACAAAGACCGCACCCAAGAAGAGTTCTTCAACGCCTTTGAAGCCTTGCTGGCCAAAAAGTCGCACATTGTGATGACCAGCGACACCTACCCCAAGGGCCTGACTGACATCCATGAGCGCTTGGTCTCTCGATTTGACTCGGGCCTGACGGTGGCCATTGAGCCGCCCGAGCTGGAAATGCGGGTGGCAATTCTGATCAACAAGGCGCGCGCCGAGGGCTCGGAAATGCCAGAAGAAGTGGCGTTTTTTGTTGCCAAGAACGTGCGCTCCAACGTGCGCGAGCTTGAGGGCGCGTTGCGCAAGATCCTGGCCTATTCGCGCTTCAACCAGAAGGAAATCTCCATCCAGCTGGCCCGCGAAGCGCTGCGCGATCTGCTGTCCATCCAGAACCGGCAGATTTCTGTGGAAAACATCCAGAAGACCGTGGCCGACTATTACAAGATCAAGGTCGCGGACATGTATTCCAAGAAGCGGCCCGCCAGCATTGCCCGGCCGCGCCAGATTGCCATGTACCTGGCCAAGGAACTGACCCAAAAGAGCCTGCCCGAGATTGGCGAGCTGTTTGGCGGGCGCGACCACACCACCGTACTGCATGCGGTTCGGAAAATTGGGGGAGAGCGCCAGCAGCTGACGGAGCTGAACCAGCAGCTCCACGTACTGGAGCAAACCCTGAAGGGTTGATACAAAAACATGTGCCTGCCCACGGCGAGTCACTGTGAAAAAAGGTGAAAATGGTGGGATTGTTCGTAAATGCCGTGCTTTTTTGGCATGGCATCCATGGCTGAGTTTCAAAAAGAGGTTGACATGATCGTATTGAAGGCAACGCAAGACAAGGTTCTATCGGTTCTCCAGTCCGTGGCCGGTATTGTCGAGCGCCGCCATACGCTGCCTATCCTGGCCAATGTGTTGCTCCGCAAAACGGGCACGTCCATCCAGCTGACCACCAGTGATCTGGAAATCCAGATCCGCACCACGGCCGAATTGGGTGGCGACACCGGTAACTTCACCACCACCATCGGTGCACGCAAGCTCATTGACATCTTGCGCACCATGCCTGGTGACCAGACCGTGTCGCTGGAGTCCAGCCAGAGCAAGATCATCCTCAAGGGCGGCAAGAGCAAGTTCACGCTGCAGACCATGCAAGCCGAAGACTTCCCGCTGGTGCAAGAAAGCGCCAGCTTTGGCCCCGTCTTCAGCGTGCCCCAAAAGACCCTGAAGGACCTGCTGAGCCAGGTGTCCTTCGCCATGGCGGTCCACGACATTCGCTACTACCTGAACGGCATTTTGTTTGTCGCAGAAGGCAAGCAGCTCAGCCTGGTGGCGACCGACGGCCACCGCCTGGCATTTGCCTCCGCCACGCTGGACGTGGAAGTGCCCAAGCAGGAAGTGATCTTGCCGCGCAAGACCGTGATCGAGCTGCAACGCCTGCTCTCCGACGCCGAAGGCGCGATCGAGATGCAATTTGCCAACAACCAGGCCAAATTCACTTTTGATGGCATGGAATTCGTGACCAAGCTGGTCGAAGGCAAGTTCCCTGACTACAACCGCGTCATCCCCAAGAACCACAAGAACGGCATCACGCTGGGCCGCACTGCCCTGTTGGCCACATTGCAACGCACCGCGATTTTGACCAGCGACAAGTTCAAGGGCGTGCGCCTGAACATCGACCCTGGCAGCCTGCGTGTGGCGTCCAACAACGCGGAGCAGGAAGAAGCCGTGGACGAGCTGGACATCGACTACGGCGGCGACAGCATCGAGATTGGTTTCAACGTCACCTACCTGATCGACGCCCTGAGCAACATGAGCCAGGACATGGTGAAAGTGGAGCTATCGGACGGCAACAGCTCGGCGCTGATCACCATTCCCGACAACGCGACCTTCAAGTACGTCGTGATGCCCATGAGAATTTGATGCTACAAAAATAGTAGCTGCCCGCACAATCAAACCCCCGGCCTTCGGGGGTTTGGTCATTAAAGAATCGTGAGAAAGTTAGCCATGACCGAAGAAAACAAGTCTGTTCCCAGCCCCGAAAACAACGATGGCCTCGTCCATACGGGCGATGCCGGCACAGACAGTTCCAACTTCCAGCCCACCATTGACACCAACCAGGCCGGTGCGACTGAGGCCTATGGCGAAGGTTCCATCCAGATCCTGGAAGGCCTGGAAGCCGTGCGCAAGCGCCCCGGCATGTACATCGGTGACACTTCGGACGGCACCGGTCTGCACCACCTGGTGTTCGAAGTCGTAGACAACTCCATCGACGAATCGCTGGCCGGCCATTGCGATGACATCCTGGTCACCATCCACTCCGACAACTCCATCAGCGTGGTGGACAACGGCCGCGGCATTCCCACCGGCATCAAACTCGACGACAAACACGAACCCAAGCGCTCAGCTGCAGAAATCGCGCTGACCGAATTGCATGCGGGCGGCAAGTTCAACCAGAACAGCTACAAAGTGTCCGGTGGTCTGCACGGCGTGGGTGTGTCTTGTGTGAATGCACTCTCCAAAATGCTGCGCCTGACGATTCGCCGCGACGGCAAAGTACATGTGATGGAATTCAGCAAAGGTTTTGTGCAAAACCGCATCGTCGAGACACAAAACGGCATTGAAGTCTCGCCCATGAAGGTGATTGGTGACACCGAAAAACGTGGCACCGAGGTGCACTTTTTGCCCGACACCGACATCTTCAAAGAGAACAACGATTTCCACTACGAAATTCTGAGCAAGCGCCTGCGCGAACTCAGCTTCTTGAACAACGGTGTGAAGATTCGCTTGAAAGACGAGCGCAGCGGCAAAGAAGACGACTTCTCCGGCGCCGGTGGCGTGCAGGGCTTTGTGAACTTCATCAACAAGGGCAAGTCGGTGTTGAACCCCAACATCTTCCACGCCATGGGTGACCGCCAGAGTGACCAGGGCACCAACATCGGTGTGGAAGTGGCCATGCAGTGGAACAGCGGCTTCAATGAGCAGGTGCTGTGCTTCACCAACAACATCCCGCAACGTGACGGTGGCACCCACCTGACCGGCCTGCGCGCCGCGATGACCCGTGTGATCAACAAGTACATCGACGACACCGAGCTGGCCAAAAAGGCCAAGGTTGAAGTGACGGGCGACGACATGCGCGAAGGCCTGTGCTGCGTGCTGTCGGTCAAGGTGCCCGAACCCAAGTTCTCCAGCCAGACCAAGGACAAACTCGTATCGAGCGAAGTGCGCGGCCCGGTGGAAGACATCGTCAGCAAACTGCTGGCCGACTACCTGCAAGAACGCCCCAACGACGCCAAGATCATCGTCGGCAAAATTATCGAAGCCGCCCGCGCCCGCGAAGCCGCGCGCAAGGCCCGCGACATGACACGCCGCAAGGGTGTGCTGGACGGCATGGGCCTGCCCGGCAAGCTGGCCGACTGCCAGGAAAAAGACCCGGCGATGTGTGAGATCTACATCGTGGAGGGCGACTCCGCAGGTGGCTCTGCCAAGCAGGGCCGCGACCGCAAATTCCAGGCGATCCTGCCGCTGCGCGGCAAGATCTTGAACGTCGAAAAAGCGCGCTACGAAAAGCTGCTGACCAGCAACGAAATTTTGACGCTAATCACCGCGCTGGGCACCGGCATCGGCAAGGCCGGTGGCTCCACTGGCAATGACGACTTCAACGTCGCCAAGCTGCGCTACCACCGCATCATCATCATGACCGATGCCGACGTTGACGGTGCCCACATCCGCACGCTGCTGCTGACCTTCTTCTACCGCCAGATGCCCGAGTTGGTCGAGCGCGGCCACATCTACATTGCGCAGCCACCGCTGTACAAGGTCAAGGCTGGCAAGGAAGAGCTGTACCTGCAAGGCCCCACCGACCTGGACAGCTTCCTGCTGCGCATTGCATTGGTCAACGCTTCCGTGTTTACCGGCGGCCCCAACGGCACCACCATCAACGGCGACACGCTGTCTGAATTGGCGCGAAAACACCAAGTGGCTCAGGCTGTCATTGCACGCCTGAAAAACTTCATGGACGCCGAAGCCCTGCGCTCGGTGGCCGATGGTGTGGCGCTAAACCTGGACACGGTGGCCGATGCCGAAGTCTCTGCCGCCGCGCTGCAAGCCAAGCTGCCCGATGCCGAAGTGGCTGGCGAATTTGACGCCCGCACCGACAAGCCCATCCTGCGTATCAGCCGCCGCCACCACGGCAACGTGAAGAGCAGCGTATTGACACAAGACTTTGTGCATGGTGCCGACTACGCCGCGCTGGCCGAAGCCGCCAACACCTTCAAGGGTTTATTGAGTGAAGGTGCACGCGTCATGCGCGGCGAGGGTGAGCGCCAGAAGGAAGAGAAAGTCTCCGACTTCCGCGAAGCCATGGCTTGGCTGATCACACAGGCCGAGAACGGCACCAGCCGCCAGCGCTACAAGGGCTTGGGCGAAATGAACCCCGCACAGCTGTGGGAAACCACCATGGACCCCACGGTGCGCCGCCTGCTCAAGGTGCAGATCGACGACGCGATCGAAGCCGACCGCGTGTTCACCATGCTGATGGGCGACGAAGTGGAACCGCGCCGGGAATTCATTGAAACCAACGCGCTGCGCGCGGGGAATATTGACGTTTAGCGTTGTCGGATGACATGATTAGTGAAAACTGTGCCAGGTTAGTGAAAAACTGCTGACACAGTTAGTGAAAAAAGGCGTCCGCATTGCTGACACCTTTTTGAGCTTTCAGTTTTGCTCCTGTTTCGCGTGCATCTATCGTGACAGAACGAAATTACATCAAGTAATTCCAATATCACCGATGCGCGTAAATCCGTACTTTTTGCAAAGATCTAGTACGAATTGAGGATCAACACCATACGCATAGGCCAATTTACCTCGCATCCGGCCAACCTCTTCCATGGAAAGGCGTCCTTCGCTGAAAGCGTGGAAAGTGGCGCGCAATCTTCGCTTTTCTTCTCGCCCAATCGACACGCCACCTTCATTTGACAGCGTGAGCCCAACAAGTGTTCGTCGACGTTTACGCGATACATTGACCGTCTTTTGATCGTTTAAGTGTGTAGATCTGCTTCAAATTGCGCCGCTGTTTCCGAGATTTTGTTGCCTCTAGTTCCAGCCAACCAGTCAGCTTTTCGGCATAGGAATCCAGCTTCTTTGAGCTAACCCGCCTTGGGTAGGCAGGTTCAATTTCCTCTGAGCTGAGGTACTTCTTTACGGTGTTGCGAGCCAGACCTGTACGCCTGGAAATCTCGCGGATGGACATTTGTTCCCGTAGTGCCCAACGCCTGATGACATTCAATGTCGCCACGTCTATCACTCCTAATTTCCCCCTGCTTTAAAAACTAGCAGGGTAGGGCCAACGTGGATCAAATTTGGCTGGAAATATCTGCTCGAAGTGGGGATGCAGCGTAAAACTTGGACTGGTTTATGTTGTAAATCCAAGGCTCTCCCGGTATTCAATGGGACTGCGTGAGCCAAGGGATATCTTGATG
>NZ_JAVDXO010000006.1:0-236080 GCF_031457975.1 Rhodoferax saidenbachensis
CACAATGAATCTGGACATATTCAATCCTCCACACGGCTTGATATGTCATAGCAAATGTGGGGAGAGATTCAAGGTGTTTTCACACAGCCTCGGTCGACAGTTGCACATGGTGTCAGTAGACATACGCGCTGACTGTGGATCAACCATCGGATGCGGTCTTTCGTAGATACCCATGGATTCACCCGTTTGGGGGATAGGCAAGCAATCCAGCGGCCATCAGAATCGCAGCCAAAGCCCTCTGCTATTGAGGATGAAGCGTGAGCATGGGACTCAAGCCACTTCAGGAGGGCCAGGGAGACCATACCGATGCTTGTCCGCTGTCATCATTGCCACTTCCGTTACTTTCTAAATCCTCAGCTGCGATGCCCCATGTGTCGCACACCTACAAGCTTCACCTTCAACCCCTTGATCAAAATGGGGCCAGAAAAGCGCGTGGCGGTTCGACCGCCGGGTTTGCCGGTAGCGACCGTAGATCTGGTGATGGAACGTTTATTCGGTCGGATGTACCAGACCGCCCAATATCCGGTGCTTTGCGCCCTAGCGGCGATGGTCAATTTTGCGGGCCGAAAAAGAGACCCTGTGGTTGATTACCTCAAAACACTTAAGTTTGGTGTGAATTTGCCATCCTCCGTGTTTTGGAACTGGACTCCTACTTACGAAGGTGCAAGCCGCTTGCAGTTCAACAGCCTCATCAACGATCCAGCGGGCAGGGTTGATACGGCGATTCAGATGTTCGACGTTCCACTGGGCTACACCTTCATTGCGCCGAAGCGAAAGCAGAAAATCTTCTTCAAAACACTTGCGACCAACAAACTGTCAGGCACCTTCGGTTGCATAGAAACCAGCGTGCATGGACAGCATGAACTGGGGCAAGGCGAGCCGGGTGTTTACGACTGGGGCTCGATGGGTGGGCAAATACAACTGTCCAAGCCGAATCAGCCTCTTTGGCGCGGCTTGGACTTCTCATCGATAGTCGTGAAAGTTGACTTGATCGACGTGCGCTACATGGGCGATTTCATGGTGCCACCGTCTATGTTCTTTGCGAAGAATCTGGCAAAGCACATGCGTTACAAAACTCGCCACGACCTGCAAGTGAGCCTGAGGGCTGACAAGATCAATGTCGGTGTGGACTGGGGCGCGCTCAATCTGAGTTGTGAGCTTGGTGGCAGTGCCGATATGGACATGACGCTGATAGACGAGCCCGTACCGGATTTACCCCAGCACCGAATGATCGCGCGGGGCGAAGGTAGTTTCCAATTGAAAAAGGTTGGTGGCATTACCCTGCCGACGTGGAGTATCTTTCAAAGAAAAGTGAAGATTGTCGGTACCAAAGGCCCAACTCACAGGGTGACCTGGAAGGTCGAACAGCCGCCTTCAACGCCCAGTCCGCCAGATCCCTATCTGGATTTTTTGGTGAGACATGGCGTCTAACCCCCCAAGCCTTACGCGTTTTAGTCACTTGGTCGTGCAGTTTTATTCGTTCCCTTCTGGCGACGGCCTGACCAGAATCGAAGCATCCACAACAACATTCTTCCAGGAGGTGTGTGATGCAAGACCATGATGTTGCCGACCTGCAGCAGGAAAGCCCTTTCAGCCCGCGTGAGCTGGTGGTGTCGCTGCTTAGCGCGGTGCTGTGGGTTGCGCTGGCGGCGGGCACCGCGCAGCTGCTGATGTTGCGCGTGCAGGTGGTGTGACATGGACCGCCATCTGCAGCGCATCCTTGCCGTCACCCGCCGGGCCTGGAACCTTGATCACCCTCGGGCAGTTACCCCCGCGCTCACTGCTTTCCCTTCCAGGGCACCAGCCAGGCTTCGACCAGGCGCATGCTGAAGGAGAACGCGAAGGCGCACAGCGCAATCACCGCGATGCCGACAAACACCGCGTCGGTGGCTAGGAAGTGCGATGCCGACATGATCATGTAGCCAATGCCGCGCGTGGCCGCGATGAGTTCGGCCGCCACCAGCGTGCTCCAGCCCATGCCCAGCGCAATGCGGATGCCGGTCAGGATTTCGGGCAGGGCCGAGGGCAGCACGATGTCCTTGAACAGCTGCCAGCGCGAGGCACCCAGCGACAGGGCCGCGTTGACACGCTCCTGCGGCAGCGAGCGCACACCGGCCTGGGCCGACAACACCACGGGCGCAAACATGGCCAGCGCCAGCAGCACGATCTTGGAAGTCTCGCCAATGCCCAGCCAGATGATCATGAGCGGCAAGTAGGCCAAGGGCGGTAGTGGCCAGTAAAACTCGATGGGCGTGGAGAACACGCCTTTGGCCCAGCGGCTCAGACCCATGAGCAGGCCCACGGGAATGCCCAGCGCCACGGCAATGACGGCGGCCGACAGGATGCGGCCCAGACTGGCGGACACATGCTCCCACAGCGTGGCATTGGCATAGCCTTCGCGAAATATCTCCACGCCCAGCGACAGCACTTCGGCCGGCGTGGGTAAAAACAGCTTGGGCACCAGACCGGCCTGGGTGATGGCCCACCAGAGCAACAACAGGGCTGCGCCCGTGGCCACACTGATGGTGACGGTGGATTTTTCGCCAATGCCAAAGTTGCGCATCTTCACGAGGCGGGGCTGTGGGCTGCGAGTGCGCGGCTCCTCAGTTTGCAAACCGGCAGCTGCGGCCTTGATGGCTAGCTCGCTCATGCGATGGCCTCCTGGTATTCGCTTTGATGCTCGTTGCGGTGGACGATGGCGCGTATCTCTTCGCGCAGGTGCGCAAACTTCGGCGCAGTCTTGATGGCGCGCGCATCGCCATCACGCGCAAAGGTGTTCACAAAGTCCAGGTCAAAGCGCGCCACGATGCGGCCGGGCCGCGGTGACATGACGATGAGCTGGGTGCCGAGGAACAGCGCTTCTTCAATCGAATGGGTGATGAAAAACACCTGCTTGCCGGTGCGGTGCCAGACCGACACCAGCAGCTCCTGCATCTGCTCGCGCGTCATGCTGTCCAGCGCACCAAAGGGTTCGTCCATGAGCAGAATGTCCGGGTCGGGTGCGAGCGCACGGGCCAGGCCCACGCGCTGGCGCATGCCGCCCGACAGTTCGTAAGGCGCGGCATTCGCAAAGTCTTGCAGGCCCACGAGGTGCAGCAGCTCCAGCGCACGGTCGCGCTGTTCAGCGCGGCTGGCGCCGGCAAACTTCAGGCCCAGGGCCACGTTCTCGGCCACGGTTTTCCAGGGCAGCAGGCTGTCTTTCTGGAACACCACGCCCCGGTCGGCGCCGGGCTTTTCAATGGGGCGACCATTCAGCGTGATGCTGCCTTCAGACAACGGCAAGAAGCCCGCCATCGCATTCAGCAAGGTGGACTTGCCGCAGCCCGAGGTGCCCAGTGCCACGACAAAGCCGCGCTCTGGAATGTCGAGCGAGACCCGGTCCAGCGCCTGCACGGGGCGGCCGTTGCGGCCCGCAAAGAAGACGCTGGCGTTTTTGACACTGAGCATGGTCGTTACTTGCTTGTCTTACTTTTGCGCAACCACGGCGCCACCGAGGGCCGAGGTGGTTACAAACGCGGCGTAGCTGGGCAGCACGTCGGAGATCTTCTTTTGTTCTTTCAGGAAACTAGCGGTTTCCTTCAGGATGCGGGCCACGCCCGACTTCTCGCCACCGCCCAGCCAGGCGTCGGACGCCTGCACATTCAGCGGTACCAGGTTCAGGTTCTTCAGCGCGGCGGAGAAGTCGGCGGGTGTGCCACCCAGCAGCTTGGCCAGCGTCTTGGCGTTGTCGCTCTCAGGTCCCCAGGCGGCTTTGTCCTTGGCAAAGGAGTTGGAGTACTTCTCGATCACGTCGACATACGCTTTCAGGAACGCTGGGTTCTCTTTGGCAAAGGCGCCTGTGGCGACCCAGGCGCTGAAGGTGGGTGCGCCTTTTTCAGCCACTTCCTTGGAGGTGATCAGCACCTTGCCGTTTTTCTTCAGTTCGGTCAGTGCGGGGTCCCAGACAAAACCGCCGTCAATGTCACCGCGGTTGTAGGCGGCCACGATTTCGGGTTGGGGAATGGCAAAGACTTGCACGTCTTTTTCGGTCAGGCCTTGGCTCTTCAGCAGCGCCAGCAGTTGGTAATGGTCGGTGGACACGGGCGCGGCGGCCAGCTTCTTGCCCTTCAGGTCTTTAATCGAGTTGATGCCAGAGCCGTTGCGCACCACCAGCGCTTCGTCAGTGCCGGAGATGGAGGCCAGGTAGAAGGCCTTCACGTCCAAACCGCGCGAGGTGGCTGCTGCGTAAGGGCTGGAGCCCACATAGCCCACCTGCACATCGCCCGACGCAATGGCGGCGAACACATCGGCACCCGAATTGAACTTGCGGAAATCAATCTGGTAACCAGTGGCTTTGGCAAAGTCGCCGTTGGCAATGGCCACAGACGACGGCAGCGCGTCGGTCTGGTAACCGATCACGACTTTCTTGTCGGCCGCAAAGCCCAGGCTGGCGCCGGCCAGCAAAGTAGCGCCAATGGCGGCAGTGAAGAGTCTTTTGGTGAATTGCATGGTTCGATTCCTTGATTGGGGTTATGGGGCTTGGAATCGAGCTTATTGATATGCCCTGTGCGTGTCGTCGAATGAATTTGACATAGCTAATGCGAATAACGCGCAAGCAAACGCAGGCCGGCCCGATAGGCTTGGACGCATGACTATCGACATCCGCCCCCTAGGCCCCGCCATTGGCGCCCTGGTCAGCAACATTGACCTGACCCAGCCACTGCGCACCAGCGACCGCGACGCACTGCACAGTGCGCTGCTGCAGCACCATGTGCTGTTCTTTGAAAACCAGCCCATCACCCCGGTACAGCAGCGCGACCTGGCGCGCGCCTTTGGCGAGCTGCACATCCACCCGGTCTACCCCCAGCACCCCGAGGCGGCCGAGATCATCGTGCTGGACACGCATAACGACAACCCGCCCGACAACGACAACTGGCACACCGATGTGACCTTCATCACCACGCCGCCGCTGGGGGCCATCCTGTCGGCGCGCGTGCTGCCGCCGCATGGGGGCGACACGCTGTGGGCCAGCGGCATTGCGGCGTACGAAGCGTTGTCCGAGCCGCTGCGCAGTTTTTTGGACCCGCTGCATGCCGAGCACAGCTTTGTGCAGTCCTTCCCGGCCTGGCGCTATGCGCGCACGCCTGAAGAACGCAAAACTTGGGAGGCCGCGGTGGCCAAGTCGCCCGAGGTGGTGCACCCCGTGGTGCGCACCCACCCGGTGAGTGGCAAGCGCGGCCTGTTCGTCAACGAGGGCTTTACCAGCCGCATCGTGGAACTGACCAAGGCCGAGAGCGATGCGGTGCTGGCCTTCCTGCGCGTGCACCTGGCCAAGCCCGAATTCACCGTGCGCTGGCGCTGGAAGCAGCACGACCTGGCCTTCTGGGACAACCGCCTGACCCAGCACTACGCCACGGCCGACTACCTGCCCCACCGCCGCGTGATGCACCGCGCCACCATCCTGGGCGACGCGCCGTTCTGACGGTGACCGACAAAGCCGCCTCAGATGTTTAAGTTGTTAACAAGCAAAAAAGTATTCGTTTGTTATCTAAGTCTTGCTCTTTAGAGTGCCCCCATGGCCACCGCAAACCGCAGTTTGCTGGCGATAGACACCTAGATGAACGAGAGGAAACCCACCATGTCAGCCCCGTCTGAAACATCCGCACTGCCCCAAGCGTTGGAGGCCGCCCGCGCCGTGGCCCTGGCCACTGGCCTGCCCTATGCCGGCGGCGTAACACCGCCCCTGGCCTGGCAGCTTTTCTCGCAAGAACAGGCCTTGCTGGTCGATGTGCGCAGCGGCGAAGAACGCAAATTTGTCGGCCATGTGCCCGGCAGCCTGCACGTGCCATGGGCCACGGGCACGGCCCTGACCCGCAACCCGCGCTTTGTGCGCGAACTCGAAGCCAAGACCGGCAAAGACACCCCCGTGTTGCTGCTGTGCCGCAGCGGCAAGCGCTCGGCTCTGGCGGCTGAAGCCGCTACCAAGGCCGGGTTCACGCAAGTCTTCAATGTGCTCGAAGGCTTTGAAGGCGAGATCGACGCCCACAACCACCGCGGCACCGAAGACGGCTGGCGCTTCCACCAACTGCCCTGGATCCAGGACTGAGACCCACCACCATGGCCATTTTTGACACACCCGAGATCGTGGCGTCCCTGCGCGCAGTGCGCCAGCAGTGGCGCGAATCGCA
The DNA here is from genome assembly GCF_031457975.1 of Rhodoferax saidenbachensis. Classification (GTDB taxonomy): domain Bacteria; phylum Pseudomonadota; class Gammaproteobacteria; order Burkholderiales; family Burkholderiaceae_C; genus Allorhodoferax; species Allorhodoferax saidenbachensis_A. Next base: position 6,168 of record NZ_JAVDXO010000006.1, read on the forward strand.
AAAGCGGGCGCTGGAGCCCGGTGGGCGCGAGTTCCCCTCGCGCGAGGCGCTGAACCATATTGTGGAAAACCTCAAAGGCGCGCTGTTCCCGCTGCGCCTGGGCCCGCCCGACCTGTACCCCGAGGGTGAAGACTTCTACGTGGGCACCACGCTGGAGACGGCGCTGCACGGCCTGCTGGACCAGGTGCGGCTGGAGCTGAAATACGTGGCCCGCCAGCAAACCGGACAGGATGCCGATGTGGAGGCCCAGGCCCTGCAAGTAACACGTGCATTGGCCACCGAGCTGCCGCGCATCCGCACCCTGCTGGACAGCGATGTGCTGGCCGCCTACCAGGGCGACCCCGCCGCCCGCAGCGTGGACGAAGTGCTGCTGTGCTACCCCGGTGTGCTGGCCATCATCCACCACCGGCTGGCGCACAAGCTGTACCTGCTGGGGTTGCCGCTGTTGGCCCGCATCATTGCCGAGCTGTCGCACAGCCAAACCGGCATCGACATCCACCCCGGTGCCCACATCGGGCCAGGCTTCTTTATCGACCATGGCACCGGCGTGGTGATTGGCGAGACCGCCGTCATCGGCCAGCGCGTGCGCCTGTACCAGGCCGTGACGCTGGGCGCCAAGCGTTTCTCGGCCGATTCCGACGGTACGCTGCACAAGGGCCTGGCACGCCACCCCATCGTGGAAGACGACGTGGTGATCTACGCCGGCGCTACCGTGTTGGGCCGCATCACCATCGGCAAGGGCGCAACCATTGGCGGCAATGTCTGGCTCACGCACAGCGTGGCGCCTGGCAGCCACATCACCCAGGCCCTGCACCAACATGACGGCCGCCACGACACCCACGCAGAGCCGGTGGCCGCATGAGCGAACAACTGCTGGAAAACTTTGGCATTGCGGTTCGCCGCATGCGTGCCACGCGAGGCCTCTCGCAAGAGCAACTGGCCGAACGCTCGGACCTCAACCGCTCCTACGTGGGCGAGATCGAGCGCGGCCAGGTCGTGTCGTCGTTGGTCACCATCCAGAAACTCTCCAACGCGCTGGACATCTCGGCGTCTGGCCTGCTGCAAGAGTGCGAAGCCACGGCCAACAGCCGTTTTGTGCAGCGCATCAAATTGACGGCTATAGCCTGTTGAGCGCGGGGCGCGCAATTTGGATACTGCCGCAGACCCTTTTGTCTAACCCTCTCTTCCCTGTCACACACCAAGGACCTCCATGACCAGCACCCCCGCCGCCCTGACCACGCTGGGCGACAACGCCGCACGGCAACTCGCCAGGGCTTGATCGGCTCGACGCTGGAGTACTACGATTTATTCATCTACTCCACCGCGGCGGCGTAGATTTTCCCCGAGGGCGACACCCAGGGTGTGAAAGAAGGTACTGATCATTGGCATGTTCCTGAAGGGCTTTTCGACCGCGGCCGTTGGCCTGCCGCTCGGCCTGTGGGCGTCGGCTCGATGCTCCTGGAGCACGCACCGTTCGGGTGGTGCGGCATTTATGCGAGCTTCAACCTGCAAGACGCGCGGGACGCCGTTCGTGCAGGCCATCACCGGGAGCTGGCGTGACATGCTGCGGGTGATGTGCTGCTCGCTGATAAACGTGATTCCGGTGGTCACCACCATCTTTGGTGCCGCCTACGCGGTACAGCCCGGCTACAGCATCGGCTTTTGTAAACTCGGTCCATGACGACGCTCCCCCATCGCTACAAGCTCGCCGCTCAGTGCGCGATCTCGGCATTGCAACTGCTCGGTTTTGCAGCATCGGCGCAGACACGCAGTGTGGCGGGCGAAGTCGCCATCAGCTCCAGCCTCATTGACCGGGGAATAGTGATAGGGTCAAACCGTCCCATCGCCCAGGCGCAAGTCACGCTGTACGACACATCCGGCTGGTCCACCGGGCTGGCTGTCGGTGTGCAGGCCGGGGCCTCCAATCCCAGCCAGGTGTTGGTGCGCGGCAGCTATGAATGGCTGCTGAGCAACGATTGGCAAATGCAGGCCAATGCGCTGTATTACTGTTACCCCTCCGACCCCGGTTTGAAGATGTTTGACCACCTCGAAGCCGGCGCCTCCTGGGGCTACCGCGATATGCTGGCCTTGAGCCTGACCGGCCACCAGTACAGAATTCCGGCGCCGGGCCGGCCGCGTCCACACTGGACGGCTGAAATGAACCTGCGCTGGCCCTTGGCAGAGCATGTCTCGCTGCTGTCAGGCATAGGACAGGCCCAGTTGGACCACGACGGCGGCTACCTCTATGGGCAGGTTGGCACCGCCTGGAGCCAGGGGCCGTGGCGGGCCGAAGTCAGCTATCTACATACCGACTGGCGGGCGGTCACGGTATTTGGCAACAACGCCGCACGACACTGGTCCGTGCTGCTGGCACGGTCTTTTTGAGGCTGCACGGGGGTGGTCGCAGCCCGCACGGCCGGACTTATTTGGCCTGGGTTTAAGTTTTTCCCTCTGGTGGCGTAACTTTTTTGGCGCCAAAGTGCACTCACGGGTCTACACACCAACCCCAGCAAGTCCATGCCTCCCTCTCTTTACGCCGACACAGACGCCGAGGACATCCTCCTCGTGCGCCAGGTGGCGGCTGCCGATCGCGCCGCTTTGGCCGGCTTGTACCGCGGCTACCACAGGCGGCTCAACCGGTTCTTGTCGCGCTTGACACGGCGCAACGACTTGATTGAAGAAGTCATCAACGACTGTTTCTGGATCGTCTGGCAAAAGGCGGCCGAGTTTCGCGGCGAATCGCGTGTGTCCACCTGGATCATGGGCATTGCCTACCGCTGCACTCTCAAGGCCCTGCGCCAGGAGGGTGGGCTGGATACCGTGGACGACGGGGAGCCCCGCCTGGCGCAGGAAAGCACAGACCCCCAGGCCGATAGAGAGTTGCGCAACTGGCTGGGCAAGGGCCTTGAGCACCTCAATGCGGAGCAGGCGTTGACCTTGGATCTGGCCTATGGCAACGGCCATTCGCTGGAAGAAATCTCGGCCATCATGCAGTGCCCCGTCAGCACGGTGAAGGCGCGCATGTTCCACGCACGCGTCAAGCTGCGCAATCTACTACCCACCTTAGCTACCCCCCATGCCGGGCGAACCGGCGACGGGGCCATCGTATGAACCAAGAACCCATCCAAGAACGCGACCATTTCCTAGCCTGGGACGCTTTGCCTTGGGTGCTGAACGGGCAAGCCACCCGCGAGCAAGAAGAGGCTGTGGCGCAGCATATGCCGCATTGCGAAGACTGCCAGCGTGAATGGGCGTACCAGCAACAGCTACAGCAGACCGTGGCCTTGGCCCCAGTAGCCGCCCTGGATATCGACGCGGGCCTGCAGCGCCTGCTCAACCGCATCGATCTGGACCAACTGTGCGACCAACCCAGCCCGGTGGCCGCAGCGCAGCCGGCCGTGGCACCGCGTCGGCGCAGCGCCCCCTGGTGGGGGGCGGCCATGGCTGCCGCCGTGTTGCTGCCGGTGCTGGGCTGGTGGGGGAGCATCACCTCTCCCTGGTCGGCGCACGATGAAAACTACCGCACCCTCAGCCAGACCGTGCCAGCGGCCACTGGCGCTACCGCGCCCACGGCGGTGCGCATCCAGGTGGTACCCGACCCGCACACCACGCTGGCCCAATGGGGCGAACTGCTACGCACCGAGCAACTGCAAGTCGTGGATGGCCCGAATGCCGTCGGGGCCTACACCCTGGCTTTGGCCGACAAGCGCAGTAGTGCCGATACCCTGAAGCGCCTGCGCAAGCTACCGGGCATCGTGATGGCCGAGCCGACCGAAGGACGGCCATGAAGCCTGGCGCGTGGTTCCGCTGGGCTCTGTTCGCAGGCATGGGGCTGCTGCTGTCAGCCTGTACAACGCTGCCCGACCCGGCTGCCGAAGAAGCCCGCATGCGCCGGGACAGCAGCCGCTACATTGTGCTGGCGGTAGCCAATCCGCTGGAGAGCATCTCCAGCCGTGTGGGCACCAGCCTGTCAGGCTATGGCGCGCCACCACGTTACGTCGTAGGCAGCAGGGCCGCCCAAACCATGGCCGCACTGGCCAAGGAATATGCGCTGCGCGAAGCTTCGGGCTGGCCCATTCCCTCGCTGGGGCTGCATTGCGTGGTGTTTGAAATACCGCCTGGTGCCCAGCGCGAAGAGTTGATGGCCGTTTTGTCGCGCGACAAGCGGGTCAGCCTGGTGCAGGCGCTACAGGACTTTGAAACCCACTCCGAACCCCTGTCGGGCGTCTCTTACAACGATCCCTATGTGCTGTTGCAACGGGGCTTTGTGGAGACCCATGCAGCCCAGGCCCACCAGATCAGCGTGGGCAAGGATGTGCGCATTGCCGTCATCGATACCGGCGCCAACACCAAACACCCCGACCTGCAAGGCCGCATCGACTCCAGCAGCAACCTGGTGGATAAAAACGAAGCTGCCTTCTTGCAGGACCGGCATGGCACCGAAGTGCTGGGCATCATTGGGGCTGCAGGCAACAACGGCCAGGGCATTGTCGGTATGGCCCCCGGAGCCAGACTCAGGCTGTACAAGGCATGTTGGTATCCCCCTGCGGGAACCGGTGCCCGCTGCAACTCGTTCACCCTGGCCAAGGCGCTGGTCGAGGTGCTGCAATCCGACGCCAGAATCATCAACATGAGCCTGGGCGGGCCACCCGATGAATTGCTCAACCAGTTGCTGGCGCAACTCTTGAAGCAAGGCCGGTTGGTGGTGACAGCCTTGCCCTCCAACCAGCAGTTGAGCGGCTTCCCGTCCGGTGTGGCGGGCGTGGTCGTGGTGGGTATGAACGGCGTGAATGGCATGCTGGCACCGCCTAACGATGCCCTGTGCGCGCCAGGGCGTGACATCCTGACCCTGGAGCCCGGTGGGCGCTACGATTTTGCTAGCGGCTCGTCGATGGCCGCGGCCCATGTCAGTGGCTTGGTCGCCCTGTTATGGTCCCAGGCACCCCAGTTGGAACGCACCGACATTCTGGATATTTTGGCCCGCAGCAGCACACCGCAGGTCGACGCGGAGCGCGCGCTGCTCAACCTGCGCTCACGCCAGACGCAAGCCCTGAACCGTTGAACCCGGGCGCGACAGTATTGATTTTTTCTATGGAGATGGTTTTTTTCTAAAACTTCTTCTCCCGCTTGCAACCGGCCGCCGCGCGCTTGGCACCTACGGACATGACTACAGCACGACTGAGTCCAACCTTAGGAACGCCACACATGTTGATCAAGAATATTCTCGTGTACCTCCACCTTCTTGCCATGGCCGTGGCCGTCGGCAAAATGCTGGAGTACGACTTCCGGTTTCTCCGCTTCGTGCACCTGTCCCCCACAGCCGAACGCACCGCAGAGCTGCTGCGCACCAAGATCACCATGACCCATGCCTTGCAGTTCCTGTGGCTCACAGGCGTGGGACTGGTCTATCTGGGCTACGCCGGCAACCCGCACTATCTGGAGAATGAAAAACTCTGGATGAAGTTCGTCACCGTCAGCGCGCTGACCCTCAATGGCGTGCTGATGCACCGCTTCGCCTTCCCGCACATGCTGCGCACAACACCCTTTCTGGCCCTGCCTTTTCGCACCATGCTGGGCCTCAGCTTGTTTGCCAGCATGTCGTCGGTTTCCTGGCTGTTTGCCGCATTCCTGGGGATTGCCCGCTCTTGGAACAACACGGTTTCGTTCCAGTACGTCTTGTCTATCTACCTGGGCTTGATCGCCGTCACGGCGGTGGGGAGCATGGTGCTGCTCAGCACACTGCGCCAGTACCACTTCAAACGCAGCCTGGTGTCGGTCATGGAGTTCAGCAGCGACTAAAAGGTTCGATCAGGCTCTTATAGGCTGTGGGTGCATATAAAACGCCCCCTGCCCCTGCTGCGGACCACCGGTGGCCTGTTAGGCCTGAACATCCCCCTGGGCAAGCTGGCCGGGACTGCTGGCATCACGCCGCTGTTCTGGTCGCTGCTGATATCGGCCGGCGCCGGCCTGGTGCTGGCCCTGGCACTGTGGGCCTTGCGCGACCGACTGCCGTGGGACCGGCTGCACCTGCGCTACTAACTGGTGACAGGCACGCTACCCAACACGCTGGTCATCATGCTATCCAAGGGGGAGCCATCCTACTGCACCAGATCGTGCGCAGCGTTCCAGCGCCCGGCGTGCAGGTGTTGCAGCACTTGTTGAAGCAGGGTCATGGTGTCCATCGCCTTACGCATCGGGGTGCAGTACACGCCACGTTGGCACGAACTGCAATCCTGGCATCTTCTTACTTTTGCGGGTTGGAGAACATGAGGTTGCCGCTGACGGTCTTGACGACTTCTTCTTGCAAGATGTCCCAGTGCTCCACAATTTTTCCATTGGCCAAGCGGAAGATATCCACACCAATCATGGCTTTGGGGCCTATGCCGGTGTAGCGGCCATGCATCATGACCAGGTCGCCTTCCGCCACCACCATGCCGGGCTCGTACTTGAAGTCTGGCCCGAAATTGCTCACAAAGCCCTTCAAAACAGCAGAGCCGTTAGGCACCATAGGGTTGTGCTGGACGTAGTCGGGTGACCAGTATTTGTCGATGACCGATGCATCGCGTGTGATGAACAGGCCTTTCATACCTGCCACCACGATTTCCTTGTTGGTCTGGGCAAACGCGCTGGTAGAGAAGAGGGCCACCAAGGATGCGGCGACGAGGAGAGTTTTAAAGGGTTTCATGGTTGATTCCTGTTGGGCTTGCTATGGATAAATCGCTGACGATTTCACTGGCCCTTCGCTAAAGCGCGGTGACGACATCGCATCAGCGTTGGAGGCACTTTAGTTTCAATAATCGCGCAGAAATACACGTTAATCTGCACATTAGTGTTGCCTTACTCGATCAAGTGGTGGGTCGACGGGCCACCATGCAAGCCTTCTATCGGTGCTGGGCAATGGCCGCACTACTGCTTCCCGCCGCAGTCCTCCATCGCAAACCGCAGCAAAGCCGCGCCGCTGTCCTGCCCAAAGCGTTGGCGGATGTTCGCCCGGTGCTCATCCACGGTGCGCGAACAATGTCCAGCGCCCGGGCAATCGCCTTGCTGGTCAGCCCCTGGGCCACCAGGGCCAGTACCTCGGTCTCGCGGGCGGTCAGGGCGAGTTGCTGCTGGCGCGGCCTCTCGCAAGAGCAACTGGCCGAACGCTCGGACCTCAACCGCTCCTACGTGGGCGAGATCGAGCGCGGCCAGGTCGTGTCGTCGTTGGTCACCATCCAGAAGCTCTCCACCGCGCTGGACATCTCGGCGTCTGGCCTGCTGCAAGAGTGCGAGGCCACGGCCAACAGCCGTTTTGTGCAGCGCATCAAATTGACGGCTATAGCCTGTTGAGCGCGGGGCGCGCAATTTGGATACTGCCGCAGACCCTTTTGTCTAACCCTCTCTTCCCTGTCACACACCAAGGACTTCCATGACCAGCACCCCCGCCGCCCTGACCACGCTGGGCGACAACGCCGCACGGCAACTAGCCAACGCCACCAAAACCACGGCGCAGCTCTCCACGATCTCGCCACGCTGGCTCACGCACCTGCTGCAGTGGGTGCCCGTCGAAGCTGGCATCTTCCGCCTGAACACCGTCAAGGACCCGGAGTCCATCAAGGTCACCTGCACCGCACGCCAGACCGAAAACCAGTTGCCCCGCACCTTCGTCAACTACGACGAAAAGCCCCGTGAGTTCTTTCTGAACGCCGTCAGCACCATCCTCGATGTGCACACCCGCGTGTCCGACCTGTACAGCAGCCCGCACGACCAGATCAAGGAACAACTGCGCCTGACGATTGAGACCATCAAGGAAAACCAGGAAAGCGAGCTCATCAACAACCCCGACTACGGCCTGTTGTCGCAAGTGACCGATGAACAACGCATCTTCCCGCTGACTGGCGCGCCCACACCGGACGACCTGGACGAGCTGCTGACCAAGGTCTGGAAAGAGCCCGCCTTCTTCCTGGCGCACCCGCTGACCATCGCCGCCTTCGGCCGCGAAGCCACCCGCCGCGGTACGCCTCCTCCCACCATCAGCCTGTTTGGCTCGCAGTTCATCACCTGGCGCGGCATTCCCTTGATCCCTTCGGACAAGGTGCCCGTGGCCGACGGCAAGAGCAAGATTTTGTTGATCCGTGTGGGCGACAAGCGCCAGGGCGTGGTTGGTCTGTACCAGCCCGGCCTGCCAGGCGAACAAAGCCCCGGCCTGTCGGTGCGCTTCATGGGCATCAACGACCAGGCGATTTCCAGCTACCTGATTTCCCTGTATTGCTCGCTAGCCGTGCTCACGCCCGACGCTGTGGCTGTGCTGGACGACGTGGAAATCAACAAGTACCACGACTACCCAGATACCTACAAGTAATACGCTGTGAGCACTTTAGGTACTTCCCCTCCGATCGACCCGGCGCTGATTGCGCAAATGGCCAATGCGCTGTTTGCCAGCAGTCCGTCCGGCCCCTCGGGTGTCTCCGCACTGAGCTCTGGCGCCCCAGGCGTACAGGCCCCGGTGAATCTGGCTCCGGCCGGTTCTCCATTGGCCAGCCCCGCGGGCCTGGGGCCCAGCGTGCCCGGCACCCCGATTCCACAAGGCCTGGCGCCCGGCGCCAACCTGATTCCAGCCTCGCCCACACCGGTGTTGTCCTTGGCCAATCGCATTCCCGCATTGCAGCCCCATGCCGTAGCCGGCAATGGCGTGCCCGACACCCTGTTCAGCCAGGCACCGGCGTATGAGCCACGCTTTGGCAGCGCAGTACTGGGCGTGCCCGAGGCCAGCGCAGCTGTGGCGCCTGTGGCCAGCCAAAGTGCGCAGCCCAGCCCCGGCGGCGCTTCGCCGTTCTACTTTCTGAACGAGCAGTACGGCCACCCCACGCCCAGCGCCGCCGCGCCGACAGCCCCCACGGTGCCCAGCATCGGTTCGGGCGTCAGCCCGTCCGCAGCCGGTGTGCCGTCCACCACACCATCGACTGAGCCCAAGTACTACTTTGTTGACTCAGTGGTGTTGCCCAGCGGCTACGTCACACCGGCCAAGGCTGCGCCTAACGGCAGTGCGCCCCAAGTTGGCAGTGGGCAACGCCCGCCGTTTGATGTGCACGCTGTACGCCGCGATTTCCCCATCCTGCAGGAGCGGGTGAACGGCAAGCAACTGGTGTGGTTCGACAACGCAGCCACCACGCACAAACCGCAGTCGGTGATCGACCGCATCGCGCACTTCTACGAGCACGAGAACTCCAACATTCACCGCGCGGCGCACGAGCTCGCTGCCCGTGCGACCGACGCCTACGAAGGCGCGCGCCAGCGGGTGAAGAACTTCATCAACGCGCCGGACGTGAACGAGGTGATCTTTGTGCGCGGCACCACCGAGGCCATCAACCTGGTGGCCAAGAGTTGGGGTGGCCAGCACATCCAGGCCGGTGACGAAATCATCGTCTCCAACCTGGAACACCACGCCAACATCGTGCCCTGGCAGCAGCTTGCTGCCGCCAAGGGTGCCAAGCTGCGCGTGATTCCGGTGGACGACAGTGGCCAAGTGCTGCTGGACGAATACCAGAAGCTGCTGAACGACCGCACCAAGATCGTCTCTGTCACGCAAGTGTCGAACGCGCTCGGCACCGTCACGCCCGTCAAGGAAATCGTGGCCATGGCCCACCGCGCCGGTGCGAAAGCATTGGTCGATGGAGCACAGTCCATCTCGCACATGCGCGTGGACGTGCAGGACATTGGTGCCGACTTCTTTGTGTTTTCCGGCCACAAGGTATTCGGCCCCACCGGTATCGGTGTGGTCTGGGGCAAACGCGAAGTGCTGGAAGACATGCCACCCTGGCAGGGCGGCGGCAACATGATTGCCGATGTGACCTTCGAGAAGACGGTGTTCCAACCCATCCCGAACAAGTTCGAGGCGGGCACCGGCAACATCGCCGATGCTGTGGGCTTGGGTGCCGCCATCGACTACGTGAACAAGGTGGGCATTGAAAACATTGCCCGCTACGAACACGAGTTGTTGGTCTACGGCATGCAAGCTCTGGGTGCCATTCCCGGTGTGCGCTTGATCGGCACTGCGGCCGACAAGGCCAGCGTGATGTCGTTTGTGCTCAAGGGCTACACCACCGAAGAGGTGGGCCAGGCCCTGAACGACGAAGGCATTGCGGTGCGAACCGGCCACCACTGCGCGCAGCCCATCCTGCGCCGCTTTGGGGTGGAGACCACGGTGCGTCCTTCCCTGGCGTTCTACAACACCTTTGACGAAATTGACCGCCTGGTGGCGGTGGTGCGGAAGTTGAGCTCTGCACGTGCCCACTAAAAGTGCACTGACGCCGCGCCTCTCCAGTGCCAGGCTGGCTCCTTTGGGGCCAGCCTCTTCTCCGTTGCTCTCTCCGCATGCCGGGTGGACCGCCTTCATGGCCACCTGGTGCACCCCCCAGCAAACGCCGCCCCTGGTAGGCACGCGCGCCGGCGGTGAGGTGGTCGCCCACCATGGGGCCTGGGTGCTGTACTCCGTCTTCCAGCCCATTTATGCCGCAGGCCATGCGCAACCAGCCGCCTTTGAGGCACTGATCCGCGCCCACGACATGCACACGGGGCGTGAGGTCCCGCTCAGTGAACTCTTCCACCGCCCAGCCAACCGGGACGATGGCGTGCTGCTGGACCGCCTGTGCCGCCTGCTGCACGTGCTGAACTTTCAGCGCCAATCGCACGACGACACGCTGCTCTACCTGAACCTGGACGCGGGCTATCTGCAGTCTTTGCGGCCCGGCCTGCATGGGCAGTTCTTCAGCGCCTTGCAGGCGGAAGTGCCACACGATCCGGCAAAGATCATTCTGGAAATTACCGAGACCGAGATTGAGAGCCGGGACGTGCTGGCCGGCATCGTCGACTCCTTCAAGCAGCGCGGCTTTCGCGTGGCGATTGACGACTTTGGCGCACGCCACTCCAACTTCGATCGCCTCTGGGGCCTCACACCCGACATCGTGAAAATTGACCGCGAGCTGTTGCTGCAAGCCGAAATCAATCCGCGCGCGGGCAAGATCTTCCCCAAGCTCATCGACATCATCCATGACCTGGCCGCGCAAGTCGTGTGCGAAGGCATTGAGACCCCCGCCCAGCAAGCGCTGGCCGTGCGTTGCCAGGCGGATTTTCTGCAAGGCTATCTGTTCGCGCGGCCTGACCGCACGCTGCAGAGCTGAACCGCATGGCCGCGCCCTCGGTGGTCGACGCCAACTACCGCTTCATTGCGGCCTACCAGGAGGTCAATGCGCGCATCAACCAGCGCCAACAGGCCCTCGCGCTGTATGTGACCATGGTGGTCAGCCTATTGGCAGCGCTGGTCGCGTTGAAGCCCGTGCCCGGCGCCAAAGAAACCCCGGTGGAGTGGTTGCTGCTGGGCTTTCCTGTGGCCTCGGTGTGCCTGGCCTTCCTCAACTACAAGGCCGAACGCGCCATCTCCAACCTGCGCTCCTTCATGGCGGAGCTGGAGCAGCTGGGTAACGCCCACCTGTCGCTCCCCAGCTACAACACCGAAGCCCGCTGGGCCGACGGCGCCAACCACGCACGCCGCTTCCACGACCTAGCCACCACCTGCCTGGCCCTCGGTGGCAACGCACTGGGTTTCTGTGCGGCGTGGCAGATGTACCCGCTGCGCTGGCAAGAATCACCAGTGCTATGGCTCGTTAGCTGTGGGTTGGCGTTGTTGTCTTTGCTGGTGTTGGTGCTTACGCCCAAGTGGAGCTATCGGCCTGTGATCAAGGCTTAGGCGCGTTGGCTGAAAATTGCGAATCGCTAGTGCGGCGACAAGCGACCCAAAGCGGGCTTCCAGCAACCTGGATTCATGACCGGAGAGCGGACATCCAGAACTGAAAAACCAGGCGGGTACGATCAACAGCCGAAATGCGGCGGAAGCCGACTCTTAATAGCGGTGTCCAGCTGGAAATCATCTCGGTAAATTACCATCATATTTTTCGTTAAGGCCCTCATGGCGTACGCTAGCGTCCTCGTCCTTGCAGCTATCAACTGCGCCATCCTATTCTTTGTCTCCTTACTGGCGGTGGGTGGGGATGGGAGTTCTGATGGAATCAAAACCATCTGGCTGTTAGGCTATGTATGGATTGCTCTATTCACTATCGCGGCCTTAGTTCTATGCGCACGCAAGCGAGGTCCATCGGGAGTGTTAGTTGCTGCCAGCACGCTGCCAACCGCCTACGTCGCCAGTGTCCTGGCAACAGCACTTGGCGCCAGCATGGTTTATCTGAAACCGAGTTCTTTAGAGTTCACAGCAGCATGCAAGAACTCGGTAGCGCAGTTTCTAGCTCCGTCATCCGAACCCGTTCACACCCTCGCGTATGAATGGGGACGCAAGCATCCAATTGACATCAACTACTTTCGTATCGCCGCAAACGACTACGTCTCAGCAATCGAAACCCGCAACCCACCATACCCACCCGGCATCACGCTTGTCGAGAACAATCCAGAAACCGCTGATGTGCTTGTTAGCTTCAAGTACCCCATAGGCGAGGAAGAACTCTCACAAGCCTTTTCTCGCCAAGGTTTGGTTGGGTACGAGCTAACTGTCTTGGATCAACGCGACAACCGCACTCTCGCAAGACTCAGGTACTTCACAGATCTCTCGAACAACAAAGCGTGTGGCCCAACCGTCGACGGAGTCCTCAGTATCAGGGCATTCGTTCTTAAGGCGATCGGAGCGCAATGATGGCAGCGGTTATCTCAAATGTTAACGACTGCTTCTGAGCGAAACGAATGTCTGCAGTCAGTCTGCAGACGCCTCAGTTCAGCGGTTGAAGAGGACCCACGTAGCCGATCATTTTTGATTAACTTGAACGCATAACACCAATTCAGCGCCTTATAGAACAAGTGGATTCAGACCTTGGATTAATACACATCGAAGCGCACCCGCACCGTGCTCGTGAAAGTCTGTACGAACTCCAAATTTCGCGAGTTTCCGAGTCTGGCCAGTATCGAATTTATGTTGCAAGCAACGGGCATATTCACGCACATATCTTGGACCCCCAACATGACCGCAACAGCCCATTAGGCAGTAGCGCTGAAAAATCAATCGTTCATGACTTGGTGAGGGCTGCCACTCACGACACTGATGAGAATGTGGATGGTCTTTTCGATCCGATGTAACTATGTTGTGTGCCCCAAAGAAAGACCACTTTGGAGCGAAGCGAAAGACTGCTATCAGTCGAGCCTGTGTGGAAACACATTCTATGGATGCACGTGCAACGCAGTTGGACGCTTCAGAATCGATTTTTCGCTTGATGCGCTGGAGAGGCAACTCAGAAGCATCTAAATCGCCTCTCGTGGTGTTTATACGGTCGTCTCTAAGCAACAAGGAGTCATGCCCCTGCCAACCTGATCGCCTTCATCATCCCTGCAATCCCAAGAATTGCCATAACCCTGCGCAGGTTATAGGCCAGTACGTGCAGACTGATTTCTGTGCTGACGTTGGCCAACCCTTTCATCGTGAAATGCGTAGCACCCATCCAGGACTTCAGCGTGCCAAACACATGCTCCACTGTGCAGCGCCTGAGCTTCATCTTCTCCCGGCTGTTGTCGATGCGCTTCTGCATGGTGTCCAGAACGGCCTCATGCTCCCAGCGCTTCACTCTGCGTTCTTTGCCCGTGGTGCAGTGGGCCTTTTGCAGGCAACTCCCACAGTGCGATGACCAGTAGGCATACATCTTCATGCCATCTTCGGTGCTGGTACTGCGGTAAGGCAGGCGTTGTCCTGCAGGACACAGGTATTCGTTGTCTTTGGCAATGAAGACAAAGTCAAGTTTGCTGTAGCGGCCCTCAGCTTTGCTGCCAGAGGTCATGGGCTTGGGTACATATGCCTTGATTCCTTCGAGTTCGCACGCCCGTATCTCCGTACTCTTGAAGTAGCCCCGGTCTGCGATGGCTTCCAATGCGCTATCGCCAGTGGCCTCTCTGGCCTGGATTGCCATGTTGGCCAACTGCCCCCGGTCACTGCCGCTGGTGATGACCTCATGGGCAACGACCAGATGGTGTTCGGTCTCTACGGCCGTTTGTACGTTGTAGCCCACCAGTCCTGTGCCAATGCGGCTGGAGACCATGGAGCGCGCCTGCGGGTCTGTCAGAGAGATTTGACCATCTGGTTGCTGCTCCAGGCGCTTGCCAAGGTCGCGTAGCTCTTGCATCTGTTTCTTGAGAAACGCAATCTTGTCCTGCAGGCGCTGTGTGTTCGTCTCCATCTCTGGCTGTTGGGTGCGGTCTGCAGTTTCCAGCTGCCCCAGGTAGCGCTCGATACTCGCATCGACTTGCCGCATGCGCTGTTCCAGCTTGTGCTGGGTGAAGTTCTTGTCGCGGTTGTTGACGGCCTTGAACTTGCTGCCGTCGATGGCCACGATGACTTGGGTGAAGAGCTTGAGCTGGCGGCACATGGCGATAAAGCGTCGACAGACGTTACGGATGCCTGTGCCGTTGTCATGGCGGAAATCTGCAATCGTTTTGAAGTCCGGTGCCAAGCGCCCAGTGAGCCACATCAACTCCACATTGCGCTGGGCCTCACGCTCCAGGCGGCGGCTGGATTGGACCCGGTTGAGATAGCCGTAGATGTAGAGCTTCAGGAGCATGGCCGGGTGGTAGCCGGGGCGTCCCGTTGCCGCTGCTTGCATTCCTTCAAAGCCCAACCCAGCCAAATCGAGTTCATCGACAAAGATGTCAATCACGCGTACCGGGTTGTCTTCCCCTATAAAGTCATCCAAACACTCGGGCAGCAAGGTGACTTGCTGGCGGTCTGCTCCTTCTATGAATCTCGGCATTGCCCATCCTCCCTGCGTTTGCATAAGTCATAGCAAACGTCAGGCAGGATTCAAGGGGTTTACACACAGGCTGAGTCTGCAGGCGCCGAGCTTCGGGGCGGAAGCGGCCCTTCAGTCGTGTGGTCCCGTTGGCTATAGATCTCGAAAAATTAGTCTTTTCATGTTCGTCAATCCTGTCCTGCATCAACCCCAATGAAACTGCAACACAGCATCATTCGTCTCTTCTTTGTTTGTTGCGTCGTGACAACTTACGGATGGAGTGACTATGCAAACGCGCAACCAACGTCGAAGGTGCCCAAGGGGCTTCAAGTTGTAGCAAGTCAGTTTGCTAATTCATATATCCTGGGCACTGGGGAGTCGCACTTTCTCACTAGCGTGAGCACTGTTGACGCTGGGAACGCCGTTGCGGTCGTTGGATCCATAGGCGACTATGGACGAAATCCAAACGCATACACCCTGTACTTAAAGCTGATCGATGGGAAGTGGAAGGTCTTCAAATACGATTTCGTCTTCAGGCCGACTGGCAAGAGGGAGTCCAGAGACCAAGTTCCACCATTTCCATATCCGGGTTGGGAGAAACAAGCACCTTGACCTTCCCCAGAAGCTCCCGATTTAACCCACGGCGGGCTTCGGTAGTTATGACCACATAGTTTGCGTATTGGGCCTGACTCTGGCCTCCTACGCGCCGCGCCAAGAATGTCTGCATTCAGTCTGTAGACGCCTCGGCTTCGGGGTGGAAGCGGACGTCCGCGGAATCACCTGAATGGGGATAGGCAACCTACAGTCAATTGACACGTTCCTTCAATGACTTTGCTATTTCTACAACGTTGTCAAATCCTTGGAGCTTAATGGACTGCCTGTCCTTAAATATCAACGATAGTTCTGGCCATTCTTTTTGATTGAGCTCCACCTTTTCAATCGCGGAATAGTTGATTCGATTCTCTCCGTGAGGATGCCCCAGGATAAGTTCGTTTTCACCCAACTCCAATGAAATCTGTTCGGCAATTGATGGCCACGTCTTTAAGGCAATAGAGATTTTCCAAAGAGCGCCAACGGCAAAGAGAACAACAAGTGCAGCCGCTTGGTGCTTAGAACGTACATGCTGTTGAAACAGGACCACCACCACCGTAAGAGCAGCAAGAATGAGAAATAGCATTTGCCATTTCCTGATTTGAACTTCGCGCTGAATGAAGCTGTCGCGTAACTTGAATTTCATAAGTCAAATTGTGGGTGTGATGTAACTCAGGTGTTGGCGCCAAACACTAAGTTCGTGTGAAGAACCGCCATCGCGGTCCTTCAATCAAGTACGCGAACCCGAAGCTTTCAATGTACATATGTTGCCGCCGGTGAACTTTTGCGACAGACCGCGTCCAGTCTGTAGCCGCCTCCGCTTCGGGGGCGGAAGCCGACATCTCAGGGCACGTCTCTGCTAGATATCATGTCGATGCCCCGTCTGTACATTATTCGTTAGGCGACCATGAAACGTTTTCTGGCATTTTTTCCGTCTTTTATCTCAGGGTTTTGCGCTCAACCCGCCTTCGCTGCAAAGCCAGAATTATTGGTTCAACAGTTCATCGAGGATTATCAGGAGTGGAATGACAAGGCACTGAAATTGAGTGCGCAGCTACCTTCGGGCGAAGGAATAAAGCTAGCAGAAGCTGCTTACATAGAATTGCTGAAAAAGTTTTATCTTCCTTCCTTCAAAGGACAGCCCATTGCATTTGGAACCGAATCAGATCATTCGCCAAGGCAAGAGCGCATTGTTTCAAGCAATATCTCCATTAAAACGGCCGTCGTAACAACAAAATCAGAATCAACGGTCGTCTCAAATTTTGTCGCAGATTACGAGTATCACCTGATCTATCAGCCGCGGAGGTGGTATTTAGAGGAAGTTTATTACGTTGATGATGACGGTCGGTATGCGGGTTTGTAAAGCGCCGAACCTCTCGGTCGAAGAGGTGGCTATGTGCTTTGATGCATTGAATGCCTGCTTCCAGTGGCGGATTCAACCGGTCGATGCAACCGCACGCATGCACAAATTAGCGCAGCGTGACACGCATATCCATATCTGTTTTTCTTAGATTTCAGCGGCCTGCTTATTCGATAAATTTTGGGCCATCGTCTCTGTGCGATGTTTTATGCCCAACCATCGCCTGCACGCCTATTCCCCCACCAGCACGCCGCAGCGGCTCGCCAGCAGCCAGGTGCGCGGTGCCGCCGTGGAATGGCCCACCATGGCCTTGTGGCTAGCCGTTGTAGGCAGCTGGGTGCTGGTACTGGCCACCGCACGCCACATGCCGGTGTGGCTCCACTTTGCGGCGCTCACCGTTCTGGCAACCTGGTACATGAGCCTGCAGCACGAACTGCTGCACGGCCACCCCACGCGCCTGGACGGGGTCAACCGCCTGATGGGCCTGCTGCCCATCGCGCTGTGGTACCCCTACGACCTGTACAAAGCCCACCACCTGACGCACCACCAAGACCAGCATCTGACCGAGCCCGGCGTCGACCCCGAGAGCAACTACCGCCACGCTGCGCATTTGCGGCCGCGCTGGAAACTCGCGCTGGTCACCAGCCAGCGCACCGTGGCGGGCCGGCTGCTGCTGGGCCCGGGCCTGACAGTGGTGCACCTGACTGCCGATGTGGCATGGGCTATCCGCCGTGCGGACGCCCGGCGGCTTTGGATCTGGGCGCAGCACCTGACACTCGCCGGTGCGTTGCTGGTGGCCGTGGAGTACGCCACCGCAGTGTCTGCCTGGGAATACGCCGCCGCCAGCTACTTTGGCATGGGCCTGGGCATGCTGCGCTCCCTGTATGAGCACCGCCCCGCAGCGCTGCCCGCACACCGCATCGTCATTAACGAGGCAGCGCTGCCATGGCGTCTGCTGTACCTGAACAACAACTACCACGCGGTGCACCACACGCACCCCGGCCTGCCCTGGTACCGCATTCCCAGCTACTACCGCGCAGACCGCACGGGCTACCTGGAGCGCAATGGCAGCTTCCTGCTTCAGGGCTACGTCTGGTTGCTGCGCAAGCACCTATGGCGCCCAATCGATTCCCCTTTTTTTCACTGACACAAGGACTCACCATGACATTCCCATTCACACGCCGCGCCCTCACCCTGGCCGTGCTGGTAGGCACGCTCACTGCCCCCACCGCCTGGGCCCAAAGCACCCCAGTGCGCGTGGGCTCCAAGATCGACACCGAGGGCGCGCTCCTGGGCAACATCATTGTTCAGGTGCTGGAAGCCAACGGCATCAAGACCGAAAACAAGGTGCGCCTGGGCAACACCAAGATCGTGCGCAGCGCCATCGTGGCCGGCGAGATCGACATCTACCCAGAGTACACCGGCAACGGCGCCTTCTTCTTCTCGGATGAGAAAAATCCGGCCTGGAAGAGCGCCAAGGCCGGTGCCGAGTTGGTCAACAAGCTCGACGCATCGGCCAACAAGATCACCTGGCTGGACGCCGCCCCCGCCAACAACACCTGGGCCATCGCTATCCGCAAGGATGTGGCCACGGCCAACAAGTTGAAGACCCTGGAAGACTTGGGCCGCTGGGTGTCCGGTGGCGGCAAGTTCAAGCTGGCAGCCTCCGCCGAGTTCATCGAACGCTCGGATGCACTGCCCGCCTTCCAGACTGCCTACGGCTTCAAGCTGAGCCAGGACCAGCTGCTGACGTTGGCCGGTGGCGACACCTCCATCACCATCAAAGCTGCGGCTGAGCAAACCTCCGGCGTGAACGCGGCCATGGCTTATGGCACCGACGGCCCCGTGGCCGCCCTGGGTCTGGTGATCCTGGAAGACCCCAAGGGCATCCAGCCCGTCTACGCGCCTGCACCCATTGTTCGCGAGTCCGTGCTGGCAAAGAACCCCAAGATCCGTGAAGTGCTGGCTCCCGTGTTCAAGACGCTGGATGGCCCCACGCTGCAAGCCCTGAACGCAAAGATTGCACTCGAAGGCCAGGACGCCAAGAAGGTGGCGGCTGACTACCTGAAAGCCAAGGGCTTGGTCAAAGGCTGAGTTCAGGCTTATGGCATTCGCCCTGCCGATGTACTTCCCCCCGGGGAAGGCAGTGCAAGGTTTTGCAGAAGCGTTGCGTGCCGAACTGCAAAACCGTCTGCCTCCGGCATGGGCTGCACATGTACCGCTGGCTCTGGAATGGCCCACCGACTACGCAGCCCACTGGTTGTCGCCGTCGCTGCTGCTGAGCCAGTCCTGCGGCTATCCGCTCACCCACGCACTGCGGGGCAAGGTGCAATTGCTGGGTACATTTGTCTACGCCGTGGCAGGGGCGCAGGGCATCCATTGCCGCAGCCAGATCATTCGGCGCCGTGACGACACGCGCGATACGCTGGCCGCCTTCCGTGGTAGCACGGTGGCCTACAACGGGCGGGATTCCCAGTCCGGTTACAACGCGCTGCGGGCGCTGATCGCCCCCTTGGCGGAACACGGTCGCTTCTTTAGCGACGCGTTGGAAACAGGGGCCCACCTGCAATCCATTCGTGCGGTGTTGGATGGCCGGGCGGACATTGCCGCGATTGACGCGGTGACCTGGGCCTTGGCACTGGAAACAGAGCCGCAATGGGCACACGCCCTGACCACGTGGACCGAGACCGCGCCCTACCCGGGCCTGCCCTTGATCACCGCTGCACACACCCCTGCCGAGGTCGCTGCCCATTTGCAGAATGCCCTGCACACGGTGGCCACTGCGGCGCCATACGCTGCCACGCGGGCACCGCTGCACATCGCTGGTTTTGTGAGGACCACGCCCGAAGACTATGCCGTCTGCCGCGCGATGGAAAAACAGGCCGCAGCGTTGGGCGTACACCAGCTGTGAGCGGCACTGCGCAGCGCTTGCGATGAATCATTCCATCGATATCTGATTTCATTCGTTCTCATTACCAGCGCATCTGAATAACCTGCTCACAGGCCCTGCAACGAAGCGGGGCCATTGTTCAACGCTGATTCATTAGGGAAAACCATGCGCGTACCTTTCATCCTCAAAACCGTCTCTGCCACCCTGCTCGCCGTTGCGAGCTTGGCAGCCCACGCCGACC
The DNA here is from genome assembly GCF_031457975.1 of Rhodoferax saidenbachensis. Classification (GTDB taxonomy): domain Bacteria; phylum Pseudomonadota; class Gammaproteobacteria; order Burkholderiales; family Burkholderiaceae_C; genus Allorhodoferax; species Allorhodoferax saidenbachensis_A. The sequence goes on from NZ_JAVDXO010000006.1 coordinate 26,003, forward strand.
AACTCAGCGACATCAAGAAAAAAGGCGAGATCGTCATCGGCGTGCTCGGCATCGACGAACCCAACAGCTTCATTGACCCCAAGACCCGCGAATTCATTGGCTACGAAATCGATCTGGCCAAGGCCATTGCCGCCAAGATTGGCGTGAAGCCCGTGTTCAAGCAAATCGCTGTGGCTGCCCGCATTCCCGAGCTGCAACAAGGTGGTGTGGACCTGCTGGCCGCATCCCTGACGCACAACAAGGAACGTGAAGCCCAGGTGGACTTCTCCCTGACCACCGTGGTGACCGGCCAAAAGGCCCTGGTGAAGAAATCCAGCGGCATCAAGGACGTACCTGATCTGGCTGGGAAGAAGGTGGTAACCGTCAAGGGCGGCACCCAGGAGCCGAACACCAAGAAGGCTGTGCCAACGGCTGAAGTGGTGACGTTTGAGAACACCCAGCAAGCCTTCCAGGCCCTGCAACAGGGCAAGGGCGTGGCGTTTGTGAATGATGAAGCCAGCCTGATTGCCGAACACGCCAAGCTGGGCGACAAGGCCAAGGACTATGTGATCCTGCCGCAAAACCTGAGCGTGGAACCTTTGGCTTTCGGCATCAAGAAGGGTGAAACCAGCCTGAAACTGGCGGTGGACGACACCTTGCGCGGCCTGGAAAAAAGCGGCGCTGCAGAGAAGACCTTCCTGCAATGGTATGGCCCCAACACCAGCCTGAAATTCCCCAAGCGCACCTTCAAGATCGACTCCGACAAGATCGACGGCTAAGCCACGGCCCTGTTCTGACCCACCAAACCGCCCTGTTGGGCGGTTTGGTTTTTTCCCCTCCTCCCCGTGTTTGATCTCTCCCTCCTCCTCACAGGCCCGTACCACGATCTGTTGGTCAAAGGCTTGCTGCTCTCCCTCACCCTGCTGGGGCTGACCCTGGTTCTTGCATTGCCGCTGTCCCTGCTAATCGCTTTGCTGCGGCTTGCGCCCTCGCGCATCTTGAATGCGGTGGCCTGGAGCTATGTGGAAGCCATCCGCAATGTGCCGCTGCTGGCGCACATGCTGTTCTGGTATTTCGGCGCGCCCGAGCTGCTGCCCGAGGCCACGCGCGAGTGGCTCTATGGCCACAACTTCGAGGCCATCGCCGCGCTGTGCGCGCTCACGCTGTACACCGCGGCCTTCATGTCCGAAGACATCCGCAGCGGCATACGCGCCGTGCCCCCCGTGCAGCTGGAAGCTGGCCGTGCGCTGGGCTTTGGTTTTCTGACCACCATGCGCCTGGTGGTCCTGCCGCAGGCCCTGCGCGTGACGGTGCCCCCGCTGGTCTCGCAAACGCTGAACCTCTGGAAGAACACCAGCATTGCCACCGTCATTGGCACGGCCGAGCTCATGTACCAGGCTGCCAAGGTGGAAACCGCCACCTTTCGCAGCTTTGAGCCCTTTGTGTTTGCCACCGTGAGCTACCTCTCGCTGTCGCTGCTGATCACCGGCCTGGGTGCCTGGTACCAACACGCCTACCCCGTGAGGGCCGCCACATGAGCTTTCTGGAAATGCTGGACACCTACTGGGTGTTCTTCCTCATCGGCCAGTACCCCAATGGTCCGCTGGGCGGCCTGAGCCTGACGCTGCTGCTAGCCAGTGCGGCACTGCTGCTGGCCCTGCCTTTGGGCCTGGTCCTCGGCGTGTGCCGGGTCAGCCCCTGGCGCGCCATCCGCTGGCCGGTGACCGCGCTGGTGTTTGTGGTACGCGGCACACCGCTGCTTATGGTGGTGTTCTGGGCCTACTTCTTTTTGCCCAGCATCACGGGCGTGAAGACAGGCCAGTTCCCCACCATGCTGATGGCGCTGGTGGTATTTGATGCGGCCTACCTGGCGGAAATCGTGCGCGCCGGCATCCAGTCGCTGCCCAAGGGCCAGACCGAGGCGGCGCGTGCGCTGGGCCTGTCCTACATCGGCACGTTGCGGCTGGTGCTGCTGCCCCAGGCCGTGCGGCACATGCTCCCCTCGCTGATCAACCAGTTTGTCTCCACCATCAAGGAAACGTCGCTGGGTTACATCATCGGACTCAGTGAGGTCTCCTTCATCGCCAGCCAAATCAACACCCAGGTATTCACCATGCCAGCGCAGGTCTACCTGATCCTGGCCTTCACCTACTTCGTGCTGTGCTTCGGGCTGTCGCGCGTGGCCTATGGCCTGGAAAAACGCCTCTCCACGCGCCGGCCCAAGCGCCGCACCGTTCTCCTCACCGACCAGCGCGCCCCTGCGCAGGAAGTTCCCGCATGATCGAGTTTCACCAAGTCAACAAGTGGTACGGCGAGTACCAAGCCCTCAGCGACATCAATGAGACCGTGGCCCGCGGCGAGATCGTCGTGGTCTGCGGCCCTTCGGGCTCGGGCAAGTCCACGCTGATCCGCACGCTGAACCGACTCGAACCTATCCACTCTGGTCGCATCACCCTAAACGGCCAGGACATCCATGCGCGCGGGTTGGATGTGAACGCGTTCCGTGCCGGCATTGGCTTTGTGTTCCAGCAGTTCAACCTGTTTCCCCATCTCAGCGCGCTGGACAACTGCACGCTGGCCCCACGCCGCCTGCGGGGCCTGAGCGCGGCCCAAGCCAAAGAAGAAGCCCTGGCCCTGCTGGAGCGCGTGGGCCTGGTGCACAAGGCCCACGCCTTTGCCTCCGAACTCTCGGGCGGGCAACAGCAGCGCGTGGCGATTGCACGCGCGCTGGCCATGAAGCCCCCGGTGCTGCTGTTTGACGAACCCACCTCGGCACTGGACCCCGAAATGGTGGGCGAGGTGCTGGCGGTCATGAAAGACCTGGCCCGCGATGGCCTGACCATGCTGGTGGTGACGCACGAAATGGGCTTTGCCCGCGACGTGGCCGACCGTGTGCTCTTCATGGACGCCGGCCACGTGCTGGAACGCGCCACGCCGGAGCAGTTTTTCAACCGCCCGGAACACCCACGCGCCCAACAGTTTCTGGCCGACATCCGCTCTCCGTTTGCGGTGGCCTGAATCACTCTGCATGTCTACACGCACACTGCCCATCCTGGACCTGCGCGACTTCACCACGGGTGATGCGACACAGCGCGCGGCGTTTGTGGCCCAGCTGCGCCAGACCGCCCACCACATTGGCTTCTTTTACCTGCGGGGTTTTGGTGCCGGCACGGTAGTCATCAACCTTGGCGAGGTGCTGGAAATTCTGACCCAAGGCTATCTGCGTGCCACCACACACCGCGTGGTCAGCCCCATCGGAGCCAGCAGCCGCCTGTCGGTGGCACAGGCGTCCGGTGTGGACACGGACCCACAGAACCCTCTCATCGCCCACACGGGGCGCAACTTGCTCAAGGGTCGGCTACGTTCGCACCCCGAGGTGACACAGCGCTTTTATGCAGATGTGCAACCACCGAAAAACGCGCATGGATATGCGCAAACAATCCTTGGCGAGACTTATGCGACTCCCTAGCATCAGGGGTTTGAAAAGCGCCCCGAGATATGAGCCAGCCATCGACAGCAACCTCCGCCACCGCACACAGCGTCTGGCCTGACTGGAACACAGCGGCCCAGGCCGTGATTGAAACGGGCCGGCAAGCCGCGCAGCGTGGCTGGGTACCGGCGACTGCGGGCAACTTCTCGGTGCGCGCCGCCGACGGCCTCGTGGCCATCACACGCTCCGGGGTCGACAAGGGCGCGATGGTGCTGACCGACATCCTGCGCCAGCCCGCCGGGCAAGCCTTGTTGCCAGGCTCCTCCGCCGAAGCCGAACTGCACCTCCGGCTGTATGCCGACCACCCCACCCTGGGCGCTGTGTTCCATACCCACAACCTGGCCGCTTCGGTGTTGGGTCGCCTGCATGTAGCCCACGGTCGCATCGTGCTGGAAGGCTGGGAACTACAAAAGGCCTTGCAGGGCATACGCACACATGAGACACGCGTGCACTTGCCCGTGTTTGCCAACACCCAGGACATTGCGGCACTGGCCAATGAGGTCTCCGCGCACTTTGCACTGGCACCGGCAGACACCGTGCTGGCACCCGGCTACGTGATCGCCGGCCACGGCCTCTACGCATGGGGCAGCGATGCCCGACAAGCCTGGCGTCACCTGGAGGCGCTGGACGTGCTCTTGGCACAGGTGCTGGCACTGCGCGCCTGAACCTTCTCTTTTGGATACCCCATGACCACCCTCACCACCTACCATGTCTCCACACCCGGCCAGCTCGTGCTGCAAACACGCGACGACCTCGTCATTGCCCACACCCTGGCCCAAGCCGGCATCCAGTTCGAGCGCTGGGCCGTACGCACCTTGCCGGCCGATGCCGACAGCGCTGCCGTACTGAGCGCCTATGCACCCGAGATTGAGCGCCTGAAAGCCAGCAAGGGCTACACCACCGTGGATGTGGCGCGCATCACGCCCGAGCACCCGGACCGCGCGGCCATGCGCCAGAAGTTCATCGAGGAACACACGCATGCTGATGACGAGGTGCGCTTCTTTGTGGAGGGCGCGGGCGCGTTCTACCTGCACCTGGGCGACACGGTGTTGCAAGTGCTGTGCGAGGCCGGCGACCTGATCTCGGTGCCCGCCGGCACGCGCCACTGGTTCGACATGGGCCCGGCGCCGCGCTTCACGGCCATTCGCCTGTTTGTCTCGCCCGATGGCTGGGTAGGCCACTTCACGGGTGACCCGCTGTCGGCAGCGATTCCGCGCCTGGACGCGGTAGCGGCCTGAGGTACCTATGAGCGACCGCGACCCCACCCCACACACCCACGACTACCGCGTACTGCAACGCGAAGAGATCGCAACGCTGCTGGCACAGTGGCCCGCGGTGGCCGCACGCCTGGGCGGCCAGCCCGCCCAGTGGACCGTGCAGGACGTGGCCGATGGAAACCTGAATGCCGTCTACCTGGTCGAAGGCCCGCTGGATGGCCTCTGCGTCAAACAGTCCCTGCCCTATGTGCGCGTGGCCAAGGACGACTGGCCGCTTTCCGTGGAGCGTGCGTACTTCGAGAGCGCCTACATGCAACGCACCGAGCCCTTTGTGCCCGGACTGGTGCCGCAGTTCCTGCACTTCGATGCCACGCTGCGCGTCATCGTCATGGAGCGCCTGCAGCCGCACACCATCCTGCGCAAGTCCCTCATCGAAGGCGTGCGCCATGCCGATGCGGCACGCGCGGTGGCCGACTTTGCCGCAGCGTCCCTGTTCCACACCTCGGACATCAGCACACCGTTCGAGCGCAAGTTCCAGGACGTGGCCCTGTTCTCGCAAAACCACGACCTGCAGCGCATCACGGTGGACCTGGTGTTCATCGACCCCTACCAGGTGCATGCGCGCAACCGCTATGCCTCGCCACAGCTCGCCGCCGTGGCGCAGTCGTTGCGCGACGACGCGGCGCTGAAGGCTGCCGTGGCCACCTTCCGCAACCACTACCTGGCCAAGCCCCAGGCACTCTTGCATGGCGATCTGCATTCGGGTTCGGTCATGGTGACGCAGACCGACACGCGCGTCATCGACGGTGAATTCGCCTGGGTCGGCCCTATCGGCTTCGATACGGGCATGTTCATCGCCAACCTGCTCATGGCGTGGTACGCCAAGGCGGGACACAGCGGTGACACCACTGGCTACCGCGCCTGGATACTGGAGCAGATTGCGGTCTTCTGGCAGCGCTTTCACGCGCAGTTTCTGGCCCACTGGAACACCCATGGCGGGCGTGGCGATGGCTATCCCGACAGCCACTTTGACGCCACCGCACTGCCAACCGTGCAGGCCGCGTTTCTACAAGACGTGTGGGCCGACACGCTGGGTTTTACCGCCATCGAGATCATCCGCCGCACCATTGGCTTCTCGCAGATTGCAGACTTTGGGGCTGTTGCCGATGTAGACCTGCGCGCCCGCCAGCAAGCCGCCGCGATTGCACTCGCACGCGACTTGCTACTGCACCCCGCACGCTACGAGGATGTGCAGGCCTTAGTCTCTGCCGTGCCTGCTTTCGGTCTCCACTGATGCCCCACCTCACATTCCAGGCGGCTGTGGTGCTGCTCGACATCGAAGGCACCATAGGCTCCAAAACCTTTCTCACCCAGGTGTTGGCGCCCTATGCGCGCAACCACCTGCGCACCTACATTGCGCAGCATGCAGACCTGCCCGCCGTGGCCCAGGCGCTGCAGGACACCGTGGCACTGGCCGACACGCCGAACGTAGATGCGGTGGACACGCTGTTGCAATGGATCGCGGAGGACCGCAAGGCGCCGCCGCTCAAGAAGCTGCAGGGCCTGGTCTGGCAAAAAGGCTTTGAGGGTGGCGACTTTCAGGGGCATCTGTACGCCGACGCGGTAGCCGCGCTGCAACACTGGCACGCAGAGGGCCTGCCACTGGCCATTTACTCATCCGGCTCGGTGCAGGCCCAACACCTGTACTTTGCACACAGCGTGGCTGGCAATCTGCGGCCTTGGTTTCACTCGCACTTTGATACCGACAGCGGTGCCAAGGTGGAAGCCGCGTCCTACCTGCGCATTGCGCAGGCCCTGGGCCAGGCGCCTGCAGAGGTGCTGTTCGCCTCCGACAGCGTGGCCGAGCTGCAAGCCGCGCAAATCGCCGGACTGCAGGTGGTGCATGTGGTGCGCGAGGACACGGCGCCCGACGCGCGCTTTGCCAGCGTGCAAAGCTTTGTCGAATTGCAGGTCCAGCGCCTCCCATGAAGATCCACGGAACCCATTACCGCTCCATTTGGTGGGACGCGGCCGCCGACGGCGTGCGCGTTATCAACCAGCTGGCGCTGCCCTTCGCGTTGGACACCGTACTGATCCGCAGCGCCGACCAGGCCGCCCACGCGATCCGCACCATGACCGTACGCGGCGCGCCCCTCATCGGTATCACCGCCGCCTATGGCTTGGCGCTGGCGCTGCGCCACGACGCATCCGACCCCGCGCTGGAACAGACCGCGCACGGCTTGCTGGCCACGCGACCCACGGCCGTGAACCTGCGCTACGCCATTGAGGTGGCGCTGGCACAGCTGCGCCCCTTGAGCCCCGCGCAGCGGGCCACGGCCGCACTGGAGATTGCTGCACAACTGGCCGATGAAGACGTAGCGCTGTGCCATGCGATTGGCCAACACGGCTTGCCCTTGATCGAAGCCGCCTGGGCCAACCGTGGCACGCGCGAACGCGTCAACATCCTCACCCACTGCAATGCCGGTTGGCTGGCCACGGTGGACTGGGGCACGGCGCTGGCACCGATTTACGCCGCGCACGACCAGGGCATTCCGGTGCATGTGTGGGTGGATGAAACCCGACCGCGCAACCAGGGTGCGCTGCTCACTGCGCTGGAACTCGGCTGGCATGGCGTGCCCCACACCGTGGTGGCCGACAACGCGGGCGGCCACCTCATGCAGCGCGGCGATGTGGGCCTGTGCCTGGTGGGCGCGGACCGCGTGACCACACGCGGCGACACGGCCAACAAGATAGGCACCTACCTGAAGGCACTGGCAGCCTTCGACAACGGCGTGGGCTTTCATGTGGCGCTGCCCAGCCCGACCATCGACTGGCGCATGGACGACGGCCTGCGCGAAATCCCCATCGAAGAGCGCAGCGGTGATGAGGTGCTGACCGTACAGGGACTGGATGCGCAAAACACGCTGCGCTCCGTGCGCGTGGCAGCCCCCGGCAGCCCTGCGGCCAACCCCGCATTTGATGTGACACCGGCGCGGCTGGTGACCTCGTTTGTGACCGAGCGCGGGGTGCTGGAACCGCATGCGCTGCACACGCTGCGCAGGCAGAAAACACCTGCGCAGAAAACGCATATCTAAGCAGTTTTTTCTTCATTGGCGGCGTGCGCTGCGGCCGATAGCATCCACCCCTCTTCTTACATTCGTTGGCCTGTCTTTGTCCTCTTTTGCCACTCCGTTGGTTCGTATTCGCGGCTTGAAAAAGCACTTCGCGGCGACCCGCGCACTCGACGGTCTGGTGCTGGACATCGCCAACGGTGAAGTGCTGGCCCTGATGGGTGCCAATGGGGCGGGCAAGTCCACCCTCGTGAACATTCTCTCGGGCGCCTTACAGGCCGACGCGGGCACGCTGGAGCTGGCAGGTCAGGCCTACGCACCCGCATCACCACGCGACGCCGCACGCCACGGCGTGGTCACCGTGCACCAGTCCACCGACCGCGTGGGCGCTGCTGGGCAGCGTGTGGCCGATGTGCTGCTGCTGGACCGCTTTGCGTCCGGCGATGGCGCCCTCTTCGTCTCACGCCGCAGCATCCGCAAGCAGGCCCTGGACGTGCTCGCCCACACCGGTTTTGCACTGGATGTGGATGCCGACTTTGGCGACCTGGGCGCGGCCGACCGGCAGCTGGTGGCAATTGCCCGTGCCGTGGCCGCGCAGGCCAAGGTGCTGATCCTCGATGAGCCCACGGCCAGCCTGTCGCAGGCCGAGGCTGAGCGCTTGTTTGCCGTGCTGCGCGACCTGAAGACACGCGGTATCGCCATCCTCTACATCTCGCACCGCATGGCAGACCTGCAGGCCATTGCCGACCGCGTGGTGGTGTTGCGCGGTGGTGTGGTTGCAGCAGACTTTGTGCGCCCCGTGCCGTTTGATGCCGCCGTGGAGGCCATGATTGGCCGCCCGCTGGCCAGTGCCCGCGTGGCGGCACGGCCCATGGCCGACCGCGTGGTGCTGGACCTGCGTGGCGTGCGCCTGCTGGCACACAGCCCGGCCTTTGACCTGCAGGTCTGCCGCGGCGAGGTGGTCGCCATCACCGGCCATCTGGGTGCGGGCAAAAGCCGGCTGCTGCGTGCGCTGTTTGGACTCGAATCTCTGGCTGCTGGTAGCGTGGAACTGCAGGGCCAACCCTATGCGCCACGCGGCCCGCAAGAGGCCATTGCGTCCGGCGTGGGCCTGGCGGGCGAAGACCGGCATCGCAGCTCGCTGCTGCCCGCGGGCTGGCCCGGTGCCACGGTAGCGGGCACGATTGCCCTGCCGCACCTGCACCGCTGGTTTCCGCGCGGCTGGCTGCGCCCCTCGGTTGAACGCAAGGTGGCCCAATCTGCCATCACGCGCCTGGGCATCCGCACACGCGGGCCCGACGCACCCATGGAAACGCTGTCCGGCGGCAACCAGCAAAAGGTAGTGCTGGCGCGCTGGCAATCCGAACCCCAGCACCTGATGTTGCTGGACGAACCCTTTCAAGGCGTAGACGTGGGCGCACGCGCCGACATCATTGCGGCCCTGCGCGCCGACACGCAGACCGCCACCCTCATTGCCACCAGCGACCCCGAAGAGGCGCTGGAAGTGGCCGACCGCATCTATGTGATCCAGCACCACGACCTGCAGCCCGCATCCGAACACGGCAGCGCTGCGGTACTGGTCTGAGCCATGGAACCTTTTTTCGCCCATCCCCGCGCCCCCATGCCTGCTACCTCCGTATCTACCCCATCTACCCCCGGCATGACCACGTCTACCCCGCCGCTCTCACTGGCCACCATCGCGGCCCAGGTGCGGCGCTATGCCATCTTCGGTTTGCTACTGGCCATGCTTATTGGCTTTGGCCTGGCCGAGCCCGCGTTCTGGTCGGTGGGCAATGCGATGAGCGTGCTGCAGGCGGTCTCCGTCGTCGCCATCCTCGGCGTGGGCGTGACCGTGACCATGGCCGTAGCGGGCTTTGACCTGTCGATTGGTGCCACGGCAGCCTCCAGCGTGATGGTGGCGGGCTACAGCATGGTGGTCTGGCAAAACGGTGCACTGGCCAGTGTGGTGGCCGTGCTGGTGCTGGGCGTGGCCGTGGGCCTGGCCAACGCGTTGCTCATCGTCAAACTCAAGGTGCCCGACCTGCTGGCCACGCTGGCCATCATGTTTTTGCTGGGTGGCCTGCAGCTCATTCCCACAGCCGGGCGCTCCATCTCCAGCGGCATGATCCTGCCCGATGGCAGCTCGGCCACGGGCAGCTTCAGCCCCGACTTTCTGGCGCTGGGCCGCGCCACGCTGGGCGGCGTGGTGCCGCTGCCGGTCGTCATCCTGGCGGTGCTGGCCGTGGTGTTTTACCTGCTGACCGAGCACACGCGCATCGGCCGCCTGCTGTTTGCCACCGGTGGCAACGAACTGGCCGCGCGGCTGGCCGGGGCGCCCACGGCACGGCTCAAGGTGCTGGCCTATGTGATCAGCGCCAGCCTGGCGGCACTGGGTGGTGCGCTGGTGGCGGCGCGCGTGGGGCGCGGCGATGTGTCCTCGGGTTCTTCGCTGCTCATGGACGCGGTGGCGGCCTCGCTGATTGGCTACGCCGTGCTGGACGCACGCCGCCCCAATGTGGCGGGCACCGTGGTGGGCGCCATCTTTGTGGGCGTGCTGCTCAACGGGCTGACCATGCTCAACGCCCCCTACTACACGCAGGACTTCGTCAAGGGCGCGGTGCTGGTGGGCGCGCTGGCCATGACCTATGGCCTGAGCCGGCGCGACTGAACAGCTTCTCCCCTTCAATTTTTCGTTTCGTTTTCTTCAACACTCTCAGGAGGATTTTCATGGTCAAGCACACACTCAAAACCATCGTCAGCGCACTGGCGCTGGCCAGCGCCTTTGGCGCCAGCGCACAGATCGCCGGCGCGCCGGCCCCCTTCGACAAGGGCGGCGTGAAGGTGGCCCTGGTGGCTTACCTGTCGGCCGGCGACTTCTACCAGGCCTACCAGGCCGGCGCACAGCAACAGGCCAAGGCCCTGGGCATTGACCTGCGCGTCTACCCCGGCCGCCAGGACGCTGCCGAGCAGCGCAACCAGATCGAACAGGCCATCAACCAAAAGGTGCACGGCATCATCGTGGACCACGGTCTGCCCGAGTCGCTCAAGGACGTGGTGCAAAAGGCGGTGGACGCCGGCATCAAGGTCGTGGCGTTTGACGTGAACCTGGACAACGCGAAGATTCCTCAGATCGAGCAGAGCGACCACGCCCTGGCCCGCCATGCGCTGGAGCAAGCCGCCAAGGACAACGGCAAGGCCTTCAAGGCGGGCTACGTCTACGTGGCAGGCTTCGCGCCGCTGGACCGCCGCAACGAGGTGTGGACCGAGTTCAAGGCACAAAACAGCGGTGTGACTGAGAAAGTGCGCTTTGGCGTGGTGAACGCCACCACCGCGGCTTCCGTGGCCGACCAGGCCAAGGCCGCGCTGCGCGCCAACCCCGACGTGACCGTGGTGTTTGCCCCCTATGACGAATTTGCGCGCGGCGTGAAGTTGGCCGCGCAAGAGCTGGGCATCTCCAAGAAGCTGAAGATCTACTCGGCCGATGTGTCCACCGCCGACATCCAGGAAATCACCGAAGCTGACAGCCCCTGGGTTGCCACCGTGGCCACCAACCCCGCCGTGGTCGGTGCCGTGTCCGTGCGTGCCGTGGCCCTGTCCATCGCCGGCAAGGACCCCGGCCGCCGCGTGGTGGTAGAGCCCAGCCTGCTGACCCAAAAGCAACTGCGTGACGCGGGTGTGAAGACCGTGGAAGAGCTCAGCGCCAAGCTGCCCGCCTTCGGCCAAAGCACCGTGGCCACGGCACCCTGGATCAAGAACGCCCCCAACTAAACGGGGCGCTAACCCCTGGTCCGCGGACCGGGGAGTGCTTATTTGCTATGAATACCGTAGCTGCTTGCGGATATTCCACGAGGGCTAGAGCCCCATTTGGCACTTAAATGTCCTGTGCAGGCGCTCGGCGGAAGCTGGCGGCGGCATGGCGTGTCGGCAGCGTGGGGCCCTGGCCCAATACCTTGTGACGCAGGCTGCCTTCCTCATAGGCTGTTTTGAACAGGCCGCGGTTTTGCAGCTCGGGCGTGACGATGTCCACAAAGTCTTCATAGCTCTCGGGCACCACGGTGCGGCTTAGGTTGAAACCGTCAATGCCGGTGTCGCGCACCCAGCCCTGCAGCGTGTCCGCCACCTGGCTGGCATCGCCCACGATGGCCGGGTAGCGCCCGCCCAGTTCAAACAATTCCAGCAACGAACGCCGCGTCCAGCCCCGCTCCTGCGCGGCTTTGGTGGCGGACTCGATGGCATTGGAATTGCCATAGGCAATGGGCTCGTCCAGGTCGTACTGGCCGTAGTCGATGCCGGTGCTGGCCGAGAAGTGGGCCAGGCCCGCCTCGCGACTGGCGTACTGCTTGTAATCGGCGTACTTCTCCTGCGCCTCGGCCTGCGTGCGGCCCGGCACCACAGCCACGCCCATGAAAACCTTCACATCGTCGGGCCGGCGCCCGGCGACCACCAGCTGTTCGCGCAGGGCCTGTACGGCTGCACGCGCCGCCTCCTTGCTGGGCGGGGAGATGAACACGCACTCGGCATGGCGCGCGGCAAAGCGCTGACCACGGCCCGAGCTGCCGGCCTGGAACAGCACCGGCGTGCGCTGCGGCGAGGGTTCGGACAAGTGGTAGCCGTCCACCTGGTAGTGCGTGCCCTGGTGCTGCACGCGGTGCACCTTGCGCGGGTCGGCAAACACGCGGGCCGCCTTGTCGCGCAGTACGGCGCCGTCTTCCCAGCTGCCTTCCCACAGTTGGTAGAGCACGTCCAGAAACTCGTCGGCTTTGTCATAGCGGGCGTCGTGCGCCAGCTGCTCGGACAGGCCCATGGCGCGCGCGGCGCTGTCCAGGTAGCCGGTGACGATGTTCCAGCCAATGCGACCCTGGGTCAGGTGGTCCAGCGTGGAGAAGCGGCGCGCCAGCAGGTAGGGTTGCTCGTAGCTGAGGTTCACGGTCACGCCAAAGCCCAGGTGCTGCGTGACCGCTGCCATGGCGGAGACCAGCAGCGTGGGGTCGTTCACGGGCAGCTGGATGGACTCGCGCAGCGTGACATCCACATTGCGCTGGTACACGTCGTAGGTGCCCACGATATCGGCCAGGAACAGGCCGTCAAACAGACCACGCTCCAGCGTGCGCGCCAGGTCGGTCCAGTAGGGAAGGGTGTTGTAGCGGTGGGACTGGTCGCGCGGGTGCGTCCACAGGCCGTGGCTGATATGGCCCACGCAGTTCATGTTGAAGGCGTTGAGCAGGATGTGTTGTTGGGAGGGCATGGCAAACGGGAGGTACTGCCACCGAGGGCGGCAGGGAGAGGGAAAAGGCTAGATGGCGTGCACGCGCTGCAGGGCCGCCAGCACCTGCACGCGGGCCTGAGACAGTGCGGGATCGGTGCGGTCACGCGGCTGCGGCAGGTTCAGCGCGACGGATTCACGCACGGTGCCGGGGTTGGCCTCCAGCACCAGCACGCGGTCGCTCAGGTACACGGCTTCGTCAATGTCATGCGTGACCAGCAGCAGCGTGATGCCGTGGTGGCGCGCGATGCGGGTCAACAGGTCTTGCAGCTTCATGCGCGTGAAGGCGTCCACCGCAGAGAAGGGTTCGTCCAACAGCAGCACGCGGGGTTGGGTGAACAGGCCACGCGCGATCGCCACGCGCTGCGCCTGGCCACCGGACAGTTCTTTGGGCAACGCCGCCTCGTAGCCGGCCAGCCCCACTTCGGTCAGCAGCTCGGACACCCGGGCGCGTGTGGCGGCCGTGGGCGACGGTTCGGCAAACGCCACGTTGTCGGCTACGCTGAGCCAGGGGAACAGGCGCGGCTCCTGAAAGATGAAACCAATGTCGGGGCTGCGCCCGGTCAGGCGCTGGCCGTCCAGGCTGACCTCGCCGCTGAAGGCGCGCTCCAGCCCCGCGACGATGCGCAACAGCGTGCTCTTGCCCGAGCCGCTGGCGCCCACCAGGCTCACCACCTCGCCTGCGGCAATCTGCAACTGGATGGGGGCGAGCACATGCTTGCTGCCAAAGTGCTTGGCCTGGATGCGGGCTTCGAGAACGGCGCTCATGGAGGACGTCAGGCGCGGCTGTCGTGGGTGTCGCGCCAGCGCAGCAACCGGGTCTCCAGCTGCTGCATCACGGTGTCGCTGAGCTGGCCCAGGATGGCCAGCAGCACAATGGCCGCCAGCACGATGTCGGCCCGGCTGGTCTCGCGGCCATCAGTGAGCAGGTAGCCCAGGCCCTTGGTCGCAGCAATCAGTTCGGCCGCGACCATGAACATCCAGGCCAGGCTCAGGCCGTTGCGCAGGCCGGTCAACACGGGCGGCAGCGCCGCCGGGAACAAGACGCGCCGCACCATGGCCACCGGCCCCAGCCCCACCATCTGCGCCACCTCCACCAGCTTGCGGTCCACGTCCCGAAAGCCGGAGGACACGCCCATGTAAACGGGGAAGAACGCTCCAATGGCGATGAGCACGATCTTGGATGCCTCGTCAATGCCCAGCCAGAGCAACAAGAGCGGCACCCAAGCCAGCGAGGGGATGGCGCGCAGCGCCTGGAAGCTGGGGTCCAGCACCGCCTCGGCCCTGCGGGACAGGCCCACCCAGGCACCAATCAGCAACGCGGCGCTGGCGCCCAGCGCAAAGCCGACTGCCACGCGTACCGTGCTGGCCAGCACATGGGCCGTCAGTCCCTCGGCACCCAGGCCCACCAGCGTGCGCGCCACATCACTGGGCGCGGGCAGCAAGTGGGCGCTGATCCAGCCCAGGCGCACCGCCAATTCCCCGCCCAACAGCACCAGAGCAGGCAGCACCAGCCCCCACCAGGGGCGCAGAGGCGCCGCGCTTTCACGCGCCTCCGCACGCCGTCCCGGCGCAGCCTCTGCGGCCGGTGTTGGCTGGACGAACAGGACTTCGGGGTTGACGGACATGGGGCTGCGCAGGAACTCAGGTGCGCTGGATCAGCGGCACCGAGAACTTGGTGTTCACCAGGCTGGCAATCGCCTTGTTCAGGTCTGCATCGGGTTTGACCAGCGCTTCGTCCACCAAGATGGGAGCGGCGGCCTGCAGGGCCTTGATGTGCTCTTGCGACGGCAGCGGGTTGCTGAAATCGGTGCGCAGCTTCACCTGCAGCAAAGCCACTTGCAGACTAACCTTGGCCTCTTCGGCCACGATCTTGGCGGCCTCGGTGGTGTTGGCCAAAATCCATTTGCGCGCACGCTCATAGGCAGTGATCACGCGGGCTACTTCGGCCGGGTGGCTGGCCAAAAATTCTTCGCGCACATTCAGAAAGCCATAGGTGTTGAAGGCCACGTTGCGGTAGATCAGGCGCGCACCCGAGTCCAGCTCGCTGGCGGCCATGATGGGGTCCAGGCCGGCCCAGGCGTCCACCCGGCCTTGCTCCAGCGCCACGCGTCCGTCGGCGTGCTGTAGCGACACATGCTCAATGTCGCTGCGCTTAAGGCCTGCGGTCTTCAGCGCACGCAGCAAGAACAGATAGGGGTCGGTGCCCTTGGTGGCGGCAATCTTCTTGCCCTTGAGGTCCTTGAGCGACTGGATGGGCGAGTCCTTGGGTACCACCAGCGCGGTCCACTCGGGGCGGGAGAAGATGTAGGGCGCGGTGATGGGGTTGCCATTGGCTTTGGACAGCAGAGCGGCCAGGCCGGCGGACGAACCGATGTCCAGGCTGCTGGCGTTGAGGTACTCCAGCGCGCGGTTGCTGCCAGCGCTGAACACCCACTTGATGGCCACGCCGTCTTTCTTGAATTCGTCTTCCAACCAGCCAAAGCGGCGCAGCACCAGGCTGGGTGGCGAGTAGTACGCATAGTCCAGGCGCAGCTCTTTCAGGGGCTCGGCCGCAAGCGCGATGGAGGGCAGCGCGAGGCTGGCGCTGGAGACAGAGGCGGCTTGCAGCAGGGTGCGGCGAGAAATGGTCATGGAAGTCTTTGCAACGGGTTTCAGAAAGCAGGGTCAGGAGTACGGCGTGGGGTCGGGGAACTGGCCATCCAGCAGGTAGCGGCCGAGGTCGCGGTACTTGTAGTCAATGGGGTCGTGCAGGGTATGCACGCGGGCGTTGCGCCAGAAACGGTCCAGCCCCAGCGATTGCGAGCTGGCGCGGGCACCGGTCAGTTCGAAAAACTGCGAACTCACCTCCAGGCTGGCCTTGTGCGCGAGCGCCTTGGCCTCGTTCACCGCAATGGCCACTTCGCCACGCTGCTGCGCAGTGAGCGTGGGGCCCACGGCCCAGGCGGTGTCCAGTTGGCGCGCGGCGTCATCGGCCACCAACACGGCGGGGCGGATCAGCAGCCACAGCTCTGCGATACGGTGCTGGACATAGGGGTCCTGGCTGGCGCTGGCGGCGGTCGAGAAGAACGAGGGTCGCGTGTGGTGCTGGATCTGGTGGCGCGCTTCGTCGAACGCGCCTTGGGCCAAGCCCAGGTAGAGGTTGGTGAGGATGAGTTGCGACACCTGCGTGCGCAGCGTGGCCCAGGGCGTGCGCTGCACGCCGGGGCCCTGCAGCACTTCGTCGTGCCGGATCTGCACCTGGTCAAACTGCACGGTGCCGCTGTCGGTCTGGCGCTGGCCAAACGCATCCCAGTCGGCCACGATGGTCACACCCTGGCGGGTACTGGGCACGACGACCACCACCGCGCTCTGGCTGGCCGCATGCCAGCCGGATGCCAAGAGGTAGTCCGACCCCACGGAGCCCGAGCAATAGCTCTTGGGCCCCTGCAGCACAAAACCACCGTCGCACTCCGTCACCGTGGCGCGCTTGTCCAGCGGGTTGAGGGCATTGCCCCAGAAAATCTGCTGCTCCACCGTGGCCTTGAGCAGGCGGGCGTGTTGCTCCGCATTGCCAAATTGCTGGATGCTGGCCACCTGCAAATGGTGAAAGGCAAAGACATGGGCCAGCGCGCTGTCGGCCTCGGCCAGGCGACGTATGGCCTTGTAAATATCGCTCCACAGCGCGCCACTGCCACCCCAGACTTTGGGAATGCTGAGGTTCAGCAGTCCGCTGTCGCGGATGGCCTGGCGCTCTGCCGTCGCATGGCCACCTTGCTGGTCGCGCACCACGGCGGTGGCCTGGAGTTGGGTGTAGAGCGCCTCGACTTGGGCGTCGATGTCGGCCGAACGCAACGCCTGCTGCGCCGCCAGAGTTTCGTGTGCGGACATAGCGCCGAGACTACAGTCCACCACCCCTGCATCCAAGCGATCAATTCACATATGGATATGCAGATTGGTAGCTAGGCCGTCTCGATTGCTATAGTTTCAATAGCTGCTTGCGCAAATTCCATGCGGGCTAGCGCTTGTTTTCTCACAAAACATTGAGCGGCACCTTGAGGTACACCCGCCCATCCGACTCCGCCGGTGGCATGGCACCGGCACGGATGTTGACCTGCACCGAGGGCAGGATCAGGGTGGGCATGGCCAGGCCCGCGTCGCGCTGGCTGCGCATGGCCACAAAGGCGTCCTCGGTCACACCGTCGTGCACATGGATGTTGCTGGCGCGCTGCTGCGCGACCGTGCTGACCCACGCTGCGTCGCGCCCCTCGGGCGGGTAGTCGTGGCACATATACAGGCGCGTGTCGGTGGGCAGGTCGAGCAACTTGCGCACGCTGGCGTAGAGCTGGTGCGCATTGCCACCGGGAAAGTCGCAACGCGCGGTGCCCACGTCGGGCATGAACAGGGTGTCGCCCACAAACACCGCATTGCCCACCTGGTAGGCCATGCAGGCTGGCGTGTGGCCCGGCAACGAGAGCGCCTGGACGCGCAGGTCACCAATGGCAAACACTTCGTCGGGCTGGAACAGGTGGTCGAACTGGCGGCCGTCGGGGTGGAACTCGGGCTCCAGGTGGAAGACGGCCTTGAAGACGTTTTGCACACCGGTGATGGCGGCGCCAATGGCGATCTGGCCACCGAGCTGCTTGCGCAGGTAGTGGGCGGCGGACAAGTGGTCGGCATGGGCATGGGTTTCCAGAATCCACTGCACGGTCAGCGCCTGTTCCTTTACAAATGCCGCCAGGGTATCGGCCGACCGGGTGCTGGTGCGGCCGGACTTGGGGTCAAAGTCCAACACCGAGTCGACCAGCGCGCAGTGGCCGCCCGCGTGGTCGAACACCACGTAACTCACGGTCCAGGTGGCGGGGTCAAAAAAGGCTTGCACCTGGGGTGTGGCGGTGGCAGAAAGGATAGGGGAAGCAGTGGCTGTCATGGAAAACTCCTTGTAAAGGTCGTTGTTTCAGTTTCGACGTACATAGTTTATTGACTTATATATTGTTAGTCAATAAACTATCGACATTGCAAACGAACCGGAGCCCCACCATGCTGGCCACCCCCGACACCCCAACCTCCCCCCCGCTGGACCTGGCCGTGCTGCGCCAGTCGGCCGACGCGGCCTGCCGCCTGATGAAAGCCCTGTCCAACCCCGACCGCCTGCTGCTGCTGTGCCAGCTGAGCCAGGGCGAAAAGCGAGTGGGCGAGCTGGAAGAGCTAGTGGGCATTGCGCAGCCTACGCTGTCGCAACAGCTCGGCGTGCTGCGCGACGAGGGCTTGGTGAGCACCCGGCGCGAGGGCAAATCCATCTACTACTGCATAGACAGTCCACAGGCGCTGGCGGTAATGGGCGTTTTGTACGCGGAGTTTTGCGCACCATGACCATTGACTGGAACCACTTCACGCCCTGGGCCTCGCTGGCCGGTGGGCTCATTCTGGGCCTGGCCTCGGCCCTGTTTATCTTGTTGAATGGCCGCGTGCTCGGCATCAGCGGCATCGTGGGCGGCCTGCTGCGACCCAAGGCGGGTGACGCTGGCTGGCGCATCGCATTGGTGCTGGGCCTGGTCCTTGCCCCGGCGCTGTACTGGGGCCTGACGGGCGCCACGGTACCCGCCACCATTGACGCGGGCTGGGGCACGTTGGTGCTGGCCGGCCTGTTGGTGGGCGTGGGCACGCGCTATGGCGCGGGCTGCACCAGTGGCCATGGCGTGTGCGGGATCTCACGCCTGTCACCGCGCTCCCTCATTGCCACGCTAGCCTTCATGGCGGCGGGCTTTGTCACCGTATTCATCCTGCGCCACGTGCTGGCCTAAGCCTTAGGAGCTTGTTATGAAAGACCGTATTGCCGCATTCGCCGTGGGCCTGCTGTTTGGCCTGGGCCTGATCCTCGCAGGCATGACCGACCCCAGCAAAGTTTTGGGTTTTCTGGACCTGGCCGGCGCGTGGGACCCGTCGTTGGCCTTTGTCATGGGCGGCGCCATTCTCGTGGGCCTGGGTGCATTTGCACTGGCCAAACGCCGCAGCGCCAATTTTCTGGGGGGTCCCATGCAGTTGCCGACAACCACCGTGATCGACCGCCGCCTGGTGGTGGGCAGCATGCTGTTTGGTGCCGGGTGGGGCTTGGCAGGTTTTTGCCCGGGGCCGGCCATTGTGTCGCTGGGGGCAGGACAATCCAAGGCTGCGCTGTTTGTGCTGGCCATGGTGGCTGGCATGGCCATTTTTGAATGGGCCGAACATAGTAAGCACCGCACTTTGACAGGAGACCCATGACATGACCCTTCGCACCCAAGCCCTCGCCCCCCACTTTGCCGTGGCCGCCCAAATGGACGCCAGCATGGTGGCCGACGCCGTGGCCCAAGGCTTCAAGACCCTGGTGAACAACCGCCCCGATGGTGAAGGCGGCCCCGACCAGCCCCTGAGCAGCAGCGTGGAGGCCGCGGCCCGCGCGGCCGGCCTGCACTATGTCTACCTGCCCGTGGTGGGCGGCGCCATCACCCCAGCGCAGGTGCAAGCTATGCGGGATGCAATGCAAACCGCGCCGCAACCCGTGCTGGCGTTTTGCCGCTCGGGCGCGCGTTCGGCCCAACTGTATTCGTTGACCCAGGCCGAATAAGCGCCGCACCATGCCGCCCACCGCCACCCGCTTCGCCTGGCTGCCGCACTGGCTGCGCCACTACCAGCGCGCCTGGTTGGGCGGTGATGTGTCGGCCGGGCTCATCGTCGCAGTGCTGGTGATTCCGCAAAGCCTGGCCTACACGCTCTTGGCTGGCCTGCCGGCCGAGATGGGGCTGTACGCCAGCATCTTGCCCGTGGTGGCTTATGCACTGGTGGGCTCCAGCATGACGCTGGCCGTGGGGCCGGTGGCGATTGCCGCCCTGATGACGGCCAGCGCCCTGCAGCCGCTGGCGATTGCGGGTACCACCGAGTACGTGCAGCTGGCCATGCACCTGGCGCTCATCTCGGGGCTGATGTTTTTGGCCTTTGGTGCGTTGCGGCTGGGGTTTTTGGCCTACTTTTTAAGCCGCCCGGTCATCAGCGGCTTTGTGTCGGGCTCGGCGGTCATGATCGCTTTGGGCCAGCTCAAGCACATCCTGGGCGTGGAGGCACCCAGTAGTTCCAGCGCGGCTACGCTGCAAGGCCTGTGGCGCGCACTGCCACAAAGCAACCCCACGGCCATCGCGCTGGGCCTGGGCAGCATGGTGGCTTTGCTGCTGGCCCGCCGCATCCTGGCACCTGCCCTGCTGCGTGTGGGTGTGGGCGCCCAAGCGGCAGACTTGCTGGCCCGCATGGCACCGATTGCCACCGTCATCGTGGGCACCGGCCTGGTGGCCTGGGGCCAATGGGATGTGACGCGACAGGTTGCCGTGGTGGGCAGCGTGCCCGCAGGCCTACCAGCGTGGAACCTGTCGTTGCCCGGCCTCTCGGAGTTGGGCCAGCTGTGGCTGCCCGCCCTGCTGATCTCGCTGGTGGGGTTTGTGGGCAGTGTGTCGGTCGCGCAGTCGTTTGCCATGCAACGCCAACAGCGCATTGCGCCTGACCGCGAGCTCTGGGGCATGGGGGCCGCCAACATTGCCAGCGCCCTGACCGGCAGTTACCCGGTGCACGGTGGGCTATCGCGCTCAGCCATCAACTTTGCGGCAGGGGCGCAAACGCCACTGGCATCGCTCATCACGGCTGCGTTCATGGTGGTCATCATCAGTCTCTTCACGCCGCTGTTCTATTACCTGCCGCTGGCCGTGTTGGCCGCCGGCATCATCGTGGCGGTGTTTTCATTGGTGGACATGGCCACCCTCCAGGCCAGCTGGGCCTATGACCGGGCCGATGCGCTGTCGCTCCTGGCCACGGCGGTGGGTGTGATCGTGCTGGGGGTGGAAACGGGCATTGTGCTGGGCGTGGCCATGTCGCTCGCGGCCCTGGTCTGGCGCAGCAGCCACCCGCACATGGCCGTGGTGGGCCGGGTGCCGGGCACCGAGCATTTCCGCAACGTGGAGCGCCACGCGGTAGAAACCGTGCCGGGCCTGCTGGCGCTGCGCGTGGACGAGAGCCTGTTTTTTGCCAACGCCACCGCGCTGGAGGAACACATCGAGACGCTGATGCAGGCGGATGCCTCGATCCGGCGCCTGCTCTTGGTGTGCTCCGCAGTGAACCAGATCGACGCGACCGCGCTGGGCATGTTGACCGAGCTGGAGCAGAGCCTGAGCCAGCGCGGCATTCGGCTGGAGCTGGCTGAAGTCAAAGGCCCGGTGATGGACCGCCTGCAACCGACAACGTTGGGGCAGCGGCTGCAGGGGCGTTTATTTCGGAGCGTGCACGACGCATTTGTGGCGACTGACCGCCAAACCGACCCGCATTGGCAGAGTCCCTAAGGCTCAATTTGCTATATGTAAATGGAAAATAAGTAGTTTGGGTTTTAAGGCGGGGTTCTGACAATGCCCCTCTGTTCAGCATTTAGCGCTTTGGCGCAACTCCCATGGTCACCCTTGTCATCGTTCCCGGCTGGCGCGACTCCGGTCCCGGCCACTGGCAAACCCTGTGGGCCGAGCAAATCCCAGGCGCGGTGCGCGTGCACCAGGACGACTGGATCACGCCGGTGCGCACCGCCTGGGTGGCGTCCATCGGGCAAACCATTCTTGATGCCCCCGGCCCGGTGGTGATTGCCGCCCACAGCCTGGGCTGCATTGCCACCACCCACCTGCCACCCGAAGTGGTGGCCAAGATCCAGGGCGCTCTGCTGGTGGCTCCGGCCGACCCGGAGCGGCGCGGCATTCTGGCCGACTTTGCGCCCGTACCCTACCAGCGCCTGCCCTACCGCAGCGTGCTGGTGGCTAGCAGCAACGACCCGTTTTGCCCGGTGCGCACCGCAGGTGCCTATGCGCGCGCCTGGGGCAGCGAGTTTGTACGGCTGCAAGACGCTGGCCATATCAATGTAGAAGCCGGCTTTGGCCCCTGGCCACTGGGCTTGGCGCTGCTGCAGTCGCTGCTGGGCGAGCCATTCCAGGCGCCTTCCACACCCGAAGCACTCTCAATTTAGTAGCTACCCGCGCATTGTTGACGAGGGCTAGCGGCCTATTTGGCTTGAAGATCAGCCGCGCAGTGCCAGCGCCTGCCCCAGTGCAAACACTGAGTTGGGCGCATTGGTGCGTACGGGCGCCAGTGGCTTGAGCTTTTGCAACACGCCCTTTTTGGCCGTCTTGCGCTCTTGCACCTGAAAACCCTTGGCGCGCTGTTCGGCCGCCAGGCTTTTCAGCGTGATGGTCTTCATGTGCGCCACGATGGTGGACTGCAGGGCGGCCCACAAGTCCTTGGTCATGTCTTCGCCCTGTTCGCGGCGTGCGGCGTTGTCTTCGCTGTCTTCAATCGCGCCAATGATGTCGGCCACGCTGATGCCGTCACCACGGAAACCCAGCGTGTAGCCGCCGCCGGGGCCACGTGTGCTCTCCACCAGACCGTGCTGGCGCAGCTTGGCAAACACCTGCTCCAGGTACGACAGCGAAATGCGGTGGCGCAGCGCGATGTCCTGCAGGGGCACGGGCTGGCCGCTTTCGCGCAGGGCCAGGTCGATCATGGCGGTGATGGCAAAACGGCCTCGGGTACTGAGTCGCATAGGTTTACTCCTTTGAGTAATTGACTAGAAGACTTGAACTGTAGACCGCGCTATGCTTCGCGTAAATTCGTATTTTGTAATTTTTTACTTCGATTATTTCGCAGTGTTTCGGTTTGTTTCAGTCGGAGCGCACCATGAACTTCAAGCACCTTCACTATTTCTGGGTTACCGCCAAGGCCGGCGGGGTCATGCGGGCGGGTGAGCAACTGCACACCACGCCGCAAACGCTGTCGGGCCAGATCAAGCTGCTGGAGGACTGGCTGGGCCGCAAACTGTTCCAGAAAAGCGGGCGCAACCTGGAACTGACCGAGGATGGCCGCCTGGCGCTGGGCTACGCGGACCAGATCTTCACGCTGGGGGCAGAGTTGGAAAACGCGGTGCGCCAGTCCAGCGGCGCGCAAAAGGTGCTGGATTTCAAGGTAGGCGTGGCCGACTCGGTGACTAAGTCGCTGGCCTACCGCTTGCTGGAGCCCGCGCTCTCGGTGGAAGAGCCGGTGCGGCTGATCTGCAGCGAGGGTAAGTTCCCCGACCTGTTGGCCAAGCTGGCGCTGAACCAGCTGGACCTGGTGATCGCGGATGAGCCCATGTCCAAGCGCATCAGCGTCAAAGCCTTCAACCACCCGTTGGGCAGCACCGCCATGAGCTTCTTCTGCGCGCCCGAACTCAAAGCCCAACTCAAAGGCCCCTTCCCCGCCTGCCTAAACGGCGCGCCCATGCTGATCCAGGGCGCCCAGGCTTCGGTACGTCAGCAGTGGGAGGGCTGGCTGAGCCGCCACCAGATCCACCCGCGCACGATTGGAGAGTTTGACGATGGCGCGCTGATGAACGCCTTTGGCCGCCAGGGCCGCGGCGTGTTCATGGCGCCCTCGGTCATGGAGGCGGACATCATCGAACAGTTTGGCGTGGAGCTGGTCGGCCGCACCGACGAGCTGGTGGAGGAGTTTTTTGCCGTGTCGGTGGAGCGGCGCATCACCCACCCCTGCGTGGTGGCGATTACCAATGCGGCGCGCGGCGCGCTGTTTGGCTGACCAGTACCCCTTTTGGGTTTGACCGGGATTCTGTACATGACTAAAATTCTGTACATGCCAACAAGCCCCAACCTCATCGGACCGCAGCTGCGTGCATTGCGCATAGCGCAGGGGAAGTCGCAAATGGATGTGGCCAAAGCCGCTGGCATCAGTCGCACCACCCTGATCCAGATCGAAAAAGGCATGGACGCACAAATGTCCAGCTACCAGGCCGTGGCGGAGGAACTGGGGATGGCGTTGGGACTGGGTGGCGAGTCGCCCGAACTGGCGGAGCGCCGCAAGGCTCGCCAGGAGAACCAGGCCAAGCTGGCCGCCTCGCGGGAAAAGCACCTGAAGATTGCCGCCCTCATGGCGCTGGACGATGCCCCTGCACGTGAGATGAAATCCCAGGCGCTGCAGATGGTCGCGCTTTGGAAGGAGAGAGATTTGTGCAGCCCGGTGTACATCGAACGCTGGACGCAGATTCTGCAAGCCGAACCCAAAGAGCTGGCACGCAACATCCTGGCCATGGATGAGGACTGGGGGCCAGCGTTGCGCCAGAACACCCCGTTTGCCTTGACGCTGCCATGAACCTCGAAGACGTCGACAAGGTGTTGAGCCAGATACGCGACGACAGCGGTTTGGATGAGTTTGTCATTGTCGGAAGCCTGGCGGCATTGGGCGTCGGCGGTGCCCACCGGCCTGCCCGCATGACCATGTCTATGGAAGTCGATGCCTACCCGGCGAAGGACCCGGGAAGGGCGCCAGAGTTTTCTAAGAAATTTGGCGAAGACAGTGCCTTCCACAGGGAAAACGGTTTCTATTTCGACGCCATCAGCCCGGCGCTGCCCACCCTGCCAGAGGGCTGGAAGAGCCGGACGATCCACCAGGTGCTGCCATCGGGCGTCAAGGTGCAGTTTCTGGACCCCAATGACTGCGCGATCTCCAAACTGGCCCGCTCCGAGCCCAAAGACCGAGAATGGGTGAGCGCAGGTCTGCGCGGCGGCATACTGTCTTTGCCAACCATCGAGTACAGAATGCGCGAAACGCAGTTTCTGGATGCCGAAGAACAACGCAAGGCCTACCAGTCGCTGAAAGAAGACCGTGCTTGGCTTGAAGCGCAGCCTTCCACCGGCAACACCAAACCTTAACCCGAGACTCCCCATGTACAACGCCCTCGTTTTCATCCACCTCGTCTGCGCCATCGTCTGGATGGGGGGAATGGCTTTCATGCTGCTGGCGCTGCGCCCCGCCGCGATGGCGACGCTGGAGGCCCAGCCGCGCGCACGTCTCATGGTGGCGGTAATGCGGCGCTTCTTTCTCGCCGTGTGCATTGCCATCGTAGGCCTGCTGGCCACGGGCGGACACCTCTACACCAGCGCGTTCCGCGCTTCCAAGTCTGTCGTAGGCGCGGGCGTAGTGCCGCTGGGCTGGGACATCATGGCCGGCATGGGCGTGCTGATGTGCCTGATCTTTGGGCACATCTACTTTGCCGGTTTCAAGAAATACCAACGCGCCGTGGCAGCGGGCGAATGGCCGGTGGCGGCCAAGGCGGCAGGCCAAATCCATGGGTTGGTGATTACCAACTTCTGCCTGGGCTGGCTAGCGATTGCAGCCGTCAAACTGCTGGCCTGATGGCCGTGCGAACGGTATGGGTCTTGCTGGGCAGCTGCGTAGCGCTGGCCGCCCATGCGCAGGAACAAGGCTTGCCCCTGTGGGAGGTAGGCATGTTTGCCGGGGGCTTCTCCAGCCCGGCTTACCCGGCGTCTAGCGAGCGCAGCACGCGCGCGCTGGTGCTGCCCACACTGATTTACCGCGGCGAGGTGTTCCGCTCTGACCGCGGCGGCGTGGGAGCGCGCGTGCTGCACACCGAAGATACCGAGCTGGACATTGGCTTTGCCGCCTCGCTGCCCGCCAGTTCGCAAGATATTCCGGCCCGCCAGGGCATGCCGGACTTGGGCACGCTGATCGAGTTTGGACCGCGGCTCAAGGGCACGCTGGCACGCCCCACCCCCGACAGCCAGTTGCGTTACGAATTGCCGCTGCGCATGGTGCTGGAGATCAACAGCGGCGTGCACAACCAGGGCTTTGCGATGGAGCCGGAACTGAGCTACGACGTACGCAGCGGCAGCTGGCGCCTCTCCACCAGTGCCAGCCTGGTGCTGGGTGACAGCCGGCTCAACCAGTACTTTTACGGCGTGCCCGCCGACTTGGCCACGGCCCAGCGCCCGGCCTACACGGCACAGGCCGGGCTGATCTCCACGCGGCTGACGCTCAACGCCTCGCGCAACCTGGGCCCCGACGTGCGGGTGTTTGCCTATGTGCGAATGGAGCGCTATGCCGGCTCAGCCAACGCCGCGAGCCCGCTGTACCAGCAATCCACCGGCACCTCGGCCGGGCTGGGCCTGTTATGGACGCTAGGCCGTTCCGCTGCCAAAGTCGCCCACTAGGTCTTGCTTAGACTGATTGCCGCATATACAAACAACGAACTATTCGTTGTGGTTTTATCGCCGCATCCCCAGAATCGCAGTTCTGCACATTTTGTTGCACATTCCCTTTGTGAGGTCCTTCATGAATTTCAAGCAAAAAGCCACGCTAGCCCTCGCCGTCATTGCGCTGACAGCTAGCAATTTGGTAGCAGCACAAACCACGACGCTGCTCAATGCGTCCTATGACGTGGCGCGCGAATTCTACAAGGACATCAACACCGCCTTCATTGCCAACTACAAGAAGACCACGGGCAAGGACATCAAGATCGACCAGGCCCATGGCGGCTCCAGCGCCCAGGCGCGCGCGGTGAACGACGGCCTGGAGGCCGATGTGGTCACCTTCAACACCAGCACTGACGTGGACTTTTTGGCCAGCACCGGTGTGGTGGCCAAGGACTGGACCAAGAAATTCCCCAACAATGCAGCGCCCACCAGCTCCACCATGCTGTTTCTGGTGCGCAACGGCAACCCCAAAGGCATCAAGGACTGGGACGACCTGATCAAACCCGGCGTGCAGGTGGTGGTGGTGAACCCCAAGACCGGTGGCAACGGCCGTCTTGCCTACTTGGCCGCCTGGGGCCAGGTGCGCAAGAAGGGCGGCACCGACGCCCAGGCGCTGGACTATGTAAGCAAGCTCTACAAGAACGTGCCCGTGCTGGCCAAGGGCGGCCGCGACGCGACCACCATTTTTCTGCAACGCAATATTGGCGATGTGCTGATCACCTTTGAATCGGAAGTGGTGAGCGTGGACAACGAATTTGGCGCCGGCAAGGTCGATGCCGTGCACCCCAGCAGCTCGGTGGTGGCGGAGAACCCCGTGGCCGTGGTGGAGCGCACCGTGGCCAAGAAAGGCACTGCGGAGCAAGCCAAGGCTTACCTGAACTTCCTGTACTCCGATGAAGGCCAGGAAATCGCCGCCAAGCACGCCATTCGCCCCACCAACCAGGCCATCCTGAAGAAGTACAGCAACGTGTTCAAGCCCATCAGCCTGTTCCGCGTGGAAGACTACTTTGGTTCGTTTGCCGAAGCACAGAAAGTGCACTTCAACGACGGTGGCCAGTTCGACAAGCTCTACACCGTCAAGTAAATGCGTGCTGCGAAAAAGGTACTGCCCGGATTCAACATCACGCTGGGTTTCACGCTGTTCTACCTCAGCGTGATTGTGCTGATCCCCCTGTCGGCGCTGCTCTTCAAGACCTTCACCCTCACCTGGGACCAGTTCGTCACCGCGGTGGGCAGTCCCCGCGTGATGGCTTCGTACCGGCTGACGTTTGGGGCCGCATTCATCGCAGCGCTGGTCAATGCCGTGGCCGGCCTGCTGGTGGCCTGGGTGCTGGTGCGCTACACCTTTCCCGGCAAGAAGATCATCGACGCGCTGGTGGACCTGCCGTTTGCGCTGCCCACCGCGGTGGCTGGTATTTCGCTGACCGCGCTGCTGGCCAGCAACGGTTGGGTGGGCAGCCTGCTGGAGCCCTATGGCATCCAGCTCGCGTTCAACCGCAACGGGGTGGTGATTGCCCTGATCTTTATCGGCCTGCCCTTCGTGGTGCGCACCGTGCAACCCGTGCTGGAAGACGCCGAGAAAGAGCTCGAAGAGGCCGCCACCTGCCTGGGCGCCACACGCTGGCAGACCTTCCGCCACGTGATCTTCCCCACCATCGCACCCGCGCTGCTCACCGGTTTCGCCATGGCGTTTGCCCGGGCCATCGGGGAATACGGTTCTGTCATCTTCATCGCCGGCAACATGCCCATGGTGTCTGAAATCACGCCGCTGATCATCATCGGCAAGCTGGAACAGTACGACTACGCCGGTGCCACTGCCGTGGCCACGGTGCTGCTGGTTATTTCTTTTGTGCTGCTGCTGGTCATCAACGCGCTGCAGTCGTGGCAACGCAAGCGCTCCGGAGCCTGACCATGAGTAACTCCCGCACCATCCGCCGCGCCAAGGCCGGCACCACGGAGCCCACCTGGGTCAAGTGGACGCTGATTGGCACCGCCCTCGCTTTCATCTTCTTGTTCCTGCTGCTGCCGCTGGCGGCCGTGTTCACCGAAGCCCTGCGCAAGGGCCTGGGCGCGTACCTGGAAGCCTTCAAGGAGCCCGACGCCTGGAGCGCCATCCGCCTCACGCTGATCACCGCAGCCATCGCCGTGCCACTGAATCTGGTCTTTGGGGTGGCTGCCGCCTGGGCCATTGCCAAGTACGAGTTCCGTGGCAAGGCCTTCTTGACCACACTGGTGGACCTGCCGTTCTCGGTGTCGCCCGTGGTGGCTGGCCTGATCTACGTGCTGATGTTTGGCGCGCACGGCTGGTTTGGCCCCTGGCTGCAGGCGCATGACATCAAGATCGTGTTTGCGGTGCCCGGTATCGTGCTGGCCACCATCTTCGTGACCTTCCCCTTCATCGCCCGCGAGCTGATTCCGCTGATGCAGGCGCAAGGCACCGAAGAAGAGCAGGCCGCCATGGTGCTGGGCGCCACGGGCTGGCAGACCTTCTGGCATGTGACCCTGCCCAACATCAAGTGGGGCCTGATCTATGGTGTCATTTTGTGCAACGCACGGGCCATGGGCGAGTTTGGCGCGGTGTCGGTGGTGTCCGGCCACATCCGCGGCCAGACCAACACCATGCCACTGCACGTCGAAATTTTGTACAACGAGTACCAATCGGTGGCCGCATTTGCCGTGGCCAGCCTGCTGGCGCTGCTGGCCCTGGTCACGCTGGTGATCAAGTCGTTTGTGGAATGGCAGTTTGAGCGCGACCAGAAGGCCGCCGCCGAGCTCCCGCCCGAACGCCCCATCACTCCCGTGCCCGTCTGAGCCCCCTCTTCCTTCGAGAACAATTATGAGCATTGCCATCCGCAACGTCAGCAAAGACTTCGGGACCTTCAAGGCCCTGAAAGATGTGAGCCTGGACATCGAATCCGGTGAACTCGTCGCCCTGCTCGGCCCCTCGGGCTGCGGCAAGACCACCCTGTTGCGCATCATCGCCGGGCTGGAAACGGCGGACCAGGGCAACATCCTGTTCAGCGGCGAAGACACCACCGACGTGCATGTGCGCGAGCGCAACGTGGGCTTTGTGTTCCAGCACTACGCGCTGTTCCGCCACATGACGGTGTTTGACAACGTGGCCTTTGGCCTGCGCATGAAGCCGCGCGCCACGCGCCCGTCTGAAACCGTCATCAAACAAAAGGTGCATGAGCTGCTGGGCCTGGTACAGCTGGACTGGCTGGCCGACCGCTACCCGGCCCAACTGTCGGGCGGCCAACGCCAGCGCATTGCGCTGGCCCGTGCCCTGGCCGTGGAACCCAAGGTGCTGCTGCTGGACGAGCCGTTCGGCGCGCTGGATGCCAAGGTGCGCAAGGAGCTGCGCCGCTGGCTGCGCCGCCTGCATGACGACCTGCACGTCACCAGCATCTTTGTAACGCACGACCAGGAAGAAGCGCTGGAAGTGGCCGACCGCGTGGTGCTGATGAACAGTGGCAACATCGAACAAATTGGCTCCCCTCAGCAGGTGTGGGACCACCCCGCCAGCCCGTTTGTGTATGGCTTTTTGGGCGATGTGAACCTGTTCCACGGCCGTGCCCACGAAGGTGAGATGCTGATCGGTGAGGCCCAGCACGGCGTGCGCTTGGCCACGCCAGAACATGCCCAGGCACAGGACGCCAAGGCCTTTGCCTATGTGCGTCCACATGATCTGGACGTGCAACGCTACGCCGCTGGTACGGGCCAGAACGGCATTGCCGCCAAGCTGGTGCGCGCCATTGTGGTGGGCCCCATTGCGCGCCTGGAGCTGCTGCCGCAAGACAGCAGCGCGGCGGGCAGCGGCGACATCATCGAGGCCCAGATTGGCGCCCAGGAGTTTGCAGCGCTGGCACTGAAGGATGGCGAAGTGGTGGTGCTGACCCCACGCAAGGCACGGGTCTTCGTCGCCTGATTCTTGCAAAACGTTACATCGCTGCGTAGGCTATCGCACGGAGTTCAAACCCAGCTTTTTTCTACGATGAAGGCGTGGGTGCATGGGGCGCCCACAGAACGGCATTTCGCCTCATCCAGGAAAAGGAACTCCATCATGGCAAACAGCAAAGTCTCTGATTTGAATCAGAAGAAAAATACGCAGCAGTCGGGCAAGGACATCTCCCGGTCTCCAGGCTCCGGCGATCACAAGGCCTCCGACCAACAGGCCAAGATCCCGCAAGGCCAACAGGCACAACACGGTCAGCTGGGTACGGACGGCGATCGCCAGGCCAAGGGCGGCAGCGGTCAGCACAAATAGGCTGACCGCTCCTCGTGCTCCGGCGCGACGCCGGAGTTCAGATCCACCTTTTGCACCGATTGGACTGACATGAACTACCTCGAACGCGATACCTACGGCATCTACCGAAGCCCCCTGCACGCCAACCTGCCCAAGGACCATGGCCCAGGCCCCGAACTCATGGGTGCAAACACCTTGATTGGCAATGACGTCTACAACCCTGCCGGTGACGACTTGGGCGACATCAAGGAAATTCTGCTGAACATGCGCACAGGGCGCGTCGCCTACGCCGTGCTGTCGTTTGGTGGTTTCCTCGGCCTGGGCGACAAACTGTTTGCCGTGCCATGGGAAGCGCTGAAGCTGGACACCATCAACAAGCGCTTCACGCTGGATGTGGTCAAGGAGCGCCTGGAAGAAGCCCCCGGCTTTGACAAAGACCACTGGCCCGATATGGCGGACCCCAAGTGGGCCAGCGGCTTGCACAGCTACTACGGCACCAAGCCCTACTCAGATAGCCTGAACCGGTAACGTGGCTTCGCCATTGACGCCGGCGGCGCTATGGCGACTGCTGAAGCAGACGGCCACATCGTGGTTGGGCGACTACGCCCCCAGCATGGGGGCGGCCTTGGCGTACTACACCCTGTTCTCGCTGGCACCACTGCTGCTCATCGTGATTGCGGTGGGCGGCCTGCTGTTTGGTGAAGAGGCGGCACGCGGCGAAATTGAGGCCCAACTGCGTGCACTGATGGGCGACGGTGGTGCCCGCGCAGTGCAGGACCTGCTGGCCAGCGTGCGCAGGCCGGCCGAGGGCTCTCTGGCCACCGTCGTGGGCGTGGTGTTGCTGTTTCTGGGTGCCACCACTGTTTTTGCAGAGTTGCAGGACGCGCTGGACCGCATCTGGCGCGTGCCCGCGCGTCAGCAGGTGCGCGGCTGGCTGGCGCTGGTACGTGCCAGGTTGCTGTCGTTTGGAATGATTCTGGCCATCGGTTTTTTGCTGATGGTGTCATTGGTCTTCAGCGCCGCGCTGGCCACAGTGGGGCGCTGGGCCGAGCCTGTGTTCGGCGGCTGGTATGCCCTGGCCACCGTCACCAATTCCGCCGTGGGCTTTGCCATGGTGTCGACCATGTTTGCACTCATCTACAAAGTCATGCCGCGCGTGCGGGTGGAGTGGAAGGATGTATGGACCGGTGCGCTGTTCACCGCCATGCTGTTCAGCTTCGGCAAGTACCTGATCGGCCTCTACATCGGGCGCAGCGGCATCGTCAGCGGCTTTGGCGCTGCGGGTTCGCTGGTAATGATCTTGTTGTGGGTGTACTACTCAGCCCAGATCTTCCTGATCGGGGCCGAATTCACCTGGGCCTATGCCAACACCTACGGGTCCCGACGGGACGGCGGCTAGCGCTAAACCCGGTAGCGGCGGCTGTCGGCCGAATCACGCAGATTGGATTCGATCTCCACGATGTCATAGAGACCCGTGGAAGACAAGTAGTTCGCCCATTGCATCGCGCGATCCTCAACGGGATGCCATGGCCCGGTGTCTATGACCTGTTGCCATTTGCCCTTGTGCTGCCGCATGGCCTTCGTAACTACCCTGTACATCGTTGTACCTAACCACCTAAAAAACTGTTTTCGCAGAGCAGTGATTGTCCCAGTAAATCAGCGCTGTGGTTAGATAGGAGCCACCATATCCCACTGGGCAACGTGGGTGATCTTGCCAAACTGGTGCATGAGTGCCACGCGTAGTTATTTCTACTTTTCGTTCGCTCGGTGTCCGCGTTCTTTCAGGCGCTGGCGCAACGCTTTTTTCTCGTCGGCGTCCATGCCTTCCACCCGCTCTCGCATCCGTTCCAGCATCTTGGGGTGGCGTGCCAACAGCTTTTGCAGGCG
Source organism: Rhodoferax saidenbachensis (assembly GCF_031457975.1). Taxonomy (GTDB): domain Bacteria; phylum Pseudomonadota; class Gammaproteobacteria; order Burkholderiales; family Burkholderiaceae_C; genus Allorhodoferax; species Allorhodoferax saidenbachensis_A. The sequence goes on from NZ_JAVDXO010000006.1 coordinate 58,229, forward strand.
CTGGGCCAACAAGCGCTTGCGTGCGGGAATGCCGTTCTCCAGCCGCAACAAGCGGTTGAGGAAAAAACGGGGATGCTGGGCCAGCAAGCCTGGTGCCGCCTGCCCGCCACGCCCAGAAAAAGCGTACTGGCCAGCCTCCACCTGCACCTCGCCCTGGGCGGTGCGCAGCGTAGTAGCCCCCTCCAACACCGAGTCATAGGTACCAGCCGGCTCACCGTCCTGTTCATGGTCCAGCACCACGGTTTCGTGATCGGTACCGCGTATGCCCACTGTGGCCGTACCCGCAGTCAATCGGTAGCCGCGCGGATTGAGCTTGCCAATCCAGCCCGAAATGGAGCGCAGTGCCCCCTGAAGCAGAGACATTTCGACTACGCCATTCGTGTCTTGGCTGGCAACATAGCGAGTCACTGTGAAGACCGAATTGGGGCGCACCGCAATGAGCCCATGGTCTTCCGTTTGCGCATGTAGCTCACCATCGGCCAATGTCGCGACCGTCTGCCCCACGTGGATTTTCTGGCCCACCACGGCAGGAATGGCAACGCCATCAACCCCTTGCACCGTGACATGCCCGCTCACAGCATCCACCGTACCGAATACCTGTGTCCACCCAGGCAGATGCACGGCAGCGGCCAAGAGCAGTGTGAGCAATCGGCGTTTCACGGTGTGTGCCCGGCGTCGTAAAAAATCAGCCCAGGATACGAAACAGGCCGTAGGCCGAAAGCACGCCGCTGACGACCAACAGGACGGTTTTGGTGGCGCGCGCGCCGATCAGAGTACCCGCAATGCTGCAGATGAGGATGGCGCCAAAAATGTAGGTGGTTTTCATGGGGTGCGATGGTAAGGCATGGCGTTGCACACGCGCCTTCTCTAACTGCTTGCCAAGGCGCCAAGACCCGGTTCTGACAACCGGAAGCTCAGCCTCTCGATGACCTGCTGTGCCCCAAGTCTTTGGTAGAAAGCAATGCCTTTGGCATTGCTTGCCTTGACCGGCCAATCCATGCGACTGCAACCGTTATCCGCGGCATAGCGCGCAACCCAAGACATGAGGGCCTTGCCAACGCCGTTGCTTCTCTGCGACGACCGCACATAAAGCTCTTTCAACTGGCAATGTCGGTTCTGCTCAGGCGTAGGCTCAACCAGCGAGTAGGTCAATGAGATGGCGGCAAAGCCGAATACGTGTCCGGCTCCATCACAGGCCACGACCAAGCGAAGTGGCGAGTCTGGGCCCAGGAGATTGTTGAGGAGATGGGCACGCACGATTTCCAGCGACACGGAAGCACCATCGTTGTAGTAGGCGTGCAGCTCGCACAGTAGCGCAATGAGCGATTCGTGCTGAGGCTGAGAAACTAAATTGACTTGCATGGGTACCTATTTGAGAGCTAAACACGCTTCAGCGCCGCCCGAATCCGCTCAATCGTCTCTTCCATGCGCGCATGGCTCGACACCTCCAGCCCCAGCTGGCGGGCGATGTCGTTGACGATGGCGGCATTGAGCGGCAGGCCTCCGGCATCGACGGCCTTGAGGAGGGCCTGGGCGCGCTGTTCGGCCGTGGGCGGCTTGCGCTTGCCCAGCAAGAAGTGAAGCCAGTTCATGGAATTCGACACCGTCAGAATGCTCCTGAATTAGGAGCTGCTAGCGCACATTCTACGAGGGCTAGAGACCTATTTGGATTTAGCTTTGGGCAATACCCGCCGCAACAGCGGCCAGAGCGGCAACCGGTTGAGCACCGCAATGGCCCAGCGCATTTGCCATGGGAATACGGTGATAGCGTCTTTGCCAGCGATAGCTTGCACGATGCGCGCCACAGCTTGCTCTTCCGACAACAGAAAAGGCTTGTGGCCGGCATCGCCACCGTTGAGAGCACGGAGTTTGGCGGTGTCCATATAGCCCGGCACCACGGCAGTTACGGCAATGGAAAACGGTGCCAACGCCATGCGGTAAGTCTGGCACACGCTTAGCACGGTGCGCTTGCTGGCGCTGTAGACCGATGCACCGGGATAGTCTTTGAGCAAACCGGCCACCGACGACACGGCTACCAGGTGACCGCTGCGTTGCACCAGCATCTGCGCTGCGGCCAATTCAAAGGCGTGGCTCAGGCCGCTCACATTGGTTTGCAGCAGACGCAGGGTCGTGGCTGCGTCCATCGGATGGGTGCGCGTGTTGAAGTACAGGCCCGCGGTGACGATGAGCAAATCCAAGCGATCCGGCGCAAACGACACCATGGCAGCGGCCAATGCGGCTCGATCGGCGATGTCCAAGGCATAAGCCTGCAGACGTGGATGGCCGTCCACTGCCGTGCCTTGCAAGCGACGGGTGTCACGGCCGCACACGGCAACCTCATCTCCCCGCTCCAGATAATGCCGGGCCAGCGCCAAACCGATCCCGCTGGTTCCGCCAATGACCAAGACCTTCATACCCGCCCCCGGTTGTAGCGATTGACGTTGCGCATGCCCGTCTGTGTGCCGCGCGGCACACGGGCAAATGCTTCCAGGCCCCGCTGATAGCCGTAGTCCCACTGGTCTTGCATGTGCTGGGCAAACACGGCATGGCTGACGGGGGACAGCAGGTCGATGCGGTTCTTGCGCCAGACAATCTTCTTTTGCAACGTCTGCCTGGCCAGCGCCTGGCTGATGTCGGACGCGTCTATCCACACGCTGGCCTGCTGCGCATGCACGTGGCGCAGGCGCTGGTTGGCATCGATGCCCAGCACGGCCCGCCATGCGGGGACCGAAGTGACCTGCTCAAACTCGGACTTGAACTCCATGACCACCTCATGCGCCAGACAATGCGCCAGCTCGATAGGAAACAGATCCACCACCCCACCCGTGTAGTAGGCCGCACCGTGCCGATGGGCGGGAAAATAAAACATATCGGACACCGATATACGCACCGCTTCATTCAGGGGCATGCCAATATCCGCGACCACGGTGGGAGCAACCACCGTGTTGCCCCACTGCAAACTGGCAAAAGGGGACGATGCCCCTTGCAACAGCTCTGCGGTGCGTGGCGCGCAAAACACCGTCTCCTCCAGCAGTTTGCGCGAACCGCGCCGCTGGCCCACCTCCTCCTCCGTGAACAAGAGACGGCTGCCGACGATGGCGATGTCGGTTCCTCCATGGCGCGATGGCACCGGGAAGGTGGGCAGCTCTGCGGGCGGAACGAACAAATAGTCACCGAAGAGATCGGGCACGGTAGGTGCCGCCGCGCGGCGCAACGCACGACGGGTCACACCTCCCAGCGTACGTGGCAGCGTGGCACGGGCTGCGGGTCGGAAACTGCACCAGAACTGGTACATCTCGGGCGACGCCAACCAAGCCCGACGCTCGACATCATCTGGCACACTGTGGATCAGTGCCGCAGCAATCGAAGCGCCACAACTCGCCAACACCACGTCGGGTTGCTGGCCCACCTCACAAGCCGCTGCGTACATACCCAGGTAAATGCCATACCGAAAACCTCCGCCGGCCATCACCATGCAACGTTGGTATTTCTGCGCTTGTGTCATGGCTTCAACATAGCACATGCCTACGCCGCTCTTGACCGCAACACGCGCCACCTGGCAGCAGCGCCTACGCCACCTGCTGCTCAATGCCGCAGTCTTTGGCCTGTGCTACACCAGCGCCAATCTGCTGGCACAACGCCTGGACACCCACCGTAGCGTGGCCATCGCGCTGGACGCGCACCTGGCCTTTGTGCCCTGGATGGTGTTGCCCTACATGCTGTCCGGCGTGTTTTTTATAGCCTGCTTCTGGGCGGTGGACTCCCTGGATGCGCTGCGCGTGCTGAGCCAGCGCCTGCTGTTGGCTACCGTGCTGGCCTGCCTGGTATTTGTGCTGTACCCACTGCAATTCAGTTTTGCCCGCCCTGGGGTGGCGTCTCCGCTGTGGGCACCTTGGTACGCAACACTCAAGGTGATGGACCGGCCCTACAACCAGCTGCCTTCGCTGCACGTGGCCTATTGCCTTATTTTCTGGTTTGCATTGCGGCCTTGCTGTGCAGGCCGTTCCGCCCGCACGGCTCTGCTGTTGACGCTGAGCATGGTGGCGATAGCCACGCTGTTTACCTACCAGCACCATGTGCTGGACGTGCTGGCCGGGGGCCTGCTGGGCTGGGCATGCGTGCGGGTGGTGCGGCCCCAGCGCCAAGAGCCTTGGGTAGCCCTGTATTACGCACTGGGCACTGGCGTGGTGGTGGTATTGGGCATGGCGTGGTGGCCATGGTGGCTCACCGCGTATGGCGCGGCAAGCCTGCTGACGGTAGCGCGGGCCTATGCCATGGGCGACGCACATTTTCTGCACAAGACCCAGGGTCGCTTCGCGTGGTGGGTCTGGCTGCTCTACGCCCCCTATCTACTGGGCTACCGCCTCACATGGCTCTGCGTGCAATGGCGCGAGCGCAAACGCCCGCCCTTTGCACAGATGGCCCCGGGCCTGTGGGTAGGGCGACGCCTAACCAACGTGCAAACGCGCCTGCTACCACCCGGCTGCACCGTGGTGGACCTGGCCAATGAACTGAGCGAAACCCCGGCGCTGCGCACCGAGCGCTACCACCCTGTGCCTTTGCTGGACCTGGTACAGCCTGGCAACGCCGATGTGCAACGTGTGCTGGCCCTGGTGCACGACACGCTACAGTGCGGGCACCCTGTGTACCTGCATTGCGCCATGGGCTATAGCCGCAGCCGACGTATAGCCAGTGCCTACCTGGCCCAGTACCCGCAAGCGGATGCCCTCCACTGACCACCCCACACCTCTCATCCCATGCGCTTTTCCGTCTACCAGCTCAAGCCCCGTTTTCAGCAACTGCTGCAGCCTCTGCTGCAGCGCCTGGCACGCTGGGGCATCAGCCCCAACCAGCTCACACTGGCCACGATGGGCTTGATGCTGCTATACGGGGCCGCGCTGGCGCTGTGCCCTGGCAACCCGGCGCTTTGGGTTGGTTTGCCCTTGGTGCTGCTGGTGCGCATGGCGCTGAATGCACTGGACGGCATGCTGGCCAATGCCACGGGCCAAAAGACCCGGCTGGGCGCCGTGCTGAACGAGCTGTGCGACCAGGTATCCGACGCGGCGCTCTATCTGCCCTTTGCGCTGGCGCCCGGTGTGCATGCGGGGCTTCTGGTGGTCGTCGTGATGGCCGCTTCCTGGGCCGAATTCACCGGCCTTGCGGCGCTGGCCGTAGGCGCACAACGCCGCTTTGATGGACCCATGGGCAAAAGCGACCGCGCCGTTGCCTTTGGCCTGCTGGGGCTGATGGTGGGCTGCGCTGCCACGCCCGCGTGGACCCACAGCCTGCTTGTGGTGGTGCTGGTGCTGCTGGGCTGGACCGTGCGCAACCGCGTGCGGGCCGCCGTGAAAGCCGCGGACTGAGGCACTGCCTTAGATAGGACTACTGGCTGTTTCTTTGCGCGCCACAGACACCGTAAAAATCCCCTCCAACCCAATCTGGGTCGCCACCTTGCGGCAGCCTGCACTGGCCACCAGTGCATCCATTTCGGCCTGGGGCCGGGGTCGCATGGTCCAGGGCTGGCCCAGGTGGTTGTTCAGCGTCTTGGCGATGAGCACCAGCTGTGGATGCCAGGGCTGCCCGGTGTAGAGCAGATGACCACCGAGCTTGAGCTGGCGGGCCACGCCGCGCAGCGAACGCAGCACGGCCGCGTTGTCATTGAACAGCTCGTACAGGCCCGACACGATGACGATGTCGTAGGGCTCAGCGCCGTCGTCGTAGCTGGCGTCTGCAAAGGCGTCACGCAACTGCAATTCGGGTGCGTGTTTCAACTGCAGTTGATCGGCCAAACGCTGGGCTTGCTGCAGGTTGTGCTGGGCAAAGTCGCGCAGAGTGACGTGAATATCGCGGTCCTGAAACCGCTTCACCGTCTCCAGCACATAGCGGCCACCGCCTGCGGCAATGTCCAGAATGCGCAGCGGCATGCCAGCAGGATGCTGGGCAATCCGCTGCGCCAGAGCCTCCTGCATCTGCCAGCGGCGCAAACGAATGCCGCGCCAGCCAATGGCACCCAGGTAGCCGCCATCCACCACCTTGCCCACACCCCAGTCGCCCTGAGGTTGGTTGCCATACACATAGTCCAACGAGGCCCCTGAATCAAACCCATGCTCCAGCCCAATGCGCATGCCCTTGCTCAGCCGCCCCAGGGTGCCCAGCAGCAGCCGCTGCACGGCATAGAACGCACGCAGGGGCCAGGGGCCGATCTCGTCGCGCAGCAGCGCCTGGTACTGGCGCGCACTGGCGCTCTGGGTGTCGGCCGCGTGGTGGCGTGCGGCGGCCAGCGGTGCATGCGCAAAACAGGCGTCCACAAAGGCGCGCGCTTCCTGCACGGCCTGGTTGCGTACCGCATCGCTCTCGTAAAAGATGGCGTGGCGGCAGTCCTTGAGCACCACCATGCGCTTGAGGCTGGAGGACAGCCGTTCAAAGAACAGTTTTTGCGGCGCCTGCTTGACCACATAGTCCTGGTCGGCCACCAGCATCAGGATGGGCGTGTCAATCGCGCTGGCGTCGTGCACTACGCGCTGCGCAGTGTCGGCCAGGTTCAGCAACACGCGGGCCGAAATGTTTTTGGTGATGAGGGGGTCCGCGTCATAGGCCAGCGCCTGCTCCTTGGAGTGCGTGAGCATGGAGGCGCGGATGTAGCTGGTCACAAACAGGTCCTTCTTGAAACCCATGGCCAGGCGCAATGCTGGCTTGGCCAGCGGTACATAGAGGTTGATGTCAAAGGCCGCAGCCGCCATCACCACCCCGCGCACGCCCGGTGCGTAGTCGTGCAGCCAGGTGGCCGCCACCACTGCGCCCACGCTGTTGGCCACCACCAGCGTGTTGTGCGGCGCAATGCCATGGCGTGCCTGCACGTGGCGCACAAAGTCGTCGAAGTCCTGCACCAGGGTTTGGAAGCCGGGTGCATCACCCCGTTCGCCGGGCGAATGCCCATGGCCCCGTGCGTCCCAGGCAAAGGCCCAGTCCTGCGTATAGCCCAGTTGCTCCACCAGCGCCTGGATGCGGCCCGAATGCTCATGCCCGCGGTGCAGAAAGATCAGCGCCCGGGGACCCCCCTCTGCCTGCACGCGTGGCTGCTGTGGCTGCCATGCGCGGTAGAAAAGCCGGGTCTGGTCTTGGGTGTCAAACCCGGCTTCGCTACACGTCCACTCGGTAGAAGGCGTTGCATTCGTCATGGAGTTCCTGAGTGAGGGAGAAAAGATCGCGGTGGCCACGGTCAATACAGTGACCAGCGCAGTACGCAGTAGAGCAAAGGGGCCGTCAACACCAGGCTGTCAGCCCGGTCGAGTATGCCGCCGTGCCCGGGGATGAGGTTCGAGAAATCCTTGAGGCCCAGAAACCGTTTGGCCGCAGAGAACATGAGGTCCCCCAGAAAGCCGGCCAGCGACAACAACACCCCCAGCATGAGCAGAAAGGGGGCAGGCGCCAGCTGCAGGTGCAGGCCCAATGCCAGCGACACCAGCGCGCTGACCAACACGCCACCCGCCAGGCCGGCCCAGGTCTTGTTGGGACTGATGGTTTTGGCAATCTTGTGCCGTCCCAGGCTTTTGCCGCTGATGAACTGCGCCACATCGTTGAGCGCCGTCACGGCAAACAGGTAGAAGAACCAGGCTCTGCGCACCGGCGTATCCACGGGCAAGCGATCGAGTTGCAGCACAAAGGCCAGTCCGGCACACAGCAACAAAAAAAGCAGCCACAACAAACGCTGGCGATCGGGCCGCCAACGCCACAACAGCAACTGCAGCACGGCGAGGACCGGCACCAACACCATGGCGCCCGGCACCTCTGCACCCACCAGCAGCAACTGCAGCACCAGCAGCGCGGCACACGCCCACTGGAACCGTTGTGGTGCCGTACTGTGGTGCAAGGCCAGTTCGCGCCAGGCCAGCGCGGCAATCAGAACCAATAGCAATACAGGCCCCCAGGGGTACAGCGCCCAGGCCAGGCTGAACACCGGAAATATCCGCCACCAGGCGTTGACCTGCAAACGCAATGTGCCGCTGGGCGACGCCCGCCCTAGCCAGGTGACCACGGCCGATGCCGCTCCCAGCACAAGGTAGAGCACCAGCATGGCGGACACGGTGGCCCAGTCGAATACCAATCCCTGAAACACTTCTTCTCCCTGATGGCTTGCAGCAGCTTTAGAGTGTAGTAGTCGTGCGGCCTGGTCTGCAGCCCTGTGTGCCAGACCACTATTGCTATGATTTACATAGCTGCTAGCGCATACAGTACGCGGGCTAGATGCCTATTTGTCTTATAAACCGCAGCCGCGCAGGATCAGCGACACCACATGCTCGGTCGCGCGCTCAAAGTCTTTGGGGGTGAGGGCGTCCTGCTCCAGCACGGCGCAGATCTGCACGTCAAAGTCCGCATAGGTTTGGGTGGCGGCCCAGATGGTGAAGAACAGGTGCATGCCGTCCACCTTGGCCATGCGCCCGGCGTCCACCCAGGATTGCACCACGGCGGCCTTTTCCAGCAGCAGGGTGCGCAGTTCGGTGGCCAGCAGGCTTTTCACCACGGGGGCGCCATGCAGCAGTTCGTTGGCCCAGACCTTGGAGCCGTCGGGCCGCTGGGCGGAGAGCAGCATCTTGTCGCGGATGTACTGGGACAAGGCGGTCTTGGGGTCGGCCTCTACGGTGATGCCGTGGGTGGGCACCAGCCAGTCGTTCAGGATGCGGGCCAGCACCTCGCGGTACAGCACTTCCTTGCTGCCAAAGTAGTAATGCAGGTTGGCTTTGGGCAGGCCGCTGGCTTCGGCCATGGCGGCCATGGTGGCGCCACCGAAACCGGCGCGCGCAAACACCTTCTCGGCCGCAGAAAGTATCAGGGCCTCATTCGTCTGGCGAATGAGGCCCTTGGGAGCATCGGCAACGTGGTTCATGTCGCCGATTATTCAATCACTTTTGCGCAGCATCATAGATGGCATGCGAATACGCAGCCTTGCCCGGGTCTTTCTTGATCACGGGGTCGCTGCCACCAGCCAGCAAGACCTTGACGGTGCGCTCGTAGGCGGCAGGTTCCAGGTAACCAATTTTCTTGGTGCCGGCGTTGGTGATCAGCTTGGCCACGTTTTCCATCTGGCGCTTTTGCACCTTCAGGCTGGCACTGCCGGACGTATCCGCAGCCACCACGGCCTTGGCGGCACCTTCAGGGTCTTTCACCGCGGCGTCCCAACCCTTGAGAGTGGCCTTCAGGAACTTGCCCATCTTGGCGACAAAGGCGGGGTCCTTGAGGTTGTCTTCCAGCACATACAGGCCGTCTTCCAGCGTGGCCACGCCTTCTTTTTCATAGAAGAAGGTGACCAGGTCTTTCTCTTTCACACCGGCGTCCACCACTTGCCAGTACTCGTTGTAAATCATGGTGGAAATACAGGCGGCCTGGTTTTGCAACAGCGGGTCGACGTTGAAGCCCTGCTTGAGGATCTTGATGTCGGAGTCGGTCTTCAGACCCAGCTTGCCCATCCAGTTGAGGAAGGGGTATTCGTTGCCGCCATACCAGACGCCCAGGGTCTTGCCCTTGAAGTCTTTCGGGCTGGCCACGCCGCTGGACTTTTTGCAGGTCAGCATCAAGCCGGACTGGTTGAACACCTGGGCCACGTTGACCAGGGGCACACCTGCTTCGCGCGCGGCCAGGGCCGAGGGCATCCAGTCCACCACGATGTCGGCTTGCTTGCCGGCAATCACCTGCGTGGGCGCAATGTCAGGGCCACCGGGTTTGATGGCCACGTCCAGGCCGGCGTCTTTGTAGAAGCCCTTGGCCGCGGCCACGTAGTAGCCGGCAAACTGGGCTTGCGGCACCCACTTGAGCTGCACAGTCACCTTGTCGGCGGCCTGCGCGGCAAAGCCGGCAGCGGCCAGCGCCAGAACCAGCAGGCTCTTGGCGCATTGGGAAGAACGAATCATGGAAAGCTCCTTCTACGGGTTAATGGAAAAACGTAACACAGACCAAGCGCGGGCTCACCCTTCGCGCACTGAGGGATGCCAGAACGCCGCGCGGCGCTCCAGCTGTACTAGCAAGGCATAGGCCACCGAACCGGTCACCGCCGCCACCACAATCGCGCCCCAGACCAGCGGCATGTTCATGCGCGCGGCCTCGGTGGAAATACGGAAGCCCAGACCCGAGGTGGGCGAGCCAAAAAACTCGGCCACGATGGCGCCAATGAGGGCCAGCGTGGCGTTGACCTTGAGCGCGCCAAAGATAAAGGGCAGCGCGGCGGGCAGGCGCAGCGCCAGCAGCGTGCGCGGATAGCTAGCGGCGTAGCTATACATCAGCTCGCGCTCCAGCTTGCCCGCAGCCTGCAGGCCGGCCAGCGTGGACACCAGCATGGGGAAGAAGGTCATGAGCACCACCACCGCCGCTTTGGATGGCCACTCAAAACCAAACCACATGACGGCAATGGGTGCCACGCCCACCAACGGAATGGCGCTGGTGAGCGAGGCCACGGGCAACAGGCCACGTTGCAGGAACGGCATGCGGTCAATGGCCACCGCCACGGCAAAACCCAGGCCGCAGCCCAGGGCCCAACCAATCAGCACGGCCTTGCCCACGGTCTGCACAAAGTCACCCCAGAGCTTGGGCGCATGGTCGCCAATGGAACCAATCACCAAGCTGGGTGCGGGCAGCAGCACGCGCGGCACATCGAGTGCGCGCACCAGGATTTCCCAGAACACCACGACCCACACGCCAAACAGCGCGGCCGTGGTCATGCCCACCCAGCGGCTGCCGTTGACGGCCGCCATGCGGTAGACGCTGTAGCCCGCCACCAGCGCCAGGAGCAGCATGCCGGGCCAGAACCAGACGGTATTGCTCATACGCCCCCCCGGCTGCGCAGCACCAGGCGCTCCACAGCGGCCACGATGCCGGTGAGTGCCAAGCCCAGCAGCGCCGACATGACCAGCGCTGACCAAATTTGCACGGTCTGCCCGTAGTACGAGCCCGTGAGCAGGCGCGCACCCAGGCCGGCCTGCGCCCCCGTGGGCAACTCCGCCACCATGGCGCCCACCAGGCCCGCTGCCACGCCCACGCGCAACGCGGGGAACAGGAAGGGCAAGGCCGCAGGCAAACGCAACAGCCACAGTGACTGCCAGCGTGACGCGGCATAGGTGTGCATCATTTCCGTCTCAATCTTTTGCGGCGAACGCAGGCCCTGCACCATGGCCACAGTGACCGGGAAAAAACACAGGTACATGGCGATGAAGGCCTTAGGCGCGGTGCCTGAAAAGCCCAAGCTGCCCAGCACCACCAAGACGATGGGCGCAATGGCCAGCACCGGCACGGTTTGCGAGGCCACGATCCAGGGCAGCAGCGCCTTGTCCAGCGTGCGGCTATGCACGATGAGCACGGACAGCAGCAGGCCCAGCGCCGTGCCCATGGCAAACCCCAGCAGCGTGGACTGGCCGGTGACGATGACGTGGTAAATCAGGTTGCGGGGCGAGTCCACGGGCCACTCGGTCAGGCTCTCATAGAAGTCCATGGCCACCTGGTGGGGCGCGGGCATCAGCGGGCGCTCCATGGTCATGGTGGCCTCGAACAGCTCCATTTGGGTGTAACCGGCTTCTTCGTCCAGCACGCGCTCGATGGCGCCCGGGGCGTTCAGGGCCCAGGCCGCGCCATACCAGGCCAGCACCACGGCCAGCAGCACCACCGCGACGGGCAGCCAGTCGTGCAGCGCGCGTTGGGACAACGTTTTAGTGGTGGCCATCGGCAAGGGCTTCGCGTACTTCATGGGCCAGCGCGACAAACTCCGGCGTGTCACGCAGGCCCAGATGGCGCTCGTTCGGCAAGGTGGAGTCGATCACCTTGACGATGCGCCCCGGGCGCGGCGACATGACCACGATCTTGGTGGAGAGGTAGACCGCCTCAGCAATGCTGTGCGTCACAAACACCACGGTGCGGCGCTCGCGCTGCCAGAGCTGCTGCAGCTGTTCGTTGAGCCGGTCGCGGGTGATCTCGTCCAGCGCGCCAAAGGGCTCGTCCATCATCAGAATCTTGGGCTCGAACGACAGCGCGCGCGCAATCGACACGCGCTGCTGCATGCCGCCCGAGAGCTGCCAGGGGTACTTGCCCTCAAAGCCCTTGAGGCCCACGCGCTCCAGGTGCTCCATGGCGATGCGCCTGGCGTCTGCCTTGCCTTTACCCTGGATCTGCAAGGGCAAGGTCACGTTGGCCAGCACGTTGCGCCAGGGGAACAGCGCTGGCGCCTGGAACACATAGCCATAGGCCCGCGCCAAGCGGGCGTCGTGCGGACTCACGCCGTTGACCAGCACTTCACCGGCGCTGATCTTTTCCAGATCAGCAATCACGCGCATCAGCGTGGTCTTGCCGCAGCCGCTGGGGCCAATCAGCGAGACAAATTCGCCTTCATGGATATCGAAGCAGATGTCGCTCAGCGCGTGGACCGGGGTGTCTGCCGTTTGGTAGACCACGCTGGCATTGCGCACTTCCACGGCTTTGCGCGCTGGCGTGCCAGCGGGTGGGGGGGCGAGCTGCCCGTTCAGTGCTTCGGAATGGTTCATTGACACGCAGTGGGTTGGGTCATGGCCGCACCAAAACAGGTCACGGCCACCGATTCATCGCTCACAACCTAACCAATTGGTCAAGTTATAGGTCGATACTAGCCAGTTCCGTGCCAGTCACACCACTGGGGTTTGTACGGGGACCGCAGGCGCCGTCGTCAGCTAGGCCTGCGGTTTGACGATGGGCTGCAGGCGGCCCAGTTTGTGGGCCAGTTCAATGGCCGAGCTCACGCCCATCTTCTCAAAGATGTTGGCGCGGTGGAACTCCACCGTGCGCGGGGTGATGCCCAGGTGGTCGGCGATGTTCTTGTTGTAGTGGCCCAGGATGAGCTGGTCCAACACCTCGCGTTCGCGCGGGCTGAGGGACGCCAGTGCATAGCGCAGGCGGTGGGCTTCCTGGTTGGCGTCGCCATCGGCGGCGGCGGCGGCCAGGGCCTGCTCCACGCGGTCCACCAGCACGTTGTCCTGGAAGGGCTTTTCCAAAAAATCCCAGGCGCCGTTTTTCACGGCCGCCACGGCCATGCCGACATCGCCATTGCCGGTCAAAAACAACACCGGCCAGGGACAGGCCTGGGCCTTGAGCTGCTCGAACACCTGCAGCCCGGTCATGGGCGCCATGCGGATGTCCAGCAGCACGACGGCGTGTGGCCACTGGCCGTGCAGGGCCTTGGTGGCTTCCAGAAACGGGGGGCCGCTGTCCCAGGTCGCGGCCTTGTGGCCCCGCGAGTCGAACAGCCACGCCAGACCGTCCCGCACGTCGGGGTCGTCGTCAACAATGTGGATGGCTGCGCTGGTCATAGGGTGTCTGCCTCGGGCCTGTATTGTGCCGCCAGGGGCAGCTCCACCGTGAAGCGGGCGCCGCCCAGCACGGGATCACGGTCCACCGCGATCTGGCCGTGGTGCGCCTCGACGATGGAACGGCAAATCGCCAGCCCCATGCCCATGCCACCGTCCTTGGTGCTGTAGAAGGCCTCAAACACGTGCTCGCGGTCTTCCTCGTGCACGCCCGCCCCCGAGTCGGCCACGCTGAGCACGGCCACCTGACGGGCCGTATCGGCCTGCACACGCACCTGCACTTGGGCGGGCCCACTGCCCTGGGCCGCAGACTCCTGCGCATTGCCCACCAGGTTGTTGACCAGATGCTCCAGCAGCAGCTCGTCCGCCTCAATCCATACCGGGCCTGCGGCGTCGATGCCAGTGGGCACCACGCGCTGCAGCACCGCCACCAGGTCCAGGCGTTGCAGCGAGATTTCGCGCCGCCGCGCTATCGCGTTGACGCGCTGGATGATGCGCCCTGCCTTCTCGGCCAAGCCCGCCATGCGGGTGATCACGGGCACCGTCTCCTGGGGGCTGATGCTGCCCGCGTGCAGGCGGTTCAACAGGCCCGTGGCAAAACTGTTCAGCGCCCCCAGCGGCTGGTTGAGTTCATGCGCCAGCGTGGACGCCACTTCGCCCACGGCCACCAGGCGGCCCGTGGCCTCCACGCGCTCTTGCTGCTGCGCCGCCAGGCGCTGCGCGCGCTTGCGCTCGCTGATGTCCAACACCGAACTCATCCACCCCAGGTGCGTGCCATCGGCGGCGTGCAATGGCGCTTCGTGAATCAGCACATCAATCAGATGGCCGCTGCGATGCTGAAACTGCACTTCGATGCCCTGGCCCTGTGTGCCTTTCTCCAAGATGTGGTCATGCACCTGCTGCAGGCGGCTGTGGTCCTGTGGCCAGTAGGGCATGGGAGCCGACTCGCCCACCAGCTCCTGTGCCGCATAGCCCACCATGCGACAAAAAGCCTCATTCACATAGAGCACCTTGCCACCCAGGTCCCAAGCGCGCAGGCCGATGGTCACCGAGTTCTCCATGGCAGTGCGCAGGGCCACTTCGGCCTGCAAGTGGGCCTGCACCTGCTGGCGTTTCACAATGTCGCGGCGCAATGCCCACAGGCTGACCAGCATGCCCCCCAGAAACACCATGGCCACCAGCAGGAACATACGGGGCACCGTGGCAGGTTGTTCCTGCACCGGGGTCACTTCCAGAAACACATCGGAGCCAGCCAGATTCATGGCGGCACGGTAAGAGCGCAGCCCTGCCGAAGCCACGGACGGAACCCCTTCGTCCAGCACCAGCCGCACAGTATGGTCCTTGGAAAACCAGTCTGGCACCAGTGCACGCACGGCTTGGTTCAGCGAGAGTTCGGCCACGTAGTTGCCAACAAACTGGCCGCGCTCAAAATAAGGAACCGCCAGCCATACGGTGTCCGTAATCGCGCCATTGGCCTCCAGCATGGGGCCCGCATAGGCCGAGCGGCGCAGGCCGCGCGTGGTGGCCTGCATGGTGGCCAAGGCCTGGGCGTTTTGCACATGGGTACGCTCATCGACCAACCAGCGCGAGGGCAAGGGCGTCTGCACGGCACCCACCCAGCCCTGGTCCAGCAGCACACCAGGTTCACGCCAGAGCAGGCCGCCTTGCACGTCCACCGACTGCCGCGCCGCTACGCGCAAGTCTTCTTCCAGCCGACGGAAATGAAACTGCACACTCTGCTCCAACCACTGGGCGTCGGCCGCCTGGCGGCGCGCATCTTCTTCGGTTTCAAAGTGCTGCAGGTACAGCACCAGCGCCACCACCGAGGCCACCACCAGCGCCAGAAACCCCAACAACCACAGGCCCGGCCAGGGGTTGCGCGCAGCACCACCTTGGTTCTCGTTTCGCAGCAGGGCGAAATCGAATGTGGGGTCTTGTGAGTGGTCGGGCATGGGGTGAGAGGTCGGGTGCACTCGCATAATAGCGGCCATGCCTGCCCTGCTACCGCCCGCCGATTTGCGCCGCCGCCAGTGGCTGCAAACGGCTGTCAGTCTGGCTGCAGCGGCCATGCCGCTGCGTGGCCGGGCCGCCGCGGGCACCACCATCCGCCTGTCGCATGTGGTGGCACAAGACACGCCCAAGGGCATGGCACTGGAGCGTTTTCGCACCCTGGTGGAAGAGCGCACAGCACAGCGCATTCGGGTGCAGATTTTTCCGCAGGGCCGGCTGTATGGCGACCAGGATGAGATGCAGGCGCTGCAGCTGGGTGCCATCGACATGGTGGCCCCCTCGCTGTCCAAGTTCGGACCCATTGGCTTCCCCGAGTTCGAACTGTTTGACCTGCCGTTTCTGTTCAACAGCGTGACCGATGTCCGGCACATCACCCAGGGACCGGTGGGCCAGCGCCTGCTGAACGGACTGAGCCGCCAACGGCTGCTGGGCCTGGGCTACTTTGACAACGGCTTCAAACACATGAGTGCCAACCATGCTCTGCTGGAGCCCGCGCACTTTGCGGGCCTGCGCATGCGGGTGCAATCGTCGCGCGTGATTGCACAGCAAATGCGGGCGCTGGGCGCCTGGCCCATCACCCTGCCGTTCAGTGAAACCCGGCGGGCGCTTGAGACCGGCGTGGTGGACGGCACCGAAAACCCGGTCTCCAACTTCTACACCCAGGGCATGCAGGCCGTGCAAAGCGACCTGAGCCTGACCGAGCATGGCTACCTGGGCTATGCCGTGGTGGCGCACCAGCGCTTCTGGCTGGGCCTGCCTGCGGCCGACCGGACCCTGGTGCAGGACGCCCTGCGCGAGGCCCTGGCGTTTGGCAACGACATTGCCGATGCCCACAACGACAAGGCCTTGGCCGCCCTGCATGTGACCGGCGCCGTGCGCATCCACACGCCCACTGCCGCGCAACGCCTGCGATTCAAAGCCGCGGTCATGCCAGTGCATGCCGACCTGGCGCGGCGTATCGGCCAGCCCTGGCTGGACGCGGTGCGCGAGGCCTTGCCTCCAGCCTAGGCCGGGTAAACCCTAGCTGTTGAACGCCACAGTTACCTCCTTGCGGCGTCATGACTAACCTTCGCCGGGTTCGTTTTTGACATTGATTCCACAAGGAGACACCATGAAACTCAAACTCATCCTGGCCAGCGCCCTGTTGGCCGCCGGCTGCGCCGTCAGCGCCCAAACCGTCATCAAATTCAGCCACGTGGTGGCGGCCGACACGCCCAAAGGCAAGGCCGCCGAGTTCTTCGCCAAGAAGGCTGCGGAACTGACCAAGGGCAAGGTGAAGGTCGAGGTCTACGCCAACAGCACGCTGTACAAGGACAAGGAAGAACTCGAAGCCCTGCAGATTGGTGCAGTGCAGATGCTGGCTCCCTCACTGGCCAAGTTCGGCCCCCTGGGTGTGAAGGAATTCGAGATCTTCGACTTCCCCTTTATCTTTGACGACACGGCCGACCTGCACAAGGTGACCCAAGGCCCCGTAGGCACCGGCCTGATGGCCAAGCTGGAGCCTCGCGGCATCAAGGGCCTGGCGTTTTGGGACAACGGCTTCAAGTCGTTCTCGGCCAACACGCCGATCAAGACCCCAGCCGACCTGAAGGGCAAGAAGCTGCGCATCCAATCGTCCAAGGTGCTGGAAGAGCAAACCCGCGCGCTAGGCGCCATTCCCCAGGTGATGGCGTTTGCCGAGGTGTACCAAGCGCTGCAGACCGGCGTGGTAGACGGCACCGAGAACCCCATCTCCAACTTCTACACACAAAAGATGCACGAGGTGCAAAAACACCTCACCATCACCAACCACGGCTACCTGGGCTATGCGGTCATCGTGAACAAGAAGTTCTGGGACGCCCTGCCAGCCGACGTGCGCGGCCCGCTGGAACAGGCCATGAAAGAAGCCACGGTGTATGCCAACAAGATTGCGCAGGATGAGAACGACCTGGCGCTGGATGGCGTGAAGAAGAGCGGCAAGACCACGGTGTACGTGCCCACCAAGGAAGAGCGCATGGCGTTCAAGAAAGCCTTGGTACCCGTGCACGCCAAGATGGCCGAGCGCGTGGGGAAAGACACCCTGGACGAGGTCTACAAAGAAACCGCGTTTGACCCTGCCAAGCTCTGAGTTGCGCCATGAAGTTTCTTGACCACCTGGAGGAATGGCTCATCGCCTTCCTCATGGCAGGGGCCACCCTGCTGATTTTCTTTGCGGTGATCCACCGCTACCTGGCTGGCATGCCGATTCCCTATGTGCAGGACTGGATGCTGTCCCTGCACTTTGGCTGGGCGCAAGAGCTCTGCATCATCATGTTCGTGTGGATGGCCAAATTTGGCGCAGCCTATGGTGTGCGCACCGGCATCCACGTGGGTGTGGATGTGGTGATCAACCGCATGGACGCCAAGCTGCGGCAGAAGTTTGTGCTGTTTGCCCTGCTGGCGGGTGCCGTGTTCACCGGCACCATCGCAGGTCTGGGCGCCCAGTTTGTCTGGGACAACGGCGCCCACCAGGCCATCTTCAGCTGGCTGGGCTTAGCCACCGACGCACTGCCCGTGGGTCCCACCACGCCCGACCTGGAATGGCCGACCTGGATGGTGTATTCCGCCATCCCGCTGGGCTCTTCGTTGATGTCTTTCCGGTTCCTACAGGTGGCGTGGAACTTCCACCAGACCGGTGAACTGCCGCACCACGACCACGCACACGTAGACGGCGTGGAAGACGCCGCCCCCCTGCACACCGGTGCACACACCCCAGGAGTGGTGAAACCATGAACGCAGCGATTATTTTCGGGCTCTTGATTGCCCTCATGCTCACGGGCATGCCGATCTCCGTCTCGCTAGGCCTGACGGTGCTGACCTTCATCCTGACGATGACGCAGGTGCCCCTGGAATCGGTGGCGCTCAAGCTGTTCACCGGCATGGAGAAGTGGGAAATCATGGCGATTCCCTTCTTCATCCTGGCGGGCAACTTTCTGACCCACGGCGGTGTAGCCAGGCGGATGATCAACTTCGCCACCTCGCTGGTGGGCCACTTCCATGGTGGCTTGGCATTGGCAGCCATTCTGGCCTGCGCGATGTTTGCGCTGGTCTGCGGCTCCAGCGTGGCCACCGTCGTGGCCATTGGCTCCATCGTGTTGCCTGCCATGGTGGCGCACGGCTACCCCATGCGCTTTGGTGCCGGCGTGATCATCACCGCGGGTTCGCTGGGCATCCTGATGCTGCCCTCCATCCCCAAGGTGATCTACGCCATCTCCACCAACACCTCCATTGGTGCACTGTTTGTGGCCGGACTACTGCCTGGCACGCTGCTCACACTGATGCTGGGCGCGGTGACCTGGTACATCGCCAAGAAGAACGGCTACCCCCGTCTGCCCCGTGCGGGTTGGGGTGAGCGCCTCATGGCGTTCCGCAAAAGTGCCTGGGGCCTGATGCTGGTGGTGATCATTGTGGGTGGCATTTACTCTGGCATCTTCACGGCCACGGAGGCGGCCGCCATGGCTGCGGTGTATTCGTTCTTTGTGTCTGTGTTCGTGTACCGCGACATGGGATTCAAGGACGTGCCCAAGGTGCTGCGCGAGTCTGCCAATATGTCTGCGATGCTGCTGTACATCATCACCAACGCCGTGCTGTTCTCGTTTGTCCTGACCAACGAAAACCTGCCGCAGCGCGTGGCCGACTGGATGCTGGGCATGGACCTGGGACAGCACGGTTTCCTGTTCGTGGTGAACTTGGTGCTGCTGGCCGCCGGCAACTTCATGGAGCCGTCTTCCATCATCCTGATCATGGCGCCCATCTTTTTCCCGGCCGCCATGCAGCTGGGTATCAACCCGGTGCATTTCGGCATCCTGATCGATGTGAACATGGAAGTCGGGCTGTGCCACCCACCGGTGGGGCTGAACCTGTATGTGGCGTCCGGCATCTCGCGGCTGGGCATCACCGAACTCACCAAGGCCGTGATGCCGTGGCTGGGCACCATGGTGGTATTCCTGGTCATCGTCACGTACTGGCCGTGGCTAACGCTGGTGGTTCCCAAAGCCATGGGCATGCTTTAGCATAGGGCGCTGCCATGTCCACTCTCCTCTTCGTCGCTGCGTTTTGTGTGGTTGCGGTGCTGGTCTATATGGCCCGCTACAGCGGTCGCCTGAACGTAACCCAGACCCGCTTGATCGATGCCCCCATCGACAGGGTGTACGCCATGGTGGCCGACTGCCGCCAGTGGGCCCACTGGAGCCCCTGGCTGGCACACAGCCCAGGCGAAACCCTGGTGCTGTCTGGGCAGCCCGATGCGGTGGGGGGCGGCTTCAGCTGGGACAGCGAGCGCGGCGGCAGTGGTCAAGTGGAACAGCGCCACCTGGCGCCCTACCGCACCGTGGAACAGCAGATGCGCCTGAAGTCGCCCTTTGCCATCCGGGCACGCAGCCTCTGGTCTTTTGCCTCGGTGGGCGCGCAGACCGAAGTGACGTGGACCCTGCGCGGGCGGGTGGCGTTCTCCATGCGCGCCTTTGCCCCCACGCTGCGCGGCGCCATGGCACTCGAATGCCGGGCCGGGCTGGACCGCATGGCCAGCCAGTTGGAGCCCGCCACCGCGGCGCGTTATGACATCACCTGCGTGGGCGTGCAAGAGGTTCCCGCTTGTCGCTACGTGTACGAGACCTACCGCGGCCCCATTGACGGGCTGCCAGAGGCACGCGAGCAGACCATCGCACGGTTGCAGGGGCAGCTGGCGCAGCACGGCATTGCACCCACCGGCCCTCCCGTGGCCGTCTATGTGCAGACGAATGTGAAGCTCCGGCGCACGGTCTGCCATATCGGCATTCCCGTCAATGCACCGGGTTTTGACCAGATGCCGGTGCGCGAAATGCCAGCGCACCAGGCGTATGCGGTGGAGCTGCAGGGCACGCACTCCGCACTGGAAGTGGCCTGGTACCGGGCCATGCAAAGCCTCTCGCTGGACAAGCTGCAACCCGACCAGCGCCTGACGCCGTTTGAGCGCTACACCCACCGCCAGCACGCCGGCGCCGGCCTGACGGGGCTGTACATCCCCCTGCAAAGGACTGCCCTATGAACCGCCTCCAACACCTGGTGATGGCTAGCCTGCTGGCCACAGCCTGCAGCGCGCAAGCGCAAATCCGCATTGGCCAGACCGTGGGAGTCACCGGTGCGGTGGCCGCCACGGTGAAGGAGTCCAACTTCGGCGCGCAGCTCTACCTGGACGCCATCAACGCCAAGGGCGGTGTGGGGGGCGAGAAGATCGAGCTCATCACGCTGGACGACAAGTTCGACCCCAAGCTGACCGCGGCCAATGCGCGCGAGCTGATTGAACAGCGCCAGGTGTTGGCGCTGTTCATGACGCGCGGCACGCCGCACACCGAAGGCATCATCCCCATCCTGGACGAACACGGCGTGCCGCTGCTGGCGCCATCTACTGGCGCCATGGTGTTGCACACGCCCTTGAAAAAACATGTGTTCAACGTGCGTGCCACCTACCAGCGCGAGGCCGAGCGGGCCATTGCCCACCTGGCCGCCGTGGGCGTGACGCGCATTGCCGTGGTGCACGTGGATGACAGCTTTGGCGCTGATGGGCTGGAGGGTGCACAGAAGGGCCTGGCCGCGGCCAAGCTCACGTCCGCCGCAGTGGCCAAGTTCGACCGCAGCAAACCCGACTTTACGCAGATTGCGCCCGCCATGGCCAAGCTGGCGCCGCAGGCCATCATGGTGATTGGCTCAGGCACCGCGGTGGTGGACGGCATCAGGGCCCTGAAAGACGCGGGCAGCGGCGCGCAGTTTGTGACCCTGTCGAACAACGCCTCCAGCGGCTTCGTCAAGCTGTTGGGGGACAACGCGCGCGGCGTGATCGTGAGCCAGGTGCTGCCGCAATCGCTGAACTACGCGCTGGTGCAAGAGGCTGCCCAACTGGCCAAGGCCCATGACATTCTCGAGGTGAGCCCCGCCATGCTGGAGGGCTTTGCATCGGCCAAGGTGCTGGTGGAGGCCCTGCGCCGCGCCGGCCCCAAGCCCACGCGCGAAAAGCTGCAGGCCGCACTCGAATCCTTGAGCAAGTTTGACCTGGGCGGGCTAACGCTGAGCTTCAGCCCCACCGATCACACCGGGTTGGACTTTGCCGACCTGTCCATCATCTCGGCATCGGGCAAGTTCCGGCGCTGAGTGAGGCTGGCGGCAACGCGCTGCTTAGCGGTAAAACGCCTCGACCTTGCCCTTGATCTTGATCAGCAGGGGCTTGCCCTTGCGGTCCACAGTTTTGCCTGCGGGCACCTTGACCCAGCCTTCGCTGATGCAGTATTCCTCCACATCCATGCGCTCCTTGTCGTTGAAGCGGATGCCAATGTCGTGCTCAAACACGGCAGCCACATGGTGCGGGCTGCGCGGGTCGATGGACAGGTGGTCGGGCAGGTCGGGGCGGAGGGTGGGTTCGGTCATAGCAAGCTTTTTCGGGAAACCGAGAATCTATACCAATTTCCACCCCCGGGGCCGCGCAAGGCGCGGTTAGCGTCAGAACTTGTAGCCAATGCCGATGGACAGCACGTTTTCCTTCAGGCTGCTGGTCGTGCCTGTGGAGAAGCTCACGTCCCTGAATTGGTTCAGGTCGTAGCCGGCTTGCCAGTACATGTTTTTGTCCAGCATCTGGCGCACGCCTACGCCGTAGCCCACGCCTTGTACATTGGCGGTGTTGGCACCGTCATCGGACGAGGCAGCACCGTAGATGGACGACAGCTTGCCGTAGAGCTGGAAGTTGTTGGCCAGGGCCACAGTGGGAATGATGTCCAGCGAGTAGCGGTTGTTGATGGTCGCCGCGGCGCCACTGGCGTAGGTACCGGCCTGGTGGTTGCCCGAGCTGTACGACGCACCCAACCCCAGCGCAAAGTTGGGGGCCAGCGACCAGTCATAGCGGGCTTGCAGACCCAGGGCGGTGCTCTGCCCCGTGTCGGACGTGCCGTCGGTGGCGTTGGACGCACCCCGGGAGAACTCGGCCGTGGTGCCGACGCTGAAGCCCGACAAATCGGTGGGGCCTGCGGCAAAGGCAGAGGAAGCCGCGATGGAGCCCAGAACGAACGTAGCCAGGAAGAGTTTTTTCATGAGAAGGTCTCAAAGTGAATGAGCCTTCATGGTGGCGAGGGGCTGTAAAGCCAGCGTGGCGGGCTGGCAAAAGTGCGTAAACGTGAGAAATCAGCTTGCAACCGTTTGTAAAGCGCCCTGCCGCGGGGATGACAGCGCCGCTGCGCGGCCGTGTTTATAGTGAAGCCATATCCACCTTCAGGCGAACACTCCCATGCGCATTTGGCAAAAACCGGCTTCTATCGAGATCCTGACCCGCATCAGCGAGAACACGGCCGTGCCCCATCTAGGCATTGAGTTTCTGGAGGTGGGCGATGATTTTTTGGTGGCGAGGGTGCCGGTAGACTCGCGTACGCACCAGCCGCTTGGCCTGCTGCACGGCGGCGTGTCGGTGGTGTTGGCGGAAACGCTGGGCTCGTGTGGTGCCAACCTCGCCGCGCCGCCGGACCATAACGCGGTAGGCCTGGACATCAACGCTAACCACCTCAAGGGCGTGAAGAGCGGCTGGGTCACTGGTGTGGCGCGGCCGGTGCACATAGGCCGCACCACCCACGTCTGGCAGATCGACATGCGCAACGACGCGGGCGAGCTGAGCTGCGTGTCGCGCATCACCATGGCAATTCTGGCGCCGCGCTAGAGACAAAACAAGGCTCTAGCCCCCGTCAACATTGCGCGAGCAGCTATCAAATACGTAGCATATCGCCTCAGTCCTGCGGGACACCAAAGCCCCCACCACCCGGTGTATGGATCTCGAACACGTCGCCCGGCGCCATCTCGGCCTGGCCAATGTGGCCCAGGTCTTCGGTCTGGCCGTCGGCACGCACCACGCGGTTCAGCCCCACCTGCCCCGGCCGGCCACCGGCCATGCCGAAGGCACCGTGAACCCGACCGTTGCTCAGGATGCTGGCCGTCATGGGCTCCAAAAACCGCACCCGGCGTACCCCACCATTACCCCCCTGCCAGCGGCCCGCACCGCCCGAGCCCGGCTGAATCTCAAAGCTCTCCAGCCGCACCGGGAAGCGGAACTCGAACACCTCGGGGTCGGTCAGGCGCGAGTTGGTCATGTGGGTCTGGACGACCGAGGTTCCATCAAAGCCCTCGCCCGCTCCGCTGCCGCCGCTGATGGTTTCGTAGTACTGGTGCTGCGCATTGCCAAAGGTGAAGTTGTTCATGGTGCACTGGCCACCGGCCAGCACGCCCAGGGCACCAAACAGTGCGTTCGTCACGCAGGTGGAAGTCTCCACATTGCCCGCCACCACCGAGGCCGGCGGGTTGGGGTTGAGCATGGAGCCCGCTGGGATGATGACGCGGATGGGCTTGAGGCAGCCCGCGTTGAGCGGAATGTCATCGTCCACCAGGGTGCGGAACACATACAGCACCGCCGCCATGCACACCGCCGTGGGCGCATTGAAGTTATTGATTTGCTGCGGGCTGGTACCGGTGAAGTCCACCTCGGCACTGCGGCTGGCCGCGTCCACACGAATTGCCACCTGGATCTGCGCGCCATTGTCCAGCGGCAGGGTGAACTGGCCGTCTTTCAGGCGCGAGATCACGCGGCGCACCGATTCTTCGGCGTTGTCCTGCACATGGCGCATATAGGCCTGCACCACCGGCAGGCTGTATTGTTCGACCATGCGGCGCAACTCCTGCACGCCCTTCTCGTTGGCGGCAATCTGGGCCCGCATATCGGCCAGGTTCTGCGCCGGATTGCGCGATGGGAATTCACCGCTTTGCAGCAGTGCCACCATTTCGGCCTCGCGCAGCACACCGCCGTCGACCAGCTTGAAATTGTTGATCTGCACGCCCTCTTCCTCGATGCGGGTGGAGAACGGGGGCATGGAGCCCGGCGTGGTGCCGCCGATGTCGGCATGGTGGCCGCGGCTACCGACGTAAAAGGCCACCTCGCCATCCAGGTACACCGGGGTGATGACCGTCACGTCGGGCAGGTGCGTGCCGCCGTGGTAGGGGTCGTTGAGCGCATACACATCGCCGGGCCGCATAGTGCCGGCGTTCTCGCGCATCACGGTCTTGATGCTCTCGCCCATTGACCCTAAGTGCACCGGCATGTGCGGTGCGTTGGCGATCAGGTTGCCATCGGCATCGAACAGCGCGCAGCTGAAGTCCAGCCGCTCCTTGATGTTGACCGAGTAGGCGGTGTTCTGCAGCTGCAGGCCCATCTGCTCGGCGATGTTCATGAACAGGTTGTTGAACACCTCCAGCAGCACCGGGTCCACCGTGGTTCCTGCTGCGAATTTGATAGCACGCTGCGCAATGCGCTCGAGGGCCAGGTGGTCAAATGCCGTCACACGGGCGGTCCAGCCGGGCTCCACCACGGTGGTGGCGTTTTTCTCGGCAATGATGGCCGGGCCGGGGATCTGGTCGCCCGGGCGCAGGTCCTCGCGCACCACCAGCAGCGCGTCGTGCCACTGGCCGCCCGAGTACATGCGCACGGTCTCGCGGCTGGGCACAGGGCGGCTTGCCTGCAGGGTGTGGCGCGGTTCGGCGGGCGCATCGCCAGCCACCACGGATTCCACCGACACGGCTTCCACCACCAGCGACTTGCCCTGCATCAAAAAGGCGAAGCGCTGGCGATAGGCTTCTTCAAAGCCCGTCTGGATCTGCGCCACCGTGCCAAAGGCCACCACCAGGGCGGTGTCGCTGCCGTCGTAGCGCACATGCAC
Source organism: Rhodoferax saidenbachensis (assembly GCF_031457975.1). Taxonomy (GTDB): domain Bacteria; phylum Pseudomonadota; class Gammaproteobacteria; order Burkholderiales; family Burkholderiaceae_C; genus Allorhodoferax; species Allorhodoferax saidenbachensis_A. The sequence continues at coordinate 83,286 of NZ_JAVDXO010000006.1, forward strand.
GCGGCGCTGGGTGCGGATGGCGCCAGCGCTGACCTGCTGGCGCTGCAACTCGGCCTCGGCCGCGCCAGCCAGCACTTCCAGCCGGGCGGTGATGCTGAGCAGGTTCGATTCGTCCAGCGCCAGCTCCACCGCCTGCTCGCGGATCACGTTCTGGTCCGCCAGACCCATGCCGTAGGCGCTGAGCACGCCGGCAAGCGGGTGTACAAACACCTGGGTCATGCCCAACGCGTCGGCCACCAGACATGCATGCTGGCCACCGGCGCCGCCAAAGCACTGCAGGGTGTAGCGCGTCACGTCGTAGCCGCGCGCCACCGAGATCTTCTTGATGGCGTTGGCCATCTGCTGCACGGCGATGTCAATGAAACCCTCGGCCACCTCCTCAGGCTGTCGGCCAGTCTGGTCGGCCAGCACGGCAAACTGGGCCTGCACCGCCTCCAGGCTCAAGGGCTCATTGGCATTGGGGCCAAACACCTTGGGGAAGTAACGCGGCTGCACCTTGCCCAGCATCACGTTCGCATCCGTCACAGCCAGCGTGCCGCCGCGCCGGTAGCTGGCCGGGCCGGGGTTGGCGCCCGCGCTTTGCGGGCCCACGCGGAAGCGCTCGCCGTCGAACTTCAGCAGCGAGCCGCCGCCGGCCGCCACGGTGTGGATGCTCATCATGGGCGCGCGCATGCGCACACCGGCCACCTGGGTCTCGAACTCACGCTCGAAGGCGCCGGCGTAGTGGCTCACGTCGGTGCTGGTGCCGCCCATGTCGAAGCCAATCACCTTCTCATGCCCGGCAATGGCCGCGGTGCGCGCCATGCCCACAATGCCGCCGGCCGGGCCGCTCAGGATCGCATCCTTGCCCTGGAACACATTGGCATCGGTCAGCCCGCCCGAGGACTGCATGAAGAACAGCTTCACGCCCGGCATCTCGTGCGCCACCTGCTCCACATAGCGGCGCAGGATGGGCGAGAGATAGGCGTCCACCACCGTCGTGTCACCCCGGCTCACAAACTTCATCATCGGGCTGGTTTCGTGCGAGGTGCTGATCTGCGTAAAGCCCACCTCGGCTGCCAAACGCTTGGCGGCCTGCTCGTGCGCGGTGAACCGGTAGCCGTGCATGAATACGATCGCAACACTGCGCAGCCCCCGTTGGTAGTGCGCGAGCAGCTCCTGTTTTAGTAGCGCCTCATCCAGTACCTGGACCAATTCACCCTGCGCACCCATGCGCTCTTGCGCCTCCACCACCGCGCTGTACAGCAACTCGGGCAGCACGATGTGGCGGTCGAACAGGCGTGGGCGGTTTTGGTAGGCGACGCGCAGCGCATCGCGAAAGCCGCGGGTGGTGACCAGCAGCGTGGGCTCGCCCTGGCGCTCCAGCAGCGCATTGGTGGCCACGGTGGTGCCCATCTTCACGCACTCGACCAGCGCCGGCGTGACCGGCTCGCCCGGCTGCAGGCCCAGCAGATGGCGGATGCCGGCTACCGCAGCGTCCTTGTACTGCTCGGGGTTTTCGCTGAGCAGCTTGTGGGTGGTCAGCGAGCCGTCGGGGCGCTTGGCCACGATGTCGGTAAAGGTACCGCCCCGGTCGATCCAGAATTGCCAGCGTTTGGTGTCCACGGTGGGGTTTTGGTAGTGCATAGTCGTACGGCTGTGGTTTAGTGAAAGTAATAGGGAACGAAGATGGCACTGGCCTCGTGGCCCACGGTGCGCACCCATTCCCGGGAAAAGCGTTCGCCCATGCGCTGGAGCTCGTACTCCAGCTCACTGGGCAGGCGGTCCAGCTTGATGCCGTGGCTTTGCAGGGTCTGCACGGCCTTGCGGGCCTCGGCCTCGCTGCTGGCCCAGCCGCGTTGCTCGGCCGCGGTGGCGGCTTTGAGCACCTGCACCTGCACAGCAGGGGCCAGCGCGTCAAAACTCCTGGCGTTGGCAAACACCAGGTTCTTGGGGAACCAGGCGCGGATGTCGTAGTAGTACTTGATAGGCCCCCAGACCTGGTTCTCCACGCCGGTCACCGCCGAGGTGATCATGGTGTCCACCCGGCCGTCCTGGATGGCCGGGCCTACGTCGGCCATGGGCAGGTCCACCGGGCTGGCACCCAACATCTCGGCAATGCGCACGGTGGTCTGGTTGTAGGTGCGCATGCGCAGGCCCTTGAAGTCGCCCGCGGTCTTGATGGGACGCGTGGCGTACAGGCCCTGCGGCGGCCAGGGCACGGCGTACAGAATCCGCAGGCCGCGCTGGGCCAGCTGACGCTCCAGCACCGGGCGCTGCAGCTGCCACAGGCGCATGGCGTCCTGGTACGACCCCACCACAAAGGGAATGGCATCGGCCCCGGCCAGCGGCAGGGCCTGCACCATGCCGGTCATGATGGCTTCGCCCGCCTCGACCTTGCCGTCTTCCACGGCCTGGCGGATCTCCGGCAACTTGAACAGGCTGCCGTTGGGCGACACCTCCACCCGCAATTGCTGGCGCGTGGCGGCCTCCACATCGCGGGCGAACTGCAGCAGGTTTTCGGTCTGGAAGGACTCGGTGCGGTAGCCCGACGCCAGCTTCCACACCGCGGGTGCGGAAGCCTGCGCCTGCAGCGCAGGGACGTGCGAGACCATCACTGCACAGAGTGCAGTTTTCCAAAGGTGTTTCATGGCGAACTCCGGGGGTTAAGGGGGCTGGCCCACCGGCCAGCGGCTGTGCGCGCTTACACGCTCAGCCCTGGATATCCGTGATGAACATCTTGCCCGGCGCATGGGTGATGCACAGCGGCAGACCACTGGCCTGGGCCACGGCTTGGGGCGTGACCCCGCAGGCCCAGAACACAGGCACCTCGTCGGGCAGGATGTCCACCGCATCGCCATAGTCGGGGTGCGCCAGGTCCTGGATGCCCAGCGCCTGCGGATTGCCCACATGCAGCGGCGTGCCATGGGCCAGCGGAAAGCGGCCCGACACCTCCACCACCTTGGCCACATCGCGGCTCTTGATGGGCCGCATGCTGACCACCGTGGGGCCCTGGAAGATGCCCGCCGGGGTACACGGCAGGTTGGTGCGGTACATGGCCACATTGCGCCCCTGGTCCACATGGCGCAGCGGGATGCCGGCCTGCATGACGGCCGACTCGAACGAAAAACTGCAGCCGATCAGAAAGGTCACGAAGTCGTCTTGCCACAGCGCTGCAATGTCGCTGCGTTCCTCTGCGAATACGCCATCGCGGTACACACGGTAGCCCGGCAAATCGGTGGCGATGTTGGCTCCGGGTGCACAGGCGGGTTCCTGCTGGCCCGGGGCCAGCACTTCCACCAGCGGGCAGGACTTGGGGTTGCGCTGGCAAAACAGCAAAAAGTCAAACGCCTGCGCCTGCGGCACGATCATCATGTTGGCCTGGATGAAGCCGGGCGCGCAACCCGCGGTGGGCTGCACAAAGCTGCCGCTGCGGCTCGCCTGCCGCACGTCGGACGGGGTGGTGAAGGGGGTGGTCATCAAAACTCCATTCGTCATAAGTGGGACTTCAGAGGCCGAGGTAGGCCTTCTTGACGCGCTCGTCATTCAGCAGGTCCTGGCCGGTGCCCTGCATCACGATGCGCCCGGTCTGGATCACGTAGCCGTAGTGGGCAATGCCCAGGGCCTTCTGCAGGTTTTGCTCTACCAACAGGATGGACACGCCGGTGGCGTTGACCTGCTGGATCACGTCCAGCACCTTGGTCACAAACTTGGGCGCAATGCCCCAGGACGGCTCATCCAGCATCAGCAGCTTGGGCCGCGCCATCAGGCCGCGCGCAATCGCCAGCATCTGCTGCTCGCCACCGCTCATGGTGCCGGCCAGCTGCGTGGCGCGCTCCTTGAGGATGGGGAACAGCGCCAGCATTTCCTCGGTGCTGTTTTGCACCTCGTGCTTGTCCTGGCGCGTGTAGGCGCCCAGCTCCAGGTTGCGCAACACCGTGAGCCCGGGAAACAGGCGGCGCCCCTCGGGCACCAGCGACAGGCCCAGTGGCACGCGCTGGTGGGCCGGCATGCGGTGGATGGCCTGGCCGTTGAAGCTGATGCTGCCCGCGGCCGCGGCATTCAGGCCCGCCACCGCACGCAGCGTGGTGGACTTGCCATTGCCATTGCCGCCGACCATGGCCACGATCTTGCCGGGCTCGACTTTCAGGCTGACATCGGAGATGGCCAGCACGTCGTCGTAACAGACTTTGAGGTTGGTGATTTCCAGCATCATCAGTCTCCCAGGTAGGCGGTGAGCACCGCAGGGTCGTTCGACACCTGCTGGGGCGTGCCTTCGGCGATCTTCATGCCGCGGTCCAACACCACAATCTTGTCGGCAATCGGCATGATGCCTTCGAGCACATGTTCGACGATGAGGCAGGCGATGCCGCGGTCGCGGATCTTCAGCACCACGTCCACCGCCTCGCGCACTTCGGAGGGGTTCAACCCGGCCATCACCTCGTCCATCAGCAAAATCTTGGGCTCGATGGCGAGCGCGCGGGCCACGGCCAGGCGGCGCTGTTCGCTGATGGTCATGCTGGCGGCGGGCTTGTCCGCAAAGCGCTGCAGGTTGGCAAAGGCCAGCCATTCCATGGCCGCCTTGCGCGCCTTGGCCACGTTGTGCTGCAGCAGCATGGCCGCGGCCATGACGTTCTCGCAGGCCGTCATGCTGGTGAAGGTACGAGCCACCTGGAAGGTGCGGCCCACGCCGGCACGGGCACAGGCTTCGGGCGGCAGGCCACCGATGCTGCGGCCATCCAGTGTGATGCTGCCGGCGCTGGGCACGTAATAGCCCGCCACGCAGTTGAACATGGTGGTCTTGCCCGCACCGTTGGGGCCAATCAGGCCGACCACGGTGCCCGCGTCCACACTGAACGAGACATCCTGGTTGGCGGTCAGGCCGCCAAAGCGTTTGCTGACTTGGTTGACTTGGAGCAGGCTCATGCAGCCTCCTTGCTGGCAGAGGCCGCATGTGCTGCCATCTGGCGAGATGCATCGGCGCGGGCGGCGCGGCGTTCCTTGCGCGCAGTCCACCAGCCCAGAATGCCCGTGGGGTAGAACACCGCCACACCGATGATCAGGCTGGCGTAGATGATGACGTCAGTGCCGCGACCGCTGCCGCCGAACAGGATGCGCGAGAACTCCTCGATGCTGGTGAGAATGACCGCGCCCACCACGGGGCCGAACAAGGTGCCCACGCCCCCCAGAATCGCCACCAGCGCCATCTTCACCGACAGGGCCGTGGACAGCACCGAGTTGGGATCGATGTAGAGCTCTTTCTGCGCATACAGGCTGCCACCGAGTGCGGTAAAGAAGGCACTAACCGACAAGGCCACCTGCTTGTAGCGGGCGATGTTGATGCCGATGCTGCGGGCCGCATCGGGCTCGTCCTTGATGGCGCGGAAGTAGTAGCCCAGGTAGCTGCGCTCGATCCACCAGTTGGCGGCCAGCGTGAGCAGCAGCAGGCCCAGGGCCAGCCAGTAGTAGGGCAGCTTGGTGGCAAAGTTCATCCACAGCCAGCCCTGCTTGTCCATGGGCACGTACAGGCCCACGGCGGCACCGCCGTATTCCCATTCCGTAAAGAAGATCTGCACCAGCTCGGCCACGGCAATCGTGGCCATGGCGAAGTAGTGGCCCTTGAGCCGAAAGCACGACCAGCCAAACGCCAGGCTCAACAGCACCGCCACCACACCACCGGCCAGCACACCCAGCCAGGGGTTGAGGCCGAAGTTGATCAGCAGCACGGTGGAGGTGTAGGCACCCAGCCCGTAGAACGCAGCGTGGCCCAGCGACACTTGGCCCGCGTAACCGCCCACCAGGTTCCACGACACGCCCAGCTGGGCGGCCATGAGCACCAGGATCACGGTGTTGAGGTGCGAAGCATCCACCACCGCGGGCACCACCAGCACCGCCGCAATGGCGGGCAGAAGAAAGAGAAGAGGTTTCATGTGTTTCATGCCTTGCCCATAAGGCCCTGCGGGCGGAACATCAGTACACCCAGGAACAGCACCAGCACGATGGCGGTCTTGTACTGCGGTCCGAGCAGCAAGCCGCCCATGACCTCGATCACGCCCACCAGAATGCCCGCCCAGAAGGCCCCCGTGACACTGCCAAAGCCGCCCAGGTTCACCACCACAAAGGCCAGCAGAATGAAGCTGGCCCCCACGTCGGGAAAGATGGGGAAGAAGGTCGCCAGCAAGCCACCTGCGGCACCGGCACAGGCTGCGCCAATGCCCCAGGCCAGCGAGAACATCTTGTGCGAGTCAATGCCCATGAGGCGTGCGGCTTCCTTGTCAGAGGCGGTGGCTTCCAGTGCAGCGCCCAGGCGGGTGCGGTTCAAAAAGAAATAGACCAGCCCCGTGACCACGATGGCGCCCAGACCGGCCACAAGCTGCGGTGTACCGAGCTGAATGCCCACCAACTTGACCGAGCCGCTGACCGACGAGTTTTCAATGGAGCGAAAATCCGGCTTCCAGAGAAACTGGGCCACGCCACGCAACAAGATCATGATGCCGAAGGTGGTGAAGATCTGCGACAGCATGGGCGCATTGACGATGCGCACGATCACCAGCTTGTAGAGCAACACCCCAAAGGCAAACAGCATGAGCACCGTCAAGGGCAGCGTGAGCAGGGGGTCCAGCGCATAGAGCGAGAACATCCAGAAGGCCGAGTACATGCCCAGCATAAGGAACTCGCCGTGCGCAAAGTTCACGATGTCCATGACGCCAAAGATCATGGTCAGACCGATCGCCACCAGGGCGTAGATCAGCCCAATCAGGATGCCCGAGGCCAGCGTCTGCAACAGAATGTCCGTGGTCATTTTTCTCTTTCAAATCAGGGCGAAGGCCTGGGACGCCAGTTGCACGCTTACTTGCGCTGGTCCCACTTGGGCATGGGCCATACCACCTCGCGCGATGCCAGGTTGAACGGCCATACCGTGTGGTACTTGCCATCGATGATCTGCGTCAGGATGCCCTGGCCCAGGGTGTTCTGGCCGGTGGCATCGAACTTCACCCCCTTCCAGGGCATGATGAGTTTGTTGCCCGGCATGTCGGTAGCGACCAGGGCCTGGCGGATCGCTTCAGGCTCGGTGGAACCGGCACGGTTGATCGCATCGGCCATCACCATCAGCCCGGTGAAGGTGCGTGAGGAGTTGCCGGTGAAGTTGATCTTGTAGCGGCTGTTGAACAGGTCGTTCACCTGCTTGATGAGCGGGTTGCGCGAGGCGAGGTCCAGCGCCCAGACTTCACGGGTGATGACGTAGTCCGCGTCCTTGCCCAGGGTCTTGACGAAATCAGTGTCGGTGAAGCCCGCGTTGTTGGCCAGAATCATGTCGGGCAGGAAGCCCAGTTCCTTGTAGGTCTTGATCGAGAGGATGGCGTCGGCCGTGTAAGACGACTGCAGCACCAGGTTGGGGTTGGCGGCCTTCAGGGTTTGCACCTCAGAGGTCAGCTGCGTGGTCTTGGCCGGGTACATCACCTGCTTGGCGATGTTGAGCTTGTATTCCGGTGCCAGCTTGGTTTGCAGCTTGGTGGTTTCGGTGCCCCACAGGCCGTTCTCGTTGAGCGAGGCCACCACAGCGGGCTTGATGCCCTTCTTGGCTTCCAGCTCCTTCAGGAACTCAAAGGCGTTGTGCACAAACAGGTCGTCATGCGGCGTGGTGCGGAAAAACCACTTGAAGTTGCGCTGCGTCAACGATGCGGACGAGGACTCAGGGTTCAGAAAGGGCACACCAGCGCGCTCGGCAATCTGGCTGGCCGTGGCGGTTACGGCGCTGTTGTAGGCACCGACCAGGGCCACCACTTTTTCCTGGGTGATCAGGCGCTCGGCTTCCGATGCGCCAGTCTGCGGGTTGGCCTGGTGGTCGGCAAACACCAGCTTGATCTTGGCACCCTTCAAGTTCGGCAAGCCTTTGCCAGCCGACAGCGGCAGCTCGGGCACGCCGGGTGCGCCGTTGTTGATGATGTCAGCGGCCAGCTCCAGCGCGCTGCGCAGCTCGGCACCGACGGCCGCGCCGGGCCCAGTCAGCGGGTACAGCACCCCGATCTTGACCTCTTGCTGCGCCTGCGCGCCCATGCTGATGCCTGCGCCCAGCAACACTGCCGCCAAGCGGACTTTCATGGATCGTTTCATTCCAACACTCCTGGTAAAACATGACGATGAGATGACATGGGGCGGAGTGTGGCGGGTGCTCGCCACTGCATCAAACGAAAAATTTTTCGCTTAAGCCATCGAATTTTTCGATGTTAAGCGTTAACCCTTATGCACCATTTTTGTTTGTTTTGGCCACGCCCCTGCTGCCCTTTTTGGTGCCTGACGACCCCAGCGGTTTGCCGCCGGCGAAGACTACGGCCGACTTCACGAGCAGCTCCACGGTCGAAATTGTGGGGTCGGTGCGGTAACTCAAATAGATGGGCAAGGCCTTGAGTGGCGTGTCGCACGAGAGCACCTTGAGCTTGGCATACCCCGCCAGCCGTTGCACCGCAATACGCGGTAACAAGGCCACACCAAAGCCCCCCTGCACTAGCTGGACCATGGCTGAGATGGAGGAGATGGCGTGCACCTTTTTGGGTTCCAACCGGTGCTGACGGAACAGGTCCTGCAGCGTGACATGGGGTTGCGAGCCCTTTTGGAAGGTCAATAACTCCATGTCGGCCAGCTCTTCGAGGCGGTAATTTTTCTTTTTATGCAGCGCCGGGTTGCCCACAAACACCATTTCCATGGGCGGCAGCGTGTGATTTCGGACGCCATCGTCCGATGCGGGCAGTGCAGCAAACACCATGTCCAGAGCCCCGCGCTGGATCTGGTCGGTCAGGATGGGCGTGGTTTCCACGGTCAGTTCCAGCTCCAGGCCCGGGTGATCCGCCCGCATCTTCTCCAGCCAGGGAATCAGCCAGGAGTGCAGCACCGATTCAATGGCCCCAATCCGCAGGGCCACTGCCGTCACGGTGCCCGCGCCCATCTCAGCCTTGGCGTCACGCTGCAGGGCCAGCAATTTTTCGGAGAACACCAGGAACCGGGTGCCGGCGGCCGTCAACCGAAACTGTTTGCCGCTACGGTCCAGCAGCAGCACGCCCAATTCATCCTCCAGTGTGGCAATCCGGCTGGACATGGCCGATTGGGTCAGGAACAGCTTTTCCGCCGCCAGGGTGATGCTCTTGAGCGCAGCGACCCAGTAAAAGGCTTCTACAAAACGCAGGTTCATGGGGTTCGCAGGGTTGGTTATGCACGTGCAGCTCGCCAATATAGTGGCAAGCGCCGTGAACCCCAGCGCGGCTAAGCGCCGTCGGGACTGCGTCGTGGCGCTTGCAAGGCCTGGGCCAGCTGCGCCGGATTCGGCAGGCCTTCGCTATCGCCCACAAACTGCACCACACGCGCACCAATGGCGTTGCCGCGCAGCGCCGCGTCGGCCAGGCTCTGGCCGTCCAGCAGCGCACTCAGTACACCCACTGCGAAACCGTCACCAGCGCCCACCGTGTCCACCACACGTGGCACCTGAAAACCCGGCACCGTGGCGCGCCCTGCGGCATCGGCCACATATGCGCCGTGCGGGCCCAGCTTGATGACGACTTGCTTGACACCCCGGTCCAGGTACCAGCTGGCAATGTCTGGCGGCGTGGTCTGTCCGGTCAGCAGCTGTCCTTCGGACAAACCCGGCATCACCAGATCGGCCTGGGCGGCCCAGGCATTGAGGCCCGACACCATCGCGGTTTGCGAGGACCACAGACGTGGCCGCAAATTCGGGTCAAACGACACGGCCGTGCCCGCAGCACGTGCCTGCTGCACCAGGGCCTGTACCAGCGCACGCACGCTGTCGGACAGCGCCACACTAATACCGGTGAGGTGCAGCCAGCGCACGCCCTGCAGTCCCTCGGACGGCGCATCTTCCAGCCCCAGGTGGCTGGCCGCCGAGCCTTTGCGGAAGTAGGCAATCTGCGGGTCCTGCCCCTCGGGCTCGCACGACTTGAGCATGAGGCCCGTGGGGTGCTGGGCGTCCACCTTCACATGGCGACGGTCTATGCCTTCGCGGTCCAGCGTGGCCAGCAGGTAGTCGCCCAACGGGTCTTGCCCCATGCGGCTGATGTAGCCCACGCGCCAGCCCAGGCGGGCCAGGCCCGTGGCCACGTTCAGCTCGGCGCCCGCACTGGTGCGGCTGAAGTGTTCCACGGCCGCCAGCGGGCCCGGCGTTTGCGCCACCAGCAAGGCCATGGCCTCGCCCACGGTCACTACATGGGGCGCACTCACATCACGGCCCCGAGTTGCCAGGGCACAAACTCGTTGTCGCCCAGGCCGTTGTTCTCGCTGCAGGTAGGCTGGCCAGAGGCTGTGGCCAGCATGAGCGCGAACAACTGTTGCCCGGCCTGCGCAATGGTTTGCGTGCCCTCGACCACGGTGCCGGCATCAAAGTCCATGTCCAGCCGCATGCGCTCAAACAGCGCGGTGTGCGTGGCCAGCTTGAGCGAGGGCGTGGGTTTGCAGCCGTAGGTCGAGCCACGCCCGGTGGTGAAGCAAATAAGGTTGGCGCCGCCCGCCACCTGGCCGGTGGCCGACACCGGGTCGTAGCCTGGTGTGTCCATGAACACCAGGCCCTGCGCCCGCACGGGCTGGGCGTATTCGTACACCGCCATGAGCCCGGTGCTGCCCGCCTTGGCCACAGCACCCAACGATTTTTCGAGAATGGTGGTGATGCCCCCAGCCTTGTTGCCGGGGGACGGGTTGTTGTTCATGTCTGCGCCATGGGTTTGCGTGTAGCCCTCCCACCACTGTAGCCGCGCCATGAGCTGGTCGGCCACCGCCTGCGAGGCCGCACGCGCGATCAGCAGGTGTTCCGCGCCATAGATCTCCGGCGTTTCCGACAGGATGGCTGTGCCGCCCTGGCGCACCAGCAGGTCCACCGCCGCGCCCAGCACCGGGTTGGCACTGATACCCGAATAGCCATCTGACCCGCCACACTGCAGACCCACGGTCAGGTGCCGGGCGCTGACCGGCACGCGCGAGGCGCGGTTGGCAATAGGCAGCATCTGTTCCAGCGCGGCAATGCCAGCCGCTATGGCTTCGCGCGTGCCGCCCGCATCTTGGATCTTCAGCGTGGCAAACAGTCCCGGTGCGCGCTCAGGCAGGCCCTGCACCAGACCGGCTACCTGGTTCACCTCGCAGCCCAGCCCCATGACCAGCACGCCAGCAAAGTTGGGTTGGTCCGCATAGCCACGCAGCGTGCGGCGCAGCACGTCCATGCTCTCACCACTACCAGCCATGCCGCAGCCCTGGCCGTGGGTAATAGCCACCACACCATCCACATTCGGAAACGCGCGCAGCACCTCGGGCGTGAAATGCTGGGCGATGCGCTGGCACACCGTGGCCGAGCAGTTCACGCTGGACACCACGCCCAGGTAGTTGCGCGTGGCCACGCGCCCATCGGCCCGCACGATGCCCTGGAAGGTGACCGGCTCGCCGCTGGGCACCACAGGGGTGTAGGCACTGCCCGCACCATGCTCGGCCTGCGAGGCCACCATGGCCACGTTGTGCATGTGGACGTGCTCGCCCGCGGCGATGTCGCGCGTGGCGAGGCCAATGGTCTGGCCGTACTTCAGCACACGCTCGCCCGCGGCTATGGACCGCAGCGCCAGCTTGTGGCCAGCCGCAATGGCATCGCGTGCCACCACCGCGCCATCTCCCACGTCCACACGCTGTCCGGCCGCCAGCGGGCTGCGGGCCACGCCTACGTTGTCAAGGTCACTCAACTGGATCAGCAAGGGGATGGAGGGGGGCATGGAAGGCCTCAAGTGGCATAAATTGGTAAGGCCAGTGTAGCAAAATCAGTATTGGCCTTACCCGTTAGGGCTATGAATGTGTAGGAAGCCTGACCGTCGCGTAAACTGCGGGCACGCGGAGGACTCATGCTGGACCAACTCAAACAGGTTGACAACCGTCGGCTGTACCAACAAATTGCCGACCAGATACGCGCCTTCATTGACAAGGGCAACTACGCCCCCGGCGCACGCCTCCCCCCCGAGCGTGACCTGGCCCAGCAGCTGGGTGTCTCGCGGCCCTCGGTGCGCGAAGCCTTGATTGCGCTGGAGATTGAGGGCAGCGTGGAAGTGCGCATGGGCGCCGGCGTGTACGTGTGTAGCGTGGCCCAACGCAAACCCCAAACCCTGGCCACCATGGGCGAAAGCCCGATCGAACTCATGCAGGCCCGCGCCGCCATCGAAGGTACCGTTGTGTTGCAGGCCTGCGCCAAAGCGACCCCTGAAGCACTGCAGGCCCTGCGCCAAATCCTGGACAACATGCTGGCCGCCATGGCGCAGAACCGCTCACCCCTGGTGTTTGACCGCCAGTTTCACCAGACCATCGCCGCCATGACCGGCAACGCGGTGCTGGAGCGGCTGGTGGGCGAGCTGTTTGACGAGCGCCACAGCCCCATTGCTGCGCGCCTGAGTGCGCACTCTGAATCCGGCCAGACCTGGGCCACCGCGCTCCAGGAGCACGAAGCCATCCTGCGCGCCCTGGAGAACCGCGATGTACTGGCTGCGCAAACCGCCATTCGCATGCATCTGCAAGCCTCAGAGCAGCGCTGGGTAGAGAACACCCGCCGCGAATGGTCCTGAGCTACTAAACACACAGCCACACCCCAAAGTGGTCAGGCCTGCGCCCTAGCGCAGGCTTTTTTTACGCCCATTTGCCCTTCTTTTGAGCTAAAACCACGGGTAAATACTAGTATTCACACCCATTGTGGTAAGGCCAAATACGCTCCGTCGCGTCAGGTGGCCTTACCAATTTGCAAGGGTCAAACACCTCCTGTCTCGCCGTCTTCGACTGCCCCCACAGGAGTTTGCATTGCTGCCATCCGTGTCCGCCCCCGTCCATCCCGACGCGCCCAGCCCCGCTGCCGCTGCCACCGTGTTGCTGCGCCTGGAGGGCATCACGAAGCGCTTCCCCGGAGTGCTGGCACTGGACGGTGTGAGCTTTGAGGTACGACGCGGCGAGGTGCATGCCGTGTGCGGCGAAAACGGTGCGGGCAAGTCCACGCTGATGAAGGTCATCAGTGGCCAATACCAGCCCGACGCAGGGGCCTTGCACTACCGCGGTGAGATTTGCCAGTTCCAGTCCACCGCCGAATCCGAAGCTGTGGGCATTGCCATCATCCACCAGGAGCTGAACCTGGTGCCCCACCTCTCAGTGGCTGAAAACATCTTCTTGGCACGCGAACCCCGTAAGGGCTGGCTCATCGACCGCGCTGCCTTGCGCCGCAATGCCCAGCAATGCCTGGACCGGCTGGGGCTGGACATTGCGCCGGACGCACTGGTCAAAACCCTGTCGGTGGCCCAGCAGCAGATGGTGGAGATCGCCAAGGCCCTGTCACTCAACGCCCAGGTTCTCATCATGGATGAGCCGACCTCCTCCCTCACAGAGTCGGAGACCGAAAAGCTGTTCGCCATCATCCACGAGCTCAAACGTGCGGGCGTGGGCATTGTCTACATCTCCCACCGGCTGGACGAACTGGCACTCATCGTAGACCGCGTCACGGTCTTGCGCGACGGGCGCTATGTGTCCACCGAACACCTAGCCGACACCAGTGTGGAACAAATCGTGGCCAAGATGGTGGGGCGTTCGCTGGACGATGTATTCCCCAAAAGGACATCTGTGCCCACCGCAGAGGTGCTCTTGCGCGTGCAGGGCCTGACGCGCCAAGGCGTGTTTCACGACGTGAACTTTGAGCTGCGACGTGGCGAGATTCTGGGCTTTGCGGGACTCATGGGCGCGGGTCGCACGGAAGTAGCCCGCGCCATATTCGGTGCAGATCCCATTGACGCCGGCCAGGTGTTTCTTGGCGAAGAGATGCTCGCGATCCGCTCGCCGCGCGACGCGGTGCGGCACGGTTTGGCTTACCTGTCCGAAGACCGCAAGCACGACGGACTGGCATTGAAGATGACGGTGGCACAGAACATCACGCTGGCCCACATGGACGCCGTGTCCAATCGCGCGGGCATGATTCAGTTTGCCAAAGAGCAGGATGCCGCACGCCACTACATCGGCGCACTCGACATCCGCACGCCCAGCAGCAGCCAGATCGTGCGCCTGCTATCGGGCGGCAATCAGCAGAAGTTGGTCATCAGCAAATGGCTGTTCCGCGAATCGCGCGTGCTGTTCTTCGACGAGCCGACACGCGGCATTGACGTGGGCGCCAAGTACGCGATCTACCAGCTGCTGGACCAGCTCGCAGGCCAGGGCATTGGCGTCGTGATGATCAGCTCTGAACTGCCCGAAATCATGGGCATGACCGACCGTGTCGCGGTCTTCCATGAAGGCCGGCTGGTCACCATCCGCCCCACCCGCGAAACCACCCAGGAGGAAGTCATGCACTACGCCTCCGGCCGCAGCGTGCCCTCTGCCAGCTGAGCCCACCAAGCCCACTTTTCCCCGAACCACACCATGACCGAACAACAAAAAGACCTGTTTCAAAAATTTGCAGCGTTGGCCAGCCTGCTGGGGCTTGTCGCCATCTTCTCTGTCACCAGCAATGCCTTCTTCAGCGTGGGCAATGGCATGACGGTGGCGCTCCAGGTCACCTCCATTGCCTACCTCGGCATCGCGGCGACCTGCGTGATCATCACTGGCGGCATTGACCTCTCGGTCGGTGCCATCCTGGCGCTGGCCGGCGTGGTGGCCGCCATGCTGGTGAAGGCGGGAGCGCCCGTGCCGCTGGGCATGCTCGCTGGCCTCTTGGTCGGCGGCCTGTGCGGACTCATCAACGGCCTGTGTGTGACCGTTCTCAAGCTGCCCCCCTTCATTGCCACGCTGGGCATGATGTTGGTGGCACGTGGCGTAGCCTTGCAAATCACCGATGCCCGCGCCATTGGCGGGCTGGGCGACAGCTTTGCGGAACTGGGCAACGGCGCTTTGTGGCGCATCGTCAATATCGGTGCAGACGGCTTCCCCGATGTGGTCTTTGTCGGCATTCCCTACCCCGTGGTGCTCATGGTGGTGCTGGCGCTGGCCGCCTCCATCCTGCTCAACCGCGCCACGCTGGGGCGCCACCTGTACGCCATCGGCTCCAACCTCGAAGCCGCCCGGCTCTCGGGCGTGAACGTCAATGGCGTGACGCTGTTTGCCTATGTCCTGTCCGGCCTGCTGGCCGGCCTGACCGGCTGCGTGCTGATGTCACGTCTGGTCACCGCCCAGCCCAGCGAGGGCCTGATGTACGAACTCGATGCCATCGCCGCCGCGGTGATAGGTGGCACCTCGCTCACCGGCGGCGTGGGTACGGTCTCGGGCACCGTCATTGGCGCATTCGTGATCGGCATCCTGCGCAATGGTTTGAACATGAGCGGCGTGTCCGCCTTCACCCAACAAATTCTGATTGGCGTCGTCATTCTGCTGGCCGTATGGATCGACCAGATGCGCCATCGCAAGTGATCCCTACCGGCAGGGCTTACCGGGACTTCGAGAGACAACCTCCACAACCACCCAAGAGGAAAGAAATGAAAAAAATTGTTCACACCCTGATTGCCTCCACCCTGGTGGTCGCATCGTCGATGGCCGCTGCCGCCGACAAAGAAATTGCCGTGATCGTGAAAACCGCCAACTCGGACTTCTGGCAAAACGTCAAAAAGGGATCTGATAGCGCCGTGGGCGGCCTCAAGGGCTACACCGCCACCTTCCAGGGCGCAGCCTCTGACACCGACCTGGCAGGCCAAGTGGCACTGGTGGAAAACGCCATCAACCGCAAAGTGGCCGGCATTGTGCTTGCGCCCTCCGACCCCGATGCGCTGATCCCCGCGATCAAAAAAGCCTGGGAAGCCAAGATCCCGGTCGTGCTGATTGACTCGGCCGCATCCGACGCAGGCAAGGCCTACTACCAGTCCTTCCTGGCCACCGACAACAAGACTGCCGGCGAAATGTCGGCCAAGACATTGATCGACAAGATCGGTACCACCGGCAAGATCGCCATCATGTCGTACACCGCGGGTTCGGGCTCCGAAATCGGGCGCGTGGGCGGCTTCACCGACTACATCAAGAAGCACTCCAAGCTGCAGATCGTCGGCCCCTTCTATTCCAACTCGCAAATGGGCACGGCGCTGAACCAAACCACCGACGTGCTGGCTGCCAACCCTGACCTCAAGGGCATCTTTGGTGCCAACGAACCCACCGCCATTGGCATGGGTCGCGCATTGGCCCAAGCCGGTAAGGCGGGCAAAGTCGTGGCCATCGGTTTTGACGGTAACTCGGACCTGCAAGGCTTCGTGAAAGACGGCACGATCGAAGCCATCGCCGTGCAAAGCGCCTTCGAGATGGGCAACCTGGGCGTGAAGACGGTAGCGGAAATCGTGGCTGGCAAGAAAGTGCCCGCCTTCCGCGACACCGGTGTGCTGATGGTCAACAAAAAGAACATCGACACCCCCGCTGCCAAGAACGTTCTCTACTAATCCACCCAAGCCAAGGACACCTCCGGCACTGGCTGCCGGGGGATGGGCATATGCACACCACGGATTCCAAAACCCTCCCCCGCGTGGACCTGCGGCTGACCGCCCTGGGCCTGGGCTGCTCGCAAATGGGCGGCCTGTACCGCGCCACCAGTGCCCGCGAAGTGGAGGACGTCTTCGCCAGCGCCTGGGCTGCGGGCGTGCGCTACTTTGATACCGCACCCTACTACGGCTACACCCGCTCCGAGCACCGGCTGGGTGCCCAGCTCGCCGACTGCCCGCGCCACGAATATGTGATCAGCACCAAGGTGGGCCGCCTGCTGCGCCCTGACGCCAGCGTGGCCCCCGACGATGACGGCTGGGCCAACCCGTATCCTTTTCGTCCGCACTACGACTACAGCTACAGCGGCGTGATGCGCTCTTTCGAGGACAGCCAGCAGCGCCTGGGACTGGCCCATATCGACATCCTCTATGTGCACGACATTGGCCGTGACACCCACGGCGACGCGCACCTGCTCTACTGGCAGCAGCTAACACAGGGCGGTGGTTTTCGCGCGCTGGACGAACTGCGCCGCAGCGGAATGACGCGGGCCATAGGCCTGGGTGTGAACGAATGGCAGGTGGTGATGGACAGCATGCGGGAGTTCGATCTGGACTGCACCATGCTGGCCGGCCGCTACACCCTGCTGGAGCAGGAGAGCCTGAGCCCCTGCCTGGATGAATGCCTGCGTCGCGGCAATGCCATCGTAGCGGCGGGTCCGTTCAATTCCGGCGTACTGGCTGGCAACACCAAGTTCAACTACGTCGCTGCACCACCCGCCGTGATGGCCCGTGTGCAAGCCCTCACGCAGGTTTGTAAAGAATTCGACGTGCCTTTGCAGGCCGCGGCATTGCAGTTTCCGTTGGCCCACCCCGCGGTGGTGAGCTGCGTGACCGGCATCCGCACTGCCGCTCAGCTGCAGCAGAACGTCGCCTGGCTGGAGCAACCCATTCCTGCTGCCCTGTGGCATGCGCTGCGTGACCGTGGGCTGGTCCACCCCGCGTCTCCCCTGCCTTTGTAATTTCCCAAGGACCCCTATGCTGACTGTCATCTGCGAAACCCCCGGCGTACTGCGCGCCATCGAAGGCGCCGCACCCACTCGCGCCGAGGACGAGGTACTGCTACGCATTCGCCGTGTCGGCGTGTGCGGCACCGACCTGCACATCTTCACCGGCAACCAACCCTACCTCGCCTATCCGCGCGTCATGGGCCACGAGATTGCGGGCACTGTGGAGCAAGCACCCGCAGGTAGCCCGCTGCAACACGGCGACACCGTCTTCGTCATGCCCTACCTGTCGTGTGGAACGTGTGTGGCATGCCGCCAGGGCAAGACCAATTGCTGCGTCAACATCCAGGTACTGGGCGTGCACCGTGACGGCGCTTTCACCGAATACCTCAGCGTGCCCGCACAGTTTGTACGCAAGGCCGAAGGCGTGTCACTGGACCAGGCGGCCATGGTGGAGTTTCTGGCCATAGGCGCCCACGCTGTACGCCGCGCTGACGTGCAGCCCGGCCAGCGTGTGCTGGTGGTGGGCACGGGCCCGATCGGCATGGCGGCCCTGCTGTTTGCGAGCCTGCGGGGCGGTCAAGTCACGGCGCTGGACACCCGGCCAGAGCGGGTGGAGTTTTGCAAACAACATCTGGGCGCGCATGCGGGGGTGCTGATCGGCGACAACGATCTGGAGGAGCTGCGCGCATTGACCGAGGGCGATTTTTACGATGTCGTTTTTGATGCCACCGGCAACGCCCGGGCTATGGAGCGGGGCTTCCAGTTCATTGCCCATGGCGGCAAGTATGTGATGGTGTCCGTGGTGCGCGACAGCATCACGTTTTCCGACCCCGAGTTCCACAAACGCGAGGCCACGCTGCTGGGCAGTCGCAATGCCACCATGGAAGACTTTGAGACCGTGCTGGACGCCATGCGCGCGGGCCAGATTCCCACCGCGGCGCTCAACACCCATCGGATGCCGCTAGCCGACGTGCCCGCCAAATTCGCCATGCTGCTGGACCCCACGCAGGGCGTGGTCAAGGCCCTGGTCGAATGTTGAGGGGGTTGAGGCGGTGAGTTACCCCATCCTCCAGTTCGGCACCGGCCGCTTCTTGCAGGCGCATGCAGACCTGTTCATCTCGCAGGCTCTGGCGTGCGGGCAGGCACTGGGTGGCATTGCCGTGGTACAGAGCACCGACAGCCCGCAAAGCAGCGCACGCGCAGCCGCACTGGCGCACGGCTACCGCGTGGAACTGCGTGGCATGCAACAGGGCCAACGCATCGAAGACACCGTGCACGTGAACGCCGTGCAGGCCGTCTGGCACGCCCGCCACGACTGGACACAGCTGCGCCAGGCCATGGCCAGCGCGGTGCAAGTCATCATCTCCAACACCGCAGACACTGGCTTTTTTCTGGACGCCCGGGATACCGCCGCCCTACTGCAAACGCCCGAGGCCACGCCGCTTGCCTATCCCGCGAAACTGGTGGCCCTGCTCTACCACCGCTGGCAACAGCAGCCCGAAGCACCACTGACGATCTACCCCTGTGAGCTGGTCAGCCGCAATGGGGATGTGTTGCGCACACTGGTTAGCACGCTGGCAAAAGAATGGCATGCGCCGCCCATGTTTGTGCACTACGTACGCGAACACTGTGTGTGGGTGAATTCGCTAGTGGACCGCATTGTGTCGTCCCCGCTGGAGCCCGCCGGTGCCGTGGCGGAGCCGTATGCGCTATGGGCTATCGAACGCCAGCCCCGCATGGTGCTGCCCTGCACCCACCCGGCAGTCATCGTGACCGACCAGCTGGCGGCGTATGAACAACGCAAGCTCTGGCTGCTGAACCTGGGCCACACCTTTTTAGCGGAACGCTGGCAGCTGTTGGGCGGCCCTGCCGACATGACGGTGGTGCAGGCCATGCACACCCCCGCACTGCGCACACCGCTGGAGGCCGTGTGGGCCGACGAGGTGTTGCCGGTGTTTGATGCGGAAGGCACAGGCGCTGAGGCCCGCGGCTACCTGGAAGAACTGCGCGACCGCCTGCTGAACCCATTTCTGGAACACCAGCTGGCCGACATTGCCAAAAACCATGGCGAGAAGAAGCAGCGGCGCCTGGCGCCTGTGGTGCAGCGCGCGGCAGAACTGCAGCTGCCCCTCGCACAGACCCAACTGCGTAACGCCCTGGGTTTATAAGCCTTTCAGACCTCTAGCCCGCGTAGAATATGCGCGAGTAGCTCCTGAAATCATAGCAAATCTACCTTGACTCAGGCCGAACCATCGGCCTGGGCCAGGCGCTCGCTCTTCCAGTACACATCGTCGCCCACCGTGCCATCGGTCCGGTAGCGGTTGAGCACACGCGCCAGCACAAACATCAGATCGGACAGGCGGTTGAGGTACTGGCGCGGTGTGTCTTTCAGCGTCTCCTGCGCTTCCAGCGCAACCACGGCACGCTCGGCCCGGCGCGCCACGGTGCGGCATACATGGGCCTGGCTAGCGGCGCGCGTGCCGGCGGGCAGGATGAACTCTTGCAGGCGTGGCAGGTGTTCGTTGTGCTCGGCCAGCGCAACGTCGAGCGCCAGCACGGCCTCGGGCTTGAGCAGCTCGTAGCCCGGGATGGACAACTCGCCGCCCAGGTTGAACAGCTGGTGCTGGATTTCCACCAGCAGGCTGCGCACGCCCTCGGGCATGGGCTCGCACAGCAGCAGGCCGATGTGGCTGTTGAGTTCGTCCACATCGCCCATGGCGTGCACACGCAGGCTGTCCTTGGACACGCGGGTGTTGTCACCCAGTCCCGTGGTGCCGTTGTCCCCGGTGCGGGTGGCGATTTGAGTGAGGCGGTTTCCCATGTCCAGGCTCCTTGGTTGGCGCTATTGTCGCGCCAGCCAAGGAGCCCCGCATGCTGTGGCTGCGCTTACTTCTCGGCGACGAAGTTCACTTCGACCCGGCGATTGGGCAGCAGGCATTCCAGCTCCTCAGCCCGGGTCTTGAACTTGTCCTTGCAGGCCAAGACCTGCACGGTGTCGCCCTTCACTGCGGTATGGATCAATGCGGCATCTACACCGGCGTCCAGCAGGTACTGCTTCACCGTCTGCACACGGCGGGACGACAGGGCCTGGTTGTAGGCGGCGTTGCCGGTGCGGTCGGCATGGCCGATGAGCTGGATCTGCTGGAGTCGGGTACCGCTCTCGCGCGCACGGGCCAACGCCTGATCGAGGCGGTCCAGCGTCATCTTGCGTGCCTCCGACCGTTGGTGGCGGTCGTGGTTGAACAGCACATTGGCCTGGAACTCCACGGCCTGCGGAGGCCTGACCACGGGTGGCACCGCGGCCACCACGGGTGCCGCAGGTTTGGTCACGCAGGCCTGGGCCTCTTGCTCGGCCTGGGCCAGCAGGTCTTCTGCGATCTGCACATAGGGTTTGGCATGGCGCCAGGCCTGCTGCTTGTGTTCGTTGCCGGCGTGCACCAGTTCTACCTCGGCGCAAGACACGCGCTGTGCCACGCACTGGAAGCCCTCCCGGGTCTTCCATTGCTCAGCGGCGTCCCACAGGTCGGGGCGCAGTTTGTCGGCACCATTGACCAACGGGGTGTCCATGGGCAGGGGGCTGGCCTTTTTCTCCATCAGCGCAATCAGGCGCACCGATTGGTCCAGCGCCTCCTGCGGGAAGGCGCTGCGGTCATTGCGCGTGTACTCGTGGAACGACACGTCCAGCCAGCACTGGGCCTTGGACAGGTGGTAGTCGCGCACCCGGCGTCCCCCGTCGTTCAGGGCCTTGATGCGGCCCTGCGTGGCCTCGTAGGTTTGGTAGTCCGCGTGAATGGCCGTATCGCTGATGCGCTGCGCGGCCGGGTTCAGGGTTTGGGCCAGCGCCGCCAGCGGGCTGGCCGCCAAGAGGGTGCACAGGGCAAGGTTCAGGGGGGTGCGATGGAGCTTCATGGTGTTTCTCTCTCAACTCAAGGGGTCCGGTCCAGCGTGCGGTTCACGCTGGGTTTGCTGCTGCGGAAAAGGTCTTCGTCAAACTTCCAACGCAGGCGCAGGTAAATGCCCTGGCGGGTGTAGTCCGAGCCGGACAGGTCACGGTCATAAAAACCGCTCCAGTTCACCCCGGCCGACAACCAGAGGTTGGTGACCACCTGGTAGCCAACCTCGGCGCCCTGCGCCCACTGGGTGGCGTTGCCTTGCGGGCTGTACAGCGCATTGGCCATCAGGCCCACGCTCCATCGCTCGGTCACGTCATAGGTGACGCGCCCGCCCAGCAGGTAGGCCTCGTAGCTGTCGGTTACGCCACCCATGTCTTCGTTCACCCACTTGGCGGCCACCCGACCCGTCCACCACCAGGGGCGGGCGGGGTGGTAGTCCGCGTGGGTGGACAAGATATGGGCGGTACGGTAGTTGCGCGGGGCCACGCTCTCGTCGCTTTCCACCTTGTATTCGTAGCGGCCCAGCGCGTTGACGCGGTTGGTGTCGGTGTCGCGGTAGGCCGCACCGATCTGGAAGCGGTTTTGCAGCAGGTCGCCACGGTCCCGGTAGTCTGTGGCCAACAGGTAGTTGCGGGCCAGCAGGGTCCAGTCGCGGTCCAGCTTGCGGGCTATAGCCACCGTGGTGAGGTAGGTGTCCGTGCCGGCCACCGTGGGGGTGGAGTCGGTGGTGCGCCATTCCAGGCGGCCCGAGACGCGCCACAGCGGGTTGGCCGACCAGTCGGCACCGCCCGTCAGGGCCGTTGCCCGCTGGCCGCTGCCCGACAGCACTTCCAACCGTTCGGCGCTGCTGCTCAGGCGCAGGCCTTCGGCGATGTCCCACACGTTGCGCACGCCGGAGGCCAGCTCCATGTCCTGCGCATTGACGGCGTCACGCACCCGGTACTCGCTGAACACCTGGCCGCCCACCATGTAGCCGGTCTCAATCCCTGCCACCAGCACATTGCTGTGGGCGGACGGGCTGATGGAGTACAGCGAAGACACACCGGTTTGCGACTCGGCACGTGCATAGGCCTTGGTACGCTCGGCCAGGCGGTAGTCCACCCCCACGGCCTCGCGGTGGCGTTCGTAACCGTCCACACCCACCTCCACCTCGCCCCGCAGGTCCAGGCGGTCGGTGGCACGGAACAACAGGCCCAATCGCGCCGAGGTGTTGTCCAGCGTCTGCGGCAGGCTGCTGCTGGCGCTAGTGGTGCCATAGGCCGTGCCGTTGCTCACCACGGGCAAGCCGGTTTGCGGGTTGATGTTACTGTTGCCATAGCCAAAGAAGCCACCGCTGCCACCACTGGCCAACGAGCCGGAGCTGGTGGCGCCCAGCGGGGCGGCGAGGGGCGTGGGAACGCTCAGGCCATTGCCGTTGCCACTGAGTTCCTCGTGCACGGTGCGCAGCCCCAGGTCCACCGTCAGCCGGGAGGTCGCCTTGACGCTCAAGCCCACCTGGCCACCCTCGCGACTGGCACCGCTCACGCGGTCTTCGGCACGCAAAGCCTCGGCGTACACGCGCAGGGCCTCATTCACGTCGGCCTGCGCACGCACGCCCTTGTCCGAGCGCCCACCGGTGTAAGAAGCCGCCTGGTTGTTGAACTCTGCATCGCTTTGGGCGGCAAAGGCACGCACGTCCCAGTCCTTGCCGGTGTGCTGCAGCTCCACGCGGGCCGCGTTGCCTGCGACCTCGCCCACCCGGGTAGACAGCGCCGGTGTGACATAGGTATTGGCCCCGGTGCCGGTATTCACGGTGGAAGTAGTGCGCGCGACCTCGGCCACCAGGGTGGTCTTGTCGCCCAGATTCACCTCCACGTTCGCACTGCCCAGCTGGAACGGCGCCAGCGGATTGCTGTCGTTGACCCAGGAGCCGCCCACTTCGACATGGCTGTTCAGGCGCAGTTGTCCGTCACCACCAGTCAGCCAGAAGGCCTCGCCGCCCTGCTCCACCTCGTAGGTGATGCGCACGGACACCGGGTTCAGATTGGCATCCACCGAGGGCACGGGCTGGCTGAACAGAATGCGGCCCGAGAAGGGCTCGAAGGTGTAGTCAGAAAAACGCACCATGGGCGTGGCGCTGAGGATCTGTGCGGGCTGGTTGCGGTTGCGCACCACCAGCTCCACCTTTTCGCTGTTCTGCACGCCGCTGCTGTTGGACACCGCATAGGGGCCCGACACACCGCGGCCCGGAAACTCTTCAATCACCTGCTTGAGGTTGTCCTGCGAGGCATAGACATTGGCCACGTAACGGTCCGTCTCGCCATGCAGGCGCAGACCGTTCAGGGTGCGGCTAAAGTTGCCGAGCTGGCGCTTGCTGAGGTTGGCCGTGCCACCACCACCCGCCAGCTGTGAAAAGCCGGCGCCGGTGTTGAAGTCGCCAAACAGAGCGTAATGCTTGTTTTTGTCGATACGCACATACAGAGTGCTGGTGGACTTGGCATCAAACCCGCGCATTGAAGCATCGCCGTACACCGGGTACATCTGCTCGGGCTGGATGTCGCGCAGCATGCGCTCGCGCGTGTCTTTGTCGGAGTCATAGGCGGCCGTCAACAAGTAGTCGCCTTTGACGCGGCCTTTCAGAAAAAATGCAGCGCGGTAGGCGTAGCTGGACTTACCGTCGTTGAACTGCTGCTCGAAGCGGCGAATCTCCTGCTCAAACACATCGCTGGTACGGCTTTGCACCAGTTGCGAACTGGCCATGTTGCCCAGGTTGATCACGCCCTCAACCACACCCGCTGCCACCATCTCGCGCAGCTCGGGCAGAAAACTCACCACGCCGCTGACTTCTTCACGGCCCGCGGTGATGCGCACCCGCACGTCCATGGGATCGGCCGGGGCCAGCAGCGAAAACTCGGCCACACCGTTCTCCACCTTCAGCTGGGTGCCGGGGGTCACACGGTCCATGTCCATGCGGCCGGGGCCCAGCTCGTCGGTGCGGCCGCCGGGCAGCTGCAGGCGGCCACCGGTGGTTTCCAGCGTCACAAAGTTCACGCCCTGCACCACAGCGCCTTCGGTGTTCAGCAGGCGCAAGGTGAACTTGACCGGCGTTTGACCATCGGCGGGCACGCCGTTGCGGTCCAGCTCCACCACCATGCGCGCCACATTGGCGTTGCTGGCGTAGTTGGCGGGGCCCACGCTCTGGGCAAACACCGCCGAGCCGGGGGGGGGGGTGACCTGTGCGTAAGCCGAAGTGGCGCCCAGGGCCTGCACCACGGCCAGGGCGAGCATGGAACTGCGAAACATGGGCAAACCAGTCAAATGGGTGGGGGACTTAAGGCAGGACATGGGCACCTCCTGCGGATTCAGGCTGTTGGTTCATCGGCAAAAGAGGCACAGGCACATTCAGTTCGTGGTCGGTTTTGGGCACCACGGGGGCATCGGTCTGCACCGGGTATCGGGGTTTGACGGCCGGCTGGTTGGCGCTGTCGGTGGCTTGTTGGGGGGCCAGAGCGGGCTGGCTGTCAAAGCGCAGCGGCAGGCCGCTCTTCTTCTCCACCTGCGGTACTGCCACCTCACCCTGGGCACGCCGTGCCTTGACCTGCTCCAGCACGGTGTTGGAACAGCTGCCTTCAATGAAATCGGCCCGGTGCAGCTCGCCAAATTTCAGGTCCAGGAACAGGCTGCCGGCATCACCCGCGTTGCGGTTGCTGGAGGTGGTCAGCCGGCTGCCGCGTGGCAGCGTGGTCTTGTCCACCGTCAGCACGTGGGTGCGAGGCGGCAGGTTGCACATGCTGTACTTGCCCTCGGAGTCCGAGATCAGGTAGGTGCCGTCCTGCATGTACATGCGCACGCCGGGCACACCCAGCTCTTCCGGGTCCTGCAGGTGGTTGCCATTGCAGTCCACGAACACCTTGCCGAGCACACAGGCCTCGGTGGTAAAGACACCGCCAGTCACGCGCACCTTCCACTGCGCCACGTTGGACGCAATAGCACCGGAAAACGCCTGGGCGCGGTTGATGCCGGTGCCCTGCTGGGAGCCCACCGCCACGCGCACCCGGTACGTCAGCAGCACCGAACTGTTGGCCGCCAGGTTGCCAATGGAATAGGTCAGCGCGGGGCCCACGCCTCCGGCGGGATCCGCCACTTTGGTGCCGGCCAGCGTGCTGGTTCCGGGGATGTAGCGAAAGCCCGCGGGCAGGCCGTCCACCACACGTGTGTTGTTGAGCACACCCGCACTGCGGTTGAACACCTGCACCGTGTACTGCAAGCTGTCACCCAGCTCCACCGTGCTGGTGGAGCCGGACTTGGCCACCACCAGCACATTGGCAGCAGAGGGGTCTAACGGAATATGGTTGTTCAGCAGATTGGCAGAGAACGGTGCGGCCGCGGCCGTGATGGACAGGCTGAACCAGTACTGCGTGTTGTTCACCGGGAAACCGGTGGTGCTGGCCGGGCAGGCCGCCGGGTTGTGCGAGGCAATGCCCACAGCCGGCGCCGTGTTCAACGGCTGCACCAGGGCCGGGTTGGGCCCCACGGCAGTGGTGTTGACCGTCAGGGTGTTGGTGCACACCGGGATCAGCGAGGACGGTGCCTGCACATAGCCCGCGGGGTAGGTCGTAATGCCCAAGGTGTAGGTGCCGTTGGGCGCACCGGGCACCAGCAGAAACTGGTAACGACCATCGGCACCGGTGGTGACCGATGCGGTGCCCCCCACCAGGTGAATGGCCGGGTTGAAGCCGCCAGGGCCCGACACCGTGACCACGGCACCCGCCACAGGCTGGCGCGAGAGGGCGTCGTACACCACACCGGCGGGGTCCAACGGCAGGCTCTGCTCGACGATGTTGTCACCTGCCACCAGGGTCAGGTTGTTCAGAGTGCCGTCAGTGTTCTGCGCTCCGGCGGGGTTGCCCGCGCCCTGGGTGCCCGAGGTGTAGGCCGTGCCCTGTTCGTTGGGCACAGCGCTGCCCCACACGGCGCCGGTGGTGGGGTGGCGAAAGCGCACTTGGTAGCCCGAGCCGGGCACCAGGCCTGGGAAGCTGTATTGGCCTGACGCGTTGGTGAGCTGGCTAGCCACCACCACACCGCTCTTCAGTAGTTCCACCGTCCAGGAGGCTTGCGGCAGATCATCGGGGCCGGGCACGTACCGACGATCGTGGTCTTTGTCCAACCAGACCCGGCCACTGAGGTTGGCCGTGGCACCGCCAATGGCCAGTTCACCCAGGTTGTAGCCAGTCCCATGGGTTCCAGGCGCAGACAGATTGACCGTGAAACGATCGTTCACGTGGGCACCGATTTCACCGGCAGAGCCCAGCTGGTCTCCCCCATCGGTGTAGGCCGCGGGCTGAGTTTCCACCACGGTGTAGCCCGCGCCATCGGAAGGCGGCAGCACTGGGTAGGACCAGCTGCCGTCGGCCGCGGTGGTGACCACGCATGTCACCACGGTGCAGACGTTGACGCCCGTAGACGTGAGGCCCGACAGCGTCATGGTGACACCCCCGATGCCAGGCTCACCCGCATCCAGTTGGCCGTTTACCGTGACGTTGTCGACAAACACCTTGCCCGACAGCGACACCCCGATTTCGCCAAAGTTGTACCCAGTGGCTGTAGTGTTGCCAGGCAATACGACCTTGAACTGGTCATTCGCTGGCGTACTGCTGCCTGCCACACTGCCCACGGTCTCCAGGCCATCGCCGTAGCCAGTGGGCTGGGTTTCGGTAATGGTGTAACCCGTCGCGTCGGCGGGAGAGAGGTTGTCGAACAGGTAGGTGCCATCGGCCGCCGTGGTGGCTGGTGTGTTCACCACGTTGCCATACAGGTCGGTACCGGTCAGCGTCACCGTGACGGTGGGTATGCCGCCCTCACCGGTGTTGATGGCGCCGTTGTTGTTCTTGTCGGAATAAACAGTGCCCGCCAGCGACGACTTTTGCACCGTCAGCACCGGGTTGTTGCACACGGTCGTGTTGTTGGCGGTCGCCGGGTCCACTTCGCTGGTGGTGACGTTGGCGCAGTTTTGCGTGGTGCCGCCTACGGGCATAGCGGTCATGCGCACGGGCACGGTCAGGGTCACCGTGGCACTGGCTGCCAGCACGCCAAAGTTACAGGTCAAGTCCTGGCCGGCAGTGGCACAGGTGCCGCTGCCACCGCTGCTCTTGGTCCACGAAGGCGTGGCACCGAAAAAGGCCATGCCGGTGGGCAGGGTGTCGGTCAGCGAGGTGACCTGGCTCACGCCCGGGCCGTTGTTGGTAGCGGTCAGGGTCCAGACGAAGGGCTGACGCAGTTGTACCGGGTTGGCCGAGGGCGTCTTGGTCAACGTGATGTCGGCGCGCACCCGCACCGAAGTGGTTTCGGCTTCGCTGTTGTTGGCCGCGTTGGAGTCGGTTTCGTTGGTGAACACGGTGGAGTTGGTGTTCAAGGTATCGCCGTTGGGTGCAGGGGCACTGGCCACACGGAAGACCAAATAGCGGTTGACGGATGCGTTGGCTGCCAGTTCGCTGCTGGCACCGGCGTAGGTACAGGTCAAGGTCAGCGTGGCCGGGCCGGTGACCGAGTTACCCACGTTGTTGCAAATGCTGCCCGCCACCGTGCCGCTGGGGTTGGCAGCGGCGACACCGGCAGCACTGCCGTCACCGCGGAAAGTGACTGTTTTGCCTGCAGGGGGCGTCATGGTGTACGTGAAGCCCAGCCCGGTGGCCAGTGAGGCCCCACGGTTGGTGATACGCGACAGGTAGGTAATGTCGTTGTTGCTCAGGGTGACCGCGTCGTAACCCAACGGGTCCACGTTGTCGGTGTTGTTGATCAGCGCATCCAGCAGCGCGGCATCCACGTGCAGAGTCGCACTCTGGCTGTTGTTGCCGTTGTCGGTGCCCGCGCTGTTTTCCTTGGTGGTGGTGGAGATAGTGGCGGTGTTGGTGATATCCCAGGTCACCCCTGCCGTCTGGCCAGCTTTCCAATTGGGGCGGATGACCACATCCACCGAGCGGGACTCGCCATTGGCCATGCTGGCGCGGGTACAGGTCAGCGTGTGGTTGCCCGTGCCATAGCTCGTCCCCGCAGTCAGGCCGGAACAGGAGATGCCGCTGCCGCTGGCCGAAACAAAGGTGAAGCCGGGGTCCCCAGCGCCCACGGTGAACACATCGGCCACCGCGATGGTCTGCGCCGTATCGGGTCCGTTGTTCTGGAAGTTCAGCGCATAAGTCACATTCGTGCCGGCCAGCGCGGTCTGGGTGCCCACGTTGGTGGCCGAGGTGATGGTCTTGCTGACCATGCGTACATCGGCAATGGGGTCGATGGTCACGGTGACTGAGGCAGTGTTGTCCGCACGGTTGGGGTCGCCCTGGGTGCTGGAGAACGCCGATGCCGTGGTGGCGGCACCGGTGTAGGTGCCCGCCGTCATGGCCCGGTCTACGGGAATGCTGAAAGTGAGCAGATCACCGGGCTCCAGCAGAGTGCCACCGGTTTGCGTGCAAGTGACAGTACCGCCCGCGCTGGTCACGCAGTTGAAGGTGGCGTTGGAGCCGTGGGTGAAGCTGGGCACCATGGCCACCACAGGCGCGGCCGTGGTGCCGGTGATGAAACCCGGGATAGCGAAAGTAACCACCACGTCCTGCGCCGCAATTGGCGAGGTCAGCTGGTTGGTCAGGCCCAGGGTGTAGGTCAACGTGGTCTCGTTGAATTCCAGCGTGGTGGCCGTTCCACCCACAGTGGTGGCGGTGTTGGTCAACACCAGGTCCGGTGAATTGGCCGTGGCAGTGACCGCCACAGTGGCAGGGATGGGACCGTTGTTGGCACCGTTCCAGTCGCCGGGGCAGGCTCCGGTGATGCAGGCCACCGTCGCATTGTTGGTGGCATTGCCCGCCGCCACTGCCGTGGTCAGGATGGTGAGGCGGTTGGCACCGCTCTGCGTTACACCCGCATTGAGCGTGGCGTTATAGGTGCAGGTGACGTTGGGCGACGCGAACACGCAGGCCCAATTGGTGCCGGAAAATCCGGCATAAGTTTCCTTGGTGACGTCCAGAACATCGGTCACCTCAATCACGCCTGATGGGGCTTGCTGCGGCCCTGCATTGCTGACCGCGAGGATGCTGGTAATGGTGCCGCCCACGGCCACGGGGTTGGGCGACTTGGTCTTGGTCAACGACAGGTCCACCCCGTTGGGCGCCACCGTCAGGTTGACCTGGGCCGTGTTGTTGCCAGCCACCGGATCGCTGGGCGAGCCAGCGCGCGGGGCAATGGTGGCGGTGATGTTGTTGTAAACCGTGGAGGCGCCCACCACCGGCGGGGTGGCCAAGATTTGCAGCGTATTGCTGCGACCACTGGCATAGCTGCCGGTGTTGCTGCAGGTGACGAGGTTGGCGCCATCCACGGTGCAGGCGCCCCAACCGGTGGCGCTGCCACTGCTGACCGACGACGACACGAACGTGAAGCCAACGGGCAATTGGTAGGTCACGTCCAGACCCGCGGTTGCGGCGCTGGACCCCAGGTTGCTGGGGTTCAGGCTGAAGGTGACGTTCTGGCCCTCGATGCCGGGCGTGGGTGATGGTGCGGCCTGGGTGATGCGCAGGTCGGCACCGGGGTCCACCTGGATGCTTTTTGTGGGACCGTTGTTGCTCGCGTCCGGGTCGCTGACCACCAAGGAGCTGATGTCGGCACCGAGCAGGATGTTGCCGGAAGACACCCCCGACACGGTGGTCACCAGGTTCAAACCGGCAAAGCTGGCACCCGAGGTCAAGGCACTGCGCGAGCAAGTCACCACCACGGGGCTGCCTGCGGTGGAGCAGCTGAATCCGCCGCCACTGGCAGACACATACGTCAGGCTGCTGGGCAGCGTGATCTGGACGCGCACGCTGCTGGCGTCGTTGGGGCCGTTGTTGCCGCCGTCCACAGTCCAGGTGACATTGGCACCGCCCTGCACGGGGTCGGGTGCAGCGTTGAGGGTGGCAAACAAATCAGCGCCATCGTCGATGGTGGTGTTCTGCGTCAGGCTGTCGTTGCTGGGATTGGTGTCGGTGTCCGACGTGGTGACCGTCACCGAAGGGGTGATCGTGTTCACCGTGGTGCCCGTGGTCTTGAGCACCATGGCAATGGTGCGCACCGGCCCGCCTGCCGCAGAACCTGCCAGCGTGGCGTAGGTGCAGGTCACAGTGCCTGCCGCCTGGCTGCAGGCACCTGGCACCGCCGCATCGCTGACCGACACAAAAGCCGTGTTGGCGGGCAACACGGACGTCACCACCACGTTATTGGCCGTAGCGGCAGAGTTGTTCTCGACCTTGATGGTGTAGGTGATGTTGCCCCCGCGTACGGCGGGATCGGGGGTATCGGTGAACTGCGATACCTGGAGGTCCACGTTGGCGGCATGCACCACCCCCGCGCTCACCACACCCAGAATGGCCAAGGCCAAACTTTTGAGCACACGTGGTGTCGAAAACTGCTTGAAATTCGTCACGGCTTACATCCCCTGAGGCCTGTTTGTTCAGGCAATCAACAACCATGAATGCTATTTATTTGATAGCATCACACGATGAAGGCGCGAGGTTATCAGCGATGCGCCGATAAAACACACGCCTCAGGGGCAGCCTGCGGATTGTTTACATTTGGAGCGCGACAAGGGCCATGCTGTGTGAAAAACCTCACACAAAGTCGGCGGCCAAAACGACACCTTAGAAGTGCGTTAACGAATGGCGTGCGCGCTGCGCCATTGCAAATGGACCTGGAACCCACCGTGCGATGGATGGTCGGTGGAAACGTCAATCTGGTGTTTGTCGGCCACCTGCTGCACCAAGGCCAGGCCCAGGCCATGGCCGGCGCTGGCGGCCTGGCCCTGCGCATAGCGCTGACTCAGATTGCCGAGGGCAGATGACTCAAACCCGCTGCCCTGGTCGTGCACGGCCAGCAGGTAGCCTTGGGGTGTGGCATCCAGCGACAGCGTGACGGTGCCCGTGCGCGGGCCATGACGCAAGGCATTCCACCCGAGGTTGAGCAGCACGCGCTGCAACAGCCGCGCATCGCCATGCACTGGCGCGCAATCCAGCGCGCAGCGCCGCACAATGCGGGCACCCTGGGTGTTGGCGTCCTCCCACAGGTCGTCGGCACTCTGGTGCAGGATCTGCACCAGATCGACTTCGGCAAACGAGGCCGGGTTGAGTGCATCCGCCCGGCCCATCAATAAGAACTGCTCGGAAAGGTCCAGCGCGCGGCGTGCACAGGCGTCCACGCGCGCCAGCATCTGGGTTTGGTCCTCCGCACGGTCTCCGCGCAGGTTGTCAGCCAGCGAGCGCAAGGACAGCAGCGGCGAACGCAGGTCATGGGCCAGGTGGCGCATCATGTCCTCGCGATGTTGGCGTGCCTCGGGGGTACTGCCATCGGTGGTCAGCGCGGCCGCAATGTTGTCCACCGCGTGGGTGATCGCGTGGATGCGCGATTCCACCGGGTCAAAAAATCCGCCTCCCCGGGTCGCCAGGGAGCGCGCGCGGCCGACCTCCGACAACGTAGCAATGCGCACTGTCTCACGTGTCAGGGCGCTGAGGCTGGCCTCCAGTCGGCGCCAGCTCCACAGCGGGTAGGCCAGCGCCATGGCCGCGATGGGCGCAGCAGGGGGTATCCAGATGCCGCCCCATTTGAGCAACGCACCTGAGGCCAACGCCACGCCCACACAGGCCGTGGCCGTGGTGAGCAGGGCGACCCGGGGGCTGGTCACCAACAGCAGCAGCAACAGGCCCCAGAGAAACAGCAGCGACAGGGCCAGGCGCGCCACACCGCCCAAGGGTTTGGGTGCCAGGTGGTGAAGCAGACCGTCCAGCACATTCGCAATGAACTCCACGCCGGGCATGGTGCCATTGGTACCTGCCAGCGGGGTGATCAGGTTGTCCCCCAGGCCCGTGGCCGTGGCACCGACCAGCACGATGCGGCCCTCGATGTCCTTGGCTGGCACGCGCCCCTCCATCAGGGCGGTGAAGGAGCGACGCTCAAAATGCCCCGGCGGGCCGGCAAACGGCGCCAACCGGGCACCGCCTGGCACCACGGCTTTTTTGTCTTGCGGTTGAAACAGGTCGCGCAGCACCTGAGCCACATGGGGGTAGGCCACGCCGTTGGCAAACTCCTGGGCCATGTAGCGCCGGCTCACACCGTCACTGTCCACCAGCGCCTGCGAATGCCCCAGCCGGGCTGCGGCGACCAGGGCCGGCTCAGGCAGCACCGCTTCGTCCTGCCCATCGGCCATGAACATTGGCAGCACCACACGGCCATGGCGCTGCATGGCGGCGGCCAGTTGCACGTCTGCCTCGGGGTCGTCGCGCTGCGCGCCCGAGAAGATAACGTCCAGCAATACGGGGCCCGCGCCTGCTTCGGTCAAGCGGTTCAGCGCATTGCCCAACACGCGGCGCGACCAGGGCCAGCGGCCCCAGCGCGACAGGCTGTCTTCGTCAATGGACAAAATCAGAATGTCATGCGGTACAGGGCGACTCGACAGAGTGACGGTGGTGTCGTACAGCCAGAAGTCCACACGGTCCAGCCAGCCCCACTGCACGGTGCCGACCACCAGCGCGCTGAGCAACACGGCCAAAATGGCCAGCTCCCGCAGGTGGCGCCGCAGTCCCCGTTTCACGGTGCGCTCACAGCGCGGGCGCTAGCAACAAAAGCAACCACCAGCCGTACTGGGGTTTGCGCGGCACCTCAAAGTGCTGCGCATCCGACCAGCTGCCCGCGCTGCCATCGGGCAGGACCACCTGGGTGCGCACAAAGTGCACGCCAGCGGCGGGCGTGGGTAGGTCCAAACGTGCACCTGGCACCTGTTCGTCGTATTCGGGCTGGGCAAAATCTTCCGTCGGAGCCACCTGCACGCGGTGGCGAAAACCCGCCGGACCCGACCAGGCGAGCTGCACGCTGTTTTCACTCACGGCGGGCGCAGCCATCACCGAAGGCGCCAGCACAGTGAAACTGGCCGGGTCGCCAAACGGGCCGTGGCTGCCGTCGGGCCGCAGGGTGGCCACGCGCCAGTGGTAGGTGCCAGGTCCCCAGGCGGGGTCCATCGCCAGGCGGTTGTTGTTATCCCCTTGTGCGTCCGCACGGTCCACCAGCAGGTCGGCAAACTGCCCGTCGCGGGCCACCTGCACCCGGTAGGCGGGTGCCTTGGCCAGCTGGGTCCACACCAGCTCGGAGGGGCGGGCCACGCTGGCGCCGGGCCCTGGTGACATCAGCACGGGGGGCTCGGGCCGGGCACGCAGGGCAAAGGCTTTCTGGGCCTCCAGGCCTTCCAGGCCTTGCGCATCAATGGCACGCACGCGCACAAAGTAGTCAGCGTCCGGCAGGCCTTGGAGCAACCAGTTGGGCCCGGTGGTGCGGGCGTCTTGCAGCAGGCGCACAAAGCCAGCGTCGTCGGCTACTTGCCAGCGCCAGGCCACGGCATCGGCCAGCGGCGGCAGGCTGAGGTTTTGCGCGATACGCTCAATGCGCTGTGGCAGCGCCGAGAGGTCGGCCGCGGGCAACAAGGGCACCACGGTGCCCAGCTGGCCGCCGTCTGCGCGCAGGCCCTGTGCGGGCTGCAAGCTGGCGTGGCCCGAGGCGCCGTCCACCGCCACCACGCCCGAGAGCACTTCGTGGTGACTGGTATCGCCCTCGGCAGCCACACGGAAGCGCGTGCCACGCACCGCCGTCACCACACGCGGGGTGCGAATCTCGAACCGCGATGCAGGGTCCTTCAGGGAAGGCACCGTGCTGTCGGCCGCACCGGTTTGCAAATCAATGGCTGTGGCCCGCACCGCGGTGCCTGAGACCTCGCGCGACACGCCCAACCCGGCCTGTGTGTGCGGCGGAAAGACCACAGTAGCGCCGTCAGGCAGACGCAGTGTCAGGGTACCGGCGGTTCCCGTATCAAACTTATCGCCCGCCTTGAGCTGCAGGCCTGGCGACAACAGGCTGGTGGTGCCCGACAGCAGGCCCGTGACCACGCCTTGCACGTGGACCACTTCGGCCGAACGCTCGGTCCAGCGCAGCAGCGCAAAGGGAATGCGCAGGCTGAAGCCCGGCTGCAGACGCGTGTCTTTGGCGATACGGTTCAAGCGCTTGATCTGCGGCCAC
This sequence comes from Rhodoferax saidenbachensis, assembly GCF_031457975.1. Lineage (GTDB taxonomy): Bacteria > Pseudomonadota > Gammaproteobacteria > Burkholderiales > Burkholderiaceae_C > Allorhodoferax > Allorhodoferax saidenbachensis_A. The sequence goes on from NZ_JAVDXO010000006.1 coordinate 117,663, forward strand.
TGGCCTGGCTCGCGCAGGTAGCGTTCGCAGAGCTTGATCAGCGTGTCACCCCGGGCAATGGTGATGGTCAGCGGCTCATTGGCCTGCGCTTGCAAGCCACAGGCCAACAGCAGGCCTGCCAGGAGCGTGCGGAGTGCGGTGGGTTTAAGAGGTGAGGGGTTCAAGGCGGTAACCATGGGCATAAACAGAGGTGATGCGCCAGCCATGGGCCGGCAGGTCCAGCGCACTGCGCAGCTGGCTGATATGGATGTCCAGGGTGCGGGTCTGGATTTTGGTGCTGAGACCCCATACCGCCTCCAGCAAATAGGCGCGCGACAGCAGCTTGCCAATATTGCGGAACAAGACCAGCGCCAACTGGAACTGGCGCAACGTGAGTTCCACGGGTTGCCCCTGCAACTGCAACGAGCTGTTGACCGGATCCAACACATAGGGCGGCACAGACAGCACCGCTGTGGCCTCCCGCTGGTCGACCCGCCGCTTCAGCGCCGTGAGCCGGGCCAGCAGCTCCGCCTTGCGCGGGGGCTTGACCAGGTAATCGTCGGCCCCTTTGCCCAAGGCCCGCACAATGTCTTCCTCGGTGTCGTAGCTGGTGAGAAACAGCACAGGAATCGTGTCCTGTCGCTGCCGGATCGCCTCAATGACCTGCAGGCCGGTCATGTCGGGCAAGGCCCAGTCCAAAACCAGCACGTCATAGGTCTCATGCAGGATGGCGCGCAAAAAACGCTCTCCCTGTGCGTACACCTCGCAGCTGTGTCCCGCCTCCTGCAGGATCCGCATAGTGGCGGCGGCATGGTCCTGCTCGTCTTCCAAAAGACCGACTCTCACGATGAACTCCCTGTGGTGGCCCTGTGTCGCCAGCGGCGTAGTCTATCGTTTGCCCGGCTGTTTCTGGTGTTTGACCAGCGGCACAATGGGGGAATTAGATCGACCATCGTACTTTCTTGGAGCTGTTACATGTCTGCCACGTCTTTCTCGCACCATTCGCTACCTGAAGTTCATGCACGGCCTGTGCCATCAACGCTGCTCGACGCCCTCAAAACGCGCTTCGGCGACCAGTTCTCTACAGCCCTGGTGGTGCGCGAGCAGCATGGGCGGGACGAGTCGGCGTTCGACATTCCGCCGCCCGCGGCCGTGGTGTTTGCCCAGAGCACACAGGACGTGAGCGATGCCGTGAAGTTGGCCGCAGAGTATTTGGTGCCCGTCATCCCGTTTGGCGTGGGCTCGTCACTCGAAGGGCATTTGCTCGCCGTGCAAGGCGGCATCAGCCTGGACGTGAGCCGCATGAACGCCGTGCTCTCCATCAACGCCGAAGACCTGACCGTGACGGTGCAACCCGGTGTGACGCGCAAACAGCTCAATGACGAGATCAAATCCACCGGCCTGTTCTTCCCCATCGACCCCGGCGCGGACGCGACGATTGGCGGCATGAGCGCCACACGCGCCAGTGGGACGAATGCCGTGCGCTACGGCACCATGCGCGAGAACGTGCTGGCGCTGGAAGTGGTGACGGCCAGCGGCGAAGTGATCCGCACCGGCACGCGCGCCAAGAAAAGCAGCGCCGGCTACGACCTGACCCGCCTGCTGGTGGGCAGCGAAGGCACGCTGGGCGTGATCACCGAAGTCACCGTCAAGCTCTACCCCCTGCCCGAAGCCGTGATGGCCGCCACCTGCTCGTTCAACAGCCTGGCCGACGCAGTGAACACCACCATCCAGGTGATCCAACTGGGTGTGCCGATTGCGCGATGCGAACTTCTGGACGCCAACACCATCCGCATGGTCAACGCGCACTCCAAGCTCACGCTGCGCGAAGGCGCCATGCTGCTGATGGAATTCCACGGCTCACCCGACAGCGTGAAGGAGCAGGTGCAGACGGTGCAGGACATTGCGGCCGAGTTTGGTGGCGCGGCCTTTGAGTGGGCCGAGACGCCCGAGGAACGCACCCGCCTGTGGACCGCGCGGCACAACGCCTACTTTGCCGGGGTGCAGTCACGCCCCGGCTGCAAGGCCATCACCACCGATGCCTGCGTGCCCATTTCCCACCTGGCCGACGCATTGCTGGACAGCGTGACCGAAGCCCAGGAAGCCGGCATCCCCTACTTCCTGGTCGGTCATGTGGGCGACGGCAACTTCCACATGGGCTACCTGATCGACCCCAACCTGCCTGCCGAGCGTGAACTGGCCGAGAAGCTCAACCACCAGCTGGTGGCACGCGCGCTCAAGCTGGGCGGCACCTGCACCGGTGAACACGGCGTGGGCCTGCACAAGCAGGGCTTTCTGGTGGAGGAAACCGGCGTGGGTGCGGTAGACATGATGCGCACCATCAAGCGCGCGCTGGACCCGCACAACATCCTGAATCCGGGGAAAATCTTCGCTCTTTAACGCGGGCTTACAGCACCGCCACCTCGGCAATGGCGTTGGCCATGTATTCGATCTTCTGCTGCATGTCGGCTTCGGAATCCGCAAAGCGCTGGGCGACGGCACGGAACTCTTCGTGGATCTGCAAGAAGGCGTCGGCCACATCGGGGTCGAAATGGCCGCCGCGACCATCGGTGATGATTTCCACGGCCTTGTCGTGCGGCACGCCGTCCTTGTAGACCTTGTTGCTGATCAGCGCGTCAAACACATCGGCCAGCGCCACGATGCGGGCCGACAGCGGGATCTGCGCACCCCACAGGCCCTTGGGGTAGCCGGAGCCATCCCACTTCTCCTGGTGGCACAGCGTGATTTCCTTGGCGATGGTGAGCAGGGGCGACACGCGGCCCAGCGTCTTTTCGGCGCGCGCCAGGGCGTCATGGCCCAGCGTGGTGTGGGTGCGCATGATGGCGGTTTCTTCGGGCGTCAGCCGCCCGGGCTTGAGCAGGATGCGGTCGGGGATGCCCACGGAGCCCATGTCGTACATGGGCACGCTGGCCAGCAGCAAGTCCACGTACTCGGGCGTCAGCACCTCGGCATGCGCGGGAAACTTTTGCAACTCGGCACACAGCAGGCGCACATAGTTTTGCACGCGCAGGATGTGGCTCTCGGTGTCGGACTCGCGCAGCTCGGCCAGCGTGGCCAGGGCAAACACCACCACGCGGCTGGCGTGCAGGGCTTCGGCGGCGTCGCCCAGGGGCAGGGTTGATTCGGGGTTCATGCGGTTCCTCCTGTGGGCGCAGACAAGGGCGCCCGGTACAGCCACACCATTTTGCCACCGGGCGTGCGCCAGCTGGCGCTTGTTGTGGCCTGCGTGGCCTCAAATTCCAGGCTCACCAACCAGGCACCGGGACGCAGCTCGGCACGCGCCTTGTCCACCGCGCGGCCCATACTCTCGGGGCGCTGGAACAGATACACCAGGTCATAGCCCGACCAATTGGCCTTCCAGATATCGCCCTGGCGCACACGTGCCCAGGGGCAGCGCAGCGCACACAGGGCGCGCAGCGGCCAGCTCCATTCGATACCGTGCAACTGCGCCTGCGGGTAGGCCAGGCGCAGCGCCTGCAGGCCATGGCCCAGGCCACAGCCAGCGTCCAGCACCAGCGCACCGGCCGACAAGGGCGCGTGAGCCGGCAGTTCGGCCAGGGCATTCTGCGGCGTGGGAAACAGCGGCGCATCGCGCCAGGCGTTCATGGGGTAGACCAGCAGCAGCAGGGCCAGTGGCAACAGCCAGGCCCAGGCCGGCAGCGCGTTGCCGCCCACCAAGCCCAGGGTGAGCGCCAGCGACACCGGAAAGCCCGCCGCGATCAGCAGGCGGCGCCACCAGCTGCCGCCCCACAGGCTCAACAGCACCCCCAACGCACTGGCCAACGCCAGCGACCAGTGCAGCGCCAGGCCATGCTCCCACAGCGTACGAAACAGCGCCCAACACAGCCCCCAGGCCACGATGGCTGGCAGCGGCCAGGGCCAGGCAGCAGGGTTCAAGCGATGCCAGGGTTTAGGGGTCAAATCAGCCTCCAGCCCCTATGGAATATGCGCCAGCAGCTCTTGTTTTGATAGCAACTAGCGGTTGCTGCCAGGTGCCAGGCGTTCGATCAGGCCGTTGAGCTCGTCGAGTGAGCCGAACTGGATCACCACCTCGCCCATCTCTTCCACGCGGCCATGGCGTTTGACGCGCTTTTTCACCACCACCTCCACCTGCGCCATCAGCAGGTCGGACAGTTCTTCTTCCACGCGCTTCAAGTCGCGCGATTTTTCCTTGGTCGGCTTTTGTGGCGTCAGTGAAAATTCGGCGCTGAGTTTCTTGACCAGGCTCTCGGCCTCGCGCACCGACATCTTCTTGGTGGCAATCTGGTTGGCCGCGGTGATCTGCGTGCCGCGGTCCAGCGCCAGCAGCGCACGGGCGTGGCCCATGTCCAGGTCACCGGCCATCAGCATGGTCTGCACCGGGTCGGCCAGGTTCAGCAGGCGCAGCAGATTCGATGCAGCACTGCGCGAACGGCCCACCGCCTGGGCCGCGGTTTCGTGCGTGAGACCAAACTCCTTGATCAGGCGCTGCAGGCCTTGCGCTTCTTCCAGCGGGTTCAGGTCTTCGCGCTGGATGTTCTCGATGAGCGCCATGGCCGCGGCGGCCTCGTTGGGGACATCGCGCACCAGCACGGGCACGCTGTCCAGCCCGGCCAGCTTGGCCGCGCGGAAGCGGCGTTCGCCCGCAATGATTTCGTAGATGGGGCGTTTACGACCTTCGCCGATATGCTTGGCCGCGTCCGCCTCGTCGAGCTGGCGCACCAGGATGGGCTGCATGATGCCCTGGGCCTTGATGCTCTCGGCGAGTTCATACAACGCACCTTCGTCCATGCGCGTGCGCGGCTGGTAGACGCCGGCCACCATGTCGGTCAGCAGCAGGGTGTTGGGTGTGCCAGGGTTGGACGGTGCGGCGTCGGCCGCGGGCGTGTCCTTGACCTTGGGGCCCAGCAGGGCTTCCAGTCCCATGCCCAATCCCTTGGGTTTCTTCGTGACCATGTTCTTCTTCCTTTGAAATTCGGGTTCAGGCGCTGCTGGCAGTACGTTCGATCAGGGCCTGCAACCGAGCGTAGCCGTCGGCCCAGTCACCCAGGCCGGTGTCGGCGTTGATGTGGCCGGCCGCGCCGTAATCCACAAACTCAGCGCCCCAGGCGGCGGCAAATTGTTGGGCGCGGGCGAAAGTGCAATACGGGTCGTTCTGGCTGCCCAGCAGCTCGGCGGCAAACGGCAACTTGTCCATCACCACGGGCCACCAGCTCTTGAGCGCGGCGCGCAGCTCTTCGCGCTCAGGGTCGCCAGGCGCCACCAAGAACGCGGCCTGCACCTTGTGTGTGTTTTGCGAATGCTGGGCCCAAGCGGCGGTGAGCATGCAGCCCAGGCTGTGCGCTACCAGCACCACGGGCGTGGGCGCGGCCAGCACGGCGTCTTCCAGCTGCGCCATCCAGTCGCCACGCAGCGGCTGCATCCAATCGTGCTGCTGCACGCGCGTGTAGCCGTACAGCGCCTCCCAGCGGCTTTGCCAGTGGGCGGCACCAGAGTTTTGCCAGCCGGGCAAGATGAGAACGGTGGGGGCGAACATGGTTTGCTATGAATTCAGGAGCTGCTTGCGCAATGTTGACGGGGGCTAGAGGCCTATTTGGTTTACAAACGCCTACATGGCTTGGATGCGATCCACCATCTCCTGTGCGAAGGTCACGAAGGCCTGTGCGCCCTTGGAATTGGGGTCAAACACCACGCCGGGCACGCCGTAGCTGGGCGCTTCGGCCAGGCGCACATTGCGCGGGATCACGGTGTTGAACACCTTGTCGCCAAAGTGAGCCTTGAGCTGGTCGCTGACCTGCTGCTGCAGCGTGATGCGCGGGTCGAACATGACGCGCAACAGGCCAATGATCTGCAGGTCGTCGTTGAGGTTGGCCTTGACCTGCTTGATGGTGTTGACCAGATCGGTCAGGCCTTCGAGCGCAAAGTATTCGCACTGCATGGGCACGATCACGCCGTGCGCACAGCACAGGCCGTTCAGGGTCAGCATGCTCAAGCTTGGAGGGCAGTCGATCAGCACAAAGTCGTACTCGGCATCGACCACGGCCAGTGCCTGCTTAAGGCGCTTTTCGCGGCGCTCCACTTCCACCAGTTCCACCTCGGCACCCGCCAGTTCGCGGTTGGCGCCCAGGATGTCGTAGCCGCAGCCGCCTTCGATGAGCTTTTCGCTCGTGGTGCGCGCCTCGGCCACCGAGGCCGATTCGAGCAGCACGTCGTAAATGGTGAGCTCCAGCTTGCGCTTGTCCACCCCCGAACCCATGGTGGCATTGCCCTGCGGGTCCAGGTCAATCATCAGCACGCGCTGGCCCACCTTGGCCAAGCCAGCCGCCAGGTTGACGGTGGTGGTGGTCTTGCCAACGCCACCCTTTTGGTTGGCAACGCAGAAAATTTTGGCCATAAAGCGCTTTACGTGAGGAGACTAGAAAACGGGTGCAAATGAAGGCAGGCGCTCAGCGCGACTGCAAGGCCAGCTTGATGCCGAAGCCAACCAGGAACAGGCCCGCGACTTTTTCCAGCACGCGGCCAATCTTGGGATTGGCGCGCATGCGCTCGGCCAGAAAGTGTGTGAGCAGCGTGGCGCCCAGGCCGTACAAAAATGTGAGGAAGGCGATGGTGGCAGCCATGAAGCCATAGGTCACCAGACCCTGCTGGCTGGCACGGTCCACAAACAGTGGGAAGAAGGCCATGTAGAAGAGGATGGCCTTGGGGTTGAGCAGCGTGATGAGCAGCGCCTGGCGCAGGTAGTGACCGGCCTTGATGTTGAGCACGGGCGCGGCACCGGGTTTAGCGGTCAGCATCTTGAAGCCCAGCCAGGCGAGGTACGCAGCACCCATCCACTGCACGGCATGGAAGGCATCGGGATACGCAGCCAGCAGTGCGGCCACACCGGCCACCGCCGACCACATCAGCACTTGGTCCCCGAGGATGACGCCCAGCGTGGCGGCCAGTCCGCCCGCAATGCCGCCCTTGCTGGTGGACGTCACCAGTGCCAAATTGCCCGGGCCGGGAATGGCCAGGAACACGAGGATGGTGATGACAAAAGTGCCGTAATCGGTGACGCCGAGCATGGTGGTTTTCTTTCAGGGGAAGGGTTGAGTTTACGTTGGAAATTCCGGTCTGTTGTTCTGGGCTCGCTGAGCGCCAGGGGTACACCCCGCCGTTCGTGTCCCCCGGGCCTTTGGCCCTCCTCCTTGACCTCACTTTGGGGTGCACCCCTGCCACTCAGCTACGAACAAGAAATGGGTTTTCCACCGTGGGCACACCACCCTTGCCGTTGGCTGGGTAGGGGTTGGCGTTTTGCGTAGGTAAAGGAGGAGGCCGAAGGCCGGGGGACACGAAGCAAAACGCCAACCCTTGCCCAGCCCCCACCGAAGCCGAAAAGCGAGGCCTTAAACCGGAGCCCTCTTCCGCATCCAAATAATGCACCGCTCTGCATCCAACCCCGGCACAGCCAGTTGTTCCACGTGAAACACTTCCACCGAACCAGACAGCGCAGCCATCTCCTCCGCCGGATGCTTGCCCTTCATCCCCATCCAGACACCCTGCCCCGCCAGCGCCTTCTCCGACCAAGTCGTGAAGTCCACCAACGACGCAAAGGCCCGCGAACTCACCACGTCGTACGGCTCGGTCAAACTTTCCACCCGCGCGTGGATACCCCGCAGATTCGGCAACTTCAGCGTCACCGCCACCTGTTGGATAAACGCAGCCTTCTTGGCCACCGTGTCCACACAATGCACCGTGATGTGCGGACAGCAAATGGCAATGACGATGCCGGGCAAGCCGGCGCCCGAGCCCACGTCGAGCAGGCGCGGTTTGTCCCCCACGACACCCCGCCCCGCCAACGCAGCCAGCTGCTTTTGCAAAGGAGCTATCACCGCCAGACTGTCCAGCAGGTGATGCGTCAGCATCTCGTCCGGGTCGCGCACGGCCGTCAGGTTGTAGACCTTGGTCCACTTCTGGATCAGGGCTAGGTAGTCCAACAGTGCAGTGATCTGGGCGTCATCCAGCGTCAGGCCCAGGGCGGGCAGTGCTTGGGCCAACACCTCGCGGTGGTTCAGCTTAAGGGCAGGCAACGGACACCTCGTTCTGCAGTTTGACGTATTCCATCTTTTCCTTGTCAGTCATTTTGGACAGCTGGGCCTTGGCATCATCGCGCACCTGGCGCAGCACGCGACAGCTGGCAGCGTCCGGTTTACCGGTGGGACGCGCTTGGCCGGAGGCGCGCCAGGCTTTCTCCACCTGGTCGCCACAGCGGCCTTCGAACTCCGACACCGCACGCTTGATCTCTTCCAGACCGGCCTCGGAACGCAAGAGCTGGGACGCCTTGTCGCCCAGCGCCTGGCACTCGGGACTCAACCCGGCCTGCACTTGCTGGCGCTTGGCTTGCTCCAGGGCCGTCGCAGGTTCCACGGGCGGCGCTGGTTTGGTGGCGGATTTGGTGATGCCCGGCACCGACGAACTCGTCTGGTCCGCGGCGCAGGCGTGGTCGCTGAACACCACCTTGCCGTCGGTGCCCTTGCACTTGAACACTTCGGCCTGCGCCGAAGCGACCAATAACGACAGGCCTGCGGCCACCATGAATACGCGCGAAAGTTGCATTGAATTTAGTTCCAGCAGTTGGCGGATTGACCCGGGGAGTTCACCCAGTAGCGGCCGTTACCACCGATATTGGGGCCCAGGCGACCCTGCAGACCCCAGACATCACCGCGGGCTTCGTGGTCGTAGTTCTGGTCGTCCATGTAGTTGCCGCCATCGGCAAAAGTGGCCATGCGCCAACCGGGACCCAGCTCGCGCTCGCACATCACATTGGCTTTCATCTCGGAATCCAGGGTCGCGCCCATCACCGCCTGCGTGGCGGCCAGTTCACCGCGCGTCCAGCCGTGGCCGCTCAGACCACCGGGCCGAGGCAGGTCGCCCTTCTTGATACACAACAGTGGCAACACGATGCGGCAGCTGGTATCGCCCACCGTGGGGTTACAGCCACCTTTGTAGGGGCGTTCCAGCGTAGCGTCGCCCGCACCACATTCCAGGCTGGCCACATCCTTGGGGTCCTTGTCTTCCAGCGCGGCCAGGCCAAAGGTCATGCCGTAGCCGATGGGTTTGTTACCCGCGGGCTCGGGGCTGCTGACTGCCGGTGCCAGCGGTGCACCCGAGGGGGCTACCGCCACCGGTGGCGTTTTGGGCGACGCACATTTCTTCAACGCCAGGGGGATGACCAAGATCCCGATCAAGGTCAGCACCAGAACAATCGCACGCGGCATGCACAGCCCTCCCCGGCTCGTTGGAAAAAGGAGCTAGTTTACGCTGCCACTTTTTCGGCAAAGCCGCGGAAGTTGCCCTTCTTCAGATGGATCAGCAACAGCGAGATGGTGGCGGGCGTGATGCCCGACAGGCGCGAGGCCTGGCCCAGGGTTTCGGGCCGGTACTTGTTCAGGCGCTGGCGCGCCTCGATGCTCAGGGCGCTGACCTGCATGTAGTCCAGCTCGGCTGGCAGGCGCAGGTTCTCGTAATGGGCGGCGCGCTCCACTTCGTCTTTTTGGCGGTCGATGTAGCCGGAGTACTTGGCGGCAATCTCTACCTGCTCCACCACCGCGGCCACAAAGGCATGTTGCGCAGCCACTTCCACACTGAGCGCCGCATCGGTGGTTTCACGTGAAACAGGCGGCGCCAGATCACGGTTGGCGTACTTGCCATGGTCCAGTGACATCAGCGCCGCATAACTGATATTGGGCCGGCGCAGCAGGTCGGCCAGGTTGTATTCATGCTCGATGGATTTGCCCAACACGCGCTCGGATTCTTCGGCAGCCAAGTTGCGGGGGTTCACCCAGATGGCTTTGAGACGCTCTGTTTCACGTGAAACAGCATCGCGCTTGCGGCTGAACGCAGCCCAACGCGCGTCGTCCACCAGACCCAGCTGGCGGCCCATTTCGGTCAGTCGGTCGTCGGCATTGTCTTCGCGCAGCTGCAAGCGGAACTCGGCCCGGCTGGTGAACATGCGGTAGGGCTCGGTCACGCCTTTGGTAATCAGGTCGTCCACCAGCACGCCCAGGTAGGCCTGGTCGCGGCCGGGCAACCATGTGTCGCCCATGTAGCTGGCACTACCAGCAGCACTCAGCGCCACATCGCCACCACCCATGGCGCGCACCTGCAACGCGGCGTTGATACCGGCGAACATGCCTTGCGCGGCCGCCTCTTCGTAACCCGTGGTGCCATTGATCTGGCCGGCAAAGAACAGGCCGCCGATCTGGCGGGTCTCGAATGTGCTCTTCAGGCTGCGCGGGTCAAAGTAGTCGTACTCGATGGCGTAACCCGGGCGCAGGATGTGGGCGTTCTCCAGCCCAGCCATGCTGCGCACCAGTTCGTACTGGATATCGAACGGCAGGCTGGTGCTGATGCCGTTGGGGTAGTACTCATGCGTCGTCAGGCCTTCGGGCTCCAGAAAGATCTGGTGGCTGTCCTTGTCGGCAAAGCGGTTGATCTTGTCTTCCACGCTCGGGCAATAGCGCGGGCCCACGCCCTCGATCTTGCCGGTGAACATGGGGCTACGGTCAAAGCCGCTGCGGATGATGTCGTGCGTGCGCTCGTTGGTGTGGGTGATCCAGCATGGCACCTGCCGCGGGTGCATGGCCACGTTGCCCATGAAGCTGGCCACCGGCATCTGATCGCTCATGCCGCCGGGCACGCCGTCGCCGGGCTGGATGATGCACTTGCTGAAATCAATGCTGCGGCCATCCAGGCGCGGCGGCGTGCCGGTCTTCAGGCGGCCCTGCGGCAGCTTGAGTTCTTTCAAGCGGGCGGACAAGGACACGGCAGGCGGGTCCCCTGCCCGACCGGCGGCGTAGTTGTTCAGGCCCACGTGGATCTTGCCGTCCAGAAAAGTACCGGCCGTCAGCACCACCGTCTTGGCTCGGAACTGGATGCCCACTTGGGTGACGGCGCCCACCACGCGGTCACCCTCGATCATCAGGTCGTCCACGGCCTGCTGGAACAGCCACAGGTTGGGCTGGTTCTCCAGCATGCGGCGGATGGCGGCTTTGTACAAAACCCGGTCGGCCTGCGCACGCGTGGCACGCACAGCCGGGCCCTTGCTGCTGTTGAGAATGCGGAACTGGATGCCCGACTCGTCGGTGGCTAGTGCCATCGCGCCGCCCATGGCGTCCACCTCTTTGACCAGGTGGCCTTTGCCGATGCCGCCGATGCTGGGGTTGCAGCTCATCTGGCCCAAGGTTTCGATGTTGTGGGAGAGCAGCAGCGTCTTGCTGCCCATGCGGGCGGCAGCCAACGCGGCCTCGGTGCCGGCATGGCCGCCGCCAACGACGATGACATCGAAATCTTGTGGGTACAACATGGTGGTCTATTCGGGCGCGCCAAAGACAGGGAGGGAGCGCGCCAAGTGAGGGGGAAGGGAAGGATTTTAACGGGTGCCTGATTTTTTGGCACGCTACGGTTCTGATTGGTTGCGTTACTTCTGGATCAAGCGGGGCGGGTACTCTGCGCCGTTCGTGTCCCCCGGCCCGTGAGGGGCCTCCTCCTTGACCTCACTTTGCAGAGCACCCGCCCCACTTGATCTCCCACCGTGTTCGCACTCAAACGCGAGCGTCCGTAACTTCGAGCGGTGGGGATGGGTATGCGTTTTGCGCAGGTCAAGGAGGAGCCCGCACAGCGGGCGGGGGACACGGAGCAAAACGCATACCCACCCCCACCGCGGGCGAACAAAAAACCCTGACTTAGCGACAATCCAAACCATGACCAAACTCCTGATCTTCGCGGGCAGCACCCGCCAACACTCCTTCAACCGCCGCCTCGCCCACGTAGCCGCGACCCTGGCCCGTGAGGCCGGTGCCGAAGTAACGCACCTGGAACTGAGCGACTTCGACATCCCCCTCTACAACGCCGACCTGGAAGCTACAGGCACGCCGCCCGACGTGATTCACCTCAAGGAAATCATGGCCGCGCACCCGGCCTGGATCATCGTCTCGCCCGAGTACAACGGCAGCTACACCGGCTTGCTGAAGAACACGTTGGACTGGGCCAGCAGCCCAGTAAAAGGTCACCCGGTCTGGGCCGATGGCGAGAAGCCTTTTGCCGACAAGGTGGTGGGCCTGCTGAGCGCATCGCCCGGCGCACTCGGCGGCCTGCGGTCGCTGAGCCATTTGCAACCGCTACTGCTGGCCCTGCACTGCTGGCTCGCGCCAAAACAGTTTGCGCTGGGTTCGGCCGGCAAGGCGTTTGACGAACAAGGCCAGCTGATTGAAGAACGCCAGCGCCGCGGCGTGCAGACCGTGGTGGACCAGGTGCTGTGGGCGGCACCCCGCTTGAGCACGGATTAAGTACGAAATAGGGCTCTAGCTCCCGTAGATATTGCGCTAGTAGCTCCTACATTGATAGCAAAGAGCTGCTAGAGTCCTTGTCCAGGTAGGTCAGGTCAACGCCGCTTCCCGCAACAGGGCCTCGGGCGACAAGATATCAATGTGCCCATAGCCCAGCGCCAGCACACCTTCATGCACCAGATATTTGAGCTCCTTGGCAAGGGTTTGGCGCGTCACGCCCAGCATCATGGCCAGCGCCTCGTGCGACACGGTGATCACAGTCCGCGCCTGCGGTGCCATGGTGGTGTCGCCCCGTGCCAGCGCCAGCAGGCGGCGCGCTACCCGGGCGCGGGTGGAGCGCAGCATGGCGTCTTCCACCAGACCGTACAGCGCCCTCACCCGCGTGCACAGCAGCGCGCCTATGCCTTGGACAAAGCCCGCGCGTTGCAGCAGGGTCTGGAAGTCGCCGGGCAGGATGACCGCTACCACCCCCTCATGCAGCGCAGTCACATCGTGGGGCCGGGGCAGACCGTCCAAGAGCGTAGTCTCACCAAACCAGTTGCCCTCTTCCATGATGGACAGAATGCCCTCGCGGCCATCCTCCCCCAGGCTGGACACCTTGAAGGCACCGTCCACCACGCCATAGAAACCCCCGGTGATTTCCCCCTTGTGGTACAACATGTCGCCAGTGCGCACCGGCACTAACGCCGCGGCCGACAGCATGGCCTTGCGGTCCGCCAGCGGCAGGCTGCCAAACCACACATTGAGCGAGAGCTTGTGCAGCAGCTCGGCTTTTGAGTACCCCATCCATTTCTCCCCGGTGATTACCCTTGATTGTTAATTTTTTAACAGTTTAGAGCCTAACGTCCGGTTAACGTGGCCAAGTCCCCACAAAAGATCCGGAGATATCCATATGGCCACATCATCCGTGCAATCGCAGGTCAGCCCCGAAGAATGGAAGCTGCGCGTGGACTTGGCCGCCTGCTACCGGCTGGTGGCGCTGTATGGCTGGAGCGATCTGGTGTTCACCCACATCAGTGCGCGCATCCCCGGGCCCGAGCACCACTTCCTCATCAACCCCTATGGGCTGATGTTTGACGAAATCACTGCCAGCAGTTTGGTCAAAGTGGACCAGCAGTGCAATAAGCTGATCGACTCGCCCTACCCCGTGAACCCGGCCGGCTTTGTGATCCACAGCGCCGTGCATGAGGTGCGCGAAGATGCGGGCTGCGTGATGCACACCCACACCCGTGCGGGCGTGGCCGTCAGCGCGCAGAAGGCCGGCATTCTGCCGCTGAGCCAGCAGTCCACCTTTGTACTGGCCTCACTGGCGTACCACGACTACGAAGGCGTGGCCTTCCGCGACGACGAGAAACCCCGCCTGCAGGCCGACCTGGGCCAGGCCAACTTTCTGGTGCTGCGCAACCATGGCCTGCTGACCGTGGGCAAGACCATTGCCGATGCATTCCTCAGCATGTACACGCTGGAGGCCACCTGCCAGATCCAGCTCGGCGCGCAGGCCGGTGGCGAACTCACCCATGTGAACCCGCAGATCGTCAAAGGCGTGAGTGAAGCCATGCGTGTGCAAACCGGCGGCCTGGGCGGCACCTTTGTCTGGCCCGCCCTCATCCGCAAACTCAACCGCACCGACCCCAGTTACCAAGATTGACCCTCCATGCCTTTGCAAGAATTTGATTACATCGTTGTTGGCGGCGGTTCCGCCGGTTGTGTGGTGGCCAGCCGCCTGAGCGAAGACCCCGCCGTGTCCGTCTGCCTGCTGGAAGCCGGTGGCCCCGACAGCAGCGCCTTCATCCATGCCCCGCTGGGCTTTGCCGCCACCGCGCGGCTGGGCCTCTTCAACTGGAACTACGAGAGCGTGCCCCAGCCCGGCCTGGGCGGGCGACGCGGCTTTGCACCGCGCGGCAAGGTCATGGGCGGCAGCAGTTCGCTCAACGCCATGGTCTACACGCGCGGCAACGCCTACGACTACGACCGCTGGGCCGCCCAGGGCAACACCGGGTGGAGCTATGCCGACGTGCTACCGCTGTTCAAGCAGTCCGAGAACAACCAGTGCCATGGCGAGAACACCTACCGCGGCGTGGGCGGCCCGCTCAACGTGAGCTACCTGCGCAGCCCCAGCAAGCTCAACGATGCATTTTTGCAAGCCTGTGAAACCCAGGGCCTGCCCCGCACCCCCGACTACAACGGCGCCAACCAACTGGGCTGCGCGCCCGCCCAGGTCACGCAGAAAGACGGCGAACGCTGGAGCGCCGCGCGCGCCTACATCACGCCCCACCTGGGCCGGCCCAACCTCACCGTCATCACCCACGCGCACACCCACAAGGTGCTGTTCGAAGGTGCGGGCGAGAACCAGCGCGCCGTGGGCGTGCAATATGCACGCAACGGCCAGGTGCAGGAAGTGCGCGCGCGGCGCGAGGTGGTGCTGTCAGGCGGCGCGTTTGGTTCACCCCAACTGCTGATGCTCTCCGGCGTGGGGCCAGCGGCGCACCTGCGCGAGCACGGCATTCCCGTGCGCCACGCCCTGCCCGGTGTGGGCCAGAACCTGCAGGACCACGTCACTACCGTGCTCATCTACCGCACCCAGCAGACCGATGCCGCGTTGGGCCTCTCCGCCAAGGGCGCCTGGACGGTGGCCAAGTCAGTGCTGGAATGGCGCAAGCAGCGCACTGGCTGGGTCACCACCAACGTGGCCGAATCGCAGGCCTTTTTGAAAACCCGGCCTGAGGCCGATGCACCCGACATCCAGCTCGCGCTGTGCACCGGCATCGTGGACGACCATACCCGCAAAACCCACCTGGGCCACGGCTACACCCTGCACGTGACACTGATGCGCCCCAAGAGTCGCGGCAGCGTGACCCTGCAAAGTGCCAAGCCCACGGACGCGCCGCGCATCGACCCCGCCTACCTCACAGACCCCGAAGACATGGCCACGCTGGTCAAGGGCACGCAAATGGGTTTTGACATCATGCAGGCCCAGCCACTGGACGCCTACCGCGGCAAGATGCTCTACCCCATAGACCGGAACAACACCGCGCAGATCGAACAGTTCTTGCGCGACCACTCGGACACGGAATACCACCCCAGCGGCACCTGCAAGATGGGCCCCGCCAACGACCCCATGGCCGTGGTGGACCCCGAGCTGCGCGTGCACGGCGTGCGCGGCCTGCGCGTGGTGGACGCGTCCATCATGCCGCACCTGGTCACCGGCAACACCAACGCCCCCACCATCATGATTGCGGAAAAAGCGGCACGTCTGATCCGCGCCGCGGCCTGACAAGCTTGCCTTAACGCTATAAAAACAGGAGCTGTTCGCGCAGTGTCTACGAGGGCTAGAGTGCCTTTTGACGTAGTGCCAGCAGCGCACCCAGCGACAGGGCCAAGGCCCAGGCCTCTCGATTCGCTGTGGGTTCTGTCACTTGTTGACCGCACGCTCCATCATTTTGTCGCGAATATTGTCGTTGCCCGATAGATCCAACGCATCGCGCAACGTCTTGCGAGCTTCCGCCGGAGCAGTCCCAGTGTCTGACCTCGATGTCGGCTTGGCCCCCACAGACGGCACCACCGTCACGTTGCCTCCATCCACCTTTGCCACCTTGGCATCAGGACTACAAGGCTGGTCCGTATAGATCGTTTGCTTCCCACGCAGGCATTTTTTCAATTGCCCCGGCAAATTCTCCGGCGCCTTGTCACTGGCAACAGGTACGACTGCCGCGGGCTCGCGCACGGTGCCGTTGTCAAACTGAATCTGTACCTTGCCCGACCCCTCAGGGCGCAACAGGCCATGCACCCAGTCATCGTCACGGTGACGCCAGGCTGTGCTCGCCACGACCACTACCAACACCACAACGAATCCATATCGCAAACTGACCGGAAACACCGCAAACATAGATCGCTCAACCCCTTTGGTTTACCTGCAGGCGGAACTGGCGCACCACCTCGGCCAGCCGCTCCGCCTGCTCGCGCAGGGACTCAGCCGCCGCGGCGGACTCTTCCACCAGCGCGGCGTTTTGCTGCGTGGCCTGGTCAATGCTGCCCACCGACGCGTTCACCTGTGCAATGCCGCTGGACTGCTCGGTCGCCGCCGCGGTGATCTCGCCAATGATGGCGCCCACGCGCTGCACGCCGTCCACCATTTCCTGCATGGCGGCACCAGCCTCTTCCACCAGCTTCACGCCGCCGTCCACCGCGGTCACGCTGGTGCTGACGAGCACCTTGATCTCCTGCGCCGCATCGGCCGAGCGCTTGGCCAGGCTGCGCACCTCGGAGGCCACCACCGCAAAACCTCGGCCCTGCTCCCCCGCACGGGCGGCCTCCACGGCGGCATTCAGCGCCAGGATGTTGGTCTGGAACGCAATCGAGTCGATCAGGCCAATGATGTCGTTGATCTTGCGGCTGGAGGCGGCGATCTCGTGCATGCTGCCCACGGCCTGCGTCACCACCTTGCCGCCGCGGGCCGCTAGCGTGGAGGCGGAATCGGACAGCTGGCGCGCGGTCTGCGCGGCGCTGGCGGTTTGCTGCACATTGGTGGTCAGGTCCGACAGCGAGGCCACGGTCTCCTGCACACTGCTGGCCGACTGCTCGGTGCGGTGCGACAGGTCCTGGTTGCCCGAGGCAATTTCCTGGCTGGCCAGGGCCACGCTTTCGCTGGCATTGCGCACCTGCGACACCAGCGCACCCAGGCCCTCCTGCATGGCTTTTTGCGCGCGCTGCAGGTCGGCCACTTCGTCCTTGCCCACCACGTCCACGCTCTGCGACAAGTCGCCCCCGGCAATGGCCTGGGCCAGCTGACGCGCCTGCTCCAGCGGACGGCAGATGGACAGCATGTTCAAGATGGTGAGCGGCACCACCACCACCACGGCCCCCGCCAGGGCCACAATGAACAGCCACTTGATGGTCTTGCCCACGTTTTGCTGCTTGCGGATCGCCTCATTCGCTTCGTTCTGCAGCAGTTCTTCCAGCTCACGCGTTTGCAGCTGCACCTTTTCCACCTCGGCCAGCGCCTTCTGGCTCATGCGGTTGGCCGTGGTGGCGGATTCGTAACCGCTGGTCTTGAGCTGGACGGTCACCGGCTCGAACATCTTGGTGTAGGTCTTCAGGTTGGCCTGCATGCCGCGAATCAACGGGTTGTCGGCATCCTCCAGCAGGTGGGCCGTGATGTCGTCCACGGTGGTCAGGTTGGTCTTCCAGCGTGCATAGGCCTTCTCCACCTCGGCCGGGCGCTCGTACTCGATGATCATGTCCTTCTCGGCCTGGCGCACCGAGCTGATGGCGGCCTGCAGGCGGCCCAGGTGCTGCACCCGCGCGAAGGAATGGTCCAGAAAGGCATCGCTCTCGGCCTGGATCTGCGCCATGCCCCACAGCCCCCCCACTCCTACCACCGCCAGCAGCGCCAGCACCATGGCAATGGCGCCCAACATGCGCAGCCGAATTGTGAAAAGCCGCATCAGGGACATGGTGGTCATGGTGTGTCTTCCTTTTTTATTGCAGTCTAAAAGCTTACCCGCATGGAGACAAGCTTACAGCTGCCAACACGCTGCCCGCATAGAATTTCCCCCCAGCCCATCTTCGCACCCGCCCCACCATGCGCCTCTACCCCACCCTCTTGTCCCTGGCACTGCTGCTGTGCACCTCTGTGGGCCACACCCAGGGCGTCTACAAATGGGTGGACGCCGAGGGCAAAACCCATTACGGCTCACAGCCACCCGCGACCGACAAGGGCACCGAAGCCCTGAAGCTGCGCAGCAACAGCGGCTTTGGTGGTGACAACAACGGCAAGGCTGGTGGCACTACTGAGTACAACCCCGACGGCACCAAGAAGATTCCCAAGGATGTGCAGGACTTGGCCAAGGGCATGGAAAAAGCGCTGAAAACCAAGGACAGCAAAGAGGTGCCGCTGGACTGCATGAGCGCAGTCAAGAATGCGCAGGACCAGGCAGACACCGCGCTGGAGGTGAGCGCCAAGAACCTGAAAGACGGCTACATCACCCAGGCGGACTACGACAACAACGCCGCCAACCTGCGCCGTGCCAAGTCCCAGACGACGCTGGCCCACTGCCAGTTCTCCACCGGCAAGGACCGCAGCTTCTACCAGTGCATGTCCAACGGGAACAACCACTTCTCGGCCTGCACGAAGTAAAGTTGCTCTTATTTTAGGAGCTACTTGCGCAGAGTCTACGCGGGCTAGAGGCTGGTTTCATGCTTAATCCGGCTTCCAGCGCTTGAGCAGCAAGGCATTGATCATCACGCTCACCGAGCTCAGCGCCATGGCCGCGCCGGCCACCACGGGGCTCAGGTAGCCCAGCGCCGCCAGCGGAATGCCCGCCGCGTTGTAGGCGAAAGCCCAAAACAGGTTTTGCCGAATCTTGGCCACCGTGCGGCGGCTGATGTCGAGCGCGCCGGCCACCAGCAGCGGGTCGCCGCGCATCAGCGTGATGCCGGCCGCGTGCATGGCCACATCAGTACCACCACCATTGGGGTTGGCCATGGCCATGCCGACATCCGCTGCGGCGAGCGCGGGGGCGTCGTTCACGCCGTCACCCACCATGGCCACGACTTTGCCACCGGCTTTGAGTTCGGCAACCTTCGCCGCTTTGTCACCGGGCAGCACCTCGGCCAACACATCTTTCGCATCCAGGCCCAAACGTTTCGCCATGGCTTCGGCAGCACCGCGGTTGTCGCCCGAAATCATCACGGTCTGGATGCCACGGGCCTTCAAGGTAGCTAGCGCTTCTTTGGCGCCGGGCTTGGGTTCGTCGGCAAAGGCCAACAGGGCAAGCAAGGTCACACCAGCCCCGGTGCGCTCGGCCATGGCAGACACGGTGGCGCCATCAGCCTGCAGTTGTGCGGCCTGCGTACTCACTGTGTCCAACGCCACGCCCAGCTCGGCCATCCAACGCAAGCTACCCAGCAGCAGTGTGCGTCCGGCCACCACGCCCTGGGTGCCGCGGCCGGGTACGGCTTGCACTTCGGTGGGGACTTGCACGTCTATCGTCTTGGCTTTGGCAGCCGCCACCACGGCGTGGGCCAGCGGGTGTTCGCTGCCGCTTTGCAGGCCCGCGGCCAAGCGCAGGGCTTCATCCTCCCCCAGCCCCACCGGCACCAACGCCGTCAGGCGCGGCTGGCCTACGGTCAGCGTGCCGGTCTTGTCGAAGGCCACCACGTTCACGGTGTGCGCCACTTCCAGCGCCTGCGCGTCCTTGATCAAGATGCCAAACTTCGCTGCCACACCCGTGCCCGCCATGATGGCCGCCGGTGTGGCCAAGCCCAGTGCGCAAGGGCAGGCAATCACCAGCACGGCCACGGCGTGGATCAGCGCCACTTCAAAGCTGTGACCGGTCAGCCACCAGGCCAGCAGCGTTCCCAGTGCAATCACCAGCACCACGGGCACAAACACCGCGCTCACCTGGTCCACCAGCCGCTGGATCGGCGCCTTGGCCGCCTGCGCGTCTTCCACCAGGCGAATGATGTGGGACAGCACCGTGTCCACCCCCACCGCACGCACCTGCAGCACCACACGGCCCTCGCCATTGATACTGCCGCCCGTGAGCTTGGCGCCCACCTCTTTGGTCACGGGCAGCGGCTCGCCGGTCAGCATGGATTCATCCACCTGCGTGCGGCCCTCCAGCAGCGTGCCGTCCACGGGGAAACGCTCGCCGGGCTTCACCACAATTTTGTCGCCCACCAGCACTTCGGCCACCGGCACATCCACTTCGCCCTCACTGCCCAGCAGGTGCGCCGTGTCAGGCCGCAGGCTGTGCAACGCGCGGATGGCGGCCGTGGTCTGGCGGCGGGTAGCGGCCTCCAGCCACTTGCCCAGCAGCACCAGCGTCACCACCACGGCGCTGCTCTCAAAGTACAGATGCGGGGCCATGGCCGGCATGCCATGCGCCGCATGGTCCGGCGCCGTGAACCACAGCCACATGGACAGCGCCCAGCCCGCCGAGGTACCCAGCGCCACCAGCAAATCCATATTGCCGGTGCGCGCCAAGAGCGCATGCCAACCCGCCTTGTAGAAACGCGCGCCCAGGATGAACTGCACCGGTGTGGCCAGCAAAAACTGCCACAGCGCGGGCAGCATCCAGTCTTGGCCCAACAGATCACCCACCATGGGCAACACCAACGGCGCGCAGAGCGCCAGGCCTATGGCCACTGGCGCAAAGCCAGCCCAAGGCGATGCATCCACCGTGTCAATGGCTGCGCTGGGCGCCAGTGGCTCGTAACCCGCATCACGCACCGCACGGCGCAAACGGGCTTCCATGTCCGGGTTGTGCACTTCGATGCGCGCCGACTCGGTGGCCAGGTTCACCGTGGCGCTGTCCACGCCCGGCACTTTCTTCAAGGCTTTTTCCACACGCATCACACACGATGCGCAGGTCATGCCGCCAATGCCGATATCGATGGTCGCGGAGGAGGTTTCGTTAGTCATGGCGCAAGCTTAGGTCTTGCCATGGGGGGAAGGTCAAGTCATAGGGCTATTGCAGGCTTTGCCCGCGCACCGCCTCTCAACGCCAGGGCCAGCGCGGCCACCACCAAGGCAGCCGCCACGGCAAAGGTGATCTGCAAGCCAGTGGCTACGTCGGCAGGCGGTGCCGTGCCCACATCCGCGGTCGACACAGCCCAGGCAAACACGGCTCCCATGAGCGAGGCCCCCGTCACCAACCCCAGGTTGCGCGACAGATTGAGCATGCCCGAGGTGACCCCGCGCTGGTCCGCACGAACATCTTGCATCGCCGCTGTGTTGTTGGCCGCCTGGAACAGCTGGTAGCCCGGGGTTAACACCGCCATGGCAACGATGTAGCCCGCCACGCCCAGCAGCGGGGGCAATACCGACAAGCCCACGGCCCCTGCCACCATGGCCACCAGCCCCGCCACCACC
This sequence comes from Rhodoferax saidenbachensis, assembly GCF_031457975.1. Taxonomy (GTDB): domain Bacteria; phylum Pseudomonadota; class Gammaproteobacteria; order Burkholderiales; family Burkholderiaceae_C; genus Allorhodoferax; species Allorhodoferax saidenbachensis_A. The sequence goes on from NZ_JAVDXO010000006.1 coordinate 138,843, forward strand.
ATGCGCTGTGCACCCCAGCGGTCCACCATGCGGCCCGCGAACACGCCGCTGACGGCAGAGACCACCGGCCCCACCGCCATCACACCACCCACCCACGCCGCACTCAGCCCCAGCCCGCGCGCCAGGTAAAACGGGCCCACCACCAGCGTCGCCATCATCACGGTGGACACCAGCGCGTTCATCGCCAGGCCCGCGCTCAGTCCGGCGTCACGGAACATGGCCAACTGCACCAGAGGCGATGCGGCGCGGGCCTCGGTGCGCACAAACAAGGCCACGCCCAGCGCTGCGGCTGCCAGCAACACCAAGTTCACCAAGCCCATGTGGCCCCGCCCCAAGGTCATAGCCAGCGCATAGGCTGCGAGTGTGAGCGCCAACAGCAAGGTACCTGGGTAGTCAAAGCGCACAGCGGCTTGCGGTGCAGCGTTGCGGTCCACTGGCAGGCAACGCCAAGCCAGCACGACGGCCAACGCACCCAGAGGCAGATTGATAAGAAACAGCGCACGCCAACCCAGCGTGGCCAGCAACACACCGCCCAGCGAGGGCCCCAGCGCCGTGCCCACGGCCGACATGGTGCCCAGCAGGCCCATGGCACTGCCGGTGCGCGCCTTGGGAACCATCTCGCCCACCAGCGCCATGGTGATAGCCATCATCACCGCTGCACCCAGGCCCTGCAGTGCGCGGGCCGCAATCAACAGCGGCAACGTGGGCGCCAGCCCGCACAGGCCCGATGCCACCGTGAACAGCGCAATGCCACCCAGCAGCAGGCGCCTGCGGCCCACCACATCGCCCAGCCGCCCCACGCTGACTATGAGCGTGGTGATGGCCAGTAGATAGGCCAACACCACCCACTGCACCTGCTGGAAGGATGCGCCAAAGGCCAGCGCCAGCGTGGGCAGCCCCACGTTGGCAATGCTGGTGCCCAGCGATGACAGCAGCAGCGACAGCGACAGGCTGGCCAGCGCCCAACGGGCGGTGGTGGGGAGGGGAGCGGGTGAGGTTTGCATGCCTGAAGCGTAGGTTTTTCACTGGCATGGCGGAAGACGCAGCGTTTGCACTGTATTCATGCACACAACGCCATGTCATTGCCATTTGCGCTATGGTTCGCCCATGTCCACCCCCGACTTCAACCTGCTGGTCACGCTGGATGTGCTGCTGCAAGAGGGCAGCGTAGCCGGCGCGGCCCGGCGGCTGCGCCTGAGCCCCTCCGCTATGAGCCGGGCGTTGGCCCGCCTGCGCGAGACCATCGGCGACCCACTGCTGGTGCGCGCGGGGCGCGGCCTGGTGCCCACACCGCGCGCGCTGGAGCTGCGCGAGAAGGTGAGCCAGCTCGTGCGGGACGCGGAGGCCGCGCTGCGCCCCACCGAACACATCGACCTGCAGCAGCTGGACCGCACCTTTGTGCTGCGCACCAGCGAAGGCTTTGTAGAGAACTTTGGCCCTGCGCTGATTGCCCGCGTGGCGGCCGAGGCGCCCGGCGTACGCCTGCGCTTTGTGCAAAAGCCCGACAAGGACAGCGGCCCCCTGCGCGACGGCACGGTAGACCTGGAAACCGGCGTGGTGGAAGGCAGCATGGGCCCCGAGCTGCGTGCCCAGGCCCTGTTCCGCGACCGGCATATTGGCGTGGTGCGCGCCGGGCACACGCTAAGCCTGGGAGAGATCACGCCTGAGCGCTACGCCGCGGGGCAGCACGTGAATGTCTCGCGCCGCGGGCTGGACAAGGGTCAGCTGGACGAGGCCCTGCAGGGGCTGGGGCTGGAGCGGCAGGTGCGCACCATCGTCGATGGTTTCTCCACCGCCGTCGCCCTAGCCCGCGCGTCCGACCTCATCGCCAGCGTGCCCGAGCGCCACACCGGTGTGCTGCGCGCCGGCATGCACAGCTTTGCGCTGCCCTTTGCCACCCCAGAGTTCACCGTCTCCCTGCTCTGGCACCCGCGCCAGCACGCCGACCCGGCGCACCGCTGGTTGCGCGGCTGCGTGCGAGAAGTGTGTGCCGAGCTGCCGCCGAGCCCTTCGCAGTGAGCGTATTCATTTCCTTGCAAGCCACCCCTCCACCTCCAACGGCCGCAACCCAAACCGCACCGCATTCCCCGCATGCAGCGCCTTGAGCTCCACCAGCACCAGTGCCGTAAAACCAGCCCGGTCTGCCTCCGCCACCTCGGACGGAATCCGCGCACGCACTGCCGCCTCCGCCGCAGGCTCCATCGCGCGCACCATGCCCGCCACCACGTCGCCCAGTGCCCGCCGATAGCGCAGGCGGAACACATCCGGTTGCCCCATGTTTTGCTGCACCGCTACGTACTGCTGGCATGACCGCGCATAGGCCCACACAAACACATCGCGCAACAGCTCCACCTGGTTGAGTTCATACACACCCAGCATGGCGTCCACATAGGCCTGCTGCGGGACATCAATAAACGACAGCGGACACAGGTTGTGTCGGATAAAAGGAATATTGGCCGTGAGGCGCGAAACTCGTTTGTTCACGTCCTCAAACGGCTGCAGGTAGGGCAGATGCACCATCAAAAAGAAGGCCTGCTCGAACGGGTCTTCAATCTCGGCCGCCATCTCTACCACGATGCCGAACAGCTCTTGAACGCCTTGCGGCAAAGCAAGGGGCAGGTACACGCTACCGCCAATGCCGACCGCACGCTGGCGTATGCGGCCCACCGCGGAAGGGTCAGCCATCAGTCCATTGGACAAAAAGGCGTGTAGCGCAATCACGGTGTCAGGCGTGAGGCTGGCGCGCTCGGGGTCCCGCACCAGGTATTCGATGGCCTCTTTGTGGTTGAGGATCATCTGGGTTTCCAGCGCGTCCTTGCCGTCGGCCACTTGGCCTTGGGCAATCAGACGCTCGGTGTCCAGGCGGCTGTAGGTGTTGCCCTCCAGGCGCGAAGAAGCCCACGACAAGTCGATCAGCAAGCGGTTCAGGATGTCGCGCGCAAAGGTGCCTGCGGGGGTTTGCGCAGCTGGGGACTGACCCAAGACATGCAACTGGGCGCGCAATTCTGGGGGCAGGTAGGCGGTGACATTGGGCTGGTAGGCCTCCAGAAACGCCTGTTGATAACCCACGGGCTTGCGCAGGTGGCGTGGCTGGCGCACATAGGCCTTGATGGCTTCGCCCTCTGGGGACGTGGGTACATAGGCCTCGGTGGGGTAGTCGGCGCCAGGCTCCTGCACAGAGAGCTGTGGGAGCGCGGATACCGCTGCTGGGAAAGATTGCGCGCTTGGCACCACATAGCGTGCAGCGCGGCCCAGCCCCACCAACTCCAATCGCCGGGCCTGCACCAAAGCAGCCAAACGGCGCTGCAGCGTGCGGCGCGGCATATCCCCCATAGCCACGGTGAGCGCTTCCACGGCAAGCCCTTGCGGATGCTGAGCGATCCACTGAACAAGGCGGTCCAGTTCATCTGACGGGGTTAACTTGGGCATGGTGGCGCATAAACCAGAATCGCGCCATTATTGCGCCAATTAAAGTGGCGCGCAAACAATTTGCGGCACATGCGCCAAACTAGCGCATGGATTCGCATTTCTTCGACATCTCCGTGGCCGTCAGCCACACCGTGAAAACTGTGCGCATTCGCAACCCGAACATCATTTGGGTGCGCGCAGGCACCAAAAGCATCGTCACCCCCCAGCGCGCGGAGGGTCGGGTGCAAGTTCAGGCCGGTGGGCTGTGCCTGCTGTCGGCTGGCCACCAGTGGGATCTGTCCAACCACATAGGCCCCTCAGGTCGCTATGCGGCCAGCGTATGGACCATTCCCGATGCGGTGGCCGACGCGTTTGCCAGCCACTACCCCGCGCTGGCCAGCCAGCCGCCACTGAGCGGCTTTGCCACCACCACTGCCCCCGGCGACTGGGCGCAGACCTGGGAACGTGCCCAGCGCGCATCGGCCCAGACGCTCTCGGCCAGCGCGGTGCACCGCGGTGTGGAGTTGCTGCTGACCCTGGCGGAGCAGCGCCTGGTGTTCCCCACCCGCGTGCCCCTGTCGTGGACCGACCGGGTCACCAACCTCATCGCCCAACGCCCGCATGCCGATTGGTCGGTGGACACGCTGGCCCAGCACTTTCTGCTCAGCGGCAGCACCCTGCGCCAGCGCCTGCAGGAAGAAAACAGCAACGTGACAGCCTGCCTGCGCGAGGTACGCCTGGAACTGGGCCTGAGCCTGCTGCAGTCCACTGAAATCCCCGTGGGGCAAATCTCGCAACGCTGCGGCTACGAGTCGCACAGCCGCTTCACCGCCGCATTTCGCAACCGCTTTGGCCTGAGCCCCTCGTCGGTGCGCAACGCAGACACCGCGCCCGCCCCGTTCAGAAAAAGCGCTTTGGCACAAGAAACCAGCGCCAGCGGCTAACGCCTCCACCGCCTGCCGCCCAACAATTGTCTTGCGCAATGAGCGCAGTCTTTTGGAAGGAAAGCAGATATGACATTCAACGTACGCACATCCCTCACCGCCCTGGGCGCAGCCGCCCTGGTGGCTGGCAGCCTGGCATTCGCCACCAGCGCGGCCTGGGCCCAAACCAAGCCCTTCACCCTCAGCAGCCCGGACCTGAAATCGGGCGTGTTCGACAACCAGTTTGTCCTCAACGGCTTTGGCTGCCAGGGCGGCAATGTGTCGCCCGCAGTCCAGTGGGACAACGTGCCCGCCGGCACCAAGAAGTTGGCCCTCAGCGTGTACGACCCCGACGCCCCCACCGGCAGCGGCTTCTGGCACTGGACGGTCTACAACATCCCCGCCAGCGCCAACGGCCTGGCACGTGGCGCCGGCAATGCGGCGACCACGCTGCCCGCACCAGCCTTTGGCGGCAACACGGATTTCCAGGACACCGGCGCCACCGGTGGCAACGGCAACTACGGCGGCCCCTGCCCCCCCGTGGGCGACAAGCCACACCGCTACATCTTCACGGTGTTTGCCTACGATGTGGACGACCTGCAGGCTGCCGGCGGCATCCCCAAAACCGGCACCGCGGGCTTGCACGGCTTCATCCTGAACAAGGGCCTGGGCGCGCACCTGCTGGGCAAGGCCAGCTTCACGGCCACCTACGGCCGCTAAGCCAAACCGTGGGGAGAAAAGCCCGCGCTTGACCTTCCCACGGTAGCAAGGTTCACAATTCCTGCATCCATTCAAAACAGGAGTTGTGATGCACCAAACCTTCACCGTTACCGGCATGACCTGCGGCCACTGCGAAAAGGCAGTCACCCGCGCCATCCAGGACGCCGACCCGCAAGCCCAGGTCACCATCGACCGCAGCCAAAACAAGGTGGACGTGGAATCCACCCAGCCGCGCGACACCCTGGCCAAAGCCATTGCCGAAGAAGGCTATGCCGTTGCAGCCTAAGCCTGCGGCGGTGTCTGGCGAGCCGGTGAACATTGGCGAGGCAGCGCGCCAGAGCGGCGTGTCGGCCAAGATGCTGCGGCACTACGAATCGCTGGGCCTGCTGGGCAAGGTGAACCGCACAGACAGCGGCTACCGCCTCTACAGCCCGGCCGATGTGCACACGCTGCGCTTCATCAAGCGCTGCCGCGACCTGGGTTTCTCGATGGTCGAAATTGCCGAACTGGTAGGCCTGTGGCAAAACCGCCGCCGCGCCAGCAGCAGCGTGAAGACCATTGCCCAAAAACACATGACAGAGCTGACCCAGCGCATCGAAGCCATGCAGAGCATGCAGCGCACGCTGAGCGGCCTGGTGGACTGCTGCCATGGCGACGAGCGGCCCGACTGCCCCATCCTGGACGACCTGGCAGGCACCACGCCATGACAACGCAAACGCTACGTAATTGATAGCTGCTTGCGCATAGTCCACGGGGGCTAGAGGCCATTTTTGCGCCACAATGCGCCCCATGGCCCTGAAACCGCGCATCCTCATTGTTGAAGACGAATCCGGCATTGCCGACACCTTGCAGTACGTGCTGGCCACCGACGGCTTTGCGCCCGTGTGGGCCAGCACCGCGGAAGACGCGATTCGCCTGTTCAGCGCCGAGCTGCCTGCACTGGCCGTGCTGGACGTGGGCCTGCCCGATCTGAACGGGTTCGAGCTCTTCCGCCGCCTGCAGGCCTTGCCCGGCGGCAACCAGGTGCCCATGCTGTTTCTGACCGCGCGCAGCGACGAGATCGACCGCGTGGTCGGGCTGGAGCTGGGCGCCGACGACTACATCGCCAAGCCCTTCTCCCCGCGCGAGCTGGTGGCGCGCGTGCGCACCATCCTGCGCCGCAGTGCGCGGCCGAATGCCATTGCGACGCCCACACCCGCTGCGTCAGCAAGCGCCCCCGCCATCTGGGCGCTGGACGAAGAGCGCCACCAGATTCGCTTCTACGGCAAGGCGCTGGAACTGTCGCGCTACGAATATGGCGTGCTGCGCCTGCTGGTGCAAAAGCCCGGCCGCGTGTTCACGCGCGACGAGCTGCTGCTGCAGGTCTGGGGTGGCGACAACGACAGCTTTGACCGCACGGTAGACGCCCACATCAAAACCCTGCGCGCCAAACTCAAACTCGTCGCTCCCGGCCACGACCCCATCCGCACCCTGCGCGGCAGCGGCTACGCGCTGAGCGAAGAACTGCCGGCCACGCTGACGAGTTGATGTGAGCAAAAGAAGCCGCATCTTCTTTGGCCTGCTGCTGATCTACGCGATCGGCATGGCCGCCGTGCTTTACCGCGTGGTCAGCGACCTGGACCCGCGCTACCGCGAGTCGGCCGAAGAATCGTTGGTGGAAACCTCGCAGCTGCTGGCCACCCTCATCGAACAAGACGTGCACGACGGTGCCATCGACACCGCCCGGCTGGACAGCCTGTTCAAGGCCGCCTACGCCCGCGAGTTCAGCGCCCAGATCTTCACCGTCAACAAAACCAAGGTCGAGCTGCGCGCCTACGTCACCGACCGCAACGGCACCGTGGTGTTTGACTCCACGGGCCAGTCGCAGGGCAAAGACTTCTCGCAGTGGCGCGACGTGCAGCTCACGCTCAAGGGCGAATACGGCGCCCGCACCACGCTGGACATTCCGGGCGACCCCAACTCCGCCGTCATGTACATGGCCGCCCCCGTGCGCTGGACCAGCAATGCGCAAGGCGCGGGCAGCGGTGAAATCATTGGCGCCGTCACCGTGGGCAAGCCGGTGCAAACCTTTGGCCAGTTTGTGGCCGCCGCGCGCAGCCGCACGCTGTATGCGGGCCTGATCTCGGTGCTGGCCGTGCTGGTGCTGGCGGTCATGGTGTCCATGTGGCTGGTGCGGCCCTTTGGCCTGATTGCCGACTACGCGCGCTACATCAAGGCACAGCAAGGCTTCCACCCCGGCCGCCTGCTGCGCCGCGCTTGGGACCTTATGCGCGCCGCCTACGACGAAATGCGTGACGCGCTGGCCGGGCGCAACTATGTGGCCGACTATGTGCAGACGCTCACGCACGAAGTGAAGAGCCCGCTGTCCGCCATCCGCGGCGCGGCCGAGCTGCTGCAAGAGCCCATGGAAGAAGCCCAGCGCCAGCGCTTCCTCACCAACATCCAGCGCGAGACCCAGCGCATCCAGGAGATGGTGGACCGCATGATGGAGCTGACCGCGCTGGAAACACGCCGCGTGCTCGACAACGCCCAGCCCGTGGCCCTGCTGCCGCTGCTGGACGAACTAGCCCACGCCTCCCACAGCGTGGCCACCCAGCGCGACTGCCGCATCACCGTGGCCGTCAGCGAAGACGTGACCGTAGAGGCCGATCCCTTTCTGCTGCGCCGCGCCGTCAGCAACCTGCTGGACAACGCGCTGGACTTCTCCCCCGAAGGCGGCCACATCGAACTGGGCCTGCAAGTGCAAGGCCGCTGGGCCCAGATCACCGTGCGCGACCAAGGCCCCGGCATCCCCGGCTACGCGCAGGACAAGGTGTTCGAGAAGTTCTATTCACTGGCCCGGCCACACTCCAAGAAGAAGAGCACGGGGTTGGGGTTGAGTTTTGTGAAGGAGATTGCGTCGTTGCACCGAGGGAAGGTAGAGCTGCACAACCGGCCTGAGGCGGAAGGCACTGGGGCTTGCGCGGTGCTGTGGTTGCCGCGCAGGCCTGTCTGAATAGGCTGACTACAACCCGAAAGTAACATATCTGTTACCATCAATATGGCCATGAAAGTCGAAGAGTACGTTCGCGAGGATGCATCGAACCCCTACAAACAATGGTTTGACAGCCTGTCTGCCCAGGCAGCCGCCAAGGTAACTGTTGCCAAACTCCGCATGGAGCTGGGCAACACGTCCAGCATCAAGTGGTTTGACGGCATGGGTGAATACGTCATCGACTGGGGGCCTGGCTATCGGATTTACCTGGCCAAAGACGGCGACACACTGATAGTTTTGTTTGGTGGCGGCACCAAGCAGCGGCAACAAAAAGACATCGACAAAGCCAAAGAACTTTTGGCCGAGTACAAGGCTCGCAAGAAAACGACGGCCAGCAAATCAGGCAACAAGCTCAAGAGGTAATTGCAATGGCACTCACCAGAAACTTCAAAGAATCCGTTATCCAACGCGTCCAAGCAGACGAAGCGTTTGCGCAAGCACTGCTGGATGAAGCCGCCACCTTGTTCCTCAACGGCGAACCAGAAACGGCCCGCTTAATCCTGCGTGATCTGGTCAATGCCACCATCGGCTTTGAGCAACTTGCAACGCTGACAGCCAAGCCCAGCAAGAGCCTGCACCGTATGTTGTCGCCCACCGGCAACCCCAGCATGGACAACCTTGCGGCTATCTTTCGGGCAGTGCGCGAGCGGTTGCATGTGAACTTGACTGCGCATTCTGTGGCGGCCTAAGCGGGGCAACCACAGGATGCCCTTACACCACCAGAGCCCCAGCATCCCCGGCTACGCGCAGGACAAGGTGTTTGAGAAGTTCTACTCACTGGCTCGCCCGCACTCCAAGAAGAAGAGCACGGGTTTGGGGCTGAGCTTTGTGAAGGAGATTGCGTCGTTGCACCGAGGCAGGGTGGAGCTGGGAAATCGGCCAGAGTCTGAGGGATTAGGTGCCATCGCCACGTTGTGGGTACGGCGACAAGTAAGCTAAATATGCGAGCAAAACAGTCATTCATCACCCGATACCTAGGCCCCACGATTCCTTGGGTGCTAGCCCTGTTTGGTCTTTGGATTCTTTACTCTGGTTCATACGCCTTTAGACCAACACGTTCGGTGAGTAGAGTGGTGCTACTCCCACCGGATTCTTGGGGCGCAGCTATCTTCTTTATCTTCCTCGGAGTGCTGTTGGCAGCGTTTGATCTGAAAGGACGCTCTGAACGTTATGCATTCTGGATTGGATTAGTTGGGTGTATTGGAGCAGTTGTCTTCGTTGGCTATCGTCAAATCACAGGAACGGCGGTTCTTGGATAAACGCCTTCACTCCCATTTCACACAGACTTCACACAAGCCCCACACCGCTTCAAACTGACTTCTCCCCCCGGCGGGATGCTCTCCTCACCGTGCAATACCGCACGCCGAATGGAGAAGCCCCATGGCACTTGTTGCTACCCACCCGGCCCCCGATGCCGCCACTGAGCCCCCTGCGCGCCTTTCGCGCTGGCTCTGGCTGGCCACCACCACCCTGTCTGCCGCCTGCTTTGTAGCGCTGGCCATCAGCCCCCCGGCCCACGCGCAAGACCGTGACGCGGCGCCCCGGCTCAAAACCGAGAGCCCCTACTTCTTCGTGAAGAGCGACAACCCTGGCGTGGACCAGTTGCCGCTCAAGTCCACCCAAGTGAATGTGAAGGTCAGCGGCGTGATTGCCGACGTGACCGTGGTGCAAACCTACAAGAACGAAGGCCAGCGCGCCATCGAAGCCAAGTACGTATTCCCCGGCTCCACGCGGGCCGCAGTGCACGGCATGAACGTGCGCCTGGCGGACCGTCTGATCACGGCCAAGATCCGCGAGAAGCAGCAGGCCAAGATCGAATACGACGCGGCCAAGCAAGAGGGCAAGACCGCCGCGCTGCTGGAACAGCACCTGCCCAATGTGTTCCAGATGAACGTGGCCAACATCATGCCCGGCGACGACGTGAAGGTGGAACTGCGCTACACCGAGCTGCTGTTGCCCACCGACGGCAACTACCAGTTCGTCTTCCCCACCGTGGTGGGCCCGCGCTACAACAGCCCGCAAAGCAGCCAAGCCAACGCCACCTGGGTGGCCCAGCCCATCCTGCCCCAGGGCCAGAACACGCCCACCAGCGCGGCTGCACCTGCGTTTGATATCCACGTGACGCTGAACACGCCCATTGGCGTGAAAGAAGTGCGCTCCAGCTCGCACACCATCAGCAGCTACACCGAGCAAGGCGGCGCCACCGTGGTGGGCCTGAACCCCACGGCCGAGCCCACCAACAACCGCGACTTCATCCTGAACTACCGCCTGGCCGGCGACAAGATCGAAACCGGTGTGATGCTCTACAAGGGCCAGGACGAGAACTTCTTCCTCGCCATGGTGGAGCCGCCCAAGGCCCCGGCCGCCACGGCCATCACCCCGCGCGAATACATCTTTGTGGTGGACATCTCGGGCTCCATGCACGGCTTTCCGCTGGACACCGCCAAGGTGGTGTTGCGCGAGCTGATTGGAGGCCTGCGCCCCAGCGACACCTTCAACGTGCTGCTGTTCTCGGGCAGCAATAACTTCTTGAATGCCACTTCGGTGCCCGCCACCAAGGCCAATATTGAGCAAGCCATCCGCACCATCGACAGAGAAGGCGGCGGTGGCAGCACTGAGCTGATCCCGGCGCTCAAGCGTGTGTATGCCCAACCCAAGAACGCCGATGTGTCGCGCACCGTGGTGGTGGTGACCGACGGCTATGTAACCGTGGAGCGCGAGGCCTTTGAGCTGGTGCGCAACAACCTCTCCAGCGCCAACGTGTTTTCGTTCGGCATCGGCTCCAGCGTGAACCGCCACCTCATGGAAGGCCTGGCCCGTGCGGGCATGGGCGAACCCTTCATCATCACCAAACCCGCCGAGGCCGCCGAACAAGCCGCCCGCTTCCGCAAAATGATCGACTCCCCCGTGCTCACCAATGTGAAAGTGCGTTTTGAAGGCCTGGACGTGTACGACGTGGAGCCTCGCCAGCTGCCCGACCTGTTGACGCAGCGCCCGCTCATCGTGTTTGGCAAATGGAAGGGTGAGGCCAAGGGCACGTTGATCGTGGACGGCAACTCCGCCAGCGGCCCGCTGCACTTCAGCATGCCCATCAATGCTGGCAATGCCACCGACACCGCCGCCCTGCGCCACCTGTGGGCCCGCCACCGCATCGCCGCACTCAGCGACCAGGAAGCCCTGGAAGGCGGCAGCGCCGCCAAGGACGCCATCACCGATCTGGGCCTGAAATACAGCCTGTTGACCCAGTACACCAGCTTCCTGGCCGTGGACCAGGTGGTGCGCAACAAGGCGCCTGCCGACAGCCCCAGCGTGAACCAGCCCTCGCCCCTGCCGCAGGGTGTGGAGAACTCGGCCCTGGGTGCCGAAGTGCCCAGCACGCCCGAGCCCGCCACCTGGGGTGCGATCTTGGTGACGCTGTCGGTGCTGGCCATGCTGGCACACCGCCGCCGCCGCGCCGCCCTGCGCGCCCACCACTACACCAGCTAAGCAGGAGATTTGGCCATGGCACTGCCCCGCCTTTTGCACATGCCCCGCTTTGTGCGCTTTGGCATCGCGCTGGACACCGCGCCCGAATGGCGTTGGCTGGCCCTGTTGGCCCTGGCGCTGTGGCCCACCTGGTGGTGGATGGGCCAACGCATGGTCGACGGCTCGGACGACCCACTGGGGCTGCTGGCCTTGACAGCCCTGGGTGGCTTGCTGTGGCAACACCGCGGGCACCTGCGCGCCGCACCGCGCTTGGGTTTTCAGGTGACAGCGCTGGCCGGTGCCGTGCTCACCACGGCGCTGCACCAGCAGCTGCCAGACCTGGTGGTGGCGCTCATCGGCCTGTTGTCGGTGGCCGCGGGGCTGATCGCCTTTCTGCCCGCGCGTGTAGCTACCGCACCGGTGCTCGGCTTGTCGGTGTTGTCATTGCCCCTGCTGGCATCGCTGCAGTTTTATGCAGGCTTTCCGCTGCGCGTGGTCACGGCTGAAGCCAGCCGCTGGTTGCTGTCCATCGCGCACACCGTGGAGCGCACGGGCAGCAGCCTGGTGGTGAATGGCCAGCTCATCATCGTGGACGCACCTTGCTCGGGCGTGCAGATGGCGTGGTTGGGGTACTTCACGGCCTGTGTGGTGGCGCTGGCCGCCAACAAAAACAACAAGGCCTTTCTGCTGCGCCTGCCCACCGTGGGTGCGCTGGTGCTGCTGGGCAATGTGTTGCGCAACACGGTGCTGGTGGCCGTCCAGGCCTCTGGCACCCACCTGCCTGGTTGGGGCCATGACGCTGTGGGGCTGCTGGTGCTGGCTGCCGTATGTGGTGGCATTGCCTGGGCCATGGGCCGTACAGGAAATTTGGAGCGCGCGACATCATGAGCTTTCTGGAAAACCGCTTCTTGAACCGCGTGCTGCACAAGACGCTGTGGGCTGCGCTGTTGCCCCTGTGCGCGCTGTGGGGCATGGCCCAGGCCGTGGCTGAGCGCTCCACGCCACACGACACGAGCACGGCGACGCAGAGCGTCGAACTGCCCACTGAATGGCAAGGCACACCCCTGCGCCCGCTGGCACTCAGCGAGGTGGAGCTGCGCTTTGCCAAACACTTCCCCGGCACGCTGGCGCGCCTCACCGATGGCCGCCAGGTGCTGGTGCTGCGGACCGTGAACCAGCCCACACGCATGCTGCACCCCGCCACCGACTGCTACCGCGGCCTGGGCTACCGCATCCGCAACGAGCAACTCGAAGAGCAATCGGACAAGACCCGCTGGCGCTGCTTTGTGGCGGACCGCGGCGGCCGCCCCGTGCGCGTCTGCGAACGCATTGAAGACGCGCAGGGCCAGGGCTTCACCGATGCCTCGGCCTGGTACTGGGCATCTGCCGCGGGCCAGTCCACAGGGCCATGGAAGGCCATCACCGTGGCCACCCCGCTCTAAGCCTGTTTAAGCCTGTTGTGTTCTTGCAAGGATGATGTTGTGCGCAAACTGTTGTGGGCCACGGCCCGGGTTTTGGTGTTTACAGCGATGCTGGCCATGCTGGGCCTGAGCGCCCTGCTGTTCACTGCGCGCGCCATCGTGCGCCCTGCGCCGGGCGACTGGGCCACCACACTGCGCATCGGCCCGCTGACCATGGACGTGGGCGTGGCAGCGCTCGTGCAGTGGGGCAGCACGCCGTGGATTGCCAAGCAGCTGCACGGCCGCACCCTGCCCACGCGCCTGGGCGATGTGCACCTGGCGTGGGACGAGGCTGCCCAACAACTCAGCCTGCACTGCCAACCCTGCACGCTGCGCAGCAGCAGCTGGGGCGGCGAGCCACTGCGCCTGCAAGACGCACGCATGACCGTGCGCCGCAACGCCACCGAGCTGCGCGGCACCCTGCAGAGCGGCGCTGTCACGGCCACCTGGCATGGCGCACTGCGCCCCACCGGCATCACGCTGCACATCGACGTGCCCACCACCCCGGTGGCCGATGGCTACGCACTGTTCGCCAGCGCCATTCCCGAAGTAGCCACCGCGCAGATAGCCGGCACTTTTGCGCTCAAGGCCACGCTGGAGTTGCCCGGCAAGGCGCTGACGCTGCAGCCACGTCTGGACGGCATGGCCGTGCAAGGCCTGGGCACCGAAGCCTGGGCGCAGGCGCAGAGCCAATGCAGCCAGGGCCTGCCCGTGGCCATGGCGAAGGCCACGCTGCGCGCTGACAGCCTGCTGGCCCGCGCCGTGCTGGCCGCCGAAGACCAGCGCTTTTTTGAGCACCCCGGCTACGACCTGGTGGAGATGAACAAGGCCCTGCGCAGCAACCAAGTGGAGGACGCCACCTTGCGCGGCGCCAGCACCCTGTCGCAACAAGTAGCCAAGCTGCTGGTCACAGGCGGTGAACGTTCCCCAGTGCGCAAACTGCGCGAACTGCTCTACGCGGTGGAGATGGAGCAGACGCTGGGCAAGGCCCGCATCCTGCGCCTCTACCTGGACCACGCACCCTGGGGCGCCACCGTGTGCGGCGCGCAGGCTGCGGCCCACACCTACTTTGGCAAACGCGCCGACCAACTCACCGCTGCCCAGGCCGTCTGGCTAGCCTCCATGCTGCACAACCCCGCCATGGAAGCCCAGCGCTGGAGGGCGCGCGGCAGCATCAACCTGGAACGCGCCCAGTGGGTGGCCGCCAGCCTGCGGCCTCTGCGCCGGGCAGAACGCACGCAGCTGCTGGCCGATCTGGCAGACATGGGGCCGTTAGAACGCGGCAACAAGCACCTCAACTCACTATCAAAACAATAGCTGGTTGCGCATATTCCACGAGGGGCAAAGTCAACTCTTGCGTTAATCCCGTTGCCGCCTGCGAAATTCTGCCGGGGTACAGCCGACTTCGCGTTTAAAGAACTTGCTGAAGTTGGTGGGCTCGTCGAAACCTAGTTTCTCGGCGATCGTTGCGACGGGCATGTCCAAATGCACCAGCAGGCGCTTCGCCTCCAGGTTGATACGCGCGGCGATGAAGGCCTTGGCGGTCGTGCCCGCTGCCGCGGCCACTGCACGTGCCAGGCTCTTTTCGGTGTAGCCGAGTTGGTTGGCATAGTCAGCCACCTGGTGCCATTGCGCGAAGCGTTTGTCCACCAGTTGCTGAAACCGCTGGAAGCGTTGCGATGCAGGGGATACCAGCGGCTCCTGCGTTTGGCGTCTGCCTTGCAAAATGCTCAAGCGAGTCAAGAGCGTATGGAGCTGGTGGCGCAGCAGTCTATGCACGTCCTCCCGCGGCGCACCCACCAGCGCATCCATCAGTGTGTCTTCGCGCATTTGCTGAAACAAATCCGTTGCCTTGCGCAGCTCTGGGTCACTAAGGACCATGTGTTCAGGCAGCCTCTCCAAATCCAGCGCGAGCTTCAGATCGTGCGAGGTCGTTGAAACGGGTAAGACAAATTCAGGGCGGAACAGCAGATTCCAGCCGTCCCAATCTGCACCCTGTCCGTAGTTGTGGGCCTGGCCTGCCCGCACCACCAGCAGCGACCCCGGCGCACAGGCGATCGACTTGAAGTCCACCATCTGGGCGCAGGTGCCCTGCGTGACGCACACCACCGTGTGGAACTCGTACCGATGGGTTTGGCGCAATTCTTCCTTGGCCCGAAGCCTAAGATCGGCCACCGAAAAAACTTCCAGGTCGAGCTGGTAGGGCGCTTGCGGTTGATAACCCAGGCGCTGAATCTCCATCGTCACGTTGATCTCTCCTGGTACTGGTCGTGTCGCTTTGTTAGCTCTGCACAAGATTTAGGAAAAAGTCCAATATGTATCAGCATTGGGCGCCTACATATCGTGTAAACGGTGCTTGATTGTCCAACAATAACCATATCCCAATCAACACAGGAACGCACCATGAACACCATTGACATCGCCAAGACTTACATCAAGGCCGTACAAACAGGCGACCAAGCCACACTGGGCAGCATCATTTCGCCCGACGTGATCTGGCACCAGCCAGGCAAGAACCGGTTTTCCGGCACACACAAGGGCATGGCCGCTGTGGGCCCCATGCTGGGCGCGATGATGGAAGTGTCCAAAGGCACGTTCGCCATCACCCGCGCCGACCACTACATGGCCAACGGCAACTGGGTGGCCATCACCATCGAATTTGCGGGCGAGGCCCATGGGCTAACGATGAAGCAAGCGGGTGTGGATCTGATCCGCATCGAGGGCGGCAAGATCGTTGAAGTCAAGCTGTTCTCTAGCGACCAGGCGCAAGAGGACACTTTCTGGGGCCAGTGATCCGCGCAGTGGCCGCCCCCAAGGTGATCTTCGGGTTCAGCACCTAAAAGAAGCGGAACGAAGGGAGCAAGGCGGCCACGCCCTCCCGCACCAGTTCCACCAGTTCGGGGTCCATGTAGCGGTAGTCATCCGGAATATCCAGCACATGCAGGGGCTTGCCCTGCAACAGCTCCCGAAAGCTGGCCTTGAGCTGGGAGGCGTGCTTGTCCTCCATCACGCACACCGCGTCCGCCCACAGGATGTCGGCCTCGGACACCGGGTGGCGGGCGTTGCGGCTGGTGCCGCCGGAGCGCACCGACAGGCCGGGGTGCTTGCGCCAGACCTGTTCGGCGGTGGGGCTGCGCCACTGGTTGCGGCTGCAGACAAAAAGTAAGTTCATGGGGCGGTGGCTCAGAGTTAGGAGCATTTTAGGGCTCTAGCCCCCGTCGAATATGCGCGAGCAGCTATCAAAGTAGTAGCGACTTGCACCAGAGCGCGTCCCCGCACTGCACCAAATCAAGCACTGAAGCCGCCCTCGATATTGCTGCAACGCACAAATGCAGTGCACTTTGTACACAATGCCGCAAAAACATTGTGTACAAAGTTGGCACAGGCTTTGCGTAAGCCTTGGCATGAACGCCACCACCCCACTGCAGGCCGCGGCCATCGAGGTCGTAGGACTGAGCAAACGCTACGCCCAGGGCAAGCCTGCCGTGGACAACATCAATCTGCGCATTGCCAGCGGCAGCTACTGCTGCCTGCTGGGCCCTTCGGGCTGCGGCAAGAGCACCACGCTGCGCATGATTGCGGGGCACGAGTCGGCCAGCAGCGGCGACATCCTGCTGGAGAACCGCAACATCACCGACCTGCCCGCCGCCGAGCGCGGCACGGCCATGATGTTCCAGAGCTTTGCGCTGTTCCCACACCTAAGCGCGCTGGACAACGTGGCCTTCAGCCTGAAGATGAAGGGCGTGGACAAGCTGGAGCGCCACGCCAAGGCGCAGGACCTGCTGCAGCGCGTGGCCATGGGCCACCTGGCTGACCGCAAACCGGCCGAGCTATCCGGCGGCCAGCAGCAGCGCGTGGCCCTGGCCCGTGCCCTGATCACCCAGCCGCGCGTGCTTCTGCTGGACGAACCGCTCTCCGCGCTCGACCCCTTCCTGCGCATCCAGATGCGTGCCGAGCTGCGCCGCTGGCAAAAAGAGCTGGGCCTGACCTTTATCCACGTGACCCACAGCCAGGAAGAGGCCATGGCCCTGGCCGACACCATGGTGGTGATGAACCACGGCGTGATCGAGCAGGTAGGCAGCCCGCACGAGGTCTACAACAAGCCCGCCAGCGAGTTTGTGGCGCGCTTCATGGGCGGCCACAACGTGCTGCACACGCCCGAGGGCAAGATTGGCGTGCGCACTGACCAGATGCAGGTCACCCCCGCCACCAGCGCCAACACCGATGCCCCGCACACCAAGCGCGCCGTGATCACCGACGTGGAGTACCAGGGCACCTATGTGCTGCTGGGCCTGCAAAACCCCGGCGTGGCCCACACCGCGCACACCACGGCCGAGATCTCGGTGATGGTGTCCGAGGCCACCTTTGCCCAGCGGCCCTACGCCGTGGGCGAGACCGTGCAGCTGAGCTGGGCGCCCGGCGCTGCACACCCACTGGCGTACTGAGCCCCCCCTGAGTTCCCCCTGTCTTCGCAAGAAGTTTTTAACCCCCTCCCGCACTTTCCTAAGGAGTTTTCCCATGGCTGACGATCTGAAAGACACCCTCTCCACTGCCGCACCCATGCAACGCCGCAGCCTGCTCAAAGGCACCGCCGGTATCCTGGCCGCGGGCGTGTTCCCCGCCGTGCACTCGGCCGATCCCATCGTGCTGCGCTACCTGGGCACCGCGGTAAATCAGGACAAGGCGATTGCGGAAAAGTTTGAAAAAGACACCGGCATCAAGATCCAGTACGTGGCCGTCACCACCGACGACGTGACCAAGCGCGCCGTGACCGCGCCCAACAGCTTCGACCTGATCGACTCCGAGTACTTCTCGCTCAAGAACATCGTGCCCACGGGCAACCTCAAGGGCATCGACACCAAGAAGATCAAGAACGCCGACAAGATCACCAGCCTGTTCACCACCGGCATGGTGGCCGGCAAGGCCGTGGGCGACCAGGGCACCGCGCCCAAGAAGGTGATCTACCTCGAAGGCGAAAAGAGCAAGGTCTTCGCCAAGAGCCCCACCCAGTACATGAGCCTGATCCCCACCGTGTACAACGCCGACACGCTGGGCATCCGCCCCGACCTGATCAAGCGCCCCATCTCCTCCTGGGCCGAGCTGCTGAACCCCGAATTCAAGGGCAAGGCCGCCATCCTGAACATCCCCTCCATCGGCATCATGGACGCCGCCATGGTGGTGGAAGCCATGGGCCTCTACAAGTACCCCGACAAGGGCAACATGACCAAGAAGGAAATTGATCTGACGATCAAGACCCTGATCGAAGCCAAGAAGGCTGGCCAGTTCCGCAGCCTGTGGAAAGACTTCAACGAGTCCGTCAACCTGATGGCCTCGGGCGAAGTGGTGATCCAGTCCATGTGGTCGCCCGCCGTGACTGCTGTGCGCACCAAGGGCATTGCCTGCAACTTCCAGCCGCTCAAAGAAGGCTACCGCGCATGGGCGTCCGGCTTCGGCCTGCCCGCCACCCTGTCCGGCAAGAAGCTGGACGGTGCCTACGAGTTCATCAACTGGTTCCTGGACGGCTGGGCCGGTGCCTACCTGAACCGCCAGGGCTACTACAGCGCCGTGCTGGACACCGCCAAGGCCAAGATGGAAGCCTACGAATGGGCCTACTGGATGGAAGGCAAACCCGCCACACAAGACATCAAGAGCCCGAACGGTGATGTGTTGGCGAAGAAGGGCGAAAGCCGCGATGGCGGCAGCTACGAGCAACGCATGGGTGGCATCGCCTGCTGGAACGCCGTGATGGACGAAAACGCCTACATGGTCCAGAAGTGGAATGAATTTGTGGCTGCTTGATAGCCCCGCATAGGAAGTGAAAACACCATGAGCGCACCTTCAGCACCCTCACTTCCGGCGGCGTCTGCCCCGGGCCGCACGCTTGCGGCCTGGTGGCAGGCCTTGCCGCTCACCACGGTGTTTGCGCTCTTCTTTTTGATTCCATTGGCCCTGGTGCTGATGGTGAGTTTCTGGGACTACAACCAGTACGAGATGCTGCCGGGGTTCACGTTCAAGAACTACGTGGCCATCTTCGACGGCTGCCTGTCGCGCAACGAGGCGGGGGACCTGTGCGTCACCGTCAAGACCTACCTGTCCACCTTCAAGTTCAGTGTGCTGGTGTGGTTGCTCACGCTGGTCATCGGGTTCACGGTGTCGTATTTCCTGGCCTTTCACGTCAAGTCCAGCGGTGTGCAGGTGGTGCTGTTTGTGTTGTGCACCATTCCGTTCTGGACGTCCAATGTGATTCGCATGATCGCCTGGGTACCGCTCTTGGGGCGCAATGGGTTGGTCAACGATGCGCTTGCCACCATGGGCTTCGTCGACAAGCCTGTTGAATGGCTGTTGTTCTCCGATTTTTCTGTGGTGCTGGCCTTTGTGCACCTGTTCACCACCTTCATGATCGTGCCCATCTTCAACAGCATGATGCGCATCGACCGCAGCCTGATCGAGGCCGCCAGCGACAGCGGCGCCACCGCCTGGCAAACGCTGTGGAACGTCATCGTGCCGCTGTGCCGCACCGGCATCATCATCGGCTCCATCTTCGTCATCACCATCGTCATGGGCGACTTCGTCACCATCGGCGTGATGGGCGGGCAGCAGATCGCCTCGGTGGGCAAGATCATCCAAGTGCAAACGTCTTACCTGCAGTTCCCGCTGGCCGCTGCCAATGCGGTGGTGCTGCTGAGCCTGGTGCTCATGATCATCTGGGCGCTGACCCGCATGGTCGATATCCGCAAGGAGCTCTGAGATGCAAACCAAAGACCGCTCCGCCACCTTCTGGTTCCTGGCCCTGTTCTTCGCGGCCTATGTGCTGTTCCTCTACGGCCCCATGCTGGTCATTGTGGTGCTGAGTTTTCAGGGGCCTGAGGGCGGGCTGACCTTCCCCATGCGCGGCCTATCCCTGCACTGGTTCCACAAGCTGGCCGAGGGCCTGGGCGTGGTGGACATTGGTGCCGCGCTCTACCGCTCGCTGGGCCTGGGCCTCACGGTCATGGCCTTCACCATCGTGTTCTCGGTGCTGGCGGGTCTGGCGTTCCGCAAGAAGCTGCGTGGCGGCCACCTCCTGTTCTTCACCGTGGTGGCCAGCCTCATCATGCCGTCCATCATCGTGTCGCTGGGCATTGGGCTGGAGTTCCGCCTGCTCGACGGCGGCATCAAAAAAATGCTAGAGGCCTTTGGCATGGATGGCGTGCTGGAGAACTACGGCACGGCGCTGGGCATCTACACCTCGGCCCTGGGCGCGCACCTGACCTGGACCTTGCCCTTTGGCCTGCTCATCATGTTTGCCATCTTCAACCGCTTCAACCCGGCCTATGAAGAGGCAGCGCGCGACCTGGGTGCCACGCCATGGCAAGGCTTCCGCCATGTGGTGTTGCCGCTGATTGCGCCGTCTGTGGTGGGCATTGGCATGTTCGGCTTCACGCTGAGCTGGGACGAGATTGCCCGCACCTCGCAGGCCATCGGCGATGTGAACACGCTGCCGCTCGAGCTACAAGGCCTCACCACCACGGTGACCACGCCCTCCATCTACGCGCTAGGCACCGTGACCATGGTGGTATCGTTTCTGGTGATGGGACTGGCCGTGGGCCTGTCCAAACTGCTGGCCAAGAAGCCAGCCAACCGGCGGACTGCATGACTGATTTTGTCGCTCTGACAGAAAACGAGATTTACGAGCGCATGGTGGCCACCATCTTGGACCACCGTCTGCCTCCGGGTACCAAGCTCATTGAAGAAAAACTGGCCAGCGCGTTTGGCGTCTCCCGCACCCGCGTGCGGCCCGTGCTGGTGCGCCTGGCCAACGAGCAAATCGTCACCCTGACACCCAACCGTGGCGCCACTGTGGCCCAGCCTACCGAGAAGGAAGCGCGCGAGGTGTTCGAGGTGCGCCGCATGATTGAGCCCACACTGATCGAGTGCTTCATCGCCAGCGCCACGACCGACGACATTGCCGTGCTGACCCAGTGCATCAACGACGAAGAGGCGGCACGCGCCGCGGGCGACATGCGCCGCGCCATCCGCCTCTCGGGCGATTTTCATTTGCACATTGCCAACGCTTCGGACCACCAGACGCTGGGCCGCATCCTGCGCGAGCTGGTGTCACGCACCTCGCTCATCCTCATGACTTACAGCAACAACCACGTGCAAGCGCGTGTGGAAGCCACGTCGTGTGGCTGTGCGGAACACCGTGCCCTGCTGGACGCGATTCGCCTGCGCGACCCGCGCGAGGCTGCACGCCTGATGCGTGAACACCTGGCGCAGTTAGAGACGCAGCTGCAGTTCACCGCTGCCGAGGACGTGGCACCCGACCTGGCGTCGCTGTTTGGTGGTGCGCCCACCGCCTCCTGAGTGGCCCATGCGCCAGCTGCTGGTCATCAACCCCAACACCTCGCACAGCGTTAGCGCGCTGCTGCAAACCCATGCGCAGGCCGCCGCGGGCCCGCAGGTGCGGGTCAACACCGTGACAGCCCGCTTTGGCGCCCCCTACATTGCCTGCGAAGCCAGCTATGCCGTTGCCAGCCACGCGCTGCTGGACCGCTGGGCCGTAGCCTTGCAGGACAACCCACAAGCGCCCGATGCCATTCTGATCGGCTGCTTTGGCGACCCCGGCCTGTTGGCCCTGCGCCAGGGCAGTGCGGCACCCGTCACCGGGCTGGCCGAAGCCGCATTCGCGGAAGCCGCTGCACTGGGCCGCTTTGCCGTGGTGACGGGTGGAGAGCGTTGGAAGCCCATGCTGGAGCGCCTGGCCTATTCGCTGGGCCACGCGCCTGCACTGGTCGGCATCCACACCGTAGCGCCCAGTGGCGCCGAACTGGCCAACGATCCACAGGCCGCCGTAGCCCTGCTGACAAAGGCCTGCCAGGAGGCCGCGGCGCAATGGCAGGCGCAGTCCATCGTGCTCGGTGGTGCGGGCCTGGCGGGGCTGGCCGCGCTGATCCAACCCCATGTGCACATTCCGGTGATTGACAGTGTGCTGGCCGGCACCCGCCACGCGCTGGCCCTGCCGCCCAGCCCCAACAGCGAGAACGGCTTTGACGTGCCTTGGTTCAACCTCGCACCCGAGCTGATGGCGCTGGGCAGCCGTAACAAGTTGCAGCAGGTGTAAGGCCTTGTAATTCGCGTCATCGCCCCGGTGTGCAGGGCGTTGAAAGCGCATAAACCGCCACCTCTGGCGGTACGGGCTCCGGCCCCTTTCACCGTATGAAGCACGCTTCTTCCCACACCACACGGTTTTCTACTGGCCTGGCCCGCACCCTGCGCGCGGGTACAGCCGCCCTGGGGCTGCTAGCCCTGGTACACACCGCCCATGCGAACGACTGGACTCCGCTTTTGGGTGGTGGCGTCGGTGCTGCCGCCGGCGCGGTACTGGGTCAGTCGGTAGGTGGCAAAAGCGGTGCAGTGGTCGGAGGTGCACTGGGCGGTGCAGCAGGCGCAGCGGTCACTACGCATGGCTCAGGCCGCAATGGTGCGGTCATTGGCAGCGCCGTGGGCGGTGCTGCTGGGGCGGCAGTCGGCCAGTCCGTAGGCGGTCGCAGTGGTGCGGTCGTAGGAGCCGGTCTGGGCGGTGCAGCGGGTGCGGGTGTAGGCCGCAGCGTGACCCAACACCAGCCGCAAGCCCGCGGCTACGGCCCCGGCGGGCACTACGAGCAGGCTAGCTACCGCCGCGACGACTACCGCCATGACTTTGGCCACCATTACCACCGCGGTTGGGACAAGCACCATCGCCACCATGGCCGCGGCCATGACCGCTACGACGACTAAGACTGACGCTGGCCCTTAGCCGCGCAGGGTCTGACCAAAAAAAGCCAAGGTCCGGTCCCACGCCAGTTGCGCGGCGGCCGCATCAAACCGCGGTGTGGTGTCGTTGTTGAAGCCGTGCTGCGTGCCTGCGTACTGGTAGGCGGTGTAGCGCACACCGGCGGCCTTGAGGGCGGCTTCATAGGCAGGCCAGGCCGCATTGATGCGCTCGTCCACTGCCGCAAAGTGAATTAGCAAGGGCGCCTTGACCTTGGCAGCGTCTTCTGGCGCCGGCAGATTGCCATAGAACGGTACCGCAGCGGCCAATTCCGGCAGGCGCACCGCCAAGGTGTGGGCCATGCCGCCACCGTAGCAAAAGCCCACCACGCCCAGCTTGCCCGTGCCTTCGGCATGTGCCAGCAAATAGTGCGACGCGGCCACAAAGTCTTCCCGCGTCTTGGTCTGGTCCAGCTTGGCAAACAGCTCTCGCGCCTTGTCTTCATCCCCCGGGTAGCCACCCAGCGACGTCAGCGCGTCAGGGGCCAACACCAGGTAGCCCGCCAGCGCCAGGCGCCGGGCGATGTCTTCGATATGAGGATTGAGCCCACGGTTCTCATGCACCACCAAAATGGCGGGCAGCTTGCCCGTGGCCTGTGCAGGCCGCACCAAATACCCTTTGATGCTGCCGTAACCCGCCAGTGCGGAAATGTCGACGGTGCGGGCGGTGATGCGCGGGTCGTCTTTGGGCACCACCTGGGCGGCCGCGAAATTGGGGCTTAGCGCGGCCAGCAGCCCCGCCGCTGTCACGCCCCCCACCGCAAATTTCTGGGCACGCTCCAGAAATCCTCGGCGGTCCACGGTGCCGTGCACGTAGGCATCAAACAGAATCAGCAGTTCTTGGTCAAAGTCCTGCGCGGTTTTGCGTTGCATGGGCTAGCCCCCCAAAAAAGAGGCCAGCTTAGCGGGAAAGCGCTACGCCGGTGTAACAGCACCTGTAACAGAGTTTTCGCCCAAGGCTACTTCACCGCCCAGCGCTTCCAGCAGGTCCGGGATCAGCTGCACCAGCTCGCCTGTAGCAATGGCCACGTCGGCATCAAAGTTGTCGTCTTTGCCATCGCCCGCGGCCTTGGCAGCTTCCTCGAACACGGTGTCCAAGAACGCAATCTTCTTGAGCTGCAAGGCCTCGGTCAGCACAAACGACACGCGGTCAT
Organism: Rhodoferax saidenbachensis; assembly: GCF_031457975.1. GTDB lineage: Bacteria > Pseudomonadota > Gammaproteobacteria > Burkholderiales > Burkholderiaceae_C > Allorhodoferax > Allorhodoferax saidenbachensis_A. The sequence goes on from NZ_JAVDXO010000006.1 coordinate 162,799, forward strand.
TCCAGGTCATGGCCAGGCGCGTGGGCATCTTGCCCAGTGCGATGTGCTGGGCCACCTCATCGGTGTCCAGCGCATGGCGGGTGTAGCGCACCACGGCCTTGGATTCATCGGCCGCCTTCAGTTCGCATTCGCGGTCCACGCTGAAGTCCGGTGGTGCTTCCTGCGTGCCCAACCAGTGCGCCATGGCCGTGGCGGGTGCCAACTGCGTGTTGATGAGTTGGACGGCCAAGCCGTCCACCGCCTTGATCAGCGCGGTCATCACCTCGTCGGCCTTGGCCTGGCTGCCGGCATCCAGCACCAAACGTCCGGCCTTGGGATCGATCCACACCTGCACGCTGGACTGCTTGGTGAATGCCATGGGCAAGAGCGCCAAACGTGCGTCGTCGCGAATCTCGCGCGCTTCTTTTTTGCCAGGCTTGCGGCCCGTGGTGGCTTCAATGTGCTGCAGCTGCTCCTGCACCTTGCGCTTGACCACCGAGCCAGGCACGCTCTTGACCTCGATCATGAGCTTGAGCAGCCACTGGCCGCCAATGATCTCCACCAGCGGGCCGTTTGCCTGGCCGCGGGGTTCGGTCCAGCCGACCGACTTCTCCTGGCTGGCCCCACATTCGACGAACCGTGCGCCATCCAGCGCCTCTTCCAACTGCGCCTGCGTTGTCGACCAAGCCGACATCAGGCGGTACACCATCATGTTTTTGAACACTTTTGACCCATTTCTATAGACCCTGCATTTTCACGCAACTTTACAAACCCACATGGCGGCGCAATGGGGCGGATACACAGCCCTCGCACACTTGCTTTCAACCTGATGCGATACCCGCTGCAGGCAGATGACCAAAGGAACACATGATGAAACCCGCTTTCAAATCTCTCGTTATCGCCAGCCTGCTGGCTGGTGCCGGTTTTTCGGCCATGGCGCAAAAGCCCGCAACCGATGCAGCGACCGATGGCAAGCCCCGCATGGAACACCACCAGCGCATGGACCCTGCCAAGATGGAGGAGATGCATGCCAAGCGCGTGGCCGAACTCAAAACGAAGCTGAAGATCACAGCTGCACAAGAAGGCGCCTGGACCACCTTCACCGCCGCCATGAAACCACCAGCCCGTGGCGCCCAGCAACGCCCCGACCGTGCCGAGCTGGACAAGCTGAGCACGCCCGAGCGCCTGGACAAAGTCCGCGCCCTGCGCACCCAGCACATGGCCGACATGCAAGCCCAAATGGACAAGCGCGACGAAGCGACCAAGACGTTCTACGCCGTGCTAAGCCCCGAGCAGAAAAAACTGTTTGACGAAGAGCACGCCCGCATGGGTGGCCACCGGGGCGGCGGCGAGCGCAAATAAGCTCAGGCCAGTCAGGCGAGCAGCGTCTTGAGTTCGCCACTGGCAATCAGGGCCTGCACGTCGGTGGCACCACCTACCAGCGTGCCTTTGACAAACACCATGGGAAATGTGGGCCAGCCGGTCCACAGTTTCAGTGCCGTACGACGGCGCCAGGTGTTGAGGTAATTGCCGTATTCCAGGTAGGTGTAGGCCACGCCCGCAGCGTCGAGCGCCGCACGCGCCTTCTTGGGCATGGGGTTCAGTCCCATACCCACCACGACCACCGCATGCGCGGCGACGGCCGCTTGCACCTCCTGAACAATGTCCAGGTGGTGGGCGGCAATGCGTTCACGGATGGCGGGGTGGATATGGGATTCATCCAGAACGGGGCGGGGCATAAGCAATCCTCAAAGGGTTAGCTTTTTATTATGCGGTGGGCCTTTGATCTCCATCAAAATTTAGGGGCTGCTCCAGGTCTAGACTGGGTAGCATGGGTTCACCACCATGACCACCCCGTTTTCACCTCCACCCATCCGCACCATCACCCTGATGCGCCCTTTGGCGTGGTTGGGGCTGGCGTGGCATGACATGCTGCGTGCGGGTTGGGTGAGTTTTGCCCATGGCTTGGTGCTGGCCGCATTCGGAGCCGCCATTGTGGCGGTGGCACACCATCGCTTTTGGCTGCTGGCCGGCGCCCTCTCCGGCTTTCTGGTAGTGGCACCTGTGTTGGCCACCAGCCTATACGCCCTCAGCCGAGCGCTGGAGCGCAAGGAAACTGCAGACTGGCGGGTGGTAGCCAAGACCTGGCTGAACTGGCAAAACAGCCATTTCAACAAATGGGGCAACGACTACTGGTGCATGGTGCAGTTTGGCGCACTGTTGGCCCTCGCTGCCACTGGTTGGGTACTCACCTCTGCCGCACTGATCACCCTGCTGGCCCCCGTGCCAGTGAACACCCCGTTTGAGTTTGTGCACCACGTCGTGCTGGCGCCCGACAGCTGGCTGTTTGAGCTGTGGCTGGCACTGGGTGGCGTGCTGGCGGCGCCCCTGTTTGCGTCCAGTGTGGTTTCCATGCCTTTGCTGCTGGACCGCCGTGTCACGCTGATGCAAGCAGTACTGACCAGTTGGCGGACCATCTTGGCCAACCCGGTTCCCATGGCCCTGTGGGCGGCGCTCATCATGGGATTCACCTTGCTAGGCCTGGGGTCGCTGCTGCTGGGCTTGATCCCGGTGATACCCATGCTGGGCCATGCCAGCTGGCATGCCTATCGCGAGCTGGTCGATACGTCTGCACTGCCTGCCAGAGAAGGCTATTCCACTCCCTACGTCCGCCCCGGACAACGCTGATGTTTGGCTTTACCGAAGAGCAAATCGCCGGCTTTGGCCTCACCTTTGGGGTGGGCGGCTTTATGCTCTACATGCTATTCATCATTGGGCAGTTGGCGTGGGAATCCAAGGCAGGCAAATTCGGCACCTTTGTGCTGTTTCTGGGCTTGGCGTTTGGCATGGTGGGCTTTGCCGCCAAGTTCGTCATCCAGTGGGTGCTAACCCGCTAGAACCCACCACAAGTCAGCCAATGGGGCGAATGCCAATCAACAACCCATGCAGCACAAAGGCAAACAAAGCCCAGGCTCCCACACCCACCACCACCGTCACGCCCGTACCCTTGGCAGTACCCGCCGGGTAGGTGATGCCCAGGGCGCGGTCCCGTCTTCGGCAGGCAATGAAGTTGGCCACCGCCCACAGCAGAAACGCACCAAACAGCAGCACGTGGGCGAGATTGCCATTGGCCAGCAAGTGCGCCAGCGCCCAGGTTTTAACGGCCAGCACCATGGGGTGGTGCCAGCGCGCCTTGATGGCATTACCCGGAACATAGGCTGCAGCCAACAGCACAAAGGCCAGGAGCGTCAACAACGCCGCCAGATGGCGCATGCCCGCGGGTGGGGTCCACAGCACTACCGGGGTTTCGCGGGCCACGCCGAATCCCCAAACGATGAGCGCCAGGCCTGCGGCGGCCAGCAGGGAATACACGCCTTTGTAAGCGCCCTCGCCCCAGCGGGCCAATGCCTGGGTGCGCCAACTATCAGACACCATGCGCACCGAGTGCACACCCAAGAACACCAGCAAACCCAGTAACAAATAACCCATCACAGCCCCTTGGTTACACCGTCGCGCTTTAAGCGCCCAGCACCCGGTTTTTGCCTGCGCGCTTGGCCAGGTACATGGCCTGGTCGGCGCGGCGAATCGCATTGGCCGGTTCTTCATCCGCAGCCAGTTGCGCCACACCGGCGCTGAACGTAATCAACAGTTTTTCAGTACCCGCCAGGAAAAACCGCTTGGTGAGCTCGCGCTGCAAGCGGGTCATGGCCTCGATGCCTTTTTCCAGTGGCGTATCGGGCAACAAGATCACAAACTCTTCACCACCATAGCGGGCCAAGGTGTCTTGCGGGCGCATGCACTCGCGGGCCACCGCCGCCAAATGGCTCAGTGCGGCATCGCCCGTGGCATGGCCCAAGGTGTCGTTGAGCTTTTTGAAGTTGTCGATATCCAGCAAAGCCACGCTGAGGGGCAATTCCTTGCGGCGCACATGGGACACCTCGCGGTTCAAGGCCTCGTCCAGGCCCTTGCGGTTCAGGGCACCCGTCAACGGGTCGTGGCGTGCCTGCGAGCTGACACGGTCCAGTTCCTGGTGCAATCGGACCAACTCGGCTTCTGAATGGAGTGCACGGCTACGCAAGGCTTCCAGTTCCTCGCGCGAGGTCTGGCTTTCACGCGCCATATTGCGCGTGGTACCCACCACGTCTTTCAAGACCGGGGCAATGTCGGCCAAGGTCTTGGCTTGTTCGATCAAACGGGCACTTTCTTCCAGCTTCTGTTGAAAGGTGCCTGTGGACTGGCTCATCTGGGACAGGCGGTCAATAAAAGTCGCCACCATGGTGCGCATTTCTTCCTGCGTTTGCAGGGCACGCTGTTTCGCATCTTTTTGTTTAAAGATAACGTCTTTTAAACGCCGTTCAACATCATCTAAACGACGTAGTGTTAAAGGCGGGGTGGCGGCTTCCATCAGCGCGTCCATCTGTCCCTTGAGCCACTGCTCGTCCAGGCTCAGCTCGGCCACGTTTTCAAACACTAGGTGCAACAGCTTCAACAACGTCACCCGAATCTCGGCCTGGTCTTCGGCCGCAAACGAGAGACGGTGGCTGTAGTTCACCAGCATCAGTTTGATGGCGGTCACATCGGCGCCGGGCTGGCGCATGGCCTTGAGCAGGTTGTCCGTTTGTTCGTTGAAACGTGGATCGTCCGAACCGAGCGCAGGCAACGCGTATTCGATCAGTCGTCCCATCTGGCCCAGAAACTCTGCGGAAATAGCGCTGCCCACGGCAGGTGCTGCAGCCGCAACGACATTGAGTGCTGGCGCCGCTGCACCATCGCTTCCACTTCCATTAACGGGCACAAAACCGCCGTAGGCAATCAGTGCCGACTTCACGCCTTCCCAGTTCAGACGATCAATCGCATAGTCCAACAGTCCTTTTTGCTTTTGCTGGCCCGGTGTCTTGGCAGGCAGTCCCTGCGAAATGTCCCGCAGTATGTCTGCGGGGAAATGCGGCACATGGGGGATGCCGGCAATTTCGTTATAGAGGGCCAGGTAATTGGCAGGCGTAGGCGTCAGCTTGCGGGCGGTCAGTTGCTTCAGCGTTTCCCGGGCAATTTCAAATGCTTTTTTATCAGCCATAAACACCGTTTCAGGTAATTTTCAGGAACTCTTTGACCGCGTGTACCGTGCTTTGGGCATCCTCTTCCTGGGGCACATGCCCCAGCTGCTCAAAAACCACCAAGTGTGCACCCGCAATATCGGCTGCAAAGTGCCTGCCATTGTCCAACGGAATCAGTCTGTCCTGCGCGCCCCAAAGGATCAAGGTGGGCAACTTCAAGGTTTTAATCTGTTCCACATGGTCCCAGCGCATTTGCCCGAAGCGCTGGACCAGTGCCGCACGGTTGCCCGCCCGCAGCGTCAGCTCGTAATAGCGGTCTACCAACTCCGCCGTCACCTTGGCAGGGTCACCATAAACATTGCGCACGCTGCTCTGGATCACACCACGCGGCAGCGTGTATTCCATGAGGCTTCCCAAGACAGGAGCGCGTGCGAGCCGAAACCCGAGCGGCACCGATTGCGATTGCATGGGATAGCCGCCTGCGTCCACCAAAATCAGCTGCGTCACCCGCAGGGGTTGGGCCAAAGCAAACTCCCAGGCGATCTGCCCACCTAGGGAATTGCCGCCCAGCACCACGTGCTGCAGACCGAGGCTGTCCAACACCTGTTGCACAAACTGCACATAGGCGGCCATCGAATAGTCGTTCTGCGGATGCGGCCCAGTCAAACCAAAGGCTGGCAAATCAAAGCGAATCACACGCCGTGTGGCAGTCAGGTTCTGTGCCCAGCCGTCCCAGGTGTGCAGGCTGGCCGCCGTGCCATGCAGCAACACGATGGGGTTAGGGTCATTGCGCGGCCCTTCGTCACGCAAATGCACCTGCATGCCCGCTACCGACACAAACTGTGACGGTGCCCGGGCCCACCGAGCCGACAATTGCGCCACCGAACGGTCTGGTGCCCAAGTGGCAATGACACCCGCGAACACAAACACCAGCATCGCGATCAGCGACACACCCAAAATACGGACAGCAAGTTTCATGGGGCTGAACTCTACCTGTCTCCACCCCCACCGTGTCAAAGAATAAACCTGTGCATAGATTTCGCATAAGTCAGTAGTTATCCACAGGCGGATGCCAAAACCCAAAGTTATCCCATTTCACGAAGCAAAACCAAAGCACAGTCACCCACAATGGTTAAGGTTGTCTAAGTCTTTGATTCTGTTCAACAAAAGAGGCTTGTCCACACCCAAGGGCTCCCCTTATCTACTACTACTATCTTTAAATAAGTAACTTAAGTAAATAGCAAGGCGCGCAACTTCCCTTCGTTGTTCCACTTTTTTAGAACAATAAAAAAAGATGTGTACATCTGCAAAGAAGCCATCGCCAAGTCCGTGTTTGGGACCATCCATCAAGTAAGATTTGCCCGCTTCACACAACCGCCCTTTGCACATTTCCTCCATGCCAGTTTCTTCTGCGGGTTCCGCCCCAGGCAACAGCCCTGCAAGTTTTGAAATCAAAAGCGCCCAGCTCCCGTTGGTGGCCTTGTTGCTCAAAACTTCTGACTGGACGCTCTTGGCCGAGGAACTCACCGCGCAATTTGGCAGTGAAAGCGACAGCGCAGACTTTTTCGACCATGACGCCCTGGTCATCGATTTTTCGCATCTGCCGGTGGATACCCCGGTGCAAGACATGGTGCCCTTGCTCAAGGTGCTACGCACCTGCAACCTGGTACCTGTAGCCGTGCGGGGCGCTAGCCCGGAATGGATGGCGGCAGCACTGGCGGTCGGACTGGTGGAAGCCCCGGTAGAGATCGTGCGCAGCAAGACGGTAGACGCCGTGGCACCCACTAAAACTGTGGTGCAGGAAGTGGTCAAAGAGGTGGTGCGCGAAGTGCCCGGTCCCGCCACCATGGTGATCGACAAGCCCTTGCGTTCCGGCCAAAAGGTCTATGCGCGCAATGCCGATCTGGTCGTGTTGGCCATGGTCAACCAGGGTGCCGAGGTGGTGGCCGATGGCAATATTCACGTCTACGCACCCCTGCGTGGCAAGGCCATGGCAGGTGCGCGTGGCAACACCAACGCGCGCATTTTTTCGCTCTGCCTAGAGCCAGAATTGATTTCCATCGCCGGTGTCTACCGCACCAGCGAAAATCCCTTGCCCAAGGATGTGCAGGGCAAGGCCGCCCAAGTGCGACTGAGTACCGATGGCCAGGAAAAGCTGCTCGTAGAGCCGCTCAAGGCCTGATTCGGGTTTGATTTTTAATTTCGAAAGACATTTCACGCATGGCAAAAATCATTGTGGTTACCTCCGGCAAAGGTGGTGTGGGCAAGACGACCACCAGTGCCAGTTTTGCAACCGGTCTGGCCCTGCGCGGCCACAAGACGGCCGTGATCGACTTTGACGTGGGCTTGCGCAACCTGGACCTGATCATGGGTTGCGAACGCCGTGTGGTGTACGACCTGATCAATGTGATCCAGGGTGAGGCCAATCTGAACCAAGCCCTCATCAAGGACAAGCAGTGTGACAACCTCTACGTGCTGGCTGCCTCGCAAACGCGTGACAAGGATGCCCTGACCCAAGAGGGTGTGGAAAAGGTACTGAACGACCTGAGCGCCATGGACTTTGAATTCATCGTCTGCGACTCCCCCGCCGGCATTGAAACCGGTGCGCTCATGGCCATGCACTTTGCTGACGAAGCCTTGGTGGTGACCAACCCCGAAGTCTCCAGCGTGCGCGATTCCGACCGCATCCTGGGCATGCTGGCCAGCAAGACCAAGCGTGCGATGAGCGGGGGTGACCCCATCAAGGAACACCTGCTGATTACGCGCTACAACCCCGCCCGGGTGGACCAAGGGCAGATGCTGTCGCTGGAAGACATTCAGGACATCCTGCGCATCAAACTCATTGGCGTGATCCCTGAAAGCGAATCGGTGCTGCAGGCGTCCAACCAGGGTGTGCCTGCCGTGCACATGCAGGGTAGCGACGTGTCCGAGGCTTACAAGGACGTGATTGACCGCTTCCTTGGCACTGACAAACCCATGCGCTTCACCGAAGCACCCAAGCAAGGCCTGCTCAAGCGCCTGTTCGGAGGGAAATAAACCATGGCCTCCCTTCTGTCTTTTTTTCTGGGTGAAAAGAAAACCACGGCCAGTGTTGCCAAGGAACGCCTGTCCATTCTTCTGGCCCACGAACGTTCTGGTCGCAATGCGTCCGAACCCGACTACCTGCCCGAACTCCAGCGCGAGCTGGTGGCGGTGATCAGCAAATACGTGAAGATCAATCCCGCCGACATCAAGGTCATCCAGGGCCGCCAGGACAATCTGGAGACGCTGGAAGTCAAGATCGAGCTGCCGGACGCCCGCTGAAGCAGCGGTAGTTCGCTACGGTATTGATAGCTGCTGGCGCAATATCTACGGGGGCTAGAGGCCTATTTGGCTTTTAATCATGCTGGCATCAGGCGCAAAAGCGTGATTTCCGACGGGGCGCCAAAGCGCTTGGGTGGGCCCCAGTAGCCCGTGCCCCGGCTGGTATAGACCCATAGCCCGCCCAGCTTGTGCAAGCCCGCGGTGAACGGCTGCTGAAAGCGCACAAAGTAGCCCCAAGGCCAGAACTGCCCACCATGGGTATGGCCTGATAGTTGTAAATCGAAGCCCGCCTGCTCCGCCACCGCCGCGCTGCGCGGCTGGTGTGCCAGTAGCAGCTTGAACAAGGCCTGCTCAGGCGCCTGCGCCATCGCCGCATGCGGGTCGCTGCGGTGGCTCTCGTCAAAGTGGTGGGCGCTGTAGTCGGCCACACCCGCCACCACCACCATGGCCCGTTCCGGGTCTTGCGTGTCGTTGCCATGGTGAATCACCACATGCTCGTTCATCAGCACTTGCACACCCAATGCACGCAACGCGTCAATCCAGCTGTGTGCACCCGAGTAGTACTCGTGGTTGCCCGTCACAAAGAAGGTGCCGTGGGTGGATTGCAGCTTGGCCAGTGGCGCAATGTGCTGGCCCAACTCCTTCACGCTGCCATCCACCAGGTCACCCGTGATAGCCACCATGTGTGCACCCAGGCTATTCACCCGGTCCACGATGCGCTGCAGGTAGTGCGTCTTGATCGTCGGACCTACATGGATGTCGCTGATCTGCACCATGGTGAAGCCATGCAGGGCCTGTGGCAGATTGGCAATGGGCACATCCACGCGCACCACGGCCGCGGTGCGGCGGGCGTTCCAGAAACCCAAAACCGTCATTAGCAAAGCGAGCAAGGGGACGGCTTCTGCACTGGTGTGACGCAGCACCGCCATATCCAGCTTCCATCCCACGGCTTGTGTGGCCCAAGCGCCTAACAACAGCACATCGCGCAACAGCGTGAGCACCAGCAGCGAGGAAAACAGGCCCATGCACAGCAGCCCAATCCACACCATGGCGGTACTCCACGGGCCACGCTTGGCACCACGGCCCATCAGGCCGCGTGGTACCAGCAGGGCGGATACCAGCAATACACCTCCCAGCAACGGGGCGGCGCCGGAGGGCAGGTCAGGCAGCAAGCGCCAGGCAATCAGCCCGTGGAACAAGAGGGAAATCAGGGTAACCGGGGCAAAAGCCATGGTGCGCGCCGCGTCGCGTGAAGGACGGCGGCAGAGTGGAAAGCTTGGTAGATGGTGCGTGAATCCTGGGGTTCAAGGGCTGGGGTGGGTTAGGCTGCTGTGGCCTGCGGCGCCGTTTGCACCAAAGCGCTGCTCGCTGAAGTGCGTTTTGTCGGCGTTCACTCGCACCACGCTGCAAGCTCGGGTTCCGTACCCCGGAGTGGCGATAAAAACCGCGGACAGGGCCCGCTCCAGTTCCAGCGGCACACCGGTATGTGGCAGTTCCGCGTCTGCCGCCAGTGCGCGCGACTGCAGCAGGGGCCACAGGTGTTCATCGCTGGTGTCACCCCGCGTCACACAAGCCGCCAAGCGGGCAGTCAGCTGGCGTAGTTTGGGCCAAGGGGTGAGGAAGTCGGCATTGGACACGGCCCCCAGGCCGGGCTGCAGTGCCACGATGCGGGCGCCGCGGCTTTCCAGGCCCAGCAGGGTCTGGCCGTCAAACACCAGCAGGTTGAAGGGGTTGTAAGTGCTGGCTTCGGGTTGCAAGGCTTGCAGATAGGCCTGGGCGCTGAGCGGGCTTTGCAAAAAGTCGGCGACCAGCGCCCCGCGCGAAGGCGCATCTGCGCGCACAGGTGTCGCACTGCGGTAGTTGGTCAGGGCCGCTACGCGGCCGCCGGGGCCCACACCCAGCCAGGTACCACCCGCTTGCAGGTCGCGCCCCGCCAGGATGGGTGCGTCTGGCCAGTGGTGCAGCGGCTCCGCCGGGCGGGCGTAAAACTCGTCGCGGTTACCCAACAGCAGCAGCGGCGTGGCGCTGCCGGGCTGCCAGTTCCAGGCGATCAGGCACATGGCTTGGTGCTCAGGGGGCGGAAGTGACGGACAGTGCGGTCCTGTCCACCACGCGGCGCAGCACAAAGCTGCTGTGCACGCCGGTCACACCTTCAATACGCGTGAGTTTGTTAAGCAGTAGCGCCTGGTAGTGGTCCATGTCGCGCACCGCCACCTTGATCTGGTAGTCCGCGTCTTGCCCGGTGATCAGCAGGCACTCCAGCACCTCGGGCAGCACGGCCACGCTGGCCTCAAAGTTGGCAAAGCGCTCGGGCGTGTGGCGGTCCATGGAGATGTGTACCAGCGCCATCAGCGACAACCCCAGCTTCTTGGCATCCAGCAGCGCGCGGTAGCCCACAATCAGGCCGGACTCCTCCAATGCCCGCACGCGACGCAGGCAGGGCGAGGGCGACAGGCCGATGCGGTCGGCCAGGTCCTGGTTGTTGATGCGACCGTCGGTTTGCAAAACTTCGAGGATTTGCTGGTCATAGCGATCCAATTTCATACTTCTGCCCTATTTCATATCAATATAAGCAGAGTATGCCAAACATTCCGCATATGAGCGCAATAACGCAATTATCTGCTGGCGTGACCAACCTACACTGGAGTCCTCTGTTACCCACAGCCCCAAGCAGCACCGGCCACCCGCCAACGTTGCGCAGCCTGGCCCCATAAGGGCCCGTATTGCAAAACCCCACCCCGGGCGAATTCACCGCCCGGGGCGTTGTTTCACCCCCAAAACGCTACTAAATTAATAGCTGCTTGCGCACATTCCGCGGGGGCTAGCGGCCTTTTTGGTATATCAGTTAGCATGGTGGCCATGCCCCACGAATTCCCCCATGAACCTCGTTTGACCCAGGCCTTGCGCCAGCTGCTGGCCCGCCAGCGCGTGGCGGCCCTGGCCACATTGGATGCCCAAGGTCTGCCTTTTGTCTCCATGGTGCCGTTTGCGGTGGATCACGACACGGGGCACCTCGTGCTGCACGTTAGCGGGCTGGCGCCCCACACGGGCAACCTGCTGCGCACGCCCCAAGTGTCGGTACTCATCATGCAAGCGGAGGTGGATGGAGAACCTGTGCACGCCCTGCCCCGCGTCAGCTTGGAGGGCGTGGCTGCGGTGCTGGAACCGCGGGAAGCCGCTTGGGCTTCGGGCCGGGCAGCCTATCTGGCGCGGTTTCCCGAGGCCGAACCCATGACGCAGCTGGGTGATTTCCGGTTTGTGGGGATTACCATCCACGCTGCCCGCCAGGTAGCGGGCTTTGGCGCGGCCCGCACGTTGGACGAGGCGGACCTGCAGCAGGTACTGCGTTCCCTGGCTTAGACGCTGGCGCGGCCTTCGACAAAGGCGACCATCACTTTGGCAAAGTCGATGCCTTCGTGGTCCTGCTCCAGGCTTTGCAGGCTGGCGCTGAAATGTTCGTCGCCCAGCACATGGCGGCGCTTGTGCAGCAGGTGGGCGCTGTAGTCCTTCACAAACTCGGGGTGGGGCTGGATGCACAGCACCTCCTGGCCCCGGGCATAGGCGGAAATCGGGCAGCGATCGCTGCTGGCCAGCAGCGTGGCACCGGGCGGCAGCTCCAGCACCTGGTCCTGGTGGCTGGCCAAGAGGGCAAAACTGTCACGGTTGTCGCTGGCGGCCATATCAGAGGCGTGCCAGGTATAGGTGTTGCGCCCGGTTACCCAGCCCTGAGGGGCACGGCCCACCTTGGCACCCATGCACAGGGCAATCAGCTGGTGGCCAAAGCACACGCCCAGCAGCTTGGTGTCGGTGTCTAGCAATGCGGTGACCCGGCGGCGCAACTCCACCACCCAAGGCTCGTCCGAGAAAGAATCTGCTTTGCTGCCGGTCAGCAGCACGGCGTCGTAGCTGTCAAAAGAGTCGGGGTACTGGAATTCAGGGGTGCTGAAGCGCTCCATGGCCCAGTGGGTGGCGCCGGCGTCGCGCAACACGCGCTCCATCATCGCAGCGTAGTTGCCGTAGGTGGGTACCAACGCGGGGTCAATCGTGTCGTTGTCCAGAATGCAGATCTTCATGGCCCCAATTTTCGCAGTTTCGGCCATAAAACGACAGCCAGTAGGGTCTTGCGTGGCAAAGTTACCCGTGTTTTTCTCGTCCGTGCTACATTAGGGAGTCGCTTTTTGGCGATCGGCCGTGTTCTGGTGTGCATGCCGCAACACATCCGCCCCCGGCAGTGGGGCCGCCGATTCCGGCCATTTCGCAGCGATCTGCAACCCGCCTTCCCACGGCACCGCAGTTTTTCCTTTTGAGCACGTCAGCCTCTGCCGCGGCCAGTGCGTTTGTATTTTTAATGATTCATAACCACAACAATATTGTTCCTTCGACACCAGTCACCATCGGCAAATACCGCATTGCCGCGTGCCCCAAGCCGCTTATCAGTGGCCGTTTTGGTGCACAAGTTTCTATCGCCAGCGGCCGAGGCAGCGCCTCGACCGACCGAGTTTTGAGCTTTACCGACGACTTTTCGACCCCCGACGCAGCGGCCAGCTACGCCATTGCACAAGGTATTCACTGGGTGCACGCTACCACCCGCCCCCAGTAAACTGTATCCCCCAAAGGAAACCACCATGGCCAAAGAAGATCTGATTGAAATGATGGGCGTTGTCAACGAAGTGTTGCCTGACACCCGTTTTCGCGTGACGCTGGACAACGGTCACCAACTGATTGCCTACTCCGCCGGCAAAATGCGCAAAAACCACATCCGCATCCTAGCGGGTGACCGCGTATCGCTGGAATTGTCGCCCTACGATCTGTCCAAGGGCCGCATCAATTTCCGCCACATCGAAGGCCGCGGCCCGATGACTCCTCGCCGCTAAAGCGAGGTGGACAAAAAAACGGGGGCTATGCCCCCGTTTTGCGTTTCTATTTGCTACCAAAATCGTAGCTGCCAGCGCAGCGTTTACGCGGGCTAGCGCCCTAAAAATACTGGATCAGTGACGACCCAGCTGCAACGACTGTCGGTGGGCCAGTTCTGTGGCCTGGTACATCGGGGCCTCTGGCTGATCTCCGGCATCGCCGCCCTGCCCCAACTTAAACACCGCGACCACCTGCACCAGGTCCTGCGCCTGAGACTTCAGGCTACTGGCCGCTGCTGCCATCTCCTCCACCAGCGCCGCATTCTGCTGCGTAGTCTGGTCCATGGAGGAGACGGCTTCTCCTACTTGGGCTACGCCACTACTCTGCTCAGAGCTGGCGGCCGAGATTTCTCCCATGATGTCGGTCACCCGTTTGATGCTGGTCACGACCTCTGTCATGGTGGTTCCAGCCTTGTCCACCAACGCCGTTCCCTGTTCCACCCGCTCTACGCTGGTACCAATCAGGGTTTTGATTTCTTTGGCGGCTTCTGCGGATCTTCCGGCCAGAGACCGGACTTCAGAGGCGACGACGGCAAAGCCTCTTCCCTGTTCTCCGGCCCGGGCGGCCTCCACAGCAGCGTTCAGGGCCAGGATGTTGGTCTGGAAGGCGATTCCGTCAATGACGCTGATGATGTCGGCGATCTTTCGGCTGGATTCGTTGATGCCTTTCATGGTTTCAACGACTTGGCCTACGACTTCTCCACCCTGGATAGCTACGGTAGAGGCGTTCATGGCCAGCTGATTGGCCTGGCGGGCGGAGTCGGCGTTTTGTTTGACGGTGGAGCCCAGTTCTTCCATGGAGGCGGCTGTCTCTTCCAGGGCGCTGGCTTGTTGTTCGGTGCGGGCAGAGAGGTCGTGGTTGCCCTGGGCGATTTCGGCGCTGGCGGTGGCGACGGATTCGGAGCCTTGGCGCACCTGGCCGACCACGCTGGCCAGGTTGGTCTGCATGCGCTTCAGGGCCATTAACAGCTGCCCGGTTTCATTCGTGGAGTGCACGTGAATGGACTGGGACAGATCGCCCTCAGCAATCCGGCTGGCCACGTCCACCACGGTATTGATGGGGCTGGTGATGGATCGGATCAGCCACAGCGCGGCCGCGGCCGCGGCAATCACCGCTACCACCAGTGCCACCAGCATGACGCTGCGCGCCGTGGTGAAGCTGTTGTCGGTGTTGTTGCTCGCGGTGAGCGCGCCTTCGTGGTTCAGGTCGGTGAGTTTTTTGACGGAGGCGTTCAGGCTGTCATAGGTGACCTTGGCCTCACCCTCAAGCAATTTGCGAGCGGGGAATTTCTCGCGTTTGGTGGACATGTCCACCAACTGTGCATGCTGCGCGAGGTATTTCTTCCAGTCTTCCTCGAAGGTTGCGTAGAGCGTTTTTTCTTCGGCGGTGTCAATCTGCTTGCCATAGTCGCCCCGCACCACTTCAATCGCGGCTAGTGCAGTCACCATGACCTTATCGATGCGGTCCATGGCCGTCTCATCGGTATTCAGCACGTGCTGGCTCTCTAGAGCCCTCAGGTCGGCTATGCCGGATTTCAGGCTGCCAACGAGCTCAATGCTGGGTAGCCAGTCTCCGGTGATTTGCTGCGTGTTGCCGCGCATGGCCTGCATCTGCAGGATGGCAACGACCACGACACCCACGAGCAATGCCGTTAACAAACCCATCGCGCTGATCAGGCGTGTTGATATCTTCAGATTCTTGAATTCCATAGCCCGCGCTCCTCGCTTGTTTTAATAAGGCAACTTCATTTAACCCGCAAACAAATGCGCTGGCAATCCGGGGCTGTTGACCTCCACGGAAAATAGTGCACCTGCCAACGGTTGCTGCAGCAATTGTGGCTCGCTCAGGCCGGTGCAAGCGCTGGAAATGAACAGGGTTTTCAAGTCCTTGCCGCCAAACGCGCAGTTGGTGATCTGGCTGGCGGGCAATGGGATGCGCAGCAGCTCCAACGCGGTGTCTGGATCATGGCAGGTGACGCAAGCACCGCCCCAGTGGGCGATCCAGATGCGCCCCGCGGCGTCGGTGGTCATGCCATCGGGGAGCCCATCGTCCGGCCCCATTTGCAACCAGACGGTACCGGTGCCGAGTGTTCCCGCGACAGGGTCAAACGGGTAGGCCATGACGCGTCCGCGCACGGTGTCGTTGGCAAACAGCGTGCGCTGGTCCAGCGACCAGGTAGGCCCATTGGTGACACTAACGCCCGTCAGCATGCGGTTGCACTGGGAGCCGCCCATGTAGCGGTACCAGGCGCCGCTCGGAGCCCGGCACGCCATGTCCATGGTGCCGACCCAAAAGCGGCCTTGCGCGTCGCACTTGCCGTCGTTAAAGCGGTTGCCCGGTTGGGCGGGTTCTGGCTGGTGCAGGCGCTCCAGGCGCCCGGTGTCAGTATCAAAAAACGCTAAATCACGTCGCAGCGCAACCAACAAGCCGGGGCCCGTTGCGCGCTCGGCAACCGCGGTGATTTCTTCTGAAAACTTCCAGCTGTCCCGCACCTTGTGGGTGGGACAGAAGCGGTGCAACTGGTGACCCAGGATGTCCACCCAATACAGGGCTTGCTCGCGCACCGACCAGACGGTGCCTTCGCCCAACAGGGCTTGGGCCGTCCAGACGCTACGCGCCTCCCCCCGCACCACGGGCAGTGCCATGGCCAATGCGGGCATCAGTGGGAGTCGCGCGGCACCCCAGCCCCACTGCCACCGACCAAAAAGTCGAGGTCGGCGCCCAGGTGGGCCTGCTGCACAGTCTCCACGTACAGCTTGTACCAGCCGCGCTTGGGCTTCTCGGGCGCTTGCCAGGCTGCCAGGCGGCGTGCCAGTTCTTCGTCCGAGACTTCCAAGTGCAGCTTGCGCTCGGGCACATTGAGTTCAATGATGTCACCGTTTTGCACCACGGCCAGAGGGCCACCGGCGGCGGCTTCCGGGCTGGTGTGCAGCACGGTAGTGCCATAGGCAGTGCCGCTCATGCGGGCATCGGAGATGCGAACCATGTCGGTAATGCCCTTTTGCAGCACCTTGGGTGGCAGGGGCATGTTGCCTACTTCGGCCATACCGGGGTAGCCGCGTGGGCCACAGTTCTTCAGCACCATGACGCTGTTTTCGTCGATGTCCAGATCCGGGTCGTCAATGCGGGAGTGGAAGTCTTCGATCGACTCGAACACCACGGCTGGGCCACGGTGTTGCAGCAGGTGTTTGGAGGCAGCCGAGGGCTTGATCACCGCGCCATTGGGTGCCAGATTGCCACGCACCACCGCAATACCGGCAGCGGGCATGAAGGGCTCGGCTACGGTCTTGATCACGTCGCGGTTGTAGCAAGGGGCGTTTTCCACGTTCTCCTGGATGGTCTTGCCGTTCACCGTCAGGCAGTCGCTGTGCAGCAAAGGCAGAATTTCACGCATCACCGCGGGCAGGCCGCCGGCGTAGCAGAAGTCTTCCATCAGGTACTTGCCCGAGGGTTGCAGGTTCAGGATGTTGTTCACTTCCGAACCCAGTGTGTCAAAGTCTTCCAGCTTCAGTTCCACACCCAGGCGGCCAGCAATGGCCAAGAGGTGGATCACCGCGTTGGTGGAGCCACCAATGGCAGCATTGGTGCGGATGGCGTTCTCGAAGGCCTTGCGCGTCAGGATTTGCGACATCTTAATGTCTTGCTTGACCATTTCCACGATGCGGCGACCGGTGAGCTGGGCCAGGCGCTTGCGGCGTGTGTCCGCGGCAGGAATGGCGGCGTTTTCGGGCAGGGAGATGCCCAGGGCTTCGACCATGCTGGCCATGGTGGAGGCGGTACCCATGGTCATACAGGTGCCGGTGGAACGGTGCATATCGCTTTCGCAGGACGAAAACTCTTGCATGGTCATCTCACCTGCGCGCACCATTTCGGACATTTGCCAGACGCCGGTGCCGGAACCTACATCCTTGCCACGGAACTTGCCGTTGAGCATGGGGCCGCCGGACAGGCCGATGGTGGGCAGGTCACAGCTGGCCGCACCCATCATCAAGGATGGCGTGGTTTTGTCGCAGCCCATGAGCAGCACAACGCCGTCGATCGGGTTACCACGGATGCTCTCTTCCACATCCATTGATGCGAGGTTGCGGAACAGCATGGCGGTGGGGCGCAGCTGGGTTTCGCCCAGCGACATGACGGGAAATTCGAGCGGAAAGCCACCGGCTTCGTACACACCGCGTTTGACAAATTCGGCCAACTCACGGAAGTGGCCGTTGCAGGGCGTCAGTTCGCTCCAGGTGTTGCAGATGCCGATGACCGGACGCCCGTCCAGCAGATCATGTGGGTAACCCTGGTTTTTGAGCCAGCTGCGGTGAACAAAACCGTCACGGTCTTGGCGGCCGAACCAGGCTTGGCTGCGGCGGAAGGGGGGTTTGGGGGAATCCATGAATGTGTGCCTCGTTTTTTTGGGTGGAGGAGGGCCTCCGGTTCTTGACAACAGGCATGGTAACCATGCACAGTGATAATAGAAAATGAATTTAGTAGCGATTCATATATCCAATTTGCAATCTTTATAAGGAAAAAGCATGTCGGTCGTTTCACAGTTGGCCCAGTACCTTAGTTTGCGTGGCAAAAACGTGTTCATCACAGGGGGAGGGACTGGAATTGGCGCGGCCATGGTCAGCGCATTTGTTGAGCAAGGCGCTCGGGTGGCGTTTGTCGACGTGGCGGCGCAGGAAAGCGCAGCCTTGGCGGAGCAACTGAGAGCACGGGGCGGCATCGTCTGGTGGCAAACCTGCGATGTGCGCGACGTTGCCGCACTGCAGCAGGCCATTGCCCAGGCGCAGACCGAGCTGGGGGACATTTCCACCTTGGTCAACAACGTGGCCCGTGACGACCGCCACACCCTGGAGTCGGTCACCCCCGAGTACTGGGATGAGCGCATGGCCGTCAACCAACGGCCCGCGTTCTTTGCCATCCAGGCGATTGCACCCAGCATGCGCCGTCTGGGCGGTGGTGCGGTGATCAACCTGGGTTCCACCGGTTGGCAGACCAAGGGCAGTGGCTATCCCTGCTACGCCGTGGCCAAGTCGTCCGTGAACGGCCTGACCCGGGGCCTGGCCGACAGCCTGGGTGCTGACCGCATCCGCATCAACACCGTGTCGCCGGGTTGGGTGATGACCGAGCGCCAGATTGCCATGTGGCTGGACGCGGCCGGTGAGGCCGACATCCAGCGCAACCAGTGCCTGCCCGACAAGCTCAAGCCCTCGGACGTGGCCCGCATGGTGCTATTCCTGGCCTCTGACGACGGCGCCATGTGCACCGCCCAAGAGTTCAAGGTGGATGCTGGCTGGTCCTAAGCAGGTCCGGTCGCGGCAAACTCTCTGCCGTAAACCGTCATGGCGGAGGCCTTCAGGGCGCGCAGCACCACCTCGCCTGCCGGCGAGAGCAGGCGGTCCCGACGGGTGATGAACCCGAAGGGCTCCAGTTCACAGGGCAGTGCCACAGGCAGGATCGACATCAGCCCGTGGTTGGAGTAATACCGCGCCACATCCACGGCCATCACGCTCACCATGTCGCTCTGCTGCATCATCTTGCTGATGAACAGCATGGCGCTGGTCTCCACGCTGTTGGAAGGCTGCTGCAAGCCCAATTCCTGGATCATCAAATCAAAGCGATGGCGCAACATGCTGCCATTCGGGGGCACGATCCAGCCATACTGGAACACATCCTCCAGGCTGGGTTTGATCGCGGTCAGCAATGGGTGACCTGGGCGTGCCACGGCGCAAATGGGCTCGTCGCTGACCTCCTCGTAGCGCAGCGCTGCCTTGTCGTGCTCGGGTGACAGGCGCCCCACCAAAATGTCTAGCGTGCCGCGGTTCAGCCGCTCGATCAGCACGTTGCTAGGTTCGATCTGGATGGTGATGTGCAGGTTGGGATGGGCCTGCTTCACTGCGGCCACCGTGGGTGGCAGCAGTGCCAGGCCTGGCGCGGTGATGGACCCCAGGTTGACCTGACCGAATTGCCCGTTCTTGGCGGCCTGCAACTCCTCATGCGCCTGGTTCAGGCTGGCCAGGGCTGCACGGGCGTGGCGGATCATGGTGTCGCCGTACCAGGTGGGCCGCATCCCTCGGGGTAAGCGCTCAAACAACGATACCCCCAGCACATCCTCCAGGTCTTTGAGCAATTTGGATGCCGCGGGCTGCGTCATGTTGAGCACTTGGGCCGCCCGGTGGATGTTGCCCTCTTCCGATAGTGCGACCAACAACAGAAGTTGTCGGGTTTTCAGCCTTGCGCGGAGAAACCAATGGGTGTAGTTAGTCATGTTAGGGTTATTACCAATCCGTAATTGAATATCAAATTCGTAACAAACTATATTAGAAATTAATCGCTCACGTCCTTATCATTCAAAGCCTGCGCCGACACCGGCAAAGACCTTAGTGTGATTGAAGTTCATTAAACAGGAGACAACCCATGAATGCACGTAGAACGACTCTGAAGGCGCTGGTCGCCAGTCTGGCCCTCGGCCTGGCCTTTGGCAGCACCGTGGCCAACGCCCAAGACAAAGGTCTGGTTGGCGTGGCTATGCCTACCAAGAGCTCTACCCGCTGGATCAGCGATGGCAACAGCATGGTGGCCGCTTTGGCTGCCAAGGGCTACAAGGCCGATCTGCAATTCGCAGAAGACGACATCCCCAACCAGTTGGCCCAGATCGAAAACATGATCACCAAGGGTGCCAAGGTCTTGGTGATTGCTGCCATCGACGGCACCACCCTGACCAACGTGTTGCAAAAAGCCGCGGACAAGGGCATCAAGGTCATCTCCTATGACCGCCTGATCGTGGGCTCCAAGAACGTGGATTACTACGCTACGTTCGACAACTTCCAAGTGGGCGTGTTGCAAGCGCAATCGCTGGAACACGGTTTGGGATTGAAAGAAGGCAAGGGTCCTTTCAACATCGAACTGTTTGGTGGTTCTGCTGACGACAACAACGCTTTCTTCTTCTATGACGGAGCCATGTCCGTTCTGGACCCCTACATCAAGTCTGGCAAGCTGGTGGTTCGCTCCAAGCAAACCGGCATGCAAAAGGTGGCAACCCTGCGTTGGGACGGCCAAGTGGCCCAGGCCCGTATGGAAAACTTGTTGAGCGCCTACTACGGCAAGGACAAGCTGAACGCAGTGCTGTCTCCCTATGACGGTATCTCCATCGGTATCCTGTCCGCACTCAAGGGCGTGGGCTACGGCACTGCCGCGCAACCCATGCCTTTCGTGAGCGGTCAAGACGCTGAAGTCCCTTCCGTGAAGTCCATCATCCGCAAGGAACAGTACTCCACCATCTTCAAGGACACCCGCGAGCTGGCCAAAGTGACTGCCAACATGGTTGACGCCGTGATGGGTGGCAAGGCACCTGAAATCAACGATACCAAGACCTACAACAACAAGGTCAAGGTCGTTCCTTCTTACCTGTTGAAGCCTGTGGCTGTCGATTTGTCCAACTACAAGCAAGTCTTGGTTGGCAGCGGCTACATCAAAGAAGAGCAACTGAAGTAATCTTCGTTATGCGCTGAAGAGGCCCTGTGCCCCCAAAGCACAGGGCTTTTTCCATTCTTTCGGGTTCACAAGAACGATCGTTGAGGCACCATGGCCGAACCAATTTTAGAAATGCGTGGGATGAAGAAGTCATTCCACGGAGTGACCGCCCTCAGCAACGTCAATCTGACGGTCTTGCCGGGTCAGATCCATGCCATCGTCGGCGAGAACGGTGCGGGCAAGTCCACTTTGATGAAAGTACTCAGTGGTGTGTACCCCCACGGAGATTACGAAGGCGAAATTCGCTACAAGGGACAAGAGTGCAAGTTCAGGGGCATTCACGACAGTGAGTCCGTGGGCATCATCATCATTCACCAAGAGCTGGCCCTGGTGCCGCTGCTATCCATCACCGAAAACATTTTTCTGGGCAACGAGCAGGCCACAGCCGGCGTGATTGACTGGAATACCTCCTACGTCAAAACCCAGGCCTTGCTGACTAAAGTGGGGCTCAAGGAGTCTCCCAACACCCTGATCACTAATCTGGGTGTGGGCAAACAGCAGTTGATTGAAATTGCCAAGGCCCTGTCCAAGGAAGTCAAGCTGCTGATCCTGGACGAGCCCACCGCCAGCCTGAACGAGAAAGACAGTGACGCCCTGCTGGAGCTGTTGCTGGAGCTCAAGAACCATGGCATTGCCTGCATCTTGATTTCCCACAAACTCAACGAAATTTCCAAAGTGGCCGATGCCATCACGGTGCTGCGCGACGGTGCCACCGTGGCGTCGTTGGACTGCCGTGCCGAAGCCGTCAGCGAAGACCTGATCATTCGCCACATGGTGGGCCGTGAGATGGCAGACCGCTACCCCAAGCGCACCCCCAACGTGGGCGAAAAAGTGTTTGAGGTCAAAGACTGGACCGTGCACCACGCCATCCACCCAGAGCGCAAGGTTGTCAAGGGCGTCAACCTGCACGTCAAGCGCGGTGAAATCGTGGGCATTGCCGGGCTGATGGGTGCGGGCCGCACCGAGCTGGCGATGAGCATCTTTGGCCGTACTTATGGCCAGAACATCAGCGGCAAGGTCTTTTTGCATGGCAAAGAGGTCGACACTAGCACCGTCCAAAAAGCCATCGACCATGGCATTGCCTATGTAACCGAAGACCGCAAGGGCTACGGCCTAGTGCTGGAAGAAACCATCGCCTGGAACACCACGCTGGCCAACCTCTCCGCCGTGTCCAAAAACACCGTAGTGAACGAAGGCCGCGAATTCGGTGTGGCACAGGACTTCCGCAAAAAACTCAATATCCGCAGCCCCAACGTGTTTGCCCGTACCGTCAACCTGTCCGGCGGCAACCAGCAAAAAGTGGTACTGAGCAAGTGGCTGTTTTCGGAACCGGATGTGCTCATCCTCGATGAGCCCACCCGCGGTATCGACGTGGGAGCCAAGTACGAGATTTACACCATCATTGCCCAGCTGGCGGCGGAGGGGAAATGCGTGCTCATGATTTCGAGCGAGATGCCCGAATTGCTGGGCATGTGCGACCGAATCTGTGTGCTGAACGAGGGTGCGTTTGTGGCGGAGTTTCCCGCTGCCGAAGCCACCCAGGAAAAAATTATGCGATCTATCGTGACATCAGGAGTGAATTGATATGGCAACCCCAACCCCGGAAGTGACAGCCTCCAAAACCGGCAGTGGTATGGCTTTTCTGAAAAGTAATCTGCGCGAGTACGGCCTGCTGATGTCGCTGGTCATCATCATGGTGTTCTTTCAGGTGCAAACCGAAGGCACCTTGTTCCAGCCGCTGAACCTGACCAACCTGATTCTGCAAAACAGCTACATCATCGTGATGGCGCTGGGCATGCTGCTGGTCATCGTGGCTGGCCACATCGACCTCTCGGTCGGCTCGGTCTGTGGTTTTGTCGGTGCGGTAGCGGCGGTGCTGATGGTGGAATACCACTGGCACTATGTGCCCGCGGCCATCGTCTGCCTGATTTTGGGCGGTGTCATCGGTGCGGCCCAAGGCTACTGGGTGGCGTTTTACAAAATCCCATCGTTCATCGTGACCTTGGCTGGCATGCTGGTCTTCAAGGGCTTGGCGCTGGCAGTGTTGCAAGGTGCCTCTGTGGGCCCCTTCCCACCCGAGTTCCAGTTGCTGAGCACGGGCTTCATCCCAGATCCGTTTGCGGGTGAGACCCTGCGTGTGGCGTCGCTGGTGATTGGCCTGCTGATTGCCCTGGTCATGCTGGTGATGAAAATCCGCGGCCGCGCAGACCGTGCCAAGCACGGCATGGAAAACGAGCCCGTCGCCTTCTTTGCGGTGACCAACCTGATTTTCGTCGGCATGATCGCCGCGTTCAGCTACCTGCTGTCTTCGTACAGAGGCCTGCCCAACGTGCTCGTGGTCATGCTGCTGCTGATGCTGGTGTATGACTTTGTCGCCTCCAAGACCACCATCGGTCGCCGCATTTACGCCTTGGGTGGCAACGAAAAAGCAGCACGCCTGTCGGGTATCCGCACGGAACGCCTGACCTTTTACACCTTTATCAACATGGGCGTGCTTGCTGCGCTGGCCGGTTTGATCTTTGCGGCCCGCCTGAACACCGCGACTCCCAAAGCGGGTCTGGGTTTTGAACTGGACGTGATTGCAGCCTGTTTCATTGGTGGCGCTTCGGCCTCCGGTGGTGTGGGCAAGGTTCTGGGTGCGGTGATTGGTGCTTTCATCATGGGCGTAATGAACAACGGCATGTCCATCATGGGCATTGGCATCGACTACCAGCAGGTCATCAAGGGCTTGGTGCTGTTGGCCGCCGTCTGCTTCGACGTCTACAACAAAAACAAGTAAGGAAATTTCATGAGCGCAGTTGCTTCCGCCCGCTACAAGGGCGTGTTTCCGGTCGTCCCTACGACGTTCTCTCAAGCCGGCGCCCTGGATCTGGAGAGCCAAAAACGCTGCGTCGATTTCATGATCGACGCGGGCTCCACAGGTCTGTGCATCTTGGCCAACTTCTCTGAGCAGTTTGTCCTGTCGGATGCTGAGCGCGAGACCCTGACCAAGACCATTCTGGAGCACGTCAAGGGCCGAGTGCCCGTCATCGTGACCACCACCCACTTCAGCACCGATGTCACCATCGCGCGCAGCGTGCAGGCGCAGCAGTGGGGCGCCTCTATGGTCATGGTCATGCCGCCTTACCATGGCGCCACATTTCGGGTGCCAGAAGCGCAGATTTACGAGTATTTCGCGCGCCTGTCGGATGCATTGAACATCCCCATCATGATTCAGGACGCACCGGTCAGCGGTACACCCCTGTCCGTACCATTCCTCGTCCGCATGGCGCAGGAAATCAAACAGGTCTCCTACTTCAAGATCGAAACGCCCGGTGCGGCTTCCAAGCTGCGCGAGCTGATCCGCATCGGTGGCGCCGCCATCGAAGGCCCTTGGGATGGTGAAGAAGCCATTACGCTGCTGCCCGACCTGGATGCAGGCGCCACCGGCGCCATGACCGGTGGGGGCTTTCCCGATGGCATCCGCAAGATCGTCGACGCTTATGCCGCGGGCCGCCGTGAAGAGGCCGTGGCGCTGTACCAGCAATGGCTGCCTCTCATCAACTATGAAAACCGCCAGGGCGGCATCTTGACCGCCAAAGCCTTGATGAAAGAAGGTGGCGTCATTGCCTGCGAAGCGGGCCGCCACCCCTTTCCGCCCATGCACCCTGATACCCGGTCCGGTCTCATTGAAACCGCCAAACGCCTGGACCCCCTGGTCCTTCGTTGGGGCAAGTAAGCCAAGGAAGCACGCATGTCCGACAACACCGTCTTCAAGCTCCTGGGGCGCCGTCTGCGGCTAGCCGTCATTGGTGGTGGTCCGGGCTCCTTCATTGGCGCCATGCACCGCCAGGCTGCGCGCCTGGATGATCGCTATGAACTGGTAGCGGCGGCGTTGTCATCGGACCCCGAGCGCTCGCGCATCACCGGCCAAGGCATCGGTGTGGCGCAAGACCGCTGCTACCCCAGCGGCCAGGACCTCATTGATGCCGAAGCCCAGCGCCCAGATGGGGCTGAGGTAGTGGCCATCATGACGCCCAACGACAGCCACTACCAGTTCGCCATGCAGGCGCTGGAGCGCGGGTTGGACGTGATTTGCGACAAGCCCATGACCAACACCCTGCCCGAGGCCGAAGCGTTGCACGCACGCGTGCAGGCCACCGGCTTGGTGTTTTGCCTGACCCATAACTACACCGGCTACCCCATGGTGCGCCAGGCCAAGGCCATGGTGATGGGGGGGCAGCTGGGCGAGATTCGCCTGGTGCAGGTGGAGTACGTGCAGGGCGGTCGCGCGAAGTCCGGCCCTGGTCGCAAGGCCTGGAAAGAAGACCCCGCGCGCGGTGGCCCTTCGCTGGTGCTGGGCGACATTGGCACCCATGCGCACAACCTGCTGCGCTTCATCACTGGCCTCGAAGTGGCCCAGGTGGCTGCCGAGGTGGGCAGCATCGTGCCCGACCGCATCACCCACGACTATGCGGGCGCCATGCTGCGCATGAGCAATGGTGCGCGAGGTAGCTTCTGGGTTACCCAGGCGGCAGCCGGCGTCGAGAACGGTCTGCGTATCCGCGTGAGTGGCTCGCTGGGTAGCTTGGAGTGGCACCAGGAGCACCCGCAGGTGCTGCAGTTCAAGCCGCTTGATGCTCCGGCCCAGGTGCGCACCCCCAATGGCCCCGGCACCCTGCCCCTATCGGCACGCGCCTCGCGCATCGTGGCGGGTCATCCCGAGGGTTTCCATGAAGCCTTTGCCAATCTCTACACCGATGCGGCGGATGCCATTGCCGCACGCCGCTCCGGCCAAACGGCGGACCCGTTGTCGCTCCATTTTCCCAATGCCACCGACGGCCTGCAGGGCATCCGCTTTGTGGCCGCTGCCGTGGCCTCCAGCCACCAGCAAGGTGCCTGGACGTCCCTCTAACTTTTGGACATCACCATGACTACTTCCCAACACAACAACCTGATCAACGGCGAATGGGTGGCTTCGGCCACTTACGCCCCCAACCTCAACCCCTCCAACCTTGCAGACGTGGTGGGCGAGTACGCCCAGGCGGACTTGGCCCAGCTCAACACGGCCGTCGCCGCTGCGCAAAAAGCCTTTCCCGCCTGGTCCACCGGTGGCATTCAGGCGCGTGCCGATGCTCTGGACAAGATCGGCAATGAAATCCTGGCACGCAAGGACGAGCTGGGCACGCTGTTGGCTCGCGAGGAGGGCAAGACCCGCGCGGAGGGTATTGGCGAAGCGGCCCGTGCTGGCAACATCTTCAAGTTCTTCGCTGGCGAATGCCTGCGCCTGGCCGGTGAGACCCTGCCTTCCGTGCGCCCTGGCATTGGGGTGGAAGTCACGCGCGAGCCCCTGGGCGTGATCGGTCTGATCACCCCCTGGAACTTCCCCATCGCCATCCCCGCCTGGAAGATCGCCCCGGCATTGGCCTACGGCAACTGCGTGGTGATCAAGCCTGCCGACCTGGTACCTGGCTGTGCCTGGGCACTGGCCGACATCATCCACCGCAGCGGCATTCCCGCTGGCGTGTTTAACCTGGTCATGGGTTCCGGCCGTGTGATCGGTGATGCGCTGGTCAACCACCCCGGCATCACCGCCGTCAGCTTTAC
This sequence comes from Rhodoferax saidenbachensis, assembly GCF_031457975.1. Classification (GTDB taxonomy): domain Bacteria; phylum Pseudomonadota; class Gammaproteobacteria; order Burkholderiales; family Burkholderiaceae_C; genus Allorhodoferax; species Allorhodoferax saidenbachensis_A. Next base: position 189,162 of record NZ_JAVDXO010000006.1, read on the forward strand.
CGGTTCCGTGGGCGTGGGCCAGCGCATTGCTGCGGCTTGCGCTGGTCACATGAAGAAGGTGCAGCTCGAGATGGGCGGCAAGAACCCACAAGTCGTGCTGGACGATGCCGACCTCAATGTGGCCGTCGAGCTCAGCGTGCAGAGCGCGTTCTACTCCACCGGCCAGCGCTGCACCGCGTCCAGCCGCCTCATCGTGACGGACAAGATCTATCCCGCCTTCATCGACGCCATGCAAAAGCGCATGGCCGCCATCAAGGTGGGCGACGCCCTGGAAGCCGGTATCGACATTGGCCCCGTGTCCTCGCAAGCGCAGCTGGAGCAAGATTTGTCGTATGTGGAAATCGGCAAGGCCGAAGGCGCCACGCTGCTGGCCGGTGGTGAGCGCCTGGTGCGTGCCACCGACGGCTTCTACATGGCCCCGGCCCTGCTGGTGGACAGCACCGCCGCTATGCGCATCAACCGCGAAGAAATCTTTGGCCCCGTGGCCAGCGTGATCCGCGTGAAGGACTACGACGAGGCTCTGGCCGTGGCCAATGACACGCCGTTTGGTTTGTCGGCCGGCATTGCCACCACCTCGCTCAAGTACGCCACCCACTTCAAACGCCATTCGCAAGCCGGCATGGTGATGGTCAACTTGCCCACTGCGGGGGTGGACTACCATGTGCCGTTTGGGGGCCGCAAGGGCTCCAGCTACGGCTCGCGCGAACAAGGTAAATACGCGGCTGAATTCTTCACTACCGTGAAGACAGCCTACACCCTGGCATAAACCTTCTGGGCTCCCACCATGCGCACCATTCGACGAATCTTTCTCAGTACTGTGTTGTTGGTGTCCTTGCCGTGGGCCCAGGCACAAAACGACAGCAAGGGTGGCGTGGGCATTCTCATGCCCACGGTTACTTCCCAGCGTTGGGTGGTGGACGGACTCGCCATGGTGCGTGCCCTGGACAAACTGGGTTATCGCCCAGACCTGAAGTACGCGAACGACGACATCGCGACCCAGATTGCGCAGACAGAGGAGATGCTCAAGAGCCCCGACATGAAGGTGCTGATCATCGGCGCGATCGATGGCAGCAAGCTGGCCCCCGTGCTGCAGAAAGCCGCAGAGCGCAAGATCAAGGTCATTGCCTATGACCGCCTGATTCGCGACACACCCAACGTGGATTACTACGCCACCTTCGACAACTTCCAGGTGGGCGTGTTGCAGGGTACGTACATCGTTGAGCACCTGGGGCTGGACAAAGGCAAGGGCCCCTTCAACATCGAGTTGTTTGGCGGCTCTGCCGACGACAACAACGCCTTCTTCTTCTACGACGGTGCCATGTCGGTGCTCAAGCCGTATATCGACAAAGGCAAGCTCGTGGTGGGTTCGGGCCAGATGGGCATGGACAAGGTGTCCACCTTGCGCTGGAGCGGTTCAGTGGCGCGTGCGCGCCTGACGCAGATTCTCGACAAGCACTACAGCAAGCAGCGGCTGGATGCCCTGCTCTCGCCTTATGACGGCATCAGCATGGAACTGCTCACTGCCATGAAGAAGGCCAACTACGGCCAGGGTGGCCAACCCCTGCCCGTGATCACGGGGCAGGACGCTGAGATGCCGTCCGTGCGTTCCATTATTCGTGGTGAACAGACCTCCACGGTCTTCAAGGACAACCGCGAACTGGCCCAGGTCGTCACCACCATGGTGGACGCCATCCTGTCGGGCAAAAAGCCCGTCATCAACGACGAGAAGACCTACAACAACGGGCAAAAGGTCGTGCCCTCCTTCCTGCTCAAACCCATGATCGTGGACGTGACCAACTGGCGCGCTGCGCTGGTCAACTCGGGCTACTACAAGGCCGACCAGTTCCGCTGAGCACGCCTGCTATTGCAGCGGTGGGGCGTAGCGCTTGTGGGTTTGCGAGGGCAGCTCGCCAAACATGGCCTGGTAGTCCTTGGCGAAGTGGCCAAAGTGCCAAAAACCCAGGTCGGTGGCCGCATCGGTCACCGAGGGTGCAGTCTTCAAGGCCTGACGCACCGCGCCCAAACGGATGGCCCGCAGGTAGGCCAGGGGGCTGATGCCCAGAATGCGCTGAAACGCGTTTTGCAAGGTACGCCGGCTCACCCCCAGGTGGGTGCACAGCTCACCCACGGTGGGCGGTTGCTGCAGCTGGCTTTGCACCAAGCCACGCGTTTGCTGCACCAAGTGCCAGTGCACATCGTGCGGCGCTTCTGATGGCGAGGCCGCAATGTTCAGCGCCGTGACTTTCTCCACCAATGTATCGACCATGCCCGCTCGCAACGCGGGCAACTCAAACAGGGCGGGTGTGGTGTGTGCGGTCTCAAACAGCATGAGCATGACCTGGCGCAGGCTGTCCAGCGCCAGCTGGTCGGTGGACAACAAACCCGACTCCTGACCCCGCAAGGCGCCATTGCCCCAGGGGTACAACGTGTTGGCAAGCTCGGGTTCCAGCTCGATGCCCATCATCACGTGGTCGCTGCCGGTGCGGAATTCAAACCCTGAGCGGCCCGAGAACACATGTAGCGCATCGCGGTGCGACGCTGTGCCGCAAAACACGCTGCTGCCATCGCAGCGCAGGGGCACGCCCAGCGCCAGCACGCCGGGCTGCAGGTAGCCGGTTTGGTACACGGTGGAACCCAGGCCCTCCATGAAGAGGCGGGCGGATCCCAGGTCCACGCGCTGGATGGCGCCATGAAACCCACCGCCCGAGAGCTGCAGGTACGACTGGTTCCACCCGGTCAGCGCTGCCGCCTGCTCGTCCACATCGGAAAACACCGCATTGGCAAACCCATGGGGCACCGCTGCCAGGGGGCTGGCGAGCGCCGCAATTGCCGAAATGGGATGTTGGGACATAAGCCAAAGATTTTGCAAAAAACATGCCACAGGTTTGCTAGGTGTTTACGCGAAGCCCCAGAGGCGGCTGCTTGGGTGCCGAAATGGGATAGCCCCGGGAGGGATGCCTCCGCAGAATGAATGCAGAAGTGAGAGTCAACCCATAACGAGACATACCGAGAGGCATCGATGGCATCACGTAAGCAAGCGCCCACAACCGTGCGCAAACCCCCGGCAAGCCCTAAAGAGCATGCTGCCGTAGCAGCTCTGCGCCAGTCTGGTGCGCCCAAGGTCAAGGTCGCTGTGACCGATATCGACGGCGTGCTGCGCGGCAAGTACCTGCACCGCGACAAATTCCTGGGTGCTGCCGAGCCCTACCCCGCAGGTGGCTTCGGCTTCTGTGATGTGGTGCTGGGCTGGGACATGATGGACACCTGCTACGACAACACCTCGGTTACGGGCTGGCAGCATGGCTTTCCGGACGCACTGGCGCGGCTGGACCTGAACACCGCGCGCCATGTGCCGTGGGACAACGGTGTGCCTTTCTTCCTGGGCGAGTTTGTGAATACCGATGGCACGCCCCACCCGCTGTGCCCGCGCCAGACGCTGAAGAAGGTGCTTAAGCGCGCCGAGAAGATGGGTTTCCAGGTCATGACCGGCATGGAATTCGAGTGGTACAACTTTCTCGAAACCCCGCAAAGCTGGGCCGACAAAAAAGGCGTGGGGGCCACGCCGCTCACGCCTGGCATGTTTGGCTATTCGCTCTTGCGCGCCAACCAGAACCGCGAGTTCTTCAACGCCATCATGGACGACATGCTGGCATTCAAGGTACCTATCGAAGGCCTCCATACCGAGACAGGGCCCGGTGTGTTCGAGGCCGCCATTGGCTTCTCGGAAGCGCTGGAGCAGGCTGACCGCGCCGTGTTGTTCAAGACCGGTGCCAAGGAGATTGGTGCGCGCTTCGGCATCATGCCCAGCTTCATGGCCAAGCCGCACCAGCCGCTGCCGGGCTGCAGCGGCCACATCCACCAAAGCCTGAGCGATGGCAAGAACAACCTGTTCTATGACGCGAAGAGCCCGCGCAAGATGAGCAAGGTGTTTGAGAGCTACCTGGCTGGGCAAGTCAATTGCCTGATGGAGTTTGGCGCACTCATCTGGCCCACCATCAACAGCTACAAGCGCCTGGTCGACGGCTTCTGGGCGCCGGTCAAGCCCACCTGGGGCATGGACAACCGCACGGCCAGCTTCCGTGTTATCGCTGGCAGCCCCAAGGCCACGCGCCTGGAGACACGCTGCCCCGGTGCCGATGTGAACCCCTACCTGGCCATGGCCGCGGTGATTGCGGCGGGACTGGACGGTGTGGAGAAGGGCCTAAAGCTCACGGCCCCGCCCATCACTGGCACCAACCAGGGTGCCGACCATATTCCCCGCGCACCCCGCACCCTGATCGAGACCACGCGCAACTTCCAGCAGTCCGCCGTGGCACGCGACTGGTTGGGCGACACCTTTGTCGACCACTTTGCCGCCACCCGCGAGTGGGAATGGCGCCAGTGGCTGGACGCAGTGACCGACTGGGAAATGAAACGCTACTTCGAAATCATCTGACACACCACCATGAGCATTACCTCCTTCTCCTTCCCCACCCCCATCAAGTTCGGTGCCGGCGCTCGCAAGCTCGTGGCCCAGCACCTGCTGGACCTGGGCCTCAAGCGCCCCCTTATCGTCACCGACAAAGCCTTGGGCGCGTTGCCCGTGCTGGCCGAGTTCCAGACCCACCTGGCAGGGCTGGACGTGGCCGTGTTTTCCGGCGTGTTTGGCAACCCCACCTGCAGCCAGGTGATGGACGGTGCGGCGGCCTACAAGGCGCACCGCGCTGATTGCGTGATCGGTTTTGGCGGCGGTGCCGCGCTGGACGTGGCCAAGGTCGTGGGCCTGGCCGCCACGCACGAGGGTGACATTCTGGAATACGTGTGGGACCACCCGCAGGTGCGCCCCATCGTCCATGAACTGCCGTACTTCGTGGCGCTGCCCACTACCTCGGGCACGGGCTCGGAAGTGGGCCGCTCCAGTGTGGTGAGCGAGAACGACACGCACTTGAAGCGTGTGGTCTTCAGCCCCAAGATTTTGGCCAAGACGGTGTTCGCCGACCCCGAACTCACGCTGGGCCTGCCCCCGCATGTGACGGCTGCCACCGGCATGGACGCACTCACGCACAACGTGGAGAGCTACCTCTCGCCTGCCTACCACCCGCTGTGCGATGGCATTGCCCTGGAGGGCACGCGCATTGCGGCGCACGCCTTGGTGACCGCGGTCAAAGACCCCGGCAACCTGCCCGCCCGCTCCGACATGATGATGTCCTCCATGATGGGTGCTATCGCGTTCCAGAAAGACCTGGGCGCCGTGCACTCTTGTGCGCACGCGCTGGGCGCCGTGTGTGACCTGCACCACGGCCTGGCCAACGCGCTGATGATCGACACCGTGATGGCCTGGAACCTGGAGGCTGTGCCCGCCAAGTTTGACGAGCTTGCCCATGTGTGCGGTGTGCAGGGTGGAGGCAAAAGCTTTGTGGCCTGGCTGCAGGGCATCAAGGCGCTGGTGGGCATCACCGGTACGCTGTCCAGCCACGGTGTGAAGCCCGAGCACCTGGCGCGCTTGGTGGAAGTGGCCACGGCCGACATCTGCCACCAGACCAACCCGCGCCCCTGCACGGCTGCCGACTTTGAGCGCCTCTTCAAGGCCGCCATGTGATGCACAGCGCTGGGGAACGCCTCAAGATCGCGGTGAGTGCATGCTTCATGCACCCGGACCCCGCGCGCGCCGCGTTTGCCAAAAAGACACTGAACTACGTGGAGCTGTCGGTGCCGCACTGGCTCATGTCCGGCGGCGCGCTGCCGGTCATGGTGCCTTCGGTGACGGGGGACACTGCGTCCGGCAACATCACGCTGGACGACTACGCTGCGTGGCTGGACGGCTTGGTGCTGCACGGTGGTGCCGACCTGTGGCCCGGCAGCTATGGCGAGGCGCCGATCGATGCACGCTGGCAGGGTGACAAGCTACGCGACGCGTACGAGATGGCGCTGGTGAAGGCCTTTGTGGCCGCGGGCAAACCGGTGTTCGGCATCTGCCGTGGCCTGCAGCTCATCAACGCGGCCTATGGCGGCACGCTGGTGCAGGACATTCCCACCCAGCGCCCCGATGCCTTGCAGCACCGCGACGCGGAGCGCTACGACCAGAACTTCCATGCGCTGGAGTTAGTGCCAAAAACCCGCCTCAGCTCCCTATTACAGGGCGTGAGTAGCTACAAAATCAATAGCGTACACCACCAGTGCATCAAGGACCTAGCGCCTGGTTTCGAGGTCGAGGCACGTTGCCCGGACGATGGCACCATCGAAGCCATACGCGCCACCGGCCCCGACTGGATTGCCGCGGTGCAGTGGCACCCCGAGTTTCACAAGCCCGAGCACGGCACGCTGGACGACACGCCGCTGCTGCACGATTTTCTGGCCCAGGCGCACGCAGTGCGTGCGGCGGCCAGCCACACCCTCTCCCCTGAACTTTGAGCACCACCATGAGCCAACTCGCCATCTACAACCCGGCCAACGGCCACCTGATTACTACCTTGCCGGCAGACGATGTCGTCTCCGTCGAGGCCAAAGTGGCACTGGCCCGCCATGCCCAGCCCGCCTGGGCGGCCACATCGTTGGCCGAGCGTAAGGCCTGCATCAGCGCGTTCCGCGCCGGTGTGGTGCATGACCTGGAATCGCTGGCCTTCATCATGACGCGTGAAACGGGCAAGCCCATCCAGATGTCGCGCAACGAGCTCAACGGCCTGCTGGGCCGCATCGACTTCTTTTTGGCCGAGGCCGACGCCACGTTGGCCACCCAAACCGTGTTTGCGGAAGGCGGCATGACCGAGCAGATCCAGCACACACCCTTGGGCGTAGTGGCCAATATTTCGGCGTGGAACTACCCCTGGTTTGTGGGCTGCAACGTCATCCTGCCCGCGCTGCTTACGGGCAACACGGTGGTCTACAAACCCTCGGAATACGCCACGCTGACCGGCCTGGAAATCACGCGTCTGCTGCACAAGGCGGGTGTGCCCGAGAACGTGATGATTTGCCTGGTGGGTGCGGGTGCCGTGGGTGCTGCGTTGCTGGAGCAAAAGGTGGATGGCGTGTTCTTCACCGGTTCGTACGCCACCGGTGCACGCATTGCGCAGGCCGTGGGCACCAAGCTGGTGAAGCTGCAGTTGGAGCTGGGCGGCAAAGACCCCACCTATGTGTGCGACGACGCCAATGTGCAAGTGGCCGCTGAGAGCCTGGCCGATGGCGCCATGTACAACACGGGTCAAAGCTGCTGCTCGGTCGAGCGTGTGTATGTGCATGAGAAGGTGTACGACCAGTTCGTGCAGGCCTTCGTCGCCACGGTCAAGACCTTCAAGACCGGCGACCCCGTGGCCGAGGACACCTATATCGGTGCACTGACGCGGGCCCCGCAACTCGAGGTGCTGGAGGCCCAGGTGGCCGATGCACAAGCCAAGGGCGCCACCCTGCTCACCGGCGGTGCACGCGGCACGGGCGAGGGCAACTGGTTCCAGCCCACAGTCTTCTCCAATGTGAACCACAGCATGGAGCTGATGCGCGAGGAAAGCTTTGGTCCCATCATTGGCATTCAGAAGGTGGGCAGCGACGCCGAGGCCGTGAAGCTCATGAACGACACGCGCTACGGCCTGACCGCTGGTGTGTTCACCCCCAACGAGGCACGCGCCAAAGCGGTGCTGGAGCAAGTGCATGCGGGCACGGTGTACTGGAACTGCTGCGACCGTGTGAGCCCACGCCTGCCCTGGAGCGGCCATGGCGATTCTGGGGTGGGCCTCACCCTCTCAACTTATGGCATTCAGACCTTCACGCGGCCCAAGGCATGGCATTTGCGTAAGGCGTAACCGATACAGCGAATTTGCGCAGTGGCACCAATAGCGGGCTACGCGCGAGGCCGCGGTATGCAAGTGAACTTTCCCGATAGATATCAACGTAAAGGACTGACCGATGAGCACTCAAAGCGTTACGCGCGAGCCGCACGACGCGGATGCACAACTGCTGGAAAGCATGGGCTACCAGCAGGACCTGCACCGACGGATGAGCAAGTTTTCGAACTTCGCGGTGTCTTTTTCAATCATCTGCATCCTGGCCGGTGGCATCACCGCCTTCCCTAGCGCATTGGGCGCGGGCGGTGGCTTGTCCATCAGCCTGGGCTGGATCGTGGGTGCGGCCTTTGCCACCGTTGTGGCCCTGGCCATGGCACAAATAGCCTCGGCCTACCCCACTGCGGGCGGCCTGTACCACTGGGGCTCCATCCTGGGCAACAAGGGCTATGGCTGGGTCACCGCCTGGTTCAACCTGCTGGGCCTGGTGCTGGTGGTTGCGTCGGTGAACTTCGGCGTGTACGACCCGTTCTTCAAGACCCTGATCGCTCCGCTACTGGGGCTGGACACCACCAACTGGGGCCTGACCGAGCAAGTGGGTTTCATCGCCTTGTTCACCTTCACCCAGGCCATCTTGAACCACAAGGCCGCGGCCCTGACCACCAAGTTGCTGGACATCTCGGGCTACCTGATCTTCGTGATCGCCACCGTGCTGACCCTGTCGCTGTGGATCTTCAACAAGACCCCGATTGATTTCTCGCGCCTCACCACCTTCACCAACTTCACCGGACAAGAAGGCAGCATGTGGCCCCAGTCCGGCAGCTCCGTGATGGTGTTCCTGGCCGGCCTGCTGCTCACCGTTTACACCATCACCGGTTTTGACGCTTCGGCCCACACGGCCGAAGAAACCCACGACGCGGCCGAGAACGTGCCCAAGGGCATCGTCTCCAGCGTGCTGTGGTCGGCCCTGTTTGGCTTTGTGATGATCTGCACCTTTGTGCTGGTGATGCCCAGCATCCCCGAAGCCGTGAAGCAAGGCATGGGCTTTTTCTCCGCCTTGCTGGACAGCCTGCCCCCCGCACTGAAAGCGATTTTGGGCATCGGCATTTTTGTGGCCAACTACCTGTGCGCCCTGGCCTGCTTGATGTCCACCTCGCGCATGATGTACGCCTTCGCGCGTGACGGCGGCCTGCCCATGTCCAACGTGCTGAAGGCCGTGGACCCCGTGAACAAGACCCCTGGCGCCGCCATCTGGGTGTCCTCGGTCGCGGCAGTGCTCGCCACCTTGTATGCCGACGCCTTTGTGGTGCTATCCACCGCTTGCGCCGTGTTCCTGTACATCTCGTACGTCATGCCCACTGCGGCTGGCATCCTGGCCGAAGGCAAAACCTGGACCCGCAAGGGCCCATTCAACCTGGGTGGCCTGTCCAAGCCCATCGCGGTGTTGGCGGTGCTGGGTGGCCTGGTGCTGATCTTTGTGGGCATCCAGCCACCGAATGAAAAGGTGCTCTACCTCATCATCGCGCTGGTGGTGTTTCTGGCTGTGTTCTGGTGGGGCTTTGGCGAGCGCAATCGCTTCAAGGGCCCGCCCGCAGTGAAGTAACTATTCGCGTTTGCTGTCACCGGTGAAGCGCGCTGGGCCGCAAGGCTTAGCGCGCTTCATTCGTTTCAGGGGTGCTGCGCTCAGGCGGCCGCGCGCCGCGCCCGCACGGCCACCGCCAGCTCTTGCAGCACCGGCACGGTTTGCACCATGCTGATGCAGGCATCGGTAACAGACACGCCGTGTTGGAGCGTCTTGCCCGGAACGATGTCCTGGCGCCCTTCGTTCAGGTGGCTCTCGATCATGATGCCGGTGATGCGGGCATCGCCCGCCGCGATTTGCGCAGCCACATCGGCAGCCACCACAATCTGGCGCGCGTGCTGCTTGCTGCTGTTGGCGTGGCTCACGTCCACCATCACCTGTTCGCGCAGGCCTGCAGCCTTGAGCAGCGCGCAGGCCGCGTCCACATCGGCTTTGCTGTAGTTGGGTTGCTTGCCGCCGCGCAAAATCACGTGGCAGTCGTCGTTGCCGCGCGTCTCAAAAATCGCAGCCTGGCCCATCTTGGTCATGCCCATGAAGGCGTGGGCGCCTTGCGCGGCCTGGATGGCGTCGGTCGCCACCTTGATGCCACCGTCCGTCCCGTTCTTGAAGCCCACGGGGCACGACAGGCCACTGGCCAACTGGCGATGGCTCTGGCTCTCGGTGGTGCGCGCGCCAATGGCGCCCCAGCTCACCAGCTCGCTGATGAACTGCGGGCTGAGTAGGTCCAGAAACTCCGTACCCGCCGGCAGGCCCAGCGCCAGCACATCCAGCAGCAGGCGGCGCGCCATCTCCAGGCCTTCGTTGATGGCAAAGCTGTCGTCCAGGTGCGGGTCGTTGATATAGCCCTTCCAGCCCACCGTGGTGCGCGGTTTCTCGAAGTACACACGCATCACCACCAGCAGGTCGTCCTTCAGCGCATCAGCCTGCACCTTCAGCTGCCGCGCATATTCCATGGCCTGGTCATGGTCGTGGATGGAGCAGGGCCCCACGACGACGACAAGCCGGTCATCCTGCCCATGCAGCACCTTGGAGATAGCCGCGCGGCTGCTCTCCACCAGCGCCTGCGCCGCGTCGGGCACAGGCAGCTTTTCATCCAGCAGCGCCGGTGTGATCAGCGGACGCACCGCCCCAATGCGCACATCGTCAATGCGCGTGGTGTCGTGGGTGGTGAGGGCGGCGGTTGTGGAGCTGGTCATACTATGAAATTGATAGCTGCTTGCGCAGATTGGACGGGGGCTGGGGGATGATTTGGCTTACATTCTAAGTGGTTGAGCACTCTGGAACCCGCGGAGCCAAGCCATAGACCTAGCCAAGTGGCAGAATGCTTTGCGGTCTCGCCATAGCCAGCGGCCGCGACCCCAAAAGAATTGGCAGGGAGCGCGCAAGAGCATGGACAAACACAAGCTTTCGGAAAGCGACATCAGCGACAAGTTCGTCCGCCCCGCCATGGTGCAGGCGGGCTGGCACACGCTGGACCAGATCTATGCCCAGTTCCCTTTGCGCGCAGGCCGCGTGATGGTGCGGGGCAACAGATCGCACCGCGACAAAGACACCGTCCTCAAAGCCGACTTCGCCCTGTTTCTCAAGCCCAACATTCCGTTGGCCGTGGTCGAGGTCAAAAAGGCCAGGTTGTCTCCCCAAGCTGGCATGCAGCAGGCCATTCAGTACGCCGAGCTGCTGGATGTGCCGTTCAGCTTCGCCAGCAACGGCGACAACTTTGTCTTCCGCGACGCCACTCTGTCGACTGGCGTACTGGAGCAAACCCTCACGCTGGACCAATTCCCCAGCCCCCAAGAGCTATGGGCTCGCTACTGCGCCTGGAAAGGCTGGTCCCCGGAGGTGCAGCGTGTCGCCGCCTTTGACTATTCACCCAGCAAAACCCCGCGCTACTACCAGCTCAACGCCATCAACCGCACGGTGGAGGCCATTGCCGCCGGGCAAAACCGCGTGCTGCTCGTCATGGCCACCGGCACCGGCAAAACTTACACCGCCTTCCAGATCATTTGGCGCCTGTGGAAAAGCGGCGCCAAAAAGCGCATCCTGTTCCTGGCCGACCGCAACATCCTCATCGACCAGACCATGGTCAACGACTTCCGCCCCTTCAAGGGCGCCATGGCCAAGCTCAGCCCCAATGCCAAAGGTGTGGAACGCGTCAATGCCCAAGGGCAAATCGAAGTGGACGACGTCGACCTGGCGGTGGACAAAACCACCAAGGCCGTCAACAAGAGCTACGAAATCTACCTCTCGCTCTACCAGGCCGTCACCGGCACGGAGGACGAAGCCAACATCTACAAACAGTTCAGCCCCGACTTCTTCGACCTCATCGTGGTGGACGAGTGCCACCGCGGCAGCGCCAACGAAGACTCGGCCTGGCGCGACATCCTCACCTACTTCAGCAGTGCCACCCACGTAGGCCTGACCGCCACGCCCAAAGAAACCAAGGACACCTCCAACACCTTTTACTTTGGCGAGCCCATCTACACCTACAGCCTCAAGCAAGGCATTGAAGACGGCTTCTTGGCGCCCTACAAGGTCATCCGCGTGGACCTGGACAAAGACACCTTTGGCTGGCGCCCCACAGCGGGTATGACCGACAACAAGGGCCAGCTCATCGAAGACCGCGTCTACACCGGCCGCGACATGAACCGCAAACTGGTGATGGAGCCGCGCGACGCCGTGGTGGCCGAGCGCATCACCACCTACCTGCGCGCCACCGACCGCATGGCCAAAACCATCGTGTTTTGCGAAGACATCGACCACGCTGCCCGCATGCGTCAGGCACTCACCAACGCCAATGCCGATATTTGCGCCACCCAGCCCAACTACGTGGTGCAAATCACCGGTGACAACCCCGAAGGCAAGCGCGAGCTGGACAACTTCATCGATCCCGAGAGGTCCTATCCCGTCATCGCCACTACCTCCAAGCTCATGAGCACCGGCGTGGACGCGCAAACCTGCAAGCTCATCGTGTTGGACCAGAACATCAAGTCCATGACGCTGTTCAAGCAGATCATTGGCCGCGGCACCCGCATCAACGAATACTTCGACAAAACCTGGTTCACCATTCTCGACTTCAAGCGCGCCACCGACAACTTTGCCGACCCCGCCTTTGACGGCGAGCCCGTGCAAATCTACGAACCCAAAGGCGACGACCCGATCGCCCCACCAGACATCCTGTTGCCTGGCGATGGGCGGCCCGGAGGTGATGGCAATGCCATTGTGGGTGACCCGCTTGGACCGTTCCGTGGCGGAGGCGAGTCCGTCATCAAATACGTGCTCGGCAACCAGGTCACAGTGGCTGTGGCCCGCGAGCGCGTGCAATACCTCAACGCCCAAGGCAAGCTCATTACCGAGAGCCTGCGCGACTACACCCGCATCAACCTCACCAAGCAGTACGACTCGCTGGACAAGTTTTTACAAGCCTGGAACGACGCCGACCGCAAAGCCGCCCTGCTGGAAGAGTTGGAGTCGCGCGGCGTGATGATCGAGGCCCTGGGTGAGGAGGTGGGCAAAGACCTAGACCCCTTCGACCTGCTGCTGCACGTGGCCTACAACATGCCGCCCCTCACCCGGCGCGAGCGCGCCCGCAGGGTGAAGAAGCGCAACGTGTTCACCCATTACGGCCCGGTAGCCCGCCAGGTCATCGACGCGCTGCTGGACAAATACGCCGACGAAGGTATCGCCACCATCGAGGCCGACACCGTCTTCAACGTCCAGCCCTTCACCGACATAGGCCGCCCCGCCGAACTCATCAAAAGCTTTGGCGGCCGCCCCCAGTACAAAGCGGCGCTGCAAACCCTGGAGCGCGAGCTATACACTTCGGGGCCAGAGGCTTAAAAGTGCTACCAAATTAGTAGCTGCTCGCGCATAGTCCATGGGGGCTAGAGCCTTATTTCATTCATAAAACCAAGAACAGCATGTCCAACCTCTCCAGCGTCATCAAATCCATCCAGGACGTGATGCGCCAAGACAGCGGCGTCGATGGCGACGCCCAACGCATCTCCCAGCTCACCTGGCTCCTGTTCCTCAAAGTGTTTGACGCGCTGGAGGAGGAAATGGAGCTCACCCGCGACAGCTACCAAAGTCCCATCCCAGAAGCCATGCGCTGGCGCAACTGGGCGGCAGACGCCGAAGGCATCACTGGCGACACGCTGCTGGCCTTTGTCAACAACGAACTCTTCACCGCGCTGAAAAACCTGAGCGGCGATGCCCAGCGCAACCCGCGCGGTTATGTGGTGCGCGGCGTGTTTGAAGACGCCTACAACTACATGAAGAGCGGCCACCTTCTGCGCCAGGTGATCAACAAGCTCAACGCCATCGACTTCAACCGCCAGGCCGAGCGCCACCAGTTCAACGACCTGTACGAAAAAATCCTCAAAGACCTGCAAAGCGCCGGTAACGCGGGCGAGTTCTACACCCCCCGCGCCGTCACCCAGTTTATGGTGGACATGGTCAACCCCCAGCTGGGCGAAAAGGTACTGGACCCGGCCACCGGCACCGGCGGCTTTCTGGTTTGCGCCATTGAGCACATGCGCAAGCAGGTCAACAACACCGAGCAAGAGGCCGTGCTGCAGAGTTGCATTGGCGGCGTGGAGAAGAAGCAACTGCCCCACATGCTGTGCGTCACCAACCTCATGCTGCACGGCATCGAGGTGCCCAGCCAGGTGGTGCATGGCAACACCCTGGCCCGCCCGCTGCGCGACTACACCCCCGCCGAGCGCGTGGACGTGGTGCTCACCAACCCGCCCTTTGGCGGCGTGGAAGAGCCGGGCATTGAACAGGGCTACCCCAGTGACGTGCGCACCAAAGAAACGGCGGACTTGTTCTTGGTGCTCATCAAGCACATCCTCAAACCCGGTGGCCGCGCCGCGCTGGTGCTGCCCGATGGCACCCTGTTTGGCGAAGGCGTCAAAACGCGCATCAAAGAGCAACTGCTGAATGAGTGCAAGCTGCACACCATCGTGCGCCTGCCCAACGGCGTGTTCGCCCCCTACACCGGCATCAAAACCAACCTGCTCTTCTTCACCAAAGGCCAGCCTACGACGGATGTTTGGTACTACGAGCACCCCTACCTGCCGGGCGTGAAGAACTACAACAAAACCAAGCCCATCCGCATCGAAGAGTTCGACGCCGAGAAAGCCTGGTGGGGCACCGAGGCCGATGGCTTTGCGGGGCGCATAGAAAACGAACGCGCCTGGAAAGTCAGCATCGACCAGATCAAAGCCGCCAACTACAACCTCGACCAAAAGAACCCCCACGTGGGCGAGGTGCAAGACCACAACCCCGAACACCTGCTGGCCGACTGCCAGCGCCTGCAGGGCGAAGCCCAGGCGCTGCGCGACCAGTTGCGCGACATACTGGCCCAATCGCTCGCTAGCCCCCGTTGAATCTGCGCATGCTGCTATCAAATTTGAACCTATTGGCCGCCGCGCCCGACGGCGTGGCCAAGTTGCGCGAGCTGATTTTGACTCTGGCTGTGCAAGGCAAACTGGTGCCGCAAGACCCCAGTGATGAACCGGCGAGCGCGCTGCTGAAGAAGATTCGCGCCGAGAAAGATCGGCTGATTGCCGAAGGCAAGATAAAACGTGACAAGCCGCTGGCTGAGATTGCGGTGGAGGAAAAGCCGTTTGCGTTGCCGACAGGGTGGGAGTGGGTGCCGCTTCAATATATTGGCTACACACAAACCGGCACCACCCCTGATAAGAAGAATCCTGAGTTCTACGGCACCTACATCCCATTTATCAAACCAGGTGACATCTATCCTGGGTACGTCGACTATGACAATGAAGCCTTGTCAGAGCGCGGCCTTCAAGATTCTGGTCGGGCCGCACCGGCAGGCTCCATCTTGATGGTGTGTATTGGCACCATCGGCAAAACAAACATCATTGAAAGAGATTGCTCCTTCAACCAGCAGATCAACTCGATAACGCCGCTGTGCTGCCTGCCGGAGTTCATTAGTCTCTACTTGCGTTGCCCTGAATTTCAGTCACAGGCTTGGTCTCGCTCAGCGAGTACCACCATTGCAATTCTCAACAAAGGCAATTGGGAGCAAATTCCGGTAGCGCTCGCACCCCTCGCCGAACAATTCCGCATCGTCACCCGCGTCGAAGAACTCATGCGCCTGTGCGACGCGCTGGAGGCCAAGGCCTGCCTCGAAGCTACGCAACACGAACAGCTAGTTCGCACCCTGCTGGGCACCCTCACCTCCAGCACCACACCTGAAGAGCTGGCCAACAACTGGCACCGTGTCGCCACCCATTTCGACCTGTTGCTCGACCGCCCCGAAGCCGTAGACGCCCTGGAGCAAACCATCCTCCAACTCGCCGTCCGCGGCCTCCTCGTCCCCCAAGACCCCCAGGACGAACCCGCCAGCGAACTCCTCAAGAAAATCCGCGCCGAAAAAGACCGCCTCATCGCCGAGGGCAAGATCAAACGCGACAAACCCCTGCCGCCGATTGCGGAGGATGAGGAGCCTCCCATGTTGCCGCAAGGCTGGGAGGTTGCTCGATTCGGCGATTACTTCTTTGAGCTATGTACTGGCCCATTCGGATCAGTCATTCATAAAGAGGACTACGTCGAGGGTGGCGTTCCGCTTATCAATCCGTCGCACATGATTGGCGGGCGAATTTCACACGATCCGTCTGTTTCTGTATCGCCTGCTATGGCAGGCCAGCTTGGCGCATATCGCCTCACGGCGGGAGACATCGTGCTAGCGCGTCGCGGCGAGGTGGGACGATACGCGCTGGTCACTGATGATGAGGACGGCTGGTTATGTGGGACAGGTAGTTTCTTTGTAAAACTTCACGAGGTCTGCAACCGTGAGTTTTTGGGCTTGGTTTTTGAAGACCCAGACTTGCGGAAGCATTTGCTTGGTGAGTCTGTGGGTTCGACCATGACGAATTTGAATCAACGCATCTTGATTGAAACGCCAATCGCGCTCCCACCCCTCGCCGAACAATCCCGCATCGTCGCCCGCGTAGCTTCCCTGCGCGCCCTGTGCGCCGACCTGCGCCAGCGCCTCACCACCGCCCGCACCCAGCAGGCGCTGCTGGCGGAGGTGTTGGTGCAAACTGTGGCCGCGTGAGGAATCACTATGGCCGTACCCAACCCCGTTCGCCTGTTTCACATCACCGCCATCGCCAATTTGCAGGCGATGTGCCAAGTGGGTGCTTTGCTGTCCAAAAATGCGGGCGCTGCGGCCGGGATTGCGTATACCAACATTGCCCACGGCGGCGCTCAGGGTGTGCGTGCCGCCAAGCCATTGCCCAATCCACCGGGCGGCGCGGTGCATGACTATGTGCCGTTCTACTTTGCGCCACGCTCTCCCATGTTGTCCGCCATCCATGCGGGCAAGGTGGCCGGTTGCACGGTTCCGCAGCACGATGTCATACACCTGGAAACGACCGTGGAGCGCATCACCGCGCAGGGCGCTCCTTTCGTGTTCTACGACCGCAATGCCACCTTGGCCTACAGCAAGCCCTATACGGACCTAGCGCAGTTGGACGCAGTGGCGTGGGATTTGCTTACAGAGCAACCCCGACTGGATGGCTTCTGCAAGTATTTCTTGAATAAACACCAAGAGGAGCGGTATGTAGACCGCATGGAGCGCCGCATGGCCGAGTTTCTGGTACATGACCGCGTGCCGCTGGCCCAGTTCATTCGTATTGGGGTGTGTACTCCAGCCAAGGCTGCCCAGGTGCAAGGCATTTTGGATGCGGCAGGAGTACCATTGCAGGCTGAAGTGAAAACCGACTGGTACTTTCTGGGCCAGTAAGCATGAGCATCCACCTTACCCACGGCGATTTGTTGAAGCAGGACGATGTTGACGCCATAGTCAACACGGTCAATTGCGTCGGCGTGATGGGCAAAGGCATTGCGCTGCAGTTCAAGAACAAATGGCCCGATAACTTCACTCAGTACCAAGCTGCTTGCAAAGCTGGCAAGGTGCGCCCCGGCACGATGCATGTGTATGACGCGGGCGCCTACGCGCAGCCGCACTTCGTCATCAACTTCCCCACCAAAGACCATTGGCGCGGTAACTCAAAGCTTTCATTCATTGAAGATGGATTGAAGGATTTGATTGCGCAAGTGCAAAAGCTTGGCATTCGCTCTATAGCCATTCCGCCCCTGGGGTGCGGGAATGGTGGTTTGAACTGGGCTGACGTAAAACCAATGATCGAGGCGGCGTTTGCAGCTTTGCCCGACGTGGTTGTGCGCCTGTTTGAGCCGGGTGATGCGCCAAGTGCCAAGAGCATGGAGGTGCGCACGGCGCGCCCCAAAATGACCGTTGGCCGTGCCGCGATCCTCAAGTCCATTGATACCTACCGCGATCTGAATTACGGACTGACCAAGATCGAAGTGCAGAAGCTTGGTTACTTTTTACAGGTCGCCGGACAAGACTTGGGCTTGAAGTTTGAGAAGCATCTGTACGGCCCTTACTCTGAGCAGCTGCGTCATGCATTGAATCGCATGGAAGGCCATTTCATTGTGGGACTTGGTGATGGTTCGGTGGATTCGGAGATTGAGCCATTGGCCGATGCGATAAAAGAAGCTGATGAGTTCCTTGCGTGTAGTGGTGATGCGGAGATTCAGCATCGCTTAGCCCGACTGCAGGCTTTGATCGATGGTTTTCAGTCGCCCTACGGTATGGAGCTGTTGTCCACTGTGTATTGGGTCGCACACCACGAGCCCAATGTGACCTCGCCAGACGATGCTTTGCTAGCAATCGGTGAATGGAATCCTCGTAAAAAACGATTGATGCAATCAACCCATGTGCGAGCAGCTTGGGACAGGCTGGTGCAGCAGAGTTGGATTGCTGCTTAGCATTCGCAACCCTCAAACCAACCCACACCCCTCCATCACCTCCCGCCACGCCGCCAGCTTGCGCTCAAAGCTCCAGCTGGCGTTAGCCGGGCTGGTGCTGGGCAGTTTGTAGACCGGCACGCCCAAGGTTTGGGTGTGGCGCGCGTGCTTGTGGCTTTCGCCGCCGTTGTGGGCAATGGCCTGTAGCTGCGGTAGTCGCAGGCCGGCAATATCGTTGACTACGGCGTTGCGGATGGCGGTGTCCAGGCTGCCTTCGCGCTCGCAGCTGGCGTACACATCCCACACGCCCAGGCCACGCTCCAGCAGCCAGGCGCTACGCTTTTCATAGCTGCTGGCGCATATTTCATGGGGGCTAGCGGGCCAAATGGCTTGCAATATCTTCCAGAACTGGTTTTGCGGGTGGGCGTAGTACTGCTGCGTCTGCAGCGAGCGCACACCCGGGAAGCTGCCCAGAATCAGCACCCGTGTGGCGGGTGACACCAGGGGCGCCAGCCCGACCAGCGGTGCGGCGTCCATGGCGCCTTATTTCTTGGCCAGTGCCTTGCGCGCCTGCTCGATGCCGCCCGCGTTCTCGGCTTTGCTGTAGCCCAGGTCTTTCAGCGTGGTCAGCGCCCGGCCACTCAGCACGCCCGACTGGCAGTAAAGCTTGATGGTGTCATCCTTGCCAATGCCGGCCTTGGCGACACCCTGGGCGATGCTGCCGTGTTCGATGTTGATGGCGCCGTCCACATGGCCCGCCGCATATTCCTGCGGGGTGCGCACGTCCACGATGACGTCTTTGGCCTGGGCGGCCAGGCTGAGCAGGGCAAGCACGCAGCTTGCAAGCAGTGTTTTCATACGGTTTCCTTTTTCAAAATGCACCAACGGCAAACCGCCATTGTGGACAATTGCCAAAACCCCTGCCAACCGGAGCCCCGCGATGAACAAAAACCGACTTGAGGCCTTTAGCGATGGCGTGATCGCCATCATCATCACCATCATGGTGTTGGAGTTCAAGGTACCGCATGGCCAAGAGTTTGCCGACCTGCTGCCGCTGTGGCCCATCTTTCTGAGCTATGTGCTGAGCTTTGCCAACGTGGGCATTTACTGGAACAACCACCACCACATGCTGCACGCGGTCAAGCAGGTGAACGGTGCCATTCTGTGGTCCAACCTGAACCTGCTGTTCTGGCTGTCGCTGATGCCCTTTGCCACTGCCTGGATGGGCGAGAACCACTTTGGCGAGGTGCCGGTGGCGGTGTACGCGGTGGACCTGCTGATGTGCGCCATCAGCTACACGCTGCTGCAGGCACAGATCATCAAGTCGCAGGGGCCTGAGTCGCTGCTGCATGTGGCCGTGGGCAACGACCGCAAGGGCAAGATCTCGGTCGCCAGCTACGTGCTGTCTATCCCGCTGGCGCTGCTGGGCTACCCCTGGTTGTCAGGGATTCTGCTCGCCGTCGTGGCCTGCATCTGGTTCATCCCCGACCGGCGGATTGAGAAGAAGCTGGTGGGTGAGTGACGCTGGCTACTGCGGAATAAACCGCAGCCGGTAGATCAGCGCACTCTCCGCATTCATGCGGGGCAGGGGCAGGCCCACCGCGGCCAGCCATGCGCCATGCGCAGTGGGTGGCAAGGCCTGCTGGGCACCAGCGGCCAGGGCCGCGTCGTTCAGCGGGCTGCTGGTCCAGTCGGGCGGCGTAGGGTCCAGCCGTTCGATGGTGTAGTGCGCGGCCGGGCGCAGCATGGGAAGGCGCAGCGGTGGTGTGTTGCGGTGGCTAGTGGGCGTGGTGCGGTAAACCAGTAGCAGCACCTCGCTGGCATTGGCGTCGCCATGGGCTTGCCACAGTACGCCATCGCCCGCCTCACCCAGCCACACCTGGCCGGTGTGCAGGCGGTTGCGCAACTGCTTGTACAGCCCCACCCAGCGGCCCAGCGCCATGCGCTCGTCGTCGCTCAGGTGGCGCACATCGGCCTCAATGCCGAGGTGGCCGCTGAGTGCCACACCGGCGCGAAAGTTCAGGCTCTGGCTGCGGCCCGTGGTGTGCGCAGGCGAGGGGCCAATGTGGGCGCCCAAAATCTCGGGTGGCAAAAACTGCAGCGCACCGCGCTGGATGGCCACGCGCGACAGCGCATCGTTGCAGTCGCTGGTCCACACGCGGTGGGTGTGGGCCAGCACGCCCATGTCGAGTCGCGCACCGCCAGAGGCGCAGCTTTCAATTTCCACCTGCGGGTGGGCGGCGCGCACACGGTCCAGCAGCGCGTACAGCGCGTGCACAAAGCTGCGGTACGCCGGCCGGCCCAGTGCGTTGCCGGCCGTGGTCAGGTCGCGGTTCATGTCCAACTTCAGGTAGGCAATGGGCACGTTGCTCAGCAGGCTGTGCAGCTTGGTAAAGAGGTAGTCGGCCACCTCGGGGCGGGCCACGTCCAGCACCAGCTGGTTGCGCATGGTGAGCAGCGGGCGGCCTTCCAGTTGCAGCGCCCAGTCGGGGTGGCTGCGGAAGAGCTG
Organism: Rhodoferax saidenbachensis; assembly: GCF_031457975.1. Taxonomy (GTDB): domain Bacteria; phylum Pseudomonadota; class Gammaproteobacteria; order Burkholderiales; family Burkholderiaceae_C; genus Allorhodoferax; species Allorhodoferax saidenbachensis_A. The sequence continues at coordinate 209,806 of NZ_JAVDXO010000006.1, forward strand.
GCTGTCGGGGTTCACCATCTCGGGTTCTACCCATAGGCCAAACTCCATGCCGAGTTCGTTCACATAGCTGGCCAGCGGCTGCAGGCCATGCGGGTACTTGCCGGCATCGGGCCACCAGTCACCCAGCGCGGCCTGGTCGCTGTGGCGGCCCTGGAACCAGCCGTCGTCCAGCACAAAACGCTCTACGCCAACGCTGGCCGCTGCCGCAGCCAGGGCGCGGATGTCGTCGGTGCGATGGTCAAAGTACACCGCCTCCCAGGTGTTCAGGTGCACGGGGCGCGGACGCATGCGGCCGCCGGGCCAAGGCAGGCGGCTGCGCACCGTGGCGTGGAAGTTGGCAGCCAGGCCGTTCAGGCCCGTGGTGGCGCAGCTGGCAAACAGCGTGGGCGTCTGCAGCGATTCGCCCGCAGCCAGGCGCACTTCGCCCGGCGCCAGCCATTCGCCCATCTGCCATTGGTACTGGCCGTCGTGCAGCCACTCAATGGCTTGTTTGTGGTTGCCCGACCAGGCTAGGTGCGCGCCATACACGGTGCCCGTGTGCTCGGTAGCGCCCGGCGTGGTGACCACGGCGCCCGGAAAGCTGTCGTGCGAGGTGCGGCCGCGCCGGTTCTCGCGCTGCCAGGTGCTGCGCGAGAGCGCATCGGTCTGCAGCTGGAATTCATTGGCCCATTGGCCGGTGTAGGAGCGCACGGCCTGCGCATCACCTGGCAGCGGCACGGTGCCGGCAGCCAGCCACTGCACGTCCAGCACATCGCTGCCATCGTTGAACAACTCACTGCGCAACTGCAGCACGTCGTGCGCGTCCAGCGCCATATGCAGCACCAGGCGCAGCTGGGCCACACTGTCCGCCAGATGGATGGCAATGCTTTGACCGGCCACCAGGGTCTCAACACGGCAGGCGGTGAACTGCTGTGCAAACTGCTGCCCACCCCGGTGCGCCAGCAGCGCGCTCTGCATGTACCAGCCCACGCCAAAGGTGGGCGCCACGGTCAGCGGCTGGTCGAACTCCATGCTGCTGGGCGGGATGGCCCGGCCATCGCGCAGCGGCGCCAGTGGCACGCAGTTATCCGGCAGGCGTGGGCCCCAGTAGCGCCACAGCGGCGCCTCGTGCGGGCGCACCTCCAGCACCACACTGCTGTGGGTGCCGTGCAAAACGGTGAAGGTGGCAGAGGCCTCGGGCGCGTGGGTGGGCATGTTCAGTTGCAGTAGATGCGCTGGCCGCTCTTGTCGAACAGCAGTGCCCTGGCTGCGTCAAAGTGGGCGTCCAGTGTCTGGCCCGAGCGCAGGCTGCGGCCGTGCTTGCTTTCCATCACCACCATCACGCCGCTGGCCGAGCGTGCGTACACAAAGGTTTCGCCGCCCAAGTGCTCCAGCATGTCGATGGTGACTGGCAGTGTGGCGCCACCGTCCTCCATGAAATGTTCGGGACGCACACCCACCGACACCTCGGTGCCCACGGCGGGCAGGTTGCCGTCCAGTGGCAGCGTCACCACGGCGTTGTCAAAGCCGGCCAGGCTCACCTGGCACTGGTTCACACCGTTGGCGTGCAGGTGTCCGGTCACCGTGCCGTCAAAGAAGTTCATGCGCGGCGAACCAATGAAGCCAGCCACAAAGGTGTTGGCGGGGTTGTCATACAGCTCCAGCGGCGCGCCCACCTGTTCCACCACACCGGCGCGCAGCACCACGATCTTGTCGGCCAGCGTCATGGCCTCTACCTGGTCGTGCGTCACGTAGATGATGGTGCTGCCCAGCTCGCGGTGCAGGCGCGCGATCTCGATGCGCATGTGCACGCGCAGCTCGGCGTCCAGGTTGGAGAGCGGTTCGTCAAACAAAAACACCTGTGGGTCGCGCACGATGGCGCGGCCAATGGCCACGCGCTGGCGCTGCCCGCCCGACAGGGCCTTGGGCTTGCGCTCCATCAGCGGCTCCAGGCCCAGAATCTTGGCGGCGGCGTCCACCTTGGTGGCCACCTCGGCCTTGGGCACACCGGCATGCTTGAGGGCAAAGCCCATGTTTTCGCGCACCGTCATGTGCGGGTAGAGCGCGTAGCTCTGGAACACCATGGCAATGCCCCGCTTGGACGGGTCCACGTGGTTCATGACCTGGTTACCGATGCGCAGCTCGCCGCTGGTGATGTCTTCCAGGCCCGAGATGGCGCGCAGCAGCGTGGACTTGCCGCAGCCCGAGGGGCCCACGAACACCACAAATTCGCCATGCTTGATGTCCAGGTCCACGCCGCGGATGATGTCGATCTCGCCGAACGACTTGCGGACCTGGGTGAGTTTGACGTCTGCCATGGATGGTTCCTCGTTTTATTCTGCGCGCAGCGCCAACACCTGCTCGCCCATGCGGCGGGTCGATACGCGTACGGTGATGTCGCCCACGGCGCCGGTGGTTTCCACCCAGAAGCCGGTGGTGCCCCCCTTGAGTGTGAGCAAGTCCGGGCCCAGCAGCTTGGCCGCACCGGTCACTTCCACTTGCACCACATCGTCCATAAACGGCAACAGGCGGCCGGCCTGGTCCAGCGCGCGCACGATGACGCGGGTGGCGTCCTTCTCATGGGCGTGCAGTTCGGTGTCGTCCGCCTGCACTTGCAGCGTGGTGGGCAGCGGGTTGCCAGAGAGCTTGACGGTGGCCACGGCCTTGCCGTCGATGAAGCCGGTTACCGTGGCATCGCGCCATAGCATGCCCCAGGCACCCAAGTCAGCCATGTTGACATGGCGGTTGTCAAAAATGACGGGGGCGTGTGGCAGGTGCGGGTAACGCTCGCGGTCGGGTTCGGCGCGTTTGGCCGCAAAGTCGCCCACCTTCAGTTCCACGTAGTCGCAATTGGTCAGCACGATGAGGGGCAGCACCTCGCAGCGGTCTTTCTCGCCACGCGCCCAGTAGGTGACGGGCTCCAGCACGACTTGTTCGGCCGGGCTGCACTGGCTGGTGTAGCCCCAGGCGGCGAACTTGGGTTCGCGGAAGATGTCCAGCACGCCGTGGTGGCAGATGCGGTCACCCGCGCCAAAGTCCTTGTGCGTGTTGTAGTCGTACATGCACCAGCCAATGGCGCCGCTGATGACGGGGTTCTCGTAGGCCTTGTTCAGCACATCCAGGTGGCGGCTCACATGTTCGGCCTGGCGGTCTTCGGGGTCGATGCGCTTGGTGGGGTACATGTGGCCATTGAACTCGGTGATGAGGTAGGGCACCTCATGGTCCAGGCCGGTTACCTGGCGCGGCTGGCGCAGCGGCGTGGGGGGAATGCCCTTCATCCACTCGGGCGCGGCTACGTGGCAGAAATCGTTCACGGTGTACACGTCTTCGAGCAGCTCGCTGTTCTCGATGTAGCGCACGCCGCCGGTCTGGCGCGTGCTGTCCAGGCTGCGCGCCATGGCGTTGGTGCGGGTGTAGAAGTCGTGGTGGTCCTGCGACTCATTGATGCGCACGCCCCAAATGATGATGGAGGGGTGGTTCCAGTCGCGTTCCACCATGCGGCGCACGTTTTCTACCGATTCGTCTTGCCAGGCTTGGCCGCCAATGTGTTGCCAGCCAGGGATTTCTTCAAACACCAGCAGACCAATTTCGTCGCAGCGGTCCAGGAAGTAGGTGGACTGCGGGTAGTGCGAGGTGCGCACCAGGTTGCACTTCAGCACGTCCTTCATCACGTCGGCATCTTTTTCCTGCGCGCGCTGGCCCATGGCGTAGCCCACATAGGGGTAGCTCTGGTGGCGGTTCAGGCCGCGGATCTTGAGGTGTTTGCCGTTGAGGAAAAAGCCCTCGGTGGTGAAGCGTGCGGTACGAAAACCAAAGCGCGTGCTGAGCTGGTCGCGGTTGTCCAGGGTGGCGCGCACCAGGTACAGCTGGGGCGCGTCCAGTTCCCAGAGCTTGAGTCCTGCGAGCTGTGCAAAGCTGGCTTCAAAGCCTGTGGCGCCCAGGGTAACCGTCTGCTGCTGTAGCACGGTGCCGTCCACGTGGCAGAGTTCCACCAGGGCCTTGCCACTGACGGCGGCGTTTGTGGGGTTGGCGATGAAGCCCTTGACGAGCACACCCTTGGCGTCGGTCAGCTCATGCGAGGTCTCGACCTTGAGGTTGGCGATGGACACGGCATCCGTGACCTGCAGCCACACATCGCGGTAGATGCCGGCGTAGGTGAGGTAATCGATCTGGCCACCGAAGGGCGGAATCTCGGGGTTCTCGCTGCCGTCCACCTTCACGGTGATGAGGTTGTCGCCTTCCTTGAGCAAACCGGTGAGGCGGGCGCTGAAGGGGGTGTAGCCATCCTTGTGCGCTGCGACTTGCTGGCCGTTGACCCAGACCACGCTGTTGGCCATGGCGCCGTCAAAGCGCAGGGCGATTTCGCGGCCGGCAAACGCGGGCTGCCAGGCCAGGGTGTACTGGTAGCCAAACTCTGCCTGGAAGCTGCGTTCGTCCAGGTAGGTCATCTCCAGGTCGACAGCGTTGTGCGGTAGGCGCACGGGGGTGCCGGTTGCGGCCTTGGCCACGAGTTCGCCAGAGAAAGAGGTGTGAAAAGTCCAGCCCGAGACGAGCTTGGTGACGGTACGCATGTGAAAAACCTTATTTGACGGAGCCCAGCATGCCCTGTACGAACTGCCGTTGCATTGCGAAGAAAACGACCAAGGTGGGCAAGGTGGCCAGCATGGCGGCCAGCATGATCACGCCGAAGTCGGGGAAGTAGGCTGAGCCCAACGAGGACAACACCAGGGTGATGGTCTTGAGCTCGGGCGACTGCAGCACGATGAGGGGCCAGAGGAAGTTGTTCCATGCCGCCATGAACACGATGATGAAGGCCGCCGCATAGGTGGAGCGCATCACGGGCACATAGACAAACAGGAAGATCTGCCATTCCTTGAGGCCGTCCAGCCGGGCGGCTTCCCGCAGCTCGGAGGGGAAGGCCTTGGTGCTCTGGCGGAAGTAGAAAACGATGTAGGCCGAGGCCAGCACGGGCAGGATGACGGCCAAGTGGGTGTCCAGCAAATCAAACTGTGCCATCAGAATGAACAGCGGAATCATGAGTGCGGCAAACGGCACCATCAGCGTGAGCAGCAGGCCGTTGTAGACGCGTTCACGCGCCTTGGAGCTGAACACCTCAAAGCCGTAGCCGGCCATGGAGGAGATGAGCAGCGTGAAGAAGCCGCCCACGATGGCAATTTTTCCAGAGTTCCAGAAGACCTGGGCTACGTCAAAGCTCTTGTTGAGCTTGGCCAGGTTCTCCACCAGGGCGCTGCCCAGGGTGAACTTGCCTTTGGTGACGTCCACCGAGGCGTTGGTGGCGCTGATGACCATCCAGGCAAACGGGAACAGCGACACCGCCGCCATCAGCCCCAGGAACAGGTAGACGCCGCCCATGCGGAATTTTTCGGCCCAGTTGGTCATCATGTGCGCTCCCGGGCGGCGTAGAACTGCAGGCATGCCAGCAGCGCCACCAGTGCGACGATGACGTAGGACACCGTGGCGGCGTAGCCGAAGTTGGGCACGAACTTGAACGACAGGTTGTAGATGTACATGGACAGCGTGAGCGTGTTGTCGGAGAACACGGTGCCCACGGTGGTGATGTTCATGGGTTCGTCGAACAGCTGCAGGGTGCCGATGGTGGAGGTCACCGTGGTGAACAGGATCACCGGCTTGAGCATGGGAATGGTGATGGAGACAAAGCGGCGGTAGGCCGAGATGCCATCGATGCGGGCGGCCTCATAGATCGACTTGTCGATGTTCTGCATGGCCGCGAGGTAGAAGATCATGTTGTAGCCGGTCCAGCGCCAGGTGATGGCGATGATGATGACCACCTTGGACCAGAACGGATCGTTCAGCCAGGGAATGGGCTCGCTGATCAGGCCCAGCCACGCCAGTGCGTGGTTGACCAGGCCGTCATACGAAAACATGCTCTTGAACACGACCGAATACGCCACCAGGGAGGTGACGCACGGCAGAAAGACCGCCGTGCGCAACAGCCCGCGAAAGCGCAGGTTCGGCATGTTCAGGCAACTGGCCATCACCAGGGCCAACATCAGCATGATGGGCACCTGGATCACCAGAAAGATGCAGGTGTTTTGCAATGCCTTGAGAAAGACCGGATCACCGGCCAGACGCACCATATTGCCCGTGCCTACGAACTCAACCACCGTGCCTTGCCCGGCGTGCAGGGACATCCACAGCGACCGGACAATCGGGTAGGCCATGAAGACCCCGATCAGCCCCAGTGCGATGGAAACAAATAGCCAACCGTTGACGTCGTAAAAACGCCGGTAGCTGGTCGTAGGCGTGGGCGCCATGGTGCTCCTTGGGTGCCGTGTTGCCGTGTCTTACTTGATTTGCGAGGCGAGCTGGTTGTGGATGTTCTCCAGCGCCTTCTCCACCGGCAGACCTTGTGCCAATCCAGGCAGTTGGGCGGCCACTGCAGCGTCGCCTTCGGCGGTGTAAATGCCGTAGTTCACGCTAGGCACCTTGCCCATCCAGTCGCTGAACTGTTGCCACACCTTGGCGCCACCGAAGAAGGGGTCGGCTTCGGAATAGGCCTTGCCGCTGCGCGATGCCAGCAGCGAGCCCACGGCACCGCGGGATTGCAGAATGGTTTGGTAGAAGTCCACATCCTTGGCGTAGATCTCGTTCAGGAAGTCAGCCGCAGCAGCCTTCTCTTTGCCCGCGGCCAGCACGTACCAGCTGGAGCCGCCCAGGTTGGAGGCGTTCACGGCGCCCGGCACGTTCAGGCGCGGTGTGGCGGCCACGGCCCATTTGCCGGACTGGCTGGCTTCGGCCTTGACCGAGCCAGTGATCCACACGCCGGTGATGACGGAGGCCACATCGCCCTTGTTCAAGGCACCGACCCACTCGCCCCAGCCCGAGGTGGGTTTGTAGATGCCGGCCTTCATGAACTTGACCTGGGTTTCCAGGGCGGCCTTCAGGGCGGGGTTGTTTTTGATGTCGAGCTTGCCGTCCTTGTCGAAGTACCAGCGGCCGGCGGACTGCATCATGATGCGGATGCTGGCAATGTCTTGCGGGTCCATGGCAAACATCTTTTTACCCGTCTTGGCTTCGACCTGCTTGCCGATTTCCAGGTAGCGGTCCCAGGTGATGTTTTGCATGTCCTTGTCGCTGAAGCCGGCCTGCTTGATCAGGTCGCTGCGGTAGTACATGCCGGTGGTGCCGGTGTCAAAAGGCAGGCCGTAGACCTTGCCGCCCATGGTCATGAGGTTGACCTTGTAGTTGGCAAACGCCTTGTGGTCCACCTTGCCGGACAGGGGCTCGAAGGCGCCGGGGAAAGAGCGCAGGTACTTGGGGGCGTTGTAATCCTCCACCAGCACGATGTCCGGCAGGGTCTTGGTGACGCCGGAGGCCAGGGTGGTTTGCAGCTTTTGCTCCACGTCGGCCTTGGCCATGTCCACGATCTTGAAGGTCACGTCGGGGTGCTTGGCGGTGTAACGCTTGGCTGCCTCTTGCATGATGGCGATGTTGAAGTTGGGGTCCCAGGCCCAGATGCTGACTTCACCGGCGTTGGCGGCGTGACTGGCCATCAGGCCGGTGGTGCCCAGGGCTAGGCCGATCATGGCGCTGCAAGTGGCGCGAAGGGTGCTGCGTTTGGCGAAATGCATGGTGTGTGTTCCTGTCTTTGTGTCAATGAATTAGGTGGCAAGTGGCGTTCAGTGCGTTACTGGGGCGCCTGGCTTGTTGTCTCCGGTAGCGTGTGATGACGGTAGTGCGACTGGCATCCTTTCCAAAATTTAAGCGGTTAAATTTTCAAGCCGACTGCAGGCTTGTGCTCGCTGATTTGTCGGGAAACGTCATCTGGGACGCTTCCCTAAAACACCCCGAAAATTAAAATTTAAGCGGTTAAATTCAGCAGTTTTTGGAGTATACCTAGGGGTATTCGCAAATCAACCGCCTCCTAGGGTAAGTCCTAGGATTCAAAAAACGTATCCATTGATGCCAGTTCACACAAAGTTGCAGCGCCATGGCCACCCTGAGTGAAGTCGCTCGCCTGGCCGGTGTCACCACCGCCACGGTCTCCAACGTGCTGCGCAACACGCAGAAGGTGAAGCCTGCCACCGTGCAAAAGGTGCAGGAGGCCATTGCCGCCACCGGCTACCGACCCAACCTCATGGCCCGTGCGCTGGCCGAGGGCAAGTCGTCCATGGTGGCGCTGGTGCTGCCTGACATCAATAACCCGTTCTACCCGGAGTTCGTGCGTGTGGCCGAGCGCGTGGCGCGGCACCGCAACTACTTCCTCATGGTCTGCAACACTGACGAGCGCCCCGACATTGGCCGCGCCTACCTGCACCAGATTGCCGGCACGCTGGCCGACGGCGTGCTGGTGCTGCACACCGGCATCAGCGCAGACGACATCAATGAGCTGAAGACGCGCCGCTCGCCCATCGTGCTGGCGTCCGAGGAGAAGGTGGATCTGGGCGACAACATACCCCATGTGGTGGTGAACTTTCACCGTGCCGGGGAGATCGCTGGCCAGCACCTGCTGGCGCTAGGGCACACGCGTATCGGTGCGATTGTGGGGTGCGGTCTGGAGGGGATGCAGGTCGGGCGGCTGGACGGTTTTCGCAGCGCACTGGAGGTGGGGGGCGTGGCCTTGCCCGACGCAGTGATCCGCAATGTGAGCGACACCGTGGCCGGCGGCCACGATGCCGCGGTCTCGCTGCTGGAGCAGCACCCAGACATCACCGCCATCTTCTGCACCAACGACCTGATGGCCTATGGCGCCTCGCAGGCATTAGCGGACCAGGGCATCCGCATTCCGCAAGACATCTCGCTCATCGGCGTGACGGACATCCAGATGGCCAGGGACATGCGCCCAGCACTCACCACCGTGGCGCTGGGCATTGAGCAGGTGGCCACCCTTTCCATCAACCTGCTGCTGGACCTGATTGAAAACCCCGCGCATCAACCCACCATCGTGCGCGTACCTGATCCGGTGTTGGTGGTGCGTTCCTCTACGGGGCCGGTGCGCAGCATCTAGCATTTGCTCCTGAAACAGGAGCTACTCGCGCACATTCCACGGGGGCTAGTGGCCGTTTTGCCTTAATCTGAAGCCTGGAGCGCCTCAACCAGCAGGCCATGCTTGCGCGCCCGGTAGGCCAGTTTGGGGCGGGTGGTGTTGAGCAGTCGCGCTGCGGCGGACAAATTGCCACGCGCGGCGGTGATTGCCCGTTGCAGGGTGTCGCGCTCCATTTGCTCCAACGAGGGCGCCGCGGTTGGCGCATTTGGCAATGCAGCATCCGTGTTCGGGCCCGGATGGGTGGGGGAGTCCCGGTTCAGGGTTGCTGAATCTCCCTGCATCCGAAGCGTCATGATGTCGTCGCTGAGCACCTCTCCACCGGTAAACAGGTGGTGCACGCCAATGAGCCCGTCTGCCTCCGCCAGGATGACGGCGCGCTCAATCAGGTTTTGCAGTTCACGGATATTGCCTGGAAAGCCGTAGTTGAGTAGGGCGCGAACAGCGGGTTGTGTGAACCCGCCCACATTGCAAGCGTGCTTGTGCCGGTAGTGGTTGAGGAAGTGGTTCATCAGCAGCGGAATGTCGTCTCGCCGCTCCCGTAACGGTGGGAGGTGAATGGGAAACACGTTGAGCCGAAAGAACAGGTCGTTGCGAAAACGCCCCTCAATCACCGCCTGGCGCAGGGTTTCGTTGGTGGCGGCCACTACGCGCACGTCCACCGCAACGCTGCGGGTGCCGCCCACGCGCTCTATTTCTCCTTCTTGCAAGGCCCGCAGCAACTTGCCCTGTGCTACGAAGCTAAGGGTGCCGATTTCGTCCAGAAACAGCGTGCCGCCGTTGGCACGTTCAAACCGTCCGGGTCGTGACTGGTTGGCGCCGGTGTAGGCGCCGCGCTCTACCCCAAACAGCTCGGACTCGATCAGCGTATCGGGAATGGCGGCGCAGTTGATGGCAACAAAGGGTTGGTCTTTGCGTGGGCTGATTTTGTGCAGCATGCTGGCAAACTTTTCCTTGCCCACTCCGGACTCGCCCGTGAACAGGACGGTCGCGGAGGTGCGTGCCACGCGGTTGAGCTGGTGGCACGCCGCGTTGAACGCGGAGGACGCGCCCACCATGGCATCACCGGCGGCTCCTACTGCGGGGAGTGACGCGGCCTCGGGGCCGGGGCGCGCATAGGCCGCCGTGTCGACAAATTCCGTGGCGTTGAGGTAACGCATGTCTTCCTCAATGTCGTCCCACTTGTGGGCGGACTTGCCGATCACGGCGCAATGGGCATCGCCCATGGAGCGGCACAGTGTTTCCCGGAAGACGATCAGGCTGCCAAACAACGTGCTCACGTAGCCGGTGGCGTAGCCCACCTGCATCCAGCAGCTCGGCGACCCGCCTATGCCATAGGCGGCGATGTGTTCATCGTCTTCGCTGGAGTTGTGCCACAGGAATTCGCCTTCGTAACCGCCCGTGTCCGGGTCGTAGGCGGCGCGCACCAGCTCCACTTTCACCAACCCTTCCAGGGCATGCAAGCGCGTACCGGCCATGGCAGCGGCCAAGGGGTCGGCTTCGGGCCACTGTTTGCGCACCAGTTCGGCATCGCGCGCGCCGCTCACGTAGCCAGCCCGGGTGAAGAGGCCGCGTGCGCGCTCCGTCCCCAGGCTGTCAATCATTTCCCGACGCAATGAACCCAAGGCCTCGGTATGCAGCAGCACCATGCGTTGGTCTTGCAGCCAGATGCGGCCATCACCCGGCGAGAAAAACAGGCATTCGCTGATGTCCGCCACGGTGGGGTGGGCGCTACCGCCGGCCTGGGTGCTGGTAAAGCCACCCAGGACTTTGGTGCCGCCACCCGCAGCCAGGGACTCCGGAATGGTGGCGCCAGCGTTGCGCGCCACGGCTGCCAGAGAGATGCGCTGCGAAATTTGCATGATTTGGAACGATTGTTTGAGCAAATGAGTAGTCGCTCCGGCGAATTGTTTACCAAATGGTCAAAAAGCAGGTGCTGGTTTTCCCTTGGTCGGTGGCCGATGGTCTCCCTAGGGTATGTCCCTAATTTCCCTCCCAAAATTACCTGACGCGCGGTTGTACGGCATCCCACGGGCCGCGCACATGGCGCGCGCATTGCAAAAGAAGGGTACGCCGCACGAATGTGGCGATTTGATCAACCTACCGAAAGGACAAGCAAATGGGTGCTACCGAAGCCATGGCATTTTTTGACGTTTCCAGCCTGGCGCCTACCGCCCACGGTGCGGGAACGCGTGACGTGATTGAACCGGCTACCGGCCAGGTGATGTGCACGGTGGGGGTGGCCAATGCGCAGGATATGACGGCTGCCATTGCCGCCGCCGCCGCCGTTCAGAAAGCCTGGGTGGCAGTGCCTCCACGCGAGAAGGCAGATGTGTTCCGCCGTGCAGCGGCCCTGTTCCAGCAGCACTTTGACGAATTGGCGCTGTATGCCACCCGTGAGACCGGCGCCATATTGCCCAAGGGCCAACACGAAATTCGCGAGGCCATCACCATCTGCAACCTGGCCGCAGCCATGCCACTGCAATCACAAGGCCATGTGCTGCCCAGCGTGCAAGGGCGCATCAGCATGGCCCGCCGTGTGCCCCATGGCGTGGTGGGCGTGATCTCGCCGTTCAACTTCCCATTGATTCTGACCATCCGTGCCGTGGCGCCCGCGCTGGCGGCGGGCAACGCGGTGGTGATCAAACCCGATACCCGCACCCCAGTGACGGGTGGGCTGATGATTGCGCGCATTTTTGCCGAGGCAGGTTTACCGAAAGATTTACTGCAAGTGCTGCCCGGGGATGCAGAAGCGGGTGAGGCTTTGGTGGTGGACCCGTTGGTGCCCATGATTGCCTTCACCGGTTCGCCCGCAGTGGGCCGCCGCATTGGCGAGCTGGCAGGCCGCCATCTCAAGAAGGTATCGCTGGAACTGGGGGGAGCGAACAACCTCATCATTCTGGACGATGCCGATTTGGACATTGCCGCCAGCAATGCGGCCTGGGGTGCCTACCTGCACCAGGGACAGATTTGCATGGCCTCCAACCGCATCCTGGTGCATGAAAGCATTGCGGCGGAGCTGACCCAGCGCCTGGTCATGAAGGCGACCCATTTGCCTGTGGGCGACGGTGCCAGCGGCCAAGTGGCTCTGGGGCCGCTGATCGATGCCAAGCAGCGCGACCGCGTTCATGCCATGGTGCAAGACAGCGTCAAGGCCGGCGCCAAGCTGGAGGCGGGCGGTACGTTTGACGGCCTGTTCTACAAACCCACCGTGCTTTCCGGCGTGAAGCCCGGCATCCGCGTGTTTGATGAAGAAACCTTTGGTCCGGTGGCCAACATCGTCACCTACAAGACGGACGAAGAAGCCATTGCCCTGGCCAACAACCACACCGGCAGCCTGGCGTCTGCGGTGATTTCCAAGTCGGTGGGGCGCGCCATGGCCATAGGGCAGCAGCTCAAGTCGGGCATGGTGCACATCAACGACCAGACGGTGAACGACGACTGCGTGAACCCCTTTGGTGGCCCCGGCATTGCCGGCAACGGCACCAGCGTGGGCGGCCCTGCCGATTGGGAGGAATACACCCAGTGGCAGTGGATCACGATCAAAGACACCGCGCCCATGTTCCCGTTCTAAACGGCGTTCAACACCTTTTCACCAGGAGACATTCTTCATGAGCTTGCAAGGAAAAACCATTGTCGTTACGGGCACCTCTTCCGGTATCGGCGCCGAAGTCGCGCGTCTGGCCCGCTTTCAGGGGGCCACGGTCATTGGCGTAGACCGCAATGACCCGAGCCTGACCCTGGACGGCTTTGTCAAAGCCGACCTGTCCACTGTGGAAGCCATCAACGCAGCGGTGGCCCAGTTGCCCCAGCGCATCGACGCGTTCTGCAATATTGCTGGCGTGCCGGGCACCGCGAGCGGCGAGCTGGTGGCCACAGTGAATTACCTGGGCCTGCGCCATTTGACCGAACAGGTGCTGCCACGCGTTCCGCGCGGGGGCAGCATTGTCAACGTGGCCTCCATCCTCGGTGCGGAATGGCCGCAGCGTTTGGCATTGCACAAAGAGCTGGCCGCAGCACAGGGGTTTGAGGCTGGTGCGAAATGGCTGCGCACGCACGAGGTGCCCCATGAGACGTGCTACCAGTACTTCAAGGAAGCGCTGATTGTGTGGAGTGCGGTGCAGTCGCAGAAGTGGTTCATGGAAAAAGGTGTGCGCATGAACTGCGTGGCGCCCGGCCCGGTGTTCACACCCATCTTGGGTGACTTCGTGTCCATGTTGGGGGAAGAGCGGGTGCAGAAAGATGCGCACCGCATGTTGCGCCCCGGCTTTGCCGACGAAATTGCACCAGTGATTGCCTGGCTATGCAGCGATGCATCGCGCTGGGTCAGCGGCGCAAACATTCCGGTGGACGGCGGCCTGGCCTCTACCTACATCTAGCGCAGACATTCGTCTGACGTTCACGCTACCAAAAACACATAACGACGAGACATTGCATGAACCCGAAAAACACACCATTCAAACTGGGCGCATTGGCACTGGGTGCTGGCCTGTTGTGCGCCTTGCCTGCCCATGCACTGGAGCTGGACTCTGGAGACCCGGACACCAAGATCCGGTTGGATTTCACGCCCAAGTACAGCATGGCCTATCGCATGCAGGATGCATCAACGGACCTCACCCCTGCGGGGAATGAAAACGACGGCAACCTGAATTTCGCAAAAGGATTGATTTCCAACCGCGTGGACTTGCTGACCGAGTTTGATTTCAGCCACGGCAACTGGGGCCTGCGTGTGAGCCATACAGCGTGGTACGACGCAATGTACATGCGTGGCAATGCCAATGACGGCACCAAAGGCGTGAACAACGCCAGTGGTCAGGCGGCCAATGAGTTCATCCAGGCCACGGTGGATCAACACGGGCGCGGAGACCAGTTCCTGGACGCCTTTGTGTATGGCAAGGGTTCGCTGGGCGATATACCTGCCTCGGTACGTCTTGGACGGCACGCTGTGCAATACGGGGAGAGCGTGTTCTTTGGGCAAAACGGCATTGCGGCTGCGCAGGGACCGGTAGATGTTGCCAAGATCCTGTCGGTTCCCAACTGGCAGTTCAAAGAGGTCTTGCTGCCGGTAGAACAACTCTCCGGCACGCTGCAGGTCGCAGAAGGCGTGACCTTGGGAGGCTATTACCAGTTCAAGTGGCGGCCCAGCAAAATTCCCGGTGTTGGCAGCTACTTTTCCAATCAGGACTACATAGGCGGCGGCCGTGTCTACTTCAGTGCACCTCCTTCACTGACTACAGACGCCAGCAAAGACCAGACCCCTGGAGACAGTGGCCAATTTGGCGCACAAGTGCGTTGGGCTCCCACGGGGGGAGCTTTTGAGTACGGACTGTATGCAGCCCAGTACCACGACAAAACGCCTTCCGCACTGGTGTTCGATTTCATCAACGGCAATGTTCGCACTGTCTATGCGAAAAACATCAAGACCGTCGGGGCCAGCGTGAGTTCCTCGGTGGGGCAGCTGAACTGGGCGCTTGAAGGTTCGGTACGGAAGGACGCTCCCCTGGCCAGCGATCCAGCGGTGCTGGCAGGCGCTCCCACCATGCCTGCCAACGATTGCAGTGGGGATGCAAGCAACCCCTGCTATGCGGTGGGCGATACGGGCCATTTGAATCTTTCGGGGATTTACGTTCTCAACAAGTCCAGCCTGTGGGACGGCGGCGCCATCGTGGCTGAGTTGGCCTGGAACCGCACGCTGAGCGTGACCAAGAACCCCGGGAGCGTTGGCTTTGGTGGTCTGGATCCCAATGCCACACGTGACGCCTCCGCAGTGCGCGTGATTTTTGAGCCGCAGTACTTTCAGGTGGTGCCGGGGCTTGACCTGTCCATTCCGATGGGGATTGGCTACAACTTTGGTGGGCGGTCTTCTGCCATCTCCAATTTTGCAGGCGGAGCCAGTGAGGCAGGAGATGTGACAGTCGGTGTCAAAGGCAAATACCAGGACTGGAATTTTGGTCTGAATTACACGGCCTTCTTTGGCACCGCGAAGACCTTCACGGTAACCGACCCCAGTACGCCCACCCGCATGTTGTCCTATAGCCAGACGCTGGCAGACCGCAACTACCTGTCTTTCAATATTTCCCGCACGTTCTAAAAAATTTACTGAGACACACCTTATGACGCAGATTACAAAACACTTCTTGTTGGCTGCAGCTTCGCTGGCTGTTTCCGTGCCCGCTCTGGCCGCAGTGAGTGCTGAAGAAGCGGCGAAGCTCAAAACCACCCTCACTCCGCTGGGAGCCGAGAAGGCGGGCAACAAGGCCGGCACCATTCCCGCTTGGGACGGTGGTTTGACCAAAGCGCCAGCCGGATACAAGAACGGTGATCCCCGGCCTGACCTGTTTCCTGGCGAAAAACCCAGCCTGTCTATCAACGCCGCGAACATGGCGCAGCACACCGACCAGCTGACCGATGGCGTGCAGGCCCTGATGAAGAAGTACCCCGACTTCCGCATCGACGTCTACCCCACGCACCGTACCGCCGCCGCACCGCAATTCGTGTACGACAACAGCTTCAAGAACGCTACGCGTGCCAAGACTATCGACGGTGGCTACGGCATGGAAGGTGCCTTTGGCGGCGTGCCGTTCCCCATCCCCAAGGATGGCTACGAGGTCATCTGGAACCAGCGTACGGCCTGGCACGGGGGTAACGTCACGCTGCCGATGCGGGTGTGGGTGGTCACGGCCGATGGCCGACGCGCCATGGCCTCGGGTGGCACGCAGACCATCAGCCAGGCGTTTTATGCCAAAGAGGGCAGCTTGGAAAAGTTTGACGGCTACTACCAGTACGGAAAATTTGTCGCCAGTGCGCCGGGCTCCAAAGCGGGAGAGGCGATCCTGGCGCTGGACAGCGTGTCCGACGCCGTGCCGCGCGGCTTGTGGCAGTACTTGGTGGGTCAGCGCCGTGTTCGCAAGGCCCCTTCCGTGGCCTACGACACGCCGGATTCGGTCACCTCCGGCATCGGCCTGTTCGACGAAGCCTTCACCCTGTTCGGCCCCATCGACAAGCACGAACTGAAGCTGGTGGGTAAGCGGGAAATCTACATTCCGTACAACAACAACCGCGCCGCGGCGGCGAAGGTCGAAGACCTGGTGACGCCCAATACCCTGAACCCGGCCCAGGTGCGCTGGGAGCTGCACCGCGTGTGGGAAGTGGAAGCCACGCTGGCCGCAGGCAAGCGCCATGTGGTGCCCAAGCGCAAGTACTACATCGACGAAGACTCCTGGCAAACCGTGTTGTTCGACGGCTGGGATGCCAAGGGCCAACTCTGGCGCACCAACTTTGCATTGATGCTGACCGCGCCTGACGTGCCCGTGGTGACCAACTTCGTGCTCTGGGGTGGCTACGACATGCAAAACGGCTCCTACTACCTGAACATGGCCTCTAACGAGTTGCCAAAGCAGTATGAAATCGTGCCGCCGATTCCGCGCAGCTTCTTCAGCCCTGAGTCCCTGGCCAACGAGGGCGCACGCTGATGCGCGGACCCGCATACCCTGGCATGGCGCGGCGCACCGTCTTGGGGGCGCTTGCGGGTTGGGCCGCGGCTGCACCGCTCGCCGGAGCGGCCAGCGCCCCGGCGGTGTTGTCAGCGCCGGCCCTCATGAGCCCCAAGGCCCTGGGCGCGGCCACGCTGGCCGTGACCCGCGCCGGCCAGCGCCTGGTGGCGGTCGGCGAACGCGGCACCGTGCTGCTGTCGGACGACCATGGCGCAAGCTGGAAACAGGCCCCGGTGCCGGTGCAAACCACCCTCACCACGGTGCGTTTTGCCGATGACAAAACCGGTTGGGCGGCCGGCCATCTGGGTGTGATCCTGCGCAGCGACGATGCTGGCGCCAGCTGGCACAAGCAGCTCGACGGCCTCCAGGCCGCGGCGCTGATGCTGCAGGCAGCGCAGGCCACGGGCGATGACAAGGCGATCGCCAATGCCCAGCGCTGGGTGGAAGAAGGCGCGGACAAACCGTTTTTCGACCTCGAATTCATCGATGCCCAACGCGGCTTTGCCGTTGGCGCCTACGGGCAGATGTTCGCCACGGCGGACGGCGGCAAGACCTGGGCTAGCGTGGCGCAGCGTTTGCCCAATCCCAAATCCTTGCACCTGTATGGCCTGCGCGCCCACGGCCAGACGCTGCTGATCGCGGGGGAGCAGGGTTTGCTGCTGCGCTCCACCGATGGTGGGCTCAGCTTCAGCGCCCTGGCCTCGCCTTACAAAGGCAGCTTTTTCGGCTTGCTGCACACCGCGGGCGATGTCTGGGTGGCCTATGGTCTGCGCGGCACGGCCTACCGCTCCCTGGATGCAGGCACGCAGTGGAAACAACTCGACACCGGCCTGCCCATGGCGGTAGGCGCGGGCACGGCTTTGCCGAAGGGCGGCTTTGTGCTGATGGGCCAGGCCGGCGATGTGTTGCTGGGACGTGACGAGGCGGCTGCGCTGCAGCGCACGCCAGCGCGTGAGCCGGTTCCGGTGTCGGGTGTCGCCATCGCGGCCGATGGCAGCCTGGTGCTGGCCAGCCTGCGTGGGATGAGGCGTTTGCCCGCACCGTCTGTTAACTGAAGAAAATTTTATGCACGCCGATTCCTCCTCCAACACCCAGCCTGTCGTCGCGCAGCTGGAAGACTTTGACACGCGCTCGGGCAACTGGGTGGAGCGCGCCTTTTTCAACTACCGTCCCTGGGTCGTGGCGATTTGCTTGCTGCTGACCCTGGTGTTGGGTTGGTTCGGGACCCGGTTGCAATTGAATGCCAGCTTCGAGAAAACCATTCCGACCTCGCATCCTTACATCGTCAACTACCTCGCGCACAAGGCCGATCTGGCTGGCCAGGGCAACGCGCTGCGCCTGGTAGTGCAGGCCAAACAGGGCACGATTTACGACAAGAACTACCTGGATGCGCTACAGAAGATCAACGACGAAATCTTCCTGCTGCCCGGCGTTGACCGCCCGTTCATGAAGTCGCTGTGGACCTCCAGCACCCGCTGGGTGGCGGTAACCGAGGAAGGGCTGGACGGCGGACCGGTGATCCCCGACAGCTATGACGGCTCCTCTGCCAGCCTGGCCGAATTGCGTGCCAACGTGGAGCGCTCGGGTGAAATCGGCCAATTGGTGGCGGGCGACTTCAAGTCCAGCATCGTCTTCGTGCCTTTGCTGGACCGCAACCCGGAGACTGGCAAGGCCTTGGACTATGGCGATCTGTCGCGCCAGATCGAAGTGCTGCGCGCCAAGTACGACGGCGACGTGCTGCAGATTCGCGTGACCGGTTTTGCCAAAGTGGTGGGCGACCTGATCGAAGGCCTGCACCAGGTCGTATTGTTCTTTCTGCTGGCCTTGGCCATCACCACCGTGGTGCTGTATGGCTACACGCGCTGCAAGCGCAGCACGGCCTTGGTGGTAGCGTGTTCACTGGTGGCGGTGGTCTGGCAGTTCGGTCTCTTGGCCCTGCTGGGCTATGAGCTTGACCCGTACTCGGTGCTGGTGCCCTTTCTGGTGTTTGCCATCGGCATGAGCCATGGCGCGCAGAAGATGAACGGCATCATGCAAGACATCGGGCGCGGCACGCACCGCGTGGTGGCGGCGCGCTACACGTTTCGCCGGCTGTTCATGGCCGGCTTGACGGCATTGCTGTGCGACGCCGTTGGCTTTGCGGTGTTGGTCATCATCCAGATCAAGGTGATCCAGGACCTGGCCCTGATCGCCAGCATCGGCGTGGCGGTGCTGATTTTCACCAACCTGGTGTTGCTGCCCATCCTGCTGTCCTATACCGGTGTGGCACCCTCGGCGGCGGCCCGCAGTTTGCGCGATGAGGTGGTGTTTGAAGGTGCCAAGCGCCCGTGGCTGTGGGCCTTGCTAGACCATTTCACACAAAAACGCTGGGCCACGGCGGCCGTGCTGGTGGCGGCCTTGATGGCGGCGGGTGGTTATGCCATCAGTCTCAATTTGAAGATCGGCGACCTGGACACCGGCGCGTCCGAACTGCGCCCCGACTCGCGCTACAACCGCGACAACGCTTATCAGATCGCCCACTACGCCGCCAGCGCAGACATCCTGACCGTGATGGTGACAACGCCGGTCGACCAGTGCACCCGCTACGAGACGTTGGCCAAACTTGACACCCTGGCCTGGCGCCTGGAGCAGTTGCCCGGCGTAGAGTCCACCAATTCCATGGCGGCGCTGTCCAAGCTGGCGATGGTGGGCTACAACGAAGGCAACTTCAAATGGTTTGAGCTGCTGCCCAATGATGGGGCTTTAGGTGGCGTGCAGACCCGCGCGCCACGCGAGCTGTTCAACCAGAACTGTTCCTTCCTGGCGTTGTACGTGTACCTGAAGGACCACAAGGCCGAGACCTTGTCACGCGTGGTGGCCGAGGTGGAGCAGTTTGCCGCCGCCAACAACACGCCGGAGATCAGCTTCAAGCTGGCCGCTGGCAGTGCCGGCATTGATGCGGCCACCAACATCGTGGTGGGCAAGGCCATGCACGAGATGCTGCTGTGGGTCTACGCGGCCGTGGTGATTCTGTGCTGGATCACCTTCCGCTCCTGGCGCGCGGTGGTGGTGGCGGTGCTGCCGTTGGTGCTGACCTCCATCCTGTGCGAGGCGCTGATGGTGGGTCTGGGCATGGGTGTGAAAGTGGCCACGCTGCCGGTGATTGCGCTGGGTGTGGGCATTGGCGTGGACTATGCGCTGTACGTGCTGAGCATCACCCTGGCCCGCCTGCGCGAAGGCGCAAGTTTGTCGGACGCCTACCACCATGCCTTGCAGTTCACGGGCCGCGTCGTGATGCTCACGGGCATTACGCTGGCGCTGGCCGTGGGCACCTGGGCGTTTTCGCCTATCAAATTCCAGGCCGACATGGGCATCTTGCTGGCCTTCATGTTCGTCTGGAACATGGTGGGCGCGCTGGTGCTGCTGCCTGCGCTGGCGCATTTCCTGTTGCGCGTTCCGGTTCCCGAGACGCGCGTGCAGCCTATGAAGCTGGATGCCGTGAGCGTATCCACATGACGCGGTACCGCTTACGCCCGCTTCTTGCACTCGCCGTGCTGCTGTTGTGTGCAACGGATAACGCTGGTGCAGCGCGTGAACCTGTGGTTATCGGTCAATCGCTGCCACTGACGGGTGCAGGCTTCCCGGTCGCCAACCGCGTGTTGGCGGGTGACCGGGCGCATGTGGAACGGGTGAATGTATCTGGTGGTATTTTGGGGCGGCCACTCGAATTGGTGACGTTGGACGACGGCGGTGATCCCCAGCGCGTAGCCGCCAATGCGCGGGCTGATTCGCTTGCGGCCGCATTCCATGACCGGCTCATTGGCTACACCAGCGTTGTACCCAATCTGAACGTTACGCGCTTGCCCATCGTCCGCGATTTGCAGCGCGATGCGGACGCCTTCATTGGTCCAGAAGCTGCGATCTTTGAAGGCTTGGAGGCCTATCTGAACCTGCGCCTGTGTACCGAGGCACTGCGTCGCGTGGGATCACGTGCCGATGGTCAGCGGCTGGGCGAAGCGCTGGAAAACCTGGGCACGCTGGACCTGGGTGGTTTTCGGTTGGTGTTGGGGCGTGACCGACACCACGGCTCGGACTACGTCGAGATCGGCATGCGCGCACGCGATGGCAGGCAGCTGCGCTGAAAACGGCAACTCCATTCAACCCCATTTTCCCCCACCAAAAAGAACCTCAACCCGGAGAAGACACCATGAACATTGCTCTCAAACCCATGCTCGAAGTCGCCGACCTGGACCCTGCCTTGGCCGGATTCCTGGCCCAGGCAGCGGCCCAGGGCAATCCGCCCATCGAGTCCCTGCCACCTGCCATCGCGCGGCAAATCTACCGTGGGATGGCCGACTCCCTGGGGCTACCGGCCCCCGTTATTGGCAAGGTGGAAGACGCCACTTGCCCAGGGCCTGCGGGGGCATTGCCCTTGCGCATCTACAGCCCGCAGACAGGCGGCGTGAACACGCCACTGCCCGTGTTGCTCTTCCTGCACGGAGGGGGGTTCGTGATTGGCGACCTGGAGACCCATGACAAGGTTTGCCGCACCCTGTGTCATTACGCAGGCATGGTGGTGGTCGCAGTGGATTACCGGCTTGCGCCAGAGCATCCGTTTCCCGCAGCAGTTGACGATGCCGAAGCTGCGTTGCGCTGGGTGTTGGACCACGCGACGGTTTTGGGTGGCGATGCCAGCCGCATTGCGGTGGCTGGCGACAGCGCGGGCGCGCAACTTGCCTTGGTGGCCGCGCGGTGTGTGCGGGCCGCCAACGTGCGTGCACTGGGAATGATCTACCCGGTGGCACAACATCCCGACGAGCCCAGCCCGTCGTACGCTGAGAACGATGGAAAGTTTCTGACCACCGGCGTGATGCAATGGTTTATGGGCAGCTACCTCGGCGGGCAAGCAGAGGTGCTAAAGCACCCGGACTATGCGCTGTTGAAGTCCGGCGGCTTTGAGGCCTTGCCCGCCACCTGGGTCGGCACCATGGGTCACGACCCGCTGCGTGACGAGGGGCACGCCCTGGCTCTGCGCATCGCCAGTGCCGGAGTAGCGGTGGCACACCACCACTATCCCAGTGCCATTCATGCCTGTATCCACTTCACCGCAGTGTCACCAGTCGGTCTTGCCGTCATGACGGACCTCGGGCAGTGGCTGCGTGAGAACGTTTGAAACGATAACGCTTGTAGGTTCACAGAATTCGTGCAAATTGGACATATTGAAATCAAAGACATTTGCAGGAATTCTGTGAATGAGGAAGCGGAGGTTCTCAAAATTATTGAAAAGATCCTAGTCCAGAGATTTTTGCACATAGCTGTACGTCAGATTTGACCAGTGCCAGTGCCATAGTCCTCAGATCGTTGAATTCCCCTTAGCCGCACCAATTATTCGCTTGAGCTCGGCTCGTCCAGCACGGTCCGCATTCGTCCAGGCAATTCGACACATGGCAATGAATTTTTCTTCGGCAGGATCGGGCGCAGTCTCGGGATGCTCTTGGTCCAGCCATCCCGCGGGCTTGGACCGCTTGGATTCAAACTGGCGAGCAAGCTTGTCGCCTACCGTCCGACCAGACTTGATCTGGCTCCACATGCTCAGAGAGACTTCCAGCGATGCGGCGAAGTCCCCCTCCAAACCAGCGAGCGTTTCTCCTTTGGAAATACGCTCCTGCACAAAAGCCTGATGCAGAGAGAGAAGGTTGCGAAGTCGGATGCTTGATGTCATGAGATTTGCAATTTTACAACAACAGTAAAAATGTTTTACTTTTCGCTTGCGCCTAAAAGTAAAAAACATTTACACTTCATCCCATCGCAGGCAAAAGCGCATGCGTTGACCCCTAAACCCATTTTTAGAACCCAACCGTAAAAGAAACCATCGTGATCGCAAGAACCGCACTCCACCTCACACACAGCCCCATTGGCTGCGGTGCGGTCCTGCGCGCTTCGAATCCCTGTGGCTTGCCCACATATCAGCGAGAGCAACGACTGGGCGCATGGTCCCTGAATCATTCCACGAGCGCGATTGCCAAAACCACTTCCATCGGGAGTGATTTTGAGAATTCGTTCCAACCGGGCGGAGGTAGCGTGTAGCTAACTCCCGTTTGCCTACAAACAACCCGGTTTCTCGCAAGAGGACCGGGTTTTTTGCTTTCTGGGCTACTCCAAGTGGCCATGCCAACGGCGCATCGACGCAGTGGCAAGTGATCTTTAACAAGTTGGTGTCATGTCTGGTATCGGGACCAACGCAACTTTGCACAAGCAAGGTTGTGCCGGTGCCAGTGAAGTAGTTGCGGGGATCCGTCGGGTCAGCCTGATGGGTAATGCGTGTGCGTCCTCGCCCTATTTCGACAGTGTTTGCAAACAAGGCCGTTGCGCAGTTCCTGCTCGGCATGGGGTAACCCGTGTGCTGGACTCGGCCTGATGTGTCAGTAGCCCGTAGCGGGTTGTTGGTGCAACGTACACGGGTGGTGCGTTGTGAGCATTGTCGAAATAGGTTTATGGATTGGTAGCTCAGTTGGTAGAGCGCTGCGTTGAAGGCGCAGGCGTCGAAGGTTCAAGCCCTTCCCGATCCACCACATTCGCAGGGTAGAGAAGCCCGGTTAACTCGCAAGGCTCATAACCTTGAGATCGCCAGTTCAAATCTGGCCCCTGCAACCATTTCGTCGCATTCGACTTCTGGTGAGGTCAGCAGGCTTTCATCCTGCGAAGAGGGGTTCGAATCCCCTATGCGATACCAGTTTTATCTCGATAGCTCAATGGGCAGAGCGCTGGTCTCCAAAACCAGAGGTTGAGGGTTCGAAGCCTTCTCGGGATGCCATCACATGGGGGGTTAGCCAAGTGGCCCACGGCATCGCGCTTTGACCGCGACATTCGGACGTTCGAATCGTCCACCCTCTGCCAGATTTAGTTTTACCCCCGGTGGCTAATGGAAACCGGCACACCTACCTGCCTTAGAAGCAGGGCTCTTGCGAGTTCGAATCTCGCCTGGGGGACCATATGCGCGTAGCCAAGTGGCCTGGCGTTCGGCTGCAACCCGAAATAGGCTGGTTCGATTCCAGCCGCGCATTCCAGTTATCCAATTTCGCGCCCATAGCTCAGCTGGACCAGAGCACTTGCCTACGAAGCAAGGGGTCGCACGTTCGAATCGTGCTGGGCGCTCCAATTTCATTTCCCAGTAGCTCAGTTGGTAGAGCGCCGCACTGTTAATGCGGATGTCGTTGGTTCGAGACCAGCCTGGGGAGCCAATTTCCGTGATTAGGCAAGTGGCATGTCGCCTGCTTTGGGAGCAGGACGTCGGGTGTTCGATTCACCCATCACGGACCAATTTTGGACGTTTGACCGAGAGGCCGAAGGTGGCGGACTGTAAATCCGCTCGTAACTGCACGCTGGTTCGAATCCAGCAGCGTCCACCAATTCGAGCAACGGATCTGCCGGGACGCCGACGGGTCATCAGTGCGAGCGGTATCTGGTGCCGCGCGGGGAAGACGCACCGTTGCCCGATTCCTATTTAGTGGTGACTGTAGCCAAGTGGTAAAGGTCCCGCGCTGTGACCGCGGTATGCGTGGGTTCGAATCCCATCAGTCACCCCAACACCTTGTTTGTCCATGTAGCTCAGCAGGAAGAGCAACCGCCTTGTAAGCGGTAGGTCGAGCGTTCGAAACGTCTCCTTGGGCACCACACACAGGAAGGTTGGCAGAGTGGTAATGCAGCGGCTTGCTAAGCCGTGGCTCCGCAAGGGGTCCATCAGTTCGATCCTGATACCTTCCGCCAAGCAATGCCCGAGTGGTGGAATCGGAAGACACGGCAGACTCAAAATTTGCTGCTGAAAATGCGTGCCGGTTCAAGTCCGGCCTTGGGTACCAAGTTTCAAGAATTGCAACGTCTGCTGGTCATGGCGTCGCATGCACGGGTCGACCTGGCCCCGTAGACCACAAAGCCAGGAACTATGCCGTGCAGCAACTGCAGTCGCCACCGATAGGCGGCGTGGTAGCTGAGCCCATGGCCATAGACGCGGTCCCCCAGACAAGATAGCCGCGAGGGGGGCATCGGACGCAACCCGACAAGCCTGTGCAAGACAGGCTGTTGAGTATCGGCGCCGGCTCATTGGAGCTGTGCGGCCGAAGCTCATGCCTCACCAATACACCAGGAGCTTCCATGAAATCGAAGACACGAAAACCATCGGCCCCGCGCAACCCCTTCGTCGCGGCGGCCAAGTTCAAGAAGGCTGGCGCACACACGAAGCCTCATAAAGCGTTGCGTCGCCAGGAGAAAGTCAATCAAGGGCGTTTAGCTCATTTGGTAGAGCACCCGGCTTTTAACCGGATGGTGCCGAGTTCAAACCTCGGAACGCCCACCACGCAAAGTGAATTCCAAAGCCAATGGTTTCGGAATGCGTTTTGCAATTTGAAGTCCATCGCGTCCCCGTAGCTTAGTCGGATAGAGCGCAACCTTCCGAAGGTTGAGGTCGCCAGTTTGAGCCTGGCCGGGGACTCCACATGCAACACCGCTTTTGGCCCGTTAGCTCAGCCTGGTAGAGCACCTCCCTGTCTAGGAGGCCGTCGGGGGTTCGAATCCCCCACGGGTCGCCAATTTCCATCTCTATAGATGAGGCCGTATTGCCCGCATAGTTCAATGGAAAGAACGCTCGCCTTCTAAGCCTCAGACACAGGTTCAATTCCTGTTGTAGGCCCCACGCACATGACACCACTTGAGATCACACGAATTCAGAAAGGAGATGGCCACAAACGGCCACAGGTGCAATCGTGAATCAAAACAGAATCCTCCAACTCGACGTGCAAGGTGTTCCTCAATCCTGGGTGAGTCCGGAACGCGCTGCAGGCTACTACGCCACCGGTGATGTTGTCTGGGCCGTGGGCGAGACCTTCATGACCATGCGTGGCGGGATCAATGCCGTCAGTGGCGTGCAGTCCCACATCGATCTCGCGCCCATCATCGCCGTCAATGGCTGCGCGAACGTTAATCTGTTCGACGTTACGCCCACGCTGACCAATCGCAAGCTGTTTGCGCGCGACAGGTCCATGTGCGCGTACTGCGGTGGTGTTTTCAAGCACGAGGATCTGACACGAGAACACATCCATCCTCGGTCGCGCGGCGGCCTGGACAACTGGCAGTCGGTGGTGAGTGCATGCCGGGGTTGTAACAACCTCAAGGCAGACCGCTTTCCGCATGAAGCCGGGATGACTTTGCTCTACACGCCGTATGTGCCCAGCCTGTATGAAGACTTCATTCTGTCTTCAAGGCACATCCGAGCCGATGTGATGCAGTGGTTACTGGCCAGGGTGCCCAAGGGATCGCGACTGATTTAATGTCTCTCCGGCAAGAGTAGGGCCCAATGTGTGCCTGACAGGGTTTTCGCTAAGGTTTATCTTTGCCCCAAAGCAGGGCACACCGTTTTTACGGACGCGTGAATTGTCATGATGTGCCTTCCGAAGGCGAGTTAAGGCTCAAGAGGGCATCCTCCTGCGTCGCCGTTCCAAAAAGATCGAAAAGTGTGGCCTGTAGGCATCGCGAGTAGTAAATCGCTTTTAGCGATAACTTTGGTTGTCTACTGCAAGTCCGATAAATCGATCAGTTTCAATACTGATGGTCGGTATGACTGGCATCACCATAAATTCTCAGAATTTGCATGATTTGAGAAAGTTTGCAATATTTCTGAGAGTGTTGATTTCCGTTGAAAACTGATCCACTGGGGGTGCGGACAAAATCTTGGACTACTTGGAGGTAGTTCATGTATTCGTACGAAGACCGAATCCGAGCAGTCAAGCTCTATATCAAGCTGGGC
>NZ_JAVDXO010000007.1:0-230826 GCF_031457975.1 Rhodoferax saidenbachensis
GATGGCGGAGGCTTAGCAGACAACATGGCGGGAGGTACAGGAGATGACATCTATGTGGTGGACGTCTTCAACGATGTGGTGACCGAAGCGCTGAATGAAGGCATTGATACCGTAATGAGCTCTGCAGCTAACTGGACGCTGGCTGCCAACTTCGAGAATCTCACGCTGATCGGAACTGATGCGATCAACGGCACAGGCAACCTGGGGGACAACGTTCTCACGGGCAACAGTGGCGTGAACGTTCTGAGTGGTGGTGCTGGTAACGACACTTACGTTGTGACCGCAGGAGACAGCACCATAGAAACGGCCAATCAGGGCATTGATACGGTACAAAGTTCAATCACCTGGACCTTGGGCGCCAACATTGAGAACCTCACGCTGACCGGGACTGCTGCGATCGATGGAACAGGCAACGCCCTAGACAACGTGCTGACGGGCAACAGTGGCATGAACGTTCTGATTGGTGGAGCAGGTAACGATACCTATGTTGTGACAAGCGGCGATACCGTCACAGAAGTGGCCAATGAAGGCATTGATACTGTCCAAAGCTCAGTCACGTGGACCTTGGGGGGCAACTTCGAAAATCTCACGCTGACTGGAGCCGCCGCAATCGACGGCACTGGCAACGAGCTGAACAATGCGCTCACGGGCAATTCGGGCAACAACACCCTATCCGGTGGTGCTGGCAATGACCAACTGGACGGTGGTGCAGGTGCAGACACCCTGTTGGGCGGAACAGGCAACGACACCTACCTAGTGGACAACGTTGCTGACGTGGTGATTGAGGTATTCAATGAAGGCATTGACACCGTGCAATCCAGTGTGAGCTACACGCTGGCGGCCAACGTTGAGAACCTGACACTCACAGGAACCGCAGCGATCAACGCTACGGGCAACGTCCTGGACAACGTCCTGACAGGCAACAGTGGCGTGAACGTCCTCACGGGAGGAGCAGGTAACGACACCTACTACGTGGACGCTAACACGGACGTGGTGGTAGAGGCTGTCAATGAAGGCATTGATACGATAGTGAGTTCGGTGAGCTTGAACCTGGTAGCCAACGTCGAGAACATTACGTATACCGGGACTGGTGCGTTCAGCGGAACTGGCAACGCCTTAGACAACGTCATGACAGGCAATAGCGGAAACAACACGCTGCTCGGAGGCGCAGGCAATGACACTCTTGATGGAGGAGTGGGTGCAGATGCTCTGCAGGGAGGTATCGGAGACGACACCTACGTAGTGGACAACGCCAGCGACGTTGTGACAGAAAATGCCAACGAAGGCATTGATACGGTGCTAAGTTCAATCACCTGGACCCTGGGTGCGAACATTGAGAATCTGACGTTGACTGGAAACAATGCAGTCAGCGGCACGGGTAACGCATTGGACAACGTTCTGAAGGGGAATTCAAACGCGAACACACTGACCGGTGGAGCAGGCAACGACACGCTCGATGGCGGAGGCTTAGCAGACAACATGGCGGGAGGTACAGGAGATGACATCTATGTGGTGGACGTCTTCAACGATGTGGTGACCGAAGCGCTGAACGAAGGTATTGATACCGTTCAAAGCTCAATTGACTGGAGTCTGGGTGGCAACATTGAGAACCTCACACTGACCGGAACAGCAGGACTCAGTGGTACGGGCAACAACCTGGACAACGTGATCAAGGGTAACGCAGGCTACAACACGCTGACCGGAGGTCTAGGCAATGACACCCTGGATGGTGGAGCGGGACTGGATACATTGGTGGGTGGAGCCGGTAATGACACCTATTGGCTGGGCCGTGGGTATGACGTTGACACTATCAGTGAAAACGATGCGACAGCCGGGAATATCGACATGGCAAGGTTTGATGCTGGTATTGCTGTGGATCAACTCTGGTTTACCAAGGCCGGAAACAACCTGGATGTAAACATAGTTGGCACCAGCGACAAGTTCACATTGACCAATTGGTATCTTGGCAACCAGTATCACGTTGAGCAGTTCAAAACCAGCGACGGAAAAATATTGCTGGATAGCAAGGTACAAAACCTAGTGGATGCAATGGCTGCGTTTGCGCCACCCGCAGCTGGGCAAACTACGCTGCCTGCCAATTACGCTACTTCACTCACCCCAGTGATCGCGGCCAACTGGCAGTAATGCAGTAATGGATGTGCCTATAACAGGGCACATCCATTTGGCGATTTTCGGTGTCCCAACAATGACAGGAGCGATTCCATGAAGGTAAAGTTCATTGAAGCGCTCACCAAATGGGCGGAGGCCTATTCCGATGCGTTGTTCAAGAAGGATGGAAAAACAAGACCGAAATTCCTGCGTTCCCTTTAGTTCCTGAACAGTAGGCGCTGCCCGCCGTGGGGCGTCGTTGGAAACTAAAACAGCTGCCCGGTCAGCGTGTCTTCTGCTCCTGAATTGCTAGCTGCCTGCGCAATAGATTCAGGGGCTATCGGCCTGTTTGACTTGTAATTGAGGGCTTCCTCGGCGTTCAGCAGCGCGCCCATGCGCACCCCCAGCAGGCGCAGCTTCTTTTGCAGCGGCGCGCGCTTTAGGCACAACCCGGCCACGCGGCGTATCTCCTTGGCGTTGTCGATGTGGCGCTCAATCGTGATGTCGCGCGTGACCGCTGTGAAGTCCTCGTACTTGAGCTTGATGCCAATGGTTTTGCCCACATAACCCTTGCGCTGCAGGTCGTCGGCTAATTGTTCGCACAGGCGGGTGAAGATGGCGCCCAGTTCGGCCTTGTCGCGCACGGCGTGCAGGTCGCGTTCGAACGAGGTTTCGCGGCTGATGCTGACGGGTTCGCTCTCCAGCGAGATGGGTCGGTCGTCGCGGCCATGCGAGGCCTCATGCATCCAGGCGCCGGTGCGCTGGCCAAAGATGTCCATCAGCCATTGCAGGTCTTTGGCGGCGAGCTGGCCTATGGTCTCTATGCCGTGACCCCTGAGCTTGGCGTCGGCCTTGGGGCCAATGCCGTTGATCTTGCGGCAGGCCAGCGGCCAGATCATGGTCTCGAGATCACTTTCATGGACGACGGCAATGCCGTTGGGCTTGTTGAACTCGCTGGCCATCTTGGCCAGGAGCTTGTTGGGCGCCACGCCTACCGAGCAGGTCAGGCCCGTGTCGTCAAAAATGGCTTTCTGGATCAGCCGCGCCAGCACGCGCCCGCCTTCGCGCTGGCCGCCCGGCACGTCGGTGAAATCGATGTAGACCTCGTCCACGCCACGGTTCTCCATCAGCGGTGCGATCTCGGTGATGATGGCCTTGAAGCGCTGGGAGTAGTGGCGGTACTGCGAAAAGTCCACCGGCAGCAAGATGGCTTGCGGACACAGCTTGGCCGCCTTCATCATGCCCATGGCCGAGCCCACGCCAAATTGGCGGGCAGGGTAGGTGGCGGTGGTGATGACGCCACGGCCGGTGTAGTCGCGCAGCAGCGGAAATGCGGCCACCGGAATTTCATGCAATGGAAGCTCGGCGTACTCGGCACGCAGCGCATCGTCCAGTGCGCGCCGCCCACCGCCAATCACCACCGGCAGGCCCTTGAGCTGCGGGTAGCGCAGCAGCTCCACCGACGCGTAAAACGCGTCCATGTCCAGGTGGGCAATGCGCCGGATGGCGGGGCTGGGCGAACTCATGGGCCCAAGGATAGCAAGCGCCTGCCGCCCCGGTGGCGGTTAAGCGCAGTTGGTCAGTAGGTGCCGGGAATCAGGATGCCTTGGTCTACGTTCTGGATGTTGGTGTGGCCGCAAAAGGCCATGGTTACGTCCAGCTCTTTGTGGATGATTTGCAGCGCCTTGGTCACGCCGGCCTCGCCCATGGCACCCAGGCCGTAGACCATGGCGCGGCCGATCATCGTGCCCTTGGCGCCCAGCGCCCAGGCCTTGAGCACGTCCTGCCCGCTGCGCACGCCACCGTCCATCCACACCTCAATCTGGCTGCCCACGGCCGCCACGATGGCGGGCAGAGCGCTGATGCTGCTGGGCGCGCCATCCAGCTGGCGTCCGCCGTGGTTGCTCACCACAATCGCGTCGGCCCCGCTGGCCACGGCCAGTTGCGCGTCTTCCACGTCCTGAATGCCCTTGAGGATCAGCTTGCCGCCCCATTTCTCCTTGACCCACTTCACGTCGTCCCACGACAGGCGCGGGTCAAACTGCTCGTTGGTCCAGGCTGCCAGCGACGACATATTGCTCACCGCCTCCACATGGCCTACCAGGTTGCGGAAGGTGTGGCGCTTGGTGCCCAGCATGCCCAGGCACCAGCGGGGTTTGGTGGCCAGGTTGATGATGTTGGCCAATGTAGGCTTGGGCGGCGCGGTCAGGCCGTTCTTTAAATCCTTGTGGCGCTGGCCAATCACCTGCAGGTCCAGCGTCAGCACCAGGGCGCTGCAGCGCGCTGCGCGGGCGCGCTCGATCATCTTCACCATGGCGCCGCGGTCGCGCATCATGTAGAGCTGGAACCAGAACGGTGCGCTGGTGTGCTCCGCAATGTCTTCAATCGAGCAGATGCTCATGGTGGACAGCGTGAAGGGGATGCCGAACTTCTCGGCCGCGCGCGCAGCGTGGATCTCACCATCGGCATGCTGCATGCCGGTCAGGCCCACCGGGGCAATGGCCACGGGCATCTTGGCGTCTATGCCAATCATCTTGGTGGCGGTCGTCCGGTTCTCCATGTTCACAGCCACGCGCTGGCGCAGTTTGATCTTCTGGAAGTCGTCCTCGTTGGCACGGTAGGTGCTCTCGGTCCAGGAGCCCGAGTCGGCGTAGTCGTAAAACATGCGCGGCACGCGCTTTTCGGCCAGAACGCGCAGGTCTTCGATGTTGGTGATGGTGGGCATGCAGTCTCCAGTAATGGCGCAAATGGTAGCGGGGAGGGGCGCGGAACATGCGTGAAATCTGCCCGGCGCGGATTGAAATAATTTGAGCGTCTTGGGCTAGACTGGCCCGCCACACAGGCAGACAACGACAACAAGGGAGCAGCAGCATGGTGCTATGGGGAGTGATTTGGGGGGCCATCATCGGTTACCTCACGGTGCAATATGACGAGGGCCTGGGTCTGTTTGCGGGTGCCATCCTGGGCGCAATCGCCGGGTGGACCCTGCGCCGTGCGGTGCGCAGCGAGATGGCTGCCCAGCGCCAGTCGGCCACAGCCGCCCCAGCAGTTCAGCCACCGGAGCAGGTGGACACCGTGCCCCCGTTTGTGCCCGCCACCGCGTCAAACGCACTGCTGGACCCCAATGAGCCCGATGAATTCCTGGACGCGGTGGACACCGTGCCAACGCCTGCGCCTGCCATGGCTCGCAGTCAGGTGGTGGACTTGCCCGAGGCACGCGAATGGGGGGCACAGCCGCCCGATGTGCTGATGCGCCTGGTGGACCAGGCCAAGGCTTGGCTGCTGGGCGGCAACACCATCGTGCGTGCTGGTGTGCTGGTGCTGTTCGTGGGCCTGGCCTTTCTGGCCAAGTTTGCTGTGGACAACGCGCTGCTGCCGCCCGAGCTGCGCCTGGCCGCCATTGGCGCCGCCGGCATCGCGCTGTTTGTGTTCGGTTTTCGCCTGCGCGGCCGCCAGCCTGAGAAGCTGGCCTATGCGCTAACGCTGCAGGGCGCTGGCGTGGGGGTGCTCTACCTCACGGTGTTTGCGGCCTTTAGGCTTTACCAGTTTTTGCCAGCGAGCGCGGCGTTTGGCGTGCTGGCGCTGGTGTGTGTGTTCTCTACCGCCATTGCCCTGATGCAAAACGCCATGCCCATGGCCTTCATCGGGTTTGCGGGTGCGTTTGCGGCGCCCATCCTCGTGTCCACGGGGCAGGGCAACCACGTAGGCCTGTTCAGCTACTACCTGGTGCTGAACCTGGCCATCGTCGCCGTGGCCTGGCTGCGCGCTTGGCGCCCGCTGAACCTGCTGGGTTTCTTTGCCACCTTTGGCGTGGCCACGGCCTGGGGGGCGCTCAAGTACCAGCCCGAGTACTTTGCGACGACCGAACCATTTTTGTTGGCCTTCTTCGCCATCTACCTGCTGGCCAGCCTGCTGTACGCCACGCGCCATTCGCTGGCGCCCAAGCAGGCGGTGGACGCCACACTGGTGTTTGGCACGCCGCTGGTGGCCTTTGGCCTGCAGGCTGCGCTGGTGCGACACATGGAATACGCCACGGCCTTCTCATCCCTGGCCCTGGGAGCCTTGTATTTGGCCTTGGGCTGGTGGGCGGTGAAGCGCGAAGGCGCCAACAAGGAAGTGGGCCAGTGGCTGGCCGAGTGCTTTGCGGTGCTGGGCTTGGGCTTTGTGACCTTGGCCGTGCCACTGGCGTTGGATGCACGCTGGACCAGCGCCGTCTGGGCCGCTGAAGGTGCGGCCGTGTACTGGATGGGCCAGCGCCAGGGCCGCTGGCTCGCGCGCTTGGCCGGGCTGGTGCTGCAAGTGCTGGCCGCGGGCAGCTACCTGCAGGGCTTGGACGAGATGCAGGCAAGCGTCTGGTTCATTGCCAATCCGGCCTTCATCGGTGCGACGCTGCTGGCCGTATCAGCCCTGGCACTGGCGCACTGGACGCGCTTTGCCACCGAATCGGTGCAGACAGGCTCGGGCGCCAGCTGGCTGCTGGCCAAGGTGGAGCAACAGATCTCGCCGGTGCTGTTCTGGGTGGGGTTTGCCTGGTGGCAGTTTGCGCTGGTGCACGACATTGAGCGCGCTGTGCAGAATGCCGACGGCAACTGGGGCGCAGTGCTGAGCAAGAATATGCAGTCGCACCTGGAGATGCTGGGTTGGCTGGTGAGCGCCTGGGTGGCGCACCGCCTGGCCCTGCCCACGCGCACCAAGCCCTGGGCCGTTGCGGCCACGCCAGCGTGGTTCTCGCTGCCCATCATGGTGTTGTTTGCGCTGGACGACATAGTGTCGCTGGACCATGTGTTCCAGGCCTGGGGCTGGCTGGTCTGGCCGGTTGCGCTGGTGCTGCATTTCGCCACGCTGAGAAACCTGGATGCACTGGCGCCCCGCACGTGGTGGAGCGCGGTGCACACGGGCGGCGTGTGGCTGGTGGCACTGCTGGTGGGCAACCTGCTCGTGTGGGCCGTGGAGCAGGCGCAACTGCAAGGCACTTCGTGGGCGGCGGTCATCTTCTTGGTGGCCAGCGTGCTGGTGCTGCTGGTGCTGTGCACGCGCAGCCTGTATGACGCGGGCAGTCGCGTGCGCCAGGCTTGGCCGCTGGACCGCTTTGCCATCGCCTACTTATGGCGCGCCGCCGCACCGCTGGCCGTGGCTGTGGGTCTGGGTGCCCTGCTGGTGGCCGTGTCGTCCAATGGCAATGCGCGCCCACTGCCCTATGTACCTTTGCTGAACCCCACCGACATCACCGTGGCGCTGGCCTTGCTGGCCTGCGCCCTGTGGCTCACCCGCGTGCGCCAGAGCGACCTGGCCGTGCCCGCCTGGGTGGGCCACGCTCGCTGGACGCTGGTGCTGGCGGGCCTAGGCTTTATTGCGCTGAATACCGTGTGGCTGCGCGTGGCGCACCATTACGCCGGTGTGCCTTGGGATGCCGAGCGCCTGTTCGAATCCTTCCTGGTGCAGGCGGGTTACTCCATCTTGTGGACGCTGTTGGCTCTGGGCCTGATGCTGGTGGCGCACCGCCGCCATGCGCGCCCGGTCTGGATGGCGGGCGCGGCCCTGCTGGGGCTGACCGTGGCCAAGCTGTTCCTGGTGGATCTGAGCAACCGCGGTGGCTCCGAGCGCATCGTGGCCTTTATTGCCGTGGGCGTGATGATGCTGGTGGTGGGCTACTTTGCGCCCATTCCCCCGGCCCAAACGGCGCCCCAAGAAGAGGAGGGTGTGGCATGAAGGCACGCATGGTGTTGGTGGCAGCCTTGGCCGCTACGGTGGTGACATGGGCGCTGGCGGCCGAAGCGCCGGCGCCGGTCGAATTTGCCTGGCGCGGCACATTGACTTTGCCCGCAGGCAGCAGCCTGGTGCGAGCCGAGGTGCCGGCGGAGGCCCTGCTGCGCATGCAAAGCAGCGCCGCCCACGACCTGCGCGTGTTCAACGCCGAGGGTACGGTGGTGCCTTACGCATTGCTGCGCTCGGCCGATCTGGAGCGCACGGCGCCTTTGGTGCAAACCCGCACCTACACCGCCTACCCGCTGTTTGCCACCGCTGCGGGTGCCAAACCCGTGCGCGGTGCTGTGGAGGTGCGTGTGTCTGCCGATGGCAGTGCCTGGGTACAGTGGGGCGCCAAGGCCGCAGCACTGCCGGACGACGCACAGCCCTTGCAGGCCGCACTGTTTGACACCCGGGCCGAGAAACATGCATTGGCGGCGCTAGACATCAAGGCCGAGCTGCCGCGCAACGCGCTGGTGCACCTGGCGCTGGCCAGCAGCGACGACTTGCAGGACTGGCACCCCGTGCCCGTCAAAGGCCCATTGTTCCGTTTTGATGGTGCCGACGCGCCCGCCAGCAGCACGCTGGAGCTGCAGCAGCCGCTGAACCCGCAGGGCCGCTACCTGCGCCTGAGCTGGGCCGGGCAGAGTGGGGTGAAGCTTGCGTCCATTACCGGCCGCGTGGCGCCGCAAACCGCGGTGCTGCCGCGCGTGCGTTCGGCCTTGTCGGCAGGCACACCCGATGGCAGCAGCCTGAGCTGGACCTTGCCCTTTGCCACACCCATTGCGGCCCTGCACCTGCAGGCCACGCAAGACAACACCTTGTTGCCGCTGCGCATCTCGGGCCGTGCGGACGCCACCCAGCTGTGGCGCACGCTGGCGTCCACCGTGGTTTACCGGCTGGACACCGTGGGCCAGGGCAGCAGCAATCCGCCGGTGCTGCTGCAGGGTGCCTCGGTGCGCGGGCTACGGGTGGAGGCCAGCAATGGCCAAGCCCTGGCTAGCAGCAGCTTGCAGGCGAGTGTGGAATTTGCGCCGCTGCAGGTGGCCTTTCTGGCCTCAGGCCCTGGACCGTTCACGCTGGCCGTGGGGCGTGCCAACACTGCTTCTGCGGCCGTAGACGCCTCGTTGTTGGGATCGGTATCACCCGCCAAGCTGGCGGAACTGCCCGCAGTGGCGGTGCAGCAGGTGCGGGCCGATGCGCCCGATGCCCCCCACGTATGGGCCGCAGCTTTGCTGCCCGATGGGGTCACCGTGCGCACCGCTCTGCTCTGGGCGGTGCTGGTGGTGGGAGTGCTATCGCTGGCTGGCGTGGCTTATGCCCTGCTGCGCCAGATCACTGGTTCAAAATGATCTGCGCAATGATGCCGGTGGCAATGGCGATCAGCACATAGTCGGCGCCCACCTGTACCCATTGGTGGCCGCGGGGTGGCGAGGGCAGGTGGTGGCCGTAGTAGTTGTTCACCACATAGACCGGGCGGCGGTACTCGTAGGGCAGGTGGCCACCGCGGCGGAATTCGGGCCCGCGGGCACCGTAGTAGCCACCGGGGTGGCCATCCCAATGGTTGTCCCATCGGCCGTCGCGACGGTCATCGTGTCGGTCGTCGCGGTCATTGCCACGCCCGTTGTCGTGGCGTCCCCGGTCCTGCTGGCTCCAACGTTCGTCGTCCGGCCCGTGTCGACCACGGCCCTCGGCCTGCGCCAGGGTTCCGAACCCCATGCTGGCGATGACGATGGTGCACACAATGGCGGTGGATTTCATACAGTAGCCTATGGAAGTGAAGGAGCTTGCATAGTCCCCCTCCCAGGTGTCGGCCATGTAAAGCCTTGGCGCATTTGTGCAACCAATGGTTGGGCGCTGCGGCGGCCAGCGCCGCATGAAAGCTTATTTCTTCTCTTTGCCGCGGGGGATGACGGCGGTGATGGGGGGCATGGGGCGGTCGGACACGCCACCGGGTTTGGGAGCGGAGGTGTCCTTCTTCGGCTTCTTAGCCATCTTGTTGCTGCGTTGTTCGCCTTTGGCCATGGGCCTCTCCTTGGTGTGGTCTCGACATGAGACGTTCAGACGGGATGTTACGCCAGACTGACTCTAAAACGACGCGCCGGTTTGCGTGGCGGATGCGCTGTTTACTCTTCCTCGTCGAAGAAGTTCTTCAGCGTGGGTGCATCGGCCGGGTCACGGGGTTTGCGAACCCCGTGCTTGGCTAGAATCTCCACGTAGAACTGGGTGCCGCCGTCTTTCACCAGTGCGTCGATCAGGGGCGTGATCTCGGCCAGGTGCACCACCACGGCGCTGTCCTGGTTGGCGCCAAACTTGCAGTCGAAGTCCCAAAAATCCACGCCCTTGGGCAGGTCACGGCGGCGTTCACGCTGGATATATTTGCGGATTTCGTGCTTGGTGGCTTCCAGCAGGCGGTCGGGGTGTTTGCCTTCTACGGCGAGGGGGAAAGTCTTTTTCATGGGTGTCCTGGGCCAATACGGGCGGGTGGGCGATGATACGCCCCATGCAGGAACGCCACCCCACCCCCGACAAAGACGCCATTGCCTTATTGCCCCCGTTTGAGCGCCTGGGGCTGGACCGCATCACCTTGGTCAGCACTGGCGCGCAGGCCCAAAAGGCCTACGCCGCGCTCACCGCTGCACCTGCCTGGGGCTTTGATACCGAGTCCAAACCCACGTTTAAAGTGGGCGAGGTGTCTGACGGACCACACATCCTGCAGCTCTCCACGCCTGAGCGGGCCTGGGTGTTCCAGCTGCACGACCCCGCATGCCGCGCCGTGGCGGCCGAGCTGCTGGCGCTGGGCGGCATTGCCAAGGCCGGCTTTGGTCTGGGCGACGACAAAAAGCGCATCGTGCAAAAGCTGGGCGTGCAGCCCCAGGGCATTCTGGAGCTCAACACCATCTTCCGGGAGCGCGGCTACCGCAAAGACATGGGTGTGAAGGGCGCGGTGGCCGTGTTGTTCCACCAGCGCTTCATGAAATCCAAAAAGGCGGCCACGAGCAACTGGGCCAACGCGCACCTGACCGAATCTCAGCTCGTCTACGCTGCCAATGACGCCTACGCGGCGATTCGCGTGTTTGACGCGCTGGGCCTGTAGCCTTTGCAGCCTTAAGGCACCAGCACCGGCTGCGCGCGGTACACCGCGGGCATCAGCTTTTGCAGGTTGGCGATCTTGGGCAGGTCAAACCGCGCGATGTAGCCCGACTCCGGGTGCAAGGTGGCGTAGTTCTGGTGGTAGCCCTCGGCCGGGTAGAAGCCCTGCAACGCATTGAGCTGCGTGACGATCTTGTTGGGAAACACATGGGCCGCATCCAGCTGCGCCACATAGCGCTCGGCTGCGGCTTTGTGCGCGGGCTCCTGGAAGAAGATGGCCGAGCGGTACTGTGTGCCCGAGTCCGGGCCCTGGCGGTTGAGCTGCGTGGGGTCGTGCGCCACCGAGAAATAAATTTGCAACAGCTGCGCGTAGCTGATCTGGCGCGGGTCGTAGGTGACTTGCACCGCCTCGGCATGGCCGGTACTGCCGCTGCTCACGCGGTTGTAGTCCGCATCGGCGGGAGATCCACCCGCGTAACCCGACACGGCATTGAGCACGCCCTTGGTGTGCTGAAACACCGCTTGCACACCCCAGAAACAACCGCCTGCGAAGACGGCGGTTTCGCGGTCTTTGGTGGCTGTCGGCAAGGCGGCCAATACCGCAGCCGATGGGGCTGGCAGCACCGTGGCCTTTTCGGCACTGGCGTTGGGGCTGAAGTACAGCGCGGCCAGGACCATTGCCCCTGCCAGCAGAAGAAGCTTGCTTTTGGTCAGGCCGAGGGCCGTTGAACGTGGGGTGGTTGGCAGGTGGGGCATGGCAGTTCCTTGCAGTGGTTCCCCGTTGGTCGGTGGCGGCCTTGGGTTCTTACACCCGTGCCCAGACCAGCAGCAGGTTGTTGGCGGGCAGGGCGTGGCGTGCCTGCAGGCGCAGGCCGGCACGCTTGGCCTCCTCGGCTACATCGGCCAGTTGGCGGATGCCAAAACTGGAATCGTGCGCGCGCAGGCTTTTGTCAAAGTCCAGGTTGCTCTGCGTGGGCACCACGTCGGCTTCAAAGTAGGGGCCATAAGTGACCAGCACGCCGTCCGGCGTCAGGTATTGCGCCGCACCGCGCATCAATGCGGCGCAGGCCGCCCAAGGTGCGATGTGCAGCATGTTGATGCACAGCACCAGGCCGTAGGGGCCAGCCTGCGCGCTGCCGTCGGGAAACCAGGGCTCCTTGCACACATCCAGCTGCAGCGCCGTGTCGATGTTGACCAGGTCGGCTTCGGTGGCGCGCACCTCGACGTTGTAGAGCGCGCCTTGGTGCACCTCGGTGGGCTGCCAGTCCCACAGCGGCAGGTGCTGCGCAAACCACACCACATGCTGCCCGGTGCCGGAGGCAATCTCCAGCGCCCGGCCGCTGGCGGGCAGCAGGCTTTGCAGCACCTCCAGAATGGGTTGCTTGTTGCGTTCTGCAGCGGGGCTGTGGTCGGGTTGCGCCATGGGCTTAGGGGCTGCTTAGTGGGTCACAAATTCGTACGACACTTCTTCGCTTTCCACCATGTCCAGGATGTCGTTGAGCTCGTCTTCGCTCTCTGTGCTGCTCCAGGTGTCTTCGGGGTCGGCAGAGAACAGGGGTTCGATGGCGATGTCCAGAAACTGGCCATTGGGCAGGCTCAGTACCGGCGTGCCTTCAGAAGTTTCTACCAGCGCCCAATCGTCGGGAACAGACATTTCGAGCTTGATGGTGACATTGAGTTTTTTCATGGAATGGTCCTTGTTGTGCCGTTTAGGTGAG
The DNA here is from genome assembly GCF_031457975.1 of Rhodoferax saidenbachensis. Classification (GTDB taxonomy): domain Bacteria; phylum Pseudomonadota; class Gammaproteobacteria; order Burkholderiales; family Burkholderiaceae_C; genus Allorhodoferax; species Allorhodoferax saidenbachensis_A. Next base: position 12,666 of record NZ_JAVDXO010000007.1, read on the forward strand.
GCGGCGAGGGTAACCCAGTTGGGTGACACGGGATTCAGTTGGGGCTGATGTCTGCAGCCACCACGTCCTGTGGGTAATATTTTTCAAAGTAGGCACGCAGGCTGCCGTCTTTAGACGTCTTGAGCATCTGGCTACTGAGCAGGTCCAGATCTGTCGTGCTCAAGGTCTGGCGTGATAGGTAGGCGCCCACCTTGGACCTGGGCAGCCCGGCCAACGCCGTGTAGCGAAACTCGCCGGTTTGGATGCCCGCAGACGCGATCTGCAGCGCCGAGTACAGCAGCGTGGGCGGCAAGATGGTGAAGTCCACCCGGCCTATGCGCAGCATGCGGCCTATGGTCTCCAGGTCATTGACAAAATCCACGCGGTTCTCGGCCATCAGTTCGCGCACCAGGGCTTCGTATTCATCGCCCCAGCTGTAGCTGCGCACCAGCGCCGCGCGCATGTTTGTCCGGCCCAGCAGGGCGCGCACATCCCGTGGCACATTGGGCAGGCCGTGCAGGGTGATCAGGGAGGGGGTGAGGTTTACTACATGGACAAACTGCGCCTTCTGGTCCCGCTCGGCATTTTGCGAGGCGGGTAGCAGCATGTCCGACTGGTTGGACACAAACAGCATGGAATCCGCACGGGCCCGCGGCATTACCGGAAACTGAAACTGGCATCCGGCCCTGCGGCCCACATCACGCAGCCAGTCGGGGTAGACGCCTGTTACCAGGTCATCCACCACCTTGACATTAAAACCGGTGGGGGCGGCCGGAACCACGATAACCCGCGAACAGTCGGCCCAGGCGGATGCGCTGCACATGCCTGCTACGCCGCATACCCATGCGCGCCAAGAGCCCCAGTGACGCCGAGAAATGGTTCCAACTTCCATCGGCCAACTATACACACGGGCCACTTTTGGCGTTGTGTGACCAGAGACAACATACATTACGGATTTGCCGATGTTTGGGTCTTGAAAGGGAGCGTAATGAAAAAAATAGTGTCTTTGTGGTGCTTGGTTCTGAGCGGTTTGTTTGTGGCGCATAGCGCATGCGCACAGGGCAGCTCGGCTGCGATTCAGAAAGACTGTGATGTATGTCCCGACATGGTGCAGATACCTGCTGGCAGCTTCACCATGGGGAGCGCCGCAGGCTTGTCTATTGAGCGCCCTGTGCATCAGGTGACAGTGGGTAGCTTTTACATGGGACGTATGGAAGTGACTCAGGCGCAATGGACTGCGGTGATGGGTAGCACTCCGAGCGCCAACGCCACATGTGGGGCGAACTGTCCGGTGGAGATGGTGAGTTGGGATGAGGTGCAACAATATCTCAAAAATCTGAGTGTGTTGACTGGCAAGAAGTACCGCTTGCCCAGTGAGGCTGAATGGGAATATGCCGCACGTGCTGGTACTACCACCGCATACTGGTGGGGAGATACAGCGAGCCATGCCTATGCCAACTATGGCAGTGAAGAGTGCTGTGAAGGCCTTGTACAGGGGCCAGACCTGTGGACCTCCACGGCCCCTGTGGGCAGTTTTTCCGCCAATGCCTTTGGGCTGTTCGATATGCTTGGCAATGTTGCGGAATGGACCGAAGATTTTTACCACAAGAGCTATGCGTTCGCCCCCTACGATGGCCGCGCCTGGCTGGACGATGACCTGCGGTTCCAGTATGCACGCGTTGTCCGCGGCGGTGCGTGGAACAGCGGTGCCGAAGGGATCCGTTCGGCCAAGCGGTCTCAGGCAATCACGGTAGAGCCCGCTGACAGCATCGGCTTTCGGGTAGCGCGATCGCTCTGATTGGGCGCGCAGTGCTTGCCTATAACCAGCAACCCAACCGCGTATTCATCGCGTCTGTGTCGGGCGCATCAAACACCATGTTGTGCTGGTCTGTCAGCGGGCCACCACCGGGCTCCACGGCGCCGGTCGCGTCGTAGCCCACGGCCTTGAACTTCCACACCGCGCCTATGCGTTTGAGGTTGCCCACATGCGCCCCGCTAGGCAGGTGCACGCTGTGCACATTGGCGTTCACTTCTGTCAGAGTAAGTTCGGTCATGGCAGGTACCAGGCCTGGTTGGCAAACGGCTGGCCAAATTCAAACTTTTCGCCCACGCGCGGTGTCGCTACCTGCACATCCGCGCCCTTGGCTGCAGCCAATGTGCGCTGCACGGGTTCTGCCCAGGCATGGTAGGCCAGGTTGAAGGTGGCCCAGTGCACGGGCAGCAGCGTGGTGGCGCCTAGGTCTTGCACGGCCTCGATGGCCGATTCGGGGTTCATGTGAATGTCCATCCAGCTGTCGCCATAGGCGCCTACCTTTACCAGTGCCAGCTCCGGCGTGCCCAGCTTGGTGCGGATGGCCTTGAAGTGCTCGGCATAGCCCGTGTCGCCGCTGTAGTAGGCCGAGTGGTTGGGGCCTTTGAGCATCCACGAGGCCCACAGGGTGGAATTGTTCATGCTGGTGCGGCCTGAGTAGTGGCGCGCTGGTGTGCAGACAATCGTCACGCCCTTGATATTGGCCTGCTCCCACCAGTCCATTTCATGGATCTGCTCGGCGGGCACCTGCCAGCGTTCCAGGTGTGCGCCCACGCCAAGGCCCACATAAAAGTGGGTGCCACTCTGTGCCAGGTGCTGGATGGTGGCCATGTCCAGGTGGTCAAAGTGGTCGTGCGAGATTACGACCGCGTCAATGTTCTGCCACTGCTCCAGTGGCAGCGGGGCCGGGTGCAGCCGCGCAGGGCCGGCGAACTGAAAGGGCGATGCGCGCTTGGAAAACACCGGGTCGGTGAGGATACGCACGCCGTCCACCTCTATCAGCGCGCTGGCATGGCCCAGCCACCAAGCGCGCAGCCCGGGCGCTGCGGGGAGGGCCAGGTCCTCGGTGCGCATCTTCTGCACCGGCACCTCGAACGTGGGCGCGCGTACCTCGTCACCCATCAGGTCGTGCAGCTCGAGCAGGATGGACATGTCGCTCACATAGGGAGGGGTGTTTTCAAACCGGCCGTTGTGCCACTGGGGCGACGTCTGCATGCGCGCCAGCCGTGCGCCCTGGGCCATGCCGCCAAAGCTGGGCAACTGCAAGACCAGCCAGGTGGTCACTCCCAGTGCCACTACCACGAGCAGTAGCCCTTTAATCCGCTTTTTCCAGCGTGTCATACCTCTCCTTTTTTCCGATAAACAGAGTCAACTGTTGTTATTAGGGTAAACCCTTGCATTGAGACTAGGGTTTACCCTATACTGCAGTGCAGCAAGCAATCTTTTTGCTGTTTTCAGGAGAACCTTATGGCCAGCACTACTTTGAACGCGCTTTCTTTGCCCTCCACTGCCCAGCCCACCGTGGGCGCATCGGTTCGCGAGTTGCTGGTGGCAGGCCAACATCTGGCCGCCGCCCTCTGGTACACCGCTTTTGCCCCCGCAGCGGCGCAATCTACCGCCCAAACCGCCTTTGAAGAAGCCGAAGCACTGCGCTCCTTTGCCGCCACGCTGCAGCGTACCGACCCCGAGTTTGCCCGCGATCTGTTCGCCGCTGCCGACCGCCACGAAGCGGCCTAAGCCACCCAGCCCAGCGCCGCTATGGGCGGCAAGTCCTGGCTCACACCGTGCCAGTGCTCGCCTGCATCAGCGCTGACCCACAGCCCACCCGTGGTGGACGACATGGCCAGTGTGTTCCGGTCCGGGGCTAGTTCCAGGCTGTGGCGGTAGACCAAATGGTAGGCGTGGCTCTGTGGCAGGCCCGCGCCGAAGGTCTTGAACGTTTTCCCGCCATCGTCCGTGCGGTTCACCACCATCTTGCCGTCCACCGCATAGCGATGTGTATCAGCCTTGGCCGGTACAAACCAGGCCCGCTGAGGGTCGTGCGGATCACAGGCCACCGCAAACCCAAACTCTGAAGGCGCAGGTGCCGCAATACGGGCCCAATGTTGCCCGCCGTCGGTAGACCGGTAGATGCCGCAGTGGTGCTGCACCCACAGCACATCGGGCTGGGCCGTGCACTGCACCATGCGGTGCGGGTCTTGCGTGTTCTGGTCTTCCGCACTGTCTGCGGGCAGATAGTCCGCCGTCATGCCCGCAGCCGTTAGCGCCCAGTGGTCTCCCCCATCATGCGTTTGCCACACTCCGCCGCAGGAAATTGCCACGCTGATGTGTTGCGCATTGCGCGGGTCTACCAACACCGAATGCATGCCCGGGTAATCGTTGCCCCCGCCAAACCAGCCTGGGCGCAGGGGGTGCTCCCACAGCGCCGTGTTCAGCGCCCAGCTGTGCCCACCATCTTCCGACTTGAACAAGCCCGCGGGCATGCAGCCAGCCCACAGGGTGCCGGGTTGCGTTGCGCTGCCGGGCGTCAGGGCCCAGACCAGGTCCACATTCCAGGGCGTGGGGTCGGTCGCCAGTGGACCCTCTTTGGGTTTGGGGGGGAAGGCCGGCGCGGTGATGTCTGCCCACGTGGCGCCCTGGTCGGTGCTCTTGCGCAGCTTCACGCCAAAGTGGCCCATGCGCAGGGCGGCGTACCAGTGGCCGTCGCGCGGGTCGGCCAGTACCTGGGTGACCGGGTCGCCCGCAAAGTGGTGGGCCACTACGGCCCATTGCGTGCCCTGGCCGCGCACCACAAACAAGCCTTTGCGGCTGGCTACCAAGAGGGTTTGCATCATGAAGTCTCCATGCAGGGGCAAGCGTATTAGCCGCCGCTCAGGGCCTGAATCACCAGCACGCGGTCGCCGTTGGCGATGGGCTGGCTGAGGTCTTCACGGTTTGCCACCAAGGCCTGGTTCACAAACACGGCCACGTGCTTGCGCACGTTGCCTTGGTCGTCAAACACATAGTGGCCCAGCTCCGGGGCAGCCAGCAGCGCGGTGTCCAGCACCGCACGCAAGCTGCCCGCAGCGACTTGCTGCGGCGCGCACTCCACGTGGCGCCGCAAGCTGGACGCGAACTCCACCTTCACCATGGCATTCCCCATTCAGACGCCGCAGTATTGCAACCGCAGCGGCAATTGGCAATACGGGGATGCGCTGGTGGGCTTACAGCGTCGGGTAGTCCGTATAGCCCTTGGCGCCGGGGCTGTAGAAGGTGGTTTGGTCCGGCGTGTTCAGCGGCGCCTTGGTTTTGATGCGCGCGGGCAGGTCCGGATTGGCCAGGAAGGCGGTGCCAAAGGCCACGGCATCCAGCGTGCCAGCAGCAATGGCTGCCTCGGCTTCTTCACCCGTGTATCCCATATTGCCCACGATCACGCCCTTGTACTTTTCGCGCGCCACGGTCAGCACGTCGCCCTGTTGCGCGCCAAAGAAGTCTGCGCGCATCACATGCAGGTACGCCAGGTTGAAGGCGTTGAGCTTCTCGGCCAAGAAGCCGATGAAGGCCAGCGGGTCGCTGTCTTTCATGCTGTTGTAGCTGTTCAGGGGCGATAGGCGCAGGCCCACTTTGTCCGCACCAATCGCAGCGGTCACGGCAGTCAGCACTTCAAACAGGAAGCGCGCACGGTTTTCCAGCGAGCCGCCGTAGGCGTCGGTGCGTTGGTTGGGTGTGTCGCGCAGGAACTGGTCGATCAGGTAGCCGTTGGCACCGTGCACTTCCACACCGTCAAAGCCGGCGGCAATAGCGTTCTTGGCGCCTTGGGCGTAGGCAGCCACCAGGGCAGGAATCTCTTCGGCCGTCAGCGCGCGTGGCACGGCGTGGGGCACTTTGCCATTGGGCGTGTGGATGTCGCCTTCGGCCGCTGTGGCGCTGGATGACACGGTGGGCACACCGCCGTTGATGTCCGGGTGGGCGGCGCGGCCGGCGTGCCAGATCTGCATGAAGATGCGGCCGCCCTTGGCGTGCACGGCTTGGGTCACCTGCTTCCAGGCGGCGATTTGTGCGTCGCTGTAAATGCCGGGCTCGTTGATGAAGGCCGAGGTACCGGGCGCCACCATGGTGCATTCGGTGATCAGCAAGCCGCCGGAGGCGCGCTGTGCGTAGTACTCGGCCATCAGGGCGTTGGGCATGTGGCCGGCGTCGGCACGCGTGCGCGTGAGCGGCGCCAGCAGAATGCGGTTGGGGAGGGTGAGGGCGCCGAGTTTCAGGGGATTGAAGAGCATGGTGTTGAACGTGAGTGGGTGACAGGGAAACGGAAGGTACCAGCCGCGGAATATTCGGACCTCGGGCGGGTTACTGCAAAGTGATGTATTAGGGGCCCAGGTGTTTTAGCGCGGCGTGTGCTGCTGCACCCAGCGCACGATGTCGGCCGCGCCCATGGCGCCGGCCTGGCGCGCCACCTCGCGGCCGTTCACAAACAGCGCAAGGGTGGGAATGCTGCGAATCTGGTAGCGCGCGCCCAGGGCCTGGTGCGCCTCGGTGTCCACCTTGGCCACGCGCACACGCGGCTCCAACTGGCCCGCGGCCTGCACATAGGCGGGCGCCATCTGGCGGCAGGGGCCGCACCAGGGTGCCCAAAAGTCCACCAGCAGAGGAATCTGGTTGCGCTGCAGGTGCTTGTCAAACGCGGCTACGTCCAGGTCCGTCGGCTTGCCGATGAACAGGGGCTTCTTGCAGCTGCCGCAGTCGGGCGCACTGCCCAGCTGGTCGGTGCGCACGCGGTTGGTGGTGTGGCAATGGGGGCAAACAATGTGCAGGGCTTCGCTCATTCAACGCAGATAGTGGCGGAGGGCTGGTTTGCAAGGTGTTTATGGGAAAAATTGGCTCCTGGCCCCCGTGGAGTATGCATGAGCAGCTCCTAAATCAGTAGCAACTAGACGCCGAAGAAGAAAAACCCGTCGCGCGAAGCATCGGCCTGGTGGTCAAAGTATTTGTTCTGCCAGCTGTCAGTTTCGCTGAGGTCGCCCCAGGCCTGGTCCAGCTTGTTGTCACGCGCCAGCTGCGAGAGCTTGTAGCGCCAGGAGAAGTGGTTGGTCACGTCCAGCACGTGGGCGGCATAGGCCTGGGCCAGGCGCTGGTGGCCGCGCACGATGACCAGGTTCTCGTCGTTCTGGTAGCTGGCCTTGTAGCCCAGGTTGTGGCTGCCGGTGACCACCACGCAGTGCGGGCTGAAGGGGTCGATGACGATGATTTTGTCGTGGATGACGGCGTGGCCCAGCTTGTACAGCTCTTTCTCCCAGTAGCCGAAGGTGTCGGGCACACCGGCCACGCCGGACACCAGCACATCGGGCGCGGCCGTGGCATTGCGCTTGGTGATGAAGGTGGCGAACTGGCCCAGCGGTGCGGGATCGGTGATCGCGCCGCGCACGTAAAAGGGCTTGCCGTCCTCCTGCATCTGCACCGCCTTGTCGTGCACCTGTTCGAGGAAGCTGGGCGCACCGGGGTTGAACGCCAGAAACAGCACGCCCTGCTTGGCCGCGCGTATCAGCCCAAACACCTGGTCCAGGTCGGGTGGGGGCGTGTCGGCATCCTTGGTTTTTGCCTTGGTGTTGGGGGAGAACCAGACGGATACGCTGCCCGTGCCCAGCGCCGCATCCACCGCGCCACCGCCGCACCATTCGCGCAGTCCATGGCCCTGGGCGGGGTGCTCTGCGGCGTCCTGCACCAGCCAGTCCCAATAGTCCCGGTAGCCCGCGGCCACGGTGGGGTTGCGGATGATGAGCGTGTTGTTGGTTTGTGAGCACAGGCCGGTGGAGGTCCAGTTGGTGCTGCCCGTCAACACCTCTTGCGGGCCCGCCGCGTCGGACCACACCACAAACTTGTTGTGCCCAATGGAGCTGGACGGCACAAACCGGTCGGTCAGCGGCACCCCGGCTGCATGCAGGGCCTTGCGCGTGGCCGCGTTGGTGCCGTCAAAAATCTTGCGCGTGTGCTTCTTGCCGTCCTCGCTCTTGTATTCCTCGGACGTGTCGGCGTTGGCCAGGCACAGTGCCAGCTGGTTGTTGGCTGCCAGCGTGGTGATGGCGTCCAGGAGCTGTGCGTCGGTCAGCTCATACAGCGCCAGGTGGCAAAAACCGCCCTGGGCCTGTGCCTTGTTCAGCAGCGACAGCACACCCTTGTCCAGCACATCGCCGCTCAGCAGCTTGCGGATGGGGCTGCCCACCTTGGCAATTTCGCCACGCAGCGCCGTGGTGATGTTGTCGTAGCTGCCATTGGCTACCAGCGCGTTGATCTTCTTGGTGACCGCCTGGGTAGAAATCAGCCCCACGTTGAAATAGGCTGCCACATCGCCATAGTCCCCGCCTATGGTCACTGGGTTGGACTGCAGCGCAATGGTGGGGTGGGGCGTGAGCGCGTCTACGTCGGGCCCCATCATGGGCACCACGGCGTAGCGGTAGGTGCCGGGCGCGGCAAATACGTCTTTCCACTGGAAGGACTGCACGGGCCACACATCGGTGGTCTGGCGCGCATGGGGTTGGCCCGGCACCCCGGGCGCAAAGCCCACAAAGGCGGGCAGGGCAGTGGCGCTGCCATCGGCATCCAGGCGCCGCACCGAAAACCCCAGGCAGCCCGGCACCTTGTGCTCCAGCTGCCAGAAGATGTAGGCAATGTCGTTGTTGGCGAGCGCCAGGCATGCGTCGGACATGGTTTCCTCCCTGTGTTGGTCTGTACCCTATTGATAGTCAATATGCGGCGCACGCGCATCAGTGAAAGTCACTAGGGCGGGTGGCCTGTTTTGTCACGCGCCTGCCATGCAAAACGAGTAGCCATGTCGCATTCACATGCAGCCTGTACGATGGGGCACACACAAGGGAGGTACCGCCATGGCCACCAACACCAACCAGAAGCTCGCCGTCCTCATCGACGCCGACAACGCGCAGGCTTCTGTCATTCAGGAGCTGCTGGCCGAGGTGTCGCGCTACGGCACCGCCACCATCAAGCGCGCCTATGGCGACTGGACCACCACCAACCTCAAGGGCTGGAAAGAGGTGCTGCACACCATGGCGATCCAGCCTATCCAACAGTTCAGCTACACCAGCGGCAAGAACGCCACCGACTCGGCGCTCATCATCGACGCCATGGATGTGCTGCACACGGGCGCAGTGGACGGCTTTTGCCTGGTTAGCAGTGACAGCGACTTCACCCGCCTGGCCACGCGTATCCGCGAGGCGGGGCTGGTGGTCTACGGCTTTGGCGAACGCAAAACACCCGAGCCCTTTGTGGCCGCGTGCGACAAGTTCATCTACACCGAAATTTTGCGTACCGAGCCCGAAGAGACCAAGCCTGACCAAGTGCCTCTGGCCGAGCTCCCCAAGCTGCCCAAGCTCAAGCCCCTGCTCTTGAACGCGTTGAACGCCATCGCGCGGGAGGATGGCTGGACCACGCTGTCGGCTCTGGGCAGTCAGATCACCCGCAGCAACCCGGCTTTTGATCCACGCAACTATGGCGTTCCCAAGCTGGGCGAACTGATCCGCCAGCAGGCCGCTTACCTGGAAGTCAAAGAGGTGAAGTCGGGCGAGGGCGATGCCGTGCAGACGCACCTGCATGTGCGGCGCAAGGCCACGGGCAAGGGTTGAGATGCACGTCACTGTTTACAGCACTCGCCCGTACGACCGCCAGGCGCTGGAGTCGGCTCCAGGCGTCTCTGTCCACAGCTTTAGTTTTTTGGAGGCGCGGTTAGACGCCGACACCGTGGCTACGGCTGCCGGGGCCGATGCCGTGTGCGCGTTCGTCAACGACCAGCTGGACCGCAAGGTGCTGCAAGGCCTGAAGGGCCTGGGCGTGCGTTTGGTGGTGCTGCGCTGTGCGGGCTTTAACCAGGTGGACCTGGTGGCGGCGCACGAGCTGGGTATCGCCGTGGGTCGCGTGCCCGAGTATTCGCCCTATGCCGTGGCCGAGCACACGCTGGCCCTGCTGCTGACGCTGAACCGCAAAATCCACCGCGCCCATGCCCGCGTGCGCGAAGGCAATTTCGCGCTGGATGGACTGTTGGGTTTTGATGTGCATGGCCGCACGATTGGCGTGGTGGGTACTGGCCGCATTGGCGAAACCTTTTGCAAATTGATGACGGGCTTTGGCTGCACGCTGCTGGCGTTTGACCCCACGCCCAACCCTGCGTGCGTGGCCATGGGCGTGCAGTATGTGCCGCTGCCCGAGCTGCTGGCGCGTAGCGATGTGGTCAGCCTGCACTGCCCGCTGACGCCACAGACCCACCACCTGATCAACGCCACCGCCTTTGCGGGCATGAAGCGTGGCGCCATGCTACTCAACACCAGCCGTGGCGCGGTGATTGACACGCAAGCCGCCATTGACGCGCTGAAGGCGCGTCAGTTGGGCAGCCTGGGGCTGGATGTGTACGAGGAAGAGGCCGGCCTGTTCTTCCGCGACCTGTCGGGTGCGGGCATTCAGGACGATGTGTTTGCCCGCCTACTGACCTTTCCGAACGTGGTGGTGACCGGGCACCAGGGTTTCTTTACCGAAGACGCGCTGGCCGCGATTGCGAGTACCACGCTGGCCAATCTGGATGCCTTTGCCGCGACCGGCCAGCCTATGTACCCGGTTGCTCCTTAGTCTCCTTGGCCTCCTTAGCTTCTTCATCCAGCGCAATGCTGTGGTCGCGCACGTACTGTTTGAACTGCGTGATTGGAATGGCCGTCAGGCCATGGGCACCGTTGTCCTCGGTCCAACTCAGCGTGGCGCTGTCGGGTGCCAGGTCCACTTCTACAGGGCCTTTAGGGATCTCCAGCGGCGCGCCGTCGCCGGGCCGGTAGGTCACGGTATCGGTAATGGTGGCGTGTTGGCTCATCGTGTTCTCCTAAAGCTTTATTACACGCCCCAGGCGCGCCGCTGTCTGTCAGACAACTGCCCGTCTGTGGTTCGCACAAGGTTGCAGCTGTAGCGGGATGTAACGACGCATTTGGGCATGAAATTGGCCTCTAGCCCCCATGAAATATGCGCTAGTAGCTCCTAAAAGCGTAGCAATTTTCGGCCCTGTACGATGCTGCACCTATGAGCAGCACCTACTTCTATCCGATAGGCATCCCCGGCCAAGCCTGGGCCCCCGCAGAGCGTGCCCAGTGGCGCGCACGCCAAGTACGACAACGCAGCTATGCGGATGACGTGCTAACGGCCGTGGAGCGCTTGCGCAACCGGTTTGACGTGGAAACCTATGGCGAGGTGGCCTATGTGGACGCGCAGCACCCGGTTGAAACATTCCCACTCATGGCGATCCGCAGCCGCCAGTGGGATAAGTCCTTGCCTACCGTACTGATCACCGGCGGTGTGCATGGCTACGAGACCAGTGGCGTGCACGGCGCGCTGCGTTTTGTGGATGCGCATGCGGCGGAGTACGCCGCCCGCGTGAACCTGCTGGTAGCGCCCTGTGTGAGCCCCTGGGCCTACGAGCGCATCCAGCGCTGGAACTTTGACGCGCTGGACCCCAACCGCAACTTCCGCGCGGGCAGCCCTGCCCAAGAGTCCGCCGCGCTCATGCGCCTGATTGCCCCTTTGCTCGGCCAGTTTGCCGCCCACATCGACCTGCACGAAACCACCGACACCGACGAGAGCGAGTACCGCCCCGCCGTGGCCGCGCGTGATGGCAAGCCGTTTGAGCCCGCCACCATCCCCGATGGCTTCTACCTGGTGGACGACACCGCCAACCCGCAGCCCGCGTTCCAGGCAGCCATCATTGACGCCGTGCAGCGCGTTACCCACATTGCCCCGGCGGATGCACAGGGCGGCATCATCGGCTCGCCCCTGGTAGCGCATGGCGTCATCCACTACGCCATGAAAGAACTGGGCCTGTGCGCCGGCATCACCGGCGCCCGCTACACCAGCACCACCGAGGTCTACCCCGACAGCCCGCGCGCTACGCCGGAGCAATGCATTGCCGCGCAGGTGGCGGCGGTGTGTGCGGGGGTGGAGTTTGTGCTGGCCTAGCGCGGCTTCAACTGCGCCAACCCCGTCACCCCAGCCTCAATCTCCTGTGGCTGCAGCGCCGCAAACCCCAGCAGCCATCCATCCACCGCACCGGGCTTGCTGTGCAGGGCGCTCAGGCTGGGGGTGGCGATGCCGCGCTCGGCGGCCTGGCGGGTTAGCGTGGCTTCGCTGCCCGGTGGCAGGGTCACGCTGATCTGCAGGCCGCCGGTGCTGTTCAGCGGTTGGGCCCAGGGCAGCTTGCGGTCTATCAAGTCCAGCAGCAGGTCGCGCCGGCTGCGGTAGAGCTGGCGCATCAGCCGCAGGTGCGCGGCAAAGTGGCCGTGGGCCATGAAGTCGGCCGTCACCGCCTGCGCCAGCTGGGCCACGTGGCCGTCGTACACGCTGCGCGCCGTCACCATGGGTTGTACCAGCGCCTCGGGCAGTACGGCATAGGCCATGCGCAGGGACGGGAACAGCGTTTTGGAAAACGTGCCTATATAGACCACGCGCCCACCATCGTCCAGCCCCTGCAGGCTGGGTGTGGGGCGGCCGTCGTACAAAAACTCGCTGTCGTAATCGTCCTCCACGATCCAGCAGCCCTGGCGCTGCGCGTAGTCCACCAGCGCCATGCGCCGCTGCAGGCTCAGCGTGCCGCCCGTGGGGTATTGGTGGGTGGGTGTCAGGTAGATCAGCTTGGGTGCGGGCAGCGTGAAGTCGGGCACCAGGCCTTGCGCGTCCACCGGCAGTGGCACCAGCTGCGCACCACTGGCGGCAAAGGCCGTGCGCGCGCCGCGGTAGCCGGGGTCTTCCAGCCACACGCGGTCACCGGGGTCCAGCAGCAGCGTGGCCAGCAACTGCAGCGCCTGCTGCGAACTGGTCAGCACCAGCACCTGCGCCGCGCTGCAGCGTACCCCGCGTGAGCTGACCAGGTACTGCGCAATCGCCTCGCGCAGGTCCGCGCGACCCTGCGGGTCACCATAGCGCATCAGCGCCTCGGGCGCGTGGCGCAGGCGTTTGTTGGTCAGCTGGCGCCATAGCGTGTGCGGAAACGCGCGCAGGTCCGGGCTGCCCGCGGCAAAGGCCTGCAGCTGCAGCGGCTCCATGCAGCCGCCCGTGTTCACCATGCCCTGGCCGCGCTGCGACAGCACCGCCTGCGGCACCAGCGGTGCGGCCTTGCTGCGCCGCTTGGCGGCCACTGGCGCTGCGCTGGCCTGCACCGCCACAAAGCTGCCGTGGCCCGTGCGCCGCTGCACATAGCCCTCGGCCTCCAGCTGCGCATAGGCCGCCTCCACCGTCACGCGGGACAGCGCCAGGTCGTGCGCCAGCACGCGCGTGGCGGGCAGGCGCGCGCCTTGGCTCAGCATGCCGTTGCGCATGGCGTCACGCAGGGCCGCACACAGGCGCTCCCGCAGACCCATGCCGGGGCGTGCGGTGGCATCCATCAGGCCCATCCACAGGCTGGGTTGCGCGGTTTTCATGGGTCTTAATTGGTCTTATTTATGTTGATAAATTGGTATCAATAATAAGTCCGCTGTTTTTTACACTGCCTGCATGGCCGCAAGGCTTTGTGTTTTGACCACCACCCGGAGAACCCCACCATGACTGCACCCGTTGCCTCTCAAGTGCTTGCCTTCCCACCCGCCAGCGCGGGCCAGACCGCCGACTACATGCTGCACAAGCTCAGCTTCCACGCCGATGCCTGGGACGTGGCCGAAGACCTGCGCAACGGCATCACCGCGCTGGTGGTCATCGACACGCGGTCGGAGTCGCTCTACGCCCAGGGCCATGTGCCCGGTGCCATCAGCTTTCCGCACCGGCTGATGGATGCGCAGAGCACCGCCGCGCTGGACCGCAGCAAGGTCTATGTGACGTATTGCGACGGCATTGGCTGCAACGGCTCCACCAAGGGCGCCTACAAGCTGGCCAAGCTGGGCTTCACTGTGAAAGAGATGCTGGGCGGGTTGGACTTCTGGGTGCGCGACGGCCAACCCGTAGCCACCGGCAGCGCACCCGGCGCCATGCCGGCAGACGCACCGGCCATCGAATGCGCGTGCTGAGCAACAGCGTCACGCCGCAGGTGGTGCGCGCAGCGGTGCCGGCCGATGCCTCAGCGCTGGCGCCCCTGTGCGCGGCCCACGCCGCGTACGAGCGCCTGCCCTACAGCGCCGCGGGCCACGCAGAGCGTCTGCTCGTGGCGCTGGCCAGCGGGCAGCTGCACGCCTGGCTACTGGAACAGGGAGGCAGCCCCATGGGCTACGCCAGCGTCACGCTGGACTTTGCCACCCTGAGCGGCCAGCGCTACGCGCACCTGGACTGCCTATACCTCACCCCCGCCGCCCGGAACCAGGGCGGTGGCCTGGCGCTCATGCAGGCCGTGCAGGCCTATGCGCGTGCGCAAGGCAGCACCACGCTGCAATGGCAAACCCCCGCCTGGAACCGCGGTGCCATGCGCTTCTACGCCCGGCTGGGCGCCCGGGCCTACGCCAAGCAGCGGTATACGCTGGCGCTGGATGGAGTGGGGCAGAGAATTGGGGAGAAATGAGGCTCTAGCCCCCGTGGAATATGCGCCAGCAGCTACTAAAAGCGTAGCGCTTTAGCCCAAGGCATCAGCCCCGATCCAGATCCCGCACCAGCGTCTTCACCTTGGTGGTGATGATGTCCACCGCCGGCCCGTTGGCGCCGTGGGGCAGGATCACGTCGGCGTTGCGTTTGGTCGGCTCGATGAACTGCTTGTGCATGGGGCGCACGGTTTCCAGGTACTGGGCGATCACGCTCTCGGCGCTGCGCTCGCGTTCGGCCATGTCGCGCTGCAGGCGGCGGATAAAGCGCACGTCTGACGCGGTGTCCACATAGATCTTCAGCGACATCATGTTGCGCAACTTGGCGTCAAACAGCGCAAACAGACCCTCGACCACGATCACCGGCGCGGGCTTCACGGTGATGGTCTTGCTGGCGCGGTTGTCCTTCGCAAAGTCGTAGGTCGGCATTTCAATCGACTCGCCGCGGCGCAGCGCCTGCACGTGCTGCACCATCAGCGGCCAGTCAAACGCGTCACCGTGGACTTGCCGCTGCCACTGCCGCCTGCGACACCGATCACGAAAGGTTTGTTGTTGGTTTTGGGCATGCGGACTCCGACTTCAGGCTGGCAAAAGGGCGTGATCTTACTAGCCAGCCGTTGCGCGCTGGAGCGACCCGCAGGCGTATATTGGCACGATGCACGCCAAGCCACCATCCCACCACCGCAGCGACCTGGTTCGCATCGCCATCCACGCCATGGCGGAGCGCGGCCTGCAGCCCGAGTTCTCTTCCGCGGTTGAGCGCCAACTGGCCGGCATCACCGCCACCGGCCACAGCGCAGACCCCGCCGTCCACGACCTCACCACCTTGCTGTGGTGCTCTATCGACAACGACGACTCGATGGACCTGGACCAGCTCACGGTGTGCGAACCCTTGCCCAACGGCAGTGTGCGCCTGTGGGTGGCCATTGCCGATGTGGACGCCCTAGTGCCACGCGACACCCCCATCGACCACCACGCCAGTACCAACACCACCTCCGTTTACACCTCGGCACGCATCTTCCCCATGCTGCCCGAGCGCCTGTCTACCGACCTCACCTCGCTCAACCCCCACCAGGACCGCCTGGCCATGGTGACCGAGATGGTGTTTCACCCCGACGGCGCGCTGGCCGGCTCCACCGTCTACCGCGCCCGGGTGCGCAACCAAGCCAAGCTGGCCTATGACGCTGTCAGCGCCTGGCTGGACGGGCAGGGCGATTTACCCGCCGCAGCGGCCGCCGCCGCCGTGCCCGGCATGGACGCCCAGCTGCGCACGCAAGACGCGCTGGCCCAGCAGCTGCGCGCACGCCGCCATGGCGAAGGGTCGCTGGAATTTGAGAGCTTTCAGCCCCGCGTGGTGTTTGACGGCGAACGCGTGTCCGCCATCCACCTGCAAGAACACAACCGCGCCCGCCAGCTGATTGAAGAAGTGATGATCGCCACCAACACCTGCACCGCGCGCTACCTGGCGGGGCGGGGCGTTGCGTCCCTGCGGCGCGTGGTGCGCTCGCCCGAGCGCTGGCTGCGCATCGTGGGCGTGGCCAAGGAATATGGCGAGGTGCTGCCCAACGAGCCGGACTCGAAAGCGCTGGAAAACTTTCTGGCCAAGCGCCGCCGGGCCGACCCGCTGCGCTTTCCCGACCTGTCGCTGGTCATCGTCAAACTCATGGGGCGTGGCGAATACGTGCTGGAGTCTCCCGGCGGCCCACCCGTGGGCCACTTTGGCCTGGCGGTGAGTGACTACACCCACTCCACCGCGCCCAACCGCCGCTTCCCCGACCTCATCACCGCGCGCCTGCTCAAGGCTGCGCTGGCCCACCAGCCTGCGCCATATTCCAACGCCGAGCTGGCCGAACTGGCCACCCACTGCACCCGCCAGGAAGACGCGGCGCAAAAGGTGGAGCGCCAGATGCGCAAGTCCGAGGCTGCGCTGCTGCTGGAATCCCGCATTGGTGAACGCTTTGACGCCATCGTCACCGGCAACGCAGCCGACGGCATGTGGGTGCGCCTACTGAACCCGCCCGCCGAAGGCAAGCTGCTGCGCGGCGCCAGCGCGCTGAAGGTGGGGGACAAGGTGCGCGTGAAGCTGGTGGCCACCAATGTGGAGCGCGGGTTTATTGACTTTGAGGCGGGTTAGCAGGGTAGTTTGCTACGTCCCCGGTGTTGAAGAAATAGGCCTCTAGCCCCCGTGGAATATGCGCAAGCAGCTACTAAAAGCGTAGCAAGCGGAAGGTCACGGGCATGAAACGATGCGTCCGGCTCATTCAGCAAAGCCAGTGCTTCTTCAGCTTTATCCGCCAAAGCCTGCGCAGACCGTTTGTTATTCTTGGGCAATGCCCTTTCGAAACCTGCAGCGCCGCTTCTGTGGCGTGCTCATTGCCTTCATCTGTTTGGGCGTTGTGGTGCCAACCTTCGCGGCCACCGCCCAGGAGCCACTGGACCTCACGCGTGTACTTGCAGCTCCTGTTTCACTGACCGCGCACTTTGAATATCTGGAGGACCCTGGCGCTGCCTGGACCTTGACGGATGTCATGGAGTCAGCCCGTGCAATGGAGTTTCGTCGGCCGAACAATCCGTCCAGCGCAGCAATCGGTTTCTCCTACACGCGGTCCGCGGTGTGGCTGCGCCTGCCGCTGGCTAACCCCAGCAACCAGCCTCTGCAGCGCGTGCTGGAGATCAACTACGCGCTGCTGGCGCACATCGACTTTTACGCACCCGATGCGCGGGGTGTTTATCAGCTCACGCAAACGGGCTACGCCCGCCCGTTTGCCAACCGCCCCTTGCCAGGCCGCTTCTTTCTCCTGCCCGTCACGCTGCCGCCCCAGTCGCAGCAGGTGGTCTATCTGCGGGTGGAAACGCCCAACTCGCTGAACATCCCGGCGCGCATGTGGGAGCCGCAGGCGCTGCAAACCCACCAGCACGCCGACTACGCCCTGCAAGCCCTGTACTTTGGCGTTGTGCTGGCCATCGCGTTCTACAACCTGATGCTGTTCGTCGTCCTGCGCGACAAAAACTACCTGCTGTACGTCATCTTCTCCGGCTCCGTCGCACTGGCGCTTGGCACCTTCAGCGGGCTGGGTACGGAATTCGTTTGGGGAGACATCCCCGCATTGACCACCATCGGCGTGAACGTCTTTACAGCCGTCGCAGCCGCGGCCATGCTGGAGTTTGCCCGGCGCATTCTTAACACTGCTGCATTGTCCAAACCGTTGGACCGGGTGCTGCAGGGGCTGATTGTGGTGAATGGCATTTCCTTCTTCGCTCTGATCTTCTGGTTTCGCACTTTCACCCCCTGGTTTATCGTGCTCAGCGTGATCACACCGCTGGTTCTGCTGGCCACCGGCATCTGGAGTGCGCTGCGCGGGCAGCGCAGTGCCTACTTCTTTGTGGCGGCGTTCGCGGCCATCCTGTTGGCAGTGGTGCTTACCCACCTGCGCAATCTGGGCTTGCTGCCCACCAATTTTTTGACGACCGATGGCACCCAGATAGGCTCTGCCATGGAAATGCTGCTGCTGTCGTTTGCCCTGGCCGACCGCTACAACGGCATGCGCCGCGACCAGCTGCAAGCACAGGAACAGACCCTGAAGGCCCAGGAAGAACTGGTGTCCACCCTGCGAGAGGCCGAGCATGTTTTGGAGGCCAAGGTAGAGGAGCGCACCGCGGAGCTGCGCATTCTCAACCGCAAGCTCGAAGCCCTCAGTGCCACCGATGGCCTCACCGGCATTGCCAACCGCAGGCACTTTGACACCACACTGGCCGCCGAATGGACCCGCGCCGCGCGCCAGGGGCATCCGCTGGCGCTGGGGCTGTTGGACGTGGACTGGTTCAAGCAATACAACGACCACTACGGCCACCAGGCCGGCGACGACTGCCTGCGCAAGGTAGCGGACACGCTTGCCGCCACCATGGCCCGCACCGGTGATCTGGTGGCGCGGTATGGCGGAGAGGAGTTCGTCTTCATTGCGCCCGCCACCAGCGCGCAAGAAGCACTGGGCATGGCCCGCAAAATGTGCGAGGCCCTGCAGGCGCTGGCACTGCCACACGCCCTGTCAGACGTTGGCTGCGTAACCGCCAGCGTGGGCGTGGCCAGCATCATCCCGGACGAAACCAGCACCCCCCAGACCCTGATCCAGGCCGCGGACGAAGCTCTGTACGCCGCCAAGGCCGCGGGACGCAACCGCGCGGTGCTGGCTAAAGGCTAAACAAGCCTCTAGCCCTCGTAGAATATGCGCCAGCAGCTACTAAATGAATAGCGGACTCTGCGTCAGTTCAGCCGGGTTTTCCAGTAGAGAGGCTTGCGGTGTTGATGCGCTATGGCCAGCACAAGGATGTCTGTGCCATCTTGTGTGTAAACCACGCTGTAAGGAAAGCGCCGCAAACGACAGCGGCGAATGTACATGGTGAGTGGATGCCACGCCTGCGGATGCTGCTCAATCAGTTGAATGGCTTTGAGGGTTTCAATCAAGAATGTTTCGCCCAGCCCCGGCGCTTGCTCTGCGTACCACGCTATCGCCTCATCCAGCTCTGCCTGCGCTGGCGCTAACAGGCGGACGGTCATTCTGCTGTCGGCGTGACTTGGTATTTGGCAATCACTTCTGACAAGGCCATCGCCTTGATTTCGCCGCGCCGGTATGCAGCCAGGCGGTCGTCCGCTTCGTGGGCCCACGCAGAGTCCAAAGATGCATCAGGCTGGTCTAGGCTGTCCAGGATGCGCTCCACCACTTCCAGGCGCTCTTCGGGCGGCAGCTTGGCGGCTTGGGCGCTTAGGGCTTCAGCGGTGGTGGTCATGGCGGCTCCAGTTAAGTGGGGTAGGACATCACTATAACGCTGACATGGAAAGCCTGCCGCATCCCTAACTTATGTGTCAAATCGTCCTCCAGTCCCCGTGGAATATGCGCAAGCAGCTCCTAAAAGGATAGTAAAAGTGTCTGCCGTAGGCCCCCCTAGAATACCCAGAACAACGTAAGAACACACAGCGCAAAGCGCCTGTGCAACGGGAGTGATAGTTGTCTTTTCCTGATTTTCTGAGCAAGCTATTCAAATCGGTCGCACTACCCACCGCAGGTATGCAAACACCGAGCGACTCGCAGTATCCGTGGGGACGAGAAGTTTATGGACTACACGACACCGCGTATTCCAATGTGTACTTTGCTTGGCGCAAAGACCAGCGCATTCCTGCGGCTCGCCTCCAAGCTTTGTCTCCAACGACAGCGATTGAGCGCCTAGACAATCGCAGCGGCTACGTCCGCGAATTCAGCCTGCGTGTGCTCATGGCGCAAGACTGGGTAGATGGTTTGCAGCCAGTGACCAAGCGGCTCAATGACTATGTGCCCGTCAACCGCGAGCTTTCTCTGCAATTGGTGTTGCACTGGCTGGCGCACATGCCATTTGAGTCTCTGGTCGATGCGTTGCCAGCCCTCTATGCGCTGGAGACACAAAGTCGCGCGGACTTTCAACAAGTCTTGGCGGCATTGCAGGCTCGCCTTGCGGAGCCTCAGAACCGCGATCTGGTGTTGGCTGGCACTAGCCACGGCAGCGCCAAAGTACGTTTCCAGTGCTGGCGACTTTGCCTGGCCCTGTATGACTGGTCGGACTTGGAGAAAGTGGAGCGCGCCATAGAAAGCGGTGACTCCGCGCTGGCCCGCTCCGTAGAGCCACTGGTTTACAAGCTGGCGGATTCTGAGCTGCAAGCGCTTTTGACCCAACGCCATCATCTGAAGGCCATGGCACTGCGCCGCGCTGTGTACCTCAGCCTGTGGCGCCGAAAGCTTGGGGACACGGACGAACTTTTGTCCATCGCGCTTTGGGACCCTTCGTTCTCCATCCGATGGCTTGCGCGGCACTGGAGCAAAGACCAACCGCAAGTGTTGGTTGCCGCTTATCGCCGCGTATTGGCGGAGCCAGTCTCTATCCGGCTTAAGCGCTACGCGCTGGAAGGCTTGGGCCAACTGGGCCGTGCCGATACTATGGATTGCTGCGAGGCAGCGCTCTTGGATGTAAACCCGTCATTGCGCAAGGCCGCACTGGTGGCGCTGTGCAGTTTTACGTCTGCAACACGCTACGCGTATTTGACTCAAGCGCTGAATGATGGTGACCTTGCCGTGGTGCGCATGTGCTTTGAGCTATCACTCAATACGGGTGACCACTTGGCCTATGACGATCTGCTGCCCGTGGTTCAGGCTCGTAGCCAAGAGCTGGACTTCTTCGTTCGCCTGGTCGAATACGCAGGCCACGTGTCGGTTTGGCTCAGTATTCACTTGGTATCACTGACTCGCTTGGCGGGTGCGGACGTGCAAGGGCCGCTGAAACCCCATGTCGACAATTTCTTGAACCGATGGGGGCAGCAGCAAATCTATTTCGCACCCAGCAAGAAACAATGGGCGGATGTAGACGCTTGGATACCCTATGAAACCCTGGCGCCTCGATCCGCCTTGCGATTTGCTCTGGAGGGAGAGGCAAAGCGCATGAAAGCCCGTGGTTAGAAAGGTTTTTGTGTTCTAGCCCCCGTGGAATATGCGCTAGCAGCTACTAAAAGCGTAGCAATTTCAAAAACCAGGGACCGGATTGCTGCCGCTGACCAAGGTCAGCTTGCCGGGTGTGGCTTCGTAGACCACTTGTTGCGCAATCTTCTGGGTGGGTTGCAGCTGGCCTTTGGTGTCGGGTTGGCTCAGGCGGCCCTGGTACGACACCAGCAGGCGGTTGCCCTGAAACTTCCACTGGCCTTCAATCTCCACACACTCGCTGGCAGGCTCGGCATTGCTGTCTGCGGAGGGCGGGGCGTCCAAGGCGCTGCAGGCTCCGCGTGCGCCATCGTTGTCTTGTGCCAAGGTAACCCCGGGGTTCAGCAAGGTGGCATGCTCACGCTGCAGGCCCACCACCACAAGCCACGTGCCGCAGTTGCCTTGCCAGCAGCTGCCCCATTCGGCGGTAACGGCAAATTGCCCATCACCTAGTTTGGCGACACCGGTTTTGCCAATATTGCTTTCCACACCACTCTCGGCCACGGAGTCCTGCTTGGACGTCAGCCGCCATCCGCTGCCGCTGTGCTCGAAGAAGTAGGCGCCCATCGCGCCCGAGCAGGCATGGCAGTCGTCGGGCACATCGCTCGCGCCCACGGGCAACGCCTGCGTCACCAGCGCCGCATGGGTGTCATCTAGCTTCACCACGTACAGCGGCGTCACTTCGGCCCGCGTGCTTGCTGCATCGGCCGTCTTGGCTTTGCTGGCCAAGGCCGACATGTCCACGGTTTGAACCCTGGCCGTGCCTGACGGCGCCCAGCCAGGGAACGGCAAGGCCATCAAGGCGTTTTTGTCCAAGGTGTCGGAATATCGAACCTCAGTTTTTTGGCAGCCGGTCACTAGCAACAGGCTGGTGGTGATCAACACGCAATGAACGGCGAACTTTTTCAATAACTTCATGGGATTTTTTGCCGAAGTGCTATCGGCATCAGTAGGCGACAACCTAGAACGAAGAACCCGGCTCGCTCAGAAAGGCCAGCTCTTCCGCGCTGGAGCTACGCCCCAGGATGGTGTTGCGGTGGGGGTAGCGGCCAAAGCGGTCGATGATGGCTTTGTGGCGCAGCTCGAAGTTCAGGTTGTCTTGTATGCCCAACTGCGTAAACAGCGCCACCGCCTGCGTATGCACCAGCGCGGACTCGCTGTGCATGTAAGGCATATACGCAAACACGCGCTGCGCGACGGGCAGGCTGCGGTCCTGCTCGCTGGCAACCAGCTCTTGCGCCAACACCAGCGCCAGCGCGTCCTGCGCAAAGGCGCGCGGCGTGTCGCGGTGCACGTTGCGCGAGAACTGGTCCAACACAATGATCTCCGCCAGCCGCCCCTCAGCGGTGGTGCGCCACGCAAACAGCTCACACCGCGCCGCGGCTTCCAGCGTGTCGCCAAACCGCGCGCGAATAGTTTCGTCCAGCGCGGCGTCTTTGACGAAGTGCTGCTTGGCGGTTAGCTCTTCGAACCAGAAGTGGAGGATGGGTTGGGGTTGCATGGGCAAAGTGTAGCTAGGGGGCAATTTTGTACCAAATAGGCCTATAGCCCGCTTGGGATGTGCGCAGATCGCTATGCATTGCATAGCGATCAGTGTTTGCGGTGCCTAGAATGTGTATAACAAAAGGGAGAGAGGCTACATGCCCAAGTTCATCAAGAAGAAGTCAGCGGCTTCTAGTGCAATCAAACCTGTGTGGTCGCATAAGACGCGTCGAATATTTCTCTCACTCAGCGAAATACCGTGGCTGAGCCTGACCGCGCTGGGAACCTTACTTGGCGTCACTATTCTCTTTTGGTACTTCCGCTCCATAGACTTCTTTCCATCTGATTACTCTGTCCTAATCGGCTTGGGGGTTGGCGCGGCGGCGAGTGCGTTTGGTGTGCTGTGCGTACTGGCCCTTGGCTTGTTTGCACCCGCGGCTCTCTATCGAGCGCACATCTCGGAATCGGAGGAGAAGAAAGCAGAGGTCAAGCAGCATTTCACTGAACTAGAAATGGTTGGGCTGCAGCTTGGCGGTGTTGGATTGGTGTTCGGCGCGACGGCCTATCCTGAGTTGCGTGACTGCGGAATTTGGTTGAGTTTCTCTAGCGTGTTGTCCGTAGGAATGCTGCTGCTTTGGTTAGTAACGCTTGTAAAAATTCTGCTTGCCAGGGAAAAGCAGACTTCATGGCGAGACACGACTTCTACGGCAGTCGGCATTGCTGCTGCGAACATGTTCACTTTCGTCATATTGGCATCTCTATTGCCGGTGTTCAGCTCGGCGTATTTGTCTGCAGGCGTGATCCTCATTACTTTGTGGATGGTTGCAATATTTGCCAATGCATCTGCAGCGGTCAGGCTGCGATTGCTTGAGATTTCTATTGCAGCTGGAATCGTCGTCGTAGTTCTTTTTGTCTTGCTACCGGCTGCCGCGAGTAAAAGGAACCTGTTCCCGGAAATGACAGCCAGTTTTCTTGGCATCCGTGATGACGCTCCTGCAGATCTGCGGGTACCCACCAAAACATGTCAGTTGATTCGCAGTGCTGTTCCAGATGGCATGGTGAGCAAGGACTTGAGATGCGACGCCGATGATTGGGGAAAGGTCAAAGCCCAAGTACTTTCCAAGGTGGGTGACCAGTGGTTGATCGAATTTTCTGCAGAGAAAAAATCCGATCCGGTGGCAGTTGCCACGTTTCGCATAACGATTCCGCGTAGCGATGTGCAGGTCATTCGAGAAATCGAGGATCGTCCATTTCTTGGTCAAACACGGGCCTGCCAGGTAGCCGGGAACTAGGGTGGCATCTCAAAAAGGCGTCCTTGCCTAGTGCCATTGTGCGCAAGGCGCGTGGCATGTCGCGGTAGATGGTGCGCGAGAACTGGTTCAGTACCACGCTGCAGCGTTTAGCGTGTCGCCAAACCGCGCTCGAATGGTTTCGTGATATTGGTATCGCGAGGTAGACTGGCGTAATAAAAATGTAAGGGGAGGTCAAGATGCCATCTGATTCGGCGGAGCTGCGTGCAGAGTTGCAGGCCTGTATTCCATCCATTGTTATAGATGGAGTGGCAAAGGAGTCTGGGCAACGAGTTGTCTACTTCTCACATTTCGAAGATCGTCAGATCCCAAATGAATTGATCCTTGACAAGGATTCTCTTTACCTCAAGGGTTGGGAGACTTGGGGGAAGGTAGTAGTCAAAGTCGTATCTGGCGCAGGAACAGTCGCTCTGACCAGGTTGCAAGCAGAAGCAAACTTGCTAGCCGAACTTCAGTCACCTCAATTTCCTCGGCTTTTGTACTCAAATTACTTTACCGAGAATCCCGTCACCGATGAAGCGTTGCCTGAAGGGCTGTATGTAAGCGTTGAAGAGTTTGTCGAGTCGGTCCCCCTTTCTGACAAGTTGCATGACTATGTGGCCAAGCCAGTAGAAGTTTTCAACATCGCGAAGAGTGTGGTTTGCGGTCTGCGTCCGCTTTGGGAGCACAAACGCAAGCTTGTCCATCGTGACGTGAAGCCAGACAACCTTCTGCTGACTTCTAAGCAAGAGATCGTAATCATTGATTTTGGAATTGTTCGCGAAACGGGTGCTGCTGGAATAACCCAAGAGGGGTGGGGAAAAGCGCCAATTTCGATTGACTATGCTGCACCAGAACACATCGCCAATGACAAGGACTTGGTGAGTTTCAAAACGGATGTGTTTTCACTTGGCGTCTTGATGTACCAACTGATTTCTGGAACGCATCCTTTTCGAACTCGTCATGGAATGGACATGATGGAAATTATTGAGGCGACTGAGAAGAATGTCCCTCCTTCACTTTTTAAATTGGGTTTTGCCAATCAAAGGCAGTCCGACCTAGTTGAAAGAATGATGGAGAAGAAGCCGTATCTGCGCCCTAGAACGGTCGATCTCTTGATACAAGAATTAAGTCACGTGGAGGAATAGAAGATGAAGATATCTGTGCACCATCAAGTCGGTCATAACGCAACATGGAATGTTGAGTCCTTTGAAAAGGATGATTGTGGCGATGGCCTTATTTTGAGTCCCGTACATCAGGCGCCAGCGAGCATTGAAAAACTGTCTGCATCGGTGCGAACAGCCTCCATTTTCGACCCGCAGTTCTATGTCCCAAGTTCACAGAAACCCAAGCTACTTCAATATGATTTCTTTCCAGAAAAGATAGTGGAGGGCGGGTTTGCAACGACTACATTTGAAGCAAACGTAAAGGACTCCGCGCAGAAATGCGTGGATTTCCAAATGGAGATGGGGTTTAGGCGGATTACCGTGCCCACTCGATTTTTAGATCAGATGTACAGTAACTATGTGGATCGACAGAAGGCGTTTTGCGTTGATGCCTTCATGGATTTGATTGATTCGAGTGAAGAAATTTGCCTGAGTTTGGCTGTTACTTCTGCAATGTTGGGAGATGAGGGCTTCCGTACCAAGTTGTTGAGTTGGATAACCAGCTATTCAAACGTGAAAGAGTTGTATCTCATCTACTCTAGTCCGCGTGATACGAAGCAGATTCACGACGCAGATTTTTTAGTTGCGTGCCACCGCTTGGGGCAAGAAATGAATGGCATTGGATTGGAGTTGACTTGGGGGCACCAAAACACTGAGGCGATTCTGTCTACCGCTCAGGGGGAGGTCGGTATATCCATCGGCAGCTTTGAGAACACGAGGATTTTCACTACAGACAAATTTATTGTCACCGATGAAGATAGAAGAGGGCCTAAAGCGCGAGTCTTTTTGAAAGGCTTACTCAATTGGGTTCAATTTGAGCAGGCCAAGGAAATTCGACAGAAGCTACCTAGAGTTTGGGCTGATATTTACGAATCCACCAGCTATGCAGAAGCCGCCTTTTCGCAGGTGTTGGAGCCCACCTTCAACCAGCCTCCACTGTATAAGCACTACTTTTTGAATATGTCCAATGAGGCCGAATTGATATCAAAAATTGATATTGATTCAAGAAAAAAATACTTGCGAGAACGAATTGAGAGAGCTCAAGCCGCGTATGCCCAAATTGGCAAAGTCATTCAATTGGAACGACATGGGCAAGGAACTCACCTTGAGTCTTGGCTCAAGGCGGTCGATGCGTTTTAAGTCTGCACTAAGTCTCGTGCGAGCAAGGCTTGAGTCCGCCAAGCCAAGGCGCTATTGGACCATGGTCGATTCACCGCTGGTACGTGAACGAAGAGTTTTCCACCTGTGGTGAAAGAGGCTAATCCCACGCCATAGGTCTGAAATTGCTCTTTGTGTCTGAGAGCAGATGACGACGTTCCATGGTCAATTAGTACCCAAGATTCATTTGCGAATTGAATGTACCTATAGGCTTGAACCAACGCTCTACGCCAATCCCGGAGCTTCGCCTCGATGGCGACTACTTGTTTGAATGGCGGAATAGCAATGGGGGAAATTTGAAAACCCGGCATTGCGTTGCTGCCTTTTTTGATTCGACCTATATCTGATAACTCTAAAAAAATACGACGTGTCGAATTCAGAGATGCACCTGTAGTCTGCGAGAGCGCCGCCAGCGTATCAATTCTTTTTGCAGTTGCTTCAGAAAGTAAAGGGGCCAGACGCGGATTGATGCAAGCCAAAGACGCGATATCTTTGGCCTTCCGCTTTTCAGGCAATGAATACAAAAGCAAATCTGGTATCCCAAAGCCGCCTTCGTATTCACGCAGCACTTCAAATTTGCTCTTCCGCGTTCTGTTCAGGAATAGAACGAAGTCGTTGACAAGAGATTCTTCAGTACGAAACCGAAGTGGTTTGCTGTTCGGCATGACCGCTATAGAGCAAGAGTTTTACAGAGCGGTCACTTCCCCCAAGAATCCTTCAACCCCACCGCCAAGTTAAACACCGGCTTGGAACCCGTGACATGGTCCACCCGATCCGCCACAAAGTACCCATGCCGTTCAAACTGAAACTTCTGGTCTGGCGCAGCATTGGCCAGTGACGGTTCAACAATCGCGGTCACCACTTTCAGGCTGTTGGGGTTCAGGCTCTCGATAAAGTCTTTGCCGCCCGCGTCGGGCTGCGCATCCAAAAACAAGCGGTCGTACATGCGGACTTCGGCGTTCACGCCGTTGGCCACGCCGACCCAGGTGATCGCGGCTTTCACCTTCACCAAGTCGCTGCCGGGCGTGCCGCTCTTGGTGTCGGGCACCACGGTGGCCAGCACTTCGGTGATGACGCCATTCGCATCCTTGGTGCAGCCGGTGCATTCGATCACATAGCCACCCTTCAGGCGCACCTTGTTGCCAGGGAACAGGCGCTTGTAGCCCTTGGGGGGCACTTCTTCAAAGTCTTCGCGCTCGATCCACACCTCTTTGCCGATGGTGAAGTGGCGTGTGGGCGATTCCACACCCTCGGGCGGGTGGGGCAGGGCGGGTTGGGTGCAGGGCTCCAGGTGGCCGGCGCCCATGACTTCGTCCCAGTTGGTCAGCACCAGTTTCACAGGGTTGATGACGGCCATGCCGCGGTGGGCCTTGGCTTCCAGGTCTTCGCGCAGGCAGCCTTCCAGCGTGCTGTAGTCGATCCAGCTGTCGCTCTTGGTCACGCCAATGCGCTCGGCAAACAGTTGCACGCTCTCGGGCGTGTAGCCGCGGCGGCGTAGGCCGACGATGGTTGGCATGCGCGGGTCGTCCCAGCCGCTCACCTTGTGGTCGTACACCAGTTGCGCCAGCTTGCGCTTGCTGGTGATCACATAGGTCAGGTTCAGGCGGGCAAACTCATACTGGCGCGGTGCGGGCGCAGCCAGCAGGCCGCCTTCGCTCAGGCGCTCCAGCAGCCAGTCGTAAAACGGGCGTTGGTCTTCAAATTCCAGCGTGCACAGGCTATGGGTGATTTGCTCCAGCGCGTCTTCAATGGGGTGCGCGTAGGTGTACATGGGGTAGATGCACCAGGTGTCGCCCGTGTTGTGGTGCGTGGCGCGGCGGATGCGGTAGATGGCCGGGTCGCGCATGTTGATGTTGGGGCTGGCCATGTCGATCTTGGCGCGCAGCACCATGCTGCCGTCTTCATGCTTGCCATCGCGCATCTCGCGGAAGATGCGCAGGTTCTCCTCAGGCGTGCGGCTGCGGAAGGGGCTGTCCACACCGGGCTTGCCAAAGTCGCCGCGGTTCACGCGCATCTGCTCTACGGTTTGCTCGTCCACATAGGCGTAGCCGGCTTCGATCAAATATTCCGCTGCGCGGTACATAAAGCCAAAGTAGTCGCTGGCCTGGTAGGCGGGGGCGTCGGGCGCGCCGTTCCAGTCAAAGCCGAGCCATTTCACCGCGTCGATGATGGAGTTGACGTATTCGGTGTCTTCCTTCTCGGGGTTGGTGTCGTCAAAGCGCAGGTGGCACACACCGCCGTAGTCGCGCGCCAGGCCAAAGTTGATGCAGATGCTCTTGGCGTGGCCGATGTGCAGGTAGCCATTGGGCTCGGGCGGAAAGCGGGTGCGGATCTTGGCGGGGTCGGGCTGGCCAGCGGCGTGGTGGGCGGCGTCGCCAGGGGAGCCAGCCCAGCGGCGGGCGGCGTAGGTGCCGTTAATCAGGTCGTTTTCGATGATCTGGCGCAAAAAGTTGCTGACTTTGGGCGTTTCGGGGGGGTTGGCAGGGGATGCAGGGGTATTGGCGCTCATAAGAACGATTCTAGACGCCACGTATATTTGCCCTGCGCCACATACACTTGGGCGCAACAGTTTCTCTGCACTTTCTTTTTCAAACACCTGTCCATGGCTTCGCCCCCTGTTGTGTCCAACGCCCTCGTCCAGCACATGGCGCGGTTGCATAAACAGTCGCCGTTGTTTGTGGCGCTGTTTGACGCGACGGACACCACGCGATACGCCAACCCGGCGTTTCTCAGCATTTTTGGGTTATCCACCTACGCCGGGCTAACTTGGTCCGACCTGATGCGCCACAGTTACATGTCGGGTGTAGGCGCCGCCATCAAAACGGATGACTTCGAGGCCTGGCTCACCTCCACCCGTTCGCGCCGGGGCAAGTTGCCGTTTCGCGCGTTCGAGACCGACCTGACCGATGGCCGCTGGATCTACATCACGGAGACGGTGGACGAGCAGGGGTGGGTGTTGCACGTGGCGTTTGACATTTCGGCCATGCGCACCAGCGAGCGTGCGCTTCGGCAGGCGCGCGATGGGGCGCTGCGGGCGGCGCAGACCGATGCGCTCACCGGCATCAGCAACCGCGCGCACATCCTGCAGCAGTTGGATCAGCGGCTGGAACAGCTGCGTACTTCGGGGCAGACCTGCGGCGTGGTGATACTGGACCTGGACCACTTCAAGTGCGTGAACGACACCCACGGCCACCACGCGGGCGATCTGGTGCTGACGCACTTTGCCCGGCTGGTAGCCGGCACGCTGCGCCGCGAAGACGGCTTTGGCCGCCTGGGGGGAGAGGAGTTCATGCTGTTGTTCCCCAACATCGAGGCGGCGGCGCTCACGCTGACCGTGAGCCGGGTGCTGGAACTGGTGCGCGCCGCCGCGCCGCTGTCGGATGTGCCAGACTTTAGCTACACCTGCTCGGCTGGCGTGGCCATGCTGAAGGCGGAGCTGGACGCGAAAGCAAACATCTGCAATGCGGACCGCGCAGCCTACGCGGCCAAGGCCAATGGCCGTGACCGGCTGGAGTGGGCGGCCTGAAGGTTGTCAGGCCTGGCCGTGGTTCCAGCCGGTGCGTAGCACCAGTTGCTCCAGGGCAAACGCGCCCAGCACCGAGTTGCCTTTGGCGTCCAGCTCGGGTGCCCACACGGCCACGGTGCCTATGCCTGGCGCAATGGCCACAATACCGCCGCCCACCCCGGTTTTGACCGGCAGGCCTATGCGGTAGGCAAAGTCGCCCGCGGCGTCGTAGGCGCCGCAGGTCAGCATCAGGGCGTTCACGCGGCGGGCGTCGTCGGCAGCCAGAAACTGTTCGTCGGGGCTGCCATCGCGGCGCAGGTCGCGGCCGTTGTTGGCCAGGAACATGGTGGCCTGGGCCAGCTGGGCGCAGCTCATTTCGGTGGCGCACTGGCGGCAGTAGTTGTCCAGCACCAGCTCGGGGTCGTTCACAAAGTTGCCGTAGCTTTTCATGAAATAGGCCATGGCCATGTTGCGGTGCGCGGTGTCGCGCTCGGACCTGGCGATGCGCGCGTTCCAGCTCAGTTCGGGGTCGTCGGTCAGGCGGCGCAGGGCGCCTAACAGCGCGTAGTCCAGGTGGGCGTAGCGGGTGGTCAAGATGTCGGTGATGACCAGGGCGCCCGCGTTGATGAACGGGTTGCGTGGAATGCCTTTTTCAGTCTCCAACTGCACCATGGAGTTGAACGCTGCGCCTGACGGCTCGCGCCCTACGCGCTGCCAGAGTTCATCGCCCACGCTTTTCAGCGCCAGCACAAAGGCAAACAGCTTGGTGATGCTTTGCAGCGAGAAAGAAGTGTGCGCATCGCCCACGCTGAAGGTGCTGCCATCTACCAGCGCCACCGCGATGCCAAACTGCCGTGGCGGCACCTCGGCCAGCGCGGGGATGTAGCTGGCCACCCGGCCCTGGCCGAACAGGGCCTGGGCGTCGGTGTGGATCTGGTCCAGGATGGCGGGCAGGGCAGAGGCGCTTGCCGCAGGCATAAGGTTTTGCATGGGCGGATTCTAGGAGGCTGGCTGTGGTACATATGCGCAAAACCACAGCAGGTATGCACCATGCACATCAAAGACTTCACCGACACCACCAATCTGGTAGTCGAGCTGCGTTACCAAGACCTGCGGGACGCGGAGCGCGATGGCCTGCTGACCAAAACCCAGGCCGACACCCTGTGGCGGCGCTGGAGCCGCGACGCCATGACCACCCACAGCACCCAGCCGCTGGAGCGCACCGCCGCGCCGGCAGCGGGCCCGGCGTTTGGCTTTGTGAATGTGCTGTATTACTTTGGCGGTCTGGTGGCCATAGGCGCCATGAGCCTGTTCATGACGCTGGGCTTTCAGGCGGTGGGGCCGGTGGCGCTGCTGGCCATTGGAGTGGCGTACCTGATTGCCTGCCTGAAGGTGGCCGACTACTTCAAGGCACGCGGCCTGCGCGTGCCTGCTGGGCTGCTGGCCACGCTGGCGGTGTGTCTGGTGTCGCTGGTGGCGTGGAGCGCGCAGAGTGTGGCTGGGCTGTGGCCGCCGGGCGGGCCAGATTCGTTCTCCAGCTACCACACGCGCATTGACTGGCGCTGGCTCACGCTCGAATTTGTCACGCTGGCCGCGGGCGTGGTGATGCTGTGGCGCTACCGCCTGCCTTTCATGGTGATGCCGCTGGCGGTGACGCTCTGGTACATGAGCATGGACGTGGCCAATGCGCTGCTGATGGACCATGGTTGGGAATGGGAGTTCACGCGCGATGTGTCGCTGGTGTTTGGTATAGGCACCGTGGCGCTGGCGCTGTGGGTGGATGTGCGCAGCCGCCTGTCCCGCACGGCCGAGTGGCGGCAGGACTTTGCATTCTGGCTCTACATCTTTGGCACCACCATGTTCTGGAGCGGCCTGAGCCTGAGCGATTCGGGCTCGCCGTGGGGCAAGGTGATTTACGCGCTGATCAACGTGGTGATGGTGCTGCTGGGTGCGGCCATAGGGCGACGCGTGTTCACGGTGTTTGGTGCGCTGGGCGTGGCGTTGTACCTGGGCTACCTGTCGCACCAGGTGTTCCGCGACAGCCTGCTGTTTCCGCTGGCGCTCACGCTGTTGGGCTTGGGGGTGGTGGCGCTGGGCGTGTGGTGGCAGCGGCACGAGGTGGCCATTGCCGCGCGGCTGGCGCGCTATGTGCCGGCGGGCTTGCAGCCACGCAACTAAAAACAAGCGGGCATAAAAAAAGCGCACTGCAGGCAGTGCGCTTTTTTGTTTCAAGGCAACTTGCGTTGCCCAGAGACTTGCGGTGATTAACGGATCACGGCCAGGTCGGTCAGCTTGCCGCCCTTGACGGTCTTCAGAGTCAAAGCGCCGTTCAGGATGTCGCCTTTGGCATCAAAGGAGATGTTGCCTGTCACGCCCTTGAAGTCTTTGGTAGCTGCCAACACGGGCAGGTACTTGGCGGGGTCAGAAGAACCGGCCTTGACCATGGCAGCAACCATGACCTTCACGCCGTCGTACACGTAGGGTGCGTACACTTGAACTTCAGAGCCGAACTTGGCCTTGAACTTGGTCTTGAAGGCTTCCATGCCGACCTTTTGTTGACCTTCCACGCCACCGGCTTCAGCACAGTAGACTTGGTTGTCAGCAATCGCGTCGCCACCCAGCTTCACCAGTTCGGTGGAGCAGATGCCGTCGCCACCCATGAACTTGGCGTTGATGCCCAGGGACTTCATTTGACGCAGCATGGGGCCGGCAACGGCGTCCATACCGCCGAAGAACACGACGTCAGCTTTCTTGCCCTTGATGGTGGTCAGGATAGCGGAGAAGTCAGTGGCCTTGTCGGTCGTGAATTCCTTGGCAACCACAGTGCCGCCGGCGGCTTCAACAGCCTTGGCAAACTCTTGTGCCACGCCTTGGCCGTACGCAGTACGGTCGTCGATCACGGCGATGGCTTTGCCCTTCAGTTCTTTCACAGCGTACTTGCCCAGTGTGCCACCCAGTTGGGTGTCATCAGCCACCAGACGGAAGGCTGTCTTGAAGCCTTGGCGGGTGTACTTGGGGTTGGTAGCGGAGGGGGAGATTTGGGGGATACCGGCTTCGGAGTAGATGCTGGATGCGGGGATGGTGGTACCGGAGTTCAGGTGACCGATCACGCCAGCAACCTTGGCATCAGCCAGCTTTTGAGCAACTGCAGTGCCTTGCTTGGGATCAGCAGCGTCATCTTCAGTCATCAGCTTGATGGTGACTTTTTTGCCGCCAATGGTCACGCCTGCAGCGTTGAGTTCTTCCACGGCCAGGATGGCGCCGTTTTCGTTGTCCTTACCCAAGTGGGCAATCGCACCGCTGGTAGGACCAACGTGGGCAATGGTGACAACCGCGTTTTGAGCGAATGCCAGACCAGTAGACAAAGCGATAGCTGCGGCTGCAACGATTTTCAACTTCATAGAAACTCCAAATTAAAAAAGTGTGAATAAATTTCTCACCGGGGCGAACATTAGCGCAAGTCTTATGCCATGGGCATAAGGCTTTCACTGATACGAGCCTACTATTCAAATCTCTAATGAGACATGAATTACATTACTCCCAGAAACGGGAATCGCGCCTGGGCAGGCGTCTTGATTTGGTGCTTCTCCTTCTTATGTGCACGCGCGTAGTGCGCGCTTATTCGAGCAATGTTTGGGCAAAGGCGTTGATGGTGTCCACGTCCGGCTGCAGGGCCGTGAATGGAAAACCCTCATGGATCAGGGTGGCGCGCAGGCCGCGGTCTACGTGGCGGGCCTGCTCTTCATCCTGAAAACGGCCGGTGTGCACGTACTTCTTCTCGCCGCGCTCCACCAGGATGTTGATGTTGTTGTGCTGCTTGTACCACTCCAGAATCTGCGCCCGCGTTTTGGCGATGTCGCAGATGTTCTCGGGGTAGTGTTCGTTGTAGTACAGCACCTGGGGCAATGAACACTCGGTGATCAGGTACTGCACCTGCCCGTCCAGCAGGTTCAGCATCTCGTATTGGCGCTGGGCGATGAAGTACTGGTTTTTCAGCACCTCAAAGTTTTGCTGCCAGACCAGCGACTTGGCGTAGTCGGGGATGGTCTCCACCGTCTTGTGATGCAGGTTCAGGAACAGGATGATGGCGGAGGAGAACAACGACTTGTCGCTACCCGGCCCGCCGATGATGTTGATCACCTTGGTGGGGTACAGGCGCATCTTGCTCTCTGGCAAGGTGTTGGGCACTGTGGTGTAGCGAATCGTCATGCCGTGTGTCTCCTCGGGGCAGAGGGCTTACCAGGAATCCGAGCGCATCTGGGATTCCCACAGCCCGCCACCGGCACTGTACACCCCAATCACGCCATAGCGCTGCTCGCCCTGGGCATCCCATTTCATGGAGCCGGTCACCGGTGCGTAGCCGTCGATCTTGCGCAGCGCGGCTACGATGTCCTTGGGCTTGGCCGATTCGGCACGGCGGATGGCCGATGCCAGCACGTACATGGCGTCGTAGGTGTAGTGGCCGGCGTAGGCGGGTTCGATCTTGTACTTGGCGCGGTACTTGTCCAAGAAGGCGCCACCGGCGGTGAATTCACGCGCTTCCAGGCTGGGGGAGGTGGCATAGAGCCCGCTGACGATGCCGGTGCCCTTGAGCATCAGCGTGGTCTTGATCGTGTCGCCGCCCAGCACCTTGATGTCGGTGTAGCTGATGGCTTTGAGCGCTTCGAGCAGCGCCAGCACCTGGAAGTCGTTCAGGGTGGAGACAACGATTTCCACGCCCGCGCTCTTGATCTTTGCGGCGGTTTCTTCGAATTTGGTGGTCTTGTCGTCAAACGACTGCTGCAGCACGATCTCTTTTTTGGCGGCTTTGAGCTGCACGCCTGCACCGGCGGCCAGGTCTTTGCCGTAGGGCGTGCCGTCGTCCAGCAGCGCCACTTTGGTGCCCCTGAACTGCGAGGCCGAGTAGCTGCCAATGGCCTTGGCCTGCAAATTGTCGTTGCCAACCAGGCGGAAGGTGGTGTCAAAGCCCAGTTGCGTGAATTTGGGGTTGGTGCAAATGCAGAGTTCGGCAATGCTCTTGGCTGCGTAGATGGGGGCAGCGGCAATGCTCACGCCCGAGTTCAGGTGGCCAATCACGGCCACCACACCGGCGTCCACCAATTGCTGGGCCACTTCTTTGCCGGTGTCGGCGTTGGCGCGGTCGTCCACGGCCACCACTTCAAAGGTCACGGACTTGCCCTTGACCTTGTAGCCTTCCTTGTTGATTTCTTCCACGGCCATGTTCACACCGTTGAGCAAATCCTGGCCCAAAGCGGCCAGGTTGCCGGTGAGGGGCTGTGCCACTCCAATTTTGATGACCGAGGGGGTCGAGTCGCAGCCCTGCAACAGGGCCGAGGTGAGAACTGCAGACAAGGCCAGCAGGCGCACAGCGCTGCGGCGAGAGAGATTCAGTTGCATATGAGGGGTTCCTGTTAGGACAAGGGGCCGATTGTAGGGAGCAAGCCTAAGCAACCGATATGCCAAGTCCCCGTGGTTTACCCGTAGCGGCGCATGTTCATTCGCTTCAAGTCCATGCGCAATTTGCATGGATCGACGCCTACATCGCTTTGAAGCGATGGGCGTAGAGCCGGCTGACGGCGAGTTTTTCGCCTCTGCGGTGCAAGGTCAAGGCCAGGCGGCCCGCCTCGTCGCGGGTGACGGTGTCGATGGCCTGCGCCCGCACCACGGTGCCGCGGTGGATTTGCCAGAACACCTGCTCGTCCAGCTGCGGCATCAGCTCCTTGAGCGGGGTGCGCAGCAGGTATTCATGGTTGGCGGTGAGTACGCGCAGGTACTTGTCGGCGGCCTCAATGAACACCACCTCGTCCAGCGGCACCATGCGGATGCTGCTGCCCACGCTGGCTTGCAGCACACGCAGCGGTGTGGCTGTTACTGGGGCGTTGGCCGCAGCCTCGCGCACCAGCAAGCCGCGCAACTGGGCCAGAGTGACATCCAGATTCGCTTCTGAATTGATAGCGGCTGGCGCAGGCTTGGCGAGGGCTAGCTGCAGTTTTGACACTGTTTTCTGCAGGCGGGCGGCCTGCACGGGTTTGAGTACATAGTCCACCGCCTGGGCTTCAAACGCCTGCACCGCGTACTGGTCATAGGCGGTGACAAACACCAGCGCGGGGAAGGGCTTGGCACTGGCGTCTATCGGCCAGGCATCGGCGAGTTCGGCGGCTGCCTCCAGGCCACTTTGGCCCGGCATGCGGATGTCAAAGAACAGCACGTCGGGTTGCAGCGCCAGTGCGGCTTCCACCGCCGACACGCCATCGCCGACTGTCTTGAGCACCTGCAGTGCGGGCCAGGCACGCGCCAGCTCGGCCTGCAGGGCCTGGGCCAGCAGCGGCTCGTCTTCTGCAATCAGCGCGCTGGGCTGGCTCATGCTTGGATGGGAAAAGTGATGCGAACCCGCGTACCCCCTGTGGGAACAGCTATCAATTTCATAGTGCCCAGGGTGTCAAAGGTGGTGAGCAAGCGGTCGCGCACCTGCTGCAGGCCAAAGCCGTGGCCGGGCCGGGACTGCAGCACTTCGGGGGCGCCCATTCCGGTGTCGGTCACCTCCAGGCACAGCAGGCCGCCCTCTTGCGCGGCGCGGATGGCGATGCTGCCGCCTTCCACCTTGGGCTCCAGCCCGTGCTGGATGCTGTTTTCCACCAGCGGCTGCAACAGCAGCGGTGGCACGGGCTGGGTGCGTAGCGCCTCGGGCAGGTCCAGCGTGAACTGCAGGCGCGGCCCCATGCGAATCTTCATGAGCTCCAGGTAGTCCTGCAGACGGGCAAACTCATCGGCCAGGGTGTGCTGTCCGTCTTGTCCGCTGGCGCGCGACGCGCTGAGCGTGGCCCGCAGGTAGGCAATCATGTGGTCCAGCATGGTTTGGGCACGCACGGGGTCTACGCCAATCAGGGCGCGCAGGTTGGCCAGCGTGTTGAACAGCATGTGTGGATCCAGCTGCGTTTCCAGCAGCTTGAGTCGGGCCTCGGCCGCCAGGTGGCGCGCCTCGGTCATCTTGCGCTCCAGGTAGGCGCTGTTGTTCAAGGTGTAGAAGTAGTAGGTGCCGGCAACGCCCGCGGTGAACGTGATGAGTATCTTGTTGCGCAGGTTCCCGGCGCCATCGGGCACGGGGTAGCCCGCGTACCAGCCAAAGGTGCGGCACAGGGTGTCGGCCAGCAGGTTGCCCAGAAAGTAGCCCGCCACGATGCCGCCGCCCATGAGCAGAAAACCCGGTGCGCCCAGGGGCCAGCCGGTCTCGTCTGCCGATGGGAAAAGGTGCCGCCCTAAGTCGATGATGGCCCAGATGAAGGTGCCTATGGCCAGCGAATACGCCATCAGCGGCACATAGGGCTTTTCGGGCTGAAAGGCGTATTGCAGCGTGGCAACTGCGAGGCTGAAGGCCCAGGTCTGCAGCAGGTGCTGCAGCTTGTTGATCCAGTCCAGGCGCATGGCGGTGTTAGCGCCCGCTTTGGGAGCGCTCGATGCGCTCGCGCTCGCGCTGCACCATGCGTTCGCGCAGGCTGCTGCCGCGGCCCAGCACAAACACCGAGATGCCGTGCAACACCAGCCCCACGCCCCAACCCAACAGTGGGCCCAGTGACCACGGCCGCGTGCCAAACGCGTACTGCGACATGGAGAAGATCAGCAAGTTAACCAGCACATACACCGTGGCGTGGATGTACCAGCCCAGCTTGGCGCCCGCGCGCTTGCGCGCCAGGCGGTCTATCTCTTCAGAGCTCAGGGGGGTGGGCATAGTGGGCCGCATTCTAGAGGGTGTGGCCTGGATCACGCAGTGGCGGGCTGGCCGTGCCAGGCCGCGTCAGCGGCGGCGGCCAGGCGCCACAGGCGCAGGGCCCGGCCGATCAGCACGCCGCTGGAGAGGCCGTAGACGGCGCTCACCACCAGGGCAACCGTGGTGCTGTGCAGCAGGCCGGGGTTGATGGCGTTGGTGATGCCCACGGCGTACTTGGTGCAGAAGATGGTCATCATCAGTGCCAGAGGGGCCCAGGTGCCGGGCAGGGTGAAGGTCTGGCTGGCCAGGTCAAAGCGGGTGCCGGGGGCGACGGGGCGGCGCAGCACCAGGTAGGTGGTGGCGGCAGCAGCCTTGGCCCAGATCAGCAGGGCCAGGGGTTGGTCGCCAAATACGGAGACCGTGCCATACAGGGACAGCACCACCAGGGCCAGCGGCATCAGGGTGATGCGGCGCAGGGAGGCGGTTTGGGTCAGGGTCTGGCGCAGGCCCAGCCAGGCCAGTGCGACCAGGAGAAACCAAACCCAGGTGGGGGTGCCGGAGAAGATGCTGTGTGCCATGGTGTGTTCCCTTTCAACGCGGTGGGTGGTGAATCAAGACAGGAGCGACTGTGCCGATGACCCCCGGCCGCGCCCAGCGGTTTGCGACGAAATGCGGTTTGTGCGGCGCGAAATGCAGCCACGTGGCGTGGCCGTCACCGCAGCTTCCTAGAATCGGGGCATGAAAAGACAACTGATAGCAACGGGCGCTGTGTTGGCGGTTGCCCTGGCGGGTGGCGGCTGGTGGTGGGTGCAGCAGGGCAATGCCAGCAAGGTGGAGTACCGCACCGCACCGATCGCACGCGGCAGCCTGCAGGCCACGGTGGCGGCCAGCGGCGCGGTCAGCCCGGTGTCGCAGGTCAGTGTGGGCACCCAGGTCAGCGGCCAGATCCGTGACCTGTTGGTGGACTTCAACACCGAGGTGAAGGCTGGCCAGTTGCTGGCCCAGATCGACCCTGAGACCTTTGAATACCGCGTGCGC
Organism: Rhodoferax saidenbachensis; assembly: GCF_031457975.1. Classification (GTDB taxonomy): domain Bacteria; phylum Pseudomonadota; class Gammaproteobacteria; order Burkholderiales; family Burkholderiaceae_C; genus Allorhodoferax; species Allorhodoferax saidenbachensis_A. The sequence goes on from NZ_JAVDXO010000007.1 coordinate 50,807, forward strand.
AGCGCCCAGGCCGATGTGGACGCCTCGCGCGCCGCGGTATTGACTGCCCAGGCCAATGCACTGGCCGCGCAGACCCAGGTGTCGCGTGCGCAGGTGGACCTGGACGAGGCCCGGCGTGACTACGAGCGCAAGCAAAGCCTGGTGGAAAAGCAGTTCATCACCCAGAGCGAGGCCGACAAGGCGCGCGCCCTGGTCAACACCAGCACCGAGGCGCTGAAGGCGGTGCAGGCCCAGGTGGGCGTGGCCCAAGCGCAGGTGAAGACCGCGCAGGCCAATGTGGCACAGCGTGACGCCGCGCTGGCCCAGGCCCGCATTGACCTGGCGCGCACGCGCATCACTTCGCCCGTGAACGGCATCGTCATCAAGCGCGCCATCGAGCGCGGCCAGACCGTGGCCAGCAGCCTGCAGGCGCCCGAGCTGTTTGTGATCGCGCAAAACCTGTCGGACATGCAGGTGGAAGCCGCGATTGACGAGAGCGATGTGGGCCGGCTGAAGACTGGGCAGAAGGCCAGCTTCACGGTGGACGCCTTCCCCGGCCAGACCTTCGAGGGCGAAATCCGCCAGGTCCGCAAGGCCGCCACCAATGTGGCCAATGTGGTGACCTATGTGGCCATCGTCGGGTTTTCGAATGTGGGCGGCAAGCTGCTGCCTGGCATGACGGCCAATGTGCGTGTGGTGACCGACCAGCGCGAGAGCGTGCTGAAGGTACCCAACGCCGCGCTGCGTATGCGCATTGCCGGGGTGGAGGCACCCACGGCGCCGCAGGGTGCGGCGTCGGCTCCTGCGGTTAGCGCCAGTGCACCGGCGGTGGCAGAAGGCGCTACCGGTGGCCGGCCCGCAGGCGGTGGCGGCCCGGGCACCGAGTTCCGCAACCGGCTGGTGGCCGAGCTCAAGCTCAGCGAGGAACAGACCACGCGCGTAGACGCCATCTACACCGAGACCCGGCCCAAGTTTGGCGCCCTGCGCGACCTGCCCGCCGAAGAGCGCCCCAAGGCGCGCGACCGTTTGATGGCTGACGTCCGCGCCCGCATTGGCGAGGTGCTGACGCCGGAGCAGAAGACCCGCTACGGCGCCCTGGTGGCCGAGAGCGCAGGCCGTACCTCCACACGCGGCAGGGTCTACGTGCTGGACGAGCAGGGCCTGCCCAAGGCGCTGAACGTGCGCCTGGGCGTGTCGGACGGCAGCAGCACCGAGCTGCTGCTGCTGGGCCCCAACGCGGCGAACGGCGATCTGAAAGAAGGCGCCGAGGTCATCATTGGCATCAAGGTACAGGCCGCAGCTGGCGCAAAGGCCCCCGGCCCGCGCCCTCCGTTTTGAGGCACGGCGCATGACCACTGCCACCGCGCTGATTGCCGCGCGCGACCTGACCAAGACCTACACCATGGGCGACCAGACGGTGCACGCGCTGCACGGCGTGTCGCTGGAGATTGCCGAAGGCGAGATGGTGGCCATCATGGGTGCCTCGGGCTCGGGCAAGTCCACGCTGATGAACATCCTGGGTTGCCTGGACCAGCCCAGCACCGGCACCTACCACCTGGCGGGCGAGGCGGTGCAGGCCATGACGGCCGACGCGCTCGCCAGCATCCGCAACCGGCGCATCGGGTTTGTGTTCCAGCAGTTCAACCTGCTGCCGCGCACCAGCGCGCTGGAAAACGTGGAGCTGCCCATGGTCTACGCGGGTGTGCCCGCCGCCCTGCGCCATGCGCGCGCCCGTGCCGCGCTGGAGCGTGTGGGGCTGGGTCAACGCACCGGGCACACACCGGCCGAGCTGTCGGGCGGGCAGCAGCAGCGCGTGGCCATTGCGCGGGCGCTGGTGAACAACCCGCAGTTGATATTGGCCGACGAGCCAACGGGTGCGCTCGATTCGCACACCAGCGAAGACATCATGCAGCTGTTGACCGACCTGAACCGCCAGGGCATGACCGTGGTGCTGGTCACGCACGAGGCCGACATTGCCGCCTGGGCGCGGCGTCGGCTGGTGTTCAAGGATGGGTTGATGGTGGAAGACGTGCAACAGCCCGCACACGCCCAAGCGGTGGAGGCCAAGCCGCTATGAACCTGTTTGCTGCTTTGCGCAGCGCGCTGCGTTCGCTGTCTGCCAATACCTTGCGCAGCATCCTCACCATGCTGGGCATCATCATTGGCGTGGCCGCCGTCATCACCATGGTGGCGGTGGGCCAGGGCGCGACCAACCGCGTGCAGGAGCAGATGAAGGGCCTGGGCTCCAACATCATGCTGGTGCTGCCCGGCGGTGTGTCGCAGGCCGGCGTGCGCTTGGGGGCACAAACCCGCCAGCGCCTGACTGAAGAAGACGCGCTGGCCATTGCGCTGGAGATTCCTGAAGTGCAGGTGGCAGCGCCCACGTCGCGCACCAGCGGGCAGCTGGTGTTTGGCAACAGCAACTGGGGCAGCAGCATCGTCGGCGTGAACAACGACTACCTGGAAGCGCGCGACTGGCCACTGGCCAGTGGGCGTCTGTTTGATGCGGCCGAGCTGTCGGGCTCGGCCAAGGTGGCCTGGATTGGCGCCACGGTAGCGCGCGAGCTGTTTGGCGAACAGGACCCGGTGGAGCAGGTGATGCGGGTGCGCAATATCCCCATTACCGTGATTGGCGTGCTGGCACCCAAGGGCCAGAACTCCATGGGGCAGGACCAGGACGATGTGGTGATGATCCCGCTGGGCACGCTGCGCAACCGCATCTGGGGCGGCGATGCCACCAGCCGCCTGAAGCGTGTGGGCGCCATCAGCGTGAAGGTGCACGAAGGGCAGGACATGAAGCCGGTGGAGGACAGCATCAAAGACCTGCTGCGCCAGCGTTTCAAGGTGCAAGAGGGTGGCGACGATCCCTTTGTGGTGCGCAACCTGACCGAGATCTTGCAGGCGCAGGAAGAGTCCAGCCGCGTGATGACGCTGCTGCTGGCAGCGGTGGCGGGCATCAGCCTCGTTATTGGTGGCATCGGCATCATGAACATCATGCTGGTGAGCGTGACCGAGCGCACGCGCGAGATCGGCCTGCGCATGGCGGTGGGCGCGCGCGGGCGCGACATCCTAGCGCAGTTCTTGATAGAAGCGGTAACGCTCAGCGTGCTGGGCGGTGCGATTGGCGTGGCACTGGGTGCTGCGTCCACCTGGGGCGTGGGGCGGTTTGCCGGGTGGCAGGTGTCGCTGAGCCTGTGGGCGGTGCTGCTGGCGGTGGGCTTCTCGGGGTTTGTGGGCGTGTTCTTTGGCTACTACCCCGCAAGGCGCGCTTCCAAACTGTTACCTATTCAGGCACTGCGCTATGAATAAGTGAGCTGCTGGCGCAGATAATACGAGGGCTAGAGGCCTATTTTGTTGTTAAACCGGGAGAGAGCGTTTTGGACATTGCATTGCTGATCAAGGCCGCCATCATGGGCGTGGTCGAGGGGCTGACGGAGTTTTTGCCGATTTCGAGCACGGGGCATTTGATCCTGGCGGGCTCGCTGCTGGGCTTTGACGACGACAAGGCCAAAGTGTTTGATATCGCCATCCAGACCGGCGCCATCTTTGCCGTCATCCTGGTCTACTGGCAAAAAATCCGTGACACGCTGGTGGCCCTGCCCAACCAGAAGCAGGCGCAGCGTTTTGCGCTCAATGTTCTCATCGGCTTTCTGCCTGCCGTGGTGCTGGGGCTGTTGTTTGGCAAGGCCATCAAGGAGCATCTGTTCACCCCCGCCGTGGTGGCGACCACCTTCATCGTGGGCGGTTTCATCATCCTCTGGGCCGAGAAACGCCAAGCGGCCGGCGGCACGGCGGTGCGCGTGTACAGCGTGGACGACATGAGCGCGCTGGACGCGCTGAAGGTGGGCCTGGTGCAGTGCCTGGCCATGGTGCCCGGCACCAGCCGCAGCGGCGCCACCATCATCGGCGGCATGCTGCTGGGCCTGTCGCGCAAGGCGGCCACCGATTTTTCGTTCTTCCTGGCCATTCCCACCCTCATTGGCGCGGGCGTCTACAGCTTGTACAAAGAGCGTGCGCTGCTGGCGGTTAGCGATATGCCGCTGTTCGTCGTGGGCCTGGTGTTCTCGTTCATCAGCGCCTGGCTGTGCGTGCGCTGGCTGTTGAAATTCATCTCCACCCACAGCTTTGTGGGCTTTGCGTATTACCGCATCGTGTTTGGGGTGGTGGTGCTGGTCACCGCGTGGACCGGCTGGGTGACCTGGGCGGCCTGACGGGTTGCTTTTTTGCGTCTACCGCTTTTTTAACACCCACTCCCCCAGCCCCTCGCCCCGTCGGCGAGGGGAGCCTTTAACAGTCGATTTTGCTACCCGCTTCGGCTACGGTGCAACGCCAGAACGGTTGCCAACGGGTGGGTGCGCCACGGCCCGTGCCAACGGTTGTGGCGACTGCCAACACATTGGCGCGGAGCCGCTGGCGGGCGCAGCCGCCAGTCGTGCCGAACAGATATCTCCGAAGTCCCACAACCGCAGCCCAGGGCCGTAGAGCGAACGAACGGTGGCCACCTCACCCCAGTAGCCACGTCATCGGCGCGCAACCACCAAATATGGCTGTTAAAGGCTCCCCTCGCCGACGGGGCGAGGGGCTGGGGGAGTGGGTGTTAAAAAGAAGCGGGCGTTAAAAAGAAGTGGGTGTCAAAACTACCCCCGGTACCCCGCAAAACACTTCACCGCCTCGTCCGCCGGCACCGGTTTGCTGAACAGGTAGCCCTGAAATTCCTCGCACTGCAGGCCGCGCAAAAACTCCAGCTGCTCCACAGTTTCCACGCCTTCCGCAATCACGGTCATGCCAAAGCTGTGCGCCATGGCCACGATGGCGCGGGTGATGGCGGCGTCCCCCGGGTCTTGGGTGATGTTGCGCACAAAGGCCTGGTCGATCTTCAGCGCGTCCAGCGGGTACTGCTTGAGGTAGGCCAAGCTGGAGTAGCCGGTGCCAAAGTCGTCCATGGCCAGCTTCACGCCCAGTGCCTTGCAGGCGTGCAGCGTGCTCAGGGTGGAGGCCACGCTCTGCAATGCCATGCTTTCGGTCACTTCCAGCTCCAGCACTTCGGGCGGCAGGCCGGTGTCTTGCAGCACCTGGGCTACGAGCTTGGGCAGATCCTTGGCGGCAAACTGGCGCGCCGACAAATTCACCGCCATCCGAAAACCGCTGTGGCCTTGGGCCAGCCACTGCGCGGCCTGTGTGGCCGCGGTGTGCATCACCCAGTGGCCGATTTGCACAATGATGCCGCTCTGCTCGGCCACGGGGATGAACTCGGCCGGAGAGATCCAGCCCAGCGTGGGGTGCTGCCAGCGCAGCAGCGCCTCAAAGCCCACCACGGCGCCGGTGGCAATGCGGATCTGCGGCTGGTAGTACACCTGCAGCGCACCCAGGCCCATGGCGTGGTGCAGTTCGTTGTGGATCTGCAAGCTGCGTGCGGCCTGGCGGTTCATGGCGGCGTCAAAGTACAGGTAGGTGCCTGGGCCGTTGGGCTTGGCGTGGTGCAGGGCCGATTCGGCGTTGAGCAGCAGCGCGTGCGCGCTGTCGGATTGGCCAGGGTACAGGCTGGCACCCGCGCAGGCTGTGAGGTACAGCGTGTGGCCACTCACCTGGTAGGGCAGGGCCAGGCGGCGCAGCAGTTCGGTGGCGCGCTGGTCCAGCGCGGCCTCGTCGGCCATGCCACCCATGCACAGCGCAAACTGGTCGCCACCGATGCGGCCCACGCCGTCGTGCACCGTGGGCTGGGGCCATTCGGCGCAATACTGGTTCAGGCGTTTGCCGACTTCGCGCAGCACCATATCGCCCACACCGGTGCCCAGCGATTCGTTGATTTTTGCAAATCCATCCAACCCCAGGCACAGCAGGGCCACGCTGCTCTGGTGCTCTAACGCGGCGGTCAGCTGCTGCTCAAACAGGTCACGCCCAGGCAGGGCCGTGAGCGTGTCGATCTGCATGGCCTGGCGGGTTTCGGTCTGCAGGCGCTGGGCTGCTTCCTCCAGGCTGCTGCTGCGCTGCAGCCTGGCCTGCACGGCCTCCAGCAGCTCGTCGCGGCGGCAGGGCTTGGTCAGGTAGTCGTCGGCACCGATGTTCATGCCGGCACGCACATCGGCGCGGTCAGCTTTTGCCGTCAGCATGATGATGGGGATGGTGGCGGTGCGGGCGTCTTCGCGCAGCGCCCGCACCAGGCCAAAGCCGTCCATCTCGGGCATCATCACGTCGGTTAGCACCAGGTCGGGCCGGTTGACCTGGGCTTGGGCATACGCGTCGGCACCATTGCGCGCGGCCATCACCTCGTAGCCCTCCAGCTCCAGCATCCACTGCAGGTTTTCGCGCAGCGAGGGTTCGTCTTCGGCGATCAGGATTTTCATGGGCTAGTCCTCGGCCGCGCAGCGGCGGGTGGGCAGGGTGACGGTGAAGGTGCTGCCCTGGCCCACAGTGCTGTGCACCGCGATCTGGCCCAGGTGGCAGGTCACCGCTTCTTTGACAATCGACAGGCCCAGGCCGGTGCCGGCAATCGGCCCCACATTGCTGGCGCGGTGGAAGCTCACAAACAGCTGGGCCTGGTCCGCCTCGGGAATGCCAATACCTTCGTCCCGCACGGTGAACACCAGGGCGCCGTCCAGCTCCTGCACCGCAAACAGCACCGTGCCGCCCTGGGGCGAGTATTTGACGGCGTTGGACAACAGGTTGCCCACGATGTTGCGGATCAGCGTGTCGTCCAGCCAATACAGCCGCTCCACCGGTGGCAAGTCCAGGTGCAGTTGCACGTGCGTCAACTGGCGCGCCATGGCGCTGCGCATTTCATCTACCAGCGCATGGCAGAAGGTAGCGATGCCCAACGCATGCGGTTTGAATTCCAGCCGCCCGGCGTCGGTGCGCCCAATCACCAGCACGTTCTCCAGCATGTGGGTCATGCGCTCCACCGCGTCATCGATTTTCTGCAGTGTGAGCAACTTCTTGTCGGCCGGCATGCGGTCGTTGTAGTGCTGCAGCAGTTCCACCGAGCCGTGGATGGTGGCCAGCGGTGTGCGAAATTCATGCGAAGCCATGGCGATGAAGCGCGTCTTCATGTCGTTCAGCGCAATCTGCTGTTGTAGCGCCTGGCGTTGGCTTTGCTCGGCCTGCAGGCGTGCCGTGGCGTCCACCACAAACAGCAGGGTCGCGTTGCGCTGGTTCCACTGGATCACAACGGCTGACAGCTCCAGTGCGCGCTCTTCGCCTTGTTGCGTGATGACACGAAAGCCATAGTGGGTTTCCACTGTCTCCCCGCGCAGGCGGCGCTGGTGGCGGTCCAGCACAGCGGGCACGTCGTCGGGGTGGATGGTGGCGGTGAACGGTTGCGACAGCAGGTAATCCAGCGGGTGGCCCACGATGCGCACCATGCTGGGGTTGGCAAACACCATGCGTCCGTCCTGCACCACCACCACGCCCACGCCGACGTTCTCGATCACCAGGCGGTAGCGCGCCTCGGAGCTGCGCATGGCCTCGATGGCCTGGTAGCGCTCGATGGCGGCGCCCACATGGTTGGCCACAAAGCTCAGGATGTCGGCATCCGCCTCGGAGTAGGGCTTGACCCCTTCCTCGTAGCCCTGCACCACCAGCGCACCGCTGATACGGCCCTCGACCTTCATGGGCACACCCAGCCAGGTGGTGAAGGTGAGGTCGCCCGTGGCCTCGGTGATTTCTCCGCACTCCTGCAGGGCCATGAAGCGTTTGGTGTCTATGAGTTGGGGCTCTGCCGTGCGCAGCACGAACTCCGTCATGCCGCGGCCCCGCGGCACATCGTTGCACTGCATGGTGTCACCGTCTTTTTCGTCCACGTAGTAGGGGAAGTCGACGGTGTTCTGGCTCTGGCTGCACAGGCAGACAAAGAAGTTTTTGGCGTACAGCAGCTCACCCAGCAGCTCGTGCACCGCTTTCAGAAAATCATAGAAAGGTAATCCGGCGGTGGCCCGCTCGGCGATGCGGTAGAACACACGTTGCAGGGTCTCGGCTTTCTTCTGTTCCTGCGCTTCGCGCTGCAGTTCGCGGGTGCGCTGTTCCAGCCACTGGTTGGCCTGGGTGCGCTGCGCGTCCAGTGTGGCCTGCAGTGCGTCGTGTTTTTCCTGCAAGGACTGGAGCTGCTGTTGCAGCAGTGCCAGTTGCGCTTGCGGGGATTGGCTCATGGCGGGTGCGTCAGGGCGCCATGTTGCGCAGCGCTGCCTCGATGGCGGCCGCGGTGGCTAGCGGCTTTTCCATCGGAAACAGGTGGCTGCCGTCCAGCATCATGATGCGGCCTTTGGTGACCTTCTCGGTCATGGCCATGCCCACCTGCTTCATCTCGGCCGACTGGTCGCCACCAATGAAGGTGACCGGGCATTTCAGCGGGTGGCGTGCCAGAAGCCGGTCCAGGTTGTCGGGCAGGGTGTTGTAGAAGGCCGTCTCCACTGCGCGGTCAAACGCCAGCACGCGCTTGCCCTCCGCGTCTTCGGCAAAGGCATCCACATAGTCCATGAGCACCTGCGCATCCCATTTGGCAAAGGCTTTTTTGTGCTGGAAATGTTCAAACGCGGCTTGCACACTGGGCCAGTGGTGGCGGCGCTGGCGGCTTACGGCACCGGGCGAGATGGACCCCACCAACTGTGTGGTCTTGGCCAGGCCCAGTACCTGCGAGCGCCAGCCACCCAGGATGGGCGAGTCGATCAACACCACGCCCTTGGCCAGCTCGGGGTGGCGAGCCGCGGCCATCAGGCTCAGGAAGCCACCCAGCGAATGGCCCACCAGCCAGACCGGCTCGCCCACTTTGTCTACCACGCGCGTGGCGTACTCCACCAACTGCTGCACCACATGGGGCCAGTTGTCCGTGACAGGGAAGCGCGGGTCGTGGCCGTACTTCTCGATGGCCTTGACCGCATAGCCGCGTGCGCGCAGGCTTTTGAACAGCACCTTGTAGGTGCTGGCGGGGAAGCTGTTGGCGTGGGAGAAAACGAGGGTGGACATCAAGAACCGATTTAAATCAGCTTTTCGTCGGGCGTGGTGATTTTCTTGAGTGGCAGACTGCGTGCGGATGGCACCAGCAGCGGTACGCTGGTCTGTTCGCCCGACCACATCGGGTCTTCGATGCTGTCAAACACCTCGCGCAGCTTCTGTCCCCAGCTGTCGTGCAGCATGGCGAAGTAGGGGTTGTTGTAGTCAATGCAGACCACCTTGTCGGTCTGAAAGCTGTTGGCTTCGTACACCACCAGGTCCAGCGGCAGGCCCACCGACAGGTTGGACTTGAGCGTGGAGTCCATGGACACCAGTGCGCACTTGGCGGCTTCGTCCAGCGGGGTCTGGGGCGTGATCACGCGGTCGAGCACGGGCTTGCCGTACTTGGATTCGCCAACCTGGAAGTAGGGCGTCTCGGGGGTGGCTTCGATGAAGTTGCCTGCCGAATAGACCTGGAACAGGCGCATGCCTTCGCCCTGGATCTGGCCGCCAAAAATCAGCGACACATTGAAGTCCACGCCCGCATTCTTGAGCGCCGGGCCGTCGCGCTCCTGCACTTTCCGGATGGCCGAACCGAGCACGCGCGCGGCGTCAAACATGCTGCGGGCGTTCCAGATGGTGGTGCCTTCATCGGCCTCGTGGTCTTTGAGCCGTTCGATCTGCAAAATCTCGCGCACCGACTGCGAAATGCTGAGGTTGCCCGCCGAGAGCAAGACCATGAAGCGGTCGTTGGGCTTCTCGTACACGATCATCTTGCGGAAGGTGCTGATCTGGTCGAGTCCTGCGTTCGTGCGCGAGTCGGAGAGGAACACCAGTCCGGCGTTGAGTTTGATGGCGACGCAGTAGGTCATTTTTCAGTGAGGCGGAGGCAAAGCCTAGAGTGTATCGGGCGCTTCCCGCAAGAACTGTGGTTTGACGACTGCCGCGCTGTTCTTGCCCGATTTCTTAACCTGGTACATGGCGCTGTCGGCTTGCTTCATCATGGTTTCGACCGAATCTGCATGGTCGGGAAACACGGCAATCCCGATGCTGGCGCCGACCTGCAAGGCCTGGCCCTGGTAGACCATGGGGTGCGCAATGGCCTGCACCAGCTTGTCGGCCACTGCAGCGGCGTCTTCCACGGTGGTTAGGCCGCCCAACAACACCATGAATTCGTCGCCGCCCTGGCGCGATGCGGAATCCACGGCGCGTATGGCGCTCAGCATGCGCTGCGCCACTGTGGTGAGCACAAAGTCGCCTGCGTCGTGGCCGTGGGTGTCATTGACAGCCTTGAAGTCATCCAGGTCAATAAACAACAGTGCTGCTCGGCTTTGGTCGCGCCGCGCCCGCTGGATCGCATGGTTTAGCCGGTCGCGCGCCAAGTGTGGCAAGGACAGGCCGGTGAGGCCATCGTGCGTGGCTTGGTGGGTGATCAAGGCATGCTGCTCGCGGATGGTATCCATGAGGGCTGCGTGAGAGGCGCTGTAGATGCTCAAGCCGTAACTCACGGCGGCGGTCACGATGCCGGTGGCACCGATCACGGCAATCCACGCCTGCGGCTGGCGGATGAAGTCATTCGTATCGATGGAAAGCACCAAGGCACCCCGGACATAGGCCCAGGCAAAGCCCGTTAGCACCAGCAGTTCCAACGCGATGACGAGCGCTCCGATACGCCCTTTGAAGAACATGGTGGTACTGATGCAGCTGGCAATGATCCAGGCGATGCCAGCGCCGTAAAACCCGAGGGCGTGCAGCGCCGGCAGGCCCACACCCAGGGGTAGGACGCTGGCCAGCACGGCCTTCACGTTGGCGGACAGGTGGCGGCGGTACAGGGCGACGAGGAGGACAAGAATCGCTATGGCGGTGTGCAGGGCGTACAGCGGCTGCCAGCCGGTGATCAGGACACGCACAAGCGAGGTCGGTATGCCCACCACCGCGAGCACCAGCATGCCTCTCCACATCCTGTCGGCCAATTGGTCCCGCACGGCAGTCTCGCTGATTTCCATTACCGGTGCGAGAGACGGTTGAGGCATGGTTGGCGCTTTCAGGGGTGACGCAAGTAGTTGGATGACTCGGGGAGGCAGGGAGCCCACATGCGCTCAGGCCTTGTGGATCAGCGCTTTGAGTTGGTACAGCGCTTCCATTGCCTCCCGTGGACTCAATGCATCAGGATTAATGCCCGCAAGCGCCGTCTCTACGGCGCCGCTAGCTTCCATTTCGATAGCAGGTGGTGCCGCAAACAGGTCTACCTGAGCTTGGGATGCGGTGGCCTGCGTCTCCAACGCCTCCAGCGTGTGGCGGGCCTGATTCACCACCGCGGCGGGCATGCCGGCCAGGCGGGCGACCTGAATCCCGTAGCTTCGGCTGGCCGGGCCGGGTTCGATGGCGTGCAGGAAGACGATGTCGCGCCCGGCCTCGGCGGCACTCACATGCACGTTCATGGCGGCATGGTGTGTGGCTGGAAATTCGGTCAGCTCAAAGTAGTGCGTGGCAAACAGCGTGAAAGCCTGCGTCTTGTCGTGCAGCTGCGTGGCAATGGCACTGGCCAGCGCCAACCCGTCAAAGGTGCTGGTGCCGCGGCCAATCTCGTCCATCAGTACCAGGCTGTGCGGCGTGGCGCTGTGCAGGATCTGCGCGGCTTCGGTCATCTCCAGCATGAAGGTGGACTGGGCATTGGCCAAGTCATCCGCCGCGCCAATGCGCGTGTGGATGGCGTCAATCGGCCCCAGGCGGCAAGCCTTGGCCGGCACATAGCTGCCCATGCTGGCCAACAGCACGATGATGGCGACCTGGCGCATGTAGGTGGACTTACCGCCCATGTTGGGGCCGGTGATGATCTGCATGCGCTGGCGGGCGCCCAGGCGCGAATCGTTGGCAATGAAGTTGCCGCTGGAGAGTTCTGCCAGCCGCGCCTGCACCACGGGGTGGCGGCCGGCTTCGATGTCGATACAGGGCTCCGCCACAAACTGTGGGGCGCTCCAGTCCAGCGTCAGCGCGCGTTCGGTCAGCGCGCACAGCGCATCCAGGGCGGCCAGCGCACGTGCCACGCGGGTGAGCTGCGGAATGTGCGCCTGCAACTGGTCCAGCACCTGCTCAAACAAATACTTCTCGCGCGCCAGCGCACGCTCCTGCGCGCTCAGGGCCTTGTCTTCAAAGGCCTTGAGTTCGGGGGTGATGAAGCGCTCGGCGTTTTTCAGCGTTTGGCGACGGCGGTAGTCGTCGGGCACCTTGTCCACCTGGCCAGTGGTGACCTCGATGTAGAAGCCGTGCACCTTGTTGAATTGCACGCGCAGGTTGGCAATGCCGGTGCGGGCTTTTTCGCGCACTTCCAGGTCCAGCAAAAAGGCATCACAGTTGGTCTGGATGGCGCGCAGCTCGTCCAGGTCGGCGTCAAAGCCACCGGCAATCACACCGCCATCGCGCACCAGCGCGGCGGGCTCGGGGGCTATGGCGCGGGCCAGCAGGGCGGTGGCGTCGCCGGGCGGCAATAAATGCTCTGCAATATGGGCCAAATAGCCCTCTAGCCCGCGTAGATGTTGCGCGAGCAGCTCTGTTTTTTGTAGCGTCACCACCAGCGCCACGAGTTCGCGCGGGCGCACCTGGCGCAGCGCCGTGCGCGCGGTGATGCGCTCCACGTCGGCGCAGCCCTTGAGCTGGCCGCGCAGGGTTTGCCAGAGGTTGTTGCGTAAAAGTCCAATGGCCTGCAGCCGGTGTTGGGCCTCGGTGCGGTCGCGCTGGGGCTCCAGCAGCCAGCTTTTCAGCATGCGGCTGCCCATGCCGGTCATGCAGGTGTCCAGCAGGCTGAACAGCGTGGGGCTGTCCTCGCCGCGCAAGGTCTGCACCAGCTCCAGGTTGCGACGCGTGGTGGTGGGCAGGTCGATCAGCGCATCGTTGCGTTGCACCTGCACGCTATGGATGTGGGTGAGCGCCCGACCCTGGGTGTGCTCGGCATAGCCCAAGAGCGCGGCGCTGGCGGCGTGGGCCAGTGGCAGGTCTTGCGCGTTCCAGCTGCTCAGGCTGGCGGCCTGCAGCGCGTCCAGCAGTTTGCGCTGGCCCAGTGCGCTGTCGAACTGCCATTCGGGCCGGGCCGTCAGGTACAGCGCGTTGCTGGTGGAGCGCAGGCGCTTGAGCTTGTCTTCAAAACTGGTGGTGCAGCCGGCGCTGTAGGTCAGCTCGCTAGGGGCCACGCGGGTGATCCAGCCGTTCACCTCGTCGGGCGCACATTCGGCCAGAAACACCACACCCTGGGTGACGGACAACCAGGCCAGGCCGCAGCGGTTGCGCGGGCCCTGGTGGACGGCCATGAGGATGGATTCGGATTTTTCGTTCAGCAGCTCGGCATCGGTCAGCGTGCCGGGCGTGACCACGCGTACCACCTTGCGCTCCACCGGGCCCTTGTTGACGCCCACCTCACCGGTCTGCTCGCAGATGGCGACCGACTCGCCATGGCGGATCAGCTTGGCCAGGTAGCCTTCCATGGCGTGGAAGGGCACACCGGCCATCACCACGGGCTGGCCGGCGGACTGGCCACGCTGCGTCAGCGTGATGTCCAGTAGCCGCGCCGCCTTCTCGGCGTCGGCATAAAACATCTCATAGAAATCCCCCATGCGGTAGAACAGCAGGGTGCCGGGGTACTGGGCTTTGAGACCCAGATACTGCTGCATCATGGGGGTGTGTTGCGGGTCGGGCACGGTCATGCGGGGAAGTCTATCAACATCAGCCTGCACTTCCGGGCGGCCAACCCGCCGCCGCTATTCGCTCAGCCAGGGCTGGACAAATGCAAACCAGCCACCCACCAGGTACAGCAGCACGCTGGTCCCGTACACCAGGCCTGCGGTCTTGCGCGTCTTCAGGCAGGCGTTACGCAGGGCCGGGTCGGTGGGGCAGGGCGCGTGGCGGTTGCGCCACTGCAGCACGCCACTGGCCAGCAGCATCAGACCGGCAAACACAAACAGACCCACCTTGTGCTCACTGAGCCACACCAGCTGCGGAAACACCGCGATCAGTGACGATAGCGCGGCCCCCGCGCCCAGCGCCACCAGCAGGGCCGGCAGTGCACAGCAGACCAGCGTGCTGGAACTGGCGAACAGGCTGGCCACGGAGGTCCACAGGCTGTTGCGGGACTCGACGACCCCGTCGACGCTCATTTGCGGCCTTTCAGCTCAGCCCGGATCTCGGCCACCGACTGCGGCACGGTTTCCATCTTCACCACGTCGTAGCCCGAGTCCACGATTTCGGCGGCGATGGCTTTGTCGTCCAGTGTCTGGCCCTCTTTGGCTTCGATGGCCACGGTCTTTTTCTTAAGGTCGACAAACACCTCTTTGGTGGCGCCCATTTTGGAGATGCGCTTTTCAATGCCCTGGGCGCAGAACGCGCAGACCATGCCGTTGACGGTGACTTTCACGCTGGTGGTGGCGAAGGCGGGAAGCGCGGTCTGTACCAATGCAACAGCCAGTGCGAGGGAGAGGGTGATTTTGGTCATGGGATGCTCCGAATCAAAAGATGTACATGAAGTTGGCGCGGACCTGGGATGCATTGCTGACCCCCAGTTCCACGAAGTAGCGGTTGTGGATGAGGCGCAGCATGGGCGTCACCTCGGTCGCGTCGGACAGGCCGTTCATGCGCCGCGCCTCCACGATCAGCCAGGGTTGGGTTTGGTCGTAGTCCACCTCGTAAAACGAGAATCCCAGGCGTGCCGAGGCAAAGTCGTGGTTGATGCCCTCGGCGCGGTACAGCCGAAGCAACGCTGAGGCATAGACCCGTGTGGTCTCGTAGTCCACCTGGATACCCGGTGTCACCACGATTTTGGCGCCGCTGAAGTCATTGCCCGTGAAGCTGCCCACGCCGCCCAGGAGCCAGACATTGGCCTGGGCCTCGGGCAGGTTCCAGCGGCTTAGTAGCCGCGTGTAGGTGACCTCGTTGAGCTGCCGAGTGCGGGTCTCATCGTCTGAGCGCATGGCCAGGGTGCTGAGGCCTACGGCGTCGCGCGGGGTCAGCGCGTAGTTGACAAAGGCTTCCTTCCAGTTGGGTGCGAAGTCGCCCATGGCCATCCAGCTGTCCTTGAAGCCCATGGGGCCGCACCAGGCAGGCAGCGCCACCAGGGCGCTTCCCAGTGCAAGGGCAATGCGTCGTGCGAGGTGCGGTGTCATCGCACGGGCTCCATCGCGTCCATGCGGATACTGCGGATGCGTTGGTGTTGCGGGGTGACGCGGGCTTTTTCAGGGTCTAGCTGGACGATGCGGGCGCGTGTCCAGTCGGGGGCGGCAAAGGCCGGCGCCGCGCAGACCAGCGCGACTATCCATATTCCAAATTTCATGGTGTTTCCAAACAGCGGGGCCGTGGCTGCGCAAGGTGATTGGCGCTCCAAGTCCCCAACAATGAACCCGCACGGGAAGCGTGCGGACGTGGTTCGGCTGTCGGGTCAGGAAATAGGGGGCTTGGCCGTGCGCGGCAGGTCTGCGCTGGCAAAGCGGTCGGCCTGCGGGGCCGCGGGGGCTGGCGGCCGGGGTGCTGCCGTGGGCACCGCCATAGTGGGCAGTGCGGCCAGCGTTACGCACAGCTGGCAGGACTGGCAGTGCGCCAGGCTCTTGCCGTGCTCTTGCGGTTGACCGGTGTCGCTTGTTGTGGCCTGGACCAGCATGGGGCAATCCGCTGGCATGGCCGACGCACTCACTTGGCTGGCAGCCATTTGCACGGCCATGTGCTCTGCACTCCACCCACGCAGGGGCAGCAAGGCAATCAGCAACAGGATGAAGAGGTGGCGCACTGCGAGATGATAGTGCAACCGTTGTTTCCGGGCGGGGCGCAGTCCAAATTGGCTACCCGCACAGCGGGTAAATCAGGGGGTGTTTGGATGGCGTGCCCAGATTTCAGGCCCTATCATAGGGAATCATCTCTACAGGCCCCCGCCTCACCGCAGTGCAGACCCGACCAGACCCCGTGTCTTCCGCTTCTCCCACCCCGTGGGCGGGTGGTGGTATCGGGGCGCCTGGTTTGACGGGGTCGGTGTTCCAAACTGTTTTTGAGTGCAGCCCTGAGGCCATTGCCTTGACCCGTGTGCGCGATGGCGTGCTGGTGGAGGTGAATACCGAGTGGCTGAGCCTGACGGGCTACTCCCGTGCCGAGGCGCTAGGCCGCACCGCAGTAGAAATGGGCCACTGGCTGGATCCGGAAGAACGCATGCGCGTGTTTGCCCCCCTGTTGACCGGCGGACGGGTGGTGGACACCGACGTCACGCTGGTGATGCAGGACCGCAACCCGCGCGTGGTGCGCATGAACGCCGCGCTGATGCAGGAGCAGGAAGAGCAGTACATCCTGATTTACCTGCGCGATGTGACGGCCGAGCGCCTGGCCCATGAGGCCCTGCGTGCGGGGGAGCAGGCGCTGGAGCACGCCAACGAAAAACTCAACCGCCAGGTCAAGCTCTACGAGGTGACCGAGTCGGTGGCCAAGGTCGGCCACTGGGTGATCTACCCGGGCGACAGCATGGTGCACCTGTCGCGCGGCTATGGCGAGATCGTGCAGGAGCCGGGGCGCGCGCTAGTACCCAAAGAACGGCTGCTGGCGAACGTGATGGAAGAGGACCGTGAGCGTGTGCTGCAGGCGCGCGCGCGCATGGACGGCCAGACGGTGGAGTACCGCTTGCGGCGCAGCGACGGTAGTGTGGTGTGGCTGCGCTCGCGCATGCACCGGCAGGTGGAGGGGGGGCAAGTACGGGCCGACTTCGGCATCGTGCAGGAGTTCACCAGTGAGCGGCAGGCGCGCCAGGAGCTGGAGAACCAGTTGGCCTTTATCCAGAAGATCACCAGTCGCGCGCCCGGCATGGTGTACGAATACCAGATGTGGCCCGACAAGCGCTCTGCGTTCCCCTTCGTCAGTGCGGCAGTGCAACAGCTGTTTGGCCTGACGCCTGAAGAGGCCCGCAACGATCCGGCCTCGGTCTTGCGCGCGGTGCACCCGGACGATGCCACCATGGTGGTCAAGTCCACCTGGGAGGCTGCAAAGACTGTGCAACCCTGGCATTGCGAGTTCCGCACCCGGCCGGCAGACGGCCAGGAGCGCTGGATGCTCGGTTACGCCCTGCCCGAGGTGCAGGCCGATGGTTCGGTGCTGTTTTGCGGCTCCATCACCGACATTACCTCGCAGAAAGAAGCGCTGACCCGGCTCAAGCTCAGTGAGGAGCGGTTTCGCAACCTGTCGGCGTTGTCGTCGGACTGGTACTGGGAGCAGGACGCTGAGTTCCGCTTTGTACGTGTGGATGGTGATGGCCGCATAGACAGCTATCTGGCACCCGAGGAGGCCATGGGTCGTACGCGCTGGGACTCGGGCGCACTGGGGGTGACTGCCGCGCAGTGGGCGGCCCACAAGGCACAGCTTCTGGCCCACGAAACGTTTTATGACTTTGAGCTGCAACGCGTCCGCGCCGATGGCACCTACATGTGGGCGTCCATCAGCGGGGAGCCGATGTTTGATGTGGATGGTGTGTTCACCGGCTATCGCGGCACGGGGCGCGATATTTCGGCACGCAAGCAGGCCGAAGCCGACATCGAGCGCCTGGCCTTTTACGATGCGCTGACCGGGCTGCCTAACCGGCGCCTGCTGATCGACCGGTTGAACCATGCGGTGGCTGCCAGTGCGCGCAACAGCCACCACGGTGCCTTGCTGTTCATTGACCTGGACAACTTCAAGATTCTTAACGACACGCTGGGACACCACATGGGCGACCTGCTGCTGCAGCAGGTGGCGCAGCGGCTGCAGGAGTGTGTGCGCACCGTGGACACCGTAGCGCGGCTGGGCGGCGATGAGTTTGTGGTCATGCTCGAAGAATTGGGCATGGACCCGGCCGAGGCCGCAGCTCAGGCCGAGACCGTGGCCAAGAAGATTCTGCAAACGCTGAACCAGCAGTTCGCACTAGCCAGCCACAACTTGCACAGCTCGCCCAGCATCGGCGTCACGCTGTTTTACCAGCACCTGCACAGTGTGGACGAGCTGCTCAAGCGCGCTGACCTAGCCATGTACCAGGCCAAGGGGGCAGGGCGCAACACGCTGCGCTTTTTTGACCCTGAAATGCAGGCGGCGGCCACGGCCCGCGCGGCCATGGAGACCGACCTGCGCCAGGGCATGTTGCGCGACGAGTTCATGCTGTACTACCAGTGCGTGGTGGATGCTGAAGGGGTGCCCACCGGGGTGGAGGCCCTGCTGCGCTGGAAGCACCCGCAGCGCGGCATCGTGTCGCCGGGCGAGTTCATTCCCATTGCCGAGCAGACCGGGTTGATCCTGCCACTGGGTCAGTGGGTTCTGGAAGCCGCCTGTGCGCAGCTGGTCGCGTGGAGCGCCAAGCCGCATACGCAGAAGCTCACCATGGCCGTGAACGTGAGTGCGCGCCAGTTCAAGCACCCCGAGTTCTCCAACCACATCCTGAACCTGTTGCGCCTGACCGGGGCCAACCCCTATCGCCTGAAGCTGGAACTGACCGAGAGCCTGTTGTTGTCGGAGTTTGATGAAGTGATTGAAAAAATGAGCGAACTGCGTTCCATCGGGGTGGGCTTTTCACTGGACGATTTCGGCACCGGCTATTCCTCGCTGTCCTACCTCAAGCGCCTGCCGCTGGACCAGCTCAAGATCGACCAGTCCTTTGTGCGCGATGTGTTGACCGATCCCAATGATGCGGCCATTGCCCGCACTATCCTGAATCTGGCCGAGAGCCTGGATCTGGGGGTGGTGGCTGAGGGGGTGGAGACCGCGGGCCAGCACGACTTTTTGCTGCGCAACGGGTGCAAGGCGTTTCAGGGGTATTTCTTCGGGCGCCCGGTGCCGGTTGAATTGCTGCAGTTGCCCAATCCATGAGCGGGGAGCAGCCGGTGAACCCCGAAACACCAGAGGCCTTGCAGGCCGAACTGGCACGCCTGCGCTCGGCGCTGACGGCTGCGGAGTCGGCGGCTCGGCGCCAATACGACATGCTGGACGCACTGTTTGTGCGCAGTCCCGCTGCCATCTCCGTCAACCGCCTGAGCGACGGTTGTTTTGTCGATGTGAACCGGCATTGGGAACAGGTCACTGGTTACAGCTGGCAGGATGCCGTAGGGCGTACCTCACTGGAGCTTGGTTTCTGGCCCAGTTTGGAGGCGCGCGACCTGGCGTTGACCAGGTTGATGACCGACGACGACCCTGACCACCGGCCAGAAGCGCCCTTCACCACCAAGGACGGGCGCAAGGTGTTGTTTGTCATGAACGGCACGCGCATCGACATTGCGGGCGAGCCGCATGTGGCGGTCTATCTCACCGACATCACCTTGCAACGCGAAGCGGAAGAGGCGGTGGCTGCGGGCGAGCGTGCGCTGCAGCTGGCCAATGAGGAGTTGCGCGGCCAGCTGGAGCTGTTTGAACTGACCGAGGACCTGGCCCATGTGGGCCACTGGACCGTGACCCAGGGCCAGCTGCCTGTGTGGTCCAAGGGGCTGTACGCACTCTCCCACACGCCGGTGCAGGACGAGGTGACGTTCGAGGAGGCGCGTGCCCACATCCATCCGGAGGACCGGGCCGCCTTTCTGGACGCGCGTGCCCGCATGGATGGCACCGAGCTGGCCTACCGTTGGATCAGCGAGGGGGACGACCAGCGCTGGCTGCGCACCCGCATGCGCCGCCACCACCGCAGCGATGGCTCGTTTGTGGACTTTGGGGTGGTGCAGGACTTTACCGAAGAGGCCCACGCCAAGCGCGCGCTGCAGGAGCGGCTGGATCTGATCCAGCGCCTGACCAGTCGCCTGCCCGAGATGGTGTTCCAGTACGTGCACTACTCGCAGCAGTACGGCAAGTTCACGTTTGTCAGCGAGGCCTGCCATGCCATTTTTGGCGTGACCGCCGAACAGGCACGCAAGGACCCACGCAGCGTGTTTCGCTGTATCCATCCCGAAGATTGGCATGCCACGCTGTCCTCGATGCAGGACAGCGTGACGCGCAACACGACCTGGGCCCACGAGTTCCGCGTGCGTTTGCCCGACGGCACGGTGCGCTCACTGTTTGGCAAGGCCGTCATGCAACTCGAAGTCTCGGGCCACCGTGTGGCGTATGGCTCGGTCACCGACATCACCGACCACAAGACTTCGCAGGCCACGCTGATGGAGAGCGAGGCGCGGTTCCGCTCGCTTACCGAGTTGTCGTCCGACTGGTACTGGGAGCAGGATGCCGAGTTCCGGTTTGTGCGTTTTGATGGCGCGCTGAGCACGCAATCCAGCCAGACCGGCGTGGGCAACCTGGGCAAAACGCGTTGGGAGATTGGCGCGCTCAACATGTCCGAACCCGACTGGAAGGCCCACCGCGAGGTGCTGCAGTCGCATGCCGAGTTCCGCGAGCTGGAATTGCGCGATACCGACGACGATGGAAACATCTACTGGATTTCTACCAGCGGCGCACCCATGTTCGACGCCGAGGGGCGCTTTCAAGGTTACCGCGGTGTGGGGCGCGACATCACGGGGCGCAAGCTGGCCGAAGAGAAAATCGAACGGCTCGCTTTTTTTGATGTGCTGACCGGGCTCCCCAACCGCCGCCTGCTGATCGACCGGCTGCAGCTCGCCCTCGTGGTGGCTGGCCGTGATCGGGCCGTGGGGGCTTTACTCTTCATTGACCTGGATAACTTCAAGGACCTGAACGACACCCGGGGCCACGACATGGGCGACATGCTGCTGCAGCAGGTCGCCCAGCGCCTGGTGGCCTGCGTGCGCCAGGCTGATACGGTGGCCCGCCTGGGGGGCGACGAGTTTGTGATCATGCTGCACAACCTGGAGCACGACCCGGACCGCGCTATTGCCCAGGTGGAGCTGGTGGGCAAGAAGGTGATTTCCAGCCTGAACCAGATGTACATGCTGGGCACGGTGGAGCACCACAGCACGCCCAGCATTGGTGTCACGCTCTTCGGCCAGCAGCGCCAGACCGTGGACGAGCTGCTCAAGCAGGCCGACCTGGCCATGTACGAGGCCAAGGCCGCGGGCCGCAACACGCTGCGCTTTTTCGACCCTGCCATGCAGGCCCTGGTGGCCGAGCGCACGGCGCTGGAGGCGGACCTGCGCCACGGCTTGCAGCGCCACGAGTTGGTGGTGTACTACCAGCGCGTAGTAGACGCGCAGCGGCGCACCGTGGGTGTGGAGGCCCTGGTGCGTTGGCGCCACCCGCAGCGTGGCTTGGTGTCGCCCATGGATTTCATTCCCATTGCCGAGCAGACCGGGCTCATCATCCCGCTGGGCCAGTGGGTGCTGGAAGTGGCCTGCCGCCAGCTTGCGCAGTGGGCGGAGAGCCCGGCTACCGCCATGCAGTCCATCGCGGTCAACGTGAGCGCCCGCCAATTCCGCCACCCCGAGTTTGCCCAGCAGGTGCAGGCGCTGCTGCGCAAGACCGGTGCCAACCCGCAGCGCTTGAAGCTGGAGCTGACCGAGAGTCTTCTGCTGAGCGACACGCAGGACGCGATCCTGAAAATGACCGAACTGCAGAAGGTGGGGGTGGGCTTTTCTCTGGACGACTTTGGCACGGGCTACTCGTCGCTGTCTTACCTGAAGCTATTGCCGCTGCAGCAGCTCAAGATCGACCAGTCGTTTGTGCGCGATGTGCTGACTGACCCCAACGACGCCGCCATCGCCCGTACGGTGCTGGCGCTGGGCAAAAGCTTGGGCTTTGGCGTGGTGGCAGAGGGGGTAGAGACCGAGGGGCAGCGCGAATTCCTGCTGCAGAACGGCTGCACGCTGTTCCAGGGCTACCTGTTTGGCCGACCCTGCCCGGTGGACGAGCTGTCCCTGCCGGACCAGCCCAGCAAAGGCGAGGCCCCGACCTGGGTGATCTGATTACAGCGGTGCGTCGTCGGTAGCGCTGTCGCGGGCGGGCTGTGCCTGCGCTTCGCTGGCAGCAATGGCCGCCTGGCGCAGCGCAGCCTTTTCACCTGCTGGGGCAAACTTGCTGTACTTGCCCAGCAGCGTGACCATCTGGCCGTAAATGCGGGGGCTGCCGGCCAAAATCTCGTGCTGGTCCAGAAAATCGGCTTCGCCCGTGAAGTTGCCCACCAGGCCACCGGCCTCGGTCACCAGCAGCGAACCCGCGGCCACGTCCCAAGGCTGCAGGCCCAACTCGAAAAAGCCTTCGGTGTAGCCAGCGGCCACATAGGCCAAGTCCAGCGCGGCGGAGCCGGGGCGGCGCAGGCCGGCAGTGCGTTGCATCACGTCGCCCATCATCTGCAGGTACTGGTTGAAGTTGTCGCCCTGGCGGAAGGGGAAACCGGTGGAAATCAGCGACTCGTTGAGCTGGGTACGCTTGGAGACGCGGATGCGGCGGTCGTTCAGATAGGCGCCACGGCCCTTGGTGGCGGTGAACAGGTCGTTGCGGCTGGGGTCGTACACCACGGCTTGCTCGATCTTGCCCTTGACGGACAGTGCGATGCTCACGCAGTACACGGGCAGGCCGTGGATGAAGTTGGTGGTGCCGTCCAGCGGATCGATGATCCAGACGAATTCGGAGTCTTTGGCGCCGTGTTCGCTGCCAGATTCTTCAGCCAGGATGCCGTGGCCGGGATAGGCCGTCAGCAGGGTTTCAATGATCGCTTGCTCTGCAGCGTGGTCCACTTCGGTGACGAAGTCGTTGGCCTTTTTTTGCGAAACGCGTACGGATTCGATGTCCAGCGCCGCGCGGTTGATGATGTTTCCGGCAGTGCGGGCGGCCTTGATGGCCACATTGACCATGGGGTGCAGATTGAGCGTCATAGATTGTTGGGGGAAGAACTGGGAGGACCGGCTGGCGATGCAGGCGGCGACAATAGGCGTATTTTAGCGGCTGGGCTAGGGTTGCGCACCCTAAGACCCCAAAACAGCCTCTCTCTCCCTGACACCGACCGTATGCATACCCGCTTTATCCTGATCAACACCAGCCACGCCGGCAATGTGGGCGCTGCCGCCCGCGCCATGAAAACCATGGGTTTTGACGACCTGGTGCTGGTGGCGCCGCGCTGGTCCAATGTGCTGCGCCGGGAAGAAACCATCCAGCGCGCCAGTGGGGCGCTGGACGTGCTGGACAAATGCCGCATCGTGGACACGCTGGACGAGGCGCTGGACGGCATCAGCCACCTGTGCGCCACGGCGATGACGCCGCGCGATTTCGGCCCACCTACCACCACGCCGCGCGAGCACTTTGCCGCGCTATCAAAAGGTGAGCTTCTCGCGCAGGAGACACGGGGGCTAGAGGGTGATTTGGCATCTAACTCCGGTCAGTCCGGCGTGGGCTTTCTATTTGGCTCCGAACGCTTTGGCATGCGCAATGAAGACGTCTACCGCTGCCACGTCTGCCTTTCCATTCCCAGCAACCCGCAGTTTGGCTCGCTCAACATTGGTGCGGCCTTGCAAGTGATTGCCTATGAGTGGCGCCTGGCACTGGGCGGGTTTTCTTCGGATTCCGCTCACCCTGAGCCTGTCGAAGGGTTGCAGGCTTCGGCAGGCTCAGCCCGAACGGGGAATAGTTTGGCGGATGCGGCCCAGGTGAGCGGCATGCTCACGCACCTGGAACAGTCGCTGGTGGCGCTGGGCTTTCTGGACCCCGCTGCGCCCAAGAAGCTGATGCCACGCTTGAACGCGCTGTTCAACCGGGCCCAGGTCACGCAGGAGGAGATCCACATCCTGCGCGGTATTGCCAAGGCCATCCTCCAACGTAGCGCCCAAGCACCGGCTGCGGGTGGGGGATTGGTGGCGATAGACGGCAAATCAGACCTGAACGGGTAGACTCTTTCGCATGTTTTCACGCATCCGCTCCGACATCCAATGCATCCTCGACCGGGACCCGGCCGCCCGTACCACCTGGGAGGTCATCACCTGTTATCCGGGGCTGCATGCGGTGGTGGTGCACCGCGTGGCACACTGGTGCTGGACGCACGGCCTGAAGTGGTTGGGGCGCTTCATTTCGCACCTGTCGCGGTTTTTCACCGGTATCGAAATTCACCCCGGCGCCAAGCTGGGCGAGCGCGTTTTCTTCGACCATGCCATGGGCACGGTGGTGGGCGAGACCGCCGAGATTGGCGACGGCTGCACGATTTACCAGGGTGTCACCTTGGGCGGAACCAGCCTATACAAGGGCTCCAAGCGCCACCCCACACTAGGCAAAGACGTGGTGGTGAGCGCTGGCGCCAAGGTGCTGGGCGGCTTTGTGGTGGGTGATGGTGCCAAGATCGGCAGCAATGCTGTCGTGGTCAAACCCGTGCCTGCGGGTGCTACGGCGGTGGGCATTCCGGCGCGCATTCTCCCCAGCAAAGCCGGGGTGAGCGCCGATGTGACTACTGCAGACCGCAAGTTCACCGCCTACGGCATCACCCAAGAAGACGATCCCGTCAGCCAGGCCTTGCGTGGGTTGGTCGACAGTGCCTCCGGCCAGGACCACCAGATTGCGCTGCTGTGGAAGGCCATCGAGCAGCTCTCGGCCCGTGGCACGGCGGGCGACTGCGTGCCCAGCGATGCCTCGCGCAAAGAGTGTTTTGAGGCAGAGAAGCTCAACCAGCTCATCGGAAAGTAAAAAAGGCCCCTCGGGGCCTTTTTTACGGCTGTGTGGATTTAGCTACGCACGGGCCGCATCGCACTTTTGGGTCGAAAGCCCTTGCACACGGCATCCACCGTTTCCAGATACGGACCGCCAATCAGGTCCACGCAGTAAGGCACGGCGGCAAAGATGCCGGGCACGATCTGCTGGCCTTCGGCGTTTTTCAGGCCTTCCAGCGTCTCGGCAATCGCCTTGGGTTGGCCCGGCAGGTTGATGATCAAAGTTTGCTTGCGGATCACCGCTACCTGGCGCGACAGGATGGCCGTAGGCACAAAGTGCAGGCTGATGGCGCGCATCTGTTCGCCAAAGCCCGGCATCTCCTTGTCGGCCACTGCCAGCGTGGCTTCGGGCGTCACATCGCGCAACGCCGGGCCGGTGCCACCGGTGGTCAGCACCAGCGCACATTTCGCATCCACCAGCGCAATCAGCGTGTCTTCAATGGATTTTTGTTCGTCGGCAATCAACCGCGCTTCGAACTGGATGGGGTTGTGCAACGCACGGCTCAGCCAGTCTTGCAGGGCGGGCAGGCCCTTGTCTTCGTAGACGCCGCTGGAAGCGCGGTCGCTGATGGAGACGATGCCAATCTTGACCGGATCAAACCCGGACCCACTCATGCCTCGTCTCCGTCGTAGTCGACCCCATCGTCCGCGTCATCGGCTGTGGGGCCATCCTGGTGGGCCTGCAAGGCCTCACGCACCAACTGGAAAATATCGCGGTAGGCACGACCGTGGCGCAGGGCCTCGCCAGGTTTTTCGGGCTTGGCGTCCTTGCGGGCCTGGCGCACCAGGGCGCGCAGGTTCTGGCTGTCGGTGGCGGGGCTCAGGGTGATCCACTGGCCCACGGCATCGTCATCGGCAATCAGGCGGTCGCGCCATTGTTCGGCCTGGTGCAGGACCATCGTTTCTTTGGCCGATGGCATGTGCTGTTCTTCGAGCGCCGCACGGATTTCGTCCCATTTGGTGGGCTCCAGCTTGCGCATTAGCTTGCCAATGAACTGCATCTGGCGGCGTTTGCCTTCGAAATTGGTGATGCGCTTGGCTTCCGCCACGCCTTCCACCAGCTTGTCGGGCAGGTCCAACTTGGTGATGAGCTCGGTGCGCAGCGTCAACAGGTCTTCGCCCAGCTTTTGCAGCTCGGTGCTTTCCTTTTTGAGGTCGGTACGGGTGGGCTCATCCGTGCCCTTGAGTTCGCGCTTGTACTCCAAGTCCAGTGCGCTGCCTTCGGCGACGAACTGACCCTTGACGTAATAGCCCTTTTTTAGTTTGCGTGACATAGCCAAGTATCATAGCCGTCGCCATGAAGAAACCCACCTCCGCCTCTGGGCGCACCTCCCCATCTCCCACTCCTAAGGCCAAACCGGCCGACAGCGGCTTTGCCTACACCCGCGACTTTTTCGAGTCGCGCGTGGACACCGCCCTGGCCCAAGCCAAGAAATTGGGGGCGACGGACGCTGGCTCCGAAGTGTCAGAGGGCTGTGGGCTGAGCGTGTCCGTGCGCAACGGTGAACTGGAGAATGTGGAACGCAACCGTGACAAGTCGTTGGGCGTGACCGTGTATGTGGGCAACCGCCGCGGCAATGCCAGCACCTCCGATTTCTCGGACGCGGCCATCGAACAAACCGTGCGCGCGGCCTACGACATCGCGCGCTTCACGGCCGAGGACCCGTTTGCCAGCCTGCCCGACGCCGATGACATCGTGCCGGTGGCCGACCGCGGCCGCAACCTGGATTTGTTCTTCCCCTGGGCGGTGACCAGCGAAGAGGCCGCCCAGTTGGCCTTGGAATGCGAAGCGGCCGCGCTGGGCGTGAGCAAGCGCATCACCAACAGTGAAGGCGCTGCCGTGTCGGCCCAGCAATCGCATTTTTTCAGCGCACACACGCGCGGTTTTCGGGGTGGCTACGCGTCTTCGCGTCACTCGCTGTCGGTATCGCCGATTGCGGGCAAGGGCAACGATATGCAGCGCGACGCCTGGTACAGCTCCATGCGCTCGGCAGACGAGCTCGCCTCGCCCCAGGCCGTGGGCCGCTATGCCGCCGAACGTGCGCTGAGTCGCCTGAAGGCCCGCAAGATTGCCACGGTGGAATGCCCCGTGCTGTTCGAATCGCCGCTGGCGGCTGGGCTGGTGGGCGCCTTTGTGCAGGCCGTGAGCGGCGGAGCCTTGTACCGCAAGAGCAGCTTTTTGCTGGACTCGTTGGGCAAGCAGGTGCTGCCCAAACACATAGATATTCAGGAAGACCCATTCGTGCTGCGCGGCAAGGGCAGCTCGCCGTTTGACGACGAAGGTGTGCGCGTGCAAGCCCGCAAGGTGGTCGACGCCGGGCGCGTTCAGGGCTATTTCCTGAGCAGCTATTCGGCCCGCAAGCTGGGCATGCGCACCACCGGCAACTCGGGCGGCTCGCACAACCTGACCTTTACCTCCCGCCTAACCAAGGCCGGTGACGACCTGGACGCCATGCTGCAAAAGCTGGGCACCGGCCTGCTGGTGACCGAGCTGATGGGGCAGGGCGTGAACTACGTGACGGGCGACTACTCGCGCGGCGCTAGTGGCTTCTGGGTCGAGAAGGGCCGCATTGCCTACCCGGTGCACGAAATCACCATTGCCGGCAACATGAAAGCCATGCTCAAGGGCATTGAGGCCGTGGGTGCTGATACCTACAATTACGGCGCTAAGACCGTAGGCTCGGTGCTGATCAACAAGATGAAGGTGGCGGGGAGCTAACACTGCTCTTTGCGGGGTTAAAACATGGAAGCAACTCCGCTGAATGGGGATGACGGGGCTATACACCCCGATACACACACATCTCTATTCCTGCCTTCGCCGGTATTGGCGGACTGCGTGTGCGCGTATATGGTGCGCGACACTTTGGATGCCCAATTAAGTCCCAAACAGAGCCTCAGTCATTTGCCAGTGTCCCCGCTGGTCAATATTAGTTGGGCAATCCACTGTGACGGACCCGGGATGCATGGCGGTGAATGCCATTCGTTGGCAAGAGGGGCTGTATTGCGCGGCCCTCGCACGCAACCCACTGTTTGGGAAAGTTTTGGTCCAGCCTATGTGTTTACATTGACTGTTTTTCCGGATGCATTCCATGCTCTGACCCAGTTGAATGTAGCCAATTTTCTGGACCAAACCCAGGACTTGCAAACGGCGCTCGACCAAGACTGGCAGAAGATGGCTGATGCAGTCTTGATGGCCATCGACGACTTGGCACGCATTCAAATCATCGAAGTGTTTCTAACACATCGTTGGCTATCTGTGCGTGCTCAAAAGCCCGCGTCGCCTCCACCGGAGGGTTTGTCCTTATTCAATGCCTGGGTTGATGCCGTAGCGTTGCGTGCATCCGCGTCAACCCTTGGGCAAAGCACGCGCCAACGAGAGCGACTGGTAAAGGGGCAATTAGGCCTTCCCATGCGCGCGCTCCGTGGCTTGGTGCGCATGGAGTCAACATTGACGCGAGGCCACGAATCCAACGCGTTTGGCGCCCCATCTTTGGTGGATGTGGCCCATGACATGGGCTTCTCTGACCAAGCGCATTTTTCCAGAGAAGTGAAGCGTTTCTCTGGTCTGAGTCCTACGGAATTGCAGCGAGCCATTGAGACCCAGGAATCCTATTGGCCTTACCGTCTTCGGCAGGCGTTGAAGGCGCGTTAATTGCTTCTGTGTAAACATGGCACTAAAACCGCTCGATGCGGATGACGGGGTTATACACCCGGACACCCGAACATCTCTGTTCCTGCCTTCATCCGCGTTGGCAGATTGTGTGTGTGCTTATGTGGTGCGTGACACTTTGGATGCTCAATTAAGTCCCAAGCAGAGATTCAGCCATTTGCCAGTGTCTCCGTTGGTCAGCATTATTTGGTTGATTCACGGTGGAAGATCATCGATTCATATTGATGATGTATGGCCCCCATCGTCAAGGCGCGTTGTTTTGCGCGGTCCTCGTACACAACCCAATGTTTGGAAAAATCAAGGCCCAGCCCTTGGTTTTTCACTGACATTTTTCCCTGATGCATTTCATGCGCTGACTCACTTGAATGTGGCCAGTTTGCTTGATCAAGCCAGAAATTTGCAAACTATTCTCGACAGAGATTGGCAAAAGATGGCGGTTGCCGTCTTGAAGGCTGCTGATGATTTGGCGCGCATCCAAATTATTGAAGAATTTTTAACGCCACGCTGGGTGCCTGTGCGTGCTAAGCAACCAGTGACAACGCTGCCGGATGGATTGACGTTGTTCAATGACTGGGTTGATGCGGTAGCGTTGCGCGCGTCCATCTCAACCCTCGGGCAAAGCACGCGCCAACGAGAACGGCTCATCAAAGGACAAATGGGGCTTCCCATGCGTGCGATCCGTGGGCTGGTGCGCATGGAGTCGACATTGACGCAAGGCAACGAGTCCAGCGCATTTGGTGGTCAGTCCTTGGCGGAGGTGGCTCATGCCATGGGATTCTCTGACCATGCGCACTTGTGCCGAGAAGTGAAGCGCTACTCAGGTCTGAACCCAACGGACTTGCAACTCGCCATTGAGACCCAGGAATCCTATTGGCCTTACCGTCTTCGGCAGACGCTGAAGGCGCGTTGATTGCTCTTGGCCCTGTATAAAACATGGCACTAAAACCGCTCGATGCGGATGATGGGGCACTACACCCTGACACACGCACCTCTCTGTTCCTGCCCTCTTTGTCTCTGGCTGTGTGTGTGCGTATATATCGCGGGACACCCTGAATGCACGATTGAGCCCAAAGCAAAATCTCAACCACTTGCCGGCGGCCCCTCTCATCAGCATAGTCTGGTTGATTCAGGGAGAAAGTTCGTTCAGCTGGAAAAAAGCATTCGGCAACTGGAGCGAAAAATTAAAGGGGAGTCAGGACTGTCCATGCGTGAACTTCGGGGCATGGCGCGCATGGAGTCCACATTGCTTCACAAGCGTGAATTGAGCTCCGTGGGGCAGCCGTCTTTGGCCGATGTGGCGCACGACATGGGGTTTTCTGATCAATCGCATTTGTCTAGAGAAGTGAAGCGGTTTTCTGGTTTGAGCCTGACTGAGTTGCAAAAAACCATTGAAACCCAGGAATCTTTCTGGCCCTACCGTTCCTGGCGGTGATTACTTCGATGTGCAGCGTGCCAATTGCGTAAAGCGCGGCGCAATGTCGTTTCGGTTCAAGACGGTCTTCTCCTACTTCCATAGCATCCGGATCGTTTGCTCATTCAATGGACAAAAGGAGATCGCTTGCAGCTACTCACTGAACAGACCACAACCATCGCCAGATCCGTCGATGCCACCTACCTATACGCGACAAATCTTGAGCATTTTGCGGAGTGGTTTCCGGGCGTGCTATCCATAGAGTCAGCCAACACACTGGCGCACGCCCAGTGCGGTAAGGAATATCTGGAAACAATGGCCATTCCTCTCAGGGGTACCAGAAAAATCAAAATCAGCGTCAAAGACGCGCAATCCAACAAGGTGTTCGTTACAGAGGGGGATTTTTCACCCTTGATGCCAAGAATGGAGATTTTCTTTCAGGTAACGGGTATTGATTCCTGTAGCGTTACATGGCGCATGTCCAGTCGCAACGATGGCTGGCTATTCAAAACCACTCTTCTGCATGTATTCAAAAGAGTCATGCAAAAAAGGGCGGCAATTGGTATGAAGAGGTTGAAGCGAAAACTCGAAATTTAACAAGACGTTGAGACTGTAGGGTGCTGCGATGAAGTATTACCAAATGTCAGACAAGGTGCTTTTGGAAAATTGGGATGGCACAGAAAGTGTTGGCCTTTATATGCGTAGCCATGCGCTGATGCAAACAAAGACCGGAGACGTTTTTGTGGACTACACCGATAGCGATGTGGGCGCACCATTTGAAGGGGCACTGATATGCGATTTGGATGATGAAGATTCCAATGGAATATTTCCCACATTTTTCAGGTCACCTGCACTGATTGGAACCAAGGCGTTTTATCAAGACCTGCTTGAAATTGGTATCCGTAATATTGAGGTACACCCGGTCATCATTCACGATCGCACCAACCATCGAACAATTGAAGACTATGTGTTGCTCAATGTTATTGGTCGCGTTCCATGTGAGGCGATGGATGACTTGGTGGTTGATACAGGCAAGCTCGGTCAGCTTGAATTATTTCTGGTCCACGAAGATACCAATTGCATTCTTGTCAGCGAGCGGGTTTACAGGCACTTAATCAACAAAGGCTATACCGACATCTTTTTTGAAGAGGTCAAGCAGATGTAATCTGCGTGCTTGCATGTAACTTTCGGTTTTGCTGCACCTTGTTACACAAAGCACGACGCAAATGTCGTTTCGATTCAAGACGGCAGCTTCCTACTTCCCTAGCATCCGAAGCTTTTGTTCATTCGACGAACAAAAGTGTTGGGTCATACCGCCTTCCGCAGTTTTGCGAGGGGTGTTCTTCAGAAGTGGGAGTATTTATGCTGTTGGGTTGTCATGTGTTTTTGGGTCTTCAACGTGCAATGCCTTTGGTGCTTGCAGTGGCACTGGGGGCTTGTGGTGGGGGCGGGGGAGGCGGCGGCTCCAGCACCACCAGCACGACCCAAATGGGTGGCTCCATCCAGGGCAAGGCACTTGCGCTAAGCACCCAGGTGACTACGCTGGCTGGCACGGCGGGTAGCAGTGGTTTGACGGATGCCACTGGCACCGTAGCGCGCTTCAATAGCCCCATTGGGATTACATCCGATGGCTCCAATATCTATATTGCAGACTACAACAACTACACCGTCCGCAAGGTCGTGATAGGTACGGGAGTGGTCACCACCATCGCAGGAAGTGCTGGCAGCAGTGGTTCGACGGATGGCACGGGTGCAGCGGCTCTGTTCAACAACGCAGAAGCAATCACCACCGACGGAACCAACTTGTACGTGGCAGACACCGGCAACCAAACCATTCGCAAGGTCGTGATTGCCACGGGCGTGGTCACCACGCTGGCGGGCACGGCAGGCAGCTTTGGCACTGCGGACGGTACGGGCGCAGCTGCGCGCTTCGACACCCCGAGGGGGGTTACTACTGACGGCACCAACCTTTATGTGGTTGACTCTGGCAACGTAACTATCCGCAAGGTCGTGATTGCCACGGGCGTGGTCACCACGCTGGCGGGCACGGCGGGCAGCAGTGGTTCTGCGGATGGCACGGGTGCTGCCGCGCGCTTCTTCTCCCCAACGGTAATCACCACTGACGGAATCAACTTGTACGTGGCGGACGCTAGCAACCACACCATCCGCCAAGTGGTGATTGCCACAGGCGCTGTCAGCACGCTGGCGGGCACGGCGGGCAGCGGTGGTTCGACAGATGGCACGGGTGCTGCCGCGCGCTTCTTCAACCCAAAGGGAATCTCCACTGACGGAACCTACTTGTACGTGGCCGATACTGACAACCACGCGATCCGCAGGGTGGTGATTGCCACCGGCGTGGTCACCACGCTGGCGGGTACGGCGGGTAGCAGTGGTTCGACGGATGGTGCGGGTGCTGCTGCCCGCTTCAAACTCCCGCGAGGAATCACCACCGATGGAACCAACTTGTACGTGGCCGACACCGACAACTACACCATCCGCAAGATTCAGTAAACCCTGAATGCCCAGGTTGTCTATGCTGCCTGAACGGGTGCAACGCCGCAGGGCCTTGCATTGGATGGGCGCCTCTTTAACGCTGATGAATCTGCTGTGCGCATGCGGGGGAGGCGGTGGCAGTGATGCGGGCAGCAGCTCGGGCGGCAGCGCATCCGCACCGTTGTCAGCCCCCAGCATTTCTGCTGTAACAGGCACGCTGCTGCACCAGCAAACGATCACCGTGCAGGGCAGCCACTTTGGCAGCAAGCCCCAGGCAGCGCCGCTGCGGTTTGAAGACTTCGACACCCGCAGCACGGGCACTGCGCCCGCCAGCTTCGGCTACACCAACTACGGCGGCTTTGGCGGCAGCACCACGGTAGACGGCACTGAGGCCTACGGCAACGGTAAATCACTCAAACACCAGAGCCACTTTGGCGCCGTGTCATCAAGCGGCGTGGTGGAAGAGTCGTTTCCACACATCGCCACAACGGGCTTCAGTGCTACCGAGCTTTACCTGAGCTACCGGCTCAAGTTCCGAACCAACGGCGGGCGCATCGTGCAACTCAAATTCAACCGCAGCGGCATGGAGGTGGCTGGTGCCAACGGCAGCCCCTGCTATGGCGGCAAGCCCAAGTACTACTCCAGCTACTACCCTGACGGTCCCAGCGTGAACCGCTACTCCACCGACAAGCGCCTGGTGGGCGTGCAAGGGGGCATTGTGCGCAGCGACGGCAGCCTGGACGAAGGTTGGGTGGGTGAGGATGCTGGCATGGGTAGCGGCACAGTGCTGGCCCTGGAGGAAGACACCTGGGTGCAAGTGGAGGAGTACTACCGCCTCAACGACATCGGCCAGACCAACGGCGAACACATCACCTGGGTGAACGGCAATCTGCAGATTGACCGCCATGCCTTGCAACCGCGCACCAGCGCAGCCCAGGTGCTGAACTGCAGCTATCTGGCAGTGGGCATGGACTATTGGATCAACCCCAGCAGCACCGACGGTGTGAGCGTCTGGTACGACGATCACTACCTGGACACCAGCCGCGCGCGCTTGGTACTGGCCAACGCTGCAACTTGGAGCGCGGCCACCCTGCGCAACCCGCAGGTGGCCACCCAATGGCAGGATGGCAGCATTTCCGCCACCTTGCAGCGTGGTGGGTTTTCAGCGGGGCCTGCATGGCTGTATGTGGTGCGCGCCGATGGTTCCACATCCACCGGTTGGCCGGTAACACTGCCTTAAATATCTTTATATCTTGACTCCACCATGCGCTTGCAAATCATTCCCCAATATTTCGGTCTAAGCTTGGCGCTGCTGTTCATTGCCTTTTCGGGCTTCGCCCAGGGCGTCTACAAATGGGTGGATGCCGAGGGCAAGATCCACTACGGCGCACAGCCGCCGGCCAACGAGAAAACCAGCGAGCCACTAAAGCTGCACAGCAACAGCGGCTTTGGTGGTGACAACAATGGCAAGGTACGCGCCACCGAATACAACGCAGATGGCACCAAGAAGATTCCCCAAGACGTGCAGGACTTTGCCAAAGGCATGGAAAAGGCCCTGAAGAAAGCTGACCCCAAGGATGTTCCATTGGACTGCATCAGTGCGGTCAAGAATGCGCAGGACCAAGCGGATACAGCGCTGGAAGTGAGTGCCAAGAATATGAAGGACGGCTACATCACCCAGGCGGACTACGAAAATAACGCCGCCAAAATTCGCCGAGCCAAGGCCGAAACAACCCTGGCCAGCTGTCAGTTCGCCACTGGCAAGGACCGCGCCTTTTACCAGTGCATGTCCAATGGCAACAACCACTTCCTGGCGTGCACCAAGTAGGCCAACACGGTATATCTGCAGAAACGGCGGGAACTCTCCCTCTTCGAAGTCAGAACGATTGCCACCCTCTGTTTTGAAGACGACGACATCAGCCAGCGCTGGTTAGAAGCCTTCCAGCAGACTCACATGTCTGAATCATTCACCCTAAAAAAACACAAATCATGTTGAAAATTGCAGTGGCAATACTGGTGCTGTTGGCAAACCAAGCATACGCTCTCGAAGTGAGTGAACGCTCTCTGAAAGGCAGTTGGAAAATTGTCTCGTACAACGGCAACCCTTCCGATGACGAAGACGACCGATGGGAATTCAGCGGCAATCACATGTCGCAAGTGACGTATTTCGCGAACGGAAAAATTCGCTCCATGAGTCCATCCGTTTTCTACATTACCAACGGCCATTTTCTGGAAATTGATTCTGGTGTTGTGAATATCAGCCAGCTCGATGAGCAGGTCATGAAAGCCACCGTGATTGGTATCGACTTCGTCTTTCGTAAAGTCAGTGATGAGGTCTACGTCAAACCGCGCGCAAAAGAAAAAGCAGTCTCGGAAGAGGCCACCGCCATGGCATCTGGAATGGCAAAGGCACTGTTCGAAAATGGCGAAGAGAACGCCAAAGAATTGAGTTGCCCCAAAGCGGTCAAAGACACCTGGCGTTTCCTGGACCAATCTGTCCTTCAAGGCGAAGTCAACTTTAATGACGGATACATCACCAAGCAAGAGCTTGCCGACGCCAGCAAAAAATTCAAAACCCTCCGGGACGCCATTGACGTGAAGTCATGTGAGAGCTCCCAAGGGGATACAAAGAACTTTTATCTTTGCCTGAGCAACCCGAAAAACATCATTTTGTATTGCGCGAATAAATACACATTCAATGTGAGTCAGCCCAAATAATTTCAACGACCCGTCAGGAGAAAATCATGTCACACCTTTTATCAAAAGCAGTAGCAGTCGCAAACAATTTGTAGAAGGGGTTGAGCCAAGAGGAATTGAGAGCGCTTTGGCCAAGCACCCGTGAAGTCCATTCGGCATCTGAAATTCGTGGCAAGTGGATTGACGAGAAAAGCACCCAAGGATTCTTGGAGGTCGTCATAACGCTGAAGGCGGATGGAACCGGCACCTTCTTTCATTCAAGAAGGGCCGACATGGGTGACTGGGCTTTCCATTATTCCGTTGAAGGCTCGGTATTGACGATGGCGCTAGAGGCCATAGACAGTGAAGGCATTCGATACAAGCATCTGGATGCTCGATTGTTTGAGAAAAAGCTTTTGTTGAACGATAACGGCGACGTTTCTGTTTTCGTATTGAACAGCTCATCCGTCTAAAGAGGCTTTCCGAAATTGAAAGGAACCACCATGGGCCTACACGCACAAGTCACACACATCGACCTAACCATCCGCCCCGCCGCAGCTAAGCAGATGCGCCAGGATCTGGGGGCACAGGGCCTGCTGGATGCGGCCACCACCTCGGCGGCCGACTACCTTGCCCAACAGTTCTGCGAAGTCACCAGCAGCCGGTCGGGGCTGCGCATCACCAACATCAGCTGGGACCAAATCGACGAAGACCTGTATGCGCTGCTGGACCGGCTCGCGCCCTACGTGAGCAGCGGCGGCTTCGTCAAATTCGGCAGCGAGGGCGGCACCTGGGCCATGGCGGTGTACGAGCAGCAGGCGCTGCTGCCCCTGGGTGAATTGCTGTCGTTCAAGAACAAGCCCCAGGAAGTGGCGGTTTCGAGCGAGTGGGGCGACAGTGGCCATGACGGCAACACCCTGGTGCACGATGCCACCGCCACCGAAGAGAAGCTCAAGGACTTCTGGTACTGGCGCCATGGCGTGCTGATGTTGGCCCTGAAGGTGGCCTATGTCGGTGAGAGCCTTGGGCACCTCAAGAGCCTCAACAAAAAGGTCGTGGGCGATGTGCACGGCCTGTGCGGCAACGCGCACGACTTCCTGACCGGAGAGAGGACGCTGAGCAAGTCCCAGGTCAACTCGTTTGCCGACGATGCACCACCTTGTGCAAAGCGGCTGCTGGACGTCATGACCACCATCCAGAACCGGCCTGACGCCCAGGAACTGTCGATCTGGTGGCGCGCTCACAAGTGATGCCTGGGTTCACATGTCCGAGCAGTTCACCGTCAAGATCAAAATCTCCAGCGCGGAGAAGCCCGTGCGCGAGCTCATCACCAGGTTGGCCTCAGCCCTGGGTGAAGATGACTATGCCGCCGTGCGGCAGATAGCCACCGAGGCGCTCCATGGCGCACCGAGCGGCAGAGACGCAAAGGCGTTGGTTGCCGCGCTGCTGCTGCCGTGCTCGGAATACGGCCCCGCCGAAGTTCCGTTTTTGGATGCGTTGTGCGGCGCACTGGAGGATGCAAGCGCGTACCTGCAGGTCAGCGGCAGTAAGAAGCTCAGCATCGAACTGGGTGGCACCGACAACGGCACGGCCGACGCGGTGGCCTACCTGCTGGCACTGCTACACAGCCTGCCTGTGGATGGCCTGGAGGCGGCCGGCAAGGGTTTCACATGGATGGCCAAATGGGCCTGCGATGCGCAGGGGGTTTTACAAACGGCATCGTATGAGCCGCTGGACGAGGGTCAAAAAATTGATCCCAAGGCGGACGAAAAACTGCGCCGCAAGGTGCTAAAGGAAAACAAGGCATTCCTCAACACACCTGTGCGCGGGCTCGTGGATGCCTTGCCCGCCGATCTTCCCATGGGGCTTGTCAACGCCGTTGGTTTGGACCAGATACTCGGGCACACCTACGCTGAATTAATAGGCCACGTTGCGGCCCTGCCCGATCAGACCGGCCATGACTTTCGGTTGGGCATCCATGGACAAGCGTTAACAACACGCGACCTGGACGACCAGTTGCGCATCGAAGTATGGAACGCACCGGGCAACAAGCAGAGCCTTGAATTGTTTCTGCGTGCTGAACTCTCGGAAACGCGTATGCACAAGCACTTCACGGACCTGCTGCGCGAGGTTGGATACAACAAGGACTTGAGCGACATCGGCGTGTTCAATTGGGAATCCAGCGGTATCAACATGAAAGTACGACTTCATGACTGGATGTTCGAACTGCGCGTGATCCGCCATGCCCAACCCGGCTAACCTAGAACAGGACTCACCATGTCAGAACCATTCTCCTTAAAGATCGCGGCCAGCAAAGCAAGCCCCGAAGCCCTGCATGCGCTTTCGTGTTTTGCAGTGGCAGTGAACAGCAAAGACGGCAATAACTTGCGGACGTTGTTGGCGGCTTCTTCACTAGCCCAGGCGGCACTGACGACCGACAAGTTGCCGCCAGATATTTTTCTGCCGCATGCCCCGTACACCAGTTATCAGTTCAATGTGGTGGATGCTTTGTATGAGGCAACCCAGGCCACGGAGCTGGCAGTCACGCTTGATGGTGCCGGCAAGCTGCGCATGGAATTGGAAGGCACAGACCGTGACGCCGATGGCTTTTGCGTGTTCTTTTTGTTGTGGCTGGCATCCGTTGGCCTGACTGCGTTTGATGCGACGGCGAAGTCGTCTCACTTGTGCGAGCCATTACCCTGCCAACGCGGCCTTCACGGCGGCCGACACGGTGCCCATTTCGGCTTTGCCGGCTAGGCGGGTCTTCACCACGCCCATGACCTTGCCCATGTCGCCGGGGCCTGTAGCGCCCAGCTCGGCCACGATGGCCTTCACCTCAGCCAGCACCTCGTCAGCGGACATGCGCTGGGGCAGGTAGGCCTGCAGCACTTTCATTTCGGACGCTTCCTTGTCGGCCAGCTCCTGGCGTTCGGCTTTGATGAAGGCTTCGATGCTGTCCTTGCGCTGTTTGATCAGCTTGTCCACGATGGCGACGACCATGGCGTCATCCAGTACCACACGCTCGTCCACTTCTTTTTGCTTGCAGGCGGCCAGCAGCAGGCGGATGGTGCCCAGGCGCTCGCTGTCCTTGGCGCGCATGGCGGTTTTCATGTCTTCGGTGATCTGGTCTTTGAGTGACATAACGGTGCTTCCTGAAAGGGAGTGAAAATGAGGCTACAGAATGAAAAAAGCCCGCCGGAGCGTCCCCAGGCGAGCTTTTTGAGGCCAGAAGCTGCGTACAGCTTCGTGGGCCAGAAACTTAGAACAGTTTCTTGGGGAGCTGCATGCTGCGAATGCGCTTGTAGTTGCGCTTGACGGCGGCAGCCTTCTTGCGCTTGCGCTCTGCAGTGGGTTTTTCGTAGAACTCGCGGGCGCGCAAGTCGGTCAGCAAACCCAATTTTTCAATAGTGCGCTTGAAGCGACGCAGGGCGACGTCAAAGGGCTCGTTTTCTTTTACACGGATCGTTGTCATTACGTAATGAATTCCAAAATGTGCTGTCGCCAGTCATGGGGGGAGATCGAGACCCACATGCCACGTTCAGCGGTATTTCCTCATCTATAACTAGTATTGGCCGATGAGGAGACTGCCAGAATAGCCCGTGATTATAACGCGTTAATGCGCGCTGCCAAGCCATGCGCGCAGGCGTAGCCGCTGGCCCAGGCCCACTGGAAGTTGTAACCGCCCAGCCAGCCCGTTACATCGACCACTTCTCCAATGAAAAACAGGCCCGGTTGGCGGCTTTCCAGGGTCTGGCTGGACAGCACCTTGGTGTCCACACCGCCGCCTGTTACCTCGGCCTTGCGGTAGCCCTCGGTGCCCGTGGGGGTCAGTTCCCAGCGGCTCAGGTGCTCGGCAAGCGCGTTCAGGGCCTTGTCACTGGCTTCGTTGACCGGGCGCTGCCAGTCGTGGCCCCAGGTTGCGCCCTGTTCCACCCAGGTGTCAGCCAGGCGGCTGGGCACCAGGCCTGCCAGTTCATTGGCAATGCGCTTGCGCGACGTGGCCTTGGCCTCGGACAGGTGCTTTGACAGATCGGTGCCCGGCGCCAGATTCAGGCGGATGGGTGTACCTTCGGCCCAGTAGCTCGATATTTGCAGGACGCCCGGGCCGCTGAGCCCGCGGTGGGTGAACAGCAGGTCCTCGCGGAACGCCATGCTGGCCTTCTTGGCGCCAGTGGCAATGTCCACCGGCAGCGACAGGCCCGAGAGCTGGGCAAACGGCGCCCAGGCGGCTTCGTCAAAGGTCAGCGGCACCAGTGCGGGGCGGGGCGTGACGAGGGGCAGGTCGAACTGCTTGGCCACGCGGTAGCCAAAATCGGTGGCGCCGATCTTGGGAATCGACAGACCACCCGTGGCGATGACCACGGCACCGCAGTGAATCGCTCCTCTGTCGCTCTCAATTTCATAGCTGCTCGCACACTGTCCATGGGGGCTAGAGGCCAGGACTTGGGGTTTTGCCAAAAACCTTATATTTTTGACGCTACAGGGCTGCCAACGCTCCACGCCGCCCGCAGCGCACTCGGCCAGCAGCATGGCGATCAGGTCTTCGGCCGAGCGGTCGCAAAACAGCTGGCCCTTGTGTTTCTCGTGGAAGGCGATGTTGTGTTTCTTCACCAAGCCGATGAAGTCGGCCGGCGTGTAGCGGGACAGCGCCGATTTGGCAAAACGCGGGTTCTCGCTGAGGAAGTTGGCCGCGGTGACGTCCACATTGGTGAAGTTGCTGCGGCCGCCACCCGAGATACGGATTTTTTCGGCCACCTTCTCGCTGTGGTCGATCACCAGCACCTTGAGACCCAACTGGCCCGCCACCCCGGCGCAAAACAAACCGGCAGCCCCGGCACCCACGATCACCACGTCAAAACTATGCATGCGCGCAGTGTAGGGGACGGCCTGTTGGAGTGAAACGGTTCGTAGCGTGTTGGGGCACGCAGTTTGGCGCGATTTCGGGCCCGAAGGGCTATGAGCGCCGGGCTGCGGGCCCCAGCGCGCTGCGCGAGCACAAGAGGCCGTGTTCAGGCCTGCTGCCGATTCCGATCCGCCAAATCAATCGCCTTGCGCGACAGCCCGTCAATCTCGGTGCTGATGCCCGAGAGCACATTGGCCACCACCGCGAACTCGCGCCCCTGTTGGCCCGCGCGTGCGGCCATCACCTGGGCGTTGAAGCTCACCACCTTGGCCTCGCGCGCGATGGTGTGGATGTCGGAGACGATGCCGGAGAGTTCCTTGAACAGCAAATCGGCTTTGGCTTTGGTCACCACGTCAAAGGCCGTGGTGGCCGCGTTCAGCGCTTCGAGCACAGCGTCGGTGGAGTCGACGATGCTCTCCAGCACCACCGTGGTCCGGCGCGACTGGTTGGCAATATGTTCCAGCGCGGTGCGCATCAGGTCTATGAATGTCTGGATCGTGGTGTTCACACCCTGGGTGCCTTCGTACACCGCACGCAGGCGCTGCGCGCTGGGCACGTCGTAGTTTTGAATGGTGCCGAGCAGCCGCGCATGGCTGTCGCAAAACAGCTGGAAGGTGCTACGCGCCGCGTCGAGCTGGCGGGCATCGCCATTCGCAGCCAGCAGGGTCTGCATGACCATGCGTTGGGACAGCATGCGCTGGCGGGCGGCGAGGTTCAGGTCGGAAATCTGCCCCGCAGCAGGTGCGCGGGTGGGGGTGGCGCGTGCAGGAAGTTGGGTGGAAGCGTGGGATGGGGCAAGGCTGGTGGTCATCGTGGGAACTCCTTTCGCGTGGAGTTCCTTAAGCAAAAACGATGCCCGAACTAAGTATTTACCCTAATCTAGCCATGCGCGCAGAAATGGATTCGTCCTGGCCAATCCCCGCAGCGTCTGCGGACTGGATGCCCAGCACCACATCGCCCACCACGATGACGCTGGGGCTGGCCAGTTGTTCACGGGTGATGGTGGCCTGCAGTGCGTGCAGCGCGCAGACCGCATGGCGCTGCGTGGGCAGGCTGGCGTTCTGGATGATGGCCACAGGTGTGTCCGACGGTAGGCCCTGCAGCAGGCCGTACTGGATGTCGGCCGCACCACTTACGCCCATGTAAATCACCAGCGTGAGTTTGGCCTGGTCGGCGGCGGCGGCTAGCGCGGGCCAGTCGGTGCCGGCATCTCCAGGCTTGGCGTGGCCGGTGACAAACACCACGCCGTGCGCATGTTCGCGGTGCGTGAGCGGCACGTTGAGCGAGGTGACGGCGGCGAGACCCGCGGTGATGCCGTTGACCACCGAGACGCGGATGCCGGCCTCTTGCAAATGCTCCACCTCTTCGCCACCACGGCCGAAGATGAAGGGGTCGCCGCCCTTGAGGCGCACCACGTTTTCACCCTCCTGGGCCGCGGTGATCATCAGCCGCTCGATGAAGGACTGGGGTGTGGACTTGCAGCCCCCGCGCTTGCCCACATGGATGATGCGTGCGCCAGGCTGCGCATGGGCCACGATGGCCTCGTTCACCAGGTCGTCTACCAGCAGCACCGTGGCTTGCTGGATGGCCTTGAGGGCTTTGAGCGTGAGCAACTCGGGGTCACCCGGGCCCGCACCCACAAGGGTGACGTGGCCGCTGGAGGGCGTGCGGGAAAGGTCGTGTGTCATAGGTTGCGGTGTATTTGCAAAATGTGCGCCACCTGGTGCGCAATGGGCGCGGGCACGGGCTGGCTGCCGGCCAGCACGGCGCGGATGTAGGCCGCAGTCGTGGCCGCATCGGTGCTGGTGGGGAGTTCGGGCAGCTCGGTGAGCGAGCCGGCCTGGTAGGCCTGCAGGTCGGTGGACTGGCCGTTCACAAAGGCCTGCATCTTGGGCGTGCGGCGCGGGTCAGCCACGGCCTCGCCCTCGGTGCCGCGAATCAGCAGCGCGTTGGACTGCACCAGGGCCAGCGTCTCGGCCATGGAGATGGCGTACTCCGGATGCGTGTAGCTGCTGATCAGCAGCGCGGCGCCGTCCACCGGGTTCATGAGCTTGACCAGGCTGTGCGCTGGGTTGCGCAGGTTCACCACGCGGCGCACATCCAGCAAGCGCTGCAGGCCGGGGCACAGCAGGGCGGTGGGCACAAACGCTACCGCACCTGGCGCTACGGAATTGATAGCTACTTGCGCAGGGATGTCGAGGGCTGCAAGCACTTCTGATATGAAAACCCGGCGATCTTCGGTGGCTGCACCATGGATGAGCACGGGTAGGCCTTCGCGTGCCAGCAGCAGTGCCAGCAGCGGGGTGAGCAGCGGCAGCTTGCGCGCACCGTTGTAGCTGGGGATGACGACCACGGGCTGTGTGGAGGCGGGCAGCAGTGCCATGCGGCGGCGCGTGGCGTCCAGAAAGCCGGCCATCTCGTCGGCGGTTTCGCCCTTGATGCGCATGGCCAAGCAGAACGCGCCGATTTCCAGATCGGTGACCGTGCCGTCCAGCACCTGACCGAAGAGGTCGTCTGCCTGTTCACGGGTGAGGGGACGGGCGCCGTCTTTGCCACGCCCGATTTCTTTGATGTATTTGCCAATAGCCATGGGGCGATTGTCCGTGACTCAGGCGGTGGTCGGCTCCATGCTGGCGCGCACCATGCGCTGCAGCTGGGGCACACACGAGCCGCAGTTGGTGCCGCACTTCAGCGCGCCTTGCAGCGTGGCCAGGCGGTCGGCCGCAAAGCCGGTGCAGTCGGCCAGCGTGGCTTGGATGGCGCTGTCGGTCACGTTGAAGCAGGTGCACACCACCTTGCCGCGCGATTGCACGGGCATGGGCGGCGTGGCACCGGGCGCCAGCAAGGCGCGGCCGTAGTTTTGTGCGGGCTGTTCGTCTTGCAGCAGCGTGGTCATCCAGCTTTGGGCGCGTGTGTCGCCGGCCAGCATGAAGCCTTCCAGCGTGGCGTTGACCGTAGCGCGTTGCAGGCGCACGGCACGGCGCTGGCCGCGCTTCTTGTCAGCGTAGCGCACCACGTCAGCGCCGTTCAGTTGCAGCAGCGTTTCGATCTCTTGCAGCACCTCATCCGACGCGGCCTCCAGGTCTGCCGCACGGAACAGCACGCCGCTGCGCTCATGTCCCTTGGAATCGCCGGCGCTGCCAAAGGGCACGCAGCTGGCAAAGGCAAAGCGGCCCATCAGCGCCTGCAGCGCACTGCGCGCGGCCAGCACCTCGGTGGCGGGTAGCCAGGCAATGGCCAGCAGGGTCCAGGGCATGTCGGCCTTGAGCACCTTGACCGCCGCGTGCTTGAACTCGGGCTGTTTGGAGTCCGGGCAATAGGCCGAAGTGGTGAGGGCGTTGACTCCGGCCAGCCGGGTACCGGTGGCGCTCACGCCGCTCAGATACTCCTCGCCCCAGTGCATGGCCATGAACGCCTGGCTTAGGCCCACCTCGGGGCTGGCCTGCACCGGCACCAGGATGGAGCCGCGGCGCGAGGTGACGTGCACCAGGTCGTTCTCCTGGATCAGGCGGCGGGCCAT
Organism: Rhodoferax saidenbachensis; assembly: GCF_031457975.1. Lineage (GTDB taxonomy): Bacteria > Pseudomonadota > Gammaproteobacteria > Burkholderiales > Burkholderiaceae_C > Allorhodoferax > Allorhodoferax saidenbachensis_A. Next base: position 93,935 of record NZ_JAVDXO010000007.1, read on the forward strand.
GTCTTGCGGGTGCATTTGCAGCACGGGTTCGCGCACATGGCCAAACAGGCGGCCCAGCGTGCCGGTGCGGCTCATGCCGTGCCACTGGTCGCGCAGGCGGCCCGTGGTCAGCGAGAACGGGTAGCGGGCCTCGCGCGGCTCGGCCACGCCGCGGTACTCCGCATTCACAAAGCGTGCACGGCCATCCGGCGTGGGGAACACGCCGTCTTCGTACAGGCGCACCTTGCCAGTGCTGGCACCTTCGGGCATGGGCCACTGCAGCGGCTTGGCGTCCAGTTGGGCATAGTCCATACCGGTGATGTCGAGGTCGCGGCCGCGGGTGGATTCGCGGTGCTCGTTCCACACCGATTCGGCTGTGGGGTAGGGGAACAGCGTGCCGGTGGTCGTGTCGCGGCCCAGCGCGCGCTCCAGGCGCTGCGCAAAGTCGGTGGCAATGGCCCAGTCGTGGCGCGGCGCGGTGTCGGGTGCGCCGGGTGGCACCACGGCGGCACGCACACGGCTGATGCGGCGTTCACTGTTGGTGACCGTGCCTTCTTTTTCGCCCCAGGTGGTGGCAGGCAGCAGCAAATCGGCGTAGCGGGCGGTGGCGGTGGTGCTGAAAGCCTCCTGCACCACCACAAACTCGGCACGCTCCAACGCACGGCGCACCGTGGCTTGGTCGGGCATGCTTTGCGCGGGGTTGGTGCAGGCAATCCACAGCGCTTTGATTTCACCATCGGCGGCAGCCTGGAACATCTCCACCGCGGTCTTGCCGGTCTTGTCGGGCACGCTGGGCACACCCCATAGCGCGGCCACCTCGGCGCGGTGCGCGGGGTTGGCCAGGTCGCGGTGGGCGGAGAGCAGGTTGGCCAGGCCGCCCACTTCGCGTCCGCCCATGGCGTTGGGCTGGCCGGTCAGCGAGAACGGGGCGGCGCCGGGCTTGCCAATCTGGCCGGTGGCCAGGTGCAGGTTGATGAGTGCGGTGTTCTTGGCCGTGCCGCTGCTGGACTGGTTCAGGCCCTGGCAGTACAGGCTCAGTGTGGCCGGGCTTTGCGCAAACAGGCGTGTGGCTTCCAGCAGGTCGGCCTTGCTGATGCCGCAGGTCTGCGCCACGGCATCGGGCGTGTAGTCGCGCACCGTGGCCTTGAGGTCGTCAAAGCCCGTGGTGTGCGCGGCAATGAAGGTGGGGTTGGTCCAGCCTTCCCACAGCATGAGGTGCAGCATGCCGTTGAACAGCATCACGTCGGTGCCGGGCTGGATCTGCAGGAACAGGTCGGCCAGCTCCACCGTGTCGGTGCGGCGTACATCGGCCACCACGATCTTCAGCGCGGGGTTCTTGCGCTTGGCGTCTTCAATGCGGCGAAACAGGATGGGGTGGGCGAACGCGGTGTTGGAGCCGACGATGAAGATGGTCTGCGCGTGGTTCACATCGTCGTAGCAGGCGGGCGGGGCGTCGGCACCCAGCGTCTTCTTGTAGCCGGCCACCGCGCTGCTCATGCACAGGCGCGAGTTGGTGTCGATGTTGTTGGTGCCGATCAGGCCCTTGGCCAGCTTGTTGAAGACGTAGTAATCCTCGGTCAGCAACTGGCCGCTCACGTAAAAGCCCACGGCGTCGGGGCCATGGTCGCGCACGATGCGGGCGAACTGGTCAGTGGCCAGCGTGAGCGCGCTGTCCCACGACACGGGCTGGGGTGTGGCACTGCGCTGCAGGCGTTGCAGCGGCTGCAGCAGCCGGGTTTGCAGGGTGACGGGCTCGCTGGCCGTCAGGTGCAGCGTAGAGCCCTTGGAGCACAGGCGACCGAAGTTGGCCGGGTGGTCCGGGTCGCCCCGCACGCCGGTGATCTGCGCGCCCTGCGACTCGATGATGACGCCGCAGCCGACACCACAGTACGGGCAGGTGGAGCGCGTTTCGGTCATGCTTACGTGTCCTTCTTTTTACGGTCAGGCGGTGGCGTTGCGGCGGAGGGGGCCGGCGATGGGGCGCACCAGGTCGGTGGCGTGGCCTTGCAGCTCGGCGGACTTGAGGAAGACCTGGCCACCGTCGAGCTTGACTTCGAACTTGGGCGTGCAGCCCTCGTCAGGGGCGCTGGCCTGGCCATCGCACAGGCCAATAGTCCAGTTGTGCAGCGGGCAGGCCACGCTAGTGCCAAACACGATGCCCTGGCTCAGGGGGCCGCCCTTGTGCGGACAGCGGTCCAGCAGCGCAAACACTTCGTCCTGCGTGTTGCGGAACACCGCCACGTCCAGACCCTGGGTGCGCGCCACACGGCGTGAGCCCAGCACGGGGATGTCTTCCAGCTTGCAGATCAGGGTCCATTCGGTCATTTTGTTCTTCCTAATGCTATTGTTTTGGTAGCTGCCCGCGCAATATTAACGGGGGCTAGAGGCCTATTTTGTATAAATTTACGCTTTGAGGCTGGAGTACATGCCGGTCACCCGGTCCATCACCGCCAGCAGGTTTTCGCTGCTGATGAATATCTCGGCCATGGGCCGGGGGCGTTGTGCGCCTTCTTGCAGCTGCTTGAGGGCCATATCGAAGAACACCCACTGTGCATCGGCCAGCGTCAGCTCGTCCTTGATGCGCAGGGTGGCCTCGGGCGCGTTGCGCAGCAGCTCCATGGCGGTGGTGAATTCGTTGCGGGCCTTGGCAATCTCGGCCGTAGCCACGCTGGCATCCACCGGCAGCGTGGCGGCCAGGTAAAACTTGGCCATGCGCTGGCTCAGCATGCGCTGGCGCCCGGCAATGTTCACCAGCTTGCCCACGGGCTTGGCCAGCGCCGCCTCGTACTGCACCGTGCCTTGGTGTGCCAGTGCCAGTACCTTGGCGTCCAGCTGCAGCAGGCTACCCGCGTTTTCACGGGTGGGGCTTTTGCCCACCAGCGCGGTCTTGTACTCGGACCAGGCTGCGTCGAGCTTGCCGTAGGTGGCCTGCACGTCGGGTGTGGGGGCAAAGCCTTTGAGCTCGGCGAGCTGGCGGTCAAACAGCGCCATCGATTTGTCCAGCACCAGTTGGGCGCTCGCTTTCTCCACGTTTTGCAGCAGGGCCAGCCAGGCCTTGCCCATGCGCTGGCTCAGCATGCGCTGGCGTCCGGCCTTGTTGATGGCGTCGCTCAGGTCCAACACTTGGGCGTGGGCTGGCAGTGCCAGACCCAAGCCACCGGCAGCGGCCACGGCAATCAGGGTTCTGCGTTGCATGGTGCGGGCCCTCAGGCTTTGACAGCTTCGAACTGGCGGGTGTCGACCTGCGCGTCCTGGAAGTCGAACCAGGGATCGGGCTCACCGTCGAGTGCGAACAGCAGTTCTTCGTTCAAGGCCTTGCGGCCTTCGGCGTCTTCCAGAATGCGCTTCTTCACGTAGTCCAGGCCCACGCGTGACACAAAGTGCACCGTGCGTTCCAGGTACCAGCCTTCCTTGCGGTAGAGCTGCATGAAGGCACCGGTGTACTCCAGCACTTCTTCGGTCGTTTTGAGTTTGACGAAGAAATGCGCCACCTCGGTCTTGATGCCACCGTTGCCGGCGATGTACATCTCCCAGCCGCTGTCCACGCCAATGATGCCCACGTCCTTGATGCCGGCTTCGGCACAGTTGCGGGGGCAGCCGGAGACGGCGTACTTGACCTTGTGCGGTGCATACATGCGCCAGTGGGCGCGTTCCAGGTCCTTGCCCATCTGCGTGCTGTCCTGCGTACCCATGCGGCACCATTCGCTGCCCACACACGTTTTCACCGTGCGCAGAGCCTTGGCGTAGGCGTGGCCACTGGGCATGCCGATGTCCTTCCACACGCTCACCAGGTCTTCCTTCTTCACGCCCAGCAGGTCGATACGCTGGCCGCCGGTCACCTTGACCGTGGGGATCTTGTACTTGTCCACTGCGTCGGCAATCTTGCGCAGTTCGTTGGCCGTGGTCTCTCCGCCCCACATACGCGGGATGACGGAGTAGGTGCCGTCCTTCTGGATGTTGGCGTGGCTGCGCTCGTTGATGAAGCGGCTTTGCGGGTCGTCCTTGGCCTCTTTGGGCCAGCTGCTGATCAGGTAGTAGTTCAGCGCGGGGCGGCAGCTGGAGCAGCCGTTGGGGGTCTTCCAGCCCATGCCCTGTTGTACCTGGGCGATGGTGAGAAATTTTTCCTTGAAGATGGCATCGCGCACTTCCTGGTGGCTGTGCTCGGTGCAGCTGCACATGGCTTTCTTCTTGGGTGTGGCGGAGTAGTCGCCACCGGCCGTGAACATGATGATCTGTTCCACCAAGCCGGTGCAGGAGCCGCACGACGCACTGGCCTTGGTGTGCTTCTTCACCTCGTCCAGGGTGAACAGGCCTTTTTCCTTGATGGCCTTGCAGATGGTGCCCTTGTTCACGCCGTTGCAGCCGCAGACTTCGTCGCTGTCGGCCATGGCGGCGGCCTTGTTCTGGCCCTGGTGGCCTACGTCGCCGATGTTGGAGCCGCTTTCACCAAACATCAGCTTGTCGCGGATGTCGGCAATGCTGCGACCGTCGCGCAGCATCTTGAAGTACCAACTGCCGTCCACCGTGTCGCCGTACATGCAGGCGCCCACCAGCTTGTCGTTTTTGATGACCAGCTTTTTGTAAACGCCACCAAAGGGGTCGCTCATCACGATTTCTTCGGTGCCTTCGCCACCGGTGAAGTCGCCGGCGGAGAACAGGTCGATGCCCGTCACCTTCAGCTTGGTGGAGGTGAGTGAGCCGGTGTAGCGGCCAATGCCGTACATGGCCAGGTGGTTGGCGGCCACTTTGGCCTGCTCAAACAACGGGGCCACCAGGCCGTAGGCAATGCCGCGGTGGGCTGCGCATTCGCCCACGCTGTAGATGCGGGCGTCGGTCACGGTCTGCATGGTGTCGGTCACCACAATGCCGCGGTCCACATGCAGGCGCATGCTGGAGGCCAGCTCGGTGTTGGGGCGAATGCCCACGGCCATCACCACCAGGTCGGCCGGTACTTCGGTGCCGTCCTTGAACTTGATGCTCTTCACGCGGCCATCTTCACCACCCACCAGCTCCTGGGTTTGCGCACCCATCAGGAACTGCAGGCCACGCTCTTCCAACGACTTGCGCAGCAGGCCGCCGGCCACGGTGTCCAGCTGGCGTTCCATCAGCGTGGGCATCACGTGCACCACGCTCACGGTCATGCCGCGCAGCATCAGTCCGTTGGCGGCCTCCAGGCCCAGCAGGCCCCCGCCGATGACGACAGCATGCTTGTACTTGGTCGCCGCGTCGATCATGGCGTTGGTGTCGGCAATGTCGCGGTAGGCAATCACGCCATCCAGGTCTTTGCCGGGGATGGGCAGGATGAAGGGGTTGGAGCCGGTGCAGATCAGCAAGCGGTCGTACTCGGCCTCGGTGCCGTCAGATGCTTTGACAACGCGCTTCACGCGGTCCACTTCCACCACTTTCTTGCCGGCGTGCAGCGTGATGTTGTTCTCGGTGTACCACTCAAAGGAGTTCAGCACGATCTCGTCCAGCGTCTGCTCACCAGCCAGCACCGGGCTCAGCAAGATGCGGTTGTAGTTGGGGTGGGGTTCTGCGCCAAAGACGGTGATGTCGTACAGGTCCGGGGCTACCTTGAGCAATTCCTCAATGGTGCGCACGCCGGCCATGCCGTTGCCAATCATTACCAGTTTCGATTTTTTCATAGTAGCCACTCCAAGGACGAGAAGACTCAAGCGGGTGTGGCGGGGCCACATGCCAGAAATTAGGGGGTAGAGGAGATCCGCGCCTTATGCAAAGGCGCACCAGCAAGCACTGGCGTTGGACAGACTGCGACTGCGCGACGTCGTTGTGCGCAGAACCGGCATGGCTGTCATCTCGTTTGAGCGCGTCGTTGCGCCCGGCTCAGCTAATGCAAGAGCTGTGCCATATGATCGGCACCTGTTCACGGTGGCCCTCTCCGTCCGTGTGGGTGGTGTGCGAATTGCGTTGCACAAAGGCCCCGTAAGCCCCGTTATTCCTAGCTAAAACCGAATTTTCATGACCTCCGCCCTGCTGTGTTCCACCCGCCAAAAGACCGCGCCCACGATGGCTGCCGACCTGCAGGCGGCGGGCATTTCGGTGCTGGCCACGGTCGACGATTGCAGCAAGTTGGTGCAAGGCGTGGTGCTGCACGCACCAGATGTGGTGATTTGCGATGTGCCGCTGCCCACCAGCGCGTGGTTCCAGGCGCTGCAAGTGGTGGGGCAAACCGTGCCCCGCCCGTTGATCGTGTTCACGACTGACAGCGATGCCAGCCACATCGCGCAGGCCACCGAATGCGGTGTGCATGCCTATGTGGTGAATGGCTATGGGGCCAACCGGCTGCGCCCGCTTATCCACCTGGCACAGGCACGGTTTCACAAGGCCGAGCAGCAGCGCCAAGCCTATGAAGAACTGGCCACCCGCTTCGAGGAGCGCAAGGCGGTGGACCGGGCCAAGGGCATCCTCATGCGAGCCCAGAGCCTGTCGGACGATGACGCCTTCCGCACCCTGCGCTCGGCCGCCATGAGTTCCAACCAGCGCATGGGCCAGCTTTCGCAGCACATCATCCAGTCGGCCCACTTTGCCGAGGCGGTGAACCGCTCGGGCCAACTGCGTATGTTGTCGCAGCGCCTGGTCAAGTTGCACCTGCTGCAGGCTGCACGGGTCCAGGCCGTGCACCACGCCGCGCTGCTGCAGGACTCGGTGCAGTGGGTGGACAGCAACTTTGCGCTGCTGCGCAAAAACCTGTCGCAGCCCACCTATGGCGATCTGTTGGCGCAGGTGGCCCAAACCTGGGAGCTGCTGAAGGCCGCGTTGGCCGCAGGTGGCACTGATGTGGTGGAGCGCGAGGCCGAGGCCTTGCTGATGGGCGCCGAGCGCCTGACCGCCAGCCTGGAAAGCTCGGGCGCGGCCGCGCCGCTGCAGGTGCTGAACCTGGCCGGGCGCCAGCGCATGCTGTCGCAGCGCTTCAGCAAGTACGCGCTGCTGGCGCTGGAGGGCGAAGGCGTGGCGGTAGAGCTGGCCCAGGCCGGCATGCGCGCCGCCCAGCAGGAGTTTGAAAAAGCCCTCACGTACCTCAATGGACTGCCGCTGAGCACCCCCGCCATCCACGAGGCCCTGGGCGCTGCGGGTGTGGCCTGGCTGCAGATGGTGGCCGCTGCGCAAGACGCCCAGCGCCTGAGCCCTGCCAAGCGTGGTTCCCGACTGGAAGACCTGGCGGCTGGCAGCGAGACCTTGCTGGGCTTGTTCGAACAGCTGTCGCGCCACTACGAGCACAGCATGCAAATGCTGGTGGGATGAGGCTGGACTTAAGGGTTAACCCGCACGATTTTGGTGCGCTGCAGCAGCGTCCGGCACTGAAATTGCTTATCTTGGTGCATGGCATTTGACATAGACATTGGCTTTGCATCCCAGGCCGGGCGCAAACCTCTTAACGAAGACTTCTGCGCCGCTATGCTGCCCACCCAGGGGCAAGAGGACATGGGCTCCATCGTCGCCATAGCCGACGGTGTGAGCGCCGGTGGCATGGGCCGCGAGGCTGCGCAGACCACGGTGACCAGCCTGGTGCGCGACTACTTTGGCACGCCCGAGACCTGGGACACCACCGTGGCGCTGGACCGCATCATCGCCGCGCAAAACGCCTGGCTGTGTGGCATCAACCGGCGGCGCCAGCCTGCCATGGGCCTGACCACGCTGACCGCACTGGTGTTGCGCGGCCATTCGTACACGCTAGCCCATGTGGGGGACGCGCGCTGCTACCTGGTGCGCGATGGCAAGGCCACCCAGCTTACGCAAGACCATGTGGTCAACCATCCCGATCTCAAGCACCAGCTGCTGCGCTCCGTGGGGGCCGAAGACCACCTGGTGGTGGACTACCTGCAGGGTGACCTGCAGGTGGGTGACGTGTTCATCCTGCTCACCGACGGTGTGCACGGCGAAGTGTCTGCCCGCCGCCTGCCCGAATATGCGGCCATGACCGATGCGCGTGAGGCCGCCCAAAAGCTGGTGGACCTGGCGCTGGCCCGGGGCAGTAACGACAACGTGTCCGCCATGGTGGTGCGCGTGCAGGGCCTGCTGGAGGCCACGCTGGCCGATGCCAACCGCCGGGCCGAGGCCTTGCCCATACCCGCAAAGCTGAAAGTCGGCGACACGCTGGACGGTTTTGTCGTGACGGCGCCCATTGCCGACAACGGCATCAACGTGCTGTACCAGGTGCGTGACCCGGCGACGCAGACGCTGTACGCCCTCAAGACCCTGAACACCGCCCGCGCCCACGACCAGGAAGAGCGCGCCATGCTGGCCCATGAGGCGTGGCTGGCGCTGCGCATGCATTCATCCCGCGCAGCGGACCACTTGGTGGCCGTGCACGAGCGCTTGCCCAATGGCCGTGAGCGTTCGGCGTTTTATGTGCTGTACGACTGGCATGGTGGCGAGACCCTGCAGCAGCAATTGGACCACCACACACGCGTGGCGCCGGCCGTGGCGCTGGGCTACACCATGCAGGCGCTCAAGGGGCTGGCGCGGCTGCACCGCCAGGGCGTGGTGCACCGCGACATCAAACCCGCCAACCTGCACCTGGGCGACGACGGCGTGCTGCGCGTGCTGGACCTGGGGGTGGCCCTGAGCGGGCGTGAACCCGCCGCCATGCGTGCGCTGCACGCGGGCACGCCCAGCTATGTAAATCCCGAGCAGTGGGGCTTTCGCACCAAGGCTGGCAATGGCAAGACGGAAGCGGAAGAGGGCGAAGCCCAACTTCCCAATGCACAGAGCGATTTGTTCGCACTGGGCGTAACGCTGTACCAGCTGCTCACCGGCAAGCTGCCCTATGGTGACGTGCTGCCCTACCAGGTGGGCCGCTATTACCGCGACCCCACACCGCCCAGCCGCCACAACCCCGAGGTACCCATCTGGCTAGACCATGTGCTGCAAAAAGCCGTGGCCCGCGACCAGCGCCAGCGCTTCGAGACGGCCGAAGAGTTTTTGCTGGCGCTGGAGCGCGGCGCAAGCCGCCCGCTGAATGCACCCATGGCCACACCGCTGATGCAGCGGGACCCCACCGCCATCTGGAAGGTGGCGTTGGGCGTGTCGGTGTTGCTGAATATTCTGCTGGTGTACTGGCTGCTGTTTTTGCCGAAATAGCCTACGCTGCCCGAAGCGCGCGCAAGATGTGCGCAAGGCTAGACAAAGCCCCCTCAGGCCTCTGTGCGCCTTGGGCCAGAACAATCGCGCCGTCTATGGCTAGCGCTATGGCCTGTGCGTCCTTCTGTCGATGCCTGGATGGGGGGAGCAGCGTGGCCACCGCTGCCGCCATGCTTTCCTTGTGCGTACGCGCAATGTCAATCACTTCGGGCTGGGTTCCCCCCAGCTCCACCACGCTGTTGATAAACGCGCAGCCCCGAAAGCCATCGTCTTCAAACCACTCGCGCAGCACAGGAACCAGGGCATCCGTGCCTGCAAATTTGGTTCCGTGGCGGCGCAGGGCATCGGTGAACCAGTCCATCCACTTTTCATGCCGGTAGGCCAGGAAGGCCTGGATCAACTCGTTTTTGCTGGGGAAGCAGCGGTAGAAGGTGGCCTTGGCCACGCCCGACACTGCAATCACGCGGTCGATGCCCGTGGCCCGAATGCCATCGCTGTAGAAAAGCCGGTGCGCGGTCAGCAAGATGCGCTCACGGGGGGGCTGGTCTTTCAATTCGGGCGTGGGGAATAGCGACATAAAGACATTGTAGACAAGTCTGTCTACATCGATTAGCATTTGCATGTAGACAGATCTGTCTACGTATGCCCCATTGCTTTTGAAAAGGTCCACTCCCCATGGAAGCCCGTCCACCATTGCCCCCATTTACTCTTGCCACCGCCATACAGAAGGTGCGCCTGGCCGAAGACGCCTGGAACTCGCGTGACCCGGCGCGTGTGGTGCTTGCCTACAGCACGGATACCCGCTGGCGCAACCGCGTCGAGTTTCCTGTCGGCCGAGAGGCCGCGCAGGCATTGCTCGAGCGCAAATGGGCACGCGAGTTGGACTATCGGCTGATCAAGGAAATCTGGGCCTACGCCAATGATCGGATTGCGGTGCGTTTCGCATACGAATGGCACGACGACGCTGGCAACTGGTTTCGCAGTTACGGCAACGAGAACTGGGAATTCAACGCGGACGGGTTGATGACCCATCGCCACGCCAGTATCAATGACCAACCGATCCAGGCCTCGGACCGCAAATTCTTCTGGCCCTTGGGCCGCCGCCCTGATGACCATCCGGACCTGAGCGACCTCGGCCTGTAAGGTGCAATTCTTGCATTCCATCTTGACTTTCCAACCACTGCCGCCAAGGAGCACCTATGAACCGCAACGACGTTACTGAAAAAATCATCGCGACCAAAGTCAGCAAAGGGCTGAAGTGGGAGAGCGTGGCCAAGAAGGTGGGGCTGAGCAAAGAGTGGGTCACCGCCGGTTGCCTGGGCCAAATGACCTTTGACGAAAAGCAGGCCAAGGTCGTCGGCAAGATCTTCGGCCTTAGCGCCGAAGAGATCAAATGGCTGCAAGTGGTGCCGTACAAGGGCTCACTCCCCACGGCGGTTCCTACCGATCCGCTGATCTACCGCTGGTACGAGCTGGTCAATGTGTACGGAACCACCATCAAGGAGCTGATCCACGAGGAATTTGGCGACGGCATCATGAGCGCCATCGATTTCAGCATGGACATCGTGCGCCAACCCGACCCCAAGGGCGACCGCGTCAACGTGGTGCTTTCCGGCAAGTTTCTTCCGTACAAGCAGTATTGAGCGCGGGCAGTGGGCTGGAAGCGCTGTCTTCTTTGTCACTGGAGTTCCTTGCTACTTTTCAATGCCCGGGGGCTGACTTCGCTTTCTTCGCGGGTTTTGCCTTGCCCGCACTGTTGAACGCCCCCGCTTGCTGCATGAGCGCCTTGAAGGCGGCTGCGTCTACTTCTTCGCCTTCATGGATGTCGATGGCGCGGCGCATGTTGCCGTCCAGGCTAGCGTTGAAGAGGCTGGCTGGGTCTGGCAGCGACGCGCCCTTGGCGAAGGTGAGCTTCACTTTGTCCTTGTAAGACTCGCCGGTGCACAGGATGCCGTGGTGCGACCACACCGGCGTGCCCATCCACTTCCACTCTTCGACAACGTCCGGGATGGCCTCTTGAATCAGTTGGCGCATTCTGCCCAGCGTGGTCCCGCGCCAGTCGCCCAGATCGGCGATTTTTTGCGTGATGAATTCCGATGCGGACCCGCTGGGGTCTGGGGCTGACTTTTTCATGGTCTTAGGCAGCTGGGACTCTGGGCAGCACATGCCCAGTTTCCAGCAGCGTCTTCAGGTTCGACAGCACCGCGGGCCAGCCGCCTGAGATGCCCGCCAGCATTTGCGCGTCGAGGTCTATGTGGCTGACGGTCAAACGAACCAACCCGTCGATGCGCTGCTCGATGTCGATTTCCACGCGCGAGTGTTTGGATTCGTCGTCGGCCTCACTGGGGCGCGCCCAGGTGTAGACCAGGCGCTTGGGCGGGTCGCACTCCACCACCTTGCCGCAGATGTCGACCGTGCGCGCCGCGTCCAGACGCTGGTGCTCCCATTTCGAGCCGGGCTTCCAGTCGGACACGTTAACGCGGGCACATTCCGATGTGGGGCCCACCCAGTACTGCGCCATCACGTCGGTGTCCATGAAGGCTTGCCACACCTTTTCGGGCGTGGTCTGGATGTAGCTCACATAGACAAAGCTAGGTTTTGTTGTTGGCGTTGTCATCTTGGGGTCCTTCCAATGTTTGTTTCAGGTTGTGCAGTGCGTCCAGCCGACCGTGCTCGAACTTGGCGATCCACCGCGTGTGAATTTCATGCAGCGGCACGGGGTTGATGTAGTGCAGCTTTTCGCGACCCTGCCACACCACGACCACTAGGTTGGCTGCCTCCAGCAGTTGCAAATGCTGGGTGACGGCCTGGCGCGTCATGTCCATGTGCTCGCACAGCGCACCCAGCGTCTGGCCGCTCTCGCTGTGCAGTTGGTCGAGCAGGCGCCTGCGTGTCGGGTCGGCCAGTGCTTTGAAAACTTTGTCGATATCCAAAACGTGCTTTCGTCATCGGTAGCACCTCAGTCCGCACCGTCGCCGCTGATGTGCGGGTCGTTCGGGTTCGGGGTGCCTTTGCCGGTTTCTACCAGTGATTTCAGGCTCATCAGATAAATCGCCCACTTGGTACTGCAATGGTGCATGAATTCCACAGGATATTTCCAGCCCTGGTGCTTGAAGAGAACGATGGCGTGTTCGCCGGATTGCTGCAGGTCGAAACGGATGCGCGTGCCTATCCATTCCGCAGGGCCATCCACCACTTGCCATAGCACGCTGCGGGCGGGTTCCAGCTCCAGCACCTTCATGTCAAAGCCGCCGATCTCAACCCCATCGACGCTGAAGCGGAAGGTGAGGGCGCCGCCCGCCCCCGGGTCCCCTTGCGTATTGCCCGTCCACCAGGCCGCCAAGCCTTCGCGCGTGGTGAGGGCCTTGTAGACCGCATCCACCGACGACTTGATTCCGACCCTGTGCAGGATATCCACCATGTCTGTTCTCCTTGAAGTGTCTGGAAATTATATGCAAGCAAATACTTGCATGTCAAACACTCCACTAATCTGAAAACCGAATTGGCATAAAAAAACCGCGCAGCCCCCGTAGGTTCTGCGCGGCTAGCTACTGTTTTAGTAGCGTCTGATTGTTAGGCGCTGCGTGCGCGACCGCCTTTTTAGTTCCGGCACGCTTCGCTTAACTTGCTTCGCAAGTGAGCCTGCACTGAAAGTGAGGCACGAACGCTTCGCGTTCTACCCTTGCTGCACGAGGCTCATGCGCTACGCGCACGACCTCCCTTTTCTGCCCAGGTGCGGGTCCAGCGGACTTGCATCTTGCGCATGACGACCAGCATCAGAAGGGAAAACACGGCCAGCACCACAAAGCCGGGCAGGAAGCTGCCCATGTGCTGTTTGGACTGCCCCATCAGGGCCGGGATGGTGCCTCCACCCAGTGCACCGATCTCACCGATCATGGAGCCTGCCACCGCTGTGGAGGTGGGCCAGCGCAGCGGCACCAGCTGGAACAGCGCGCCGTTACCAGCGCCCAGGGCAGCGAAGCACAGGATCAGCAGAAGCGTGGTCATGACCAACGAGCCCGAGGAGAGCCCCACACCGACCAGCGCCAGTGCGACGGCCACCAGCACGACGGTCAGTGTGTTGACGCCACCCCAGTGGTCGGAAATCCAGCCCCCTGCGACACGCACCACGGCCCCCATCAGCGCGGCCAGCATCGTGAGCTGCCCGGCCTGCACTTTGCTCACGCCGAACTGGTCGTAGTAATAAGTGGGCAGGAACGTGGCGATGCCGATGAAGCCGCCAAAGGTCACCACGTAGATCAGGCTAAAGACCCAGCCATCCTTCTCCAGCAGGCAGGCCAGATGTTCGCGCATAGAGGCATGCTCATCACGGTCCGGCGGCTCCTTGGCCATCAGCAACACGACGACCATGGGGAGCAACGAAGCGATGGCGGCAAAGCCGTACACCGTCTGCCAGCCGTAGGCCTGGGCCAGGGGGGGCGCCAGCAGCGCGGCCAGCGCAGTACCTGCATTGCCCGCGCCCACCAAACCCATGGCCAAGCCCTTGTACTTGGGCGGATACCAGCCCGAGCCCAGCGACATGGCCACGCCGAAGCTGGCGCCCGCTACGCCCAGTAGCAGGGCCATCTTCAACAGGTCGTCGTAGGAGTGCACGAAGAAGTAGCCGAAACACATGGTGCAGAAAATCAGGCCTAGCTCGACAAGCGTTGCGGTCTTGCGCCCCACGTATTGCGCGAGCAACCCCAAGGGAAAGCGCATGATGGCGCCAGCCACGATGGGGATAGACAGCAGAAAGCCCTTCTGGGCAGCGCTGAGTTGAAACTGTTCGCTGATGAAGGGCGCCATGGCGCCGTTCATCACCCAGATGACGAATGAGAACGTCAGGTAAAAAAATGCTGCGAACAATGTTGGGGCATGTCCGCTTTTTAAAAATTGACGAAATCCGGCCATGATTGGGCTCCGTAGAGAGAGGGACTGGGGGAGGGACGTGCGGAAGCCGCTGGAGCCGCTAGGGCTTCAGACACCAAGTGCGCCTACCCTGATGGCAGGCGATCAACCGCAACACTGCTAGACCTTCGTTGGTCGTACTTTGATTAAGCAGGATCTGTGCCTGTTTTGGGTGCGGTGCATGCACAAAAAAAGGGCGCCGTGGAGGGCGCCCTTTTGTGTGTGTGGCTGGACGCTGCGGTTAGGCCGCCTTCTCCACGTGGGCCTGGCGTGTATACAAAAAGTCGATCACGGCCTTGCGGTACTGCAGGTACTGCGGGCTGTCGGCCAGCTCCACGCGGTTGCGCGGGCGGGGCAGGTCCACGCTCAGCACTTCGCCAATGGTGGCGGCGGGGCCGTTGGTCATCATCACGATCTTGTCGGACAAGAGCACGGCCTCGTCCACATCGTGCGTCACCATCACCACGGTGCTTTGGGTGCGGGCCACGATCTCCAGCAGCTCGTCCTGCAGCTTGGCGCGGGTCAGTGCGTCCAGCGCGCCAAAGGGCTCGTCCATCAGCAGCACTTTGGGCTCCATGGCCAGCGCACGGGCAATACCCACGCGCTGCTTCATGCCACCGCTGATTTCGCCAGGGCGTTTTTGCGCCGCCGCCGTCAGGCCCACCAGGGCGAGTGCGGCATCGGTGCGGGCCTTTAGCTGCGTTTTGTTTTCAGATGCGGCACCGGTGCTCTTGGCCGCCGCACCAAACACGCGCTCCACGCCCAGGTAGACGTTCTCAAAGCACGTGAGCCAGGGCAGCAGCGAGTGGTTTTGGAACACCACGGCGCGCTCGGGGCCGGGGCCGTTGATCTCGCGGTTGGCGCAGATCAGCGAGCCCTCGGTGGGCGTGGTCAGGCCGGCAATCAGGTTCAGCAGCGTGGACTTGCCGCAGCCGCTGTGGCCGATCAGCGCCACAAACTCGCCCTTGGCCACGGTCAGGTTGATGTCACGCAGTGCTGGGAACAGGCCCTTCTTGGTCTTGAAGGTCTGGGCGACGCCCTGGATCTCGATGAACTTGGAGTTGGTAGACGCAGTGCTCATGATTTCACCTCTTCAAACGTAAATGCGGTTGCGATTTTGATCAGGGCGTATTCCAGAACCAGCCCGACGATGCCGATCACAAAGATGGCGATGATGATGTTCTTGACGTTCAGGTTGTTCCACTCGTCCCACACCCAGAAGCCGATGCCCACGCCGCCGGTCAGCATCTCGGCCGCCACGATCACCAGCCAGGCGGTGCCCACGGCCAGGCGCACACCGGTCAGCATGTAGGGCAGCACCGATGGGAAGAGGATCTTGGTGACGATCTTCCATTCACTCAGGTTCAGCACGCGGGCCACGTTCATGTAGTCCTGCGGTACGCGCTGCACACCCACTGCGGTGTTGATGATCATGGGCCAGATGGAGCAGATGAAGATGGTCCAGATGGCGGCAGGGTTGGCACCCTTGAACACCAACAGGCCAATCGGCAACCAGGCCAATGGTGAGACGGGGCGCAGCAGGCTGATCAGCGGGTTGAACATGCGGCTCAAAAACTCAAAACGTCCGATCATGAAACCCGCCGGAATGCCCACCGCAGCCGCCAGGCCAAAGCCCAGCGCCACGCGCTCCAACGAGAACAGCACGTTCCAGCCCACTCCCTGGTCGTTCGGCCCTTTGCGGTAGAACGGGTCGCTGAAGATGGTGATGGCCTGTTGCAGCGTTTCCCAGGGGCTGGGAATGCTGCTCTTGGTGCCAATGCTGACCAGCGCCCAGATGCCCACCAGCAGTGCCAGGCCCATCACGGGTGGCAGCACCCGGAGCACCAGGCCGCGCCAGTCGTAGCCCGGTTTGGCAGCGGCGAGCGTTGCCTCCACAGCTGCTGGTTTGCTTGCTTTTTGCATGCTAGCCCCCGTGGAACCTACGCTAGCAGCTTCTTTTTTGATAGCAGACCCTTCGGCCGATGTGGCTAAGGGGGAGTGAAAAACAGCGCTGACCATGGTGGCCTCCTTGCGGTTGGGTGGGGGTTAGGCTTTGACCTTGAAGCTGTCGGCGTATTTCTTGGGATCCTTGCCGTCCCACACCATGCCGTCCATGAACTTGCTGCTGCGCATATCGCTCTTGGGCACGGGGGTCTTGCTGGCGGTGGCGGCCTGCTTGTAGATGTCGATCTGGTTGATCTGTTTTGCTACGGCCAGGTAGTCGGGGTGCTCTTTCAAAATACCCCAACGCTTGTGCTGCGTGAGGAACCACATGCCGTCGGACAGGTAGGGGAAGTTCACCGCACCGTCGTTGTAGAACTTCATGTAGTTGGGGTCATCCCAGGTCTTGCCCAGGCCGTTTTGGTAGCGGCCCAAGATGCGCTGGTTGATCGCGTCCACACTGGTGTTCACATAGCTCTTGTCGGCAATGGTTTCGGCCATCTTGTTTTTGTTGGACAGGCTGGCGTCGATCCACCGGCCGGCTTCCAGAATCGCGGCGGTCACGGCACGTGCAGTGTTGGGGTACTTCTTGACGAAATCGCCCGTGGTGCCCAGCACCTTTTCGGGGTGGTCCTTCCAGATGTCCTGGGTGGTGGTGGCGGTAATGCCGATGCCGTCAATGATGGCGCGGTGGCCCCAAGGCTCGCCCACACAGTAGCCGTCCATATTGCCCACGCGCATGTTCGCGACCATCTGGGGCGGTGGCACGGTGATGACCTTGGCATCGGCCATGGGGTTGATGCCGTTGGCGGCCAGCCAGTAGTACAGCCACATGGCGTGCGTGCCGGTGGGGAAGGTTTGCGCAAAGGTGTAGTCGCGTTTGTCGGTCTGCATCAGCTTGGCCAGGCTGGGGCCGTCCACGGCGCCTTTGTCTGCCAGCTTTTTGGACAGGGTGATGGCCTGGCCGTTGTTGTTCAGCGTGGCCAGCACGGCCATGTCTTTCTTGGGGCCGCCTACGCCCAGGTGCACGCCATATACCAGGCCGTACAGCACGTGGGCAAAGTCGAGTTCACCGTTCACCAGTTTGTCGCGCACACCGGCCCAGCTGGCTTCCTTGCTGGGGATGATGGTGACGCCATACTTCTTGTCGATGCCCAGTACCGAGGCCATCACCACACTGGCGCAGTCGGTCAGCGGAATGAAGCCGATCTTGACTTCGGTTTTTTCCGGGGCGTCAGAGCCACCGGCGTACACCACAGCGCGCAGCGCAGGGTTGATGCCCACCACGCCCACGGCCGCGGTTTGCAGAACAGCACGGCGGCTGAGTTTGGCTTTCAGAAGATCAGTCATGGCACACGCTCCAGAAGTGAAAAACACAAAACGAAAAACAAAAAAGGCGTCCGCACTGGGTTGACTGCGCGGTGCGCGAGTCAACCCGTGGGGACGCCTTTGTCCTGTTTGCCTTGCGCCCTACCCGCCGTTAGGTGGGGTGCAGTGCATGACCGTTGCCGGTCTCGCAGGGATTAATGCAATGTCTATGCCAGGTTTTTTGGAGAATGGTGTGCTATGGATTCAGGAGCGGCCAGCGCAATGAATATGCGGGCTACAAGCCTATTTCATTTTAAAAATAGGTAACGCACTGGTTTTGTGCGCTGCACCAACGCCGGGAAAATTCGCCAGCGGCGAGCACTGGCGGGGTGTGGATGCCGTGGTTTGGGGCGCCGATTAGTCGCGGATCTTGGCGCGGCGCTCAACGCCGTGGCGCTGCATCAGGATGTGGATCAGCAGCGCAGCGGCGGCCGAAGTGGCCAGAACTGGCGAGGAGGTGACCACGCGGGCCAGGCCGTCCAGCACATGTAGGCTGACCTGTTGCGCATAGTGGGTCAGGGCCACCACGTCCTGGGGCTCCACATTTTTCACGTCGTCGGGCAACACCTGCACATCGGGCCAGCCACCGCGAAAG
Organism: Rhodoferax saidenbachensis; assembly: GCF_031457975.1. Lineage (GTDB taxonomy): Bacteria > Pseudomonadota > Gammaproteobacteria > Burkholderiales > Burkholderiaceae_C > Allorhodoferax > Allorhodoferax saidenbachensis_A. The sequence goes on from NZ_JAVDXO010000007.1 coordinate 111,828, forward strand.
CGGATCTTGGCAAAGATGCCGTCGGCCACCGCCACCAAGGACAGTACACCCAGCGGCTTCATCAGCGTCAGGATGAGATTGCTGCGCACGGCGGCCGGCGCAGTCTCGTAAATCTTGCCCACCAGCTGCGACACCATGCGCTCTTTTTCTGCAGCGGGCGCAGCGTCATACACCTCGGCGGCCAGTTGTTCGATAGGGATTTCGGGTTGCATGGGGTACAGCTTAGTTCTGATTTGTGCCAATTGTGTGAACCACTCGTAACCAGTTGTTTGCCTGTGTCAGGACAGCAGGTCGGCCACGTCCAGCATGCGCTGGGCCACTTCCACAATCTTCAGGTTTTTGTCCATCGCCGTCTTGCGCAGCTTGGCGTAAGCGGCTTCTTCGCTAAGCTGTTGGCGCTGCATCAGCATGGCCTTGGCGCGGTCAATCACCTTGCGGTCCTGCAGCACGGCGGACAGCTCGTTGAGTTCGGTGCGCGTGGCGGCCAGCTCCTGGCGCAGGGCCTGTTCATGCTGGAAACGGGCCATGGCCACGTCCAGAATCGGGCGGATGCGCTCGGTCTGCAAGCCCGCAACGATGTAGGCCGACACCCCGGCGGCCACGGCCGCGCGCGCATTACCACTGTCGTTGTCGTTGGTGAACATGACGATGGGGCGGCGCTCATCGCGCGTGGCCATCACCACGTGCTCCAGCGCATCACGCGCGTCGCTCTCGGCGTCCACGATGATCATGTCGGGCTGCAGCTGCGCCAGACGCTCTGTCAGGTACACATCGGCTGGCAACGACGCCACCAGGTTGAAGCCACTTTCCAGAAGACCAATGCGCAGGCTGCGCGAGCGCTCGGCCTGGCTGAACACGTGCGCATCCTGCGGGTCATCGACCAGCAGGTCAGAGTTGATCACGACGATGCGAAGCGGCTCGGTCATATGCCCATCATGGCACGCAAAATTCACGCCAGTAGTGATAGCGCCAGGCGGTAACAAAGCCCGCGCGCTGGTACAGGGCCAGGGCGGCGGTGTTTTCTGCCTCCACCTGCAAAAACGTTTCCGTCAGGCCGCGCCGCAGGGCCTCTTGCGCCAGGCAGGCCATCAACTGCGCGGCCAGGCCCTGGCCGCGTGCGTTTACCGCGGTGCGCAGCCCATGCAGGCTGGCCCAGCCCTGGCTGTACACCGCGGTGCCTGCGCATAGCGGCTGGCCGTCTTGCACCAAGCTGGCGTACACCCCATGTTGGCCGCGGCTCAGCGCCTGCAGGCGGTGCTGGCCATCTACCGGGTCAAAGCCCGGCGCGGTGTACACCGCGGCCCAGTGTTGCGTCGGTGTGGGGGAGCAGGTGGCCGCGGTGCTGGTACTCTGGCCCGCCACCGTGGCCGTGGGCGCCACCTGCACCAGCGTGGCCTGCGTGGGCGCAAAGCCAAGGCGGCGCAGTTCGGCCTGCACATCGGCCAGGCCCGCCACATCGGCCAGGCGAAAGATCGGTTTCAGGCCACGCTGTGCGTAGCGCGTGCAGATGTCGGGCAGGGCGGCGGGGCTCAGGCTGTGGTGGCGCAGCGGCACGGCGCTTTTGGCGCGGCCCACGGTAGAGGCGTCATACGACAGCAACCAGCCGTCCAGGGTTTCATGGGCGGGTGGGGCCACGGCGTCACGGGTGGAGGTTTCCAGCCGGGCAATGGCGTCATCGGTCAAAGGCAGGTCCATGGCGCCATTGTGCCGGGGGCGCCCGCGCAGGCCCCATCCTCTAAACTCGGCGGCTCTGAAGGAAACAAGCATGCTGGTGTTGGGAATCGAGTCGTCGTGTGACGAAACAGGCGTGGCCATGGTGGAGTCGCAGGGCAGCGCCGTGCCCACGCTGCTGGCCCATGCGCTGCACAGCCAGATCGAGATGCACCAGGCCTATGGCGGTGTGGTGCCCGAGCTGGCCAGCCGCGACCATATTCGCCGCGTGCTGCCGCTCACCCAGCAGGTGCTGAATGAGAGTGGTCACAGCCTGCCGGACGTGGACGTGGTGGCGTACACACGCGGCCCCGGCCTAGCGGGTGCCTTGCTGGTAGGGGCGGGCGTGGCCTGCGCGTTGGGCGCGGCGCTGGACAAGCCGGTGCTGGGTGTACACCACCTGGAAGGCCACTTGCTCTCGCCATTCCTGAGCGCTGATCCTCCCGAATTTCCGTTTGTGGCCTTGCTGGTGTCGGGTGGTCACACGCAGCTCATGCGCGTGGACGGCGTGGGCCGTTACGAGCTGCTGGGCGAAACCATTGACGACGCTGCCGGCGAAGCCTTCGATAAGTCCGCCAAGCTCATGGGCCTGGCCTATCCGGGCGGGCCCCTGTTGTCCAAGCTGGCGGAGGAGGGCAGCCCGACGGCATATCAGCTGCCGCGACCGCTGCTGCACAGTGGCAACCTGGACTTTTCATTCGCGGGCCTGAAGACGGCGGTGCTGGTGCAAAGCCAGCGCATGGTGGCCGCAGGTGCGGTCACCGTGTTCGACGCTTTGCCGCGCCAGCAGCAGGCCGATCTGGCGGCGTCTACGCAGGCGGCGATTGTGGAAGTGTTGTTGAAGAAATCGATGGCGGCTATCAAGCAAACCGGCTTGAAGCGCCTGGTGGTGGCCGGTGGCGTGGGCGCCAACCGCAAGCTGCGCGAGCTGCTGAACGCCGAGTGCGCCAAACGCGGTGTGCGCGTGCACTACCCCGAGCTGCATCTGTGCACCGACAACGGCGCCATGATTGCCATGGCTGCGGCAATGCGCTTGCAAAGCGGCTTGCAGACCGCCAGCAAGGCTTACGCTTTCGACGTCAAGCCCCGCTGGCCGTTGCACACGCTTTAGGTCCTACTGCTGACCCATTACTGGATCGTCAGCTCGGTAGCGTTGTTCACCGGCACCTTTTTCGCCAGCTTCAAAGTCAGCACGCCGTTTTCCAGCTTGGCTTCGCTCAGCGCGCTGTCCACGTCCTGGGGCAGTTCATAGGCGGCGCGGTAGCGGCGGGGTGCGTCTTCCTTGCTTTGGATGCGAACGACCGCACCTTCGATGGAAATACTCAACTGCTCTTTGGCAATGCCGGGCATGTCCAGCGTCAGGGTGAACGAGGTTTCGTCCTGCTTGTAGGCGCCCGCGCTTTGGCGTGCCGAAAACAGTGCGTCATCAATGAAACGATCGACGGAGCGGCCTGTGTGTGCGTAAGCGGGACGGCGCACAGAGGACTGGAAAACAGAGGGTGCAGAGGCAAAAAACATGGTGTGACTCCTAGTACACTGCGCGGCTCTCACAGCGATCGCCGCATGTCTCCAAGCTGAGCGCTTTCCCTCTCATTTCAAGAGAAATTTCCCATGTTTATTCTTTCACGCCAGGTCTTGAAATTGGGCGCAACAGCGCTATTTGCCTCCGTTTTGTCGGTTGCCAGCGCAGTGGCCCAAACGCCTTCCGCCATCAAGATTGCCGTCATCGAAGGCTTTAGCGGTGCCAACGCCAACGGTGGTGAAGCTGCGTTTCGCAATTTCGTCTGGGCGGTAGAGCGTGTGAACGCACGCGGCGGCGTCAAGCTGCCCGCTAGCGCTGGCGGCAACCAGCCGCTGCAGCTGGAGCGCTTTGACAGCAAAGGCCAGACCGAAGAAGCCCTGTCGGCGCTGCGCTCGGCCATCGATGGCGGTGCGCGCGTCATCCTGCAGGGCAATTCCTCGGGCGTGGCGGCCTCGCTGATCGATGCCATCAACAAGCACAACGAACGCGACCCGGCACGCCGCGTGCTTTTCCTCAATTACGCGGCGGTGTTGCCCGAGCTGACCAATGAGAAATGCAGCTTCTGGCATTTCCGTTTCGACGCGCATTCCGACATGCGCATGGCCGCACTCATGGACGTGTTGAAGGACGACAAGGCCCTCAAAAGTGTCTACATCATTGGCCAGGACTACAGCTTCGGCCAGGCCGTCGCGCGCGAGGCCCGGCGTCAGCTGGGCGTACTGCGCCCCGACGTGCAGGTGGTGGGCGACGAGCTGCACCCCTTGGGCCGCGTGAAAGACTTTTTGCCCTACGCCACCAAGATCAAGGCCAGCGGCGCGGGAGCTGTGATCACGGGTAACTTTGGCAATGACCTGAGCCTGCTGATCAAAGCTGCGAAGGATGTGGGTTTTGACGGTAAGTTCTACACCTTCTACGGCAACGCACTGGGCGCCCCAGCCGCGATTGGCGACGCCGGCATTGGCAAGGTGGTGGCGGTGGCTGACTGGCTGCCGAATGTGCAGACCGCCGCCAGCGAGGCGTTTTACAAGTCCTTCCGCGTGCGCTACCCCAAGCCCGAAGACGACTATGTCCACATGCGCATGCAGTTGCTGGTCGAGGCGCTGGCCCAAAGCCTGGAGGCCTCCGGCAAGCAGGGCGGGGCGGGTGCCAATGGTGCTATCGATATGGTAGCTGTCGCCGCGCAACTGGAGCGGGCTAGCGTCACTTTTAGTGGCCAAACTGGCACCATGCGCGCGGCCGACCACCAATTCCAGCAAACCCTGGTGGTGGGCATGATGGAGCGCCAGGGCACGCCGGGCGTCAAATTTGACGTGGAAGGCTCGGGTTACGGATTCCGTGTGGTGAAAACTGTGCCAGCGGCGGCGGCCGAGCAGGCCACTAGTTGCAAGATGATGCGCCCTTGACGTGATGACCGGGTTATAATCGAGCGGCTTTGCATTCGGCAGGGCGCACGCCAAGCGCAGTTCCAGCACTTGGCGCAAGTTGTACAAACCGGGGCAGCACCCAGCGTGCAGTCCCAAAACACCAGGAAAACACATGATTGCATCTAGCATCAAAGCCGCTGTTGTCAAAGACAACGCCCGTCAAGCTGGCGATACCGGCAGCCCCGAAGTCCAAGTGGCTTTGCTGACCGCCCGTATCAACGAACTGACCCCCCACTTCAAGACCCACGCCAAAGACCACCACGGTCGCCGCGGTCTGCTGCGCATGGTGAGCCGTCGCCGCAAGCTGCTGGACTACCTGAAGAGCAAAGACGCTGACCGCTACGTCGCTCTGATCGCCAAGCTGGGTCTGCGCAAGTAATCGGTCCCACGAATGTGAAGCGCCTGAGTTAGGTCACTAGCTCAGGCGTTTTTTACTTCGGAGACGGCAAAAACAGAGCGAAGCTGTGTCATTCCAAAGCAATTCCGGCGTTGGCTGGAGTTTTTCTGGAATGGCATCGTGGACTGTGATGTTGGCTCCGGGCTCGGGTGAGGTGGCCCAAACCTCCCAAACATGACCCCTAACTCACAGGAGATAAGACATGAGTATTTTCAACAAAGTTACCAAGACCTTCCAATGGGGCCAACACACGGTCACCATGGAAACCGGCGAAATCGCTCGCCAGTCCACCGGCGCTGTGCTGCTGGACATGGACGGTACCGTGGTGCTGGCCACTGTGGTTGCCAAGACCGAAGGCAAGCCTGGCCAGGACTTCTTCCCCCTGACCGTGGACTACCTGGAAAAGTCCTATGCCGCCGGCAAGATCCCCGGTTCCTTCTTCAAGCGCGAAGGCCGCCCCAGCGAGTTTGAAACGCTGACCAGCCGCCTGATCGACCGTCCGATCCGCCCCCTGTTCCCCGAAGGTTTCTTCAACGAAGTGCACGTGGTGATCCACACCGTGTCGTTGAACCCTGAAGTCGATGCCGACATCGCCGCCATGATCGCTGTCAGCGCCGCCTTGTCCGTGTCTGGCGTGCCGTTCAACGGCCCCATCGGTGCAGCCCGCGTGGGTTACATCAACGGCGAATACGTGTTGAACCCCGGCCAAACCGCACGCAAAGACTCCATCATGGATCTGGTCGTTGCCGGTACCGAAGCCGCTGTGCTGATGGTGGAGTCCGAAGCGCAACAACTGTCCGAAGAAATCATGCTCGGCGCCGTGGTGTTCGGCCACGAACAAGGTGCGATCGCCATCAACGCGATCCACGAACTGGTGCGTGACGCTGGCAAGCCCGTGTGGGACTGGAAGGCCCCCGCCAAGGACGAAGCCCTGATCGCCAAGATCGACGGCCTGGCCAAGGACAAGCTGGTTGCTGCCTACCAAATCCGCAACAAGCAAGCCCGTACCCAAGCCTGTCGCTCCGCCTACTCCGAAGTCATGGCCGCCCTGAAGGCCGACGGCGCTGCATTCGACAGCGTGGCCGTGGAAGGTCTGCTGTTCGACATCGAAGCCAAGATCGTGCGTAGCCAGATTCTGGCCGGCGAACCCCGTATCGACGGCCGCGACACCCGCACCGTGCGCGCGATTGAAATCCGCAACGGCGTGCTGCCCCGCACCCACGGTTCCGCCTTGTTCACACGTGGGGAAACCCAGGCCCTGGTGATTGCCACCCTGGGTACCGAGCGCGATGCCCAGCGTATCGATGCCCTGAGCGGCGACTACGAAGACCGCTTCATGCTGCACTACAACATGCCTCCGTTCGCCACTGGCGAAACCGGTCGCGTGGGCACGCCCAAGCGCCGCGAAATCGGCCACGGCCGTCTGGCCAAGCGCGCACTGGTTGCCGTGTTGCCTACCAAAGAAGAATTCCCCTACACCATGCGTGTGGTGTCGGAAATCACCGAATCCAACGGCTCTTCGTCGATGGCTTCCGTCTGCGGCGGCTGCCTGTCGCTGATGGACGCTGGCGTGCCTTTGAAGGCGCACGTGGCCGGTATCGCCATGGGCCTGATCAAGGACGACAACCGCTTTGCCGTGCTGACCGACATCCTGGGTGACGAAGACCACCTGGGCGATATGGACTTCAAGGTCGCCGGTACCACCAACGGTATTACCGCGCTGCAGATGGACATCAAGATCCAGGGCATCACCAAGGAAATCATGCAAGTCGCGTTGGCTCAGGCCAAGGAGGCCCGCATGCACATCCTGGGTGAAATGCAAAGCGCCATGGCCGAAGCCAAGACCGAAGTGTCCAACTTCGCGCCTCGCCTGTTCACCATGAAGATCAACCCCGAGAAGATCCGTGACGTGATCGGCAAGGGCGGCTCCGTGATCCGCGCGCTGACCGAAGAAACCGGCACGCAAATCAACATCGACGAAGACGGCACCATCACCATCGCGTCGGCTGATCCCGCCAAGGCCGAAGAAGCCAAGCGCCGCATCGAGCAGATCACCGCTGAAGTGGAAATTGGCAAGGTCTACGAAGGCCCGATCACCAAGATTCTGGACTTCGGTGCCTTGGTGAACCTGCTCCCAGGCAAGGACGGCCTGCTGCACATCAGCCAGATCGCCCACGAGCGCGTCGAGAAGGTTACGGATTACCTGTCCGAAGGCCAGATCGTCAAGGTCAAGGTTATGGAAACGGATGAGAAGGGCCGCATCAAGCTGTCCATGAAGGCACTGCTGGACCGTCCGGCCCAAAACGGCGAGCAAGGTTAATTCGTCTTGCTATTGAATTGGTAGCTGCTCGCGCAATAAACACGGGGGCTACCGGTTGATTTGGCTATGAAAGCTGTCGAAATCTCGTCCTTCGGTCCACCCGACGTTCTGCGTTTGGTGGACCGTCCTGCGCCTGTTGTGGGCGTGGGGGAGGTGTGCATTCGTGTAACCGCCAGTGGCATCAACCGGCCTGACGTATTGCAGCGTGCCGGGCATTACCCTGCACCCGCAGGCGCTTCCGACCTTCCGGGGCTGGAAGTGGCGGGCACCATCGTGTCGGGCGATGCCGCAGCCATGCAGGCGGCGGGCTTCAAGTTGGGCGACCGTGTCTGTGCGCTGGTGGCCGGCGGTGGCTATGCCGAGCTTTGCGTAGCGCCTGTAGGTCAGTGCCTGCCGGTGCCCGCGGGGTGGAGTGACGTGGAGGCTGCGAGCCTGCCCGAGACGCTATTCACCGTGTGGAGCAATGTGTTCGACCGGGGGCGTCTGCAAGCCGGTGAAACGTTGCTGGTGCAAGGTGGCACCAGTGGCATTGGCGTCACCGCCATTCAGCTGGCCAAGGCCCTGGGCGCCACGGTTATTGCGACGGCGGGCAGCGATGAGAAATGTGCGGCTTGCCTGGCGCTGGGCGCCGACCATGCCATCAACTACAAAACCCATGACTTCCAGGCGGAGGCCTTGCGCCTCACGCAGGGGCGTGGCGTGGATGTGGTGCTGGACATGGTGGCTGGTGCCTATGTAGCCAAGGAAGTGCAGTGTCTGGCAGACGATGGCCGACTGGTCATCATTGCGGTGCAGGGCGGTGTGCAAAGCGAGATCAACGCCGGGCTGGTGCTGCGCAAGCGGCTGACCATCACGGGTTCCACCTTGCGTGCGCGGCCCGTGACGTTCAAGGCAGCGATCGCGACCTCGTGTTTGCGCGTGGTCTGGCCCTTGTTGGTTGCCGGGCGCATCAGGGCGGTGATTCACAGCGTGTTTGCTCCAGCCGATGCGGCGAAAGCCCATGCGCTGATGGAGAGCAATCAGCACGTTGGCAAAATTGTTTTGAATTGGGATGCAGCATGAAAAAGAAATTGATTGCGGGCAACTGGAAGATGAATGGCTCGACGGCCACCAACGCCGCACTGGTGCAGCAGTTGCTGGCCGGTGTGGGCCAGGCGGCATGTGATATCGCCGTGTGCGTGCCTGCGCCGTATCTGGCGGGGGTGGAGGCTTTGGTCAAGGGTTCGGCGATTGCCGTGGGTGCACAAGACGTGTCGGCCTACGATGCCGGTGCTTATACGGGCGAGGTGTCGGCCAGCATGCTGCGCGACCTGGGCGTCCGCTACGCCATCGTGGGCCACTCCGAGCGCCGCCAGTACCATGGTGAGACCGATGCTGTCGTGGCCAACAAAGCCCAAAAGGCCTTGGCCGCTGGCATCACGCCCATCGTGTGTGTGGGCGAGACGCTGCAGGAGCGCGAAGCTGGGTTGACTGAAGAGGTGGTCAAACGCCAGTTGGCTGCCGTCATCCACACCAACGGCCATTGCATCAGCGAAATCGTGGTGGCGTATGAACCTGTGTGGGCCATTGGCACAGGCAAAACAGCCAGTCCCGAGCAGGCGCAGCAGGTACACGCGGTACTGCGGGCCCAGTTGCACGCGGCCACGGAACATTCTGACCGCGTGCAGATTCTGTACGGCGGCAGCATGAATGCAGCCAACGCCGCCCAGTTGTTGGGCCAGGCAGACATTGACGGTGGGCTGGTAGGTGGTGCCTCGTTGAAGGCGCCTGACTTCCTGTCCATCATTGCCGCAGCGGTTTGACGCTGCGCAGATTTTCTTAAATTGAGGAGTTAGTTATGAACATCGTAGTCACGATTATTTTGACGGTTCAAATGTTGTCGGCCCTGGGCATGATCGGCCTGATTTTGGTGCAGCACGGCAAGGGCGCTGACATGGGTGCGGCATTTGGCAGTGGCGGTTCGGGCAGCCTGTTTGGCGCCAGCGGCAGTGCCAACTTCCTGTCGCGCACCACCGCAGTGCTTGCCACCGTGTTTTTCGTTTGCACCTTGGCGCTGGCCTATTTCGGCAATCTGCGTCCTGCCAGCTCGGGTTCCGTGCTCGAAGGTGCAGCCGTTGTTGCGCCTGCAGCAGCGCCCGCTGCCGCTGAATCTGCACCTGCTGCACCCGCCTCTGGCGCAGCGCAGATTCCTGCCAAGTAAATGGCTTTTTAAATGCCTTGTCCCTGCCAGTGGCAGGGTAAATTCAGGGTAAACTCTAGGGCTGGTGAATAAGCAAATGCCGCAAGGTTCCTCACGCAAATTCACCAACTGAGAGCCGCCTTCGTGGTGAAATTGGTAGACACGCTATCTTGAGGTGGTAGTGGCGAAAGCTGTGCGAGTTCGAGTCTCGCCGAAGGCACCAGCAAAAATCAGCGCGTTCAGAGGTATTTTTGGGCGCGCCAATCACGGTGATCAGAATCTCAAGATGAACCTCGATCAATATCTCCCCGTTCTCCTGTTCATCTTGGTCGGTATTGGCGTCGGTGTAGTCCCCCAGGTGCTGGGCTACATTCTTGGCCCCAACCGCCCCGACCCCGCGAAGAACTCCCCCTACGAATGTGGCTTCGAGGCATTTGAAGATGCCCGCATGAAGTTCGACGTGCGCTACTACCTGGTAGCCATCCTGTTCATTTTGTTTGACTTGGAAACCGCTTTCCTATTCCCGTGGGCTGTGTCTCTCAAAGAGATCGGCTTCTTCGGGTTTTTGATTGGCGCGGAGTTTGTGGCCGTTTTGACCATTGGCTTCGTGTACATGTGGAAAAAAGGCGCCTTGGACTGGGAGTAAGCAATGATTGAAGGTGTTTTGAAAGAGGGTTTTGTCACCACGAGCTACGACTCGGTGATGAACTGGGCCAAAACCGGCTCCATCTGGCCCATGACCTTCGGCCTGGCTTGCTGCGCCGTCGAAATGATGCACGCAGCTGCTGCGCGGTATGACCTGAGCCGCTTTGGCTCCGAAGTATTCCGTGCCAGCCCGCGCCAGTCCGACCTGATGATCGTGGCCGGCACCTTGTGCAACAAGATGGCCCCTGCCTTGCGCAAGGTGTACGACCAGATGTCCGAGCCGCGCTGGGTGATCAGCATGGGTTCGTGTGCCAATGGTGGTGGGTACTACCACTACAGTTATTCCGTCGTCCGTGGCTGCGACCGCATTGTGCCGGTCGATGTGTATGTGCCTGGCTGTCCCCCCACTGCCGAAGCACTGGTGTACGGCATTTTGCAATTGCAGCAAAAGATTCGCCGCACTGAAACCATTGCGCGCGCCTGAGGAGCTCCATGACTGTTTATTCCGTTCGTCCTGAAACGATTCAGGCCGCTGTTCAGGCAGCGTTGGGTGACAAGGCAAAACACATTTCCATCGCGCTGGACGAAGTTCAGGTGGTGGTGTCTGCAGCCGATTACCACGCTGCAGCGCTGGCATTGCGTGACGCCCCGGGCTGCAAGTTCGAGCAATTGATGGACCTGTGTGGCGTGGATTACTCCGAGTACAAGGACGGTGCCTACGATGGCCTCCGTTACGCCGTCGTGAGCCATCTGCTGTCCGTGAGCCTGAACCAACGTCTTCGTTTGAAGGTATTTGCGTCCGATGACGACATGCCAGCAGTGGCGTCGGTCACCGACATCTGGAACTCTGCCAATTGGTTTGAGCGTGAAGCTTTCGATTTGTTTGGCATCGTCTTTGAAGGCCACAACGACCTGCGCCGCATCCTGACCGACTACGGTTTCATCGGCCACCCCTTCCGCAAAGACTTCCCCACTACCGGGCATGTGGAAATGCGTTTCGACGCCGAGCAGGCCCGCGTGGTGTACCAGCCGGTCACGATTGAGACGCGGGAAATCACGCCCCGCATCATCCGGGAAGACAATTACGGAGGCCTGCAATAAGCAGTTGAATGCATGGCTGAAATCAAGAACTACACCCTGAACTTTGGACCGCAGCACCCTGCGGCGCACGGCGTTTTGCGCCTGGTGCTGGAGCTGGACGGCGAGGTGATCCAGCGCGCCGACCCGCACATCGGCCTGTTGCACCGCGCTACGGAAAAGTTGGCCGAGACCAAAACCTATATCCAGGCACTACCCTACATGGATCGCCTGGACTATGTGTCCATGATGTGCAACGAGCACGCCTACTGCTTGGCCATTGAAAAGCTGTTGGGTATTGAGGTGCCGGTGCGTGCGCAGTACATCCGCGTGATGTTTGCCGAGATCACCCGCCTGCTGAACCACCTGATGTGGTTGGGCTCGCACGGCAACGATTGCGGCAGTTCCACCATCCTGATCTACACCTTCCGCGAACGTGAAGACCTGTTCGACATGTACGAGGCTGCCAGTGGCGCCCGCATGCACGCCGCCTATTTCCGTCCCGGCGGTGTATACCGCGACCTGCCTGACACCATGCCCCAGTTCAAGGCCAGTCGGGTGCGCAACGCCAAGGGCGTGGATGAATTGAACCGCAATCGCAAAGGTTCGCTGCTTGATTTCATTGAAGACTTCACACAGCGCTTCCCCGCGTGCCTGGAGGAATACCACACGCTGCTGACCGAAAACCGTATCTGGAAGCAGCGCACCGTGAACATCGGTGTGGTGACACCCGAACGCGCGCTAAACCTGGGCTTTACAGGCCCCATGTTGCGCGGCTCCGGTATTGCCTGGGATCTGCGCAAAAAGCAGCCCTACGAGGTGTACGACCAGCTCGACTTTGACATCCCTGTGGGCAAGACGGGCGACGTGTACGACCGCTACCTGGTCCGCATGGAAGAGATGAAGCAGTCCAACCACATCATCAAGCAGTGTGTGGACTGGCTCAAGGCCAACCCCGGCCCCGTGATCACGGACAACCACAAGGTGGCGCCACCTTCGCGCGAATCCATGAAGAGCAGCATGGAGGAGTTGATCCACCATTTCAAGCTGTTCACCGAAGGTTTTCGCGTGCCCGAAGGCGAGGCCTACGCCGCCGTGGAACATCCCAAGGGTGAGTTCGGCATCTATATCGTGAGCGACGGTGCCAACAAGCCTTATCGCCTGAAGATCCGTCCACCGGGCTTTGCCCATCTGGCGGGTCTGAACGAAATGGCCAGCGGTCACATGATTGCGGATGCGGTGTCCATCATCGGCACCATGGACATTGTTTTTGGAGAGATTGACCGATGATCTCTGACGCTACCAAGGCGCGCTTCGACCGTGAAGTGGCCAAATATCCCACCGATCAAAAGCAGTCTGCCGTGATGGCCTGCCTGTCCATCGTTCAGCAGGAGCTGGGCTTTGTGAGTGCGGAAAGTGAAAAAGTGATTGCGGCCCATTTGGGCATGGCACCTATGGCGGTGCACGAAGTCACGACCTTCTACAACATGTACAACCAGCGTCCGGTGGGCAAGTTCAAGCTGAATGTGTGCACCAACCTGCCATGCCAGTTGCGTGATGGCCAAAAGGCCTTGCACCACCTGGAGCAGAAGCTGGGTATCCACATGGGCGAGACCACGGCCGACGGCATGTTCACTCTGCAGCAGAGTGAATGCCTGGGCGCTTGCGCTGATTCCCCTGTGATGCTGGTGAACGACCGCACCATGTGCAGCTTCATGAGCAACGACAAGCTGGACCAGTTGGTGGATGGCCTGCGCGCCACGGAGGGCAAGTGATGACCGTTGAGAACCTTCTCTCCCAGTTTCGCGCCACCGGCGTGCAGACCTGCTTCCACGATCGCCACATTAACCCCCAAATTTATGCAGGCCTGAACGGCAGCAACTGGCGCCTGAAGGACTACGAGGCCCGTGGCGGCTACCAGGCGTTACGCAAGATTTTGGGCAAGGACGGCGGCGAAGGCCTGACGCAAGACCAGGTGATTGCCACTGTCAAAGAGTCGGCCCTGCGCGGACGTGGCGGTGCTGGTTTTCCCACAGGTTTGAAGTGGAGCTTCATGCCCCGCCAGTTCCCGGGACAGAAGTACCTGGTTTGCAACTCGGATGAAGGCGAACCTGGGACTTGCAAGGACCGTGACATCCTCCAGTTCAACCCGCATATCGTGATCGAAGGCATGGCGATTGCCGCCTATGCCATGGGCATCACGGTTGGCTACAACTACATCCACGGTGAGATCTTCTCGGCCTATGAGCGTTTTGAAGAAGCCTTGGAAGAAGCCCGCGCCGCAGGCCTGCTGGGCAACAACATCCAGGGCAGCAATTTCAGCTTCCAGCTGCATGCGGCCCATGGTTTTGGCGCTTACATCTGCGGCGAAGAAACCGCCTTGCTAGAGTCGCTTGAAGGCAAAAAAGGTCAGCCACGCTTCAAGCCACCGTTCCCGGCCAGCTTTGGTCTGTACGGCAAACCCACCACGATCAACAACACTGAAACGTTTGCAGCGGTGCCCTGGATCATCCGCAACGGTGGACAGGCCTATCTGGAATGCGGCAAGCCCAATAACGGCGGCACCAAGATCTACTCCATCAGTGGAGATGTGGAGCGTCCCGGCAACTACGAAATCCCCATGGGCACGCCCTTTGCCAAGCTGCTGGAGCTGGCTGGTGGTGTGCGCGGCGGCAAGGCCTTGAAGGCCGTGATCCCCGGTGGATCGTCCTCGCCTGTGTTGCCCGCTTCCATCATGATGGAATGCACCATGGACTACGACTCGATTGCCAAGGCAGGCTCCATGCTGGGTTCGGGCGCGGTCATCGTGATGGACGAAACCCGTTGCATGGTCACTGCCTTGCAGCGCCTGAGCTACTTTTACATGCACGAGTCTTGCGGCCAGTGCACGCCTTGCCGTGAAGGCACGGGTTGGCTCTCGCGCATGGTGGATCGCATTGTGGATGGTCAAGGTCGTCCCAGCGATATGGCCCTGCTGGACAACGTGGCCGAGAACATCATGGGGCGCACGATTTGCGCCTTGGGCGATGCGGCTGCCATGCCCGTGCGCGCCATGATCAAACACTTCCGGCACGAATTTGAGTACCTCGTAGAGCACAAGACCAGCATGGTTGCGGCCCACGTTTAAGCAAAGCCCAAGATGATTGAAATCGAACTCGACGGCAAGAAGGTGGACATTGTTGAAGGCAGCATGATCATGCATGCCGCCGACAAAGCGGGCACCTACATTCCTCACTTCTGCTACCACAAGAAATTGAGCATTGCGGCGAACTGTCGCATGTGCTTGGTAGACGTGGAGAAGATGCCCAAACCCATGCCTGCCTGCGCCACGCCGGTGACCCAGGGCATGATTGTGCGCACCAAGAGCGACAAGGCCATCAAGGCCCAAAAGTCGGTCATGGAATTCTTGCTGATCAACCACCCCCTGGATTGCCCGATTTGCGACCAGGGTGGCGAATGCCAGTTGCAGGATTTGGCCGTGGGCTATGGCGGTTCTTCCTCGCGCTACGAAGAAGAAAAACGTGTGGTATTCCACAAGGACGTGGGGCCGCTGATCTCTATGGAAGAGATGAGCCGTTGCATCCATTGCACACGCTGCGTGCGTTTCGGTCAGGAAGTGGCGGGTGTGATGGAGCTGGGCATGTCGCACCGCGGTGAACATGCCGAAATCGAAACCTTCATCGGTGACTCGGTGGACTCCGAGTTGTCGGGCAACATGATTGACATTTGCCCCGTGGGTGCCTTGACCAGCAAACCCTTCCGCTACAGCGCCCGCACCTGGGAGTTGTCGCGCCGCAAGTCGGTGAGCCCGCACGACTCCACCGGCGCCAACCTGATTGTTCAGGTCAAGAACCACAAGGTTCTGCGCGTGGTGCCGCTGGAAAACGAAGCGGTGAACGAATGCTGGATTGCCGACCGCGACCGTTTTTCTTACGAAGCGCTCAATAGCGACGAACGGTTGACCACACCCATGCTCAAGCAGGGCGGTGAGTGGAAGAGTGTGGACTGGCAAACCGCCCTGGAATACGTGGCCAATGGGTTGAAGCAAATCAAGGCTAACCACGGCGCTACCTCGATTGGCGCCTTGGTCAGCCCCCATAGCACCCTGGAAGAACTGCATTTGGCCGGTGCCTTGGTGCGCGGCCTGGGCAGCGACAGCATCGACTACCGCTTGCGCAATGCCGAGTTTGTGGCCACCGAAGGTGTGCGCTACCTGGGTACCAGTATCGCTTCTTTGTCGCAGCTGCAGCGTGTTCTGGTTGTAGGTTCCAACCTCCGCAAAGACCATCCCCTGTTCGCCCAGCGCATTCGCCAAGCCACCAAAGTCGGTGGTGTGGTCAGTGCCATCACTTCCAGCACCCCTGACTGGGCGTTGCCCGTGACGCACAGCGTTCAAGTGCCTGCGTCTGCCTGGGTGCAATCCCTGGCCGACATTGCCACCGCCGTGGCTGCAGAGAAGGGCGTTTCGGCGCCAGCTTCCGGAACCGCCAGTGTGCAGGCCAAGGCAATTGCCTTGTCGCTGATCTCGGGCGAACGCAAGGCTATCTTGTTGGGCAATGCCGCAGCACACCACGCCAAGGCCAGCAGTCTGCTGAGTTTGGCCAACTGGATTGGCGAGCAAGTGGGCGCCACCGTGGGCTACCTGACGGAAGCCGCCAATACAGTGGGCGCCCAAATCGCTGGCGCAGTGCCGCAGGGCAATGGTGCGCACGCTGGCCAAATGCTGGCTGGTGGTCTGAAAGCCGTGTTGTTGCTCAACACCGAACCGGTCTACGATAGCGCCGCGGGTGCCGCAGCCGCGCAAGCTCTTAACAAGGCCGAAATGGTGGTCACGTTGAGCCCTTTCAAGGCCAATATGGCGTTCAGCGACGTGCTGTTGCCGATTGCACCGTTCACCGAGACCTCCGGTACGTTTGTGAATGCGGAAGGGCGTGTGCAGAGTTTCCACGCCGTGGTCAAACCGTTGGGTGAGACACGCCCCGCCTGGAAGGTGCTGCGTGTGCTCGCCAACCTGATGGGCTTGTCCGGGTTTGATTTTGAATCGTCACAAGACGTGCTGAATAGCCTGCATCCAGAGGCTGTAGCAGTGCCCGAGTTCGTGCCTGCCGCGCGCTTGAGCAATGCTTACCATGGTCCTGTCGATGTGTCTTCGCAAGGAGCAGCCCCTGTAGTGGCGTCGATTTACCAGCTGGATGGCACCGTGCGTCGGGCAACATCGCTGCAACTCACGGCTGATGCCCGGTCTGCGGCCCCATCTGTGGAAGAGGTGCTGTCATGATCGATACGATTTACAACGTTGGCCTGGGCCTGGTGGCTGCGGCTTGGTGGACCGGTGTGGTCTGGCCCGTGGTGTGGACACTGATTAAGATTGTGGTGGTCGTCCTGCCACTGATGGGTGCCGTTGCCTATCTGACACTGTGGGAGCGTAAGTTCCTGGGTTGGATGCAGGTGCGTGTGGGCCCGAACCGCGTAGGCCCATGGGGTTTGCTGCAGCCGATCGCCGATGCCTTGAAGCTGCTGACCAAGGAAATCCTGATTCCTACGGCGGCCAATAAGGGATTGTTCTTCGTCGGCCCCATTTTGACCATCATGCCAGCGATGGCAGCTTGGGCGGTGGTGCCCTTTGGTCCCGATGTGGCCTTGGCCAACGTGAATGCTGGCTTGTTGTTTGTGATGGCCATCGCCTCCATGGAGGTCTATGGCGTGGTGATTGCGGGTTGGGCGTCCAATTCCAAATACGCCTTTCTCGGAGCCCTGCGTGCTTCTGCCCAGATGGTGAGTTACGAAATCTCCATGGGCTTTTGTCTGGTGGTGGTTTTGATGGTCACTGGCAGCATGAACATGACGGACATCGTGGTGGGCCAAGGACAAGGGAATTTTGCGGGCATGGGTCTGGGTTTCCTGTCCTGGAACTGGTTGCCACTGTTGCCCATTTTTGTGGTTTACGTGATCTCGGGTCTGGCCGAAACCAACCGCCATCCCTTTGACGTGGTGGAAGGTGAAGCGGAAATCGTGGCCGGCCACATGGTGGAGTACTCCGGCATGTCCTATGCGATGTTCTACCTGGCCGAGTACGCCAATATGTGGTTGATCTCCATCCTGGCCTCCATCATGTTCCTGGGTGGCTGGTTGTCTCCCGTGGGCTTCCTGGACTGGATCCCCGGCTGGATTTGGCTGGGTGCCAAAACCTGCGCGGTGGTGAGCCTGTTCATTTGGGTGCGCGCCACCTTCCCACGCTTTCGCTATGACCAGATCATGCGCTTGGGCTGGAAGGTCTTCATCCCCGTGACGCTGGTCTGGCTCCTTGTGGTGGGCGCCTGGATGCAAACCCCTCTGAATATCTGGAAGTGAGGGATGTGACTATGACTACCAATTCTGTGGCCCGTATGCCATCCGCTTTTTCTCTCAAGGATTTTCTCTACAGCTTTTTGCTGGTTGAGTTGTTCAAGGGTCTGGCATTGACCGGGCGCTATGCGTTTCGACGCAAGATCACCGTGCAGTTCCCTGAGGAAAAGACGCCGCTGTCCCCCCGCTTCCGTGGCTTGCACGCTTTGCGCCGCTATGAAAATGGCGAAGAGCGCTGCATTGCCTGCAAGCTGTGTGAAGCCGTGTGCCCCGCCATGGCGATCACCATCGAGTCGGATGTGCGCAGCGATGGCTCGCGCCGCACGACCCGCTACGACATCGACCTCACCAAGTGCATTTTTTGCGGCTTCTGCGAAGAGAGCTGCCCGGTAGATTCAATTGTGGAAACCCACATTCTGGAATACCACGGTGAGAAGCGTGGCGATCTGTACTTCACCAAAGAGATGCTGTTGGCGGTGGGCGATCGTTATGAAAACGAAATCGCTGCTGCCAAGCAGGCAGATGCCAAGTACCGCTGATCCGTCGCAAGAAAGTGTTTGAATCATGAGTGTTACGACCGGTCTTTTTTACGTGTTCTCGGCCGTGCTGCTGTTCGCAGCCTTCCGGGTCATCACGGCACGCAACCCTGTCCACGCTGCCCTGTTCCTGGTGCTGACCTTCTTTCAGGCGGCCATGGTTTGGATGCTGTTGAAGGCAGAGTTTTTGTCCATCACCTTGGTGCTGGTGTACGTGGGCGCGGTGATGGTGCTGTTCCTGTTTGTGGTGATGATGATGGATATCAATGTGGAAAACCTCCGCATCGGTTTCTGGAAACATTTCCCGCTCGCTGCTTTGGTTGGCGTGATCATTGCCCTGGAAATGGCCGCCGTGCTGATGGGTGGTTTCCGCGTGGTGGATGACCCCCAGGCCGCGAATGCGGCTGCGGTGGTCGGCGTCTCCAACACCAAAGAGTTGGGCAAGTTGTTGTACACGCAGTACTTGTTGCCACTGGAAGTGGCAGCCGCCATCTTGCTGGTGGCTGTGATTGCCGCGATTGCCTTGACGCTGCGCACCCGCAAGGACAGCAAGTATGTAAGCCCTGGTGACCAGGTGCGCGTGATGTCGCGTGACCGGATGACCGTGGTGAAGATGGCCGCAACACAAGCTGCCCAAGCCCCTGAAGCGGGTGAGTCGCAAGCGGAGACCAAAGTATGACCTTGACCTTAGGACATTTCCTGTCGTTGGGCGCGATGCTGTTCGCGCTGTCGGTGGTAGGTATTTTCTTGAATCGTCGCAACCTTATCGTGTTGCTGATGGCGATTGAGTTGATGCTGCTGGCCGTGAATACGAATTTCGTAGCCTTCTCGCACTACCTGCACGACATGCACGGACAAATCTTCGTGTTCTTCATTCTGACCGTGGCGGCTGCCGAGTCGGCCATTGGCTTGGCCATTCTGGTTCTGTTGTTCCGCAACAAGTCCAGTATCAGCGTCGATGAACTCAATACGCTGAAGGGCTAACCGAAATGAGTCAAACCCTTTCTGCTTCTACGTTGTTGGCAGTTCCCCTGGCACCCCTGGTGGGCTCCTTGCTCGCAGGCGTGTTTGGTACCCGCTTTGGCGGTAACTGGATTGGCCGCAAGCTGAGCCACACACTGACCATCTTGGGTGTGCTGGTGGCCTTTGTGTTGTCGGCTGCCACCTTGAAGTCCGTAGTACTGGACGGCGCCCGTTTCAGCGAAACCCTCTACACCTGGATGGTGGTGGGTGGCTTGAAAATGGAGGTTGGCTTTCTGGTGGATGGTCTGACCGCCATGATGATGTGCGTGGTGACCTTTGTGTCGCTGATGGTGCACCTCTACACCGTGGGCTACATGGAAGAGGACGAAGGCTACAACCGCTTCTTCGCCTACATCTCCCTGTTCACCTTTGCCATGCTGATGCTGGTGATGAGCAACAACCTGCTGCAGTTGTTCTTTGGCTGGGAGGCTGTGGGCTTGGTGTCTTATTTGTTGATTGGTTTCTGGTTCAACAAGCCGACCGCCATCTTCGCCAACATGAAGGCCTTCCTGGTCAACCGCGTGGGTGACTTCGGGTTCATCCTCGGCATTGGCCTCATTGTGGCCTTTGGCGGGACGCTGAACTATGCGGAAGTCTTTGCCAAGGCAGATGCGCTGGCGCAACTGTCCTTCCCTGGAACCGACTGGATGCTGATCACCGTGATCTGTATTTGCCTGTTCATCGGTGCCATGGGCAAGTCGGCCCAGTTCCCATTGCATGTGTGGTTGCCAGACTCCATGGAGGGCCCCACACCCATCTCCGCGTTGATCCACGCCGCGACCATGGTGACCGCCGGTATCTTCATGGTGGCACGCATGTCGCCCTTGTTTGAGTTGAGCGACACGGCGCTGAACTTCATCTTGGTGATTGGTGCCATTACCGCCTTGTTTATGGGCTTTTTGGGCATCATCCAGAACGACATCAAGCGCGTGGTCGCGTACTCCACGCTGTCGCAGCTGGGTTACATGACCGTGGCGCTCGGTGCTTCTGCCTATTCCGTCGCCGTGTTCCATCTGATGACGCACGCGTTCTTCAAGGCTTTGCTGTTCCTTGCCGCAGGCTCCGTGATCATGGGGGTGCACCACAACCAGGACATTCGCTGGATGGGTGGCTTGCGCAAGTACATGCCTATCACTTGGATCACATCCTTGCTGGGTTCGCTGGCCCTGATCGGCACTCCGCTGTTCGCTGGTTTTTATTCCAAGGACAGCATCATTGAAGCCGTGCATGAAAGCCATCTGCCCGGCGCTGGTTTTGCCTCGTTTGCGGTGTTAGCGGGGGTGTTTGTCACGGCGTTCTATTCCTTCCGCATGTACTTCCTGGTGTTCCATGGCAAAGAACGCTTTGACCAGAATCCCGATGCCCATCACCATGGTGCAGAGGAAGAGCCCGATCCGCACCATCACCACGACGACCACCATGTGCCGCACGAATCCCCTTGGGTGGTGACGGTGCCGTTGGTGTTGCTGGCGATTCCCTCAGTGCTGATTGGTTACCTGACGATCCAGCCCATGCTGTTTGGTGACTTCTTCAAGGGCGTGATTGCGGTCAATCTCGAGAAGCATCCGGCCATGGAAGAGCTGGCCCATGCCTTCCAGGATCCGTTGCAAATGGCCATGCACGCATTCACGACCTTGCCTTTCTGGCTGGCACTGGCAGGCGTGGTGACGGCGTACCTGATGTACATGGTGTTCCCTGCGGTTCCCGCCGCCATTAAGCGCAACGTGATGCCGATTTTCAACCTGTTGGAAAACAAGTACTACCTCGACTGGATCAACGAGAACATCCTGGCCCGTGGCGCTCGCGGATTGGGCATGGGGCTGTGGAAGGTGGGCGACCAAGCCATCATCGATGGGGCCGTGGTCAACGGATCGTGGAAGCTGGTGGGTTGGGTGTCGGGTCTGGTGCGTCAGGCGCAGTCTGGCTACCTGTACCACTACGCGCTGGTCATGATTTTGGGCGTGTTCTTGATCATGTCCTACTTTGTGACATGGCCCATGGTTGTTCAATGGCTTGGCCGCTAAGGAGAAAAATAATATGGGTTTGTTGAGCCTTGCAATTTGGACTCCCATTGCCTTCGGCCTAGTGCTGTTGGCGTTCGGGCGCGATGAGCATGCCGGTGTGGTGCGCTGGATCGCGTTGATCGGGTCCGTGGTCAGTTTGCTGGTGACGTTGCCGTTGTATGGCCAGTTTGACAATGCCACGGCTGCCATGCAGTTCGTGGAAAACGCCCGCTGGATTGAACGCTTCAATGTCAATTACCACCTGGGTGTGGACGGCATTTCCTTCTGGTTTGTGCTGCTCACCGCCTTCATCAATGTGGTGGTGGTGATTGCGGGCTGGGAAGTCATTACCCAGCGCGTGAACCAGTACATGGGCGCGTTCCTGATCCTCAGCGGATTGATGATTGGTGTGTTCACTGCACTGGACGGCTTGCTGTTCTACGTGTTCTTCGAAGCCACACTGATTCCGATGTACTTGATCATCGGTATCTGGGGCGGCCCGAACAAGATCTACGCGGCCTTCAAGTTCTTCCTCTACACCTTGATGGGCTCCTTGCTCATGCTGGTGGCGCTGATCTACCTGTATACCAAGTCTGGTGGCAGCTTTGATCTGGCCACCTGGCATGCGTTGCCATTGGCTCGTACGCCCCAGACTTTGTTGTTCTTTGCGTTCTTTGCGGCATTTGCGGTGAAGGTACCCATGTGGCCTGTACACACCTGGTTGCCCGATGTGCACGTGGAAGCGCCCACGGGTGGTTCCGCCGTGCTGGCCGCCATCATGTTGAAGCTGGGTGCCTATGGGTTCTTGCGCTTCTCCATGCCGATCGCACCTGATGCGGCCCACGAATGGGGCGCGACCATGATTGCGCTGTCGCTGATTGCTGTGGTGTATGTTGGCCTGGTCGCCATGGTGCAGCAGGACATGAAGAAGCTAGTGGCCTACTCGTCGGTGGCCCACATGGGCTTCGTGACCCTGGGCTTCTTTATCTTCAACGACCTCGGTGTTTCCGGTGGCTTAGTGCAAATGATTGCCCACGGCTTTGTGTCCGGCGCGATGTTCTTGTCTATTGGCGTGCTGTATGACCGCGTGCACTCCCGTGAAATTTCCAGCTATGGTGGCGTGGTCAACACCATGCCCAAGTTCGCTGCGTTTGCGCTGTTGTTCTCCATGGCCAATTGCGGCTTGCCAGGAACAGCCGGTTTCGTGGGCGAGTGGATGGTGATTCTGGGTGCCGTGAAGTTCAACTTCTGGATCGGTTTTGCGGCCGCCAGCGCCTTGATCTTCGGTGCGGCCTATACGCTGTGGATGTTCAAGCGCGTGTACTTGGGCCCCGTGGCCAACGACGATGTGAAAGCCCTGGTGGACATCAATGCGCGTGAATTCCTGATGCTGGCGTTGCTGGCCGCTGCTGTGCTGTACATGGGTCTCTACCCCAAGCCCTTCACCGATGTCATGGACGCTTCGGTGGCCCAGCTGCTCAAGCATGTGGCAGTGTCCAAGTTGAACTGATCAGACTGAATTGAGAGACGAATGATGATTGACAAACTCAGTTGGATCACGGTGTACCCCGAGATCGTGCTCATGGTGATGGCCTGTGTCATCGCCATCGCCGATTTGGGTGTCAAGACACCGTTGCGCAGTGTCACCTATGTGCTCACTTTGCTGACGCTGGCGGTGGTGGCCTTGTTGCAAGCAAGCCTTGGTACAGGTGCGATGCAAGCTTGGTTGGGCGTAAGCCAAACCGTCTACGGCTTTGGCAACATGGTGGTCAGTGACTCCATGGGCAATTGGCTCAAGTGCTTTGCCACGCTGGCGGTGATGGTGACCTTGGTTTACGGTCGCCCCTACGCGAGCCAGCGCGACATGCTGCGCGGTGGCGAGATGTTCACGCTCAGTCTGTTTGCCTTGCTGGGCATGTTCGTCATGATCTCCGGCAATAACTTCCTGGTGACCTACCTGGGGCTGGAGCTGTTGACCCTGTCCAGCTACGCGCTGGTGGCGCTGCGCCGCGACAACGCGACTGCGACTGAAGCCGCCATGAAGTACTTTGTACTGGGTGCCATGGCGTCGGGCTTTCTGCTCTATGGCATGTCCATGTTCTACGGGGCTACCGGCTCTTTGGACGTGAATGAGGTGTTCCGGGCCATTTCGTCCGGCAAGTACCAACATGGTGTGTTGGTGTTTGGTCTGGTCTTTATCGTGGCGGGCTTGGCATTCAAACTGGGTGCCGTGCCGTTCCACATGTGGATTCCCGACGTGTACCAAGGCGCGCCCACGGCGGTGACGCTGATGATTGGTGCGGCGCCCAAGTTGGCTGCATTTGCCATCGTTATGCGCTTGCTGGTCGAAGGCATGCTGCCTCTGGCCGGTGACTGGCAACAGATGCTGATGGTGCTGGCAGTAGGCTCCCTGCTGATCGGCAACTTTGCCGCCATTGCACAAACCAACGTGAAGCGCATGCTGGCCTTTTCCACCATTGCCCAGATCGGCTTTGTGCTGCTGGGACTGATGTCGGGTGTGGTCAACGGAAATATTGCTTCTGCAGCCAATGCCTACAGCTCTGCCATGTTCTACGTGATCAGCTACGTGCTGACAACGTTGGCTAGCTTTGGCGTGATTTTGCTGCTCTCGCGCGAAGGCTTTGAGAGTGAAGAGATCGCTGACTTTGCCGGTCTGAACCAACGCAGCCCGTTGTACGCTGCCATCATGGCCATTGCCTTGTTCTCCTTGGCAGGTATTCCTCCTATGGTGGGCTTCTATGCCAAGTTGTCGGTGCTACAAGCCTTGATCGCTTCGGGTGATTCGTTCTACCTAGGATTGGCCGTGTTCGCCATGCTGACCTCGCTGGTTGGTGCGTTCTACTACCTGCGTCTCATCAAGGTCATGTACTTTGATGAACCTATTACCGCCACCACCGTGAGTGCACCGACCGATGTGCGTGTGGTGCTGTGCATCAACGGCGCCCTGGTGTTGCTGTTGGGCCTGTTCCCCAGCGGGCTGATGGCGCTGTGTGCAGCATCCATCAAGCAGATGCTGGGCACCTGAAGTCGTAGTCGGCTGATGGGCAATTCTTTCTCGGTGGGTGCGTTGGTGGTGTTGGCACTGTTGGGTGCCAACCTGCCGTTCTTTACCGAAAAACTCATGGGCGTTTTGCCCGTAGCGCAGCGTAAATCGCTGGGTTTGCGTCTGTTGGAGCTCCTGCTTTGGTATGGTGTGACAGGCGCGGTCGGCGCAGGGCTGGAGAAGCACGCAGGACAAATCACCCCGCAGGGCTGGGAGTTTTTTGCTATCACCTGGGCCTTGTTCATGACGTTCGCCTTCCCGGGCTTTGTTTATCGCTATCTGCTCAAGCGGCGCGACTGATCGCCAGCGCGTTCTATGGAAGACGATAACCACCTGCGTGAGCACACGCACTCCAGCGAAGAAATCCTGAACGGAAAATTCCTGCATGCCTTTCGTGACACCGTCACCTTGCCTGACGGTGGCTCCGCCACCCGCGAATACTTTGTCCATCCCGGTGCGGTGATGGTGATTCCCTTGTTGCAGGACGATGCGGGCCAGATCCGTGTGGTGCTGGAGCGGCAGTTTCGCTACCCCATTGGCCAGGTGATGGTGGAGTTTCCCGCTGGCAAGCTGGATGCAGGGGAGACTGTGCAGTTCTGTGCCCAGCGTGAGCTGCTGGAGGAAACCGGCTACACAGCCACCGAATGGGCGCGCGCGGGCCAGATGCGCCCGGCGATTGCGTATTCCACCGAATTCATTGACATCTGGTTTGCCCGCGACCTGACGCCCGGTGCTGCAAAGCTGGACGCGGGTGAATTTTTGGAAGTGTTCACCGCCACGCCGGAGGAACTGCTGCAGTGGTGCCAACAGGGCCGGGTCACCGATGCCAAAACTCTGACGGGGGCGCTGTGGCTGCAACAAGTCCTGCAAGGCAGCTGGCCTTTGCAATGGGGCGCGGCACTGCCCATGCCCTGAGGGCGGACAATACGGCCATGAAAGTTCTGGACCTTCATTGCGCCCAAGGTCACCCGTTTGAAGGGTGGTTTGCGTCGGAAGACGATTTTGTGTCCCAGTGCGCCCGTGCGTTGGTGCAATGCCCAGTGTGTGGCGATCCCTCGGTGGTCAAGAAACTCAGCGCCCCTCGCTTGAACCTTTCCGGTGCCCGCGCGCCCACGGCTGAGCAGGCTGCTGACCAAGCCCCATCCTCTATTCCTACCGGCAGTGCAGTGGCCACGACACCCCACAACGCGGCCCTGGCTGCGGCGTGGATGGCCATGGCGCGCCACGTGGTGGCCACCACCACCGACGTGGGGTCGCAGTTTGCCGAGGAGGCGCGCAAGATGCACTATGGCGAGGCCGAAGAACGTGGCATCCGTGGCCGCACCACGGAAAAAGAAGCACGTGAGCTGGCGGAGGAGGGCATTGATGTGATGCCCTTTGTCCTGCCCGAGGCGCTCAAAGAGCCCCTGCAGTAGTTTTTTAGCACAGCATTTTTTCTGGCGCCCGCAGCAGGCATGGGGCAAGCGCCTCCGCTCGTGTCCTCCGGCCTTTGGCCTCCCCCTTTACCTCGCTGCGACGCTCACCCCATGCCTGCTGCTCTGGGGCTGATGGGCAAGCGGCAGCGAAATCCCATAGTCTCAACGTCGCCAATATGCTCCAAGCAAAGGGCGCGAACATGATTGGCTTGTTAGAGCTCTGACAATGCTTTAATGGTGTTGTTCAACGCGGTTTCAATGTAATCAGCCCGGGGGTCAGTAGGCGCACCAAGCTCAAAACGCAGCTGCTGCAAGACAGGAATTGCCGCAAAGGCATACTGTTTGTAAGCTTGAAGCTGATAGATGGCGGCGACTTGCTGTGCCATTTTTATGACTCTTCCTGTCTCATCAACGCCAGATGCAATGCAAACCATTCTATGGAATGCCTCGTATTGCCTTTGCTCTTGTTCGGTTTTTCGTTGAGCTATCCACTTGAGCAAGCCGACGAGAAAGGTGGCGGACGCTCCAATGACCGTGACACAGACGGTGACTAGCGGAAGATACTTGAGAGCCTCATCCATGGTGGAGTCCTGTTGCACTAACGTTGTGTTTACCGCAAGGTGCTGTGGAATAACGTGGCAATACTAACCATGGAAAGTGCCCCTTGCAGCTATTGAGTAATTTTCTCTATTAAAGGTGCTTGAAAACTCTGCAAAGTGTCTGACGTCAACTGACGTTACCTGGGATTGGGACGGACTTCGTGATAACGAACGCCAACCCGCAGCAGCAGGCATGGCGTGAGTGTCGCAGTGAGGTAAAGGAGGAGTCCGCAAAGCGGGCGGGGGACACGAACGGAGGCACTCGCGCCGTGTCTGCTGCGGGAGCAACGCAGGGAAGTTCAAACCTTCCCCGCACCAGCAATGCAAAGACTCAGGGGTACAAACCGCGCAGTTCGCGCGCATGCAGGATGCGCTTGCAGGCCACGATAAAGGTGGCGGTGCGCAGGCTCACCTTGTGGTCTTGCGCCACATTCCAGACGCCGGCAAAGGCCTCCTTCATGATGCGCACCAGGCGGGCGTTGATCTCGTCCTCGCTCCAGAAGAAGCTGGAGAAATCCTGCACCCATTCAAAGTAGCTCACGGTCACCCCGCCCGCGTTGGCGATCACGTCGGGCAGCACCAGCACATTGCGCTCTTGCAGAATGTCATCGGCCTCCGGCGTGGTCGGGCCGTTGGCGCCTTCGATGACCAGCTTGGCTTTGATGCGCCCGGCATTGGCCTTGGTAATTTGCTGCTCCAGTGCTGCGGGAATCAGAATGTCGCAGTCCACGTCCCAGAAGGCGTCGTTGGCAATCACCTCGGCCGGTGTGAACCCTGCCACCGAGCCATGGGCTGCCACGTGGGCCAGCAGGGCTGGCACGTCCAGGCCAGACTCTTGGTAAATGGTGCCGCCATGGTCTTGCACGGCCACCACGCGGGCGCCAGCTTGGGCAAACAGCTTGCCGGCGATACCGCCCACGTTGCCAAAGCCCTGCACGGCTACGCGGGCTTTGGAAATATCCAAGCCAATGTGCTGCGCGGCCTCTACGCCCACGGTGTACACGCCGCGGCCCGTGGCTTCGCGGCGGCCGAGGGAGCCACCGAGGTCAATCGGCTTGCCAGTCACCACGCCGGTGGCGGTGGAGCCGGTGTTCATGGAGTAGGTGTCCATCATCCACGCCATGATCTGCTCGTTGGTATTCACATCAGGCGCAGGGATGTCCTTGTTGGGCCCGATGATGATGCCGATCTCGCTGGTGTAGCGGCGCGTCAGGCGCTCCAGCTCGCCGCGCGACAGGGTCTTGGGGTCGACGCGAATGCCGCCCTTGGCGCCACCGTAGGGCACGTTCACTGCGGCGTTCTTGATCGACATCCAGGCCGAGAGCGCCATGACTTCGGACAAGGTCACGTCCTGGTGAAAGCGCACACCGCCCTTGCCGGGGCCGCGCGAGGTGTTGTGCTGCACGCGGTAGCCCTCAAAGTGGGCCACGGTGCCGTTGTCCAGCTGGATAGGCACATCCACGATCAGTGCGCGCTTGGGGCGCTTCAGGGTTTCGGCCCAGCGTGCCAGGTGGCCCAGGTAGGGCGTAACGCGGTCCACCTGTTGCAGGTAAATGCCCCAGGGGCCGAGGTGGTCGGCCTGCAGGTAGGAAGGCAGCGCATGGGTAGTGGCTGCGGTTTGTGCGGGGGACGCTGGGTTAGCGAGGACTTGCGACATGAAAGCTCCTTATGGTTGTCGTCATGGCCCGCAATGTAGGCGTGCCGCGGCGACCTGTCCAAGGCCACTTCATTTGCAAACTATGCAAAATAATAATAATGTTGTCAGACGCTGAGGTTGACGATGCGTCCCGTGGCTTGGCCCAGCGTGTTGATGGCTGGGGCGGCCTTGCTGTCGTCCTTGAGAGGGTTGCCGCTGGCGGCAAACTGGGGGCTGGTGGCCTTGTACATGCGCACCAGAAAATCCTGGGTGGCCGTGGGTACGGCGACGAAATTGGACTTTGTGGGCGCGCTGTAGGTGCTGCTGGCCGGGGTGTCGGTGGGCTTGCTGGCGCTGCTGCTCAGCTCGCGCACATTGTCTTGGCGGTCTTGTGCGTCGCGTTCGGCATCGTTGGCCTCGGCACGCAGGTTTTCGGCCTTGGCCTCAGCGGTGTCCGCCTCCCGCTTGGCCTGCTCCAGGCGCACCATGCTCAGCGACGCCTGCAAAGATGGCGTCGTGCTGTTGGTGGCGGTGATGGCGACCATGGCCGTCTACCTAGGCAGCGAGCGAGTGTTGTGGCTCAGGCGCTGACGTTGAGCAGCCGTCCGGTGGTTTGCCCTTGGGCATTCACCACCGGGCGCTTGGGCTCTTCCGCCTTTTTAGGGGCTTGCGCCTTGACCTGAGCTTCTCGCTGCTGCGTTTGCCGGGACTCATCGGTGCGCTTGAGTGCTTGGGCCGCTTGCACTTGTGCGGGCTTGGCTTTGCTGACGTCCATAGAGTTCTCCTAGGGTGATCGCTTGATTTTAGGGGTCTAAGCCCTTCTTTTCAATGGATCGCTCGCCCGGAGGGGTGCTAGGCACTACTGGTGGTTCAGGCGTTGAACTGCAGCGCCGCCAGCCCGGCGTACACGCCGCCACGCGCTACCAGCTCGGCGTGCGTGCCCTGTTCCACCAGCTTACCGTGGTCCAGCACCACGATCAGATCGGCCTTTTGCACCGTGGCCAGGCGGTGGGCGATGACCAGCGTGGTGCGGTCGCGCATGGCGGATTCGAGTGCGGCCTGCACCATGCGTTCGCTCTCGGCGTCCAGCGCGCTGGTGGCTTCGTCCAGCAGCAGCAACGGCGGGTTTTTGAGCATGGCGCGTGCAATGGCAATGCGCTGACGCTGCCCACCCGAGAGGCGCACACCGCGCTCACCCAGGAAGGTGTCATAGCCCTGGGGCAGGGCGCTGATGAACTCGTGTGCGAATGCAGCTTGCGCGGCGGCCTTGACTTCGGCATCGGTCGCATCGGGCTTGCCGTAGCGGATGTTCTCCAGCGCACTGCTGGAGAAGATCACCGCGTCCTGCGGGACAATGCCCACGCGCTGGCGCAATGCGTCCAGCGCCATGTCGCGCGTGCCCACGCCGTCCAGCACGATGCCACCGCTTTGCGGGTCGTAGTAGCGCAGCAGCAGCTGGAACACCGTGCTCTTGCCCGCCCCGCTCGGCCCGACGATGGCCACGGTCTGGCCGGGCTGCACGTTCAGACTGAAGTTTTGCAACGCCGGTTGCAGCGGGCGCGAGGGGTAGTGGAAATCAATCGCTTCAAATTTGATAGCGCTTCCCGCAGGTGGCATAGGGGCTAGCAGAGGTTTTGATGGTGAAGTGATGGGCGACTGCGTGCCCAGCAATTCCATCAGGCGCTCGGTGGCACCGGCGGCGCGCAGCAGGTCACCGTACACCTCACCCAGCACCGCAAACGCACTGGCCAGGATGATCACGTAGACCACGGTCTGGCCCAGATGCCCGGCCGTGATGCGACCTTCGGCCACGGCTTGTGTGCCCTGGTACAGGCCCCACAGCAGTGCCGCACTGGTGGCAATGATGATGAAGGCGACCAGTACCGCGCGCATGCGGCTGCGCTTGGTGGCGGTCTCGAATGCGTTGTCGGTGGAGGTGACAAAGCGCGCGGTCTCTCGCCCCTCGGCCGTGTAGCTTTGCACCACAGGAATCGCGTTCAGGACCTCGGCCGCAATCGCGCTGGAGTCTGCAATGCGGTCTTGCGAAGCGCGCGAGAGCTTGCGCACACGCCGGCCAAACCACAGGCTGGGCACCACCACCAAAACCAGCACCACCAGCACCTGCAGCATCACCACCGGGTTGGTCCACACCAGCACACCCAGCGCGCCAATGCCCATCACCGCATTGCGCAGGCCCATGGAGAGCGATGAACCCACCACGGTCTGTACCAGCGTGGTATCAGCCGACAGGCGCGACAGCACCTCGCCCGTCTGCGTGGTCTCAAAAAACTCGGGGCTTTGCTTGAGCACATGGCTGTACACCGCGTTGCGCAGATCGGCCGTCACGCGTTCGCCCAGCCAGCTCACCATGTAAAAGCGCGCCGCCGAAAACAGCCCCAGAGCCACCGCCACCGCAAACAGCGCCGCAAAGTGTTCACGCAATGCCATCACCTGTGCGCCCTTGTCGGCCTGCACCAGTCCTCCGTCAATCAGGCTGCGCAGCGCCAGTGGAAACGCCAGTGTGGCACCCGCCGCCAGCACCAGAAACACCAGCGCCATGCCAATGCGCCCCCGGTAGGGCCGCAGAAACGGCAGCAGGCCAGAGAGGGATTTGGGATTGGTGGCTTTGGGGCGGTCGGAAGAAGTCATGGCTGCCTAGATGGGGGTGAGGGCGGTGGAGGCAAGGTGGTCGAGGAAATATAACGAAATATGCCTATAGCCCCCGTGATTATTGCGCGAGCAGCTATTGAATTTGTAGCGGCCGGTTTTCGGTTTGTTGCGGTTTGTTGCAGCACGGCTAGAGCTTCAGCGCCGCCGCATACCCCGTCATCTCCAGGTAGCCGCGTCCGACCAGCTTGCCGTTGCTGTCCCAGACTTCGCTCAGGCCTTCCCAGTAGATGGCGCCGGTGGAGCCGCGGCTGTCGAGTTCCTGGTTGTCGATGACGGCCTTCACCGTGTAGAAATCGGCCGGGGTGCGCACGATCCATTCCACAGGGTAGCTGGCCTTGCTGAGTGGACTGCGCCAGCTGCGCGTGGGTTTGAACAGCACCTCACCGCGTGAGAACGCGTAGCGCACACCCGCCGCACTGCGGAACGAGCCACCGTCCCACAGCGCGCCGCCTTGCCGGTCGCGCAGCTGAAAGGCGGTGAGCGCGCTGCCGTCGAACAGGTTGATGCCAATCCAGTCCCAGCCCTGGGCCTGCGGGTGCAGCACCTCTTGGCTCCACTCATGGTCCAACCAGGCGGTGCTGCCGGCCTCCAGGGTGCGCGTCTGGCCCTGCAGCGTGACGCTGCCGCTGACCTGCAACTGCGGCAGGCTGTAGTAGTAGCTGGCCTGCTTCTC
Organism: Rhodoferax saidenbachensis; assembly: GCF_031457975.1. GTDB lineage: Bacteria > Pseudomonadota > Gammaproteobacteria > Burkholderiales > Burkholderiaceae_C > Allorhodoferax > Allorhodoferax saidenbachensis_A. The sequence goes on from NZ_JAVDXO010000007.1 coordinate 143,066, forward strand.
CTCCGGCCCCTTGCGGGACAGGCCGCCTTTGCCCTGCAGCAGCACAGGCTGGATGGCCTTAAACATCAGGTTGAGTGTGAAGTCGCCCGCAGCCACCTTGGCCTGAAGGTCCCCGCCCTGGCGCCGCAAGGACCAGTCGCGCAGCAGCATGCCCGTGTCTTGCAGGCTGGCGGAGGCCGTATCCGCCGGGTTGCTACCCGCGGGCTCGCCAGACCAGCGGGCAATGCGCTGGTCATGCCACAGCTTGTTGCCCGCCACATCGGTGACAGCGGCATGGGCAAACAGCAGTTGCTTGGCCGCCAGGCGTGATTGCATGCCCTGGGTGGCCGCCACACGGCTGCGAAAGAAGGTGACCTGGAAGCCCAGTGCCGCAGACTGGCCTGCCACATTGGCGTAGCCCGTGAGGTACCACCACTCGGTGGCAAAGTCGTTGTGGCTGCCCGCGTCGCGGGGGAACTGCAGAGTCTTGGGCGGCAGGGCCCACGCCGCGGGCCAGGCGCCTGCCAGCAGTGGCGTAGCCAGCAGCGCGCGGCGGTTCAGCACCGGGGTAGCGGCGGCAACTCAGCGGCCCGCATTGCGCGCCAGGCGCTGTGGGATGCTAGGCGAGGGCTGGCCTGCCAATGCGTCCAGCCGCTGGCCCATGGCCGCCTCCAACTGGTCCAGCCGCACCTGGGTGGCGGGGTGGGTGCTCAGGGTCAGCGTGAAGACGGGGTTGTCGGGCTTGGCGGTGCGCAACTGCTGCAGCACGGCCACCAAGCCATAGGGGTCAAAGCCCGCGCGTGCGGCCAGGGCCACACCACTGCGGTCCGCGTCCAGCTCGTCTTCCTGGTCCAGGCCCTTGGAGTACAGATCCTTGCCCAGGGCCAGCAGCTGGGCCGACACCATGCCCTGCACGTTGTTGCTGAATTGCGAGGCAATAGCTTTGGTCAGCAGGCCGGCTTGCGCGGTCTTGCGCATGGCTTTGAGGTGGTGTTTGCCCACCACGTGGTGGATTTCGTGGGCCAGGATGCCTGCCAGCTCCGACTCATCGGCCACCGCATCCACCAGGCCCTTGGTGATGAAGATGTAGCCACCGGGGGCGGCAAAGGCGTTGAAGCCCGTGTCGTCCAGCACCGCAAAGGTCCAGGGCAAATCAGGCCGGGCGGACTGCAGGCTGATCCAACGGCCCAGCCGGTTCACATAGCGCTGCAGCGCCACGTCTTTGTGCAGAGGCTTGGCACCCAGCAGCACGGCCGACAATTGCCGACCAATCTCGATTTCTTTGGGCTCGTCAATCTGCTCCAGGGACTGTGAGAGCAGCCCCACGAGGTCCACCGCATTGCCAGCGTTGGCCGCATTGTTGTTGCCCCCCAGCGAGAGGCCCAGGCCACCACCACCGCCCTGGTTGGGCTTGAGCAGGTTCTGGAACAGGCCGCCCAAGGCCTTGCCGGCGTCCTGCGCCTGCAGCGACACGGGGACGGCAGCAAAGCAGGCAGCCAGGCACAGGCTCAGTACGGTGCGCTTCATGGCAAGGCCCCCTTGAAGTTGGGGTTGGGAACGGGCGCAGGCGGTGCAGGCACGGGCAGTGGGTCTACCGCGCGGGCGGCCAGGCTGGCGTCGGTCGCAAAACGGCGCGCTTGTGCGGCGTCCTGGCGCTGGCCCTCGGCTTGGGTCAGCGCAGCCATATTGGGTTGCGCGTTGGCAATGTCTTCGGCGCCCAGGCCCCGTATACCTACGGTGGCCGTGGGGCCCCCTGTGTTTTGGTTTTGTGCGCTGCCGCGGTTGAACAGGTTGGACAGGCCACGCAGCGCGCCGGTGGCGGCGCTGGCCACGGTTCCCTGCTCGGTGGGAGAGCCCACGTCAAACAGGTGGATCCAACCGCTGGCGCCGGCGGCGGTTTTCACCTGGATCCACGGGCCCTGGCGCGTGGGCAGTCGGGTCAGTGGGGTTTGGGCGGGCAGGGCAACCAGGGTGGCGGCGCTATCGGCCGGGCCGTCGCGCAGCGCCGAGGCGCGCTTGGTGACCAGGACCTCTTGCGCCAGGGCGGGGCCGCTGGCCAAAGCCGTCAGCATGACCAGGACCACCAGGGTGTAGGTAAAAGGGTGACGGGGAATACGCATGCGTGCCATTGTCAGGGAAGGTGTGGCGCCGGGCAATGGTTCAGTCGGGATGGGCGTTGGTTTCGGGGTCGGGCACCTCGCCAATGGCCTTGCGCGTGACCGCCGCCTGCGCCATCAGCCAGGCGCAAAAGGCCTGAATTTCGGGCCGTGTGCTGCTGCGTGGCCCCACGATCAAAAAGTACACCAGCGGCGTGTCGATGCGTCCGTTGGGCAGCACCTCCACCAGGTCGCCACTGGCCAGGCTGTCGGCCACCAGCGGCATGCGCGCCAGCGCCACGCCCTGGCCGGTCAGCGCGGCCTGCACGATCTGGTGGGCGTAGTTGAAATACATCCAGCGCTTGGGCTCCAGCTTGGGCAACTGGTTGTCGTCCAGCCAGCGCCGCCAGGTTAGCCACTCCAGGTTTTGGTGGCGGTGGCTGTCACTGGCCTCCAGCAGCGCAAAGCGGTTCAGGTCGGCGGGCTTGCGCAGTGGCGGGCCGCTTTTCAGCAGCCAGGGGCTGGCCACCGGCGTGAGCTGTTCGCCAAACAGGCGCACCGCGTCAGGGCCTGCATTGCTGGGGCGGGTGTAGCGAATGGCGAGGTCTACGTCGCTGGTGTCCAGGTCCACCGGGTTGTCGGTGGCGTCCAGGCGGATGTCGATATCGGGGTACTCGGCCTGGAAGGCTTCGAGCCGCGGAATCAGCCACATGGAGGCAAACGAGGCCCAGGTGGAAATGGCCACGCTCTTGCGGCCCGCGGTGCGGCGGATCAGGCGTACGGCGCTGTCTACCCGTTCCAGGGATGGCACCACGGCACGCAACAATTGGCTGCCAGCGCTGGTCAGCTCCACGGCGCGCGTATGGCGCAAAAACAGGGGCACGCCCACCTCTTCTTCCAGCGACTGCACCTGGCGGCTTACCGCGCTTTGGGTCAGCGACAGCTCTTCGGCTGCCGCCCGAAAGTTCAGGTGACGGGCCACCGCCTCCAGGGCGCGCAAGTGGCCCATGGCAATGGGCCGGGTGCGCAGGCGGATCTCGGTGCTGGAAGGGACGGCGGAGGACATGGTGGGAATGTCGATTCATGCGTGAATGGAATGAATAGCATAGCCCGATTTCATTGGACGGTGTGGCGGGGCAGCGCGATCATTCATTGCCCAACCACCTAAACAGGAGTCCACCATGCAAGTCCAAAGTCCCTCGCTACAACAGTCCCAACTCGCTCAACAACCCGCCGCTGATGTCCAGTACGGCGCGTTCTCCCTGTCCGCTGACGCCCCCTGGGTGCTGGCCAAGGGCCGGGCGGTGACTCTGCGTCCGCGCACGGCCGGTGTGCTGCGTGTGGTCTCGGGCCGTGCCTGGGCCACGCTGGACGTGTCCCGCCACACGCCTCTGCTGGAAACCGGCGACCATTTCGTGGCGTTGGGCCACGACTTGCAGTTGCGCGCCGGGCAGCGTGTGGTGGTGGAAGCGTGGCCGCACAAGGGGCAGGACGACATCAAGCTGCAGTGGGTGGCGCAGCCTGAGCCATGCATGGCCACTCGCTGGCAAGCCAAGGTGGTGGAGCCCCTGCGTGACGTGGGCCACGGCCTGGCGTTGGTGGCGCGCGCCTTGGGGCGCCTGGTGGCAGGCTTGGCGGGCTATGCGAATGTGTTCGCGGCGGGCCGGGGTCGGGTGCTGTGCGGCCTGGAGTCCAATTCACCTTGATGTGCCCTGATTCACTCTAAGTTCCTTTGATTTTCTGCGCCCATGCCTCCCGGCATGGGCGTTGTTTTTGGGTAAAAGCAGTGCTGGCAGGTCCTCTGCCACTATCATGGTCGCGTCGCCAACTGCTGTGAGCCTGCCAGTGTCCGCTCCCGATCTGCGCATCTTCATCCTGATCAACGGCCTCATGGCCTTGCTGATGGCGCTGCTGCTTTTCTTCCAGGCGCGCACCTACCCCCGTTCCATCCGCGGGCTCAACCACTGGGCCATCGGCCAACTGCTGGCCTTTTTCTCCACCCTGTTGTTTGGTTTGCAAGGCCTTGTGCAAACGCTGGTCTTTGCCGGTATGGGCAATGTGCTGCTGGTGCTGTCTGGCGCCTATCTGTTGGTGGGCACCTGCCGCCATATGGACGTGGCGCTGCCACGCTACTTTGTGCCGGCTGTGGCGGTGTACGCCGCGGTAGCCATGGTCTGGCTCATTGCTGGCGACGCGCCGTACCTCTACCGGCTGCTGTTCATTTGCGGCACCATGGCCGTGCTGTTTGCTGCGCATGCGGCGGTCGTGGGGGAATATGGCAATGCGTCCTTGGCCTGCCGTGTGCTGCTAACCGTGTCGGTGCTGCTCACCATCGTCATGCTGGTGCGCGGTGTGACGGCCTGGGTGGACCCACCGGCTTCCAGCATCTTTGCGGCATCGACCATCCAGGTCGTGTACTTCGCCAGCTTCAGCTTCGGGCTGTTGCTGCTGTCCATTGGCGGCGTGCTCATGGCGACGGAGCGTATGCGCGGCGAGCTGGAGTACTTGGTCAGCAACGACAGCCTCACCGGGGCCTACACCCGCCGTGCCTTGTTTGCGTTGGGCGAGAACGAGGCGGCGCGTTGCCAGCGTCTGGGCACGGAGATGGCCGCGCTCATGATGGACCTGGACCATTTCAAGAACATCAACGACAAGCATGGCCACCATGTGGGGGACATGGTGATCAGTGATTTTGTGCACCGCGCCCAGACGCTGTTGCGCCGACCTGCCATCCTTGGGCGTTATGGTGGGGAGGAGTTCGTGGCTCTGCTGCCCGACACCACACGCGAGGAGGCCCTGCGGGTGGCCGAGCGCATTCGCCAGAGCGTCACCACGGACCCGGCATTGCCGGTGTGCCAGGTCAGCATTGGTGTCGCCACTTTCAACCACGCCGCGCCGGACACCCTGACCGCGCTCATCGACCGGGCCGACACCGGCCTGTACCGCGCCAAGCAGCTGGGGCGCAACCGCGTGGAAGAGGCCCTTGCCAGTCCCTCTACTCACGCCAACAGCGCATCCACCTCTACCAGTCCTCTTTGACCGCCATCACCGCGTCACGGTCGGCCGCGGCCTGGCCGGACAGCCAGGCGGTCACCGTGCCCGCAGCAATGACCGCCGCGCCCAGCGCCGCCAGCCGACCCCAGGGCAGGGCCAGTTCCATGGTCCAGTGAAAGCTCTGCGGGTTCACCACGTGCACCAGCACCACGGCCACCGCCAGGCCCAGCGTCACGCCGGCCAGCGCCCCCAGCGTGGTCCAGGCTGCGCCCTCCAATGCCACCACGCGCAGGATCTGCCGACGCGTGAGGCCAAGGTGCACCAGCAGCCCAAACTCCTTGCGCCGCGCCAGTACCTGTGCACTGAAGCTGGCCGCCACGCCAAACAGGCCGATGCCGATAGCCACCGCCTGCAGCCAGTAGGTCACGGCAAAGCTGCGGTCAAAAATCTTCAGGCTGGTGGCCCGTATCTCGGCGGCAGAGCCAAACTCCAGCAAGTTGCCCGCCTCGCCACCGGGCGTGTGGGCCAGCTGGTTGGCCAGGTCACGCAGGCGGTCTTGCACCTGGGCCACGTTGGCATCGGGTGCCAGCCAAAAGGCGATGTCGTTCACCCGCGTGTCGCGGCTGATGCGGGCAAAGTCGGCCTGCTCCATGGCCACAGTGCCAAACTGGCGGGAGTAGTCGCGCCACACGCCTGCTACAAAAACAGGAGCTGCTGGCGCAGTGTTATCGAGGGCTAGAGCCCGAAATGAGGCTGAAAGTGCAGGCAGGTCCTGCCCCAGGCGCGCACCGTACAGGTCCAGCATGGCTTCGCTCACGTATACCCCCGTGTGGCCTGGCGGTACCGGCAGGGCGTTACCCACTAACGGCAGGGTGAGGACGCCGCTTTGCGCGTCACGCAGCGGGCGCACCAGCAGCACCACGGCGGGTTGCGCCGGGTCCAGCGTCAGCGGCAGGCTGCGCTGCGTGGTCAGGCGCTCCACACCGGTCACCTGGGCGGCGCCCTGCACAAAGGCGGGGTCAAAATAGGCGGTATCCAGCGCGCTGCCGCTGCTGGCACCGCGCACATACAGCGCAGCGGGCAGTACGGTGTCCAGCCATTGGGTCACCGAGTGGCGAAAACTGGCCACCATCACGGTCAGTGCTACGGCTAGGCTCAACGAGGCCACCACACCGCTCACCGCCACGGCCGCACTCTCGCGCACGCGCCGGGCTCGCTCCACTGCCAGCAGCGGCAGCGCGCGGCGCGCCACCAGCGGGGCCACTGCGTCCAGCACCCAGCCCACGGCCGCGGGCAGGGCAATGATGCCGCCCAACAGCAGCAGCGCCACACTGAAATACGCCGCGAGGGGAATGCCTGCCACGGGCGGCAATAACGCCATCAGGCCACCGGCCACCAACAAGAACACACCCACCCAAGCCTCGCTGCGTCGGCCGGTCAGGCTGCCCAGGCCTTTGAGCGTTTGTGCGGGGGGCAACTGCTGCGCCAGCCGTGCGGGTGTCCAGGCGCCCACCAGCGCCGCGGCCACGCCCAGCAGCCCGAACACCAGCGCCGCGCCTGGGCTCCATTGCAGCGCGGGTGCGCTGCCGGCAAAGAAGCCACCGCCCAGGTCGCCCCCCAGCAGGCGCAGTGCCAGCGCGGCGAGGCCTGCGCCCAGCGCCAGGCCCAGCACGCTGCCCACGGTGCCAAGGGCAGCGGCCTCCAACAGCACCAACTGCAGGCGCTGTCGGCCGGTCAGGCCCAGCACGCCCAACAACGCAAACTGCTGGGCACGCCGTGCCACGCTGAGGGCCAGCACCGAGAAGACCAGAAAGCCGCCCGTGAACAGCGCCACCAGCGCCAGCACCGTCAAGTTCACCCGGTAGGCGCGCGACAGATTTCCGATGCGGGCCACGGCGTCGCCCGGTTCGCGCAGCGTGGCACCGGCGGGCCAGTCGGGGGCTGACTGCGCAGCGCGCACAAAGGCCGCGCGGTCTACACCGGCGCGCAGCCGCAGGTCCACGCGCGTGATGCGGTCGCCCACCGCAAAGAGGTCTTGCAGGGCCGCAATGTCCATCACCGCCAGCGGCGCACCGCCAGCCTGCACGCCACCTGCCACCTGCACCGTGCGCAGTTGCAGTCCCTGCTGCAGTTGCAAACTGCGGCCTTGGAACGCCTGGCGGGCTAGCGGGTTCAAAAACACCATGTCAGGCGCAAATAAGGCGAGCCGGTCCGCCCCTGCCGCTGGCAGGGGCAGCAGGTCCGGCGCCACGCCGGCCACCTGCAGGGCATCTACGCCCACCACGCGCAGCAGCACTTTTTTGCCGCCCTGCACGGCGTAGGTACTCAGCTCCAGCACGGGGGACGCCACGGCCACATCCGGGTGGTTCAGCAGGCGGCCCCAGAGCGCCAGGCTCACGCCTGCGTTGCCCCCCGCGGTGCTGCGCAGCTCCAGGTCGGGTTGGCCGCCCACCGAGCGTACGGCTTGTGAGAACTCGTCCAGCGCCGAGGCGTTGATCAGGTGCACCGCAAACGCCAGCGCCACCCCCAACATCACCGACACCACGGCTGCCCCATTGCGCCACGGGTGGTGGCGCAGCTCTTGCCAGGAAAAAGTAGTGAACAGCGCCATCAATATGCGCCTGAGCCTAGCGCATCTGCCTTGCAAACTTCACACAGCGTTGACACAAGCTTGGTTACCATGGCGCGGTTGTGCGGCCACCGGCCGCCATGGAATGCCCCATGACCGAAGATTCGCTCAAAGATTCCGCAGCCGTTGACACGGCCACTGCCAACTCCCCCCAGTGGGCCAAGCACGCGGCACTGGCCGGGCTCAGCGCCTTGCTGGCAGCCTGCGCCGCACCGGGTGCACGCTTTGGCCGTGGCCTACCGCTGCAGCGGCCCAGCCAGCACTACACCGATGCCAGCACGCCCGAAGCGGCCGCCCGCTTTTTGCTGCAAGCACAGTTCTCGGCATCGGACGCCGAAATTGCCGCGGTGCAAAAACAGGGCTATGCCGACTGGCTGGCCCAGCAGTTTGCCGCGCCGCTGGGCCAAACCGGTTGGGACTGGCTGAACGCGCGCGGCTACGGCACCATTGCCAACGACACGCGCTACTTTGACCACTTCTACCCCGGCGACTACATGATCTGGAACCAGCTCATGACTGCGCCCGATGCCGTGCGCAAGCGGCTGGCGCTGGCGTTGTCCGAGTTCTTTGTGGTGTCCCTCACGGGGCTGGACTTTGCGTGGCGCAGCCACGCCATGGCGTACTACTGGGACACGCTGGTGCGCCATGCGCTAGGCAATTTCCGCGACCTGCTCGAAGAGGTGTCGCTGAGCCCCGCCATGGGCCACTACCTCAACACCAAGGGCAACCAGAAAGAAAACCCCGCCACGGGCCGCGTGCCTGACGAGAACTATGCGCGCGAAGTGATGCAGCTGTTCTCCATCGGCCTGTACCAGCTCAACCCCGATGGCAGCGAAAAGCTCAATGCCACTGGCGCGCGGATGGAAACCTATGTACAAAACGATGTGAGCCAGCTGGCCCGCGTGTTCACCGGCTACGACTTTGACCAGCGCCAAAACGTGGTGACGCCGTTTGACCCCGAAGGCAAGCGCAAGGTGGGTAACACCAACTTTGCCAAGCAGCGCATGTCGCTCACGGCCAATCGGCACTCCGATTTGCCGACACAGTTTCTGGGTACCAGCATTCCAGCCAACACGCCGGGACCGCAGGCGCTGAAGATTGCGCTGGATACGCTGTTCAACCACCCCAACGTTGGCCCCTTCTTTGGCCAGCAGATGATCCAGCGCCTGGTCACCAGCAACCCCAGCCCGGCCTATGTGGCGCGGGTGTCGGCCGCGTTTGCCGACAACGGCGCCGGTGTGCGCGGTGACCTGCGTGCGGTGTTCGCCGCCATCTTGCTGGACGACGAAGCGCGGAGCCCCGCGGGGCTGCAGCAGGCCCAGTTTGGCCGTCTGCGCGAGCCGATGCTGCGCTTGGTGCAGTGGGGGCGCACCTTTGGTATCACGTCTGCCCAGGGCAGCTGGAAGATTAACGACCTGAGCAACCCCGCCACCCAGCTGGGCCAAAGCCCGCTGCGCTCGCCTTCGGTATTCAACTTCTTCCGACCCGGCTATGTGCCGCCGTCCACCCAAATGGCCAGCACCGGTGCGATGGCACCGGAATTCCAGATCGTGACCGAGAGCAGTGTGGCGGGCTACCTGAACTTCATGCAGGGCGTGATCCGCAACGGCATTTACGTGAATGATCCGGACTTGCCCAACAACATCAACAACTCCAGAAATCCGAAGAACGGCTACGACATCAAGGCCAGCTACAGCACCGAGCTGGCGTTGGCCACGGACGCCAAAGCCCTGGTGGCGCGCCTGAACCTGCTGCTGTGCGCAGGGCAGTTGCCTGCGGCGTTGCAGGGGCAGATGGTGACCGCGCTGAACGCCACGCCGCTGACCGCCACCAGCCCGCCCGACAAGCGGCTGGACCGCGTGGCCGCGGCGGTGTTCCTGGCCATGGCCGCACCCCAGTACCTGGTTCAAAAATAGGAGCCCCCATGGACTTCATGCAACTCCCTCCCCACAGCCGCCGCGCGTTCCTCAAACGTGCGGGCCAGTTGGCTCTGTCGGGCACCGCCTTGCCCATGGCGATGAACCTGGCTGCCCTGGGCGAAGCCGCCGCGGCCGATGCCAACGACTACAAGGCCCTGGTGTGCGTGTTCCTCTATGGGGGCAACGATTACGCCAACACCGTGGTCACCTACGATGAACCCAGCTACGCCCAGTACGCCACGGTGCGTGGCGGTGCGGGCGAGGCTGGCGGTGGTATCGCCATTGCGCGCGCCGACCTGGAGCGCACGCTGCTTAAGCCCCGCACGCCGTTGGCCGGTGGTCGGCAGTACGCGCTGCACCCGGCCATGACCGGGCTGGCCGACCTGTTCAACACGGGCAAAGCGGCGGTGCAGTTCAACGTGGGCCCGCTGGTGGTGCCGCTCACACGCGAGCAATACAACAGCCCGGACCGCAAGACCTACCCGCTGCCGCCCAAGCTGTTCTCGCACAACGACCAGCAGTCCATCTGGCAATCGTCCTCCCCCGAGGGCTCCACCGTGGGCTGGGGTGGCCATCTGGGCGACATGGCCATGGCGAGCAACGAGAAGTCGCTGTTCACCTGCGTGTCGGTCACCGGCAATGCCGTCTTTCTGTCGGGCGATGCGGCCCTGCAGTACCAGGTCAGCACCGGCGGTGCCGTGCGCGTGCGCGGGGCCACAGATGGGGCGGTGTATGGCTCGTCCGCTGTGAAGAACTTGCTCTCCAACATGATTTCGCAGCCCAGCGACCACATGCTGGAAAACGAATACGTGCGCATCACCCAGCGGGCGCGTGAGGCCGAAGTGCATATTTCCTCCGCCCTGGCAGAAAGCCAGGTCGGCGCCACGGGCAACCCGCTGACTACCGAGTTCCCTGCGCAAAACCCCTTGGCCGACCAGCTCAAGATGGTGGCGCGCCTCATCAAGGGCCGCTCGGTGCTGGGCAGCAAGCGCCAGGTGTTTCTGGTGTCGCTGGGCGGGTTTGACCTGCATGACAACCTCATCGCCCAGCAGCCGGTGTTGCTGGGCCGAGTGAGCGACGCCATGGCGGCGTTCTACAGGGCGACCGAAGAACTGGGCCTGAGCGACAGCGTGACCACGTTCACCGCGTCCGACTTTGGCCGCACGCTCACCTCCAACGGCGATGGCTCGGACCACGGTTGGGGTGGCCACCACATCGTGGTCGGCGGTGCGGTCAAAGGGCAGGCGTTTTACGGCGCACCGCCTCCGGTCAGCGTGGGCAATACATCGGCCCCGCAAGACCAGTGGCATGTGGGCCAGGGCCGCCTGCTGCCCAGTACCTCGGTGGACCAGTACGCCGCCACGCTGGCGCGCTGGTTCGGCGTGGGGCCCAAAGAGATGCTCACCATCCTGCCCAACCTGCGGCATTTCGGTGACATGGCCAAGCGGCCGGACTACCCGGTGAACCTCGGTTTCCTGGGCTGACCGCATGCGAGTACTGGTGCTGGGGGGCTACGGAAATTTTGGTGCACGTATTTGTCGCGCGCTGGCCGCCGATGCGTCTATCGAGCTGCTGGTGGGCGGACGCGATGCGACGCGGGCGTCCGCTTTTGCCGCGGAGCTGAACCGGTCCCATGGTGGCCAAGCCAGCGGTGTGGCCGTGGATTGGCAGAGTTCGCATTTCTCGCAAGCGCTACGCATCCATGGGGTGGAATTGCTGATCCACACGGCGGGCCCGTTTCAGGGACAAAACTATGCCGTGGCGAAGGCGTGTGCGCAGGCCGGTGTGCACTACATTGACCTGGCCGATGGTCGGCGCTTTGTGTGCGACTTTGCACAGGCAATGCAGGTGCCATTCGCTGCTGCCAACCGCGTGGCCATCAGCGGCGCCAGCACCGTGCCCGCGCTGTCATCGGCGGTGGTGGACTTTCTGTGCCTTGGCTGGCAGCGCATCGACGCCATTGACATGTGTATCGCGCCGGCCCAGACAGCGCCGCGGGGTGTGGCCACGTTGGAGGCCGTGCTGAGCTATTGCGGCGTGCCGGTGCAGATTTGGCGCAAGGGGCAGTGGCAGTCAGAGATCGGTTGGGCGCATCCGCAGCGGGTGGAGTTTCAGCGCCTGAAGGCCCGGCTGGGCGCGGTGTGTGACATCCCGGATCTGGAGCTGTTTCCCACACACTACCAAGTGCAGGGCCGCATGGTGTTTCGCGCGGCGCTGGAGGTGGGCCTGTCCCAGCGGGCGTTTGCGGTCTTGGCCTGGTTGCGTCAACGCGGCTGGCTCAAGAATCCTTCCTCTTTGGCCGGGCTGTTGAACGCAGGTGCCAAGCTGTTCGACCCGCTGGGTTCTGCGCTGGGCGGCATGGTGGTGCGCGTAGCAGGTTTGAATGCGGACGGCGCACGGACCAAGCGCGCCTGGCACATCGCCGCCGACAACGACCATGGCCCCGAAATCCCCTGCATGGCCGCCATCCTGCTCGCCCGACGTCTGGCCGCGGGGGAGCCGATGGAAGTCGGTGCGCGCGCCTGCATGGGATTGCATGCCCTCAGCGAGTTCACGCCTGAGTTCGCCAAGTGGGGCATGGTGACGGATGTGGTGGAAGAGGGCTGACCCGTGATTCACCGCAAACTGGAATTCACCATGCCTGCGCCCGCCGCCGTGGTGTTTGATGCTTTTCATTACCACCAGTGGCGCCACCACTGGGATTCGCTGGTCAGTGGGACGGAGGTGGTGGGTGGAGCGCCTTGCCCCTACGTTGGGGCCATCACGCAGAATGCAGGCGGCGGTTGGTTGCGAGGGCTGTCCATGCAAACCCGATTTGTGAGCTTCGATCGCCCCCGCCTGGCAGCAGCCACCATGGTGGGCACTTCGTTTCCTTTCTCCCGTTGGGCAGCTTCCATGCGTCATAGAGAGGTGGGGCCAAAAGACTCCTTGTTGATTTACACCTATACCCTCGACGTGACGCCGCGCGGGCTGGCTTGGCTGCTGAGACCTGCGGTGCATCTGGTCTTTGCCCATCAAACGCGCAAGCGTTTTCGCCGCCTGCAAAACTTTCTGGCTGGGCACGCGCATGAGGTTCTCGCCTGGCAGCAGCTGCAGGAGCCCCATGGAATACGCTGAGTCGCGTTGGCTGCGCTACAGCCTGGTGTTTGTGTGGCTGGCTACGGCGCTGGTCAGCGTGCAGGAGTTGCGTGGCCAGAGCCGGATGTTGCTGGTGGCCGGTGGTGTGACGGATCCGCGCCTGGCCGATGCCCTGGTGTGGGCAGGGGCTGCAGTAGATGCCGTGCTGGGGTTGCTATTGCTGGTGTGGCCGGTGCGGCGTGTCTACGGCCTGGCTTTGCTGGTGATGCTGGGTATGACGGTGGTGGCGACCGTGCTGCAACCTGTCCTGTGGCTGCATCCGTTGGGGCCGCTGACCAAGAACGTGCCCATTGGGGTGGTGTTGTGGATACTGATGCGGAGGTCGCTGTGAGTCTGTATTTTTTCCTGAAGTGGGTGCACATCCTGTCCAGCGCGGTGCTGGTGGGCACCGGGTTTGGCACGGCGTTTTTCTTCTTTTATGCCAACCGCAGCGGCGTGGTGGCCGCACAGGCCGTGGTGTCGCGCCTGGTGGTGCGGGCCGATACCTGGTTCACGTCGCCCGCCGTGGTGATCCAACCCGTCACCGGGCTGTGGATGGCCTACCTGGCCGGCTACCCGTGGACCACACCCTGGCTGCTGCTGACGGTGGCGCTCTACCTGTTCACCGGTGCCTGCTGGACACCGGTGGTGGCACTGCAGCTGCGCATGGCCGAGATGGCAAAGATCGCGCATGAAAAGAACGAGCCCTTGCCGGATCTGTACTGGCGATACGCGCGCCGCTGGGAGGCGCTGGGCTATCCCGCGTTCATTGCCATGCTCGTGGTGTTCTACCTGATGGTGGCCAAGCCGGCCCTGTGGGCGTAGGCCTGCGCAGGCGCCTCGTCGACCCAAAAGCCTACAATCCTCGCTTCCACCGGGGGTGTCCATCACAGGACTGAGAAATACCCCATGTACCTGATCTGGGTTATGCCAGCGTAGGAAGTGTGAGAAGCCAGTCCCGTCTTGCGGGTGCCGGTTTTTGATGCGACCCGCGGCTGGCGCATTGAAAGAGAGCACACCATGCAACACGGGATTTTTTCGTTTCTGAAGACCACGCTGGGCGCCGCCTTGCTGACCGCCGGCCTGGCAGCGGCCCACGCTGCTGACCTGCGCGTGCTGACCCACAGCTCCTTCACCGTGCCCAAGCCCTTGCTGGCGCAGTTTGAAAAAGACAACGACGTGAAGCTGCGCATCACCAAGGCTGGTGACGCGGGCGAGATGCTCAACAAGCTCATCCTGACCAAGGCCAATCCGATTGCCGATGTGGTTTATGGCATTGACAATGCGCTGGCCCCCAAGGCGCTGGCCGCGGACGTGCTGGACAGCTACGCCGGAGCCGCTGCCAGTCGCAAGCCCGCGGCCGAGCTGCCCGCGCCGCTGGTGCCCGTGGACTACGGCTACGTAACGCTGAACTACGACAAGGCCTGGTTTGCCAAGAACGGCGTGGCCGTGCCCAAGGCGCTGGACGACCTAGCCCAGCCCGCGTATGCCAAATTGCTCGTCGTGCAAAACCCCGCCACCAGCAGCCCCGGCTATGCCTTCCTGCTGGCCACCATTGGCGCCATGGGTGAAGACAAGGCCTTTGACTTCTGGGCCAAGCTGCGCGCCAACGGCCTGAAAGTGGCTAAGGGCTGGAGCGAGGCCTACTACACCGAATTCAGCCAGAACGGTGGCAAACACCCCATCGTGGTGAGCTACGCCACCAGCCCGGCAGCCGAAGTCTTCTACGCCAAAACGAAGTTGACCGAGCCGCCCACCGCATCGCTGAGCTTGCCCGGCGCCGTGTTCCGCCAAGTCGAAGGCGTGGCGCTGGTGAAGGGGGGCAAGGAGCGTGCTGCGGCGGAGAAGTTTGTCGAGTTCATGCGTTCTGTGCCCGTGCAGCAGGGCATGCAGACCGAGATGTGGATGTACCCCACTGAAGCCGGTGTGGCAAAGTCCGACGCCTTCAAGTTTGCGCCGGAGCCCACCGCCTTCCATGCCCCCAGCGATGCCGACATCGCCGCCAAGGGCGCAGAGTGGGTGGCGCGCTGGACCAAGGTGGTGCTGAAGTAATCCGGCCGGTTTGACCATGCGCCACCGCAACCCGGCGCAGCCCTGGGCGGGCTGGTTGCTGCCTGTGCTGCCACTGGTGTTTTTGCTGGTGGTGCTGGTAGCACCTGCGCTGCGCCTGCTGGTGGAAGGCGGACGGGGCGGGGCCGGTGCTGCCACCTTGTTCGCGCCGTGGCTGGACCCGTATTTGCGCTGGCGCATGGCCTGGTCGTTCTGGCAGGCCACCATTACGTGCATCGCCTCCCTCGTCCTGGGCCTGCCCATGGCCTGGGTGCTGGCGCGCTTTGATTTCCCGGGCCGTACGCTGATCCTGCGGGGGCTCATGTTGCCCTTTGTGGTGCCCACGCTGGTGGCGGCCATGGGGGTGTTGGCTCTGCTGGGGCCGCAGGGCCTGTTGGTGCGCCTGGGCGGGCCGGACCTGCAAGACACGCCCTGGCTGCTGCTCTACGGCAATTTGTTTTTTAACCTCTGTGTGGTGGTGCGCGCGGGCACCGATGCGCTGGGGCAGGTGAGTGCCTCACGCGTGGCCGCGGCGCGCACGCTGGGCGCCACGCCCTGGCGTGCCTTTTGGCGTGTGGAGTGGCCGGCCATTGCGCCTTGGCTGGCCTCGGCGCTGTGCCTGGTGTTCCTGTACTGTTTTGCGGGCTTTGGCCTGGCGCTGGTGCTGGGCGGGCAGGACTACGCCACGGCCGAGGTGGAGATTTATACCTTGGTGGCGCACGAGCTGCAGTTGCAGCAGGCCGGTGTGCTGGCGGTGTGGATGCTGTTGCTGACCGCGCTGGTGGCGCTGGCGTACGCCGCCATCGAACGTCGCCTGGCTGCGCCCGGCCGTGCGGACCGCGTGCCACGCATGCAACCCAGTAGCGCGGCGCAGTGGGCCGCCGTGCTGGCCATGGTCGCAGTGTATATGCTGATTTGTGCGCTACCCCTTGTCGCCATTGCGCAAGGTGCTATGAATTCAGGAGCGGATGCCTGGGCCGTGCTGCTGGAA
Organism: Rhodoferax saidenbachensis; assembly: GCF_031457975.1. Classification (GTDB taxonomy): domain Bacteria; phylum Pseudomonadota; class Gammaproteobacteria; order Burkholderiales; family Burkholderiaceae_C; genus Allorhodoferax; species Allorhodoferax saidenbachensis_A. The sequence continues at coordinate 158,840 of NZ_JAVDXO010000007.1, forward strand.
GACGACACGTTGGTGGCGCTTTGGAACACCGCGCGCTTCACTGCACTGTCCTTGTTACTGGCCACCGCGCTGGGCCTGGCGCATGCGCTGGCGGCGCGGCGCGTGTTGTGGCTGCGGGCGCTGGTGTTTTTGCCCTTCATGGTGTCGCCGGTGATGGTGGCCTTTGGGCTTTTGCTGTTGTACCCGGCCTGGACCGGCAGCTTCAGCCTGCTGGTGGCGGCCTATGCCTTGTTGGCCTACCCGTTTGTCGCCAAGTCCATCGCGTCCGCACTGGACAGCCTGCCCGAGCACTACCTGGACGCCGCACGCAGCCTGGGCGCCAGCCCCTGGCGCGCGTTTGTGCGTGTGACGCTGCCGTTGCTGGCGCCCGCGCTGCGCCGGGGCATGGCGTTTGCGGCGGCCACCGCCGTGGGTGAATTTGCGGTCACGCTGTTTTTGTCGCGCCCCGAATGGGCCACACTCACCACCCTGATTTACCAGCACCTGGGCCGCCCCGGTGCGGCCAACCGCAGCGCCGCGCTGGTGCTGGCCTGTGTACTCATGGGGCTGGCGCTGCTGGCCTTTGTGCTGATTGAAACCAAGCCCTCCGAGGACCGCGACCATGCTTGAGCTGCAGGCCATCTGCAAACACTGGCAGCCCTACGCCCCCCGGCATGCGGCGCCACGCCCGCTGCTGCAAGACCTGCAACTGCAGGTGCGTCCTGGCGAGACGGCGGCGCTGCTGGGCCCTTCTGGCAGCGGCAAAAGCACGCTGCTCAAGATCGTGGCCGGGCTGGAGCCGCCCGAGAGCGGGCGCGTGCTGTTTGCGGGCCAGGACATCACCCACACCCCGCCCGAACGACGCGGTTTTGCGCTGATGTTTCAGGACTTCGCGCTGTTCCCGCACCTGAGCGTGCAGGACAACGTGGCCTTTGGCCTGGTCGAGCAGGGCCAGCGCAAGGCTGCGGCACGCGAGCAGGCGCGCACCATGCTGGAGCGCTTTGGCCTGCAGGCCTATGCCAAGTCCAAGGTGTGGCAACTGTCCGGTGGCGAGCAGCAGCGTGTGGCGCTGGCGCGTGCGCTGATCACCCAGCCGCGCGTGCTGCTGCTGGACGAACCCTTCTCGGCGCTGGACGCCGAGCTGCGCCTGCAACTGCGCCAGGAGTTTGTGCAGCGCATTGCTGAGTTCCAGATGGCCACCATTTTGGTAACGCACGATGAAACCGAGGCACGCGCCATGGGCACTAGGGGTTACCGGCTGATGAACGGGGCGCTGGCACCCCAGTGGTGAGGAAGTCTCTGGTGGCCTAGTCCGATTGGCCTATCGCCAAGCGCGGCGAATATGTGTAACCTCCTGTAACAAGTAAAGTACCTTTTCTTCTGCAGGGCCTATGAACACTTCTTTCCTCAAATCGACCGCCCTGGCCTTGTTGGCCGCTGGCCTGAGTTTTAGCGCTGCGGCGTCCAATCCCGCCAACACCAACAACACGCTGTACGGCGTGAACTTCGGCACGGGCAGCAGCTACAGCACCACCTTTCTGGGTGGCGTGACCGCTAATTTCAATGCGCTGGTGGCGGTGGGACCCAACAATGTGGCAGCCAAGTTCAGCACCAAGGCTGGCCAAGGCGGCTACCAGGGTATCGGCGTGTCGCCCTTCACAGGCAGCGAACGCACCCCGGGCGAGATCGATATTGGCGAGTCCATCGTGGGCAGCTTCTCCAGCGGCATCAGGGTCACCAGCTTTTCGCTAGGCCTGTTGTTTGACGGCCCCGAATACAGCGACGTGAACGAAGTGGCCAAGATCAGCGTGAAGTTTGCCAACAACTCGGTGGCGTTGTTCACCCTGGAGGCCACTGGCGTCAACACCGCCATTTGGTCGGGTAGCAATGGCACGGTGCTGAACCTCAGCCCGGCGTCCAACGCTCTGGGTGGCGCCTGGAAGGTGAGCAATCCCTTTGGCAATGCGTTGGTGAAGTCGATTTCGTTTGGTGCTGCAACGGGGGCGAAAGGCTCTGCCGGTGGTGCAGGCACCAACCAGTCCGACTACACGCTGATCAGCGTGAGCGCAGTGCCCGAACCCGAGACCTATGCCTTGATGCTCGCCGGTCTGGCCGCTATCGGTGTGGTGGCACGCCGCAAAAAACGGGCTTGATACATACGCTGGGGCCAGTTCTTCTGGCGCAGATAAGAGAACGGCCCTTGCAAGGGCCGTTTTTATTTGGCGTCGCGCGGCTTGATGCTCTCTTTGAGCACGTTGGCCGGATAGTAGGTTTGAAAGCTCTTCCACACGGCGCCCGACTGTGATGCGCGGTTCAGGATGGTCAGCAGTGTGGCCGTATCTTCTTTGTTGAGCGTGGCCCTGGACAGGTAAACACCGCTCTCACCCCAGGGCAGTTCGTTGATGGGCTCCAGCCGCAGCTTGTCGGCCAAGTCGCTCACGCGCGGGTCGTCCTGGATGGCGCCAGTGAAGATGTTCGGCGCCATGATGGTCACATCGCCGGGGTTGGCCTTGAGCACGCGGGCCACCGCAATCGGGTCGGACTCGAGCAGCAGGCGGTTTTGCTTGGCCAGCGCCTCCATCAGTTCCTGGTAGGGCACGCCGTAGTCAAAGCCGCGCACCAGCACCACGCGGGTGTCTTTGCGTTCCAGCAGTTCGTAGGCGGTTTTGAGCGGGGGACGCTTGTTGTCAATCGAGATGACGGTGGCACGGCTGCGGATCAGCGGTACAAAGATGCCAAGCTCATCGCGCCGTGGCGTTTTGCTGGCCGGGATCAGCAGGTCGGCTTTGCCGGTTTCAAACATCAGCTCCTGGCGGGCACGGGGAACGGCGGTGAGGATGAATTCGCAGCCTTCTTTGGCCAGGGACTGCAGCAGCTCGGGGTAGATGCCGGTGATCTCGTTGTCGGCAATCATCACGCTCTGCCCCGTGGCCGACATGGGGACGTTCATCGGGCGGCTGCAACCGGCATGCGCGATGCTGGCTGCCAGGGCGCAGAGAGCGGGGATCAGGAATGCAGGGGCAAGACGTTTCACCATGCAAGCCAGTCTAGCGCAAGCATTGCGGTCTGTGTTGCCAACCCGTTCAAGGGCTGGGGACTTGGGCGGGCAGGTGCGGGGCGATGCCGTCGGCCCGCAGGTGCAACACGCGGTCTGCCTGCGCGGTGGCGGCCAATGAGTGCGTGACCAGCACCAGCGCCGTGCCGTGCTGGCGCGTTTGCGCCACCAGCGCGTCCATCACCTTGGCTGCCGTGGTCGGGTCCAGGTTGCCGGTGGGTTCATCGGCCAGCAACAGGGCGGGCTGGTGCACCAGCGCCCGCGCGATGGCCACGCGCTGCAGTTGCCCGCCGCTGAGCTGCTGCGGCAGGCGCGTGCCCAGGCCGCCCAGGCCCACGGCTTCCAGCAAGGCTTCGACCTGTGCCGGGTCCGGCCGGTTCAGCAGCAGCAGGGGCAGCGCCACGTTTTGCGCCACGTCCAGGTGCGGCAGCACATGGAAAGCCTGGAACACAAAGCCTACGGCCTCGCGGCGCAGCAGGGCGCGGGCATCATCGTTCAAGGTGGCCAAGTCGTGCCCAGCCAGTTGCACGCTGCCGCTGTCCCAGTGGTCCAGCCCGGCCATGCAGTTGAGCAGCGTGGACTTGCCCACGCCGGATTCGCCCACGATGGCAACAAATTCACCGGGAGCCACGTCCAGCGATACGTTGGCAAACACGGGCGTACTGCCGTAGCGCTTGCTGAGGTTTTGGACACGCAGGGTCATGGGGCGGAGCGCTTGGCCAACACGGAATCGACCAGCATCAGCACTTGCGCCAACGCATCGGGTGCATCGGCAGCCACCACCTGGCGCTGCGGCATGGAGCGCAGCCAGGTGATCTGCCGCTTGGCGAGCTGGCGTGTGGCGAAGACGCCCTTGTCGCGCAGCTCAGCCATGGGCCACAGGCCGTCGAGTGCCTCCCAGGCTTGGCGGTAGCCCACGCAGCGCACGCTGGGCAGGTCCAGATGCAGGTCGCCGCGCGCGCGCAGGGCCTGCACTTCGTTCATAAAACCCTGGGCCAGCATGGCGTCAAACCGCTGGGCGATACGGGCGTGCAGCCAGGCGCGGTCGGTAGGTTCCAAGGAAATAAGGGCTCTAGCCCCCGTGGAATATGCGCCAGCAGCTTCTGTTTTGATAGCAGCGCCAGCCGCGTGGAAGTGCGACAGAGGCAAACCCGAGATGCGGTACACCTCCAGCGCACGCTGGATGCGCTGGCTGTCGGCAGGGGCCAGACGGGCGGCGGTGATGGGGTCTACCTGTGCCAGCTCGGCGTGCATGGCGGGCCAGCCTTTCTCCGCAGCCTCCGCGTCCAGCGCGGCGCGCACTTCGGGGTTGGCGGCGGGCATGTCGTCTATCCCGTCGAACAGGGCCTTGAAGTACAGCATGGTGCCGCCCACCAGTAGGGGCAGCTTGCCGCGTGCAGCAATGTCAGCGATGAGCGTTTGCGCGTCACGCACAAATTCGGCGGCGCTGTAGGCGTTCAGCGGGTCACGGATGTCAATGAGGTGGTGCGGCACGGCCGCCAGCTCTTCGGCGCTGGGTTTGGCCGTGCCAATGTCCATGCCGCGGAACACCAGTGCGGAGTCCACGCTGATGATTTCACAGGGGCGCTGTTGCGCAATGGCCAGCGCGGCGGCCGTCTTGCCGCTGGCGGTGGGGCCGGCCAGGCAGAGGTGAAAGGGCAGGGCCGTGTTCATACGTTGCGGGCCTGCCCAGGCAGGTGGTCCAGCGCCACCTTGCGCAACAGCAGCACCAGGCCGACGGCGGCCACCGTCAGGCCCACCACGAGCGCGATCCAGAAGCCCTGCGCGCCCATGGCCTGGGCCGGGCGCCAGGGCAGCCAGTGCGGCGCCAGGCCCAGCACGCAGCCCAGTGGCAGCGAGAAGCCCCAGAACGCGGTGAGGTGGATCACCATGGGGCTGCGCGTGACCTTGTAGCCACGGATGGCGCTGCTGGTCACCACCTGGGCGGAGTCCGACAACTGGAACACCGCGGCCAAAAACAACAGATTGGCGGCCAGTGCCGCCACGGCGGGGTCATTGGTGTAGGCGCCGGCAATCTGGTGCGCGAAGAGTGCCATGCCGGTGGCCGACACCACGCCAAAGCCCAGACCGGCATTCACGCCCACCCAGGCCCGAAAGCGCGCTGCCACCGGGTCGCCCGCGCCCAGCGACTGGCCCACGCGCGTGAGCAGGGCAATGCCCAGGCTCAGCGGCACCATGAACACCAGCGAGGTGAAGTTCAGCGCAATCTGGTGCGAGGCCACCTCGCGGCTGCCAAACTCGGCGATCAGCAGGGCAATGAGGCCGAACGCGCTGGTCTCGGCAAAGTAGGTCACACCGATGGGAAAGCCCAGCTTCCACAAAGCGCCCAGCTTCTCGGGGTGCGGCCATTCCCATTGGCCGAATGGCCAGGTGCTGCGGTAGGCTGTTGCGCAGCGCATCCACACCAGCAGGCCCAGAAAGTTGAGCCACACACACAGCAGCGTGGCCCAGGCACAGCCCAGCCCGCCCAGGCGCGGGAAGGGGCCCACGCCAAACACCAGCAGCCAGTTCACCAGCACGTTGAGCGCCAGCGCGGCGAGTGACATCACCATGATGGGCTTGGTCTGGTTCAGGCTGGCGCTGTAGCCATAGAGCACGCGGTAGCAGGTGAAAGCCGGCAGGCCAAAGCTGATGATGAAGACAAAGCCGCTGGCTACCTCGCGCACATGGGGCTCAATGTCCATGTGGTCAAACACCTGCGCGGCCGCGTTCACCAGCACCATGGCACACAGGCCCACACCCAGCGCCTTCCACAGGCCCTGGCGCACCAGGTGCGGCACCTTGCCAAACTCTTTGGCGCCCACGTGGTGGGCTACCAGGGGGGCGACGGACATCATCAGCCCCATGAGCGTGATGATGGTGATGTTCCAGATGGAGACGCCCAGCGAGATGCCGGCCAGGTCGTGCGCCGATGCATGGCCGGCCATGGCCACGTCCACCACCGACATGCCCACGTTGGCCAGTTGCCCGATCAGGATGGGCCAGGCCAGCTGCCACAGGGCAAGCAGTTCGGTGCGGGCGCGGGTCGTGCGGCTGGGGAATGCGTGGGGGGAGGCAAGGGTCATCGGCCTGCCATTCTACGAGTGCACCTGGGCTGCGCTCAGGGCTTGGCGTCGATCAAATCCAGCCAACGCTGCAGCGGGTTGAAACCCGTGATGAGGGCGCTGGCCACCAGCACCAGCGCGCCGCCGATCAGCAGGCCACCGCCCAGTTCTTCCCCCAGAAAGAGGTGGCCCCACAGCACGCCAAACACCGGAATCATGAAGATGGGGCTCATGGCGGCCACGGGGGTGACGTGGCGCATGATGCGCAAGTGGCCCCAATAGGCCAAGCCCGATGTCACGATGCCCATGACCGCGACTGCCATCAGGGCACCCAGTGTGAAATGTGCTTGCGGCAGGCTGTAGGCCGCACCGGGCAGCAGCATGAGCAGTGACAACAGATGGATGCCGGCCGCAATTTGCAGCGGCTGCATGTGGCCCACGGCCCGTTTGGTGATGGGGGTGGAAAAGCCGTAGCAGGCCGATGCCAGCACACAGGCCAGCACCGCCAGTACCACGTTCAGCGAGAGGTGCACCGGCCCCAGGCTCACGATAAAAGCCACCCCCGCAAACCCGCACACGCAGCCCAGTACCTTGCGCGTGGTGATGGTGTCCTCCCCCATGCGGGCAGAGGCAAACATGCCAAAGATCACTGCGGTGGAATTCAGCAGCGCGCTGTAGCCGGCGGGCAGCTGCAGCCCGGCCCAGGCAAAAAGCAGGAATGGTAGGGCTACCGACAGTGCGCCGATCACCGCCAGCGTGCGCCATTGCTTCCAGGCCCAGGGTTGGCGCATGGCCCGCATCAGCAAGGCCAGCGTGGCAGTGGCCATACCCACGCGCAACAGCGCCAGCACATTGGGGCCGAATACGGGACTGGCGATGCGGATAAAGAGGAAGGAGGCGCCCCACAGGGCCGACAGCGCAACCAGCTGCGCAAAGTATTTGGTTTTCATGGGTGGGCCCATTGTCATTCAGTTGACCTGGCGCAATGTTGTTGCCGCGCGTGGGGCCGGTTTGACAGCAAAAAACCGGGTCGGTGCACCGTCGTGTGACAGCCTGCAAAAGCAGGCCATGGACCAGCAGTCGTCGATCGCCAGGCTGGTGGCCATTGAACTCAATGACCAGTTCGAAGAACGCAAGCATTCGCTGCAGCTGGTGTGCATTCATCGCCACTGAATGCTTGAGCGTGGCCAGGGCCGTGTGGTACCGTGAGATCGGTCCGCAACGTCACAAGGAGCCGCCATGCTAGATCTTGATGCACTCATCAACACCGGAGTCAGCGCCAGTGAAAAGATGGACAAGCTGTCACGAGAGTTCGAAGAATTTGCGGTACGCGCGCACGAGGTGTTGACAGGCAAAGCCTTTCAGATTCGCGACATTGAAGTCAAGCTGGATTTGGAGCCAGGCCGATTCAGCGCACGGCTTCGCGATGGTCCAGTCGTTCAATTTGTGTTGACAGTTGGTATCGACGCGCAGGGAGCGACCAGGGGCTATGTCAACGCCTATATGAGGAACGAATTTTCAGTGGACCCCTTCAAACATCTGGGGATGTTTTCCTTCAATGCCGATGGTGAGATGGAAGAGCGCGATAAGGAAGGTAACCTTCTGGAAATTGGCGGCGGTAGCCACGCAGCGGGGCTGGTACTGCGCTACTTGATCGCAAGCCTCCAGCCTTGATACCTGACGGTGCGTTGCCTCGCTGCTTGGGGTTACGCTCTCACGACTATTGCGCCCCATACTCTTTTTTGAATTGATCTTGGATGCGCCACCTCGCATGCAATTCAGTGCGACGGTTGTTGACACCGAAGGCTGTCACGCACTTAGGCTGCGAGCAGGTGTTGATCGGTCGTATTTGCTTCAGGTTGGGGCCAACAGCCGACATCCACGACTAGCAGGTTTAGAGCGACGAACCTTGCCTAGAGAGCAAACCTGCTCCCCGTACATTCAGCTAGTACATTAGCCTCTCATGAAACTGTTCGCGCTCCTATCTGTTGCCCTTATGTTTTCCGGATGCTTGTTTACCCTCGCACGACGTAGCCGCGCGACCTCGGCCTTCAATGATTGATCAAGACAACTCAGATACCCCACAAAATGAACGCAGCACAGCGCCTCTTGCGTGTTTACGAAGCACTCCAATCTCTGCCCCATTCCCCTGACCTGCAAATGTCGCAAGTGTGGTCTCGCGTATTGTTGGTTCCCCTTGGTCAATCAGCTTCTGAAGATGAGATTACCGAAGGTTTGCTGGATTTGCGCGCGGAGATTGAACTGGTGAAATGGAAGTTGGCGCAGTCTGAATGCCCGCCTACACTCATGCAGCCCGGACTAGATCGACTGAGAGACACCGCTTCAGCAACGTATCTCAATCAGGGGTTCTCGGGTCTGCGTAGCAATCTACTTGCCCCAGAATGTAGCTATGCGTTCAACTTCGCCGTCTGGATGCTTCGCGATGAAACTGAGCCAGACATTGACGAAAGTCAGCTCAGCGAAGTTCAGGCCGCGATGGCGCAACTGGAGATAAGAACCGCAGAGGCGACCATGTCGCCCGCACTCCGAATATTTCTTCAGAAGCACATCAAAGCCCTTCGCAGAGCAATACGTCGATCCAAAGTTCTAGGCCCCAAGGCTACGGAGGAAACATACAAGATAGTGCGGCTCGAAATGGCAATGGAGAGCAAGAACCTTGCCTCTGATATTGGCCAAGCCGAGAAATCTGCACCTGGAATCGTGACTGATTTTTGCAGTGCGGTGGAAAAAGTTGGTGTCATCAGCGATGCAGTGACGAAGGTTTCTACAGCTATTCCTCATTTTCAAGCGTTTGTCCAGCAATTGCTCTCTTGATGACGTACCTGGAAGTTGTGATGAACTTACTGGAGAAATGCTCGACCTAAAGAGAAAGAGACTGTTTCAGGGACTGAGAATTTTTGATTGGGTCGCTGCAGTTCGACAACTGGATCGAGATTTGCTCGCCATCGAATCGGTGAGGAATAGCTTGTATAGGCGGAAGAATTTGAAAAGTACCCGTGCCTCCGCAACTATGATCAGAGGCAGATTGGGGAGGGTGAATGCGTTACAGAACGAACGAAACAATTGCGACACTTTCGGTTGTGGCCTTGGTTGGCATGTTCGTCGCCGGGAATGAGCCAGTCATCGCTCCACTGCGAGGTACTGCTGTGGAACCAATGCTTCACTCCTTGCACTATGAGAATGCAATCATCTTCAACCTGTGCGTTGGGTTTCTCGGCGGGGTGATCGTTTGGCTTCTGAATGTTCTTGTACCTGAAAGGCAAACCCGGGCCATCCTCCGCGACAATTTGCGGAAACAGTACCAATACTTTCGGGAGGATGTTATCAGCCTACTGCTCGGCGCTGGAGGCTCTTACTCTGCCGGACTGCCGGCCCAACTCAGTCGTCCGAATGCGTTCCGTGATTACTATCGTGGTGAGAATCAGCAGCGCTGGTACGACGTTCTCAACTATCTGCAAGCGAACCCAGAACGGTTGTCAGATATCGTTGCACATATGCAGACCCTCTCAAATGAGGTCGAGTACCTTCTTCACAAGATAAGCATCGATGATGAAGAGGTCCATGCCTTCCTGAAGCGGCTCAGTCTCCACACGCATCGTCTGCAGCACCTCTCTGTGTACAGCTATGACGAAGTGAAGTATCTTGGCGGATTCATCTTCGAGATGCTTGCAGCCTGGAGCGTTATATCTGGGTATCTGGAGGCCGATCCTGTTGCTTGCATGATTGAGAAAATTTGAACCCAACCCGCAAATGGACAACCTTCAGCAGCGGAGCCTCGCGAGTAGGACTTGGACCTCAACAATTGCTGCGTAGCCGACAACTTACAGAATGTACTAGTTGTAATAGAGCCAGTGTCCGCTCTCAGGCATTGCGATATCAAAAATCAATTTCCGCATTGGGTCGACTACCGCCTTTGATGTCAATGCATTAGAAGACCACCGGCCACTCTGCCGTGGATTCACTCTGGTGGTTGCACACAACCTGCATTCAGTTCGCCCTTGACTTCAGCGCCAACACCGACACCCCGGACACAATGAACGTCACACCGGCCCCAATGTTCAACCCTGCTGTCACCTTGGGCCGTGCCTTGAGCCAGGTGGCCAGGCGGTGGGCGAAGCCGCCCAGGAGGGAGAAGACGACGGTGGTCATGGTGGCAAAGAGGGCGCCATAGACCAGCATTTGCGTGGTCACCGAGCCGCGGCCGGCGTCCACAAACTGGGGTAAAAAGGCCAGCACAAACAGGCCGGGCTTGGGGTTCAGGATGTTGGAGAGCGCGCCGCTGATGAAGATGCGGTGCAGCGGCAGGTGGGCCGCGGGGGCAAAGGCAATCAGGTTTTTGGTGGTCAGCGCCTTGTAGCCCAGCCAGACCAAGTAGACCGCGCCGATGGCCTTGACGACCCAGAAGACGGTTTCCGATGCTTGAATCAGCACCGACAGCCCCAGCGCCGCCGCCAGCGTGTGGAACAAGATGCCGATGCCTGCACCCGTCGCCGACAGGATGGCGGCACCGCGCCCCTGGCTCAGGCCGCGGCCGATAGCCAGAATGTTGTCGGGTCCGGGCGCGATGACGACAAGCAGACAGGCGGCCAAATAGGGCATCAACACTTCAATTGGGAACATGGGAGATCCTGGGGTGGGGGAGTCCCATTATTGCTGCAACAGTGCCCCAGTCGCGTGGAGCGCTATAAATTGAATAGCTGCTGGCACACGTTGCGCGGGGGCTAGAGGCCAATTTCATGCTGTAACGGTCAAACGAATACCCCTTGATCCAAGTCAAGGTTAGGAGTGGCTGGGTTCGTTAATTCCTGAGATTTCAGAAAATACTGAAAATTCAGGAAAGACCAGAACCATGAACCTTCCTCCGCTCACGCAGCGCTTTGTGCTGCACTTTGGCGAAATGGGCAGCCGCTGGGGCATCAACCGCACGGTGGGTCAGATTTACGCGCTGCTGTATGTGTCGGCCAAGCCGCTCAACGCCGACGAGATTGGGGAGGCGCTGGCGTTTTCCCGGTCCAACGTGAGTATGGGGCTCAAAGAGCTGCAGTCGTGGAACCTGGTGCGGCTGATCCACCAGCCCAACGACCGGCGCGAGTACTTCCAGGCGCCTGAGGACGTGTGGGCCATCTTCCGCACCCTGGCGGCGGAGCGGCGTAAGCGCGAAATCGACCCGACGCTCTCCATGCTGCGCGACGCACTGATGGAGCAGCCTAGCGTGGCGGAGGATATCCATGCGCAGGAGCGCATGAAGCAGATGCATGCCTTCATCGAGTTGATGACCGACTGGCTGGACGATGTGCAGAAGATGGATTCCGAAACACTGGCCAGCCTGATGCAGATGGGCGCCAAGGTGCAAAAGCTGCTGGAGATGAAAGACCGGGTGAAGAGTGTGTTCACCCCCGCCAAGCCCAGCACGGAAGGAGCCGACCATGGACAGCTTTGACCCCGTTGTGCTGGCCCGCATCCAGTTTGCGGCCAACATGACGTTCCACATTCTGTTTCCCACTATCAGCATTGCTATGGGCTGGGTGCTGCTGTTCTTCAAGACGCGTTTCACCGCCACGGGCCAGCAGCACTGGATGGACGCCTACCAATTCTGGGTCAAGGTGTTTGCACTGACCTTTGCGTTGGGCGTGGTCAGCGGTATCACCATGAGTTTCCAGTTCGGCACCAACTGGCCGGGCTTCATGAACACCGTGGGCAATGTGGCCGGCCCGCTGTTGGCGTATGAAGTGCTGACGGCCTTCTTTCTGGAAGCCACGATGCTCGGCATCATGCTGTTTGGCCGCGGGCGCGTCAGCGAACGGGTGCACACCACGGCCACCTTTTTGGTGGCGTTTGGCACCACCATGTCGGCCTTCTGGATTCTGGCGCTGAACTCGTGGATGCACACGCCCACTGGCTTTGTGATGATCGACGGCAAGGCGCATGTGACGAGCTGGCTGGAGGTCATCTTCAACCCGTCGTTCCCGTACCGCTTGACGCACATGCTGATTGCATCGGGCCTGACGGTGGCCTTTTTGTTGGCGGGCTTGTCGGCCTACCGCTGGCTCAAGGGGGACAAAGGCAAAGCGGTGCAGGCCTCGCTGCGGACGGGCCTGTTTGTGGCAGCCGCGCTGATCCCGCTGCAGATCGTGGTGGGCGACCAGCATGGTCTGAACACCTTGCACCACCAGCCCGCCAAGATCGCGGCGATGGAAGGCATTTGGGAAACCCAAAAGGGCGCGCCCGCGGTGCTCTTTGCCATGCCCGACAAGGCCACGCAAACCAATAAGTTTGAGGTGGCGATCCCCAAGCTCGCGTCGCTGTACCTCACGCACGATTGGAATGGTGAGATCAAAGGCATCAAGGATTTTGGTGACCAGCATCCCCCGGTGGCGCCGGTGTTCTGGGCCTTCCGCATCATGGTGGGTGTGGGCTTGCTGATGCTGGCCGTGAGCTGGCTGGGCAGTTGGCAGGTGCGCAAGGACGCGCTGCAGCCTTGGTTGGCACGCGTGTTGGTGGCCATGACCTTTGCCGGTTGGGTGGCCTTGATTGCCGGTTGGTATGTGACCGAGATTGGCCGCCAGCCTTGGCTGGTGCAGGGGGTGCTGACGGCCGCACAGGCGGCATCCAAAGTGCCTGCCAGCAACATCGCTTTCACGCTGGTGATGTACCTGAGCCTGTACGCCGTGTTGCTCACGTCCTATGTGAGTGTGCTGTTTTACTTGGCGCGCAAGGCCAGCGTTCCAGCGCCCGTTTTGCCGGAGGTTGCCCATGCTTGATACAACAACCGCTTTAGCCATGCCCGACCTGACCCAGCCCGCCGGCTGGTTGCCGCTGGTGTTTGCACTGGTGATGGCGCTGGCTATGCTGGCCTACGTGATTCTGGATGGCTACGACCTGGGTGTGGGCGTGCTGCTGCGCCGTGCCGACGACGTTGCGCAGAAGGACACCATGATCGCCAGCATTGGCCCGTTCTGGGATGCGAACGAGACCTGGCTGGTGCTGGGTGTGGGCGTGCTGCTGGTGGCATTCCCGATGGCGCATGGCGTCATCCTTGGGTCGCTGTACCTGCCCGTGGCACTGATGCTGGTGGCGCTCACGCTGCGGGGCGTGGCGTTTGACTTCCGCGTGAAGGCGCGCGACAAGCACAAGCCGCTGTGGGACCGTGCGTTCTATGTGGGTTCGCTGCTGGCCGGTTGGTCGCAAGGCTTCATGCTCGGTGGCTTGGTCACCGGCTTTGCGACGGACTGGGGTAGCCAGCTGTTCAATGCGTTGATTGGCCTGTGCCTGGTGGCCGCCTACTGCTTGCTGGGCGCGGGCTGGCTGATCATGAAAACAGAAGGTGCGCTGCAGCTCAAAGCCGTTCGCTGGGCGCAAGGCAGCCTATGGCTCACTGCTGCAGGGGTGGCTGCCATCTCGTTGGCCACGCCCTGGGTGAGCCAGCGCATTTTTGACAAGTGGTTCAGCTTCCCCAATGTGGTGATGTTGCTGCCGATTCCTGCCATGACGGTTGCGCTGTTTGTGGTGATCGCCCGCAGCCTGAAGCGTCTGCCCACGCGCCTGGCGCAGAACAACCAGTACGGCGCGGCTGTGCCGTTTGCCAGCACCGTAGGCATCTTCCTGCTGGCCTTCTATGGTCTGGCCTACAGCCTGTTCCCCTGGTTGGTGGTGGACAAGCTCACCATCTGGAATGCAGCCAGCGCGCCCGAGGCCTTGATGGTGATCTTCTACGGCACCGTGGTGGTGTTGCCAGTCATCATTGGCTACACGGTGTTTGCCTACCGCGTGTTCTGGGGCAAGAGTACGGCGCTGAAATACTGAGCCCGGGGCTCAGCGCAGGCGCGATTTGTATTTTTCCAGCGCGGCGGTTTTTGCGTTGTCGTCTACCACGGGCGATGGCGCTGGCGTGTCGGCCACGACCGGCGCACCAGGCTTGGGCACGGTGGTGCCGCGCGGCCCAAACAGTTTGGTTTGCACATACGCGGCGTAGCCCTGCAGCCGGTCATCTTTGCTGCGCAGCGCCTCCTCGATCACCTCGGTGGCGTAGGGCACATCGTGCAAAAACTGGTGCACATCCAGCGTGCGGCCAAACTCCCGTTTGATGGGGATGACCATACGCACCAGGTAGGTCATCAGTTCAGAGTCGGGCGGGTTCATGGCGATCTGCATTCTCAGGAGCCCGCAACCATTTCACCGTGTTGCGCCAGGTCCAGGCCCAGGGATTCTTCCTTGTCGGTCACCCGCAGTCCCGCCAGCGGCCGCACTATCAGCAGCACCACATAGGTCATGGCGCCAGCAAACAGCGTGACAGCGAGCGCACCGGTCAGGTTGGTGAACACGGTGGACGTGATGGGGGCAATTTCTTTCAGTGCAAACACCGGGGTGAGCACCGTGCCCACAAAGCCGCCCACCCAATGCAGGGCGAACACGTCCAGCGTGTCGTCAATGCCGGTGAGTGCCTTGAAGCGGGTGACGGCGAGGTAACAGGCAATGGCTGCCACAAAGCCGATGGATGTGGCGCCCACCACGCCTACATAGCCCGAGGCAGGGGTCACGGCAATCAATCCGGCAATGGCACCTGTGGCCATGCCCAGCACGCCGAACTTGCCATGTTGCATGTATTCACACAGGCCCCAGACAAAGGCTCCTACACAGGCCGCCACCTGGGTGGCCAGCAGCGCACCGACGGCGCGCGAACTGGCTTCAAACGCAGAACCGGCGTTGAACCCGAACCAGCCCGCCCACAGCAGGCCGGCACCAATGACGGTGATCAGCAGGTTGTGCGGCACCATGGGTTCCTTGCCAAAACCCTTGCGCGGCCCCACTACCTTGGCAGCCACCAGGCCGCTGATGCCGGCTGCAATGTGCACCACCGTGCCACCTGCAAAGTCCATATGCCCCATGGCGGCCAGCCAGCCGGTGGGTTGCCATACCCAGTGCGCCACGGGCGCGTACACCAGCAGTGTCCACAGGCCGGCAAAGAAGATGGTGGCGCTCAGGCGCAAGCGCTCTACCGTGGCCCCAATGACCAGCGCAAATGAAATGATGGCAAACGCCAGCTGGAACAGAAAGAACGCCGACTCGGGCACGGTGGGCGCAGAGGTATGCGCTTTGACAGAGGCTCCAATGAGGCCGTTGCTCCAGACGCGGCTGAAATCCCCCACCAGACCATTGCCCGGCGTGAAGGCCAATGAATACCCCAGTGCCGCCCACACCAGCGTGACCACGGCCGTGGCCGCGAACACGTGGGCCACGACAGACAGCGCATTTTTGGCGCGCATCATGCCGCTGTAAAAAAGCATGATGCCGGGCACCGTCATCAGCAGCACCAGCACCGTGCACACCAGCATCCAGGCCGTGTCGCCACTGTTGAACACGCTGGGTACCGCAGCAACCGCCTGGGCCGCCACGGGGCCGCTGGCCACCAGCATCGCAAGCACGGCCACAGCAAAAGTGCCGCGGGCCGAAAGGGTGGGAAGGTGCATGGTCACAGTGTCTCTCTCGGTGTTTGTTGTTATGGTGAAAGCTCGTTTCATCTGGTGAAAGTGGCCTCCAGCAAAGATTACAACACGGAGCGCGAGCGAGGTGCTTACTCGTAACTTACGCGCCCAGCCACTCCGAAAAGTCGCCTTTCAGCATCGCCGCGCGCTGCGCTGGCGTGAACTTCTCCATGGCATAGCGCAGCGTGGTGCGGGGCAGGGCGGTGTAGTGGGTTTGTAGGAAGTCCAACAGTTTCGTCTCGTCCCGCTTGCCCAGTTCGCGCAGCATCCATCCGCAGGCCTTGTGCATGAGGTCGTGCGGGTCGGTGAGCAGCTGGGCGTAGAGCTTCAGCGCATCGTCAAAGTCGCCCGCGCGAATAAAGGCAAAGGTGCTGAGCACGGCCAGGCGGCGCTCCCACAGTACGGGGGATTGGGCCCATTGCCAAAGGATGCTGCGGTCGCGCTTGAGCAGATACGGTCCGGTGATGTACGGCCCCACGCCGTCCACCAGGTTCCAGTTGTTGATGCGGTGGCGCTGTTGCAGCACACACTCAAATACTGCGGTCTGCACGTCAGCCTTGCCCTTGGCAAAGCGGCGCGTGAGGATGTCCAGCGCCATCAACCTCGCTTCGTTGTAGGGTGAGTGCATCAGGGCCGCGCAGTCGTCCAGTGACAAGGTGTTGAACTGGCGCGCCACTTCGCGCACCTGCGGCACTCGGATGCCGTAGAACCGGTCGCCCTCACCATACTCGCCGGGGCCGGTCTTGAAGTAGGTGGCAGCCGTGCGGGCTTTACCGGGGTCGGCCAGCGCACGCAAACTGTCTTCTGCCAGCACGGCATTGGGGGACACCCCGGAGCCCATGGCCTTTAGCCTCGCATGGGGGCCAGCAAATGCTGACTCAGTGCTTTGGAGTTGTTCACCAGGCCATCGTCTTTGGACTGGATCTGGTGGTCCACATTCAAAGTTTCTTCCCAGGTATTGCGCATGAGGGTGGCGTCCTGTTCGTTGCCGATGTGGGTGTGCAGGCGGCGGATGTGTTCTACATCGGCCTCGCACACGGGCGACTGTTCAATGCTCTGGATCAGGCTGGCACACCAGTCTCGTGCGGGTTTCCATTGCTGGGTGAAGGGATCGAACAACTCCGCGTCCAGACCGTCGCGGCAGGCAAAAAAACGGCTCACGCGTTCGGCTGTCGGTGGCGATGGCGTGGTCGGCAGTACCAGTTTGCCGTGGAGTATCAAGGCTGCGCAGGCGCGGGTGAATGCCGCCAGGCCCACCGCCTTGGCGACAGACAGCGGCGTGTCAAACACGCGCACTTCGATGGTGCCGAACTCTGGTTTGGGGCGCACATCCCAGTACACGTCCTTGAGGGAAGTGGCCAGTTGCGTGGAGAAAATATCTTGGGCATAGCGCTCAAACTCTGTCCAGTTCTTAAATCTGGGCATGGGGCCACCATGGGGGTAGATCAGGGGTTCCAAAGGCCGGGAGGCGCAGAAACCCGTGTCCTCCAGCTGCAGATAGGGCGACGCGGCAGACATGGCGATGAACAGGGGGACAAGGGCCTGCAAGCCATTGCCCATGTGGATGGCGTCATCGGCACTGGCGGCGCCGATATGGACGTGCATGCCGTAGGTGGAAAAGCGCTTGGGCAAATAGCCAAAGCGGCGACTCAGTTCGGCCGCACGGTCGGTGGGCGCGAGCACGCGCTCATTCCAAAACTGCGTCAGTTGCGTTCCGCCGCCCCGGATCATCAGATTCATGGGCGCGGCCACATCGCACAGCACTTGCGTCAGGGCCATGGCTTCTGCCGCCATCTCGTCCGCATCTGTATGCACCGAGGTATTGAGTTCCATGGTGGACAGCGTGGCCTCCAGAGAGAAGCGCTCCGCATCCGTGCGCCGCTTGACGATCTCCCAGAACTCCAGGCTGGAGGGGGACAGCGTGCCTGTGGAGCCGTTGACGATTTGCAGCTCCAGTTCCATCCCGAAGGTCAGTGCGTGTGATTTTTTGAATTCCATCGGTGCTCCTCTTTTATAAACTGACTAATTGCTTTGTTGAGCCCGAGCGGATGCGAGAAAGTCGCGCAGCAGCGGGGTGTCATCAAAGATAACCTGGCAGTTCTTCTGGCGAAACTCCGGGTGCCATTGCACCCCGGCAACAAAGCCTGGCCCGCGACGGCGAATGGCTTCGATCACGCCGTCATCCGGGCAGTGCGCCTCGACCACAAAATCCGGCGCCAAGTCCTTGATGGACTGGTGGTGGATGCTGTTGATCATCCCGTGCTGCAGACCGGGGTACAACGCAGCCATGTGCGTACCTGGCACAATTTCGAGTGCGTGGACGTTGCGTTCATACATCTCGGAGCGGACATGCGGCAAGGCCTGCGGCATCTGCGTTCCAATGTCTTGCCACATGGTTCCGCCAAAGGCCACATTGAGCATTTGCAGACCGCGGCAAATGCCAAACACGGGCTTGCCCGCTTTGACAAAGGCCTCGATCAGGCTCTTCTCGTATGCATCACGCACCGGGTCGCCGGCCCATTCAGGGGCTATTGGCACTTCGCCGTAAGAGGCCGGAGCGACGTCGTTTCCGCCTTGCAGAACCAGCCCGTCCAATGCTTGCGCGTAGTGGCCCAGGTTCAGTTCTTCGGTCTGCACCACGCTTTGCGCATCCACCGCAGGAACCATCACGGGCAGCGCGCCGCCGCGCATGAGCCACTGGGCCACGGACTGCTCCAGGAAGTGCAGTGTTTTGGTCCACACACCGCCCAGGTCCAGCACTGGGCCGGACGGGTAATAGATGCGCGCCGAAACGCCTATGAGTAATGCCGGTGATTGAAAAGGCATGGCACCACTATACGCAAGCCAATGAAAACCTGGCCCGGCGTAGGCCTGTATGCCAATCGTCAGTTTCGGGGGGATGGGGCAATGGCTTTGTCCAGCTTGTCGTCCATCTCACCCAGATGCGCGCTGAGCGAGTGGGTCGCTTCCGACAAGGCACGCTGGTTGGCTTCAGCGGCTTGGGTGATCTTCTGCTCCAGGGTGCCGGTGGCGGAAAACTCCGCCCAGTTCAGCCCGATAAAGGCAAATAGGCAGGCAAAGACGGCCAGTAAAACAGCAGCGCGCAAAGTCGTGGAAGGGCCTCCGGTTGTTTCGGCCCATTGTGGACTCGTTTATCGGCCGCGCAAAAACAGCGTGTCCAGCTCCTTGAGCGTGAGCTGGCGCCAGGTGGGGCGGCCGTGGTTGCACTGGTCGCTGCGCTCGGTGGCTTCCATGTCGCGCAGCAGCGCGTTCATTTCTTCGAGGGTGAGTTTGCGGTTGGCGCGCACGGCACCGTGGCAGGCCATGGTGCCCAGGATTTCGTTTTGCGCGCGCTGGATGACGGTGCTGGCGTCGTGTTGCGCCAGTTCGGCCAGCACGCTGCGCGCCAGCTCGACTGCATCGCCCTGGGCCAGCGTGGTGGGCACGGCGCGCACGGCCAGCGTTTTGGGCGAGAAGGGGCTAATCTCCAGGCCCAGCGTGTTGAGCGTGGCGACATGGGCTTCGGCTGTGGCCACTTCGTCGGGGGTGGCGGCAAAGGTGGCGGGGATGAGCAGGGGCTGGCTGGCCAGAGGGTGCACGCTGCCGTCGGGGGCAGTGAGGCTGATTTGTATTTTGAGCCGTTCGTAGACGATGCGTTCGTGGGCGGCATGCATGTCCACGATGACCAGGCCCTGGTTGTTTTCGGCCAGGATGTAGACGCCTTGCAACTGGGCGATGGCGCGACCTAGGGGCCAGACTTCTTCTGCGCTCGCAGGACGGCCGGGCGACTGCGGGCTCTGCTCCGTGTCCCCCGCCCGCGTTGCGGGCTCCTCCTTTACCTGCGCAGAGCCCACAGCCGCCCAGCCGTCTGGGGTGCTGGTACTACGCTGCCACAACGCACCTACGTCACTGACACGATGGCCGATGAGGCTGCTATCTGCTTCAAATTTGATAGCTGGCTGCGCACTGTACATGGGGGCTACAGGCACTTTAGGCACATAAGTGCCGGGTTGGGCCAGCAGCGAGGGTGCTTGGGCCTGGCCGTCCACGGCACCTGCCGCAGCGGCAGCGCGCGGCGCGGCCAGGGTGTCTTCCACCGCGTGGCGCACGGCCTGGTGCACTTCGCGGCTGTCGCGGAAGCGCACCTCGATCTTGGTGGGGTGCACGTTCACGTCCACGCGCGTGGGGTCCATGGCCACATAGAGGGCGTAGACCGGCTGGCGGTTGCCGTGCAGCACGTCCTCATAGGCGCTGCGTGCAGCGTGGGTCAGCACCTTGTCGCGCACAAAGCGGCCGTTCACGTAGCAGAATTGTT
Organism: Rhodoferax saidenbachensis; assembly: GCF_031457975.1. GTDB lineage: Bacteria > Pseudomonadota > Gammaproteobacteria > Burkholderiales > Burkholderiaceae_C > Allorhodoferax > Allorhodoferax saidenbachensis_A. Next base: position 178,757 of record NZ_JAVDXO010000007.1, read on the forward strand.
GGTCGGCGCGGGAGCGGGCAGCGTCGGGCACGCCGGCGCGGCCCCAGACGCGCAGCGCGGGCTGGCCGTATTCGTTGGCCTGTTTGCTATGCCAGTCCACGCGCACGCTTTGCGCCAGAAACTCGGGGCCTAGCACGTCGCTGAGGCGCTGGTCCAGTGCGGCCAGCGGATCGGTGGGTTCGCCCTCCACAACACATTTGCGCCACTGCTCCACCAGCTTGCCTTCGTGCCAGATGGCAAAGCCCACGTCGGGGCGGGCCAGCGCGTGGCGGCGCACGGCTTCGATGCAGTGGGCTAGCTCGGTGGCGTCGGTCTTGAGGAATTTACGGCGGGCCGGCGTGCTGTAGAACAGCTCTTTCACTTCGACCGTGGTGCCCTGGCTGCGCGCCACGGGCTTGAGTTCACCGGTGCGGCCGTCCAGCAAATAGGCATCGTTAATGCCGCTAGCCCGCGACAAGATTGCGCAATCAGCTATGGAATTGATAGCGGCCAGCGCCTCTCCGCGAAAGCCCATGGTGGCCACGCTCTCCAGGTCGTGCAGGCTGCCGATCTTGCTGGTGGCGTGGCGCTTGAAGGCGATGGGCAGCTCGTCGCGCAGGATGCCCTGGCCGTCGTCCTCCACGCTGATCAGGCGCACGCCGCCAGCCAGCAACCGCAGCGTGACCTGGGTGGCGCCCGCGTCCAGCGCGTTGTCCACCAACTCGCGCACCACGCTGGCCGGGCGCTCCACCACCTCACCAGCCGCAATCTGGCTGATGAGTTCGTCTGGGAGTTCGCGGATGGGGCGGCGGGCCGCGGCGGCGAGGGAAGAAGGTAACGAAGCGTTCACCGGTCCATTTTAGGGGGCGAACTCGGGTAGCATGCGCCGGCCACAGCGTTGTGGTGACTTCAAAGGCGCGGCATGCTTCCTGATTTCAGCAACTGGCAGAACCCCGAGGCACTGGCCTGGCTGGCCCATGTGTATAGCCAGGCCCTGATCCACGAAGGCACGTTTTACCTGACCGCCGCGCTGGGCGTATGGTTATTGCTGCATGTGCTGCTGCGCAAGCGCCTGGCGCATCGCCTGATTGCCCAGTGGCCCGCGCAAAAGGACATCCGGCGCGAGATGCGCTATTCCATCTCCACGCTGCTGATTTTTTCCGCGCTGGCCATGGTCATCACCGCGGCCGTGGTGAGCAACCGGGTGACGGTGTATTTCCGGCTCACCGAATATGGCATCTGGTGGCTGGTGCTGAGTTTCCCCGCCATGCTGCTCTGGCATGACTTTTACTTCTATGTGACCCACCGGCTGCTGCACACGCGCTGGCTGTTCCGCCACGTGCATGGCCTGCACCATCGGTCACGCCACCCCTCGCCCTGGGCGGCCTATGCCTTTCACCCGCTGGAGGCGCTGATGAATGCGCTGGTCACGCCGCTGGCCCTGCTGGTGGTGCCGTTGCACGTGGGCGTGCTGCTGGCCTTTGCAGTGCACCAGATCACGCGCAACGCCCACGGCCACGCCGCGGTGGAGACCATGCCGCGCGGCTTTGCCACCCATTGGCTGGGTGGGCGCTTCACCACCACCACCCACCACCACCTGCACCACGAGACAGCCCAGGGCAACTACGGCCTGTGGTTCACCTGGTGGGACCGGATCTGCAAAACCGAAAACCCGCACTACCAGCAGCGCTTTGCGCAGGTGACGTCCCAGCCCAAGGGATAGAAAAACAGCGCTTTTCGGGCTTTATTTTGCGGCTGGGCGGCCGCAGCCCTGGCGACACTGTGGGGGAGCACATCCCTTGTGGGGCCCGCCATGCAAATCAACCGCCTGAACCTGATCTTTCCTCCCACCACGCCCGGTGCCCCTGGCGCATCGGCGCAGCCTGACGCGCTGAAGCCCGAGGCTGGCAGCACGCGCTCCACAGGCCTGGCCGCACCGCCCGCCCGCAAGGCGGTGGCCGCGGTGGAGCCCAGCGCCGCCCCTGAAGCCGCAGCACCTGCCAGCGTCACGCTGGAACTGGGTAGTGCCCAGAAAGCAGCGGCCAACGGCATTTACACGCGCAGCGGCGTGGTCGCCGGCCGCGCCAGTGCCGCGGTGGACCAGACCCCGGCAGAACAGTTTGTGGCCTCGGCGGTGAACACCCTGCGTGACTTTGATGCGAACAAGCTGGGCATGGGCGTCGCATCGACCTCGGGCGGCAGCGCCGAAGCGCTGCCCACCAGCCGTTTTGGTGGTTTCGGCAGCTTCAAGCAGGCTGTGGCCAAGCTCAACGTCTTCGCCTGAATCCGCGATAAGCCTCACGGTGGCTGGGGTGTCATGGCCATGCCGTGACGGGCAGGGATAATCCAGGTCCATGGAACTCATCGCTTCGCTTCTTGACTTCGTCCTACATGTAGACAAATACCTGGAGGTGTTTGTGCAGAGCTATGGCCTGTGGGTCTATGCGCTGCTGTTTGCCATCATTTTTGTGGAAACCGGTGTGGTGATCATGCCGTTCCTGCCGGGCGACTCACTCTTGTTTGTCGTGGGGGCCATGTGTGGCGTGGGCCTGATGGACTACACCGTGTCGGTGGGGCTGCTGCTGGCGGCGGCGGTGCTGGGCAACCAGAGCAACTACGCCATTGGCCGCTTTATCGGCCCCAAGGTGTTCCAGTGGGAAGACTCGCGCTTCTTCAACAAGCAGGCCTTCGACCAGGCCCATGCGTTTTACGAAAAATATGGTGGCGTCACCATCATTGCCGCGCGCTTCATGCCGTTTCTGCGCACGTTTGCGCCCTTCGTGGCGGGTGTGGCGCAGATGACACGTTCCAAGTTCACTTTATTTGATGTGGTGGGCGGTACGCTGTGGGTGGGCGGCATTGTCACCATCGGTTACTTCTTTGGTAATTTCCCTTGGGTCAAGGCCCATCTGGACAAAATCATCTGGGCCATGATCCTGATTCCCGGTCTGGTGATCTGCGGTGGCGCGCTCAAGTCGCGCTTCAAGACCGCAAGTTGAGCCCCGTTCTCATGGCATAGTAGAAGTCGCGTGACGTTGCACGCGACTTCTACAAACATAGAACAAAGGCATGGCGGGAAAAGTCGTTGAAACCCTGCTGGACCGATTAACCACCCTGGTGTTTCCTGCCGTGCTGGTCGCGCTGGCTGGTCTGGCGCTGTTGTGGCAATTGGGGCACTCAGACATTGCAAGAGGCATTCCTCTGCCCATCCAGGTGTGGGAGGAATCCGAGCCCGTGGATGTAGCGGCGCTGGACCGCGTTCGCCAGCATCTGGAAGCCGTGCCAGCCACGGCTTCCGCAGAAACCCATCTCTCTACCAATAACTTCTGGTTTGCTGTGCAGGTGCCCCAAAGCCCGGTGGACCATCCATGGGAGATTGATTTTCCGTCGCGCCACGGCACCGCACTGAGCTGCTGGAACCTGCAGACTGGCCTGCCGCTGGGGGATGCCAACCGCTTTACCGTTTCTGGTGGCATGCAGCGCAGCCGCGCTGGTTTCTCACTGCAGCCCGCTGAGTCTGCCGCGCCCTGGAGCCTGCTGTGCCGGGCCGCTTATCGGGGGCCTGCCAAGATTTCTGCGGATGCTTGGGAGCCGCATGCCTTGGACATGGCGCAGGTGTCGCACCAGAAAACCGGTGTGATGCTGGAGGCCGGCATTGGCGTGCTGGCCATCTTCATGCTGCTCACCGCCGTGGTGAACCGCAGCGCCCTGTACTGGACCTTTGTGGGCTGGCTGCTGCTGAATATGCGCATGGCGGGTCTGTCGGCAGGCACCGACGTGGAGCTCTTTGGCGGGGCCCTCGACCCGGCCTGGTTCACGCCCATGCGCCAATGGACCTTGTGCATGTACTACGCCATGACCATTGGCCTGTTCAGCGCGCTGTTCAAAGCCGAGTTGCAGGACGTCAAGGCTGGCTGGCTGCTGAGGTTGCACCAGCTCAGCGCGGTGGCCGTGATCGTGGCCTGCCCGTTCCTGTCGTACGAACGTGTCTTGCCGACGCTGTGGGTTGCCACTGCTTCGGTGGTGATTTTGATGGTGGTTTACCTGGCCAAAATCCTGCGTCACACGCATTCCCGTGTAGCGGCGTGGTACGCCGCCTCCATCATCGTCACGCTGGTGGCCAGCCTGAACGAAGTGGTAGCGGCCGCCACCGGCCAGCGCCTGTTGCTGGCCGGGCTCAACAGCGTGACGGCCGCCATCGCCTCGGCGCTGCTGGCGTCTGCCGCGGTGGCCGAACACATGCGTTCGCACCGCCTGCAGAACCTGCGTGCCCAAAAGCTGCTGGAAGCGGCGTACCAGGATTCGCCCATCGGTCTGTTCACCATCGGGGCGGGTGCGCAAATCATGAAGGCCAACCCGGCCTTCCATGCCATGGTTCGGCGTATCCCCGTGGATGGCCCCTTGTCGCTGCAGCAGCTGTTCGATGCGGACGTGGTGCAACAAATCGTGGCCTTGCACAGCGCGCGGGCCAGCACCTCTATCGAGCTGCAAACCCAGACCCTCTTGCCCCGTGCCACGGGTAACAGCTGGTTTGCGATCAAGGCCTCGACGGTGGATGGCAAAACTATCGAATGCTCGCTGCAGGACATCACCGAACGCGTACAGGTGACGGAGCGCCTGGAGTACCTGGCCAGCCACGACCCATTGACCGGCTGCCTGAACCTGCGCGGCCTGGCCCTGGAGACGGCCAAGGTGGGCTACCAGTCCACCGCGCTGGCCTACTTTGACCTGGACCGCTTCAAGCTCATCAACGACCTGTATGGCCACACCGCGGGCGACAACGTGCTGATGCAGGTGGCCGAGCGCATGGGCAGCGTGCTGCAGCGCCACGACATGCTGGCCCGCGTGGGGGGGGACGAGTTTGTGGTGGTGTTCTCGCGTGCCAGCATGGCCGACAGCGAGGCCAGCTGCAACAGCATTGCCATGCTGATTGGTTCGGCCCCGTTCCAGATCGACAACCAGAGTTTTTCGCTGGACGTGTCGGGCGGGTTGGTGGAGACCGCGCAGTTCAGCCAGTCGCCGTTGAAAGACATCGTGTCGGCAGCCGACACGCTGTGCCGCATGGCCAAGAAGCGCAGCAACCAGCGTTTGGTGGTGATGGAGTCGGGCGACCGCTTCTTTCAGCAGCACCAGGACGAGCTGGACCTGATCAACTGCCTGGAGCGTGGCGAAACGCCCCAGGGCCTGTTCCTGATGATGCAGCCCGAGTTGTCATTGAGCAGGCCTTTTGATTCGCTGAATTTTGAAATGCTGGTGCGCCTGCGCAAGCCCGATGGCAGTGTGGTGGGCGCCGGCACCATCATCGAAGCCGCCGAGGCGCATGGCAAAACCGCCATCATCGACCGCTGGGTGGTCACCACGGCCATTGACTGGCTGGAGCTGCATGCCCAGAACCTGCAGCAGACCCATTTTGTGGGCGTGAACCTGTCCGGTGGTTCGCTCAACGACGAGTCGTTCACGGCCGAGCTGTTTGCGCTGTTCGAGCAGCACCCGCTGGCCTTGTCCAAGATCTGCATCGAGATCACAGAGACCGTGGCCATCACCGACATGCGCAACATGCAGCGCTTCATTGACCGCCTGCGCGCCATGGGCGCCAAGGTGGGGCTGGATGACTTCGGTGCCGGGTATTCCTCGTTCGGCTACCTCAAGGGCTTGTCGGTGGACGCCCTCAAGCTCGATGGCTCACTGGTGCGCGATGCGGCACGCAGCCAGTCCGGCATGGCCATCATCATGGCCATTGGTGGCCTGGTAAGCAGCCTGGGCATGAAGTCGGTGGGCGAGTTTGCCGAAGACCTGGCCACCATCCGTGCGCTGGTGGATGCTGGCATCGATTACGCGCAGGGCTATGGCATCAGCAAACCGGTGATGCCCGAAAAAATCCTGGCCGCCCAAAGCGGTGCCGATTTCATCGAGGACCCCGAGATCCTCGCCTTCGTCAAGCTGCTGCAAGCCAATGCGGATGCCACCATGTCCCTGTTCCCGGAATCAACCCTGGGCACCCTGCACTGATCCCGCGCTTTTCGCTTACAGGGCCATGGCGGCAGAAGCCTTCCATTCGGTCTCGCTGTCCGTCAGCACCATGCTGTCCTCGGTGGTGGTTTGCGGTGCATCGATCTCTGGGCAGTGCCAGGGCTGTACCAGAGGCTTGGCCCGGGACAGGTCAATGTCCGGGTGATGGGCCTCAAAAAAGAAGCGGTGCAGGCTGTGCTGCGACGCGTGCCACAGTGGCTGCACGGCGCGGGGTGCCAGTTGCATCACCCGGTGCGGTACACCACCCGTGAAGGTCATGGGGTAGAAGACACCCGCCTCTCCCACGTCAGAAAAATACAGGCTGTCGTAAATGCGGTCTACGGGACGGCGGCCCGTGGCCATCATCCAGTCCACGTCTTGCGCCAGGCAGTAGCTGTGCAGCGCCTTGAACAGGGCCGTGCGCACCAGCGAGGACTGGGGGTTGCCCTTCACGCACAGGCGGGTGGTCTCTACCATGCGGCTTCCGTGAAAGCGCGCGGGCAGTTTCAGCGAATGCTGCAAGGGCAGGGCTTTGATCTGGTTGGCATGCGTGCGCAGGGTGCCGAGCATGGAGCCGTCCAGCTTGGAGGTGGCGACGAATACTTCGCAGCCGGGCTCAAAGTCCGCGGCTTCGGCTTCACGCAGCTTGGCGCCCAGTTCGGGGAGGTGTTTGCCGTAGGAGGCAGCGCGCAGCTGGATCACACCTTCCATCTGGGCCCGGGACGCGATCTCCACCTTGAACGGCAAAATCTCCGATGAAAACCCCAGCGGTGAAACGCAGCTTGCCTGAACCATGACAACCTCCCTTCGGTAACGTTATTGAGGGAATCAGTCTAGGGTTAGCACCTAGTTGTAATCGCCGAATTAAGCGGTGTTTTGGCCGCCTTTTCGGGTCTGGTGCTGGCACCGGAGGTGCAGGCTGGAGGGTTAGCTGGTCGTGCGGTTGCGCGCCAGCGGCGGGTTCTTGGCGAAGTAGCTCTCAATGCCGCGCATCAGCGCATCGGCGAGCTGGTTTTGGTAATCCTCGCTGTTGAGCTTGATCTCTTCACTGGGGTTGCTGATGAAGGCGGCCTCTACCAGCACGCTGGGAATGTCGGGCGCTTTGAGCACGGCAAACGCGGCCTGCTCGACCTTGGGTTTGTGCAGCTTGCCCACGCGTTTGATCTCGCCCAGCAGGTTGCTGCCCAGCTTCAGGCTGTCGTTGATCTGAGCGGTGGTGCTCATGTCCAGCAGCGCGCGCTGCACCGTGGCGTCCTTGGCTTTCACGTTCAGGCCGCCAATCAGGTCGGCCTTGTTTTCCTTGGCTGCCATCCAGCGCGCCGCGCTGCTCGACGCGCCGCCCTGGCTCAGCGCGAACACGCTGGCGCCCTGCGGGTCGGGGGTGAAGAACGCATCGGCATGCAGGCTGACAAACAGGTCGGCTTGCACGCGGCGCGCCTTTTGCACGCGGGTACCCAGCGGCACAAAGAAGTCGGCGTCGCGCGTCAGGTAGGCGCGCATGGCGTTGCCGTTGACGCTGGCGTTGTTGATGCGTTCGCGCAGCAGGTGGGCCAGTTTCAGCACTACGTCCTTTTCTTTGGTGCCACCGGGGCCGATGGCGCCCGGGTCTTCACCGCCGTGGCCAGGGTCCAGCGCAATGATGATCAGGCGCTCGGTGGTGGGCGTTGTGGGGCTGGTTGGAAGCGGTACTTTAGTGCCATTTGAGCCGCTAGCCCCCGTGGAATCTGTGCGAGTAGCTCCTGTTTTAGGAGCGTTCTGGGCGATGGCGGTGCCCGGCACTACAGGGCTGGAGGCTGGGCGCTGCGTGTGCTGAGCAATCAATGCGTCCAGCGGGTCGCTGCTGGCGGCGGGCTTGGGTGGAGTGGCTGCCGCGGCTTTGGCGTTGTCCGTCAGGCGCTCGGCAATCAGGGCCTCCAGCGGGTCCACCTCGTTCACCGGGTACAGGTCCAGCACCAGCCGATGCTGGTAGGCCGCCACCGGGCTCAGCGAAAACACCTGGGGGCGAATGGCGTGTTTCAGGTCCACCACCAGCCGCACCACGGTGGGCGTGAACTGGCCCACACGAATGCCGGCGATGTTGGGGTCATCGGCTTGCACCTTGGCCACCAGCTCCTTGAGGGCGGGGTTCAGCGTGATGCCCTCAATGTCTACCGCCAGCCGCGGCGGGCTGGGCACAAAGAGTTGCTTGGTGACCAGTGATGCATCGGACTCGATGGTGACGCGCGAGTACTCGGGCGCAGGCCACACCCGCACGGTCATGATGGTGGCGCCGCGCGCCAGTTCGGCAGCGCCCAGGGTCAGCACGATGCTGCCCGCCTGCAACAGTGTGCGGCGCTTCATGTCGCCGCCTCGGGCAGGTGCCGCAGGGGCTGCAGCAACGCGACACCGGTGGCGGTGTGCGGCGTGAGGGTGACAAGGCGGCTCGCATCGTCCAGCGTGCGGATGTGCAGGTCGACATCGGCCACGGGCAGCATGCCAACCGCCTTCTCGGGCCACTCGGCCAGCTTCAGGCCGGGGCTGGCAAAGATGTCACGGAATCCGGCTTCCTCCCACTCGCGCGGGTCGCTGAAGCGGTAGAAGTCAAAGTGCCAGATGTTGAGCGCGTCCAGCTCGTAGGGTTCCACCACGGCATAGGTGGGGCTTTTGATGCGGCCGGTCACGCCCAGCGCCTGCAGCAGGTGGCGCACCAAGGTGGTCTTGCCTGCGCCCAGGTCGCCATGCAGCGCAATGAAGGCATTGGCCAGCGCGGGCTGCGCGGCCCAGTGGGCGGCAAACGCGTGGGTGGCCGATTCGTCCGCCCACGCCAGGGTCAGGCTGCTTTCTACAATGGGGTGGTGACGATCAACAGCACTCAAATCAACGCTCAATCAGACAGTGGGCAAGAGGGCAACCCGTGGGTTGTGCAGATACAGGCCTGGGCCCGCGAACTTGGATTCTCCCAAATTGGCGTGGCTGGTGTGGATTTGTCGTCTGCAGAAGCCGGTTTATTGGCCTGGTTGTCGCAAGGATTCCACGGTGACATGGCTTATATGGCCCACCACGGCCTCAAACGGGCCCGCCCGGCCGAGCTGGTGCCGGGCACCGTGAGCGTGATTACCGCCCGCATGGACTACCTGCCACGCGACACGGCGGAAGATTGGCAGGACACCGAACTGGCACGCCTGCAGCGCCCCGGCGAGGGCATTGTGTCGGTCTACGCCCGTGGGCGGGACTACCACAAGGTGCTGCGCAACCGCCTGCAAAAACTGGCCGACACCATGGCCGAGCACATGGGGCCGCTGGGCTACCGCGTGTTCACCGACAGTGCGCCCGTGCTGGAGGCCGAACTGGCCGCGCGCAGCGGCCAGGGCTGGCGCGGCAAGCACACGCTGCTGCTGAACCGCGAAGCGGGCTCCATGTTTTTTCTGGGCGAGATCTACGTGGACATGGCGCTGCCCGATAGCGCCCCGGTGCAAGCGCACTGCGGCAGCTGCAGCGCCTGCATCACCGTGTGCCCCACGCAGGCCATCATCGCGCCGCACCGGCTGGATGCGCGGCGCTGCATCTCCTACCTGACCATCGAGCACGCGGGGCCGATTCCGCTGGAGCTGCGCCCGCTGATGGGCAACCGCATCTACGGCTGCGACGATTGCCAACTGGTCTGCCCCTGGAATAAGTTTGCCCAGCGCAGCGCCTTGCCCGACTTTGATGCGCGCGAAGGCTTGACCGGCATGCAACTGGCCACGCTGCTGGACTGGACCGAAGGCACGTTCCTGCGGCACACCGAGGGCAGCCCGATCCGCCGCATCGGCCACGTGCGCTGGTTGCGCAATGTGGCCGTGGCCATGGGCAATGCGCTGCATGGCGCGGGCCTGAGCGTGGAGCAACGCGCCGCCATGGTGCAGTCCTTGCAACGCCGCACCAACCACCCCGACCCGCTGGTGCAAGAGCACGTGCAGTGGGCCCTGCAACACACCACCTGAAAGTGAACGCCCAATGCCGCTGTACGACCTGCTGGTGATTGACCCGCAAAACGATTTTCTGGACATCGCTGGTGCTGCCTTGCCCGTGCCGGGTGCCAACGCCGACATGGACCGCCTGGCCGCGTGGCTGCACAGGCACACAGCGCAGGTGCGCAGCCTCACCGTGACGCTGGACTCGCACGCCAGCGTGGGCGTGGAGCGCACCACCTTTTGGCAGCAGGCTGACGGCAGCGCGGTGCCCCCCTTCACCCTGGTCACCGCCGCTGACGTGCAGCAAGGCAGCTTCCGGCCGCGCCATGCCGGGCGCACCGACGAGGTGGTGGCCTACCTGCAAGCGCTGGAAGCCACAAGCCAGCGCCAGCTCATTGTGTGGCCGGTGCACTGTGTGCTGGGCACCTGGGGCCACAACATCCACACGGGCTTGGGCGAGGCGATTGCCTACTGGGAGCAGGAGACCGGTCGCACCTGCAACAAGGTGCTCAAGGGGCAGAACCCCATGACCGAGCAGTACAGCGCCTTCAAGGCCGAGGTGCCGCGTGCCGATGATGACCGCACACTACTCAATCAGCCGCTAGTCCGCATTCTGTCTGCGCCAGGCGCTACGCTTTTGGTAGCGGGCGAGGCGTTAAGCCACTGTGTGGCCGCATCTGTGACGGACATGATGGCGAACTTGCCCACGCCCCGCCTGCAGCAGACCGTGCTGCTGACCGACTGCATGAGCCCGGTGAGTGGCTTTGAAGCGGCGGGCCAGGCGTTTCTGCAGCAGGCGCGCGCAGCCGGTTTGGCTGCGGCGCCATTGGCCACGCTTACTTGACGCGCGGCGGCAGCCCCGCAAACACATCCATCGCCTTCCACACCAGCGGCAGGCGAATCTCCACCCCGTCCTGCGCGCCCTTGCGTTGCAGAAAGGCGATGGAAGCCTCAAAGTCGTCCAACGGAGCCGGCATGGGCTGCATGGGCAGGGTGGACGGGATCCAGAAGTCATCCCAGTGGATGGGAATCACACGGCGCGCACCTACAGCCGCCACGGTCTCGCGCCAATAGGCCTCCTTGTGTTCCTCGCTGCGCGGGCCCATGGCGCCTATGCCTAGCATCACCACATCGGCCTGCACGCCCTTGAGCGCATCGGGCACAAAGCCTGCGGTGCTGGTGATCAGCAGAGTGCGGCCATCGTGTTCGATGCGGGCCACATAGCTCTGGCCCTCCTTGTAGTCGGTGGCGCGGGCGGGTGGCACCAGCGGCGTGGTGATCTCGCCCCCGGTAAAACCGGTGGGCGTGTGCAGTGCGGGGTAGAGCGTGACGGTGAAACGGCCAAAGGTGTAAGGCGTGCGCAGCTGTGCGGTGCGAATCTGTGCCTCGGGCAGGCCCCAGCCACGGCCCACCATGGCGGTGGAGGACGAGCCCAGCAGCAAGGCCCCGGTGCGCTTGGCCACCTCGGGCGCGTCCATGGCGTGGTCGTAGTGCGAATGCAGGGGAATCACCGCCGCCAGCTTGCCCGTGCGCTGGGGAATGCCGGCGCGTTGCAGGCCGGCGGCAATGCCAGCCACATCGGGCTCCACCTTGCGCAAAAAGGTGGTGAGCTTGTCAGGGCGGGAAAAGAATCCGTCGGTGAGCAGGGCGGTCTCACCGTCGTCCAGTAGTACGGTGGCCACGCCCAGGAAGCTGACCCGTAATGGTGCCTGGGGCGGAGGAGGGGGGGCGGACCAGCGCAAGCGGTCCAAGCCGCTTAGGCTGGGCGGGTGGCCCAGCATCCAGGCCAGCGCCGCAACTGCGACAACCACCAATACCAACAAACTCAGAACCAGCCGCCTGAAAATTTTCATGCGGGCAGTGTAGGGTCAGTGGCGTTTGCGGGGAAGGTGGGTGCGTTGCAATGCCAGCAGTTCGCCCACGCCCTGTACCAGCGCCAGCGTGACCGCGAGCCAGGGCAGCAGGAAGGGGCGTGAGGGCGTTGTGCGCTTGCGCATGTTAGACCTCGATCAACGCCACTGGCTCCAGCCAGTTGTCTTCGAACAGCTCGTCCAGCAAACGTTGCAGTCCTAGTAGCTTAAGGATCATGGTGGGCTCCCGGTGGGTTGCAGATGCAGCCACTCTAGGAGTCCTGTGTGACGGTTTCATGGCAGTGTGGTGCATTGTCATCAAGTGCGTTCAGGATGCTGAAAATTCGTGCTGTGCCGCTATGCTGGCGCCCAACAAGGAGCCAGGTTTTGCAACACCGCGCACTCGCCGCATTGACCGAACTGGAGCGGATTCTCCAGCTCGCGGGGGACCGTGTGGAGACCCGCGTGGTGCGCCAGGTGGACTGCCGTGGGGTGAATCTGCCGGTCTACACGGTTGCGCTGGGCAATCCGGACCCGCAGGTGCCAGCCATCGGTTTCTTTGGCGGCGTGCATGGCTTGGAGCGTATTGGGGCTGAGGTGGTCATGGCCTACCTGCTCAGTATCGTCATGCGCCTGAACTGGGACCACACCCTGCACCGGCAGCTGGAGTCGTTGCGCCTGGTCTTCATGCCGCTGGTGAACCCCGGTGGCATGGCGCTGGGTACACGCGCTAACCCGCGTGGTGTGGACCTGATGCGCAATGCGCCGGTGGACGCGCTGGAGCCGGTGCCCACCTGGGTGGGCGGCCAGCGCCTGAGTTCCCGCCTGCCCTGGTACCGTGGTGTCGCGGGCGCACCCATGGAAGAGGAGAGCCAGGCCGTGTGCGAGGTGGTGGCGCAGGAGTTGTTGCCGCGGCCCTTCAGCATGTCGGTGGATTGCCATTCGGGCTTTGGGCTGAGTGACCGGCTGTGGTTCCCGTTTGCCCACACGCGCAAGCCGCTGGACCACCTGGCCGAAATGTATGCGTTGCAGGTGATTTTTCGCCAGACCTACAACCACCATCCCTATGTGTTCGAACCACAGAGCCTGCAGTACCTGACCCATGGGGACCTGTGGGATCACCTGTACCTGCAGTCGCGTGAGGTGCCGGAGCGGGTGTTCCTGCCATTGACGCTGGAAATGGGCTCATGGTTGTGGATCAAGAAGAACCCGCGCCAGTTGTTCAGCCGCCACGGCATCTTCAACCCGCTGATAGGCCACCGCCAGCAGCGTGTGCTGCGTCGGCATTTGTGGATGCTGGATTTTCTGACCCGTGCGGCCTGCAGTGCAGAGTCCTGGGCACCGCAGGATGGCCAGCGCCATGTACTGCACGCCGAGGCGCTCCAGCATTGGTATTAGCGCTGCCTCAGAGGCGCTGCAACACGCCCAGAGCAAAAGACAGGCTGACCATGCCCATCAGCGTGGACACGGTGACCAGGGCGGCCACGTAGGCGCCGTCGTAGCCCATGCGCGCCGCCAGCACATAGCAGCTGGAGGCGGTGGGCAAGGCAGAGAACGCCAGCAGCATGGTGGTTTGGGTGGGGCTTAACCCCAAAGCGCGTGCAATGGCCCAGGCCGCAATGGGGGTCAGCAGGTGGCGAATGGCAATCACCGCTACGGCCAGCACCTTGCCACGCGCCAGCGCACCCAGCTGCATGCCGGCCCCAGCAGCCATCAACCCCAATGCCAGCGATGCTGCGCCCAGGCGGGTCACCGTGGGCTCAAGCCATACCGGAATGGCAAAGCCCAGCAGGTTGGCCACCAGGCCCGTAGCGGTGGCGATGATCAGCGGGTTGCGCAGCAGCTCGCGCACAAAGCCGCGCTGGGCATGGCGTGCCATGGGCCACACCGCGGCCACATTGAACAGCGGTACGCATACGCCAATCAGCACCGCGATGAGCTGCACGCCCTGTGGGCCGGCCAGGCGATCGGCAATGGCCAGGCCGATGAAAGAATTGAAACGAAATGCAATCTGCGCGCTGGAGGCATGGTCGCGCGCATCGACATGGGTGCGCAGCCAGGGCAGGTGCGGAATGGCATAAGCCAGGCCAATGCCCACCAGTCCGCTGGCCCAACCCGCACCAATGAGGCTGGACGCAGTCCCCAGGTCCAGCGGGCTTTTGACAATGGACTGGAACAGCAGCACCGGGAACAGGAAGTAGTACACCAGCGATTCCACCTGCTCCCACACGGGCCGGTTCAGTGCGGTGTAGCGGCACACCAGGTAGCCACACAGAATCAGGGAGAAATCGGGAAAGAGGAGTTGGGCGTAATTCACAGGCCAAGGATAGCAGCCAGGGGGGCAGGCACCCGGGTTTCCACGTACGCGCAAATCAGCATGGCGAAAGCAAGCGCGCGGGGTACCATTCGGCAAATTCCACAGGAGAAATCACATGCGTCGTCTGCTGTTCACCCTGGGCCTGGTGGCCGCCTCCAGCACTGCGCTGGCACAGGGTTACCCCAACAAAATCATCAAGCTACAGGTGCCTTTTGCCCCGGGTGGCACCACGGACATCATTGCCCGCGTGATTGCCGACCCGCTGGGAAAGGTATTGGGGCAGAGTGTGATCGTGGAGAACAAGGCGGGCGGCGGCGGCGTGGTCGGAGCGAATGAAACCGCCAAAGCCGTGCCTGACGGATATTCGCTGGGCATTGCCACCGTGTCCACCGTGGCCGCCAACCCGGCTATCAACCCCAAGAACCCCTACAACCCGCTCACCGACTTCACGCCCATCGTCAACATTGCGGCCACGCCCAATGTGATTGCGGTGCACCCGACCTTCCCGGCCAAGGACTACAAGGGCTTTTTGGCGGAAATCAAGAGCCATCCAGGCCAGTACTCGTACGCTTCCTCGGGCACGGGCGGCATTGGCCATATGCAAACCGAGTTGTTCAAGAGCCTGGCCGGTGTGTTCATCACGCACATTCCCTACCGCGGCGCTGGCCCGGCCCTGAACGACACGGTGGGTGGCCAGGTGCCGCTGATTTTTGACAACCTGCCCTCGGCCTTGCCTTTTATCCAAAGCAACAAGCTGGTGCCTATTGTGGTGGCGGCCCCGCAGCGCCTGCCCCAGATGCCCAACGTGCCGACTTTCAAAGAAGTGGGGCTGGAGCCAGTGAACCGCATGGCGTTTTACGGCATTTACGGCCCCAAGGGCTTGCCCAAGGAAGTGGTGGACAAGGTGAATGCCGCGGTGCGTAAGGTGCTGGAAGATCCGGCCGTGAAAAAGCGCATCGAAGAGACGGGCTCCTTGGTCGTTGGCAATACGCCCGAGCAATTCACGGCCCAGATCAAAGCCGAGTATGAGGTGTACAAGAAAGTGGTGGAGACCGCCAAACTGAAATTGGAATGACCGAGCGTGTCGCCGCCGACACCGCGTCGGTGGACGCCTTCATCGATGCTCTGTGGCTGGAGGAGGGCCTGTCCAAAAATACCCTGCAGGCCTACCGACGCGACTTGACGCTGTTTGCCCAGTGGCTGCAGGGGCGTGACCTGCCGACGGTGCAGGAGCACGACATCCAGGCTTACTTTGGCGCACAACACGCGCACACCAAGGCCACCACGGCCAACCGGCGTTTGACCGTGTTCAGGCGCTACTTCCGCTGGGCCCTGCGCGAGGGGCTGGTGGCGGCCGACCCCACGCTCAAGCTGCAAGCCGCCAAGCAGGCCTTGCGCGTGCCCAAGACCCTGACCGAAGCCCAGGTCGAGGCCTTGCTGGCTGCGCCGGATACCAGCACGGCATTGGGCGTGCGCGACCGCACCATGCTGGAATTGATGTACGCCAGTGGGCTGCGGGTGAGCGAACTGGTGACGCTGCGCACGCTGAACCTGGGCTTGAACGAGGGCGTGCTGCGGGTGCTGGGCAAGGGGTCGAAAGAGCGACTGGTGCCGTTTGGCGAGGTAGCGGCACAGTGGTTGCAGCGCTACCTGGGCCAGGCACGCGCGGAGTTGCTGGGCCCCAAACAAACGCAGGACTTGTTCATCACCTCGCGCGGTGTGCAGGCGGGTACCGCCATGTCCCGCGTGATGTTCTGGGGCATCGTGAAAAAGTATGCGCTGGCGGCGGGCATTCGCGCCCCTATGTCACCGCACACGCTGCGCCACGCATTTGCCACGCATTTGCTGAACCACGGGGCCGATTTACGCTCGGTGCAGATGCTGCTGGGCCATGCGGATATTTCCACCACCACCATCTACACCCATGTGGCGCGCGAGCGTTTGGCAGCGTTGCACGCGCAGCACCATCCACGCGGCTAGCGGCGTAGCGCTTATTCGAGCAAGGTTTCGGCCCAGGCCAGTGCCTGCAGGTGGGCCCAGTTCACCTGGTTGCTACTCAGGCCCAAGGCCGTTGTGGTTTGGGCAAAGGCGTCATCGTCCCCCGATTCGCAGGCCTCCGTGAGCAGCAGGTAGGGCGCCAGCGGACCGGTGCGATAGAGCAGAGCGTTGGTGACCGATTCCGGCAGTGTGAGTGTGGCCAGGGCGGCAGGCATGGGAATGCCCAGCAAGGTATCCAACAGCGAAAACACGCCCACCACGAACGCGTTGTCGCATTCGTCGGCGGGCAGAGTTTCGCCCGCCAGCAGTTCCATAAGCCGGCCCCGCACCACGGCTGTGGTGCCTACGGCAGGCGGTGTGTCACCTGCCTGCGAGGTGGTCAGCAGCAAGGCGGCCCACTTGAACAGCTTCTTGAGCCCCAGCAGCATGACCGCATGCTTGAACGAGGTGACTTCGGTGCGCAGGCCGAAGCCCGCCGAGTTGATGAAGCGAAGCAGGTTGAACGACAGGGTGGGGTCGCGCTTGAGCACTTCCTCGATCTCATTGGTGCTGGCCTGCTTGCGCACCAGGTTGATGAGCTGCAGGATGGTGGCTTGGGCCGGCCGTATGGTCTGGCCTTCGACCAGCACCGGTTTGGCAAACCAGTAGCCCTGGAACAGGGTAATGCCCAGCTCCTGCAGCATCTCGTGCTGCTGCGCGGTCTCTACCTTTTCGGCAATCAGCACGGCGCTGGACTTGGCGCGGGCCAGTTTGATGAATGAGGCCACCGCCTGCGGCTTGAGCACCGACAGATCAAACTTGATGAAGGACGCCAGGGGCAGCCAGTCTTCGTAGGAGCGGGTGAGCACCGAGTAGTCAAACGCCAGCCGAAAACCGCGGTCATGGATGGTTTGCAAGGTGGGAAAACGGGTCTTGATCTGGTCCACTTCCGAGACAGAGAGCGGTGGAATCTCCAGCACGATGTGGTCGGGGGCGACGAGTTCCAGATGGCCACCGGCCAGGCTGTCGTGGGTGCAGTTGATGAACAGGGTTTTGCGGTCCATCAGCAGTTCGTTGTCTGCCATGGACAGCAGGTTGAACAGTAGCTGCGCGTCGCTGGAGGCGGTGTGCTGGTCGGCTTGCACCGAGCGGTCAAACAACTCGTAGCCAAACACCATGCGTTGGGCATCCAGGATGGCCTGGCGGGCAATCGCAATGGAGGCGGGGCTGGATACGGTTGGGGCGGAGTCAGACATGGTGCAGTGCAATGTTCAGTGCATTCTAGACGTGGCTATGTGGCTCATGCGGCAGCAGTCATGGCCTGCATCTCTGCGTCCGAGAAGCCCGCCCGTTTGCGGGCCTCCAGGTTGAAGGGTGGCTTGGGGCGGGGTGCTGCATGTTTGATAGCAGCCTGCGCATAGAACGCGCCGGGTTCCAGTGCATTTTTTTTGCAAAGCCAGTGGTACCACTGGTTGCCAATGGCCACATGCCCCACTTCCTCTTCCAGAATGACATCCAGGATGGCCATCGCTTGCAAGGCGTCAGGCGTTCCCACTTTGCGCAGTTTGGCTTGTATCAGGGGTATGGCATCCAGCCCGCGGGCTTCCATGGTGCGGGGGACCAGGGCCATACGGGCCACCACGTCGTGGCGGGTGTTGTCGCAGACGGTCCACAGGCCGTCGTGGGCGGGAAAACTTCCGTAGTCATACCCGCAGGCGCGCAGATGGGCCTGCAGCAGCTTGAAGTGCTGGGCCTCCTCCTGGGCAACGCGCAGCCAGTCCAGGTAGTACGCGGCTGGCATGTCTGGAAAGCGCCAGATGGCATCCAGGGCCAGGTTGACCGCATTGAATTCAATATGGGCAATGGAGTGCATGAGCGCGGCATGGCCCTCTGCCGTGAAAGGGGTGCGGCGCGGCACATCTTTGGGGTGCACCTGAATAGGCTGCGGCGGCCGCCCCGGCTGTTCTGGCCAGGGCAATACCACTGCGGTGTCCAGCGGGAGTGTGGGAGCGTCTACCCGCAGCGCCTGTGTTGCGTCGGCCTTTTCAAGCGCATCGGTCAGGCAAAAGACGTGTAGCGCACGGTGTCGGAGTTCCATCTCTACAATTCTAGGTTTTGCGCGCTGCTGAAAGTACAACATGGCCATTTATGAACTCGATGGAGTGGCACCCCGTGTGGCCCCGTCAGCCTGGGTGGCCGATAGCGCCCAGGTGATGGGCAATGTGGAGCTGGCTGACGATACCAGCGTCTGGTTCGGTGCGGTGGTGCGCGGCGATACCGAGACCATCCACATCGGCAAAGGCTCCAATATTCAGGATGCGAGCGTGCTGCACGCCGACATTGGCAAGCCGCTGACCATTGGAGAGCACGTGACCGTGGGCCACAAGGTTATGTTGCACGGTTGCATCGTGGGCGATGGCTCGCTGATTGGCATCGGTGCCATCGTGCTCAATGGCGCCAAGATCGGCAAGGGCTGCATTGTGGGTGCCGGGGCCTTGGTGACCGAGGGCAAGGAGTTTCCCGATGGCTCCATGATCCTGGGCAGCCCCGCCAAAGCGGTGCGTGAGCTTTCACCCGAACAGCAGGCCGGCCTGCGTATGAGCGCACTGCACTACATTGAAAATGCCCAGCGTTTCAAAAACGGGCTGAAGAAAATTGCTTAACCCGCTGGGCCATTCGGGCCTGGCATGACTGGAGACGTGCATGTCTGAATTGCACAAGTTTTTGTTTGATGGCTTACCCGTGCGGGGCGCCATCGTGCGCTTGACCGATGCCTGGGTGGAAATACTGCGGCGCAGGGCGTCTAACTCGGTCACGGGCGCTTACCCCGTGCCGGTGCAGGACATGCTGGGTGAGATGACGGCTGCGGCGACCTTGATGCAGTCCAACATCAAGTTTGACGGGGCACTGGTTTTGCAGATTTTTGGCGACGGGCCTGTCAAGGTGGCCGTGGTGGAGGTGCAGTCGGACTTGACCTTGCGTGCCACAGCCACAGTGGCTGGCGACATGGCGTCGGATGCGACGCTGAGCCAGATGGTGAACGCCAGCAATCAGGGCCGCTGCGCTATTACCCTCGATCCCAAGACCAAGTTCCCGGGGCAGCAGCCTTACCAAGGCGTGGTGCCACTGTTTGATGACCATGGTCGCCCGATCGAAAAGCTTAGCGAGGTGCTGGAGCACTACATGCTGCAGAGTGAGCAGTTGGACACCACGCTGGTGCTAGCCGCCAACGACAAGGTGGCGGCGGGGTTGCTCATCCAGCGGCTGCCCATGGCGGGTCAGGGCAATCTCTCGGGCAGCATGGTGTCCAAAGAAAACGAAGACGCGATTGGAGTGAACGAACACTACAACCGCATCGCCACGCTGGCCAGCAGCCTCAAGCGTGAGGAGCTGCTGAACCTGGATGTGGACACGATCCTGCGTCGGCTGTTCTGGGAAGAGCAGTTGGTCCGCTTTGAACCGCTGGAAGGGGAAACGGCGCCGCGATTTGTATGCAGCTGCAGCCGCGAGCGGGTCGCCCGAATGATCGTGGGCTTGGGTCGGGATGAGGTGGAAACCATCCTGACCGAGCGCGAAGACATTGAAGTGGCCTGCGAGTTTTGCGGCGTGCAGTATCGCTTTGACCCGGTGGACGCCGCGGAGCTGTTTGCCGAGCCGGTGCAGCGCGTGGCGGGTGGCTCAACGCCCCATTGAACTTTGCGTCAGCCGGCTAAACAGTCGGTGTTCGCAAGCGGCATCGGAACACGTGTCGCACACCCAGACCCATGGCTGGCCACTGTCTTGTGGTGCATGGTGTTTGGTGCTGGCGTGGGTGATCGCGGTGAGCGCTGCCTCGGTGCGCTGGGAGCTTTGGCCGTACACGCTGGCAAATGGCACCTTGTGTGCAAGCAGTACCTCGCGCAAACGCGCATCGATGCGTTGCCGGATGGCGAGACCATCGCGCTGTATCCCATCCGCCACCCATGCCACATCCAGTCCCATGACCAAGGTCACGTCCAATGTGCGCTGAAAGGCAATGGCCTCGGGGTAGAGCGTGGGGTCGTTGAACAGCACATCGCTGTAGACCGCGGTGATCAGGGGGGTCGTGTCGGCGACCACGCACGCTGCCGTGGCTTGCTGGATACGCTGTGCCTGGGTATGGGCCACATGGGCCTGCTCATCCACCTGGGGTGGGCGGCCGTGCGCGTTGCACCAGGTGCGCAGGTACTCGTCAATGACGGTGACTTCAGGGTAAAAGGTGGCCAGCGGTGCGAGAAGCGCCTGGCTCAGCGTGGACTTGCCACTGCATTCCGCGCCCAGGATGGCAATTTTCATGCGGCCAACAGAGCCGTTCAACGGGCCACTTGCACGTAAATCTCGTTGGCCTTCACCATGCCCAATTCGGAGCGGGCTTTTTCTTCCACGATCTCCAGGCCTTCCCGCAGGTCATGGATTTCGGCGGACAAGCGCTCATTCGCTAAGGCGGCCTGGGCGTTGTGCTGCTTCTGGGTGTCTAGCTGGCTGGCCAGCCGGGACACATTGGGAACGCTGCCGCGCCCAAACCACAGCTGGGCGTGCAAGATGACCAACAACGCGATCAACGCAGCTGGAACAAGTCGGTTGCTCATACGGTGGCAGGGCGGCGGGTTGCGCTTTAGCGCAGGTTGTAGAAGGCAGCACGGCCCGGGTACACGGCCACATCACCCAAGTCTTCTTCGATGCGCAGCAACTGGTTGTACTTGGCCATGCGGTCCGAGCGGCTCAGCGAACCGGTCTTGATTTGCCCGGCGTTGGTGCCCACCGCAATGTCAGAGATGGTGGAGTCTTCGGTTTCGCCCGAACGGTGGCTGATCACGGCGGTGTAGCCAGCGCACTTGGCCATTTCAATGGCGGCGAAAGTTTCAGTCAGCGTGCCGATCTGGTTGATCTTGATCAGGATCGAGTTGGCGATGCCTTTGTCGATGCCTTCTTTCAGGATCTTGGTGTTGGTCACGAACAAGTCGTCACCCACGATCTGGACTTTTTTGCCCAAGCGGTCGGTCAGGATCTTCCAGCCGTCCCAGTCGCCTTCGGCCATGCCGTCTTCGATGCTGATGATGGGGTACTTGTCGACCCAGGTGGCCAGCATGTCGGTCCACTCCTGGTTCGACAGGACCAGGCCTTCGCCTGCCAAGTGGTACTTGCCGTCCTTGTAGAACTCGGAAGCCGCACAGTCCAGGCCCAGGGCGATTTGCTCGCCTGCCACATAGCCAGCCTTGTCAATCGCTTCCAGAATCATCTGGATGGCCGCTTCGTGGTTTTCTACGTTGGGGGCAAAGCCGCCTTCGTCGCCCACGGCGGTGCTGATGTCTTTGTCGTGCAGGATCTTCTTCAGCGCATGGAACACTTCGGCACCCCAGCGCAGTGCTTCGCGGAAGCTGGGTGCGCCCACGGGGATGATCATCAGCTCTTGCAGATCCAAGTTGTTGTTGGCGTGTTCGCCACCGTTGATCACGTTCATCATGGGCACGGGCATTTGCACGCTGCGCATGCCGCCAAAGTATCGGTACAGCGGCAAACCGGCTTCTTCGGCCGCAGCGCGCGCCACAGCCATGGAAACAGCCAGCATGGCGTTCGCACCCAGACGGCTCTTGTTCTCTGTGCCGTCCAAATCGATCAGGGTCTTGTCCAGGAACGCTTGCTCGGAAGCGTCCAGGCCCAGCACGGCCTCGGAGATTTCGGTGTTGATGTGTTCGACGGCCTTGAGCACGCCCTTGCCGAGGTAGCGCTTCTTGTCGCCGTCGCGCAGCTCGATGGCTTCGCGCGAACCGGTGGAGGCACCGGAGGGAACGGCTGCACGGCCCATCGTGCCGGATTCCAGCAGCACGTCGCATTCGACAGTGGGGTTGCCGCGGGAGTCCAGAATTTCGCGACCGACGATATCAACAATAGCGCTCATTGGTTTCTTTCAAGTTCAAAAACACACAAACAAAAACAGCAGACCGAATCATGCTCGCGACTACTCGAAACTGTTCTCCAGGAACGGGGTTTTTTTGGTTACGGAATCTAACGTAACCAGGGTTTCCAGCAAGGCCTTCATGTGGCGCAGCGGAACCGCATTGGGGCCGTCAGACCAGGCCTCGGCTGGGCGGGGATGGGTCTCCATGAAGAGCCCGGCCACGCCAGCTGCTACTCCAGCTCGGGCCAGCACGGGCACCATGTCGCGCGCACCACCGCTGGTGCCACCCAGGCCACCGGGCTTTTGCACCGAGTGGGTCACGTCGAACACCACCGGCGCACCCGACTTGCGCATTTCCGCCAGGCTGGTCATGTCAGCTACGAGGTTGTTGTAGCCAAAGCTCACACCGCGTTCACAGGCGAGGAAGCGGTCGGGCGACAGCCCGGCTTCTTCGGCGGCGGCACGTGCCTTGTCAATCACGTTCTTCATATCCCAGGGCGCGAGGAACTGGCCCTTCTTGATATTCACCGGCTTGCCGCTTTGTGCCACAGCGCGGATGAAGTCGGTCTGGCGGCACAGGAAGGCCGGCGTCTGCAGCACGTCCACCACGCTGGCGACTTCGGCCACATGGGATTCGTCATGCACATCCGTCAGGATGGGCAACTGAAGCTGGCGGCGGACCTCGTCCAGAATTTTCAGGCCAGCGTCCAGGCCAACGCCGCGCTTGCTGGTGCCGGAGGAGCGATTGGCCTTGTCGAAGGAGCCTTTGTAGATCAGGGGGATGCCCAAAGAGGTGCATGCTTCCTTGAGCTGGCCAGCCACCTCGATGGACATTTCCAGCCCTTCGATGGAGCAGGTGCCTGCGATCAGGAAGAAGCGATGCTGCAGTCCAGCGTCAAATCCACAGAGCTTCATCAGGCAACCGCTTTCAGATTCTTGCCTTCGGACTGGTGGTCTACCGCGGCCTTGATAAAGGCATTGAACAGCGGGTGGCCGTTCCAGGGCGTGGACTTGAATTCGGGGTGGAACTGCACGCCTACAAACCAGGGGTGCACGGCTTGCGGCAATTCCACGATTTCGGTGAGTTGTTCGCGCTGGGTCAGTGCAGAAATCACCAAACCTGCCTGGCGCAGCTGGTCCAGGTAGTTCACGTTGGCCTCATAGCGGTGGCGGTGGCGTTCGGTCACCACGTTGCCGTAGATCTTGTGGGCCAGCGTGCCCTTGGTCACGTCGGAACTTTGCGCGCCCAGGCGCATGGTGCCACCCAGATCGGAGTTGGCGTTGCGTGTCTTGATGGTGCCGTCCGCGTCCTTCCACTCGGTGATCAGTGCAATCACGGGGTTGGGGCTGTCGGGTTCGAACTCCGTGCTGTTGGCTTCCTTGAGGCCTGCCACATGGCGCGCGAACTCGATGGTCGCGACCTGCATGCCCAGGCAGATGCCCAAGTAAGGGACTTTGTTTTCGCGGGCGAAACGTGCCGTGCTGATCTTGCCTTCAATGCCGCGTTTGCCAAAGCCGCCGGGCACCAGGATGGCGTCGTACTTGGCCAGCTGGTTCACGCTGGCGGTATCGATGGTTTCGGAGTCCACATGCTCGATCTTCACGCGCACATGGTTCTTCATGCCAGCGTGGCGCAGCGCTTCGTTGACGGATTTGTAACTGTCTGTGAGGTCCACGTACTTGCCGACCATGGCAATGGTGACTTCGCCTTGGGGGTGTTCGGTTTCGTAGACCAAGTCGTCCCAGCGCTTGAGGTTGGCGGGCGGTGTGTTCAGGCGCAGCTTGTCGCAGATCAGGCCGTCCAGGCCTTGCTCGTGCAGCATGCGTGGCACCTTGTAGATGGTGTCCACGTCCCACATGGAAATCACGCCCCACTCCGGCACGTTGGAGAACAGCGAAATCTTCTGGCGTTCTTCGTCGGGGATTTGGCGGTCTGCACGGCACAGCAGCGCGTCGGCCTGGATACCGATTTCGCGCAGTTGCTTGGCGGTGTGCTGGGTGGGCTTGGTTTTGAGTTCGCCAGCGGCGGCGATCCAGGGCACATAACTCAGGTGCACAAACGCGCTGTTGTTGGGGCCGAGCTTCAAGCTCATCTGGCGCACGGCTTCGAGGAACGGCAGGGACTCGATATCACCCACGGTGCCCCCAATTTCCACAATCGCTACATCCACCGCGTCGGGTTCGCCAAAGCGCGCACCACGTTTCACAAACTCCTGGATTTCGTTGGTGACATGGGGGATGACCTGTACGGTCTTGCCCAGGTAGTCGCCACGGCGCTCTTTGTCGAGCACGCTCTTGTAGATTTGGCCGGTGGTGAAGTTGTTGGTTTTGCGCATGCGCGTTTCGATGAAACGCTCGTAGTGTCCAAGGTCCAGATCGGTTTCTGCGCCGTCGTCGGTGACAAACACCTCGCCGTGCTGCAGGGGCGACATGGTGCCGGGGTCTACATTGAGGTAGGGGTCAAGCTTGATGAGGGTGACTGTCAGGCCCCGCGATTCCAGAATCGCAGCTAAGGAGGCTGAGGCGATTCCCTTGCCAAGGGAAGACACCACACCGCCGGTGACGAAGACAAATTTGGTCATGTCAGGGGCGAACCTATGGGTTCGATGAGGTGGTAAAGCGAGATTATAGGCGTCTGCTACATTGCGGTCCTCGGCTCTAGAGGCACTCCATGGATTTATCAGGTAAACACATTGTTCTGGGGCTTACCGGCGGCATCGCCTGCTACAAGGCGGCTGAGCTGTGTCGTGCGCTGATCAAACAGGGCGCCACGGTACAAGTGGTGATGACCGATGCGGCCTCGCAATTCATCACGCCTGTGACCATGCAGGCGTTGAGCAACCGCCCGGTGTACGACTCGCAGTGGGATGCGCGCGAGCGCAACAACATGCCCCACATCAACCTGAGCCGCGAAGCCGATGCCATCCTGATTGCGCCTTGCAGCGCCGACTTTATGGCCAAGCTGCTGCACGGCCGTGCCGACGATCTGCTCAGCCTGATGTGCCTGGCCCGTCCCATCGAATCTGTGCCGCTGTTGATTGCCCCCGCCATGAACCGCGAGATGTGGGCGCACCCCGCTACCCAGAGAAATCTCGCGCAATTGCAGGCGGATGGCGCTACCTTGCTGGGCGTGGGTTCCGGGTTTCAGGCCTGTGGCGAAACCGGTGACGGACGCATGCTGGAGCCGCAGGAACTGTTGGAAGACGTGATTGCCTTCTTCCAACCCAAGGTACTGGCCGGCCAGCAGGTGCTGGTGACCGCGGGCCCCACCTTTGAGGCGATTGACCCGGTGCGCGGTATTACCAACCTGTCCAGTGGCAAGATGGGTTTTGCTATTGCCCGTGCCGCGCGCGAAGCGGGTGCGGATGTGACCCTGATTGCAGGCCCCGTGGCCTTGCCCACGCCACGTGGCGTACAGCGTGTGGACGTGAAATCTGCACAAAATATGCATCTGGCCTGCGTGGAATATGCGCGAGCAGCTACTATTTTTGTAGCAACTGCGGCCGTGGCCGACTGGCGCCCTGCGCAGGCATCGGATCAGAAAATCAAGAAAGATGGCTCCGGCAATGCCCCCGTGCTGGGCTTTGTCGAGAACGTGGACATCCTGTCCGAAATCGCCCATTCGCCACGTGCCACCAGCGGTGCGCTGTTCTGCGTAGGCTTTGCGGCCGAGAGCCATGACCTGCTGGCACATGCCACGGCCAAGCGTGCGCGCAAGGGTGTGCCGCTGCTGGTAGGTAACATCGGCCCCGCCACCTTTGGGCAAGACGACAACGCGCTGCTGCTGGTTGATGCCCAGGGCGCCCAAGAACTCCCCCGCAACTCCAAACTCGCGTTGGCACGGCAACTGGTTGCCGAAATTGCCAAACGCCAACGTGCCACCCACTGAACCCAGCCCATGAAAATTGACGTCAAAATCCTCGATAGCCGCCTGCACGACAACCTGCCTACCTATGCCACACCCGGCAGCGCAGGTCTGGACCTGCGCGCATGTCTGGACGCACCGCTGACCCTGGCGCCCAATGCCTGGCAGCTGGTGCCCACCGGCATGGCCATCTACCTGGAAGATCCGGCGTATGCGGCGCTGATCCTGCCGCGCTCGGGCCTGGGCCACAAGCACGGCATCGTGCTGGGCAATCTGGTGGGCTTGATTGACAGTGACTACCAGGGCCAGCTGATGGTGAGCGCCTGGAATCGCAGCACCGTGGAATTCACGATCCAACCCATGGAGCGTATCGCTCAGCTGATGATCGTGCCGGTGGTGCAGGCGCAGTTCAATGTCGTGAGTGAATTCCCCGCGTCCGAGCGCGGGGAGGGCGGCTACGGCTCGACCGGAAAGGCCTGAGCCGCTGCGGCATGCGGCTCTAGTGCAGTGTGTCGCTGCCGGGGGCAGAGGCGTGCACCGGCTGGATGCGGAAAAAGCCGGTGCCAGCGGTGCCACGGCCAATTTCTTCTTCGGTCGCTTCGCGCACCGATTCCACCTTCAGGCTGATGCGAATGGCAATGCCCGCCAACGGGTGGTTGCCGTCCAGCACCACGTGCTCTGGGTAAATGTCAGTGATCGTATAGAGCGCGTCTTTGGGGGCGTCCGGGTTGCAGCCTTCAGGCAGGGCATGGCCTTCCATGGTCAGGCCTTCTTGCAGCTCTGCGGGGAACAGGGCGCGCGGCTCCAGAAACAGCAGTTGGTCATTGAAGTCGCCAAACGCCTGCTCGGGTTCAATCTGAAGGTCCAGGGCGTCGCCCGCGATGTGGCCCTGCAGTGCCGCCTCGATCGGGGGAAGCAGGTCATTGCCGCCCAGCAAAAACTCCACTGGCTCGTCCAAAACGTCCAGTTCTTCGCCCAAAGTGTCTTTCAGCGTCCAGGTCAGGGCAACGACGCATTGTTGAGTAATTTCCATGCAGAATTGTCCCATGAACATCCAAGAACCCCTGCAACTCCTGGGCGGTTTGTCGCCGCAGACCTTTATGCAACGCCACTGGCAAAAGAAGCCGCTGGTCATCCGCCAGGCCATTCCGGGCTTTCAGCCTTTGCTGGACCGTCCCGAATTGCTCGATCTGGCAGCCCAAGAGGATGTGGAGTCTCGGCTGGTTGTGCAGGCATCTGCCAAAGGCTCCCCGAACTGGCGCTTCAAACACGGTCCCTTTGCCCGCAAAGCTTTGCCACCTTTCAAGCAGCCTGGGTGGACTTTGCTGGTTCAGGGCGTGGATTTGCACGACGAACGCGTGCATGCACTGATCAGCCAATTCCGCTTTGTGCCCGATGCGCGACTGGACGATGTGATGATCAGCTACGCCAGCGATGGCGGCGGCGTGGGGCCGCACTTTGACAGCTACGACGTGTTTTTGCTGCAGGCCCATGGCCGCCGTCGCTGGCGCATTGGCCGCCAGAAAGACCTGAGCCTGCAGCCCGATATGCCACTCAAGATCTTGGCGAATTTCGAACCAGAAGAGGAATTTGTGCTTGAACCTGGGGACATGCTGTACCTGCCCCCCAAGTACGCGCACGACGGCGTGGCCGAAGGCGAATGCATGACCTATTCCATTGGCTTTCGGTCGCCAGACCGGGCCGAACTGGCGCATGAGATTTTGCAGCGGCTGGCTGAGCAGGCTGTGGACGAGGTGAGCCCCAGTTTGTACCGCGACCCCAAGCAAGACGCAGTGGTCTACAGCGGTGCCATGCCCGCACCGCTATTGGACTTTGCCCAGGAAGCCTTGCATGCAGCCTTGCAAGACCCCAAGGCTGTGGCCCGCGCCCTGGGAGAGTACCTGAGCGAGCCAAAGGCGCAGGTCTGGTTTGATGGCGGTGATGGCGATGTGCAGGGCTCGGTGCGCTTGGACCGCAAAACCCGCATGCTCTACGACGCGGACCATGTGTTCATCAACGGTGAGAGTTTCAATGCGGCAGGCAAAGATGCTGCGCTGATGCAGCAGTTGGCCAATACCCGAGGATTGACTACAGTGGAGGTCAAGCGCCTGAGTGCTGGCGCACGTGTCTTGCTGGAAGACTGGTGCGCTTCAGGCTGGTTGCATCCCGATGACTGATACGACTCCCACACTATGGAGCGGCCCCTTTGCAGGGCCTTCGGAATTCTCGCAATTGCTGCGCGACGCGCTGGCGCGTGCTGCCGAGGAAGGTTGGCTCAACATGGTGTGGAGCGATGCAGACTTCAATGACTGGCCGCTGCGGGAAAAGGAGGTAGTTGAGTCTTTGCATGCCTGGTCGCGCAAAGGAGGGCGCTTGACGATGCTGGCACGCAGCTATGACGGAGTGCTACGGAATCAGCCCCGGTTTGTGCAGTGGCGCGGGCTTTGGGATCACCTCATTGAATGCAGGGTTTGCAAGCATCTGGATGTGAGCGAATTTCCCAGTGCGCTGTGGACGCCCGCTTGGGCTATGCGCCGCTTGGATGTGACGCGCAGTGCGGGCGTGGCAGGTGCGGAACCACAGCGCAGAGTGCTGCTACGCGAAGAGTTGGAAGAGTGCCGGCGGCAGAGTTCTCCCGGATTTCCGGCAACTATTTTGGGCCTATAAATGGGGCAAGAGGGTTTACCCGTGGGCACCAATTTGGGTCTTGTATAATTTACAACTCTGGTGAAAAGAAATCGAACGCTTTTTGTCAGGGCTGGCCGGCTTGCTGGTTAGACAATTTCCGGAAATTGTTTCGTTAACTCACTTAGTTTTTAAAAATGAACAAATCTCTCGTTTTGGCAGCCGTGATCGCTGCCGCTGCCCTGGCTGCTTGCGGTAAAAAAGAAGAAGCTCCTGCTGCTGCTCCCGCAGCTGCTGCTCCTGCACCCGCTGCAGCTCCTGCTGCTGAAGCTCCTGCTGCTGCTCCTGCAGCCGCTGCTGCTTCCGAGCCAGCAAAGCAATAATCTGCTTGCAGATGAAAAAAAACCACCGCAAGGTGGTTTTTTTTCATCCCTATGCTGCCCAAAGCAGCCTAGGTAGGATCACTTGATATCGTCAGCAATCACTTTGACGATGCGTTGGGCGACGGCAGAGGTTTCTGGTGCCCCAGCGGCATCCAGCACATTCACGGTGGAACTCTCACCCTGGCTGCGCACGGCGATCTGGTACTTGGCGGGTGGGGCGGTTTTGCCAGAGCCGCTGAACAGTTTGCTAAAGAATCCGGGTTCTGAATTTTCCGAGGTGGCCGCCACATAGCGCACAAAGTAAATGCCCTGTTTACGGTCCCGGTCTTCCACAGTGAAGCCCGTGCGGTCCAGCGCCAGGCCGACGCGACGCCAGGCGCGATCAAATCCTTCTTCCAGCAAGACAGCGGGTTGGCCGTTCACGGTGCTCACGGTGGCTGTGGGCTTGGCGGTACTGGCAGCAACTTGGGCCTTTGCTTGTTCCGGAGTCATGCCAAGCTTGACCATCAGGCGGCGCAGAAACTCTGCCTCGAGTTCCGGGTCGGCAGGGCGTGGTTGCCACATAGTCTGCTTGTCGCCTGTAGCGGTTGCGCCCGTGTTGGTGTAAACCTCTTGCATGCCGCGGTGGCTGATAAAAATCTCGCTATTGCCGTTGGCATCTCGTTCAATACGGGTGCGAAATTTGTCGCGTTCGCCGGTCGAGTACAGCGAGTCCAGCAGCTTGCCCAGTGTGGCGCGGATCAGATCTTGCGGAATCTTGGCGCGGTTCTCGGCCCAGTCGGTTTCCATGATGCCGAGATTGCTTTGGTCCATGGCCAGCAGAAAGCCGTTTTCCTGCCAAAAGTCTTTCACCGGTTCCCATAGTTTTTCGGCAGGGCGATTGACCACCAGCCAGCGCTGATTGCCTGCACGCTCAATCCGCACATCACCCACCGCGAGTGCCGCAATAGGCGCCTTGTTGGTGGCGGCCTGGTTGGCCTGGTAGCCGGAGGCGGATACGGCACCGCCGATCACGGTGTAGCGGGTGTCTTTGGACAACTGGGTCAAGTCCGGTGGAATGTCCAGCGAAGGCGCTTTGGCCGTGCTGCGGTAGTCAACCTTGTCGGATTCCAGGGCCGAGCAGCCCCCCAGCGCGACGGCCGCAGCCAGCAGAAAAACTTTGGAAGTGGAATTCACGAATGTCCTAGAACGGTAAGGGAGACTTAAATCAGTCCGGCGGCTTGGAGTACCTTCTCCACGACAGGCTGATTGGCCGCCGTGAGCTGGGTCAAAGGCAGGCGCAGGGCCTGTTCGGAAAGGCCCATGCGGGCCACGGCCCACTTCACGGGGATGGGGTTGGATTCGACAAACAGCGCCTTGTGCAGGGGCAGAAGTTGCAGCTGAATTTCCATGGCGCGGGCCACATTGCCAGCAATCGCGGCCACGCACAGCTCATGCATCAGGCGGGGCGCCACGTTGGCGGTCACGCTCACGTTGCCATGGCCACCACACAGCATCAAAGCCACGGCGGTGGGGTCATCGCCCGAATAGATGGAGAAATGCTTGGGAGCTTCCTTGATCAGCCACTGCGCACGTTCGATGTTGCCGGTCGCTTCCTTGATACCGATGATGCCGGGCACTTCTGCCAGACGCAGCACGGTGTCATGGGCCATATCGGCGACTGAGCGGCCGGGCACGTTGTACAGAACGATGGGCAGGTCGCCAGTGGCTTCGGCAATCGCCTTGAAGTGCTGGAACTGGCCTTCTTGTGTAGGTTTGTTGTAGTAAGGGACGACTTGCAGCTGGCAATCCGCGCCCACGCCCTTGGCAAATTTGGCCAAGGCAATGGCTTCGCGCGTGGAGTTGCCACCGCAACCTGCCATGATGGGCACGCGACCAGCCGCCTGCTCGACGGACACGCGGATGATTTCGCAATGCTCTTCCACGCTCACGGTGGGGGACTCGCCGGTGGTGCCGACCACGCCAATGCAGTCGGTGCCTTCGGCAATGTGCCAGTCGATCAACTTGCGCAGCGCGGGGTAGTCCACGGAGCCATCGTCGAGCATCGGGGTAATGAGGGCTACGATGCTGCCCCGGATCGGACCTGTAGAAGCGTTCATGTCGTGTGGATGGTTCAGTAAACGGGCATTTTAACTAGAGTGTGTAGCGGCCCGGCAGAGCCCCGGATGTCTCGGGGGTAAAGCTGGGTAATGGGCTGTGTACGGCCGCGATACGTTGAACGAACCGCGGCGGCTGGTCGAGGTAGCCGTTTTCATAGGCCACCACTTGCAAACCCGCGCAGGCGCGGAGCAATTCGCCAGGCTGAAGCAGGAAGTCGGGCCGGCTCGGCCGCCCAACGGTCTCGTTACCAGCGGCAAATGTCTCGTACAGCAGCACACCGCCGGGTGCCACGCTGGCCACCAGTGTGGGCAGGAGGGCCCGCCACAGGTAATTGGTGACCACGACGGCGCCAAATTGCTGGGGTTGTTGGCCTCGTACCAGAGGCCAAGGCGCATTTTCGATGTCAGCCTGAATCAAGGTGGTGTGGGGAACGCGCTGCGCTGCCACGCTGATGTCGCGGTCTATGCCGGTGACGGCGTGGCCCCGTCGGAGAAACCACTCCAGGTGTCGGCCCGCGCCGCAGGCCACGTCCAGCACTGTTGCGTTCGCGGCCAGCAGATGGCTCCAGCGTTGGACCCAAGGTGAAGCGCTGAGGCTGCCGTGTTCGGCTATCTCCGGCGTCATTGCGGTTTGACGTGGTCTTTGAGGGCCGCCAGCGCCATCTTCTCCACGAGGCCGGGCAGCAGCAGCTTCACAAAGCGGCCCAGCTTGCCCTTGGTGGTCATCACCACTTCACGCTGGCGACTGGCCATTCCGTCCAGAATCAGCCGCGCGCATTCTTCCACCGTCATCGCGTCATCTTCTTTCAAGCCGCTGGAGCCTGCGGCCTGGCCGGTCGCGTTCAGGCCCCGGCTGCGGATATTGGTGAGCACCACGCCGGGGTAGGCGGTGGTCACACTCACGCCAGCGCCGCGCAACTCGGTGCGCAGCGCCTCAAAGAAACCTGCCATGGCGAATTTGGACGCGCTATAGGCGGTGCGCCCCGGTACACCCACCAATCCGGCCAGCGACGACACGGCCACGATATGGCCCTGGCTGGCTTTGAGATGTGGCAGGGCGGCATGGGTGCACCACACGCTACCCCACAGGTTGATGCGCATGAGTTGCTCATACCAGCCCAGGTCTTCCGCCTTCACGTCGCTGAACAGGGCCTGGGCCGAGATGCCCGCGTTGTTGACCAGTGCGTCCACTCGGCCAAAACGCTCCACGGTCTGCTCCACCAGGTGGCGGCATTGGGCTTCTACCGACACATCGGTGGGGACCACCAGCACTTGGGCACCCAGCGCGGTGCATTGCAGGGCCACGGTGTTGAGCAATTCGGCGTTGCGTGCAGCCAGCACCAGCGCCGCTTTGGCGCCGTGCTGGCGGGCCAGCTGACGCGCCATTTCGGCGCCAATGCCGTCGGAGGCGCCGGTGATGATGGTGGTGTTCAGGCTATCGGCCATGTTGTGTTGATTAAAAACAGGCCCAGACCTGGTTGGCCAACTGGACCAGAAAGTCGGGCTGGGTATACAAATAGAAGACCCCCGTCAGCGCCAGCAGGGCGATGGTTCCGACGGCAAGGCGGGCGGATGGGCGCATCGCAGTGAGACTTAGGCGGCGGCTGGTGCCACGCGCTGGATGGGGGCTTCGCGCACCGGCAGGTTCACCAGCGCCGCAAACACGCCCAATGCGATGGCGATGTACCAGACGATGTCGTAGCTGCCGGTCTTGTCGTACAAAAATCCACCCAACCACACGCCCATGAAGGAACCGATCTGGTGGCTGAAGAACACAAAACCGCCCAGCATGGACAGGTGCGCCACACCAAAAATCTGCGCCACCGTGGCATTGGTGGGCGGAATGGTGGACAGCCACAGCAGGCCCATGACAGAAGAAAACACGTAAACGCTGGCGGGTGTTAAGGGCACGAGCAGAAACACGCTGATGGCGACGGCACGTGCGAGGTAAATGAAAGCGAGGATGTTTTTCTTGGGCATTTTCTGGCCCAGCACGCCTGCGGCGTAGGTGCCAAACACATTGAACAGGCCAATCAGCGCCAGCGCGTAGCTGGCCACCTGGGGCGAGAGGCCCTTGTCTTTCAGGTAGCTGGGCATGTGCACGCCAATGAACACCACCTGGAAGCCGCAAACAAAGTAGCCCGCCATCAGCAGCTGGAAGCTGGGGTACTTGAAGGCCTCGCGCAGGGCTTGGACGATGGATTGCTCACGTTTGGGGGCGGTATTGCCTACAAAGCCGGGTTCTTTCAAACCCCAGGCCAGTGGAATCATGAGCAAGGGCGCCGCGCCCAGGATCACCAGTGCCTCTTGCCAGCCCATGTGGCCGATCAAGAAGCCCTCGGTCGGTACCATCAAAAACTGGCCGAAAGAGCCCGCGGCGGCAGCCACCCCCATGGCCCAAGAGCGCTTGTCGGCCGACACATTGCGGCCAATCACGCCATAAATCACAGCATAGGTGGTGCCGGCCTGGGCCGTGCCAATCAGCACGCCGCTGGCCAGGGTGAACAGCAGCGGGGTGCTGGCGTAGGCCATGCCCACCAGCCCGAGCGCGTACAGCACAGCACCCACCAGGATCACGCGGAAGGCGCCAAACCGGTCGGCTGCCATGCCAGCAAAGATGCCGGTCAATCCCCAGGTCAGGTTCTGGATGGCAATGGCGAAGGCGAAGGTCTCTCGCGTCCAGCCCTGGGCTTGGGTGATGGGCTGCAGCCACAGGCCAAAGCCATGGCGTATGCCCATGGACAGGGT
The DNA here is from genome assembly GCF_031457975.1 of Rhodoferax saidenbachensis. Taxonomy (GTDB): domain Bacteria; phylum Pseudomonadota; class Gammaproteobacteria; order Burkholderiales; family Burkholderiaceae_C; genus Allorhodoferax; species Allorhodoferax saidenbachensis_A. The sequence continues at coordinate 212,458 of NZ_JAVDXO010000007.1, forward strand.
GACGATGGTGGCGCCGCAGGCCAGAACCTGGGCGATGGAAAGCGGTTTGCTGGGTTGTGTCATCCGTGCACTGTAGCCAGTTTGCCGGGCCGTTGCTGAAGCCGCAGTGACAGAAGGGGTGGGTAAAGGATCGGTATTTCTGTATGCATATACAGGTAATTCAATCCCCCGCACTACAATGGAAGGCTATGGCAGTGAAACCAACCCCCGAATATTCCGAAGCGTCGATCCGCGTGCTCAAGGGCCTGGAGCCTGTGAAACAGCGCCCGGGCATGTACACCCGCACCGACAACCCCTTGCACGTCATCCAGGAAGTCCTGGACAACGCCGCCGACGAGGCGCTGGCCGGGCACGGCAAAAAAATCAAGGTCACCCTGCATGCCGATGGCTCGGTGGGCATTGAGGACGATGGCCGCGGCATCCCGTTTGGCATGCACCCGGAAGAGAAGGCCCCAGTGATCGAACTGGTCTACACCCGTCTGCACGCGGGCGGTAAGTTCGACAAGGGCTCGGGCGGCGCCTACAGCTTCTCGGGTGGCCTGCACGGCGTGGGCGTGTCCGTCACCAACGCCTTGGGCAAACGGCTGGAAGTCACCACCTACCGCGAGGGCTCGGTGGCCCACATCGTGTTCGAGGGCGGCGACGTGACCGAGGCCCTGCAAGTGCGCAAGGCCGGCGAGGGTGACCGCAAGCAGGGCACCACGGTGCGCGTCTGGCCGGATCCCAAGTATTTCGAGTCCGCCGTGCTGCCCATGGGCGAGCTGACCCACCTGCTGCGCAGCAAGGCCGTGCTGATGCCTGGCGTCAGCGTCACGCTGGTGAACGAAAAAACCAAGGACAGCCAGAACTGGCTCTATAAGGGCGGCCTCAAAGACTATTTGATGCAAACCCTGAATGGCGACCCCGTCATCCCACTGTTCGATGGCGAAGGCTTTGCCGACAGCCAGAGCGACAACTTCGCCGAAGGCGAGGGCGCCAGCTGGTGCGTGGCCTTTACCGAAGACGGTGCGCCGGTGCGCGAGAGCTATGTGAACCTGATCCCGACCAGCGCCGGTGGCACGCACGAGAGCGGGCTGCGTGACGGCCTGTTTACCGCGGTCAAAAGTTTTATCGAGCTGCACAGCCTGCTGCCCAAAGGCGTAAAGCTGATGCCGGAAGACGTGTTCGCCCGCGCCAGCTACGTGCTGAGCGCCAAGGTGCTGGACCCGCAGTTCCAGGGCCAGATCAAGGAGCGTCTGAACTCGCGCGATGCGGTGCGCCTGGTGTCCAGCTTTGTGCGCCCCACGCTGGAGCTGTGGCTGAACCAGCACGTGGACTACGGCAAAAAGCTGGCCGAACTGGCCATCAAGGCCGCACAGACCCGCCAAAAGGCCGGCCAGAAGGTGGAGAAGCGCAAGAGCAGCGGCGTGGCCGTGCTGCCCGGCAAGCTGACCGACTGCGAAAGCAAGGACATTGCCTACAACGAAGTGTTTCTGGTGGAGGGCGACTCTGCTGGCGGCAGCGCCAAGATGGGCCGCGACAAGGAAAACCAGGCCATCCTGCCGCTGCGCGGCAAGGTGCTCAACACCTGGGAGGTGGACCGCGACCGCCTGTTTGCCAACACCGAAATCCACGACATTTCGGTCGCCATCGGCGTGGATCCGCATGGCCCCAACGACACGCCAGACCTGAGCGGCCTGCGTTACGGCAAGGTTTGCATCCTGAGTGATGCGGACGTGGACGGCTCGCATATCCAGGTGCTGCTGCTGACCCTGTTCTTCCGCCATTTCCCCAAACTCATCGAGACCGGCCACGTGTTTGTGGCGCGCCCGCCGTTGTTCCGCGTGGATGCGCCGGCCCGTGGCAAAAAGCCCGCCAGCAAGGCCTATGCGCTGGACGAAGGCGAACTCACCGCCATTCTGGACAAGCTGCGCAAGGAAGGTGTGCGCGAAGGCGCCTGGTCCATCAGCCGCTTCAAGGGCCTGGGTGAAATGAATGCTGAACAGCTATGGGACACCACGCTGAACCCCGACACCCGCCGTCTGCTGCCCGTGGCACTGGGCGCCATCGACTTTGGCGCGACGGAATCACTGATCACCAAGCTCATGGGCAAGGGTGAGGCCGCTGCGCGGCGCGAGCTCATGGAACTGCATGGCGACTCGGTGGAGATCGACGTCTGATTGCTATGAAAAGAATAGCTGCTTGCGCACTGTTGATGGGGGCTATGGCCTCATTTCATGCCCAGGCGGACGTTTGGGTGTGGGTGGACGAACAGGGTCGCAGCTACTTCTCTGACCAGCAGGTGGACGAGCGCTACACCTTGTTTTACCGTGCACCGGTGCAGTCTGCCGCCCCGGGCGCTACCGCGCCTGTGGCACCCGCAGCGCCCGGCGTGAACCCCAAGCTGGCCGAGTTTTTTGAGTCCTCGCCGCGCTATCGCAAGATACAGCCCCTGCTCAAGGACGCCGCCGCACGCTACCGGGTGGACTACGAGCTGCTGCAGGCCCTGGTGGCTGCCGAGTCGGGGTTTGATGCCGACGCGGTTTCGTCCAAGGGCGCCATTGGCCTCATGCAGGTGATGCCAGACACGGCGCGCCGCTTTGGCGTGGATGGCGACCGCCGGCGCTCGGTGGAGTCCAAGCTGACTGACCCCAAGACCAATATCAACCTGGGTACGCGCTACCTGCGGCTGCTGATGGACATGTTCCCCGGCAAGCTGGACTTGGCCCTGGCCTCGTACAACGCAGGCGAGGGCGCGGTACAGCGCGCGGGCAACAAGGTGCCCAACTTCAAGGAAACCCAGAACTACGTGGCCACCGTGGGCGAGCTGTATACCGCGCTCAAACCCGTGCCCGTGGCCCAGGTGAACAAGACGGCATCTGGCCGCGTGAAAGCCACCTATGGCGAGGGCTACGTGATGGCCGGCGCCCGTGATCCCTATATTTTGAAAGCGCCCGGCGCTCAGGGCGTGGCCCTGGGCGGTGCCGTTGGCCGCGGCAACATGGTGGCGCCCCTGTTGCGCCCGCCTGCGCCGGACACCCCGATAGCTGACTGAAGAAACATGACTGACCAAACCACGCTTGATCTGATCCCCGAACCCGCCGCCCCTGGCGATGACAGCGAACTGAACCTGGCCACCTACGCCCAGCGCGCCTACCTTGAATACGCACTCTCTGTCGTCAAGGGCCGTGCACTGCCCGACGTATGCGATGGCTTGAAGCCCGTGCAGCGCCGCATTCTGTACAGCATGTCGCGCATGGGGCTGGGTTTTGGCGGCGCCAATGGCAACGCCGGTGCCAAGCCGGTGAAAAGCGCCCGCGTGGTCGGCGATGTGCTGGGCCGCTTCCACCCGCACGGCGACCAGTCGGCGTATGACGCGCTGGTGCGCATGGCGCAAGACTTTTCGCAGCGCTATCCACTGGTCGATGGCCAGGGCAACTTTGGATCGCGTGACGGTGACGGCGCCGCGGCCATGCGCTACACCGAGGCGCGCCTGGCCAAGATCACCACACTGTTGCTCGAAGAAATCGACCAGGGCACGGTGGACTTTCAGCCCAACTACGATGGCTCTACCGAAGAGCCCTGCCAACTGCCCGCACGCCTGCCGTTCAGCCTGCTCAATGGCGCCAGCGGCATTGCCGTGGGCCTGGCCACCGAAATTCCCAGCCACAACCTGCGCGAGATTGCCGATGCCTGCGTGGCACTCATCAAGACGCCCGCGTTGTCGGATGCCGATCTGTACACGCTGATCCCCGGCCCAGACTTCCCCGGTGGCGGCCAGATCATCAGCCCCGCGCAAGACATTGCCGATGCCTACCGCACGGGTCGCGGCAGCCTCAAGGTGCGTGCGCGCTGGAAGATTGAAGACCTGGCGCGCGGCCAGTGGCAACTGGTGGTGACCGAGCTGCCGCCCGGCGTGAGCAGCCAGCGCGTGCTGGAAGAAATCGAAGAGCTGACCAACCCCAAGGTCAAGGCCGGCAAGAAGGCGTTGTCGCAAGAGCAAACCCAGCTCAAGGCCAGCATCCTGAGCGTGCTGGACGTGGTGCGCGACGAATCGAACAAGGACGCCATGGTGCGCCTGGTGTTCGAGCCCAAGACCAGCCGCATTGAACAGCAGGAGCTGATCACCGCGCTGTTGGCCCACACCAGCCTGGAGACCTCCTCGCCGATTAACCTGACCATGGTGGGGCTGGATGGACGGCCCACGCAGAAGTCGCTGCGCCAGATGCTGACTGAATGGATCAGCTTCCGCCAGACGACGATTGAGAAGCGCAGCCGCCACCGCCTGGGTAAGGTGCTGGACCGCATCCATATTCTGGAAGGTCGGCAGACCGTTCTGCTGAACATCGACGAAGTGATTGCCATCATTCGCCAGTCGGACGAACCCAAGGCCGCGCTGATTGAGCGCTTCAAATTGAGCGACCGTCAGGCCGAAGACATTCTTGAAATCCGCCTGCGCCAACTCGCGCGGTTGGAAGCCATCAAGATCGAGCAAGAGCTGGCTGAGTTGCGTACCGAGCAGGGCAAGCTGGAAGAGATTCTGGGCAGCCCCGCTGCACTGCGCCGCCTCATGGTGAAAGAGATTGAGGCTGACGCCAAGGTGTTCGCCGACCCACGCCGCACACTCATTCAGACCGAGAAAAAGGCCGTGGCCGAAGTCAAGGTGGTGGACGAGCCGGTGACCGTGGTGATCAGTGAAAAAGGCTGGGTGCGTGCCCGCACGGGCCACGGCCACGAGGCGTCCACCTTCGCCTTCAAGGCCGGTGATGGCCTGTACGGCACGTTTGAATGCCGCAGTGTGGACACGCTCTTGGTGTTTGGCTCCAACGGACGCATCTACTCGGTGGCCGTATCGCTGCTGCCCGGTGGCCGTGGCGATGGCCAGCCGGTCACCACGCTGATCGAACTGGAAAGCGGCACGCAAATCCTGCATTACTTTGCCGGACCCGCTGCGGCCACGCTGCTGCTGTCCAGCTCGGGCGGCTACGGCTTCATCGCCAGCGTGGACAACATGATTTCGCGCCAGAAGGCCGGCAAGGCCTTTGTTGGGGTGGGCGAGGGCGAAACCCTGTGCGCTCCATCGCTGGTGGCCGGTGCACAAGGCAAGGTCACCGTGGCGGGTACCGCCGCCGCGGTAGTGGCGCCCGCCACCCACGTGGCCTGCGCGTCCACGCTGGGCCGCATCCTCACGTTCGAGATCACGGAACTCAAGACCATGGAGAAGGGCGGCCGCGGCCTGATGCTCATCGACCTGGAAGCCAAGGACACCCTGGCAGGCGCTGCCGCCTATACCCGCAGCATCCGCATCGACGGCATTGGCCGCGGTGGCAAAGAGCGCGACGAGACGCTGGAAATCCGCAGCCTGAACAACGCCCGTGCTGCACGTGGGCGTAAGGGCAAGGCGGCGGACTTGGGCTTCAAGCCTTCGGGGATTACACGGGTGGAATGAAAGGATGCTGCGCGGTCGCTACTGATTTAGGAGCTGCTCGCGCAGGTTCTACGGGGACTAGAGGCCTATTTCTTGAATTCTCGGCTGAACTGTGAGGCGCTTTCATGGCCCACACGTAGTGCTGTCGTTTGCGCACTCAGGCCTTCATTGACCGGCGCCGGCCGAAACGATCGCGACGGGGTCCGCCGCAAAAAATCCGCCGGTAGGATTTTCTTCCTGTCCACCGCATGCCCCTGCCTGAACATGCAGACATATTGCTGGGCGAACAAGCGCCGCTGGACGAAGTCGGCCTTGAGTTGGGGGCGCCGTCTGCGGCCCAACTCACGCATTAGGCCAACAACCGACCTACTCGGCAGTCCAGATGCAGGCCGCGAATTCTCAAGCGTGAAGACTCGACCCGCCACCGGCCTTTGAATGCGCCAATCGAACGGCCCGTGGCGTCGATCCGGTCCAAGTTTGGAACGCCCGCACGAAGGAGCTGCGGTCCTCGAAGCCGAGCAGGAACGATATCTCCGTGCTGGACAGTGCCGAGTTGTGCAGGTAGTGGTGCGCAAGCGAATTGCGCAGGGCGTCGAGCGTCTGCTGGAAGCTGCTCCCCTCCTCTTGCAACCTGCGCTGCAGGGTGCGCTTGCTGACGCCGAGCTTTTTGCACACGCTCGGCATGGATAACTCGCCGGCGGGCAGGGCCTCGAGCAGGGCACTGCGCAGACGTTCAACGGTGCTAGCGTGTTTCTCTAGGTTGGCCAGGCGCTGTCGAAGCGCCGGTTCGAAGAACTTCCACATGCCATGGTTCGCCGTGAGGAACGGGCGCTGCGTGTCTTCTGCCGCGAACACCACGGTGGGCGCGGGCAGGTCTTCCACTGGAACGCCGAACCAGGTGGCGTAGGCGCGCGCATCACTGGCCGACAGGTCGGGTGTGGGCCATCCCACGCGCAGCGGGTGCAACGGGCTGCGCGTGCCCACGCGCGCGAGTTGCACGAGGAAGACAAGCTTGAACGCCACGAGCACGCGTGGTGGCGTCAGCTCGCGGTCGAGGAACTCCAGCACGGCTGTGGTGCGGCGTGGGTCGCGCTCGAGCTTCAGCGCCACCGGCCCGCTCTTGTATTTGGCGAGGCGGTCGAGCGCACCGTTCATGTCTTCACTGCACAGGGCGACGAAGAGTTCTGGATTGAACCAGTCGGTTGACATCTTCTGCGCAAAGCGCAACGGCGCCGGGCCGCCGGCGTTCCCGGCTTCCTCATCGATGGCGTCCCAGAGCCGGAAGTAGGTTGCGGCGTCGAGTCGGACACTTTCGCGTGCGAACAGGTCACCCGGCAATTTCGCACGGCGCAGCACGTTGGCGCCGTTCACCCCGGCGTCTTGCATCATGACTCGCCAACTGGACCAGACCGAGAAGGTGCGGGCGTGGGCGAGGCGGTCGTTGGGTGCTGTCAGGTCGTCGGTACGTGCGTATGGCATGTGTCGAGTCTAGGTTGCGCATCGCGCCAGCGCAACGGCCGATCGCGCCAAGCAGGCGGCGGGTTCGTTGGCGCGTTTGGCTGCAACTATGGCGCCATTGGCGATTGTGCGTGGACCATGCCCTGCGTACGATCGCTTCATTTCACCCATAGAGAAGGCGACATGAAGCTGACCGTCAACGGAAAGTCCCACTCGATTGACGTCGAGCCCGAGATGCCCCTGCTGTGGGTACTGCGCGATGAGCTGAACCTTCCTGGCACCAAGTTCGGTTGCGGCATGGCGCAGTGCGGCGCGTGCACCGTGCACGTGGACGGCACCGCGGTGCGCTCGTGCGTGACGCCAGTCGGCTCGGTCAGCGGTGCCGTTACCACCGTCGAAGGGCTGGGCACGCCGACCACCTTGCATGCGGTGCAGGCGGCCTGGATCGAGCACCAAGTGGCGCAGTGCGGCTACTGCCAGTCGGGCCAGATCATGAGTGCCGCCGCCCTGCTGCAGAAGAACCCGGCGCCCACCGATGCCGACATCGACGCCGCCATGTCCGGCAACCTGTGTCGCTGCGGGGCCTATCCGCGCATTCGCGCGGCCATTCACGGCGCTGCCAAGCACGTCCAGGGAGTCTGACCATGGGAAAACTTGCAACCATCGCTCGCCGCACCTTCCTGATCGGCTCGGCCGCCGTCGTCGGAGGCGTCGCTTTCGGCGTCTACAAGGTCAAGCAGGCAGCGCCCAATCCACTGCTGGACGACCTGCCACAAGGCGCTACAGCACTCACTCCCTATGTGCGCATCGATGGCCATGGTGTGACGCTCATTACCCCACGTGCCGAGATGGGCCAAGGCATCCACACCACGCTCGCGGCACTGGTGGCCGAGGAACTGGACGTAGCGTGGGGCAGCATCCGCGTCGAGCACGGCGCACCAGGCGCGGCCTACTACAACCGCGCCCTGGTGGAAGCCAACATCCCCTTCGCCGACCAGGATCACGGCCACGCGGCCGAAGCCATGCGCGGCACCATGGGCGTGATGGCCAAGTTGTTGCCGATGCAGATCACCGGCGGCTCCTCCAGCGTGGCCGACCTGTTCGACCGGATGCGGGTCGCCGGCGCGGCGGCGCGATTCGCGCTGGTGGCGGCCGCGGCCCAGAAGTTCAACCTGCCGGCGGCGCAACTGAAGACCGACAGCGGCAACGTCGTCGCCCCGGACGGCCGACGCTTGACCTACTTGGAACTGGCGCCGGCCGCAGCCGTAATCGACCTGCCGGCCAGCCCACCGCTGAAACCGCGTGAGCAGTGGCGCTACCTCGGCAAGTCATTGCCGCGGGTCGACATGGTGGCCAAATGCACCGGCACGGCAACCTTCGGCATCGACGTGCGACTGCCCGACATGGTGTTTGCCACCGTGCGCATGAACCCGGCGATGGGCGCCGCGCTCGTCAGCTTCGACGCCACCGCCGCCAAGGCGATGCGCGGCGTGGTGAAGGTGGTTGATCTGCCCGGCGGCATCGCCGTCATCGCCAACAACACCTGGCGCGCCTTCCAGGCTGCGCAGGCCGTGCAGTGCGACTGGGCCGGGCCGGGCTACCCGGCCAGCACGGCGGCGATGATCGACGGCATCGTTGCATCGATGACCGACAAGAACCGAGACAGCCGGCTGCGCGACGACGGCAACGTCGACCAGGCACTGGCCGCTGGCACGCGGCTTGAGGCCGAGTACCGTGTTCCCTTCCTGGCGCACGCGACGATGGAGCCAATGAACGCCGTGGCATGGCTGCACGACAGCCAGCTCGACATCTGGGCCGGTGTGCAGAACCCCACGGCGGCGCGTGACCAGGCGGCCAAGGTCGCAGGCCTCGACGCCAGCAAGGTGCACCTGCACACCACGCTGATGGGCGGTGGCTTCGGCCGGCGCCTCGAATCGGACTTCGTCGTGCAGGCCGTGCGGCTGGCTCTGGCGATGACGGGCAAGCCGGTCAAGATGACCTGGCGCCGCGAAGAAGACATGACGCTCGACTTCTACCGCCCCGCAGCCGTGGCACGTTTCCGTGGCACGACGGCCGGGAAGCAGGTGCACGCGCTCGACGTGCAAGTGGCCTCGCTGTCGGTGGTCGAGTCGAGTCTCGGCCGCCTTGGCCTGCCGGCCATGGGCCCGGACGCGAAGATCATCGAAGGCGCTTTCGACCAGCCCTACGGCATCGCCAACTACCGCGCCACGGCCTACCGCACGCCGGCCGCACGGCCGGTGACCTATGCGCGCTCGGTGGGCAACTCGTTCAACGGCTTCTTCATCGAGAGCTTCATCGACGAACTGGCCGCGCAGGCCGGCGCCGACCCCCTGAACTTACGGCTGGCGCTGCTCAACCACGAGCCGTCGCGCCAGGTGCTGTCGGCGGTGGCGGCCATGTCGGGCTGGGGCCAGCCGTTGGCTGCCGGCCGTGGCCGAGGGGTGGCCTTCCACCTGTGCCGCGGGGTGCCGGTGGCCCAGGTGGTCGAGATCACGACCACCAAGGACGGTGTGAAGATCGACAAGGTGTTCGTCGCCGTCGACGTGGGCACGGCGTTGGACCCGCGCAACCTCGAAGCGCAATTGCAATCGGGTGTGATCTTCGGGCTCAGCTCCGCGGTCTATGGCGAGATCACCTTCGCCAAGGGCGCCGCCGAGCAGACCAACTTCCATAACTACCCGGTGCTGCGCATGCAGCAGGCGCCTCAGATCGCGGTCAAGGTGCTGGAGAGCGGCGGAACGATCCGCGGCGTGGGTGAAACCGGCGTGCCACCCGCGGCCCCGGCGCTGGCCAACGCGATCTTCCATGCCACGGGAAAACGCATTCGTGAACTGCCCCTGCGAAAGCACATCGATTTTGTCTGACGGCAAGTGCAACGCCGCTGTCCCATCTCCACCTGCATCCGCGGCTTCGGGGCGCCGGTGGCGTGAACAGCCGGTACTGGCCGAAGCGTGTCCATCTGCAGGAAAAATACGATTACCCCACTTTGAAGAAAGTCTTCACACCGCATGCAGCGTTTGGGTATTTTTCTTTCTCGGTTCAGCTGCCGCTACTGCCAGAGCGGCCGGGTCATGAGCGCTACCGCCTTCGTCGAGCAGAGCAACTTCGGCGACTTCACCGTGGCGCGCATCACTGACATGCCGGCGTTCGATGTCCATATCGTACCCAGCGCCGATGCGCCCACCGGCATGGGCGAACCCGGCCTGCCGCCGCTGGCGCCGACATTTGCCAATGCCATCGCACGGCTGACCGGCAAGCCGGTGCGCGATCTGCCATTCAAGCTGGCCTGACAAGACCCGTTGCCCCAAAGAGGACGCCACACCATGGAAGATCTTGACACCCTGGTTTTGCGCACTGCACTGGGCTGGCAGATGGCCGGTCTACCGGTGGTACTCGTCACCGTTGCGCGGACCTGGGGGTCCTCACCCCGTCCGCCCGGCTCGCTGATGGCCATCAATGGCCGGGGCGAGACGGTCGGCTCGGTGTCGGGTGGCTGCATCGAGGACGATCTGATCCAGCTGATCCGCGAAGGCGGCGTGCAAACGGTTTGTGCGACCGAGGCGCCCACCGTGCTGCGCTACGGCATCTCGGCCGACGAAGCCCACCGGTTCGGCCTGCCATGCGGCGGCACCGTCGAACTGGTGCTGGAGGCGGTATCCAGCCACAGCCGGTTGGACGAGCTGTTGCAAGCCTGTCAGCAGCGTCGCAGCACCGAGCGGCGGCTGGACCTGCGCACCGGCCACGTGGAGTTAAGCGAAGGCAAACGCGATGGCGTGCCTGAGCTCGACGACACCCAGCTCACTACCTACCTAGGGCCACAGACCCGGCTCATTTTGATCGGTGCCGGGGACTTGTCTTGCTTTATGTGCCAAATGGCGCTGAGCCTGGGCTTCGAGGTGATCGTCTGCGATCCGCGCGAGGAACACCGTGCAAGTTGGCGCCTGGACGGTGTGGTGCTCAGCCACGAGATGCCAGACGATTTGATCCAGCGTCTGCGCCCCGATGCGCGCACCGCCGTAGTGGCCCTGACCCATGACCCGAAGCTGGATGAGTTGGCGCTGATTGACGCGCTGCAATCAGATGCTTTCTATGTAGGAGCCATTGGTTCACGTCGCAATGCTGCCCAGCGCCGGGTGCGGCTTCGCGAGCACTTTGATGTTTCCGAATCGGCATTGCAAGGCCTGCATGGGCCTGCGGGTCTGTACATCGGCAGTAAGACGCCGGCCGAGATTGCGCTGTCCATCATGGCGGAAGTGGTAGCCATCAAGAATGGAGTCCGACTAAGCGGGTCATCAGCAGTTGCAACGGGCAAGTCACGATTCGAACCAATCGACCGGCAGCTGTCCACTACCCCAACCTGCACCGTCTGACATCACGATGGAGTGAGCCCCTCGGACTGACCACCAGGTTCATCAAAACTAAGCCGCTTGCTGAGCGCAGCTTGATTCGATTTCACGTTGTGAGCGGCAACTCTGGCGCAGCTTGTCACCGAGTCATGATTGATTTGAGCAGGCGTTCCCGATGATTGTGAAGAATCATGTAATGTCCTGTGACAAGAAGGGATCTAGCCAAGTTGGGGCAGGCAGATGGCATCAACAGAAACGAAAACGGCTCCTGAATCAGGAGCCGTCCGTGCGGATGTCTCAGTAACTAGCCCGGTGATACACCCAACGTGTATGTACCTGGCTGAATTCCATTGAGATTGATGAACTGTCCGTCTATCGCCGCATTTGAAGGACCACTTCCAGAGATAAACTTCCCATTGCGCCAGACGACATTGCCATTCATGCTGATGGTTGGATTGGTTACACCATTGGCTGGAATGGAAATTGTTCCTGTGGTACTGGCAGGTGCCGATACTTCCATCGAGAAACTGTTGCCGCGTTGACCACCCCATTTCACAGAGAGTGGGCCAAAAGGTGTCGGCGCTTGACCAACTGCCCACGACAACGTCCCAGGGTGCGGTTGCACAAGCCAATTCTCGTATCCGGGTGCAGTGGGGCGTATTCCAAGAACATATCCAGACAGCGCACTGACTGCGCCTGTCGCCCAGCCATGCGCAAGGCTAGTTTGTTTGGTCAATCCCGGTGTACCGTTCGCGGCCACGTTTTCCCACATTGTTCCTGTGTATTGAAAATTCTGCGGATCGGATAGCCGGCCAAAGACAGTTCGGATCAGCTGTTCAGCATTGTCAGAGTCGTTGGCCAGGTAGCGTGCCTGAGCTTCATAGCCACTGATGAAGGTGCTGATGATCGGTTTCCAGAAGGGATCATTGAATGGCATGGGGCCATACTGATTCGTCCACAGTGCTGTTTTAACAGTAGCCAGAATTCGTGGCACTTCAGACGGCGCAGGTACACCTGCCAAGACTGCCAGGGCATTCGCGTCTTGTGCAATAACCGACACTGTGTCGCTTACCCGGTAGACTCCACGTGCACTGTCATACATATAGGTGTTGATGGCATTGCGCAAGGTGCTGGCCTGAGACCTGTACGTTGCCGCAGAACCCGACTGACCAATAGCGTCACCAATAGCTGCAGCAGCCATCAGCGTGCGGTAGTACATGACGTTGTATGCGGTAATTGCCCCAACTTTTTCTGCATCGTAAAAGTCCCAGTCTGCTCCGTCTCCTTTGCGGGTAATGAAGAGTCCTCTGGAATCAAGGCGGGTGGCATTCCACGCCATTTGCTTTTGAACAGCCGACCACAATGACGATGCGAAAGCACGGTCTCCGCTGAACATTAAATGGTCATAGAGGCCAAGAACCACATACATGGAGTAGGTGGCTGAGTACCAACCAGTTTCGCTAGTCAATCCAGGAGCATTGATGACCGGATAGGTTGACGGCACTACACCCTCAATGAATCCGCTGGTGTGTTGACGCGTAGCAAAAAGCCGAAGCGATCCCTTCAAGTAGTCATTGTTGCCAACGGTATATGCCATCGTTGGACCCGCCGTATCAAGGTCACCAGACCAAACCAGCCGATCACGCTTCGCACCGTCGAGAATGGAAGGAACCTCGTTGCTACCAGGAATTCGGAAACTGGCTAGCTGCGATGCATTGTTAAATGGCAGGTTCAGTATCGGTGCACCTCCTGGAGTAGTAACTACCAGATTTCGGAAACGCGCTTCTTCGGTTCCCCATTGGCGAAAACCGACAGATCCGGAGTTGAAAGCACTGGAGGTAATGCTCAATACTTGCGTGCCGTTGATCTTTACCGTTGCGGTTGCTCCATTCACGGCAGTGGAAACGCTGTACCAAGTCGCAGCGGCCAGGGGAAATGGCGTTGCCACCGATGCAATTTGTGTGTAGTTATTTCCAATCGCTGTGAAGGCCCTGAGCCTGTCTGAGCTAAGCAGGAATACCAACCCATTCTGCGGATCACGTGAGCGTACCGCCCAACCAGCCTGTTGGCTCACGATACTGACATCAAAAGCCATCGTGTAGTCTGTCCAATTGACACCTGGGGTAAATACACCGATGTCTGAACCTCCAGTGACGTTGCTGCCCCATGCGCTCAACGAACCATTTTCGATTCTGTAGCTCCCGGGTAGGGACTGGGTCGGAACGGCGTTGAGTTGCGCGGTGTATGCACTTGAGTACCAGACTTTATTCAGAGCATCGTCGCTGGACATGAAATATCCGCCATAGTTGGCGGCTTGCGTTCTATCTGCGATGTAATTGATGCCAAGGCCTCTGAGCGTTACGCTCCCAGGCGTGGTGAGCGTAATGACTTGAAAACGCTCTCCACCTTGAGTGGATCGATTGGTAATCAGGCCAGGTGAAGAAACTGCATAGGTGTTAGCTCGCTTGAGTGAACCTTCACCGTTGCCGAATCCCTGAAACGGGGGGTAGTCCCCCCCATCGTCGGTCAAGTACAGCATGGTCTCGCTGTACCCCACTTTCATCTGCGGAGTTCCGGAAACGGCACTGACGTCAATCCATGGAATCCCGCCAACATCCTTTCCATAGTCAAGGACTACGCGAGGAGCGACTCCTCCTGCCGTCATTGTCAATGTCATGCCACCGCCACTATTGCAAAGAATCGCCGGGGCATTCGTCACACTTCCCGATGTGCTCTGTACACCTATAGGACATGCCGAACTTGAAGTGGGGACCATGTTGTATGCCTGCCAATTAGGATTGGCGGGCCATGACTGGGCATTTGCAGATTGAGTGAATGTAAGTAGAACTCCAATCATGCTTGTTGCAAGCAAGAATCTCCAATCACCGCGCGCAAAGCGGAATCTAACGGGGGGCATAAATCATCTCCTCAATATTGGGTTTATCTGGTCTGTGGTGACCTGCCTGTCTCTATTGCGGATGGACTCCAAGGAACTACGCACTAGGGACCCCTTTCACTCTAGCTTGGTGATGCTTGAGAGGGATAAATATTCTTATGAGATCTATCAGAGTTTCTGATGATGTGAAATTCACGGACCATTTGCCTCCCATGTGGGCATCATCTAAAACAACTTACGGTTTACGTTGACGAGCCAGCTAGGGTAATTACCTGAACCATTTGCAAATAACTCCAAGAATAGTTGGCCTACAACCTAGGGATAACCTGATTGCGCCAGTTCTGCTGAGTCCAGCTTTGGAGGGGTGAAACCTCAAAGCGTGCTGAACAAATAAACCCATGATGCATAAAGCTTATGGGGACGTTCTGACTGACAAGATTTTGTTCAATATTTAAATATTTTTTGCAGCCAAGGCCGTCAAGCGCCATTCACCACAGCGACTCTGCATTTCACCAGCTCGCGCCCGCGGTCCAGTACAAAATCTCGGAACGCGCCGCTTACCCCACTGAGGCTGGAGTCCCGGCGGTGGATCAGGCACCAGTCCAGGCGCTTGGGCATGTTTTCCATGTCCAGCACGGCGATTCTTCCAGACTCGATTTCCAGCTGGAAGGTGTGGGCCGACAGGAAGCTGATGCCCATGCCCGCCATCACGGCGTGTTTGACGGTCTCATTGCCTGACAGCTCCATGGACACCTTCACCTGCAGTGACTGGGCCTGCAGGATGTGTTCGAAGAACTGTCGCGTGGCCGAACCCGGCTCGCGGAAGATAAAGGGTTCGTCACGCAGCGCATTCCAGTCGATGTTGCGTTGCTTTGCCAGCGGGTGTTCGGCTTGCGCCACCACGCAGTGCGGATTTTCGGCAAAGGTCTCCGCTTCCACATCAGCCTCTGAGGGCGGGTAGCCCGCGATGGCCACATCCAGCTGGTGCTCTTGCAGCATCGCCAGGATGTGTTCCCGCTTGTCCACCGTCAGTTTGAATTTGACGTGCGGCCAGCTTTGCGCAAAGGTCATCAGCAGGGCCGGCGCGAAGTAGTGTGCAGAAGACACCAAGCCCAGATGCAACAGCCCACCCCGGTTGGCCTCAGAGGGGTGAAAGTCCCCAATCGCCTCCTCGGCCATGCGCACCTGGTTAAGGATGCGCCTGGCCTGTCGCAGCATTTCCTCGCCCGCTTGGCTCAGCGTCACCTTCTTGCCGGTCTTCACCAGCAATTGCAGACCGATTTCGCTCTCCAACTGCTGCACCTGCATAGAGACTGCGGGCTGTGTCAGGCTCATGGAGTCTGCCGCCCGCGAGTAGTTCAAGTGGGTGGCGACCGCCTCAAACACCCGCAACTGGCGCAGTGTCAGGTTTCTGAGGAGGCCGCGCTTGTCTCTCGTCCAAGGATGGCTCACGTTTGACGGTATTTAGACGCTACAGCGCCTTGAACACAATGCTGCCATTGAGTTCGGAGGCCGACACACTCTTGCCTGGCTGGACGGTGGTGGTGGCCGACACAAAGCTGCCGCCCGATCCCAGGATGGTGACCTTGGTACTAACAGCGCTGCTTCCCGAGTTGGTTAGCACGCAGGTGTTGGACAGGCCACCTGTGACCGTTTGCACGGTGCCCGCACCCACCACGCTGGCATAAGCGCGCAGCGTGTGCAGCAGAGACTTCTGCACATCCTGCGTCAGTGTGGCAACGCCTGTGCTGCCGGTCACCTGCGATGCCACCGGCAACACCGGTGCGCCCTCGTTGCTGGTCAGTTGGATGGAAGTGGCCCCAGAGCCATCAAAGTTACTGGCCACCAAAAAACGGAAGTTGCGCTCGTCCTGCACGATGGAGGCGGACCAGCCAAACCCCACCGTGGGGCGCAGCAGATTGGCGCTCAGTTGGGCGGTCTGTGCGGCGGTCTGGTTAACCGCGGCCACCACCACCTTGTCAGAGATGATTTCATTGGCTGCGGCTGCCTTGGAGCCGGTGAAGTACGACCCATACATGCGCGAGCTGGTGGCGCCAGCCTGTATGCCTTTAGAACCAAAGTTAAAGCCCTTGCCACCTTTGACCACCACGCCCAGCTTGCCATCCACATTCATCCAGTCGCCGCTGTACGCGGTGAACTGCGTGGGCATGCTGGTGGTGCCCGAGGTGGAATACACCGAGCGCGCCGCGCCCGATGCAGCATCGCGCTCAAAGTCAAACGCGCCGCCGTATTCCTGCACGATGGTGACTGCCGCGTTGGCCACCACTTTGTCCATGTACACCACCAACCCGTTGTCCGGCAAGGAAGTGAAAGACAGGTAGCGGGTCAGCTTGCCAGCGTTCTCCGACAGCACGCCACCGGTGGTAAACCAGTTGGTCGCAGTCTGTTTGGTGTGCGTGATGTGGGACACATTGGTGGCCACTCCGTTGAGGTTGTAGTACCCCACGAACGACTTTTGGTAGGGCACCAGCACATAGGGTTCGTTCATGTAGGTGGAGGGGTTGGGGCCGATGTAGCCCATGAACTTGCTTTGCCATGAGAAAGATGAATATTTTTGCGCATTGCGGTGCAACAGCACATTGGTGGAGCTGAAGTCCGTCACGCCGCTCTGTGCGGTGACAAAGCTGCTGGGTGTGCTTGGCGTAGTAGAGCCAGGGCCAAAAAATTCGTGGTACAGAAATGCGTCTGCCAGCCGCTGGGCGGCCACGGATTCGCGGCGCGGGCCAATGTCGATCAGGCTGCCAAAGTAGCTGCCATCAGTCTGCAGGTTGGACCGCTCGCGCATGTATTCCAGCGTGCGGCTTTCCAGCATGGTCGCGTCCGCATCCTTGAAGTAGGTGGCCAGAAAGCTGTAGGCGGGCAGGTGTTCGTAGTCGTGCACCATCCAGTCCACGCCATTGGGGTACATCCATTCGCCCTCCGGCAGTGCAATTTTCTTGAGCACCTTGTTCCACACGTTGAGCATGTTGTGTTCCACCGCGGCGGGCGGGGTCAGGTTGCCCATCTTGTAGAAGACGGCGGAGGTTCCCAGCTCGTTGATGGGGACCATCTGGTAGACCGGGTGAAAGATGCCGTGGTTTTCCAGTGTCAGGTCGGGGTGCAGGTTGGCACCGCGCACCCAGGTGCTCACGGCCTTGCCGCTCACCACCGTAGCGTCAGACTTGTCCGCCAGCGTGGAGTAGGTGTTCATCATGTAGCTCTTTGCCATATCGTCCCAGTTGGCCGCATTGGCGTGGTTGGGCTGCATGCTGCGGGCCAGTGACAGGATGTTGGTGTCCCAGCCGTTTTCTTCTGCCTTGGTGTCGCTCCACTCGGCGTAAGGGGGCAGGGTGGCGGCTTTGAAGTCGGCTTCGCCGCTGACCAGCAGGTTCAGTTTGTTCTGGGTGTCGGTGTCCAGCTGGGCCCACACCATCCATCCCGCCAGCGCTGCATACGAAGACCACATGCTGGACTCCCACACCTTGCCCCATTTGGCGCCCGATGTCGTGTTGAAGCTGCCCGACGACTTGTGGGTGTTCACGAGGTATTTCAGGTTGGCGATCAGATGGGCCTGCACCGTTGCGCGGGGAATGCCGTTGAACGATGCGTCTGTTGTACGCGTTAGCAGCAGTGCATACAGATAGGCATAGTTGGCAGTGGTACGGATACCGTCTTCGTTGCCTGCACCCGAATGGAAGTAGCCCGCACCGGGAATGCTGGCCGAGTAATCGTGGTAAATGCTCTCTGCATATTTCACATGCTTCTTCAGCAGCCCCAAGGTGATCGAGTTGATTTCAGACTCTTGCAAAGTCTGTGCAGAAATGCTTCCCGTAGGGAATGCATTTGCAGAAATTCCAGCGCAGGCGAGTGCGGCGGCGAGTACCAACGTCGTCGTCTTCATCATCTTCATGTCTCCTCAAGTTATTTGAATTACGTAGCGGGGAAAATCGTTGTTTTTATGTGTTGGAAAAGGACAGTGCGGGGGCTTGGGGCATCAAATTCCCCAGCTTGAACACTGCCACCACCTGCACCAGGTCCTGCGCCTGGCTTTTCAGGCTGCTGGCTGCTGCTGCCATCTCCTCCACCAGCGCCGCATTCTGCTGCGTAGTCTGGTCCATGGAGGAGACGGCTTCTCCTACTTGGGCTACGCCTGCACTTTGTTCGCTGCTGGCGGCCGAGATTTCTCCCATGATGTCGGTCACCCGTTTGATGCTGGTCACTACCTCTGTCATGGTGGTTCC